>CAVYWI010000019.1:0-345192 GCA_963772235.1 uncultured Alphaproteobacteria bacterium
TGCCTGGCGTCGAGCGCCAGCCCTTGAAGAAGCTTGCGGTAGACGAGAGTGCGTTACTGAAGCTGCTGCATCGCTGGCGGGAGGAAGCGGAGCAAGCAGGACACAGGATCGAACGGATTGTAGTCGCCTTCGGGCCGGCCGCGACGGCTTCTGGCTGGCGCGCTGGCTCAAGGCGTGCGGCATCGAGGCCTACGTCATCCACGCATCGAGCATCGCCGTATCGCGCGAGCACCGGCGCGCCAAGACCGATCGTCTCGACACCGAGCTGCTCAAACGCTCCTTTCTCGGCTGGCTGCGCGGCGAGCGTGATCACTGCAAGATGGTCGCGATCCCGACAATAAAGGACGAGGATGCCAAGCGGCCCAATCGCGAGCGTGACAGCCTCATCCGAGAGCGAAGTCGGATCGTCAATCGAATGAAGGCGGCGTTCGTTCGACTCGGCATCCGCGGCTTCAATCCCAAGCTGAAAAGGGCCGCCGGGCGCCTTGACGGCTTGCGCACGCCTGAGGGCGAGCCGATCCCGCCCAACACGTCGGCCGAGCTGCGTCGCGACATGGAGCGCCGACGGCTCGTCAGCAATCAGATCCGGCAGATCGAGGAAGCGCGCCTGGAGCGGATCGAACAGGCGCCTGGTGATGGACCGCACGCCATGGTGCGCCTATTGGCGCGCGTGATTGGGGTCGGCATCGAGACGGCCGACATGCTGGTGCACGAGGTGCTGTCGCGAAACATGCGCGACCGACGGGCCATAGCGCCGTTATGCTGGCCTCACTGGCTCGCCCGACGAAAGCGGGAGGAAACGCCGAGAGAAAGGACTGGCCCGTTCGGGCAATGCTCGAGTTCGGCGAGGCATGATTCAATTGGCGTGGCGGTTCCTTTTGCACCAGAAGAACAGCGCTTTGGCGCAGTGGTTTCGAGCTCGCACCGAGAACGCTCGCGGTACTCGAAAACCGATGATCGTGGCCTTGGCGCGCAAGCTTCTGATCGCCCTGTGGCGGCTCGTGCGGCAGGGCGTTGTGCCGGACGGTGTTGTTTTGCGTCCGGCACAATGAATGGAGGACGCTGAAGGCACCCCCACAGTTTCGGTCTCGTCCGTTCGCTTGTGACGAGGCGCCGATGACGGTTCGAGGTGGCGGAATCCCGGCATGTCCCTTGGCTTTCATGCCGAATGGAAGAATGGGTCCGCCGTTTCGGAGCTTCGCTGCCGATGCGCATGACTGCATCATGGTTCGGGTCCTTGGACCTACCGGATACAAGGTTGTGACGCGATTGAATCGCGCCCGAAAGCGGGCTCCCCTCTGATCGTCATCCCGACCGCACCAAGCGGTGCCGTCGTGCTCGAAGCCGTCAAGGTGTGGCCTGGCAAGGGCGGAGCATGCCGCAAGGTTGGTACAACGGCCAACCTTGACAGCTTCTGCGCGCGCCGGCGTGAGCGAAACCACGGTCGGGACGAAGAAACAGACTTTCAGATCGAACAAAGAAACTGACGAAGAAAAAAGATGCACCGCCCTGCTTAAACTTCTTGACTAAAAAAGCCCCATACAAGGGCCTTCGTGCCGATTCCGAAGAGAAGCACGAGCCCGTGAGCGACATCGACACTGCAGTGGTGGATGGTCTGAAAGTGCTTGACCCCAACCGGCCGATTAGAGAAGCAGACAAACGGAAGCACCGGCCCCGATTAGCTCGGCAGCGATTGGTTGATAAAGTGGCGATGAGACAGGCGATGCCTTAATTTGCGCTTTTGTCGGTCGTTTGCTTGCTGCTCCCGTTGGGGAGCGACGACATTGCTCTCACGACTGACATTTGACGCCACTACGCTCAGGCGAGGTAGGCGGCCGGCATGTTCGGCGGTGGCCGCCAGAGGTAGTCGGCAAGCGTCTTGAGGTTCTGCACGATGGCGGCGAGATGAAACTCGTCGCGCGCGCCGGAGAGCCCCCGCAGCCGCATTCGCTCGAAGCGGTGATGGGCTTTCAAGTGCGCAAGGGGCATGATCGCGGACGTCCTCGTTGACGTCGCGCGGGACTTGCGTTGTGGAGTGTTCGGGCAGCATTTGGACTTGAGGGGGCACGGGCCGCAGGCGTAGGTGCTCGCCGTAAGCGCAGCATGTAGCCCGAGAGAACGCGACCCGTTGTCTTCAGGAGCTTGCCCGCCGGACAAACGTATATGTTGCGATCTTTATCGAACTTAAAGTCGCTACGTGGAATGTACCGTTGTGGGCAATTCCTTTGCCGACGATCCAGGCCAGGAACTTCCCGTTCCATAGGCCGTGTCAGCGGCAAGGCGCTTAGGCTTTAAGCCGAATATCTTCTCAGTGCGCGCATCGGCTTGGTTGCCGCGACCTCGTGTCGGGCGGGGTCGCCTCCACATCGACAATCACCGCGTTCTCAAGGTCGATCAGATTTGAGCCCGTAGCCGAACTGCACGCGCTTGTTGGCCTTCGCCGTCCAGGCGGAACAAGGATCCCCGGCGAGATCACCTTCGGTAGATTACGGTTGGCACCGGGATCCTCGTCTTCGAGCCCGGCGATCGGCAGTGACGTGGCATCGACGGCGAAGCCCTCGCCCTGTGCGGAACCGGCCGTGGCGATTGACCGAAAGGTCGAGTGATCGGGCACGGGATCATCGAGATCGAGCCGGCAGACCCCTGTAGGCCAGATGCAGCTCGACTTCTTGGCATAGCCGCCGCTCAAAACGGACGCCGTAGCAATAGCCCACGATCAGCATGCGGAGCATCAATTCGGGGTCGATCGAAGGCCGCCGATCTCACGTAGAAGGGCGCCAGCTTCTCGCGAAAATCCCGCCAATATCCGCGTCACCACGGGATTGTTCCGGCGCAGCGGCCGCCGGGTGCGGCTTGCGACCGCAGCTGGAAAGCGGCCGCCCTGTCACGGCGCACACCCAACTGCGACATTGCGGAGCGGAATTGCTGCACTGCCGGAAGGCACTATTCGTTTTGGCACAATAATTTGCCCACGCCCTCTCGCCTTAAGTAGTTGCGTTCGAAGGCATGATGCTCAATCTTTTTTTATAATTTGCGTAAGCCTATTATTGCCTGCGGAATGGATTGGATCCAACCGGCATCTGCAACTGTGGGAGGATGGCATGTCGTTAGTAGACATACTTGGGTATGCGGCATCCGCGGCTGTACTCGCGACCTTTTGCATGAGCACCATGATTCCGCTGCGTATCCTGGCGCTCGGCAGCAATGTGTTATTTATGGCTTATGGTTATTTCGATCATCTTTATCCCGTCTTTATCCTCCACGCGGTCTTATTTCCGGTGAACGTGCTGCGCCTTATTCAATTTCAGCGTTTGGTGCGCGATATACGCGACGCACATCGGGAAGACTTATCCATTCAAAGTCTTCTTCCTTACATGAAGCGAAGAAGATTTGCCGCTGGCGAAACACTGGTTCGGAAAGGCGACAAGGCAGACCGGCTCTATTATCTGTTGGACGGGGAACTGGAGATTGTCGACATCAACAAAATTCTAAAACCTGGCGCTATGATCGGTGAAATCGGCGTATTTGCACCCAAACAGACGCGCATCGCTACGGTCAAATGCCGGACGGACTGTAATGTCTTCGAGCTGACAGAACACAAGGCCAAGGAGCTTTATTTCCAGGATCGCTCATTTGGCTTCGCCGTGCTGCAACTCATCATCGCGCGTCTGGTGGAAAATAACGAGCGACTGATGGAGGCCAAGGCTACTTGATCAGTACCGACCCAATGGGTAAATCGCAAATCAGTTAGATTTTGGTCGTTGGGGCTACCAATTTGCGAAAACCTATTGGCACATGACTGCGTTCGCTGCGCCGCAAAATCTATGACGCTATCGGACCAACAACGGACAACGGGCTGCGCGGAGGCCAAATAACTCCGCAGCGATTGACCCGTTAAGCGACATTTGTTGCATTTGGACCACAGTCGCCAAGAAACCGAATTTAGGCCTGTGAATGTTGAGTACGGTTGATTGCCGTTGTTGCGCTGGATTGGCAAAGTAAATGGTTCAGGTAACTCCGGTGTGGAAACCTGTATGGTTCCCGCCCGGCTACGCTGGATTGAACAGGGGGCGCTCCAATGAACACAAAAAGTTTTCTACTCGGCTGTGCGGCAGGTGTCATTGCGCTTAGCGGAGCGCAGGCCGCCGATCTCCCGGTCAAGGCCAAACCAATCCAATATGTAAAGATATGCAGCCTGTATGGTGCAGGGTTCTATTACATCCCCGGCACCGATACGTGCATCAAAATCGGCGGCTTTGCGCGTGCGCAAGTCGAGGCAAATTCCTTCAACGGTTTTTCCTATGGCAGCACCAATGGGACTTTTGGCCCCTCCACGATCGCTGATGGCTTCTTCACCCGGTCGACAAATAGCCTCAACTTCACCGGCCGTGGCACGATCAGTGCGGATGCGCGCACCCAGACCGAATACGGAACGGTGCGTTCCTACATGCGTGTAGGGTTTCAAACCACAACGAGCGGTTCGACGACGCCGGGGTTTCTTTGGTGACCGGGCGTTTATCCAGTTTGCGGGCTTCACGTTTGGCCTCACTCAGTCGTTCTTCGACCTATTCAGCAACACCGAACTATTCACTTACACCGACGCCAAGACGTCGGGTGACACCTATAATCATGGCGTGACCGCGTGGGCCTACACTGCCTCGTTTGGGAACGGCGTCAGCGCCACGCTTGCTGCCGAGGCCCTGCATAATCCGGCCGGCGTTGTCAATGGAGCCGGTGCCGGCTTTGCCGTTAATGGAACAACGGCCCTGGCTACTGAGGGGATACAGGTTCCGGATTTCGTCGCCAATGTGCGTTGGGACCAGCCTTGGGGCTACGTCGGCGCCAGCGGCGCTGTCCATAAAGTGGCTGCCACCTATTACGGCAGCCCTGCATTGGCGTCCAACGGCCATCCTGACGACAAGTATGGTTGGGCTGGGCAGATCGGTGGCCTGGTCCACTTACCCGGGGATAACACCTTCGGCGTAAGCTTCGTTGGGACGGAAGGAGCGCCCGGATACGCGACCAAAGCTGGTAGTTGGCAGATATACAATGGAAATTCGGTCGGCGTGGGTTGGCTGAGCGATGGGCTCTATGACACCATAATTCCCGGCGACACGCAGATCCATTTGACCACCGCCTGGAGCGTCAATGCCGGCTTTGAACATATTTGGAACCGACACTGGCAGACCAGCGTGTATGGTGGTTATACGAAAGTCTCGTACGATGGTGGAGCTACAGCTATCATCAACTCCCATCTGCCAGGCGCGGCGGGATCTATCCAGTGCGGTGTACCGGTTGCAGGCTCGGTTTGGCCGCCGATAAGCATGACTGGGGGCGGCGTCGGCAATAGTTGTAGCCCGGACTTTTCCTTCTGGCAGGTCGGCTCACGCACCCAGTGGAACCTAGACTCTTCGACCTACGTTGGCTTGGACGTGAACTACACGCAGCTAAACACTTCGTATAAGGGCGTGGGTACGTATCCGGCAAATGGCACTAAACCAGCGACGACCCTCGTGGACGATCAGGACGTTTGGTCCGCAATCTTGCGGGTGCAGCGCAGCTTCTACCCCTGATCAAAACTCCTGATCGTATTTCGGAGAGACCGCCGCGTTGGCGGTCTTTCTTTTTGCGTCGATTTTGTTGAAGCGCATGAGTCCGTTCCTGGCACAGGACTGCGTTCGCTGCGCCGCAAAATCAAGGTCACTATCGGATCAGGATCAACAACAGACAACGGGCTGCACGAAGGCCGAATTGGTCCGCAGCGTTTGACCCAACAGCGACATTTCACGCTGGTGTAGACATAAGCTCCGAAATAGAATTTGGGCCGCGATCATCAGTGAGAATGACGGTGGGGTGCACTGGTCATGGCTGACACGCCGATCACACACACACCAATTGCAATTGTCGGCGGCGGGCCGGTCGGGCTGATGCTCGCCTTGCTGCTCGACCGGCATGGCGTGCGCAGCGTGCTGTTCAATACCGAGGAAACGACGCGCTGGCATCCGAAAGGAAGCTCGCAAGGCGCGCGCACCATGGAACATTACCGTAGGCTCGGAATCGCCGGCCACGTTCGCACGCTCGGGATGCCCGCTGATCATCCGACCGACGTGATCTATTTCACCCGCTTCGGCGGCTGGGAGTTGGCGCGCCTGCCGATGCCGTCGGCGGCGCAAACGGAGCGAAAGATTGCCGCCGCGCCCAAGACCGATCAAGTCCCCGAACCGCTGCATCGCGCCAACCAGATGTATGTCGAAAAATTCTTGCTCGAGCATGTGCGCACGCGGCCAAACATCGTGGTGCGGTTCGGCTGGCGAGTGGAGGACTTCGCCGACGATGGCGACGGCGTCACAGTCAACGCCGTATGCGAGCGCGACGGCAGGCGGGAGACTTGGCGTAGCGCCTACCTCGCCGGCTGCGACGGCGGGCAAGGCCTAGTGCGGCGCGCGCTCGGCATTCACTATTCCGGCGCCGCGTTGCAGCAGGCCTATATGGGCGGCCGCATGTTTTCGACCCATGTGCGGGTGCCGACGCTAGCGCGCGACTTCCTGCGCAAGGACGTCGGCTTCCAATATTGGGTGATCAATCCGGAGCTACGCACCACCATCACTTCGGTCAACGGCGCCGACGAATTCATGTTCTGGACCAGGCCGAAAAGCGAGAACGCCGATGCCGACGACCGTGCGGTCGCCGACGCCATGCGGCGCAGCACGAACTCCGACATCGCGGTCGAGGTGCTGGCGCATCATCCCTGGACCGCGGGCATGGCGCTGGTGGCGGAACGCTACGGCGCGGGCCGCGTCTACCTTGCCGGCAACTCGGTGCATCTGTTTACGCCGACCGGCGGCTTCGGCATGAATACCGGCATCGACGACGCCGCCAACCTCGCTTGGAAACTCGCCGCCATGGTGCAGGGCTGGGGCGGCAGCGGTCTGCTGTCCAGTTATGAAGCCGAGCGCAAACCGATCGCCGAGCGCAACACCGGCGCGGCCAAGCAATTGAGCAAGAACATCGGCGACGTACACATCCCGCCTGCAGTCGAGCAGGACTCGCCCGCCGGCGAACAGGCGCGCCGCGAACTCGGCGCCGTGCTGTCCACTTGCGGCGAGCAATACGGTTCGATCGGCGTGCAACTGGGCGCGCGCTATGACGGTTCCGCGATCGTCGCCGAAAACGGCGCGCCTCCGGCCGACGACTTCATCAATTACACGCCGAGTAGCGTTCCGGGCGGCCGCGCGCCGCATTTCTGGCTCGATGAAAAGCGCAATTATGGCAGTTCTCTTTACGATCAACTCGGCACAGGATTTACGTTATTGCGTCTTGGCCCAAAGGCGCCGGATACCTCTGTGATAGTGGCCGCGGCGGCGCGCCAGAATATCCCGCTGAAAGTTCTTGATGTTGCAGACACCGACGTTCGAGACCTATATGCCTACGATTTGGCGGTCATTCGGGCCGATCAGCATGTTGCTTGGCGCGGAAACAAGCCGATGACACGACCGGATCGACTTTTGGCGCAGTTCGTTGGCAAGGCAGTTTAGCGCCCGATCGTAGCGCTTATCCCCGTTTTCATAAATTCCTGCCTGCAATGTCGCCTTCTGGCACATGACTGCGTTCGTGGCACCGCACCATTTATGACGCGATTGGACAACAACGGACAAGGGGCAACGCTGAGGCTGAAAAGCTGCTTAGCGTTTGATGCGGTGGACGGCGCCCACTCTGCGGCATCGAAGTGCCATAGGGTGGTTGGGTCGAAACGCAACCACATTGAGGGGAGCCGTCCATGGGCGAGGTTAGCATAATTGGTGTCGATATTGCGAAGTCGGTGTTCCAGATTCAGGGCGTCGATGCGGATGGCACGGTGGTGATCCGCAAGCGTATTGGTCGACTAAAGGTTCTTGAGTTTTTTGCCAATCTGCCGCCGTGCCTCGTTGGCATGGAAGCCTGTGCAACGGCGCACCAGTGGGCCCGCGAGCTCAAGAAGCTTGGGCACGACACGCGGCTCATGCCGCCGACCTATGTCAAAGCCTACGTGAAGCGCGGCAAGAACGATGCGGCTGATGCGGCAGCGATCTGTGAGGCCGTGACGCGGCCATCGATGCGTTTTGTGCCGATCAAGAGCGTCGAGCAGCAGAGCGCGCTGATGCTGCACCGGACACGGGATCTTCTGATCCGCCAGCGAACACAACTGATCAATGCCTTGCGCGCCCACCTGGCCGAACTCGGGCTGGTGGCAGCGAAGGGGCACGAAGGATTGCAGCAGTTGGTTTTGGCCGTGACGGAGAGCAGCGATGAGCGACTGCCGGGTAACGCACGCTTTGCCTGTCAGGCTATTATCGCGCAGCTCCATGCGGTGCAGACCCAGATCAACGGGCTCGACAAGCGCGTCACTCTAGCCCATCGCGCCAATGCAGACAGCAAACGACTCGAAGCCATTCCAGGGTTCGGCGTGATCCTCTCCACAGCGGTCGTGGCGACGATGACCGATCCAAAGGCGTTCAGGACCGGGCGCGAGTTTGCAGCCTGGATCGGATTAGTGCCACGGCAGAACTCCATTCGGTACACACAGGTGCGCCACAGCTTGCCGCTTCACGACGGGCGTCACCATTTTTTTGCGTTGAGGTCCTTCAACATGGCGTTGTCGAGCATCGCTTCGGCCAGCAGCTTCTTCAGCTTGCGGTTCTCGTCCTCCAAGACCTTCAGCTGGCGCGCGTCGGAAACCTCCAGCCCGCCATACTTCGACTTCCATTTGTAGAACGTCGCGCTGCTGACGCCGCGCTTGCGGCAGACATCTGCTGTCTTGGCGCCAGCTTCCTGCTCCCGCAGGAGCGCAATGATCTGCTCTTCGCTGAACCTCGAACCCTTCATCGTCCGTCCCCTCTCAGGTGAGGGGACTCTACCTAAATCTGGAGGAAGTTCAGTGACTTAGGTCAATTCCTCCCGAATTTTTTTGAGATTTCTCACTTGCCGATTAAATAGCAATGCATTTCAAAAAATTGAGTCAACCTGATGACACCGATTTTATTAACCAGGTCATGCTGCGTTGCAAAACACTCACAAAGGGCTGTTCGTGGCTATGCCGTGAGCCAAGAGGCCGCGTTGGCGACATTCAATGCGGCGTGGAAGCACGAGCCATGATCCTCAAATTGGCGTTAGCAACGGCGACTGATGCAGTTGCGGATGCATATCGTTGGCCCGCATGGATGTGCTCCGCAATGGGCGATAAATGCGGTGAAGGTTGGCGGGGTCGATCTGCCACTCGCCGTTCTCGTCCTTAGCAGCTGAAATCTTTCCGGCTTCGATCGCCCGCAGGATCGCGGTCTTGTTCCGGCCGACCGCCGCAGTGGCTGTTGCGATGGTGTACATGGAGTGTTGCCTACCGTTTTAGTGGGCAGTTACGGTGCAACCGCCCTCGTTAAAGAAGCGTATCTGGGGGACGGCACACCGCTAATCGGCACTAATCGTCTTAAGAATGCGTGGGAGCGGGACCCGTGATCCTCAAGTCGGAAACCTATAATTTCCACAGGTTCGACCTCACCCGGCAAGCCGGCTTCGTCGTGACGATATACGACGAAGATGGGCTGCGGCTGGCCGCAACGATGTCATGCGCAACACCGGATGAAGCCTTCGCGGAAGCGCGGAAGGTCGTGGACGGCAAGGTTGAGGGGCCGAGAAAATAACCTGAGAACGGGCGGCCTATCCGTTCTTTGTGACGGGTGATGTCAGAACTATTTGGCTGGAAATAAGTTAAATTCTGGGGATGATTCGAGTTCTGACCACCGGTTCGCCCACTTCGTATGCGGTAAACGGTGCTAGGGAGCATCAATGTAACGCTGCGCCTTTGAAGGAATAAAGAATATGGCAGAGCAACCCGGCCCCGAGAGATACGCTCCGACCAACCGGCGCGCGCCGGAAAAAGGGAGTGATGTCGAACGCATAGCGCTGCTGCGCCAAGAGCAACGCGAGGCTGCTCCAGCCAATGGCTCGGCCGCCGAAAATCTCAATGCCGTAGTCCAACGCGTCGCCAGCACATCGCTGGAGGAAATTGATAGGGTCATTCGCGCGCTAGAAGGTGTGCGCGACATGATGCGTAAGGAGGGTGAACGCGTCAGCCGAGAGGTCGCCGGTTACGCCAGCCTCAGCCACGCGGCAGTAACTGCAATGAGGGTAATGGCCGACAGCATCAAAGAATGGCAAGAGGGGCCGAACATGTCGGGCCCACGTTCGGATAGCTGACGTTCCCGACAGTAATGGGCCGCATCATAACTTTGTTAGTCGCTGTTCTCGCAGAAATCTCCGGAACGGGTACCGCTAACGGGCGCTGGTCACTGTCAGCCACTAGGCTCAGAAGTGTTGCTGCGGTTAAATTTCGAGGAATAAGCGAAGCTCCCGGATGACCTCATCAAGTTTGTCATGGTGAAGCCAATGACCCGCCCCGGCAATCGTCACCAATTGGGCCTGTCTGAAATGTTCGAGAACACCCGCTGATTCCGGATCACGAAGAAAACTTTCGCTGCCGCGCAGCAATAGCGTAGGGCAAGTGATGCGTGACCACAGCGCGATATGATCATCCGGCGACAGCCGGTACGGCGCCCTGGCCTTTTGATATTCATCGAATTTCCAGCTGTAGGTGCCATCGGCGTTCCGTCTGACGCCTTGGCTGGCAAGATGCAGCGCCTGCTCGGGCGTCAACCGCTTGTTGTGCGCCGACAGTCGCTCGGCCGCTTCGGCAATGGTGCCGTAAACCCGATTGTCTTGCGCCGCAATTCTGTCGAGCTGCGAAACCCACTCCGTGATTCGTTCGTGGATCGGTGTTCGCGGTGCCCCAGGTAGGACTGTCACACCATCCAAGACGGCAAGACGCGACACATGGTCCGGATAAGCCCCTGCATACATCAGTCCGATCATCCCGCCCATCGAATGACCGACGATTGCCAATTTGGACAGCGTTGCCGAATGCACCAAACGTGTCAGGTCGTACACGTAGTCGGACAGACTGTAGCTGCTGCCTTTCGCCCAGTCGGAATCTCCATGACCACGGAGATCTGGCGCCATAACGTGAAAGTGCGGTTGCAACACATGTGCGACTGCGTTCCAGCTGCGGCAATGGTCGCGGCCGCCATGGATAAGGATTAACGGCGGTGCCGCATCGTTACCCCAGTCCGTGTAATGCAGCTGCAGGCCCTGGGATTCATAAAAGCGGTCTGCTGGTCCAGCCGATGGTGGCGAAGCCGGCGGGTCAATTGAAGGAGAACTGCTCATCACTTAACGCCGCCTGCCGGGTGCTAGAGATTCTTCGTATGGACCTTTTGCGATCAAAAGTCGCTATTTCATGGGCCGTATCATGGGCGCATAAACAAAGATCACGAGCTCGAAATTTAGTCTTCTATTTAGATCAGGAAGTTAAATGGTGGGCGCTATAGGGGTTGAACCTATGACCTCTCCCCTGTGAAGGGAACGCTCACCCTAATCGCCTTCAGTGCGACGCGGCGACCGATTGCTCGATATCTAACAGGTTCAATAGGTCTGCGAGGTCGTCGGCGTCAGCAGTGGAGAGCCCGACTTGAACGAACCCGTTAACCTCCGCAGGTAGGTTGGTGATTGTGTCGTACACCGTCCAGCCGTTACCGTCAGGCTTGATGTCATACCGTACTGCCATGTGCGATTATGCTCCTACGCGCAAGCAACGCCGACGGTACACCCTATCGTTCTTATGATTTTGGAGGTGCCCCGTCCGGGCCTTCGTCGGGCTGCTCTTGGCTTACATTCGATCCACGTATTTCTGTTGCCTCAAGTTCGGTGACGATCAAAACGCCTGGAACCGGCTCTTCAACAATATCTACGACGAACCTTTCAACTTTTGGAACCATGGTTTTTGCCATAGCGCGTTTCTTAGTCTTGGTCGCTCGCTTTTTTAACTTTGCCTTTGTCTTCCTGGGTTTGGCTGGCTTTCGTCGCAAGGATTTAGCAGACTTGCGCGCCTTCACGCGTGTCGCCTTACCCGTGCGTGCCGCCGCTCGTTTCTTCCGTTTAGCCATAACCGTCACCTTTGCTGGCGTAGCCGCAATAAACACGGCCAAATTTAGTATCGGCCACCCCTTTTAGAAAGCAAGCCAGAATTCTATTAATTTCCTGAGATAACACCCCTTATAGCTGGTCAGCCTCAATGAGACTTTTTGCAACCAGACCGCTCACCTGGATAATGGTGAATTTGCCCAACCAAAGGCGATGCCAGCGCGCTCAGTAGTTTGCTACAATTAAAAAGTATTGATCGCCATGGAGCTTGGTACCTCGTGACAGGTTTGGCGAAGCCTCATTCGGAATCATCGACCCAGGAAGTTCTGGCTGGCCTTGTCGAGCGTGTTACCTTCCATAACAGCGATAATGGGTTTTGTGTTCTGCGGGCAAAGGCCCGCGGCCATCGCGACCTTGTCACGGTCATCGGTCACGCTGCCATCATCTCTGCAGGTGAGTGGATTACGGCATCTGGCGAATGGCTCAACGATCACACCCATGGGCAGCAATTCAAAGCGCACTTCATTCGCACGTCCGCGCCAACTTCCATCGATGGCATTGAGAAATATCTCGGCTCTAGAATGATCCGCGGCATCGGGCCGGTCTACGCCAAAAAGATGGTCAATGCGTTTGGCGAGAAGGTATTCGATATCATCGAGGCGGAGCCGGAGCGACTGCGCGAGGTGACTGGCATTGGCCTGGTCCGCGCCAAACGCATCACCGACGCCTGGGTTGAGCAAAAGATCGTGCGGGAGATCATGGTCTTCCTGCACAGCCATGGGATCGGTACGGCAAGGGCAGTCCGTATTTACAAAACCTACGGTTCGGATGCCGTGCAGGTCATGACGGAAAACCCGTACCGCCTAGCCCGCGACATTCGAGGTATTGGCTTCAAGACCGCTGATGCTATCGCCATGAAGCTTGGCGTCGAAAAGACCGCCATTATCCGAGTACGTGCCGGTATCTCGTATGCACTGACAGAGGCCATGGACGACGGCCATTGTGGACTCCCGACTGCCTATCTGGTGCCGCTGGCTGAAAAGCTGCTTGAAGTTGGGGCAGGTCTCATCCGTACGGCGCTCGATTTGGAGCTCGCCGACGGCACGGTGATTGCTGACAGCCTCGGCGAGACGAATTGTATCTTCCTGGCCAACCTCTACCGAGCCGAGCAGGCCATCGCCGAGAAGCTGCTCGCGCTCTACCGAGCAAAGTTACCCTGGGGCTCGATAGACGCCGATAAGGCATTGCCCTGGATCGAGCAGCGGATCGGTATTGAACTGGCGCCAAGCCAGAAAGCGGCTGTCCGGCTTGCCCTCGCTTCCAAGGTCCTCGTGATCACCGGCGGTCCGGGCGTTGGCAAGACCACAATCGTCAACTCGATCCTGCGCATTCTCGCAGCAAAGACCGTAAAGCTCCTGCTTTGCGCTCCGACCGGACGTGCGGCTAAGCGCCTGAGCGAGACAACAGGGCAGGAGGCCAAAACTATCCATCGCTTGCTCGAAGTCGATCCCAAAGGCGGCGGCTTCAAGCGGAATATTGAGAACCCGCTCGACTGTGACCTGCTGGTAGTTGACGAGACATCGATGGTCGATGTGATGCTGATGCACGCATTACTCAAGGCCATGCCAGATAGCGCCGCTCTGCTCGTGGTTGGCGACGTAGATCAGCTGCCCTCGGTCGGCCCGGTCAGATCCTGGCCGACATGATCACCTCAGGCGCCGTGCCTGTGGTGCGTCTGACCGAAGTATTCCGGCAGGCCGCACAAAGCCGCATCATCACCAATGCCCATCGGATAAATCAGGGGTCTGATCCCCGATCTCGGAAAGCCGGAGGGCGACAGCGACTTTTATTTTGTGCAGGCCGACGATCCGGAAGTCGCCGTGTTGCGGATCATCGAACTGGTGAAGACCCGTATTCCCCTGCGGTTTGGCCTCGACCCCATTCGTGACATCCAGGTGCTGTGCCCGATGAATCGCGGCGGCGTCGGTGCGCGTTCGCTCAACATCGAACTGCAGGCGGCGTTGAACCCCGCCGGCGAACGCAAGGTCGAACGGTTCGGCTGGACCTTCGCACCCGGAGATAAGGTCATGCAGATTGAGAACGACTACGACAAGGAGGTTTATAACGGTGACATCGGCTACATCGCCGACGTTGACCCCGACGCTGGGGAACTCACGGCGAGCTTTGACGGTCGTGCCGTTACCTACGGCTTTAGCGAACTGGACACGCTAGTGCCAGCCTATGCCGCGACAATTCACAAAAGCCAAGGCTCGGAGTATCCCGCCGTCGTGATCCCGGTAATGACGCAGCACTACACCATGCTGCAGCGGAACCTGCTCTATACCGGCGTCACCCGGGGCAAGAAATTGGTTGTTCTGGTCGGCCAGAAGAAGGCGGTCGCTATTGCGGTGCGCAATAGCTCTGGGCGGCGTCGGTGGTCAAAGTTGAACGAATGGCTGCGTCCCGACAGACGCCTCTCGCGACATTGATTTAAATCATTGCAATACATTAGCCGCACGACAAAACTATTTGGCATTGGCATCCAAAGGTGGCCGATACCCGTCTTGTATGTGCGAGGCTATTATTGGCTATCGGCCTTGTGACTTAGTGGAATTACCAAAGGCGGAGATAGGTCATGAGCGGCAGCAGCGTCGACATTTCGGCACTTTATCGGGAGTTTACGGATGCGTTGACGGAAGTTCTTGCGGAAAATACCACTGGCCCAGCACGACGTGGCCGACTCGCAAGGGCCCACGCTGCCGTGAAGAAACACCCCAGCTATAACGAGCATGAATATTTTGTGGCCGTCGAAACTGCATTCAAACAGTGGGAAACCATACAAAACGCCGGTGTCTGAGCCCGGGCAATGTCAGCCCTCGTTCGGGTTATGTTATGATGTATCTCGACAGAATTAGAATGGCTACTTGCGAGAGTGATAGAGAAGATATCAATAGGGGAAAGGAAATAATGGGCGGGATTGATGACCGAGACTTTAGAGTTGATCGCGCTGACGAAATGGCGTTCGGCGATATGAAGTTCTGTTGAAATCCATGATCGACTATCCTGCCGATGCATATGGTCGGAGGCTTGCGATGTTTTTAAAAGCAGCGCTGCTAATTTTATTTAGCCTAATTTTGGACTGCACAGGTGTCTTTGCGAACGACACCACAGCCGAGTTAGCAACTGGCGGCTTGGTGTTTACGAAGTCTGCGCATATCGAAATGCAATCGGAAGACTTGTTCATTTCGACAAAGGAAATAAAGGTTCGATATAACTTCATCAACAGCTCGGACGACGATATCGTTACGCAAGTCGCCTTTCCGATTCCGGATATCCCATATGGCGTGGACGATTTTAACTTCGCAATTCCAACGACAGACCCCCAGAATATTCTTGCTTTCAAAACCACTGCAAATGGTCGACCGGTAGACGTCCGGGTAGAGCAGAAAGCATTAATTGGGGGAACAGATCGCACAGAAACGCTTCGGCGCCTCGGTATTCCGATTGCCCCACCGCTAGATCAGAAGCTCGATTTTGTCTCGCAAAACAAGTGGAGTGAGCTGATCCGCTTTGGACTCGCAAAACTCGAAGACAATGGAAATGATGATCGACATATTTACGCCCAGTGGACTTTGAAAACGACATATTATTGGCAACAGAAATTCCCGGCTCATCAGAAAGTCATAGTTGATCATCGCTACTTGCCTAGCGTCGGTAGCACGGTACGCATGTCGGCATCCAGCCTTACTAATCAATTAGCTAATCTAGGAATTGATGAATCGAAAGGAATTAATCGATATTGCATAGATCGAACGTTCCTCGCTGCAGTTAACAAGCCATCGAATGCGAGTTGGGAGCAGCATTTCTTAGAATATATTCTTGTAACAGGGGCAAATTGGTCCGGTCCGATCGACAAATTCCGACTAGTAGTGGACAAAGGGTCGCCGGATAATCTTGTTAGTTTCTGTGCGCAAGGCGTGCGAAAGATTAGTCCAACCCAGTTTGAGCTCCGAATATCACAGTTCGTCCCAACTTCGAACTTAAGTGTTTTGATCCTAAGCCCTGCGCCTCCTGAGCCTGCCGATGTTCCGAACGCCTCGATAAACGATCGCGGGCAGCCAAATATGACAACGCTTAATTGCGATCAGCTGTGGCACCAGAGAAATGAGATCTTCAAGGCTGCCGGTTACTGTTTTCGCACTCCGCGAGCTATTAGCCTATTCGGTAACGCAGGGTGCAAATACGATAGTACATCCGATGTGCCGCTGTCAGATCGAGATCGACAATTCATTAACTTGGTCCAACAGGTTGAACGCATGAAGCGATGTCCCCAGTAGGGCATACGATAGTGTAAATAACGACGGTAATAGCCATACTTTTTACAGCAATTTCGCTGGTGTCCGCTATTAGCAGCAGCATAGCCCGGGCTACATGCGTAGATGTAACGCAAAACGGAACCCGCACGTTCGAGGGGACCTTCGCCTTTCATATCTTTGCGGTCCTCCCTATAATAGTGGTGTGCGCCTCGGCGATACGCCATGAAGAGGCGCATTGATGTCTCCCTATTACATATTTTTATAGGAGCGCAACTATTCATTGATCCATATCAATAAACTATATTGAACTGGTCGGGCGGGTTATGCGCGTGAATTCCGACATCATTGACAGTGTCATTATTTTGGACTGCGAACCTTAAAAAAACAGTTTTACTTTCGTAACAGCAGGTTTTTGTGAAATTGCTCGATCTGCCAGCGCTCGTATCTATCGCCTAGTTAGCTATCGCGCAGACTTTATCGCCACAGTTGTTACTTTTCCTGAATGCTATTTAGGTAATCGATAATGGAGAGAGTGCGAGTTCTCACCACGGCTTCGGGGTCATAGGAAGGATCCATAAGTTTATCACGCGGATACAATGACTCGCGATCGTATGCGCCCCAAATGGGCATTTCGCGAGTGCCGTGCGCGGCGATCACTTTCCGCCCATCGATAATCTCGTATACTGAACTTATGGAAAATATTCCGTGGTTGTTCTTGGCAAGAACAGTCAGATCAGCTGGCGCTGCCTTAAGCTGCCCACTTAGCGGTCCCTTACCCTTTCCGTCGAGACCGTGGCAAACCGCACAACCTAATCGATATAGCGATCTGCCTAAATCAGTGTCCTGAGCGCAAACTACCGTACTTACTCCGAAAGTAAGATTGGCAATTATCGCCCACTTCATAGCGTTCTTTGCCATGTCAGCCTCCGTTCATGAACAGAAATGTGATCCACCTTCCGAACAACACGCAGAACGCATGCGTAAACTAATTTTAAAGGAAAGAGCGAGCGCTTTACGGAACAGAGAGGATGCTAGCCCTCACACTACCGAAAACGTCCGCCCATATTAGGCATCGAAGGAGTCGCCGCTTCTCACACAACCCGCTTATCCAATGGCTGATCGAAGCGAACCTGAGAATTGCAGAAATTGTCTTGACGTGAATCAGACAGTATTGCTGACCAAAGTTTTTGCATGGCTCGTTACGAACGTAGACGAAAAGATGCATCGATATTTCATTGTCATGCCGTAGATCCGGCCTACCTGAAGAAAGCTGGATGCGAACCTGCCCCCCAGCCCCCGCGTCCAGTCAAGACCGACCCCAGCGGCGCCCCCCGTCTGGGGTCATTTCTTTACCTTTCGACTTTTATCTTATCGAACAGCCATAGGCTGATTCGTCGGTTTCGTTCCTGCCTCATCTATTTGACGCAGCCTTTGGTCCAAACGAACGAGCATCTCCATGCAGAAATCGCCTCATCAAGCTAAAGAAGGATACATCCTCGAAATCGATGGAAAATTTGAATCGGAATATGGGACCTTCACGGGGGCATTAAAAGCGGGCTTGGAGCTTAGACGGAAATTTCCGCGGAGCCAGGTCAAAGTGCATGATGCAACTGAACAAGCGCCAGTCGATGAACAATCAGAAAAAACAAAGAAGCTGGATTGAACCGCTACCGACATTTCGAAGAGCTTCGCATGTTTTATCGACTGTAATGCATCTCGATTGAAAATTTGGTATTGTAGAATATGAAACAAAATGGAGCGCTTCGAAATGACTGAATTGACATTGCAAGAATTAGAGCGGGTTCGATTGCGTCGTCAAAAAAGAAAAACAAAATCAAAGCGTAGAAAATCATTAAGAGAAATAAAGATGGCAAAAGAAAAAGCAATATTGAGAAAAAGGCGAGCAGCGAAGAAAAAGCGTCTCTAACCCTTTGGACCGCCGAGCGTTAAATGTATATAAGATGTGAGTGTGAGGTTAGCACACGTCCAACTTCTGCTTTGCGGGACTGTAGGCATTGGAGTGGGGAGCGACGGCAGCAAAGCGCATCGCTCCCCAACGCCTGACTAAGCTCACGATCTACGCAACCAATTTACGCAACAGATGCAGACATTTTACTCAACAAACCTGCGCAACTAACAAAGAGGGAGAAAAAGTTCTCAATGGCTTACGATCTATTTTTGCCCTAGCGTTGGTAGGCACAAATTCTACGGCTTCAAAACAGCAGCCACATTCGGTGCAAGACCAAAAGTTCACGATCCGCCGTTTGTTTGCAAATTTGGACCATTCAGGGGCGATCATTGCCTCGCCACATTGAACGCAGGTCATTCCGTAATCGGGGCGACGAGTGGACGCTGTGTTCTTTGTTTTCATGGTCGCTTGTATGGGGCTTTTTTTGTCAAGGAGTTTCAGCAGGGCGGCGCATCTTTTTTCCTTCGTCAGTTTCTTTGTTCGATCTGAAAGCCCGTTTCTTCGTCCCGACCCGCGGCTTCGCTCACGCCGTCGCGCGCAGGAGCTGTCAAGGTTGGCCGTCGCACCAACCTTGCGGCATGCTCCGCCCTTGCCAGGCCACACCTTGACAGCTTCGAGCACGACGGCACCGCTTGGTGCGGTCGGGATGACGATCAGAGGGGAGCCCGCTTTCGGGCGCGGATCAATCGCGCCACAACCTTGTATTCGGTGGGTCCAAGGACCCGAACCATGATGCAGTCATGCGCATCGGCAGCGAAGCTCCGAAGCGGCGGACCCATTCTTCCATTCGGCATGAAAGCCAAGGGACATGTCGGGACTCCGCCACCTCGAACCGTCATCGGCGCCTCGTCACAAGCGGACGGACGAGGCCGAAACTGTCGGGGTGCCTTCAGCGTCCTCCGTTCATTGTGCCGGACGCAGAACGACGCCGTCCGGCACAACGCCCTCCCGCACGAGCCGCCACAGGGCGATCAGAAGCTTGCGCGCCAAGGCCACGATCATGGTCTTGCGAGTGCCGCGAGCGTTCTCGGTGCGGGCTCGAAACCACTGCGCCAAGGCGCTGTCCTTCTGGAACATGAGGAACCGCCACGCCAATTGGATCATGCCTCGTCGAACTCGAGCATTGCCGGAACGGGCCAGCCCTTTCTCCCGGCGTTTCCTCCCGCTCTCGTCGGGCGAGCCAGTGAGGCCGGCATAACGCGCTACGGCCCGTCGGTCGCGCATGTTTCGCGACAGCACCTCGTGCACCAGCATGTCGGCCGTCTCGATGCCAACCCCGATCACGCGCGCCAACAGGCGCACCATGGCGTGCGGTCCATCACCGGGCGCCTGCTCGAGACGCTCCAGGCGCGCTTCCTCGATCTGCCGGATCTGATCACTGACGAGCCGTCGGCGCTCCATGTCGCGACGCAGCTCAGCCAACGTGTTGGGCGGGATCGGCTCGCCCTCGGGCGTGCGCAAGCCGTCAAGGCGTCCGGCGGCCTTCTTCAGCTTGGGATTGAAGCCGCGGATGCCGAGCCGAACCAACGCTGCCTTCATTCGGTTGACGATCCGACTTTGCTCTCCGACGAGGCTCTCGCGCTCGCGGTTGGGCCGCTTGGCATCTTCGTCCTTGATTGTCGGGATCGCGACCATCTTGCAGTGATCACGCTCGCCGCGCAGCCAGCCGAGAAAGGACGCGTTTGAGCAGCTCGGTGTCGAGCCGATCGGTCTTGGCGCGCCGGTGCTCGCGCGATACGGCTACGCTCGATGCGTGAATGACGTGGGCCTCGATGTCGCGCGCCCTGAGCCAGCGCGCCAGCCAGAAGCCGTCACGGCCGGCCTCGAAGGCGACTGCAATGCGTTCGATCCTGCGTCCTGCTTTCTCCGCTTCCTCTCGCCATCGATGCAGCAGCTTCAGCAATGCGCTCTCGTCGACCGCGAGCTTCTTCAACGGCTGGCGCTCGACGCCAGGCACGATGCCGGCAACGAGCCAGCTCGACAGGCTCATCTCGATGACGGCGATCAGCGTGCCGTCCGGTTCGAGGGCGGTGAGGGATCGGCTCAGGTCGTTCAACTTCTGCATGGGGCGCTCCATCGGTTCACATCAGCGACGATGGATGCAATATCCTCGCCGCCGCCCCATAGCATCTTCCATCATGGGATTCGAGGACGAGGCGGAACAATCTATTGGGCGGCCTTACCGTCAGATTGAACGGCAGGTCCAAGCGGACAAGCGAACTCACCTCATCCATCGTCCCGCGAGGGACATCTTTCCACCGCTCGGTGGAGCTCGAGTTTTCTCCTATCGCATTTGATCCTGCACGGTTTTCATGCTGCTGCGGCTTGTTCCCGGGTCCAGCGGAACTCGGTGCCGTCAACCCAGATGCGGTGCATGATCACGGCCAACCGACGCGCCAGCGCCACGATCGCCTTCTTCATCCCGCGGCGCCTGGCGATCTGCATCGCCCAGGCCTTGAGCCAGGACCATTTCTTCGAACGCAGCATGCTCTGAGCTGCTTCGTAGAGCATGACCCGCATCATCTCATCTCCGCAGCGTGATATTCTGCCGCTCCAATCGATCTCGCCCGATTGATACTTGGCGCACGTCAGCCCAAACACCGCCCCGACGGACTTGGATTTACGGAAGCGGGCGGGCACGTCGACGGTGGCACGATAGGTCAGCGCCACCACGGGGCCGACACCGGGCGTCGTCATCAGGCGCCGGCACACCTCATCGTCCCGCACGATGGCCAGCAAGCGGCGGTGCAGGATGCCGAACTGCTCGCGAAGCATCCGCCGGACAATAAGCAGCGGTTCGACCAGCGCGGCCAGGTCGGGCAAGTTCTCGACCAGCTCCTTGATGCGCGCCTCGAACTTCACCGTCCCCACCATCCCACCTTGAGGCCGAAGTTGCGCAAGGTACCGCGCAGGTCGTTGTCGATGGCGATGGCCTTCGACTGCAGCAGCTTGCGATGGGTCAGCAGCATCCGCAGTTTCTGACTGCGTAACGTCTTCACATGCACCGGACGATAAAGCCCCGCCCGCATCATCTGCGCCATGCCGCGCGCATCGTTGCGGTCGGTCTTGTTGATCTGCGCCTTCAACACCGCCCGCATGTGCCGCGTCTCGACACAGATCACCGGCAAGCCCGCTTCGGCGAGAGCGCTGAAAAGCCATTGCGACAGCGGCCCGGCTTCCAGTCCGATCCGCTTGAAGTGGTAGGCGGGGTTCTTCAGCACCGACAGCAGAGCCTCGGGTTCGCTCGCCACCTTCACTTCCCGCACGATCCTGCCCGTGTCATCCACAATGCAGACGCTGGTCTCCTTGACCGAAACGTCTAGTCCAGCAAAATGGTCCATGCTGCGCTTCTCCTTCTGATGCTTGAGGCCGTACACACGGACCTCGTTTCACCATCAGCCTGAAGCGCAGCACCCAAAATCTTCAGCTATCCACAAGCTGGCCGGCCGATTACCCCATCTAATCGTCAAAAGAACAACTGGCAAATATGATAAATATCGGTAGCGGACAAAACGACGAAACCAATTATCCGGACGAAGTGTTGTTCTCGCGGCCTCACGGATAGCGATAAAAATCGCAGCAATCCATATTGTGGCATATGTCAGCCAATCCCAAGCGCTCCAATGCTCCATTTTATCCCCCGTCCCTTTGCCATTAATGCCAGAATTACGCCTCTGGCGAGCAAAGAGGGCTGCGAGTGACCTTATATGGAGGTTTGTTTCAGCTATGCACATTTTTCATGCCAACAAATATGTACTAGGAATCCTTGCCTATTGAGACTGAGACACCACCTCTCCCGTTTCATGTGAAATAATTCCTATCACGCTATGCGCCGGCGGCATGGCGGGGATAAGTCGGGATTTTTCGAGGGTCCATTTTCCTGCATTGGCGCATGCGCGGACGGCATGCCCGTGGCACTTTGCGCGGTTGATGCTCGTAGAAGGCATGATGCTCGGAGCTTTGGACGGGCGAGCAGGGGCCGAGCATGCTGCGGCGGGCGATGCTCGGCGTCATGTGTTCGGCGCAGATACTGCATCATCTCTCTCCGCAAGCGCGGAGAGGGAGCAAAAAGCCAATCGCGTCTTGACTTGTGCTGGACCTCCCTCGCGTCACCTGCGGCAGCCGACCTCTATTCACCCCTTGAACTCCGGCATAGGACCGCCTTCCTATGGACACCAAACGGTTTGATGATCAATACATCGAAACCAAGGCGCAAAAAACGCTCCGAAAAGCTCGTTGAATTCACGCCTCAAACGAATGGCGTGCGGTGCGACGAGCGCAATCAGCCGAAGCAGACACCGACTCTGTCGGTTTGCCGCCAGATGACACGGCAAGGGCGAGTGGAGCGGAAATTATCGAAACTCAACGCAAATGATTCAGCGGCAGGCATCGTGGCAGCGAAATTAAGGCACGCGCCCTCGTTCGTTATGTTGTCGACAATGCAATCGGTCAATGACGATTGGCTGCCGAACATAATCTTGGCGCGCTTGAGTACCGTGTGTCTCGCAAGCCGACGTCGTTCTTCCATGGGGGCGTCTTTCTGTCGCCTGAGCCCTACGCCAAGCCCGTTGCATACCGCTTAAAATGATCCGCAATTCCCGGGGGCAGGAAGATACGCAATCTTAACCGTGCCTTGCAGCCGCAAGCGGCGGCGCGAAGGAACGTCCGGCGTCTACATCTTTCGCGCGGATGCGGAAGCCCCCCGCGTCCGCCGGAAGCCGAGAATCTGCTTGGCGGTCGGCTGCTTCAAAAGCTGGAAAGCGGTCAAGCACTGGTCGATTTCACCTGGCGAGTGCGGGTGCTTTCTGCCGTTCAGCGTGAGAATGTTTCTGGTTGTCTCCCAGGGGAGCCCGACCGCTTTGCACAAGACCAATAGAGATTCGGCATCTGCGTCATTGATGGCACGTTCAACAAAATCGGTCGGCATGTCCGACATCAATGACAGCGCGCTCACGATCTCCTCAAACCGGTTGGCCTTGGCGAATGCTTCCAGCTTGGCGGCATTCAATTGCCCCGCTCGGTTCAGCGAGGTGGCGAGTACCCGGGCTGCCGCGTATTCCGGCGTTTGAATGGTTGCTTCGGCGCGAATCCGGCAGGTCACGTCGCTGACGACGCGATGGATGTCTTGTTTGGCGGCGGGCCGCTCGGTTTCAAGCTTGGCGCGAACGGTCGCCGATGCAGTCTCGAGCAGTTGCTCGAACAGTTGTTCGGGAATATCCGGCCGGGCACCCACGCATGTGGCAAGCCGGTCGTCGCCGTCCGAGCGCTTGACGAGAATAGCGAAACCCTTGTTGGAGAATCTGGCTCCGGGATTTTTAGCCGTACTGAGCACGACTTGCGGGTCGCCGCGCTCGACGAGAACGTCCGTCACCGCCTCGGCAAGCGTTTTTCGCAGCGAGATGGCAAGAAGATGTTCCTGGCTCTTGGTCCTGGCACAATCGATCAGGCAGGGCTCGTCGAGCCGCTCGGACTGCATCAGGATGGGAGAAGAGACTTCGATCGCGTTGTCTGACGCCAAGATATGGAGGATCTTCGGCGGGGCCTTGGACAGCGGCGCGAGACGGATCGCCAACAACGCCCGCGAGGATTCCTCTATTGTCTCGACGAGGCGGACAAAAACGTCATCGATAAGAGCGATCTCGTCGTCGGAATATTGATCCGCGCTTACCAGAAAAAAATCCGTGAGACGACGCAGCATCGTCGAGCGCCGTTCGCTTGAACTCTGCGCAATCGTGCTGTTGATCTCTTGGATGAAAGCGAGTGGAGCGTCCATGTTCCTTGGAACACCGTTCTGGTTGGCCAGGGATTGGCATGTCGGCCGGATGGTTAATGCCGATTAAGAGGATAAGGCAGCTTCGTTTAGTATTTGCTAAAGCATAATTGATTTGGCAGCCGGGCTCGCGAAGGCCCGCCTTGCCACCGAAAGTGGATAGGGATCGGCAGGATTGGCGCGAGGCCGCACGCGCCCGATCGCTATTCAGCTGCGCATATTCGCTAACTGGGTCTAGTTCACAGCTTCCGGCGCGGGGATCGGGTCGGCGACCTTCAGTCCTGAGGCGAAACGGAATTCGCGCACCAGTTCCTTGTCGAGCTTGGGTCCCATATCGAGCAGGATCTGGTATGCGTCCTTGCCGGACATCGGCTTTTTGTATGAGCGCCGTTCGATCAGCGCGCCGAAAATATCCGAAATGGTCATGATGCGGACGAGGTCGGAAATCTCGTTTCCTTTCAGGCCATGCGGATAGCCCATTCCGTCGAGATGCTCATGATGGTGAAGCACCATGTCGACCATATCCGGGTCGACTCCCGGCACCGACTTCAGCGCATCGAGCCCGTATTCGGGATGCTTGCGCATAACGATCAATTCGTCCTTATCGAGCGGACCGGGCTTTTCCAGGATCGCAACCGGAATACGCGCCTTGCCGATGTCATGGAGCATTCCGGCAAACGACAATCGCTCGCAGTCCTTTTTGGAAAAGCCGAGATGGTGGCCGAACGCTACGGCGACGCCCGTTACCACAAGCGAATGCTGATAGGTGAGGCTGTGATGCCGGCGGACGGTGCTGATCCATGAGCCGAGACCCTGCGATTTGATGGAGTCGACAAGCACCGCGCCGGCTGAATAGACCTTTTGAATATCGAGCGGCGCACCGAGGCATGCCGAGGCGAAGACGTTTTCCAGGGCATCGAAGGCGGGCGCGACGGCTGGGTCGCTTTTGAGCGGGGGGTCTGCCGTATCGAGGGCAAGCGAGTCGAAGTCGCCCCATAAAAGTTTCAGCAGGGCCTTGCCGTCGATCGGCCGATGAATGACGTCCGTCGCGCCGAGGGCGCGAGCTTGTATTTTCTCGCTGTGCGAGGTTTCGTCGATGACGAAGACGACCTTGCTGTCCTTGGGCTTTCGCTTGAGCCACTCTTTGGTCTCCAGGAGATGGCGGCCATCGTGCATGTCAATGTCGAAAACAAGATACGGCTCCGGCGTCATCTCGTGAATTTGGTCGAGCGAACGGAACCGAAGATCGAACACGCCCGCCAGTTGGCGTTGAATAGCTTCGGTCCCAGTTTTGCCATCGACAAAGATCGAGAGCTGATTCATGTCTAATCCCTCAAGGGCGGGCTTGCTGACCTAGCGCCGCGGAACTGCGCCGAAGCGTCTTTGATTTTGGATGGTTCAATGTCTGCCGCGATAGGTCCGTATTCGATAGCGGCGCCGCGGATTCGTCGGCAAAAAATACGAAAAAAATGCGCACTAGACACCTCCTGGTCTCTATTCTCCCACCGAGATTCTTCCGGCGTTACAGGTTGAAACTTTGCTTCCCACAATTTAACACTACGAAAAATAAGACAGTTTACAATTTATGAATATGAAGAAGACCGCCGAATCTTGTGCTGGCGGATTGGCAGCTTTAGCCGGCGTTTTTCGCCTTGGCGCTCTCGAATCGCCTGCCACACGCGATAGGGCGTCGCCGGCATGTCGACGTGGAGAATGCCGTAAGGCTTGAGCGCATCGACGATGGCGCTGACGATCACCGCCAGCGCACCGGTGGTGCCGCCTTCGCCGCCGGCCTTGATGCCGAGCGGATTGGTCGGGGAGAGCACCTCGACGATCTCGGTGGCGAATGACGGCAGCAGATGCGCGCGCGGCATGCCGTAGTCCATGAATGAACCGGTGAGCGGCTGGCCGGAATCGTCGACCACGAATTGCTCCCACAGCGCTTGGCCGACGCCCTGCGCGATGGCGCCGTGCGTCTGCCCGTGCACGATGAGCGGGTTGATGCAGCGGCCGACGTCGTCGACGCAGGCGTAGCGCGTCAGCGCGAGCCCGCCGGTCGAAGGATCGATCTCGATTTCGCACACCGCGCAGCCGTTCGGGAACACCGGATCGTGCATCTCGTTGTCGGTGACGACGGCGAGGCCCTTGGCGAGGTCGTCGGGCAGGGGGTGCTTGCGCCATCTCCTGCGCCAGCTCGAGGAAATCGAAGCTGCGGTTGGTGCCGCGCGCGGTGAATCGGCCGTCGTTGAATTCGGTGTTGTCGGCGTCGAGCAGATGCGCGGCGATGCGCTTGCCATTGGCGATCAGCGTGGTGGCGGCCATGGAGAACACGGTCGCGGCATGGCGCATGGAGCGGCCCGAGTGCGTGCCGCCGCCGGCGCGCACCACGTCGGTGTCGCCCATGATAATGCGCACGCTCTCGACCGGCACCTGCAGCAAATCGGACACGACCTGCGCGAAGCTGGTCTCGTGGCCTTGCCCGGCCGGCTGGGTGCCGATGATGACGTCGACGCCGGTGGGCTTGATGGTGATGCGCGCCTGTTCCTTAGGCGCGCCGATCGAGGACTCGACATAATTGGCGAGGCCGAGCCCCAGCAGCTTGCCGCGCTTCTTCGCCTCGCGTTTGCGCGTGACGAAGCCGTCCCAGTCGGCAATGCGCATGGCGAGGTCCATGTTGTCCTCGTAGGTGCCGCTGTCGTAGGTCATGCCGACGGCGTTGCGGTAGGGCATGGATTTCGGCCGCACCAGATTGCGGCGGCGCAGGCTGATGCGGTCGATGCCGAGCTTGGCCGCGGCGAGGTCGACCAGCCGCTCGATGGCGAAGGTCACTTCCGGGCGGCCGGAGCTGCGATAGGCCTGCGTCGGAATGGTGTTGGTGAACACCGAGACCGCGCGCAACGAGGCCGTGGGGATGACGTAGTTGCCGGTGATCAGCCCGGCGCCCTTGGAGAGCGGCGACAGCGACACGCAGCGCGCGCCGGCATTGCTGATGTTGGTGGCGCGCAGCGCCAGAAAACGGCCCTTGCCGTCGATCGCGAGTTCGAGCTTGCTGACGAGATCGCGGCCCTGGTAGTCGCTGATGAAGCATTCCGAGCGGCTGGCGAGGAACTTCACCGGGCGGCCGAGCTTGCGCGAGGCCCACAGGATCAAGCCGTATTCCGGATAGACGCGGTTGCGGGTGCCGAAATTGCCGCCGACGTCGAACGACAGCACGCGTAGCGTGTCGGGCTCGATGCCGAGCACGCTGGCGAGTTCGCGCTTCTGGCGCACCGCGCCGCCGCTGCCGGCGTGCAACGTGTAGCGGCCGCTCGCCTTGTCGTAGTTGGCGACGCAGGCGCGCGGC
Organism: uncultured Alphaproteobacteria bacterium; assembly: GCA_963772235.1. Classification (GTDB taxonomy): domain Bacteria; phylum Pseudomonadota; class Alphaproteobacteria; order Rhizobiales; family Xanthobacteraceae; genus Pseudolabrys. The sequence goes on from CAVYWI010000019.1 coordinate 27,408, forward strand.
TCCATCGGCACGCCGGTGACGCGGCCGATGTTGAAATCGCGGGCGACAATGTGCGCGGCCTGCGCGAAAGCGCGGTCGGTCGCCGCGGCATTGCCGAAATGCGTGTCGACCAGCACGTTGCCGGGCACTTCATCCCAGACCGACGGGGCGCCGGGCTGCATGCCGTCTTCGGAATGCAGCACGAAAGGCAGCTCGTCGTAGACGACCGCGAGCGCTTCCGCGCCATCGAGCGCTTGCGCTTTGGTTTCCGCGACCACCATGGCGACGGCTTCGCCGACGTGGCGCGCCTTGTCGGCAGGCAACAGCAGATGCGGGCCGATGAAGACTTCGCCGCCGCCGGGCGCGGTCAGCTTCATGTCGTCGCGCGTCTTCGGCAGCGGGTCGTGGCCGATGGGGCCGAGGCCGTCGGCGGCGCAATCGGCGCCGGTGAAGACGCCGAGCACGCCGGGCATGTTCAATGCGGGCGCCTTGTCGATCGAAACGATACGCGCGTGCGCGTGCGGCGAGCGCACCATCGCCGCGTATGCTTGCCCGGGGAAATTGAAGTCGTCGGTGAAGCGGCCTTGCCCGGTGATGAGCCGCGCGTCTTCGTGACGCGGCATGGGCTGGCCGATGAAGCGAAAGCCGGTCTCCGGTTTGTTCATTAGATTCCCGGCCACGTGACGAATGGCCCACGGCGGGCCGCGCCCGATATAGCGCGATTTCGCGCCGACGCGGAAGCCACTTAAGTCGGCAGCTTGATCGCGGCGCGCAATCCGCCGCCGGGGCGGTTGGAAAGCGTCAATTCGCCGCCCTGCGCCTGCACGATGGTTTGCGCGATGGCGAGACCGAGGCCGGTGCCGCCGGTGTCGCGGCTGCGCGAATCCTCGACCCGGTAGAACGGCTGGAACACTTTCGCCAGTTCCGCCTCGGGAATGCCCGGGCCGTCGTCGTCGATGGTGATCTCGATGGTCGTGCCGACAGTGGCAATTGCAGCTTTTGCGCGCTTGCCGTACTTCACCGCATTGTCGAGCAGATTGGTGAGCGCGCGCTTCAAGGCGCCCGGTTGGCAGTCATGGATCAGCGGCCCTGCCGGCGTCATGGTCACCGGCAGACCGGCGTCGGCCATGTCGTCGACGACGCTCGCGAGCAGCGCGGCGATGTCGACCTTCCGGCGCGGCTCGGCGTGCACCTCGTCGCGCGCGAAGGCCAATGTGCTGCCGATCATCTCGTCCATCTCGCTGATGGTCGCCAGCATCTTGTCGCGCTCGCCGGCGTCGGCGACTTCCTCGGTGCGCAGCCGCAGCAGCGTCAACGGCGTGCGCAGGTCGTGCGACAGCGCCGCCAGCATCTGCGTGCGGCTTTCGATCAGCCGGCGCAGCCGTTCCTGCATGCGGTTGAAGGCACGCGCGGCGCGCTGCATTTCGACGGTGCCGGTCTCGGCCAGCGGCTCGGCGGCGACGTCGCGGCCGAGGCGGTCGGCGGCGCCGGCCAGCAAGCCGAGCGGCGCGGTGACGCGGCGCACCGCCCAGACCGAGACGACGAGCACGATCACGCCCATCAGCGCCATCGAGATAATGAATTGCCATGACACCGAGGGCGGGCCCTGCGGCAGCGCGGTGGCAAAGGACAGCCATTGGCCGTCGTTGAGTTGCACCGCCACCTGCAGGCCGCGCCCGGCGCCGAAAGCACCGAAGCCGCCGTAGCCCGGTCCCATCATCTGATGCATCATCCCGCCCATGCCGCCGCCCATCGGCCCAGGATAGGGCCGGCGATCGAACGGCGGCCCGAACGGCGCGCCGGGAGGTCCGTCCGCGGATTGTAGCACCGCCACGCGCACTTGCCGGTCGGGCCGCTCGGGAAGCTGCTGGCGCAGATAATCCTCGACCGCCTGGGCGGCGCCTTCGGCGTCGGTCGGCGGCAATTGCGGCGGTTCGGCCGACAGCGCGACGCGGAAGGTCGGATCGCTTAGCGCCGCGACGATGCGCGGCCGCCAGTCGGCCGGCGCGTCTTCGACCAGGCGCGAGAGATTGGCGACGCGCTGCGCCGCCGCGAATCCGCCGATCGCGCGCACCGCCTGTTCGCGCGCGCCGGCATAGATCCAGGCGCCGACCGAATGCGAGATGACGAGCCCGACCAGCAGGATCAGCAGCGTCTGCCCGAACAGACTTTTGGGGAAAAAGCGGCTCATTCCCGGCTCACGTCGGGGGTGAAGATGTAGCCGCCGCCCCACACGGTCTTGATGATCGCCGGGTCGGCCGGGTCGCGCTCGACCTTCTTGCGCAGGCGGCTCACCTGCGTGTCCATGCTGCGGTCGAAGGTGTTGGCGGCGCGGTGACGCGCCAGATCGAGCAGCTGGTCGCGGCTCAGCGTGCGCTGCGGATGCTCGACCAGTGCCAGCAGCAGGTCGAATTCGCCGGTGCTCAGCGGCACGGCGACGCCGTCGTCGCCAAGCAATTCGCGCCTGTCGACGTCGAAGGTCCAGCGCTCGAAGCGGTAGCGCTTCGGCTTGTCCTGGTTGACGGCGGGCTCATGCGCGCGATTGCGGCGCAGCACCGCGCGGATGCGCGCCACCAGTTCGCGGCCGCCGAACGGCTTGGGCAGGTAATCGTCGGCGCCCATTTCGAGGCCGATGACGCGGTCGACCTCGTCGCCTTTGGCGGTGAGCATGATGATCGGCACGTTGCTCTCGGCGCGCAGCGAGCGGCAGAGCGAGAGCCCGTCCTCGCCCGGCAGCATCAGATCGAGCAGGATGAGATCGATGTTGGCGTCGGCCAGCACCTTGCGCATGGCCTTGCCGTCGGCCGCGGTTGAGACGCGGAAGCCTTCCTTGGCGAGCGCGCGCGACACCAGGTCGCGCATCTCGCGATGGTCATCGACGATCAGGATGTGCGGCCCGTCGTTCATGCGCTGCAATCTAATTCGGACAGGGCCGATTAGGGCAAAAAACTTGTAACGAACTCTTGCTGATCAGCGCGCTGACACACTTGGTTACAAATTCGCCGCCTGCCGACAAACTTGCGTGACAGGTCGGACTCCTAATTGCGCTCGGCGACGACGAATCCGTTGCAAGGCAAAAGGAGCACTTCCATGAAATCGCGAAAGACATTGATCGCCCTCGGCGTCGTGGCTGCACTGGCGGCCGGCGCGGGGGTTTACAGTTATACCGCTTCCGCCCAAGGTGGCCCTGGCTGGGGTCCGGGCTGGATGATGGGCGGTGGCGGCCCGGGCGGCGGCCCGTGCGGGGCTTTCGGACAAGACGGCGGCCCCGGACCCGGACAAGGCTACGGCCCCGGCTACCACATGCGCGGTTGGGGCGGCGGTTACGGCCCCGGCATGATGCGCGGTTGGCGAGGCGGCGACGGACCCGGCTACGGTCCCGGCGCTCAGACCAATCAGGCGCTCAATCTCACCGTCGATGACGTGAAAGCCCGCGTCGAGCGCTGGCTCGCCATCCGCGGCAATGCGCGGCTCAAGGTCGGCGATGTGAAGGAAAAGGATGCCGACACGATCACCGCCGACATCGTCACCAAGGACAATTCCCTGGTGCAACGCTTTATCGTCGATCGCCACACCGGCGCTTTCCGGCAAGACAATAGCTGACAAAGCAGACGGCCGATCGAGAACACGGTGCCCGCGCGACCCCGCCGCGCGGGCATTTTTTTTGCATTCAGCGCGCGGGCACACCGCAGGAGAAGGCGGCGCCCGGCTTGAGGCCGAGCTTGTTGAAGATCATGGCGGCCGGGCAGAAGCCGGTGAAAGCGGCTTGCAGCATGTTGGCCCCGACAAAAGCCGCGAGCAGCAGCCAATAGGGGCTGACCATTAAGCCCAGCACGAGGCTCGCCAGCACCATAGTGCCGGCCATAGCGAAGACGGCGCGATCGACGTTCACGGGCGTAACTCCTGATTCAAGGGCCGGTTGACGTTCGGCCGCCCGGCCCTGACGCGGCGCTCTTGACTATATATTCGATTATTCGTATATACGCAAGTATGAAAATACAGATCAACGAGATGTTGTCGGCGGCGGACGAGGCGGGTGCGCTGCTCAAGGCGCTGTCCAACCGTCATCGGCTGATCATCGTCTGCCAGTTGACCGAGCAAGAGCGCTCGGTGGGCGAACTGGCGGACTTGTTGAAGATCCGCGATTCGACGGTGTCGCAGCATCTCGCGCTGCTGCGCCGCGACGGACTGGTGACGGCGCGGCGCGACGGGCAGACCATCTGGTATTCGATCGGCAGCCCGCAGGCGCGGGAACTCGTGCGCACGCTCTATCGGGTCTATTGCGCGCCGGCGTGCGGTCCGGCCGCGCGCCGCAAGACGTCGCGGCCGGCGCGGCGCCGGGAATTTGCGTCACATCAATGACCGCGTGCGGCGCGCGCCGCACGGTTCGCGTCGAGTGAGATGATCGAGGACAGGTTTTCATGCGTGGCGGTATCGTCTTAGCGGTTGCCCTGACGCTGACGGCGCAAGCCGCGTTCGCGCAACAGTCAACCTTCATCGTCGCGCCGAAATCGGTGGCCGACGAAAAGGCCGTGTTCGCCACCGTCGAAAGCGCCAATGTCGTGCCGGCGCGCGCACGCATCGGCGGCACCGTGGTGGCGCTGGCTGTCAAGGAGGGCGACGGCGTCACACGCGGGCAAGTCATCGCCACCGTCGGCGACGAGAAGCTGGTGCTGCAGATGAAGTCGCTCGACGCGCAGATCGCCGCGCTGGAAGCCCAGCTCGCGCAGGCGCAGACCGATTTCACCCGCGCCGAAGACCTGTTCTCGCGCGGCACGGTGCCGAAGACGACGCTTGACCAGGCGCGCACCGCTCTCAACGTCGCGACCAATACGCTGAAGGCGCGTACCGCCGAGCGCTCGGTGATCCAGCAGCAGGTCACCGAAGGCAACGTGCTGGCGCCGACCTCCGGCCGCGTGCTGAAGGTGCCGGTGACCACCGGCACGGTCATCCTGCCCGGCGAAACCATCGCCACGATCGGCGGAACAGAATTTCGTGCTGCGGCTGCGCGTGCCGGAGCGCCACGCCCGCTTTCTCAAGGCCGGCGATCCGTCCGCATCGACGGCGAAGAGCTCGGCAAAGGCGGCGCGCAATTCGGCACCATCACGCTCGTCTATCCGCAGATCGAGGACGGCCGCGTGGTCGCCGACGCGACGGTCGCCGATCTCGGCGACTATTTCGTCGGCGAGCGCATCCGCGTCTGGGTCTCGGCCGGCGAGCGCGCAGAGCATCATCGTGCCGGGCGCGTTCATCGTCACCCGCTTCGGCATCGATTATGCCCGCGTGCGCAAGGGCGACGGAAACGATCGACGTGCCGGTGCAGCGCGGGCGCGAACTGCCGCGCCCCGACATGCCGGACGCGCTGGAAATCCTCTCCGGCCTCAAACGCGGCGACGTGCTGGTGCGGCCGTGAATCTCGGACTTGTCCGGGCGGCTCACCCAGGCGACCATCCGCTCGCCGCTGACGCCGCTGTTCCTGCTGGCGGCGCTCGCGGTCGGCCTGATCGCGCTGCTGACCATTCCGCGCGAGGAGGAGCCGCAGATCAGCGTGCCGATGGTCGACATCCGGGTCAACGCCGACGGCCTCAAGGCGCCCGACGCGGTCGAACTGGTGACCAAGCCGCTGGAGGCCATCGTCAAGGGCATCGACGGCGTCGAGCACGTCTACAGCCAGACGGTCGGACGACCGCGTCATGGTGACGGCGCGCTTCCTGGTCGGCACCAAGTCCGACGACGCCATCCTGCGCGTCCACGAGAAGATCCGCGCCAATCTCGACCGCATTCCGGTCGGCATTCCCGAGCCGCTGATCGTCGGCCGCGGCATCAACGACGTCGCCGTCGTGGTGCTGACGCTGTCGCCCAAGCCGGACGCGGCGGCGCGCTGGACCGACAAGGACCTCTATGAGCTGGCCGACCAGCTGCGCTCCGAACTGGTCAAGGTCGACAATGTCGGCCTGACCTACATCTCCGGCGGCAATGCCGAGCAGATCCGCGTCGAGCCCGATCCGGAGAAGCTGGCGCTGTTCGGCGTCACGCTGCAGCAACTGGTCGCCAAGGTGCGCGACGCCAACCGCTCGTTCCAGGCCGGCTCCGTGCGCGACAACGGCACCATGCGCGACGTCGCGGCCGGGCAGACGCTCGCCGGCATTCCCGATATCGGGCTGCTGCTGGTCGACCACGCGCGACAACCGTCCGGTCTATGTGCGCGACGTGGCCTCGGTCGTCATCGGGCCGAGCCCGCAGGAGCACCGCGTCTGGATGGACACGCCCGGCGAAGGGCGGCCATTGGGACCGCGTGCCGGCGGTCAGCGTCGCCTTCGCCAAGCGCGCCGGCGCCAATGCCGTGGTGGTGGCCGAGCGACTGCTGGCGCGCGCTGCAGAGCGTCGAAGGGCCGGCTGATCCCGGCCGACGTCAACGTGACGGTGACGCGCGACTACGGCGAGACCGCCAACGACAAGGCGAACGAGCTGCTGTTCCATCTCGGGCTCGCGACCGTGTCGATCGTCGTGCTGATCGCCTTCGCCATCGGCTGGCGCGAGGCGCTGGTGACGCTGGTCGTGATCCCGACCACGATCCTGCTCACGCTGTTCGCCGCCAAGCTGATGGGCTACACCATCAACCGCGTCAGCCTGTTCGCGCTGATCTTCTCCATCGGCATCCTGGTCGACGACGCCATCGTGGTGATCGAGAACATCGCCCGGCACTGGGCGATGAAGGACGGCCGCACGCGCATGCAGGCCGCCATCGAGGCGGTGGCCGAAGTCGGCAATCCGACCGTCGTCGCCACGCTGACCGTGGTGGCGGCGCTGCTGCCGATGCTGTTCGTCTCCGGGCTGATGGGCCCCTACATGGCGCCGATCCCGGCCAATGCGTCGGCGGCGATGCTGTTCTCGTTCTTCGTCGCCATGGTGATCGCGCCCTGGCTGATGCTGCGCCTGCATCCGCGAAGGAAGACCGGTGCACGAGCACGAGGCCGCTCATGGCGAGGGCTTTCTCGGCCGGCTCTATCGCCGCTTCGCCACGCCGATCGTGCGCTCGCGCCGCTCGGCCTGGATGTTCCTGATCGCCGTCGGCGTCGCGACCGTGCTGGTCTGCGTCCTGTTCGTGACCCAGCAGCGTCACGGTCAAGCTGCTGCCGTTCGACAACAAGTCGGAAATGTCGGTGGTGGTCGATCTGCCCGAAGGCGCGACGCTCGAAGACACCGAGCGCACCTTGTTCTCGATCGCCGGCGATGGCGCGGCAACTGCCGGAGATACGTTCGATCGAGACCTATGCCGGCACGCCGGCGCCGTTCAACTTCAACGGCCTGGTGCGGCACTATTACATCCGCGAACTGCCCGAACTGGGCGAGCTGCATCTCAACCTGGCACCGCGCGACGACCGCAAGCGCGTCGAGCCACGCCATCGCGCTCGATCTGCGCGCGCGGCTGAAGAACGCTGGTGCTTGCCGGCCGGCACGGTCGCCCGCGTGGTCGAAGTGCCGCCCGGCCCGCCGGTGCTGGCGACGCTGCTCGCCGAGGTCTACGGGCCGTCATCGACGGACCGGCGCGCCGTCGCCGCACGAACTGAAGAAAATCTTCGCCTCGGTGCCCTACATCGTCGACATCGACGATTCGATCGGCCAACCGCGGCCGCGGCTGCGCATCTCGATCGACCAGGATCGCCTCGAATACTTCGGCGTCGAGCAGCGCGACGTCTACGACACGATCGCGGCGCTGTTCGGCGGCACCGCGGTCGGCTATTCGCACCGCGGCGAAGGCCGCAACCCGATCGAGATCGTCGTGCGGCTGCCCAAACGCGATCTGTCGTGGAGCGAGCTTCTGGCTTCGACGCCGGTGCCGGCCAACAGCGTGCCCGGCAACAAGACCGTGGTCGAACTGGGCGACGTCGTGCGCGTGACCAAGGAGGTCGGCTCGCCGACCATCTTCCGCCGCGACGGCCGCTTCGCCGACATGGTGATGGCCGAACTGGCCGGCGCCTACGAAGCGCCGATCTACGGCATGCTCGACGTCGACAAGAACGATCGAGGCGCACGATTGGGGCGCCCTCGGCAAGCCGACGATTCGCTTCCACGGCCAGCCGGACGACGAAAGCAAGCCGACGCTGCTGTGGGACGGCGAATGGGAGATCACCTACGTCACCTTCCGCGACATGGGCGCCGCCTTCGTGGTGGCGATCGTCGGCATCTACATCCTGGTGGTCGCGCAGTTCGGCAGCTTCAAGCTGCCGCTGGTCATCCTGACGCCGATCCCGCTGACGTTGATCGGCATCGTGCTCGGCCATTGGCTGTTCGGCGCGCCGTTCACCGCCACCTCGATGATCGGCTTCATCGCGCTCGCCGGCATCATCGTGCGCAACTCGATCCTGCTGGTCGATTTCATCCGCCACGGCGCCGGGCAAGGCAAGACCCTGCGCGAGGTGCTGCTGGAGGCCGGCGCCGTGCGCTTCAAGCCGATCCTGCTGACCGCGCTCGCCGCCATGATCGGCGCGGCGACGATCCTGCGTCGACCCGATCTTCCAGGGCCTGGCGATTTCGCTGCTGTTCGGTCTGGCCTCGTCGACGTTGCTGACCGTGCTGGTGATCCCGGCGATCTACGTCGTGTTGCGCGATGCCGACGCAGTAATTCGATAAGGAAGTGGTACGCCGCAACTCCGAAATTGTGTTGCAGAAACGTTGCACAACTCCGTTATGCCTTCTCGACAATTGAACCGTCTGCTATCGTCTGCGTTGTTCCAGACTGCATCCGGCCTGTGCCGGGTGGATCGGTTGGAAACTTAGGAGAGCGACAATGCAAAATGCGAAAATGCGTGCGGTCGTAACCAAAGTTGCGGCGTCCGCGTCGGCGTTATTGCTCGCCGGGGCGATGCTCGTAATCGCGACCGGGCAATCGTTTGCGACGCCGGCTATTGCGGCGATGGTCCACAAGGCCTGTGGCGCGTGCCATACGGCCCCGCCGGCGCTCAACGACGCCGGCAAGAAGTACAAGGCAAGTCACTAACCGATCGCCGTTCGCCGGGCTTGGGGCGACGTTGGTCCGACAGGGCGGGGCGCCGGAATTGGCCGGCGCCTGCGATGTGAGCGGCAGCCACGGCGCCCGAATCTGAGCAAAAAATTAACGCGGCAGGCGCCGGGCAATTATCCGGCTCTATTTAGGGTCCTTGCCGGCCGGACCGGCGGAATCCGCCCGAAAAACGCCGTTTGATACGTATCAATGGCCGTTCCGGCACTTGTGTCTAAGATAATTTTCGGGGATTGCGGGCGCAAACCCCCCGTTTTGTGACGGTCCATCAAATTTAAAAGTCTGTGTCCCGTTCCGGCGCCGGATGGGACGCAATGGTAGCCATGCAACCGCGGACCCTGAAATTTAAGGTCGTGCTTTACCTGACGGTCGCGCTGTCGGTGGCCATGCTGTTTTTCACCGGGATGGTCGCCTGGTACCTTTACACTGAAATCCTCGGCAAGGTGTCCGACCACGTGATCCAGGTCTCCGAAGTGATCTCCAAAAGCATGCGCTTCGCGATGCTGCAGAACCAGCCCGCCTATGTCGACCGCATCATCCACGACGTGGCCAATCAGGAGAAAATCGACCGGGTCAGGATCCTGAGCAAGGATGGCCGCATCACCCATTCGACCTTCGGGCCCGAAATCGGCCGCACCGTCGACCGCAAAGCCGAATCCTGCTCGCATTGCCACCAAAGCGAGCGGCCGCTCGAACAGGTTCCCAAGAACCAGCGGACCTGGACTTTCAAAGGCCCGAACGGCCAGTCGCTGCTCGGCAGCATGGAAGTCATCCGCAACGAGCCGTCGTGCTACAACGCCGCCTGTCACCAGCACTCGAAGGAGACGTCCGTCCTCGGCGTGCTCGACATCGTCTATTCGCTCGACGACATCAACCGGAAGTTGCGCACCAGCATGCTCGGGATCGCCGGCTTCTCCGTTGGCTTCATCGTCATCGCGTCGCTCTTGGTCGGCTTCTTCGTGCACCGTCTGGTCTACCTGCCGCTGCGCGACCTCGAAGACGGCGCGCAACGGCTGGCCGCCGGCAATCTCGACCAGCCGATCCCGGTGCGCAGCGGCGACGAATTCGGCAAGCTCGCCTCGTCGTTCAACGCCATGACCGACGCCTTGCGCATGTCGCGGGCCGAGCTGCGGGATTGGCGCGCAACCTCGAGCAGAAAGTGGAAGAGCGCACGCAGGAGCTGCGCCGCGCGCAGGCGGAAACCATGCGCGGCGAGAAGCTCGCCTCGGTCGGGCTGCTGGCCTCGGGCGTCGCACACGAATTGAACAATCCGCTGACCGGCATTCTCACCTTCTCGCATCTCTTGCGGCAGAAAATGCCGGACAAGAGCGCGGACGCCGAGGACATGGACCTGGTGATCCGCGAAACCAAGCGCTGCGCGGCGATCATCAAGCGGCTGCTGGATTTTGCCCGCGAAAAGCATCCGGAGAAGAAATTCACCGACCTCAATCAGGTCATCGAGGATACGGTGCGCATCGTCGAACGGCCCGCGCATCTGCGCGATATCGAGATCACCCTGGACCTCGACCGCACGCTGCCGCCGATCTGGATCGACGCCGATCAGATCAAGCAGGTGATCATGAACATGCTGGTCAACGCCCAGCACGCGGTCGAGGAGAAGGGCAGCATCACCGTCAGCACCCGCCGCGCCGAATGATCCGCGGGCCGCCGCTACCGAATCCAAGCCGATGGTGGCAATATCGATCGTCGATACCGGCTGCGGCATTCCGGAGAAGAACCTGCAGCGGATATTCGATCCGTTTTTCACCTCCAAGGACGTGGGAAAGGGAACCGGATTGGGACTTTCCGTCAGTCACGGAATCGTCGAGGCCCATGGCGGCCTCATCGAGGTGCAAAGCAAGGTGGGTGAGGGATCGACGTTCCGCGTCTTTCTGCCGCTGACCGCGCCGTCGACCGAGCCCGACAGCAAAGCCAGCGAGGCGTTCCATGAGCGCGCGAATTCTGATCGTCGACGACGAGGAGATCGTCATCAGAAGCTGCTTGCGCATTCTCGACGGCGACGAGTTCCAGGTCGAGGCCGTGCAGGACGGCCGGCGAGGCGCTGAGCAAGGTCGAGGAGAATTCTTACGACGTGATGATCCTCGACATCATGATGCCCAATATCGACGGGCTCGAAGTGCTGCGCCGGGTCAAGGAGACGCATCCCAACGTCGACGTCATCATGATCACCGGCCTGTCGCAGATCGACACCGCGGTGCAGGCCATGAAGCTCGGCGCCTTCGATTATATCTCCAAGCCGTTCGAGCCGGACGAACTGAAGCTGGTGGTGCAGCGCGCGCTGGAGCGGCGGCGGCTGCTGCAGGAAAATCTCAACCTCAAGAGCGAGGTCTCGTCGAAATACCGCTTCGAGAACATCATCGGCTCGAGCCCGCAGATGCAGGCGGTCTACCGGCTGATCGCGCAATGCGCGCCGACCAGTTCGACCGTCCTGATCACCGGCGAAAGCGGCACCGGCAAGGAGCTGATCGCCCGCGCGATCCACTACAACAGCCTGCGCAAGGACAAGCCGTTCGTCGCGGTGGACTGCAATTCGCTGAGCGAAAACCTGCTGGAAAGCGAGCTGTTCGGCCACGTCAAGGGCGCCTTCACCGGCGCGGTCGTCAACAAGAAGGGCATGTTCGAGGTCGCCGGCAGCGGCACGCTGTTTCTCGACGAGATCGGCAATATCTCGATGTCGATCCAGGCCAAGCTGCTGCGCGTCCTGCAGGAGCGGGAATTCCGGGCGGTCGGCGACACCCGCATGCAGACCGCCAATTTCCGGCTGGTCACCGCCACCAACAAGGACCTCAAGGCCATGGTGGCGGCCGGCACGTTCCGCGACGACCTCTATTATCGGATCAATATTTTCCCGATCCACGCCCCGGCGCTGCGCGAGCGCAAGGACGACATTCCGGCGCTCGCCTATCATTTCCTCAAGGTGTTCAGCGCCGAGCTCGGCAAGAAGATCACCGACATTTCCGAAGGCGCGCTCTCGACGCTCATCAATTACGACTGGCCGGGCAATGTGCGCGAACTGGAAAACATCATGCACCGGGCGGCGATCCTGACCAGCGACAACGTCATCCGCCAGGCCCATCTCGTCAACATCATCGATGCCACGCAGCCGCCGGCCGACGTCGCGGTGCCGCGCACCGGCGACGAACTCAAGCGGGTCAAGAAGGCCGCGCGCGAGAAGTCGGTGGAGGAGATCGAGAAGCAGTTCGTGCTCGAGGCGCTCAAGCGCAATGAGTGGAACGTGACCAAGAGCGCCGAGGACACCGGCATGCAGCGCCCGAATTTCCAGGCGCTGATGAAGAAATACGCGATCCGCGTGCGCGACACCGAGCACGACGCCGAAAGCCCGGACGCAGCGTCGTAGTTTGTTCCGCGCGGCAGCGCGGGGTCACTCCGCCGCGGCTTCTTCGTCCACGTCCTCGTAGCCGGTCATCATGGCCTTGAAGTGCGCCGTGCGGGTGTGCCCGAGCGTGCCGAGATAGACGTGGACCAGGATGTAGAAGACGAAGACGATGAAGATCAGCACGTGCACGGTGTCGATCACGCGCACGCCGCCGAAGAAATCGACCTGGGCGGAGAAGCGCTTCACGTCCCACATCAGGATGCCGGTATAGATCTGCAGCGGGAAACAGCAGCATCATGATGATCTGGTAGATCATGCTCTGCAGCGGATTGAACTTGCGGTAGATGGTGACGTGAACGGATTGGGATCGCCGCGGAAGATGCCGAAGGCGTAGTAATAGGCCTGCCGGAAGCTGCCGATGAAATGCTTCTTCAGGTTCAGCTCCGAGTGATAGGCCCGGACGCGGTCGGACGTGATGTAGAACGTCAGCCACAGGCAGAAATTGGCGATCAGCACGAAGCCGACGAAGTTGTGCACGCTGACCGCGGTGCGGAACGACACCACGTCGATCAGCCCGACATAGCGGATCTGCATTCCCGGACAGGATCATCAGGACGAAGCCGAGCGCATTGGTCCAGTGCCAGATGCGGACCGGCAGCGGGTGGATATAGAGTTCGCATGGTGCTGTTCCTTTTCCCTCGCTTGCGCCGTCAGGCCGCCGTTTGGGCGCGTCGTCGCCGCCGGCCGGCGGATGCCCATTCCCGTTGTGCGGGTGATAGAGGCCGAAGCGCTTGAACATCCAGCCCAGGAAAACGTGGCCGACGGCAATGCCGACGCCGCCGAGGATGGCGAGCGCGAGCAGGATATCGAGGAGCTTGATGCGGGTGCCGCCGATCGCATAGAAGCCGCTCACCGAGTCGACCGAGAACGCCGAATTGAGCACATCGGCGTTGGCGCCGTAGCCCACGCGCCGGCCGTCCGGCCCGACCAGCGAGATGGTCACGCTCTGGAAGGCCTGCGATCCCGAGCGATGGCAGGTGTGGCAGTCGCTGAGCGCCTTGCTCTTGTCGGCCAAGTTGATGCGCCTGCGGGCCGGTGAGCACGTCAAGGCGGCCGCGCAAGACGGTCTTGCCGGCGATGCCGCTGCGATTGAGCGTCTGCAGCAGGTTCCACAGCGACTGCGCGTCGATGCCCTTGCCGTCCGAATTGGCGCTGGCGTCGAACAGCGGCACGCCGATCTGTTCGGTGCCGCGCGCCTTGCCTTTGCTGTCGATCAGCATGAGATCGACGTTGCGTTGCGCGCCGGGCACGTGGCAGGCCGGGCAGGACACGACTTCGAAATGCAAGCGCGGCATTGGGCAGCCATTTCTGGTGGCTTCTCCAGCACGCCGGCGTGGCAGCCGAAGCAGGCCGCCTCCGGACCCTGGCCGAAGGCGCCGGCCGCGATCGACTTCACGGCGTGCGCGGTGTGGCAGCCGGAGCAGATCGGCGCGTAGCTATCTTTCGAGCCGAGCCGGGACTTCGCGTGCACGCTGCCGAGATAGGCGGTGTAGATGTCGGCGTGGCAGTTCTTGCAGGGGACCTGGTCGATCTGGGTCGCCGCGTCCTTGATGACCGCATGCGGATTATGACAGTCGGTGCAGATCGGGGCCGCCGGATTGCCGCTGCGCACCAGCGCGGCGTGAATGCTGCTCTCCCATTGCTCGAACTTGTCGGCATGGCAGGTGCGGCAGACCTGCGTCATGCTCGATCGCAAAGCTGCGCTTGCTGGCGATTTCGTTTTTCTCGGGCGGATGCTTGGCGGGATCGACGTCGGCGTGACAGCTGGTGCAGCCGTTGGCGCCGTGCACGGATTGAACATAGGGATCGGCCGGCACATGCAGCTGCAGGGTATCGCCGTCCGCCAGCTTCTTCTCCATGCCGGCGGCGCCGTGACAGCCGAGACAAACCTGGTCAGCTGTGGAAGGCGCCGGGTCGGCCGCGAAGGCCGGAGGCACGGCGGCCGGTAACAGGATAAGCGCTGCGGCGACGGCCGCGATGGCGAAGCTGTTTTTCAGGAATGCGGGCAGGATTTTGGCAAGGTGCCGCTGTCGGTATTCGGTCCCATGGCACTCTCGCTTTCAACGTCATTCGGGGGGTCTTAAACCCCCCGCATGACCGTAATATTTGCTTTGGTGATTTGCGCCAAATCCGCCACGCCTTCATTGATCTATCTCATCCACCCGCGGGTTACCGGTTGACGACTGCCCGGCCACCGATCCAGGCCAGCGCGGCCGAGGCCGATGACGGGGAAGAGGACGATGTAGGCAAGGCCGAGCACCGGGGCCGCAACTGCCAGCCCGACATTCTTCAGAACGGTGGCGGTGACGCGGACCGCTTCGTATTTGGCGGCGAGCCGGCCGGCCAGCACCGCCAGCGCAACCAAGCCGACGAGGGGGAACAGAACGATGTAGGCCAAGCCGATGAAGGGGGCGAGCGAAGAACAGGGCGATGTTCTTGAGGGCGCTGCCTTCTGCCGGAGCCGCTGCGGGCGCTTTCGCCGGCGCGGTGTTGGTCACGACATAAAGCTTGGCTGCGGGTGCCCGGGTAACCGGGGCGGTGAAAACGGTCTCTTCCTCGATGAGGATTTTGCGAAGGGCGGTCATGGCGAACTCCTGTTTTTTGCTTCTGATTCTCTTTCTCGCCTTCCTACATCGCATAGGCCGTGCCAACCGCCCGGGTTTTCGCGAATATGCTATTGTATTTCAGTATGTTAGCTTGTGGCGGCCAGCCACCGCCGCGGGGCCTGGATGGGGACGTAAAGTACAATTTTTTTGTCCAAATCGGCGTGCGCTCAATAATTACATAATAATTTCAATATACTTATGTATTTTTGCCGGTGCATGTTTTTGCTATACAGCCGCGGCTTGGCCGAAATCCCCGGCGAATAGCCCCAATTTCGAATGAAAAAAGGCCGGGGAGGACCCCCGGCCTGTCAGCCTCGCCCAGGCTCGGGCGAGGCGTCAGTTGGCCATTCTCGCATTCAAGTCCTGGTCCGCGCCGCAAACGCCCGTCCCGCCAGCCACAGCAGGCTCGCCAGCCCGATGAACGGGAAGAGCAGGATGTAGACGAGCCCGAACACCGGCGCGGCACATACCATCGCGATGTTCTTCATGGTCACGCCGATCGCGTGCAGCCTCGGGATCTTGTTGGCTTCGCGGGCGGCCAGCACCGCCATCATGCCGAGCCCGACGAACGGGAAGACGACGATGTAGGCCAGGCCGATGAAGGGCGCGGCGAAGAACAGAAGGATGTTGCGTAGCACGCTACCGCCGGCGGCCGGTTCGGCCTTGGGCGCAACGGCCGCCACCGGCAGGGCCAGCACTTGCGCCGTGGGCGCCGCCAGGGCGTCGCGGGCGCTGTCTTCGATCATCGCGGGCGACAGCGGCTTGTGCACGAAGCTCGACACGCCGGCGGCCTTGGCGCGCGCCTCGGCGGCATCGGTGCCGTAGCCGGTGATGATCACGACCGGGGTCCACGGCTTGCGGGCCTTGACCTGTTCGGCCACCTCAAGCCCGCTGATTCCGGGCATGCGGATGTCGGTATAGACGAGGTCGTATTTTTCCTCGTTCAGCTTGCGCAACGCCTCTTCGCCGTTTTCGGCGGTAATGACGGCGTAACCCTTGTTGGACAGAACCCGGTCGATGCTCTTGCGGACGGCCGGATCGTCGTCGACGACGAGGACTTTGCGTGATGCGGTCATGGCTTTCTCCTTTTGGACTATTCGCTGCTGTCGTGTTTGCTGTTGGAATGGATGTGTCTTGGTTTCTCAGGCCGCGCTTGCCGATCCCTCCGGCACTTGCCGCATGGCCCATTGTTTTCGCGTCAGGGCGCGGTCGGCGATATTGATCACGTCCTGCGGGCCCACCGGCTTGGCGAGGTAGTCGTAGGCTCCGAGCCGCACGGCTTCCTTGGCGCTGTCCATGGTCGGATAGCCGGTGATGATCACCACTTCGCTCTCCGGCCATTTCTGTTTGATGGTGCGCAATACCGACAGGCCGTCCTGGCCGGGCATGCGCATATCGAGCAACACGACGTCGAAGGGGTCCTGCTCCATCGTCTGCAGCGCCTCTTCGCCGTCGCTGGCGGTCGCAACATTGCAGGGCATGCCGTCCAGCGAGCGCAGGTAACTCCGGCGCACCGTTTCGTCGTCATCGACGATGAGAATTCTGTTTGTGTCGGTCATCTTCGCCACCTTGCTTGCCGTCATGGTCTTGACTGGTATTCAGCAAGCGGCGTGCCACGAGCCGGTCCGCGGATCTTTTTGCTTTAGCGACAATGGGTTATGCGAGGACACGCGACTTGAAACCGAAATGGCCGCGGCGGGCGAAGTATATTTTTTCTGTACAGCTGCCGCGGCCGCACAACGAGAAAAGCTGATATTTTGAATCATTTCCGCGTCGGAGCGCTGTATAGATTTTATATTCGCGGGCTTCTGCATATCTCCCATTGTGATGTCGGCGCCGGATTGGCTGGTTATTTTCGGCAGCGTTTGGCAATCTCAAAAGCTATGCATACGTGTGCAGGTGGGTAATGCAGCTTTTCACCACGGCTGAAGCCGCCCGATACCTCCGTCTCAAGGAACGCAAGATCTACGAAATGGTGGCCGAGGGCACGGTGCCCTGCACCAAGGTGACCGGCCGCTGGCTCTTCCCCAAGGCCGAGCTCGATCATTGGCTCGCGTCCAGCGTGACGCGGCCCGCCGGCATGACTCGGCCGCAGCCGGCGCCGATCGTCGCGGGCAGTCACGACCCATTGCTGGAATGGGCGATGCGCGAGAGCGGCTGTGGGCTCGCCACGCTGTCGGTCGGCAGCGAGGCCGGCTTCACCCGCTTCATCGAGGGCGAGACCATCGCCGCCACCATGCACCTGCATGCCTTGGAGGACCCGGAGGCCGACGCCAATGTCGCTGCCGTCGCCGGCCGCAACGATTTGCAGGACGCGGTGCTGGTCGCCTTCTGCCGCCGCGAGCAGGGCTTCCTGCTGGCGCCCGGCAATCCGCTCAAGATCGGCACCATCGACGACGTGATCGCCAAGCGCGCGCGCGTCGCCATGCGCCCGAAGGGCGCCGGCGCGCAATTGCTGCTGCTCTCGCTGCTGCACCGGGCGAAAGCCATGTTCGATGCGCTCGTCCCCGTCAGGCCGGTCTGCCCGACCGGTCCCGATATCGCGCAGGCGATCCGTGCCGGCCGCGCCGATACCGGTATTGCCACCCGCTCGGTCGCCAATTCCGCCGGGCTCGATTTCGTGCCGATCGTCTGGGAGCCGTTCGATCTGTTGATGCGCCAGCGCGACTATTTTCATCCGCCGATGCAGGCGCTGCTCCGCTTTCTGCAGTCGGACGAACTCAGGACGCGCGCGCAGGAAATGGGCGGCTTCGATCTCGGCGCCGCCGGCACGGTGCGGTTTGTGGTTTGAGAGGCGGCGCTGTAAGACAGCGCCATGACCGCCAACGACACGCAAGCCTGGCCGAGCGAACTGCGCCTGCACAAGGATCGCAAGACGCTCACCGTCACCTTCACCGACGGGCAGCGCTTCGATCTGCCGGCCGAATATCTGCGGGTGAAAAGTCCGAGCGCGGAAGTGCAGGGCCATTCCGCCGAGGAGCGCAAGACGGTGCCGGGCAAGCGCAATGTCGAGATCATCGAAGTGCTGCCGGTCGGCAATTACGCGGTGCGGCTCGCATTCGACGACATGCACTCGACCGGCATTTTCGGCTGGGAGTATCTGCTCGATCTCGGGCGCAATTACGCGGCCTATTGGCAGGATTATCTCGACGAACTGGCCGCCAAGAACCTCACGCGCGATCCGCCGGCGCGGCGCTGATCGGCCGGCCGGTAAGTTTCTCCAGAACCGGCTTGGCAGCGGAAATTTTGCGCATCACAATACGGCATCCGCAAAGGGGGGAGATTTGCAATGTCGATCATCCGGACGGCGCTTCTCGCCGCCGTCTTGTCGGCCGGACTTGTCGCCGATGCGTCCGCGTTCACGTACAACAGCATCGCAGGACGATGGTGCGGCGAAGGTCTGACCTACACGTTCACCACCGGCCAGTTGACGGTGGAGTTTTCCAACGGCACGCCGACGCGGTATTTCAGGATCGTCCGCTACCGTTACCCAAGCGCTATGGTGGTGATCGACTGGATCAATACCGACGGCAAAGAGGTTCATACCGATTTCACGGAATTTTCCGCCAACGGCCAATTCATGGCGCAACAGCCGAACGACGTCGGCCCGCGCCGCCCGTTCCATCGCTGCTGACGGTTGCGGCCGTCCGTTCACTTACGCGAAAGCCAGGAGCCGCTTATGACCGAGCCGCGCGCCATTCGTCTCGCCCCCGACGACAACGTCATTGTCGCGGTGGATCAAATCCCGCAAGGCAGCGGCGTTGCCGGCGTGAGCGCGCGCGAGCGGATCCTGCGCGGGCACAAGATGGCGGTGGCACCGATCGCGCCGAACGAGCCGGTGCGCAAATACGGGCAGATCATCGGCTTTGCCCTAAAGCCGATCGCGCCCGGCGATTGGGTGCATGTGCACAATGTCGGCATGCATGACTTCGCGCGGGATTATCGCTTCGCCGAAGCGGCCAAGAACGACGAAGTGCTGCCGCCCGAACTGCGCGCCACCTTCCAGGGCTACCTGCGGCCGAACGGCAAGACCGGCACGCGCAACTATATCGGCGTGCTCACCTCGGTGAACTGTTCGGCGACCGTCGCGAAGTTCATCGCCGAAGCGGTCAACCGCTCCGGCATCCTCGACGACTATCCCGGGCATCGACGGCGTCGTTCCTTTCGTGCACGGCACCGGCTGCGGCATGGCGGCCCAGGGCGAAGGCTGGGATGTCCTGCGGCGCACGCAATGGGGCTACGCCACCCATCCCAATCTCGGCGCCGCGCTGATGGTCGGTCTCGGCTGCGAAGTCTTCCAGATCGACCGCATGAAGGACGAATACGGCTTGGCCGAGGGCGATCACTTCCAGACCATGACCATCCAGGCGACCGGCGGCACCAAGAAGACGGTCGCCGAGGGCGTCGATCGCATCAAGGCCATGCTGCCGGTCGCGGCGCGCGCACACCGCGAGACGCGGCCGGCGAGCGAGATCGTGCTGGCGCTGCAATGCGGCGGCTCCGACGGCTACTCGGGGATCACCGCCAATCCGGCGCTCGGCGCCGCGGTCGATCTGCTGGTCAAGCACGGCGGCACCGGCGTCTTGGCCGAGACGCCTGAAATTTATGGCGCCGAGCATCTGCTCACGCGGCGGGCGGTGAATGCCAAGGTCGGCGAGAAGCTGGTCGAGCGCATCCGCTGGTGGGAGGACTACACCGCGCGCAATCGCGGCGAAATGAACAACAATCCCACGCCCGGCAACAAGGCCGGCGGGCTCACCACCATTCTGGAGAAGTCGCTGGGCGCGGCGGCCAAAGGCGGCACCACCACGATGCGCGCGGTCTACGAATACGCCGAACCGGTCACGGAGAAGGGTTTCGTCTTCATGGACACGCCCGGCTACGATCCGGTCGGCGCCACCGGCCAGGTCGCCGGCGGCTGCAACGTGATGTGCTTCACCACCGGCCGCGGCTCGGCCTTCGGCTGCAAGCCGACGCCGTCGATCAAGCTCGCCACCAACAATCAGGTCTTCGCCAGCATGATCGACGACATGGATATCAATTGCGGCGATATCCTCGACGGCGTTTCCGTCGCGCAGAAGGGCGAGGAGATTTTCAACCGTGTGCTCGCCACCGCGTCGGGCGAACGGACGAAATCGGAAGGCCTCGGCTATGGCGAGCTTGAATTCGTGCCCTGGCAAATCGGCGCGGTGATGTAGCGCGTCGGAACGATGGCTTGCCAGTCGTAGCTCGCGGCAACTCGCTCGCCTTCGCCCGGCGGGCGGTCTTCACTCGCTTCGCGAGCGAAGAATGGTGGGCGCTATAGGGATTGAACCTATGACCTCTCCCGTGTGAAGGGAACGCTCTCCCGCTGAGCTAAGCGCCCGTCCGTGACGGCGGGGCGATATAAGGAGCGCCCCGAAGACGTGTCAAGCGAACCCGTTTAATTACGGCTGGGCGGCTTGTCGCCGCGCGGCACGCGCGAAGCATGGCCCTGCAGCGCGCGGATGCGGTCGGCGAGATCGCCGTTTGTCGATGCGGCCTCGCTGAATTCGGCGCCGGCCGCCGCGTCGGCGCGGTCGCGCGCCGTTTCCGCCGCGAGGATCGCGTCGATCGGCGAATTCGGACCTTCCAGCGTCGAGGCGAGCCGCGCCACTTCGGCCGCGACATCGTTGATGCGCTCGCGCAGCAAGGCGTTTTCCACCCGCTCGGTCGCCCAGTTTTCCTCGGCCTCGCGCTTCATGGTGCCAAGATCGCGGGCGAGCCGGTCGCGCTCGTCCATGGCGCGATTGAGATCGGATTGCAGCTGCGCTTTTTCGGTCTTGAAGCGTTCGATCGCGACGTCAGCGCGGTCGTGCAACTCGGCGAGAGCGCTGCGCAGGTCGTTTTCGGATTTGCGCGCGGCGAGCAGTTCGCCGCGCGTCTGATTGAGCTCGAACCCGCTTTGATTGAGCAGCCGCATCTGTTCGCCGAGGCGGGTTTCCAGGTCCTTGGCGCGCTCGCCGAGCAGCTCGGCTTCCTTGGTCTGCGCCGCCAAATGCTGTTCGAGCTCGGCGACGCGGCGGCTGAGATTTTCGGCGCGGACGCGTTCGTCGGCCAATTCCTGGGTGGCGGCTTTGAGTGCGACCTGCTCGGCGTCGCGGCGGACTTCCACGGCCTTGAGCTCGCCGCTGGCGTCGGTGAGCCGCTCCTTGAGCGTGTCGACCTGGGTCTTGAGCGTATCGATTTCGGCTTTTTGTGTATCGGCCAGCATCGAACGCTCGTCGAGTGCGCCGACGAGCTTGGCGAGTTCGGCTTCCTTGTCGGACAGCGTGCGCTCGGCCTCGTGCATGATGCTGGTCTTGGCGGAGACTTCGTCCTCGGTGGCGCGCAACTGATCGCGCAGCGCCTTGTCGCGCGCTTCCAGCGTGAATATGGCGGCGGTCTTTTCGCCCAGCTCCATCTTGAGCCGGTTGATGGCGTCGCCCTTCTTGCCGAGCTCGGCGAACTGGCTGGTGGTCCTGGCCTTGAGCTGCTCGACGCTCATTTCAAGGCGCCGCGTCGACATGGCGAATTCGGCGCGCAGCTGGTCCTTGTCGGCCTGGATTTCCGCCATCGACAGCGGCGTCGCCGCTTCGAGCCGGCGCATGGTCAGCCGCACCGCGCGGCCATGGACGAGAGGGATGATGACGAGCCCGAACAGGGCCGCGACCAGAAACCCGATCCCGAAATACATGATCGGTTCGATCATGAACGACGCCTCCAACTCACCCCGGCACGATCCAACACTAACCCGAACCCGGGCCTCTCGTCCCGGGTCCGTTGTTCTCTACATTAATAAAAAGGCAGCGGCGCCTCAGAACGGGTTCCAGGTCGCCCGCGGCGTAAATTTGAGGTAACCGATATTGGCGCCGAGCCGCAGACCCACGCCGGAACGGATCGGCACGACGATGATATGGCCGGAGGCCAGCGCGGTCATGCCGAAGCCGCCGATGAAATAGGCTGAGCCGTCGATGCCGGCGAAGCGCTGATAGATCGCATCGGTGGCGGGCAGGTTATAGACCAGCATCATGGTGCGGGCGCCTTCGCCGCCGTAGTCGAAGCCGACCGAGGGCCCTTCCCAGAACACACGCCGGTCGCCGGCGTTCTTGGTGTAGAGCTTGCCGTCGCCGTAGCGCAGGCCGACAACGAAGGCGCCACTGCCTTCCTGGCCGAGCACGTAGCCGTTGGGCTCGCCCCAGCGGCTGACCGCCTCCTGCACCACCTGTGCCAGGCCGCGCGATACCGTGCCGAAAAACTTATGCCCTTCGCGGATGATTTCGTCCGGTTTGAAAGTATCTCGCCTTTGCGGCGGCGGCGGCGGAGCTGGCTGACTTTGGGCGGCCGCAAGATCGGCGCCAAAGGCGACGAGACATAACGTGAGGGCCGCAAGCCGCAAGGTCACGCGCATCGAATGCTCCATTGGACGGAAAGGTTTCAGCCTCGCTTAACCCGTTGCTTACGCCGGTGACCGTAATGTGGCGGCAACCGCGCCTGCCCCGAATCGCTCAAAGATCGCCAAGAACTATGACTGCAGCACGGCAACAACGGAAGTCGCCATCGGCCTTGGGGCTGGCGCTCGGGATCGGCGTTTATGGCGCTATTTTCACATCCCCCGCAATTGCGGCCGCCGCCAGCGACCCGATCGTAATCAATGCCCTGACGGGGCTCGCCATCAGCGGTTTTGACCCAGTGGCCTATTTCTCGGAAGCCAAACCGAAAATCGGCAGCCCGGATATAGAATTGCGCCTCGATGGCGCGATTTGGCGCTTTCAAAACATAGGTAACCGGGCGGCCTTTGCCGCCCATCCGGAGGTCTATATGCCGCGCTTCGGCGGTTACGATCCGGTGGCGATCGCCCGCGGCATTTCGGTGGCCGGCCACCCGCTGTTCTGGGTAGTGATCGCCGAACGGCTTTATCTCTTTTATGACGCCGAGGCGCGCACGGCTTTCCTGGCCGAACCCCGTGCCATTCTTGATCGCGCAACGCGCAAGTGGCCGGCAGTCGCGCGCACCATCGACCGCTGAGCCGGTCGATCGCGCGTCACGGATTGGGCGCCACTGCGGTCTTGGTCGGATCGCCCCAGGCGATGAATCCGGGTACCAGGAATTTCTCCGCCCTGCGACCAAATTGAAGCGCGCCGCCATCCGGCGCGGTCACCGTGCCGCCGGCGGCCGCCAGGATCGCGCATCCGGCCGCGATATCCCATTCGTGCGTGGGTGATAGCCGTGGATAGACGTCGGCCTCGCCCTGAGCGACGTAGCAGAACTTGACCGACGAGCCGCAAAGGAAGCGCTTGGCCACCGGCAGCCGCGCCAGGAGCTCTTCGGTTGCCTCGTCGTGGTGGCTGCGCGAGGTCGCCACAACGAGGCGGTCGGGCGCCGGCCGCGTGCGGATGACGCTGCGGTCATAGGCTTCGGCCGGACCGGCGCCGAAGTGCAGCCGCAACCGTTCGGCCTTGCCACCGACGACGGCGCGCCACAGCAATCCTTGCGCCGGCGCGGCGACGATGCCGGCGATCGGAACGCCGTTCGTTACGATGGCGACGTTGACGGTGAATTCGTCGCGCCCGGCGAGAAATTCCTTGGTGCCGTCAAGCGGATCGACGATGACGAAGCTCGGCTCGAGGCTCGCAGCCTGCGCGCGGTCGACGCTTTCCTCCGCGATCACCGTTATGCCGGGCAACAGCCGCGAGACGCCGTCCACAATGACGGCCTCCGACGCCACATCGGCGGCGGTGACCGGCGAGAGATCGTTCTTCATGTGCCGTTCGACCGACGAAAACGGCGTGGCTAGCGTCGCCGCCGCCGCGCGCGAGACGATCTCGGTCAGCGCGTCCAAATGCTGTCCGGCCTGTTGCGGGGTGATTCCAGCGGTCACGGCTTGCAGGATCCTTCTTGCCAGTCCTTGGCGGTCGCGGCGGTGCGGTGTATCACGCCCGCAAGCCGGCGCCTCCAGCGATTCGCTGGTTTTTGGCACCCTGCACGCCCCGCGGAGACTCGTCCATGTCCGGAACGCCCATCGAAGCGCTCGATCTTGCGGCCCTGCTGTGCTCACGCGTCTGCCATGACCTGATCAGCCCAGTCGGCGCCATCGTCAACGGGCTGGAAGTGCTGGCCGAGGAAAAGGACGAGGAGACCAAGACCTTCGCGCTCGATCTGATCAAGCGGAGCGCCGGCACCGCCTCCGCCAAGCTGCAGTTCTGCCGCCTCGCCTTCGGCGCGGCCGGCTCGGCCGGCGCCCAGATCGATCTCGGGGATGCCGAGACCATCTCGCGCGGCTTCTTCGAGGACGACAAGACCAAGCTCGCCTGGAACGTGCCGCGCGTCCTGTTGCCGAAGAACCGCGTCAAGCTGCTCCTCAATTTGCTGCTGATCGCCGGCCAGACCATCCCGCGCGGCGGCCGTCTCACGGTCGAACCGATCGGGGCGGGGGAAACCATGGGCTTCAAGGTGAGCGCGGCGGGGGTCAATGCCAAGGTGCCGCCCGCGGTGGCGGCGCTGCTGGTGGGCGAGACCGGCGACACGCCGCTCGACGCCCATCGTATCCAGCCGTTCTATGCGAACTTGCTGGCGCAGGCCGCGGGCGTCAAAGTCGCCATGGCCATGGAAGGCGATGCGGTAGCGGTAAGCGCGCAGTAGCGCGTTTGTCCCGCGGTTAATGAAACGTTAAATCGCGCGACCGTTCCGCAATACCGCAACCAAAATTAAACGCTTCACCGACACACTGGCCGCGCTCTTGACGGAGAGCGAAGGACGGGCTCTTGCCTGTCGATGTAAGGCGTTTTTCATGGACGACCTGCTGCGGGAATTCGTGACCGAGACGAACGAGAGTCTCGACGTCGTCGACGTCGAACTCGTGCGTTTCGAGCAGGATCCCAACAACGCCAAGATCCTCGGTAACGTCTTCCGCCTCGTGCACACCATCAAGGGCACCTGCGGCTTCCTCGGCTTGCCGCGGCTGGAAGCGCTCGCGCATGCCGCCGAGACGCTGATGGGCAAGTTTCGCGACGGTCAGAAGGCGACCAGCGAAGCCGTCACGCTCATTCTCGCCACCATCGACCGCATCAAGCAGATTCTGGAATCGCTCGAACGCGAGCAGCGCGAGCCCGCCGGCGCCGATGATGACCTGATTTCCGATCTGGAGCGAATGGTCGAGCAGCTCGCGCCGCCAGCCGCGCCCGCGCCGCCGGCATACGCGGTCGGAACGCTCACGCCGCAGGTGCTCGAACGGCCATTGCGGCCGGGCGAGGATTCGCTCGACGATCTCGAGCGCGCATTCCGTGAAACGCCGGTCGATCCGTCCGCCGCGAAAGCCGCCAAACCCGCAGCCGATGCAACCAAGGACGACGAGAGCGCGAAAGCCGCCAACCAGTCGATCCGTGTCACCGTCGACACGCTCGAACACCTTATGACGATGGTGTCGGAACTGGTGCTCACACGCAATCAACTGCTCGAGATCGTGCGCCGTCACGAGGATTTCGGAATTCAAGGCGCCGCTGCAACGGTTGTCCAGCGTTACCGCCGAACTGCAGGAAGGCGTCATGAAGACGCGCATGCAGCCGATCGGCAATGCCTGGCAGAAGCTGCCGCGCATCGTGCGCGATCTCTCCAACGAACTCGGCAAGCAGATCGATCTGGAAATGCAAGGCGCCGAGACCGAGCTCGACCGCCAAGTGCTCGATCTGATCAAGGATCCGCTTACCCATATGGTGCGCAATTCGGCCGACCACGGTCTGGAAACGCCGGCGCAGCGGCGCGCGGCCGGCAAGCCCGCGCACGGACGCATCCGGCTGTCGGCCTATCACGAAGGCGGCCAAATCATTATTCAGATCGCCGACGACGGCCGCGGGCTCGACACCGACCGCATCAAGGCCAAGGCCGTGGCCCAGGGTCTGGTCTCCGAAGCCGACGTCGAAAAACTGACCGAAGCGCAAATTCACAAGTTCATCTTCGCGCCCGGCTTTTCCACCGCCGCCAAGATCACCAGCGTATCCGGCCGTGGCGTCGGCATGGACGTGGTGCGCAACAATATCGATCAGATCGGCGGCACCATCGACGTCAAATCGGTGGCCGGCGTCGGACTGAGTTTCACCATCAAGATCCCACTCACGCTCGCGATCATTGCGGCTTTGATCGTCGCGGCCGGCGGCGACCGTTTCGCGATCCCGCAAATTTCCGTGGTCGAGTTGGTGCGGGTGCGCGCCGGCAGCGAACACCGGGTCGAGCGCATCAAGGATACTGCGGTGCTGCGCTTGCGCGACAAACTGCTGCCGCTGGCGCGCCTGAGCAAACTGCTCGGCATCGAAGCCGAAGGCGATGTCGAGAGCGGGTTCATCGTGGTCACGCAGGTCGGCAGCCAGAGCTTCGGTCTGGTCGTGGACAGCGTCTTCCACACCGAGGAAATCGTGGTGAAGCCGCTGTCGAGCAAGCTGCGCCACATCCCGATGTTGTCCGGCAACACCATTCTCGGCGACGGCTCGGTGATCATGATCGTCGATCCGAACGGCGTCGCGCAGTCGCTCGGCAGCGTCATCGCTTCGCAGGCAGATGCCAATAAAGCCACCGAGATTCGCCACGTCGCCGCCGACGAAAACATGACCTCACTTCTGGTGTTCCGCGCCGGCTCGACCCAGCCCAAGGCGGTGCCGCTGTCGCTGATCACTCGGCTCGAGGAAATCGACGCCCGCAAGATCGAGCTGTCGAACGGCCGCCACATGGTGCAGTACCGCGGCCAGTTGATGCCGCTGGTAAGCATGAACGAGAGCGTGCACGTGAAAGGCGAGGGCGCCCAGCCGCTCCTGGTGTTCTCGGACGGCGCCCGCTCGATGGCGCTGGTGGTCGACGAGATCGTCGACATCGTCGAGGACCGTCTCGACATTCAGGTCGGCGGCGACAATTCCGGCGTGCTCGGCTCCGCCATCATCAAGGGACAGGCCACCGAAATCATCGACGTCGGCCACTTCCTGCCGCTCGCCTTCGAGGACTGGTTCCGCAACAAGGATCAGGCCAAACGCGCCGCGCCGCGCTCGCTGCTGCTGATCGACGATTCCCCGTTCTTCCGCAACATGCTGGCGCCGGTGCTGCAGGCGGTGGGCTACGAGGTCACGGCCGTCGCGTCCGCGCCCGAGGCACTGGCGATGCTCAAAGACGGGCGCGCCTTCGATGTAGTCGTCACCGATATCGAGATGCCCGAGATGAACGGCTTCGAATTTGCCGAACGCCTGCGCGCCGATCCGCGCACCGCCGATTTGCCGGTGATCGCGCTGTCCTCGGTCGTGTCGGTCGAAGCGGTCGAGCGCGGCCGCCAGGTCGGGTTCCACGACTACGTCGCCAAGTTCGACCGGCAGGGGCTGATCGCCGCGCTCAAGGAGCAGGCCGACGTCGGCCGTGCGGCGTGACGGGCAAACTATGAACACAGAAAACACCCAGCAGAATTTCACCGAATACGTCACCGCCATGATCGGCGGCCATCTGTTCGGACTGCCGATCGTGCGCGTGCAGGATGTCTTCATCCCGGAACGGCTGACGCGAGTTCCGCTGGCGCCGCCGGAAATTGCCGGCGTGCTCAATCTGCGCGGCCGCATTGTGACGCTGATCGACCTGCGCCGCCGCTTCGGGCTAGGCCAGCGCGAGAGCGGTCAAGTCGCCATGGCGATCGGCGTCGAATTGCGGGCCGAATCCTACGGCTTGCTGATCGACAGCGTGGGCGAGGTGCTCAAGCTCGAGGACGCGGCGCGCGAGCCCAATCCTATCAATCTCGATGAGCGGCTGGCGCGCGTGTCGGCCGGTATCTTTCGCTTGGACGGACAATTGCTCATCGTCGTCGACGTCGACCGCGTCCTCGATATCGATACGAACGCGATCGCGGCGTGATGGTGAAAGCAGATCAAGAACGTGTTTTGAACCATTGGAACCGGAATAACGAGGGCATGCGATGAAAACATGTTTGATTGTTGACGATTCGAGCGTCATTCGCAAAGTGGCGCGACGAATTCTCGAGGGACTCGAGTTCGATATCTTGGAAGCCGAGGACGGCGAGCAGGCGCTCGACGCCTGCAAGCGCCAATTGCCCGATGCGATCCTGCTCGACTGGAATATGCCGAAGATGGACGGCTACGAATTCCTGCGCTCACTGCGCAAACTACCCGGAGGCGACGCGCCCAAGGTGGTGTTCTGCACCACCGAGAACGACGTCGCGCATATCGCGCGCGCGCTGCATGCTGGCGCCAACGAATACATTATGAAGCCGTTCGACAAGGAGATCGTGGAAGCGAAATTCCAGGAAGTCGGGCTGATCTGACTGCCGCCGTGCCGGCAGTAACAAGTAAGTTAAGGCGTCAAAAACAATGAACGTAGTCGTGGCCCCAACATCGTCCAGCAGCACACTTGAACGGCGTATTCGCGTGATGATTGTGGACGACGCCGTCGTCGTGCGCGGTCTGTTTGCGCGTTGGGTGGAAGCCGACCCGGATCTCGAAGTCGTCGCCTCGCTACGCACCGGCCGCGACGCGGTGAACCAAGTCGAGCGCGCCAATCCCGACGTGGTGGTGCTCGACGTCGACATGCCGGAACTCGATGGCATCGCCGCGTTGCCGCTGCTCCTGGAAAAGCGGCGCGACCTCGTCATAATCATGGCTTCGACGCTGACGCGGCGCAACGCCGAGATCAGCTTGCGGGCGCTGTCTCTTGGCGCCGCCGACTATATTCCGAAGCCGGCCACCAATCGCGAAGTCACCGGCTCGCCGACATTCCGCCGCGAGCTGATCGAAAAAATCCGCAATTTAGGTCTACGCGCCAGACGGTTTCGGCCGGGGCTCCTGCCCTTGCAAGGTGTCGAGCCCGCCCTCGCGCCGCGCTACAAGCCGCGTCCGGGCACCGAGCGGCCTGTCACGCTGCGCGCGATGCCGGCGACGCCGCCGCGCGTCCTGGTGATCGGCTCCTCGACCGGCGGCCCGCAGGCGCTCAACGCGATTGTCGCCCAGATTGGCGGCGTGCTCGACCGCGCCCCGGTGCTCATCACCCAGCATATGCCCCCGACATTCACCGCAATCATGGCCGAGCATCTCGCCCGCACCGCTAACCGTCCGGTGCGCGAAGCGCAGGACGGCGAGGAGATCAATGTCGGCACCATCTACCTTGCCCCCGGCGGCCGGCACATGTCGGTCAAGCGCCGGGACAGCACGGCAGTCATCGCCATCGACGACGGCCCACTGGTGAACTTCTGCAAGCCGGCTGTCGACCCGCTTTTCGCGTCGGCCGCCGAGGTCTGGGGCCCGAAGGTGCTTGCTTTGGTCCTCACCGGAATGGGCTCGGACGGTCTGCGCGGCGCGCAGACGATCGTCGCCGCCGGCGGCAGTGTTCTGGCGCAGGACGAAGCCTCGAGCGTGGTGTGGGGCATGCCCGGCCAAGTGGCGTATGCGGGCGTCTGTTCGGCCGTGCTGCCGCTTATCGAAATCGCCCCCCGGCTCGTGCGCCTATTCGCGGGAGAGCGCGCGTGACCCCGCAGGATTTCGACTATCTGCGCCAGCTTTTGCGCCAGCGTTCCGGCCTGGTGCTCTCGGCCGACAAGCAATACCTCGCCGAAAGCCGCTTGCTGCCGGTCGCGCGCAAGCACGGGCTGAGCAACCTCGCCGAACTGGTCGACAAGCTGAAAACCGCCGCCAACGCGCCGCTCAGCGTCGAGGTCGTCGAGGCGATGACCACCAACGAGTCCTTCTTCTTTCGCGACAAGATTCCGTTCGAGCATTTCCGCGACACCATGATGCCGGCGCTCATGGCCGCGCGCACGCGCGAGAAGCG
The DNA here is from genome assembly GCA_963772235.1 of uncultured Alphaproteobacteria bacterium. GTDB lineage: Bacteria > Pseudomonadota > Alphaproteobacteria > Rhizobiales > Xanthobacteraceae > Pseudolabrys. The sequence goes on from CAVYWI010000019.1 coordinate 57,232, forward strand.
CATCCGCATTTGGTGCACCGCCTGCGCCACCGGGCAGGAGCCCTATTCGCTGGCGATGGCATTGAAGGGCATCGGGCCGACGCTCGCCGGCTGGAAAGTGGAAATCGTCGCCACCGACATTTCTCATGAGGTCCTGGCGAAGGCCAAGGCCGGCATCTACAACCAATTCGAGGTGCAGCGCGGGTTACCGATCCAAAGCTTGGTGAAGTTCTTCAGCCAGGTCGGCGAGGCCTGGCAGATCGCCCCCGAGATCCGCGGCATGGTGCAGTTCCGCCCGCTCAATCTGCTCAATGAGTTTTCCAGCCTCGGCAGTTTCGACCTGGTATTCTGCCGCAACGTGCTGATCTATTTCGACCAGGATACCAAGATCGGCGTGCTTAACCGGATCGCGCGCCAGATGCCGCAGGACGGCTATCTGGTTTTGGGCGCGGCCGAAACGGTGGTCGGCCTGACAGCTGCATTCAAGCCGATGCCCGAGCGGCGCGGCCTCTATGTGCCGAACATCCCGGCGGCAAAACCCGCGCCCGCGAGCAACGTGCTCAAGTTCGCGATGAAAGCTTGAGGCGCTCCTGCGCGCCGACGGCGCGCGGGAGGTTTCTGTCATGAAAAAACCCCGGGCTCGTCGCCCGGGGTTTTGAGTTTGTGGAGAGTGTCGGAAAAAGTAGCTTGTTATGCCGGAATGCGCTCGTCGATCTCGGTCGGCTCGCGCAGCACGTAGCCGCGGCCCCACACGGTCTCGATGTAGTTCTTGCCGGAGGAGGCGTTGGCGAGCTTCTTGCGCAGCTTGCAGATGAACACGTCGATGATCTTGAGCTCCGGCTCGTCCATGCCGCCGTAGAGATGATTGAGGAACATCTCCTTGGTGAGCGTCGTGCCCTTGCGCAGCGAGAGCAGCTCGAGCATCTGATATTCCTTGCCGGTCAGGTGCACGCGCTGGCCGCCGACTTCGACCGTCTTGGTGTCGAGGTTGACGACGAGGTCGCCGGTGTTGATGACCGACTGGGCGTGACCCTTGGAGCGGCGCACGATGGCGTGGATGCGCGCGATCAGCTCGTCCTTGTGGAACGGCTTGGTCATGTAGTCGTCGGCGCCGAAGCCGAGACCCTTGACCTTGTCCTCGATGCCGGCGAGGCCGGACAGGATCAGGATCGGGGTCTTAACCTTGGACACCCGCAGCGAGCGCAGAACCTCGAAGCCCGACATGTCGGGCAGGTTCAGGTCGAGCAGGATGATGTCGTAGTCGTAGAGCTTGCCGAGATCGACGCCTTCTTCGCCGAGGTCCGTCGTGTAGACGTTGAAGCTCTCGGATTTGAGCATCAGCTCGATCGACTGAGCGGTCGCGCTGTCGTCTTCAATGAGCAAAACGCGCATTTCAAGTCCCCTTGTCGCCGCAACCGGGCCTTTGGTCAGCGCCGCAAAGGCGGCGAGGCTGAAAAACGCTGTGGGACAAACTGATTCGACACTATGCGGACATGGTTAACAAAACCTGATTCTCTCTTGCAAGCGCGCCGTAGGCAGAATGACCCGAATCGGCGTAAGATGTTGCCGGAGAGTGATTTTTTGGCCACGTACCGTTTCATGTCCCGGTTTAAGAATCGGGTCTAACCAACTCTACCGACTCGCCCCTTTCGTCCAGGCCGGGCGAAACGCAGCCTTAAGTCCCATGGACGATGACCCAATGATTAACGACGCGGGTAAACACTCGGTTAAAATCCGGAAAACGCCGGTAAGCCTAAGGCCGCATGAATGCGGGCTCCGAGCCGTTAACACCCAGATCGTTAATCCGGGCACGTTCGCGCCCCCGGCCAGCAGGGGCGGGCGATGAAAGCCCTCGCCGAACAGATCGCCGATCTCGATAGCGCCGAGATCTACGGCCGCGTGGTCGGCGTGCGCGGGCTGATGGTGGAAGTCGCCGGGCCGATCCACGCCATGTCGGTCGGCGCGCGGCTGTCTCTCGAAACCGGCAGCGGGCCGGCCATCCCCTGCGAGGTGGTCGGATTTTCCGGTGGCCAGGCGCTGGCCATGCCATTCGCCGCGCTCGACGGGGTGCGGCGCGGCTGTCGCGCGGTGGTCGCCACCGCCGCCGGCTCTGTCCGTCCGTCGGAGCGCTGGCTCGGCCGCGTGGTCAACGCCATGGGCGAGCCGATCGACGGGCTCGGGCCGCTGCCGCCGGGGCCTGCACCATACCCGTTCCGTTCGTCGCCGCCGCCGGCGCACGCCCGCATGCGGGTCGGCGAGCCGCTCGACCTCGGCGTGCGGGCGCTCAACACATTCCTCACGGTCTGCCGCGGCCAGCGCATGGGCATCTTTTCGGGCAGCGGCGTCGGCAAATCGGTGCTGCTGTCCATGCTCGCCCGCAACGTCTCGGCCGACGTTTCGGTGATTGGCCTGGTCGGCGAACGCGGCCGCGAGGTGCAGGAATTTTTGCAGGACGACCTCGGGCCCGCAGGCTTGGCGCGTTCCGTGGTGGTGGTCTCGACCTCGGACGAACCGGCGCTGATGCGCCGCCAAGCCGCTTATCTCACGCTTGCCATCGCCGAATGTTTCCGCGATCTGCACAAGGACGTGCTGGTGCTGATGGATTCGGTCACCCGTTTCGCCATGGCGCAGCGCGAGATCGGACTGTCGGCCGGCGAGCCGCCGACCGCCAAGGGCTATACCCCGACCGTGTTCACCGAACTGCCGCGCCTCTTGGAGCGCGCCGGGCCCGGCACGGACCAGGGCACCATCACCGGTATTTTCAGCGTGCTGGTCGACGGCGACGACCACAATGAGCCGGTCGCGGACGCCGTGCGCGGCATCCTCGACGGCCATATCGTCATGGAGCGCGCCATCGCCGAGCGCGGGCGCTATCCGGCGATCAATGTCCTCAAATCGATCTCGCGCACGATGCCGCGGGCGGCCGACCCCGCCCACTCTGCCGGCCATCAACCGCGCCAAACAGGTGATGGCGACCTATGCCGACATGGAGGAATTGATCCGCCTCGGCGCCTACCGGGCGGGCTCCAGCGCCGAAGTGGACGAAGCCATCGCACTGCATAAGCCGCTGGAGGCCTTCCTGAGCCAACTTAAGGAAGAATCAACCAGTATGGCCGAGGGCTACCAGCGGCTTGAGCAAATCCTCCAAGGCGCGGTACAGACCCCGCCCTGACCGCCGGTGACGGCGCTTGCATGACGAATCTGCATGATTTGGGTCCAAAACCGGTCCCCAACCCCGAAAAAATCGTGGATTTGGCCCCCAGCATTACACCCTGGAAACAGATTAATAACGTTATTGCCGCACAGTCACGATCGCTGAACGGTCCGGGGCGTCCGGTTGCGCGGGCGAATAGCCGCGCGCGGGCGTGTATTCGGGGCTCCGGGGGAGTATGTAGTCGATGAAGTCACGAGAAACCCTCATTCGCCTGAAGAAATTTCAGGTCGACGAGAAGCGGCGCAAGGTTGCGCAGATCGAGACCATGATCGCCGAGTTCGACCGTATCGCGGCCGAACTCGACCGCGAGATCAAGACCGAGCAGGAGCGCGCCGGCATCCACGATCCCGCGCACTTCGCCTATCCGACCTACGCCAAGGCCGCGATCGGCCGGCGCGAAAACCTCAAGCGTTCGGCCGACGAACTCAAGGCCCAGATGGACGACGCCAAGGCGGCGCTGGGCGAGGCCTTCGAAGAGCTCAAGAAGGTCGAGATGCTCGACGAACGCGACCATGCGCGCGAAAAGGCCGAAGAGAACGCGCGCGAGCAGGCCGAACTCGACGGTATCGCTGCGTTGCGCTTTACCACCGGCGGCGCGCACGCCTAAGACGTCTGCACATCGCTCACGGCATCGTTACTGCATCGGATCAATCCGTGCTGCGCGCCTTCGCGCGCGACAGTGAATGTCGTCATTGGCGAGCATCTCGCCGCGATGATCAAATTTGAACAGACGAAATTTCAAATTGAGCACATGCTTTAAAAAGCGATCCAACGCACCGGTAGCTTGGTAGTAGTTGACGGGAAGCGATGTTGTCGCATCCGTCTGTTCGCTCCGAAACACATGGAGACGGATGCGGCCTGCACGTGGAGCTGAGAACGACTTCTGGCGAATCCTCGGTTGCCTCCTCCCCCCTCTTGGCACCTGAGTCGCCGGAACCCCGGTAGGCGAAGCCGGGGTTTTTCAGCAGTACCGGATTTTTGCGCAACAAGTATGCGTCACGGGGCGCGGCGTTTTCGATCGTAGGGACGTGTTTCCTGCTGGGAGGCACCTGTGCAGCGATTTATCCGCAATCAGAACCTGACGATCCTCCGCCGGCAATTGGCGGAAGCGACCAATGAGGCGAAGCGTCTACAAATCTTGAAATTGCTCGCCGAAGAGGAAGAAGGGGAATCCAAGGACCTGTTGACGATGGATAATGAAAAGAAGACCGTCAACTAACGCAGACTCAAGTTGCACCCTCCGGCTCTAGAACGCCGCCGCCAGATCGCGCGCGCCGGGCGATTGCGACGCACGGCTCATCGTGCCTTCGATATCGGCGATGAGGCGCGCCACGACACCGGTGCGGCGCGCGACCGGATTGCGCTCGTAGCCAGACCGCTGGAAGAAATTCGCCGTCGGCACACGCGCGCGCATCTCGCGCGGCATCGTCACCATGTCGAAGCCGTTGCCATCGCCGGTCAAATTCATCAATTCCAGTTCGGCCGCGGTGAGCGGCGCCATGTAGCCCTTGGCGCGCGCGAACTGCACCGAGTCGAGCAGCTTCTGCACCTGCAGCAGCGGGCCGATATCGATATCGAGTATGGCGGCGTGAATCCCTAAGCCGCCCATGGTGGTCTTGGCCAAGCGATCGTGCTCGTTCCAATTGTTCGGCACGCTGCGGCTGAACGCGATCATGCGCTTGAGCCCCTCGATCTTGCGTTCCATCGCCAGTCTGGCATCGCCGCTGAGCGCCTTGGCCTTTTGCCGCAGCGCCGCCAGTACGCGGCCGCCGTGCTCGGCCAAAATCGACACCGAATTGGTGCTGAGCAACTGGTTGTAGCCGATGGCGGGAGAGACGGCGTGCTTGCCGGGGCCCGGCGGTTCGAGCCCGGCCTGGGTGTCGTAGGCGCCGCGGCCGCCGGTCTCGAAGGCATAGACGCCGACGACCTGCTCGCGGGTGAGGCCGGCGGCGCGGGCAGTGCGGGCATAGGCGCGCTTGAAATCGAGATCGCTTGGCGGCCGCTGCGGCACGAAGCCGTATTGCTCGGCGGCGGCTTGCAGGAAATCGGCAACCACCGGGATCGGCGGCCTTTCGCTCGGCGGCGGGCCGGGTGCTTGCGGATCGACCGGCCGGCGCGGTCCGGTATAGAGCGGCGGCTGAGTGAGCACATAATCGGTGATCTCGATCGGCTGGTGGTTGCGGCGCTTGGCGTTACGCATGCGTCGCTTCTCGACGACGGCATTCCAATAGCTCTCGGCTTGCGCGTCATAGGCCTGCCGCGCCTGCAGATAGTCCGCGAGTTTCGTCTGATAGTCGGACAGCGCCGCGCGCGGCGCGCCTTGCGCGCGTACCGGCGCCGCCGCCAGCAGGACGGCCAAGGCGGCCACGATAATGCGCAAGGATGGGCGCGGCATGTCGGGCTCTTAGCGGTGGTTGGTTGATTCGGCTATCGCGGTCAGCCGCGGCGTTTTGATGGCGCGCGCTCGATCAATCGGGCCGGTCGTATTCGTCGCTGCAAAACGGGCCGCCCTGATAGCGGTCGCCGATCGGATCGGGCGGGAGCTTGGCCTGCGCGGCCATCGCTTGGTCGCGGAAATCGTCGGCTTTTCCTGTCGGCTTGTAGCCGAAACGGCGTGCATTGCTATTGTCCCACCAGGCATCGGCATTGTCGGAGGCGCCGTAGAAGATCTCGAAGTGGATGTCGCGATGCTCCAGTCCGATGCGGATCAGCTGCACCAGGTCCTCCGGCTTGAGCCAGATCGCCAGGCGCCGCTGATCGAGCGGCGCGTCGCCGACATTGCCGATCCGCAGGCAGGTCACGCGCAGGCCGTGCTTGTCGGCGTAGAATGCGCCGACCGCTTCGCCGAAGGCCTTGCTGATGCCGTAGCGGCTGTCCGGCCGCACCGTGACGTTGACGCCGACGCGCTGCGAGCGCGGATAGAATCCGAGCGCATGATTGGAGGACGCGAACATCACGCGTTTGACGCCGGCGCGGTATGCGGCCTCGAACAGATTGTAGCAGCCGATGATGTTGGAGTTGAGGATGGTCTCCCACGGGCCTTCGATCGAGTAGCCGCCAAGATGGACAATGCCCTCGACGCCGGCGACGATCCTTTCCACCGCGCCGGGATCGGCGAGATCGGCGACAACGAAATCCTCATCGGCGCCAAGGTCGTCCGGCTTGCGGATGTCGCTCCAGCGGATGCTCGGATACATGCCTTTCATGAGCTGGCGCAGCCGCGTGCCGACGCCGCCCGCGGCTCCGGTAACTAGAATTTTTTCCATCGCTCTCTCTTGTAAACGCCGGAGGATCATCCGGCTGAAGACTACTTGATCCCGGCCTCAGACGCGATCTTCTCGTAGCGGCCGCGGCTGTTGACCAGATGCCGCTGCATGGCGGCGCGCGCCTGCGTCACCGCGCGCTCGCGGATCGCGTTCAGTATCTGCTCGTGCTCCTGTTGGAATACGTCGAGCTGGATGCGTTTTGATGGCGGCGCCGAGCGGCCCCAGACCGTGCGCCGCGGAATGATGAAGCGGCCGAGATATTCCAGGAAGCGTTTGAACTGCGGGTTGCCGGTGGAGTCGGCGATTTCGCAATGGAACGCGAAATCCTGATCGACGGCGTTTTCGCCACGGCCGATGGCGGCCCTGATCGCGCCGAAACGATCGGCGATTTTCTTGACCTGCGTCTGCGAGGCGCGTTCGGCGGCGAGCCCGGCCGCCTCGACTTCGACGCCGGTGCGCAGTTCCATGACGTTGAGCACCTCGCGCAGCGTCGAGCGCTCGTCGAAATCCACCCGGAACGGCCGCCGCACCTGTTCCGCCACAAAGGCACCGACGCCCTGGCGCGTGATCACCAGGCGGTCGGCCTTCAAGGCCGCCACGGCCTCGCGCACGACCGTGCGGCTGACTCCGGTGGCGGCGATCATTTCCTGTTCGGTGGGCAGCCGCGAGCCGGGCGGCAGTTTGCCGCTGACGATGCTGGCGGTCAGGCGAGCGACCAGTTCCCCGGTCAGCCCGCGCGGGGCCTCGAGCGGCTGCAGCAGGGCAAGATTTTTTGACGAACGCTTGTTCAAAGGCTTGACACCCAAGGGGCTCGCAAGGTCATCATATGACATGATGAATACCATGCACGGCCGCCTCGATCAATGAGCCGTGCCGGCTAGCGCCTGAGAAGACCGCTACAACTACAAACTTGGGAGGAAGCATTCGCCATGAAATTCGGTCCCGCCACGATCGCCGCCGGCCTCGTCGCCGCCGCAGTCGCCTTTGCGCCCGGCTCCGCCGTCGCGCAACAGAAATTGGTGCTCAAAGCCTCCGACGTGCATCCGGAAGGCTATCCGACCGTCGCCGCTGTCGAAAGCCTCGGCAAGAAACTGTCGGCCACTACCAATGGCCGTCTCTCGGTCGCGATGTATCCAGCGATGCAGCTCGGTGGCGAAAAGGAAGCCATCGAGCAGGCCCAGGTCGGCGCCATCGCTTTCGCGCGCGTGTCCGTCGGCGCGCTCGGCCCCGTGGTCGACGATCTCAACGTCTTCAACCTGCCTTATGTCTTCCGCAACACCGCGCACATGCAGCATGTGATCGATGGGCCGATCGGACAGGATCTGCTCGACAAGGTGACCAACAGCGGCAAGGGCCTCGTCGGGCTCGCCTGGATGGATGCCGGCGCGCGCAACTTCTACGACACCAAGAAGCCGATCAAGAACTTGGCCGACCTTAAAGGTCAGAAAATCCGCGTGATGGGCAACCCGATCTTCGTCGACATGGCGAACTCGATGGGCGCCAACGGCGTGCCGCTCGGCTATGATCAGGTGTTCTCGTCGCTGCAGACCGGCGTCATCGACGGCGCCGAGAATAATCCGCCGAGCTTCGTCTTCGACAACCACTATCAGGTCGCCAAGTACTACACGATCGACGAGCACCTGATCGTGCCGGAGATGCTGGTGATGTCGAAAAAGATTTTCGAACTCGATGTCGAAGGCCGACCAGGCTCTGGTTGTGAAGTTCGCCAAGGAAGCGCAGCAGGAAGAGCGCAAGCTTTGGGACGTGTACGAAAAGCAGGCGATGGATAAAGCCAAAGCCGCCGGCATCCAGATCTCTCAGGTATCCGCCGCCGACAAGAAAGCCTTCCAGGACGCCGTGAAGCCTGTTTGGGACAAGTACGGTCCCAAATACGCGGCGATGATCAAGCGCATCCAAGACACCAAGTAGAACATGTGACCGCGTCACGCCTTTCCCGCTGGGAGAGGCGTGACGCACGCGTCTCTGGAACAGAGTTGGCGGACTCGAGCGGGGGCAGGCGATGGCCGGACTCTACCGAAAGGCGATGGATTTCGCTTATTTCGTCTGCGTCGTCGTCGCGGGGGCGGCGCTGGTGCTGATTTCGACGATCGTGCCGTGGGCGGTGTTCACGCGTTACGTGCTCAACAGCGCCGCGTCATGGCCGGAGACGGCCGCGGTGCTGCTCACCGTCGTCCTGACGTTCTTCGGCGCCGCGGCCTGCTACCGGCTCGGCCTGCACATGAATGTCAGCGTCGTCGTCGCCACCTTTCCGCCGCGCGCGCGCCGGGTGACCGATTTCGCGATCGAGATCATGATGGCCGTGATGGCGATCTTCATGCTGGTCTACGGCTACAAGCTCTGCGAGGCGACCTGGAGCAACTCGATCGCCGAATTCCCCTGGCTCAGGGTCGGCATTGCCTATTCGCCGATCCCGTTCGGTGGCCTGATCACGCTGCTCTTCATCATCGAGCATCTCACCATCGGCCGGCCGCGGGTCGAGGCCGATCCGCACGGCGCGCTCCCGGTCGAGTGAAGCATCATGGACCTGTTCATCCTGCTCGGAACCCTGTTCCTCTGCTTCGGCCTCGGCATGCCGATCTCCTATTCGCTTGGCTTTGGCGCGCTCGCCGGCGCGCTATGGATCGGCATTCCGCCGGAAGCGGTGATGTTGCAGATCTCGAACGGCGTCAGCAAGGTGGCGATGCTGACCATTCCGTTCTTCGTGCTCGCCGGCGCCATCATGGCGGAAGGCGGCATGGCGCGGCGCCTGGTCGGCCTCGCCAATGTAATCGTCGGCCTGGTGCGCGTGCGCGGCGGCCTGTCGGCCGTCAACATCATCGCCACCACCTTCCTGTCCGGCATTTCCGGCTCGTCGGTCGCCGACACCTCGGCGATCGGCTCGGTGCTGATCCCGCAGATGGAGCGTGTCGGCTATCCGCGCGTTTTCGCCACCAACGTGACGATCAGCGGCTCGCTGCAGGCGATCCTGGTGCCGCCAAGCCATAACGCCGTCATCTATTCGCTGGCGACCGGCGGCACGATCTCGATCATCAGCCTGTTCATGGCCGGCGTCGTGCCGGGCCTGCTTGCTCGGCTTCTCGCTGATCATTCTGTGCCTGTTCATCGCTTATCGCGACGGCCATCCGAAGGGCGACTCGGTGCCGTTTCGCGACGCCGTGAAGATCACGATCGAGGCGCTGTGGGGCCTGATTACCATCGTCATCATCGTCGGCGGCATCCTGCTCGGCGTCTTCACCGCGATCGAGGCCGGCGCGGTCGCCTGCGTCTGGGCCTTCTGCGTGACGATGTTCATCTACCGCGACTACCGCTGGCGCGACTTGCCGCAGCTCGTCCACCGCACGCTCAAGACCGTCGCCATGGTGCATGACGCTGATCGCGATGGCCTCGAGCTTCGGCTACGTGATGGCGCTGATGCAGCTGCCGGCCAAGATCACGGACGTTCTTCCTCTCGGTGTCCGAGAACAAGTACGTGATCCTGATGCTGATCAACTTCATGCTGCTGGTGCTGGGCTGCCTGATGGACATGGCGCCGCTGATCCTGATCTGCACGCCGATCCTGCTGCCGGTGGTGATGAAGCTCGGCGTCGATCCGGTCCACTTCGGCATGATCATGCTGCTCAATCTCGGCATCGGCCTGCTGACGCCGCCGGTCGGCTCCGTGCTGTTCGTCGGCTGCGCGGTCGGCAAAGTGAAGCTGGAAGACGTTATGCGCAGGCATCTGGCCGTTCTACGGCGTGATGTTCGCGGTGCTGATGCTGGTGACCTTCGTCCCGGCGCTGTCGCTGTGGCTGCCGTCGGTGGTGATCCGATAGCGCCGACCGCTCCACCTAAAAAAATCGCGCCGCAAAAGCGGCGCGAAAGTTGGGGGAGGTTCGAAGAAAATCGCTACTAGCGGATGGTCGAGCCGCTGCGGTCGGTGAACACCACCGGCCCGCCGGCCTTGATCACGGTCGGGGCCTGCGCGGTCAGGATATCGGTGCCGAGATTGAACTGTTGCGCGGAAATGCCGATCACGGCGATCAGCAACGCGGCGGCAAGGCCAACCACCACGATCTTGAGGTGGGTGGTGCGGTCTGCGGTGTACATCGACCAGTTCATGTCAGCCTCCAAGGTCATGCCCTTTCGTCGGCCCGGCCTGGAAAAAGGTTCATGCGGGTTCCACGGACTAACGTAGGCACGCCGCCATAGTTCCCAAGGAGGCATCACGGAACGTTGAAAAGGCCGTGAAAACGGCTGTTTTGACCGCGAAATAGCGGAAATTTGGCGGACAGCGGCCAATCGGAGGCGATTCGGCCTTACTCGGTCCGGGTCAGTTGGTGTTCCTCGGCGATGCGCTCGAAGGTTTCCGCAATGCTCTTGATCCGGTAGGCTAGTCGGTTGTCGTTTTCGACCGGCAGCGGCCGGATGATCTTGTATTTACCGCGTGAGGCGGCATTGCCGAAAGTGGGCTCGTAATAGACGTCCTGGCCGCTGGAAAATTTGTGCGTCATGATTGTCCTCCGCGGTTCTTGAATGAAAACGCCCGGCGCAAGGCCGGGCGCTCCCTGTTCGTCACGATACGAATGCGTTTGTCAGGCGTTCTGCAGATTGGACGCCGCCTGCTTGCCGCGCTCGGTTACGATTTCATAGGTGAGGCGCTGGCCTTCGTTGAGCGTGCTCATGCCGGCGCGCTCGACCGCGCTGATGTGGACGAACACGTCCTTCGAGCCGTCGCTCGGCGTGATGAATCCGAAACCCTTTTGGGTGTTGAAGAACTTGACTGTACCTGTGGCCATGGCGGCCTCCTTGCATCGATTGCTGAGTGAGCGGGATGCGCACGGATCCTTTAAGTCCGCGCGCTTTGACATCCGAGTTTTTTGGGATGACTTGTTGAGCGCCCAAAATCGGGCAGCGTTGCAAGGCAGAACCGAAAACCTGGTTGCGGGTGCTCAAATACGCTAATTGCGCGGAAGCGTCAAACGATCGGCGCTCAGCCGACGCGTTTGGCCAACGGGTATTCCGCGCTGTCGTAGAGCCCGCGGATGTCCTTGTGACCGAGCCGCTCCTCGTCGATTTGAATATAGGCGCCGAGCAGTAACGGCTCGGGCAGCTCTTCGACCGCAAAGCGGATGGCTTCGGCGGCGCGATCGAACCGGCGGTATTTGATCTTGTTGACGATCTTGCGGTTGCGCGAGGGAAACAGTTCCGCCGGCGCATCAAAATTGAATTTATCCACGATTAACTCCAGACTCTTCGGCAAAGCCGAAACGATTGAAACAACGTTGTTTATATGGGTATCAAAGCACGCTTTATCCAGTGGCGTCCGGAACCGTTCGAAACAAGGTGAAAAAGCACCGCTAATTATCGTGACCGGGCGCCAGGCGACACAAAACTCGACTTATCAAGCCGAATAGAGCATTTTGTCGCCGTCTGGCGGCAGCATTCGCGTAGGGCAAGGTCAGGTATGTCGAATTCGACCGTTAATGGGAGGCCGGCGATCTTCCACTTCGTGATGATCAAGCCGACGCATTACGATGACGACGGCTATCCGATCCAATGGCTGCGTTCGGCAATTCCTTCCAACACGCTCGCCTGTCTCAATGCCTTGGCGGAGGACGCCCGGCGCCGCGAGGTGCTGGGAACGGGCGTCGATATCCGCCTGCACACCTTCGACGAGACCAACCGGCGGGTTAAGCCGAAGCAAATCATCCGCATGATCCGCCGCGAGGGCGGCCGCGCATTGATTGGCCTGGTCGGCGTGCAATCGAACCAGTTTCCGCGCGCCATCGATCTGGCGCAGCCGTTTATCGAAGCCGGTCTGCCGGTCTGCATCGGCGGTTTCCATATCTCCGGCTGCATTTCCATGCTGCCCGAGTTGCCGGCCGACATCAAAGCCGCGCAGCAGATGGGCGTTTCGTTTTTCGCCGGCGAGGCGGAAGAACACCGGCTCGACGAGGTGCTGCGTGACGCCTTCAATGGCAAGCTCAAGCCGCTCTACAATTACATGGACGCGTTGCCGAACCTGGTCGGCGAGCCGCCGCCGTTTTTGCCGCGCAAGCACGTCCAGCGCACCGTCGGCAACCTGTCGAGCATCGATCTCGGCCGCGGCTGCCCCTATCAGTGCTCGTTCTGCACCATCATCAACGTGCAGGGCCGCAAGAGCCGCATCCGTTCCGCCGACGATCTGGAAAAGATCGTGCGCGAAAACTACGCCGAAGGCATCAAGCGGTTCTTCATCACCGACGACAATTTCGCCCGCAACAAGGATTGGGAGGCGCTTTTCGACCGGCTGATCGCGATGCGGCACGGCGAGGGCATGAATATCGGCTTCACCATCCAGGTCGACACGCTCTGCCACAAAATCCCTGGCTTTATCGAGAAGGCGACCAAGGCGGGCGTGCGCCGCGCCTTCATCGGACTGGAGAACATCAATCCCGACAACCTGATCGCCGCCAAGAAGCGGCAGAACAAGATCACCGAATATCGCGAAATGCTGCAGATGTGGCGCAACAACGGCGCCATCACTTACGCCGGCTATATCCTCGGCTTCCCCGCCGACACCAAAGAGTCGATCCTGCGCGATATCGAGATCATCAAGCGCGAACTGCCGATCGATATCCTGGAATTCTTCTTCCTGACGCCACTGCCCGGATCGGAAGATCATAAGACGCTCTCCGCCAAGGGCGTCTGGATGGACCCGGACATGAACAAGTACGACCTCAATCACCGCGTCGCGCATCACGGCAAGATGCCGGACGGCGATTGGGAAGACGCCTATCGCGCGGCATGGAAATCGTTCTACACGCCGGAGCATATCTATACGATCCTGCGGCGTACTTGCGCTTGCCCGATCGGCCGTCCGGGCACCACGCTGTCGACTATCCTTTGGTTCTACCTGACTATCCTGTTCGAGGGCGTGCACCCGCTCGAAAGCGGCGCGTTCCGCCTCAAGTACCGGCGCGACCGCCGCCGCAGCCTGCCGTTGGAGAACCCGCTGCTGTTCTATCCGAAATACTGGGGCGGCATCGTGGTCAAGGCTTACAACTATGCGCGCGTCTATCTACGCTGCAAGGCGCTGCTGAAGGCGGCGCTCAACGCGCCCCACCGCTGGACCTATTCCGATCTGGCGATTGCCCCGCCCAAAGCGGACGAATTCGAGACGATGGAGATCTATCACGCCACCGCCGGCGGCGAGGCGGCGCTCAAGCGCAAATACCGCGACGACGCCATCCGCGCGCACGGGCATGCGCATGATGAGGCAGTGCCGACGATCGCTGCTGAATAACAGTGATTAAATACTGCCGACGGTCTTCAGCCGTGCCCTTGGGTGGATTTCCGACTGCGAGACTACCGGCGTCTGCGCGCGGAAGCGCTCGATGATGCCGCGCACGAACGGCTTTATGCCGGCCGAAGTCCAGCGCCTCGCCTTCGCGTCCTCGAACTTCGCGCGCACCAGCGTGATGAATTTCGACAGCTTGAACGGCTGCATCGTCAGCTGCCGCTCGTCGCCCTGGCCGATCATGGACTCGCGAAGGCCTGCTCCCATTTGGCCGACATCGCGACCAAGTGCATCAGCCCCTCAGCAGAAGGACTATAATAACGATCACCAATATCGTGCCGAGGCCCCCGCCGTAGTAGTGGTAGGGAGGGCCCAGGTAGAAACCGCCGCCGCCGAAAAGCAGAACCAGAATAACCAGGAGCAGGATTAACCCCATCGTCTCCTCCTATCCTGCGAAGGCGTTGAGTATCAGCATCGCGAATAATATTCCGGACAGCGATAGTCCGATCATTCTTGTGCCTGCACGGTCACTCATACGCAGAAAACTCAGCCATCAAATGAAAGTTCCACGAATATGGAACAATTCTTAAGCTTGGCCGTTCTCACCTTCAAGACCCGCCCATAGGCGCCAAAACCGGCCAATACCGCCCTGCACCGGGACCGAGTGGAAAATTAGCACATGTCACGAGCGCCGCAGAATGCCGTTGGCGCTCCGCGCTTCCAGTATGTCCGCGCTGCCTTGCGACTACAGCGTCAAAGCCGCGTGAGAGGTGTAAGCAGGGCGCTGGTTGTTAATCACAAATGAGTTCTACTCTCGCCATATGACCATCACAGCCGGTTTTGCCGGATCGATGCGACGCGCGACCGGCCCGCTGATGGGCGCCGCTTGCTTTCTGGTCCTGGTAGGCTGTGCAGGAGTGACGCGCGTTCCCTTCACGTCACAAGAACAGTCAGTCGCCGCCATTCCCGGCATTTCGGGCGCCCGCTTGTGGGCGGATGACCCGACGATCGGGACGGGCCGGCGCGTCGTGTCCCCCCTTGCTCTGAAGCAACCGACCGTCCTGGCCCTCTCGGGCGGCGGCGCCTATGCGGCGTTCGGCGCCGGTCTTCTCAATGGATGGTCAGCGCGCGGCACGCGGCCGCAGTTCACAATCGTGACAGGAGCCAGTTCCGGAGCGCTCATCGCACCGTTCGCATTCCTGGGCACGGGCCAGGACGAAGCGCTCAGGAGCATCTTCACGAGTGGCGAGATGGAAAATCTGCTGCAATCCGACGGGTTGATGGGAATATTAGGCACTGGCCTCTACAAGAAAGCGCCGCTGCGAGAATTGATCGCGCGGCACATCGACGCCAAGTTGCTCGAAGCAATTGCGATAGAGAATCGGGCGGGACGCCGTCTGTATGTCGTAACGACAAATATCGACGCGCAGCGCACCGCGATCTGGGACATGGGCAAAATCGCTGCGAGCGACGATCCGGGTGCGCTGGAGCTTTTCCGTAGCATTCTGACCGCGTCGGCGAGTATTCCGGGTTTGTTTTCGCCTGTCCTCATTGACGTCGAAGCGAAGGGACGGCATTTCGCGGAAATGCATGTCGATGGCGGCGTGACAGCGAATGTACTCATTGTTCCCGAGGCCGTGCTACTTTCAGGTACGCCGCTGTTCGCGCCCAACGCGCGGCCGAAAATCTACATCGTCATGAACGGCAAGCTTGCGCCGGAATTCGAAGTCGTGAAAGATTTGAATCTTCCAATCGTAAGTCGATCGTTTGAAACATCGGTTCGCGCCAACACGCACAATACGCTGCTTGCCTCATACCAATTTGCTAAACACCGAAACTGGGAATTCAACTTGGCCGCGATCGATGCCGACTATCCGAAATCGCAAACCAGCGGCTTCGGCACCGCATATATGCGTCAATTGTTCGAATACGGTTATCAAAGGGGACAAAGCGGACAGCTCTGGCAGGCGCCCCAGTTGGAACTTCAAGGCGCCGCCGCGGCGCGTCCCAAGGTCGTGACGGCTGCCACGCCATAGCGGTGGGCTGCATGACGGCTATGGGTCATTCGATGCGTCGCTGGACAGGGTATAGGAACAAATCGCCGCTTGTCATAACGACACAATTGGGAACTAAGATTCTCGACTTGTAGCAGTGAAGAGCCGATACAAATGAGTAAATTGATTCGGTAGCGCGGCGGCGTATTTTCTTCGGTCGCAATGAAGGATGGAAACCCACTGACAACATCACAGCCTATTATGAGGATGCCGTCCTTCCTGCTAATGCCCGGGTGTCCCGAGTGCGGACAGAACATTAAGCTGGTTCGGATTGAGCCCGCCGCGCCAGCACACGATCTGCGAACGTTTGAATGTGCCGGCTGCGGTTATTCTAAAGACGTCGATTTTCAATTCAGAAAGAACTAGTCGTGCATCCCTTTTTCGCTCCGAATAAGGTTCGCAAACGAGCCCGTCTAACTAAGTTTCGACCATTTACCGGCGGCGGCGACGCATGCTCCAAGAATTAGCGAGAGAATTGAACGGCGCCGGCTTTCCTAACATTCAGGATCTGCAACATCGACAAGGCAGGGAGTTTCTCACGCCCGACGGCCGTATCTCCATCTATTCGGTAGGGGAAGCGGCGCCCACTGAAGATTGGTTTATTCCGACGCTCTTTGAACTTATAGCGGCATGTGGGGAGAAATTTTTCTCTCTGATTTTAGATTGCGGAAAATGGCGATGCACAGCATTGGGATATGAAGGATATGATGATTTATATTCAACTCCCTCTGAAGCCGTCGCCCGCTTGTGGTTGGCCTTGAATAGGAAGGTATGACGGACCTCGCGCTTTAATTCCACCGCATCATCTGCGCGATGTCGCGCGCGTCGTTGCAGTCCGTCTTGTCGATCTGCGTCTCCAAACCCGAATGTCCTCTGTGGATGGCTCCCGCATTGCAAGAGGTAGATTGGCGTGGTGGCGTTGGTCGGGTGCAGTCTTCTGTCCGGCCTGTTGATGCAGTCGATTGAGACTGCTGGCCCTGATGGAGTCCGCGAACAAGGTCCCATTCTGCTTCTCAGGCTATGACGCCTTGGACATTCGGTGGGTTGTCCCTGTTCCCGGTCTGACCGGTTTGCCATCACGTCGCATCGCTCTCGCAACCTGGTGAAGCTGATCTGCTGTTCAGCTAATTCGTGTATCCTCGCTGTTATGCGGCCAGTGCCGGTTGGTGGCCGGCACGATAGGTCTCGCCACGTGTCATGATTGCCCAGATGGTCCGTGCTGTCTTGTTTGCCATGGCGACAGTTGCGACCCGCACGGGCTTTCGCGCGAGCAGATTGGCCAGCCGTGGATCGATTGCCTGAGGATTGTACTTTGCGCGTCGCACGAGTGAAGTCATGCCGACAATGAGGAGCTTGCGCAGGTACTTGTCGCCCATCTTGGAGATGCGCCCGAACCGCTCCTTGCCACCGCTCGACTTCTGAAGTGGCGTCAGTCCCAACCAGGCGGCGAACTGCCGCCCCGAGCGGAACTGATGCGGATCAGTAACCGATGCGACAAGTGCCGTCGCTCCGACCGGCCCGATGCCGGGGATCGTCATGAGACGCCGCGCGACATCGTTGCCACGTTGCCAGACGAGCAGATCGCGATCGATTTGGCGAAGCCGAACGTGGATGTCGAGCGCCTGGCGTGACAGCGTACCAACGATCTTCGCGGCTTCAATCGGTACGTCAGGTGCTTCACCATCGACGATCCGCCTCGCCATCAGCAGCGCCCGTTCGAGACCCTTAGGAATGTTGATGCCAAACTCGGCGAGCAGGCCGCGGATCATGTTGACCAGCTGCGTGCGCTGCTTGACCAGCAGATCGCGCGTCCGATGCATCGACAGCGCCGCCTGCTGTTCGGGCGACTTCACCGGCACAAACCGCATCGTCGGCCGCCTTACCGCTTCGCAAATCGCTTCCGCATCGGCCGCGTCTGTCTTCCCACGCTTCACATACGGCTTGACGTAAGCCGGCGGCATCAGCCGCACCTCATGGCCGAGCTTGATCAGCTCGCGCGCCCAGTAATGCGAGGTGCCGCACGCTTCCATGCCGACCAAGCATGAAGGTAACCTGGCGAAGAAGGGCAGTATCTGCGCTCGTCGAAGCGACCTGCGGACAACGATCTGACCGCTCGCATCAACGCCGTGAACCTGAAAAATGCTCTTGGCCAAATCGAGGCCGATCGTAGTAATCTCCATGACGGATGGCTCCCATTTGCTCGTGAATGCTTGATAGCCTTCACACCCTGGCACCTAGATGCCGTGAGCGGGAGCCATCCACCTCATCTGCTTTGGGTTAGAGGCGAACATGGCGACAAGCCCGCGCGATGTCCATTTTGCCCCAGATAACAGACATTCGTCGGCGTATTCACGCCGATCGTTGGCGGCCCATTTATGATTCCGCGCCTTAAATGCTGCCGACGGTCTTCAGCCGTGCCCGCGGGTGAATTTCCGACTGCGACACTACCGGCGTCTGCGCGCGGAAGCGCTCGATGATGCCGCGCACGAACGGCCTTATGCCGGCCGAGGTGACCAGCACCGGCGCCTCGCCTTCGCGCGCCGCGTCCTCGAACTTCTCGCGCACCAGCGTGATGAATTCCGACAGCTTGGACGGCTGCATCGCCAGCTGCCGCTCGTCGCCCTGGCCGATCATCGACTCGGCGAAGGCCTGCTCCCATTTGGCCGACAGCGCGATCAGCGGCAGGTAGCCGCCGGGGCTGTTGTGCTGCGCGCAGATTTGCCGCGACAGCCGCGCCCGCACGTGCTCGGCCAGCATCACCGGGTTGCGCGAGACGCCGATGCCGTCGGCGATGCCTTCCAGGATGGTGGCGAGATCGCGGATCGACACGCGCTCGGCCAAGAGAAGCTGCAGCACGCGCTGGATGCCGGAGGCGGAGGTTTGCGAGGGCACCAGGTCCTTGAGCAACTCGGACTGCTCCTTCGGCAGCTCCTTTAGCAGCTTCTGCACCTCGCCGTAGGACAGGAGCTCCGCCATGTTGTTTTTGAGCAATTCGGTCAAGTGCGTGGACAGCACGGTGGCGGCGTCCACCACGGTGTAGCCCTTGAGCGTGGCGTCTTCTTTTTGCGAGGCTTCGATCCAGGTGGCCGGGAGCCCGAATGTCGGCTCGGTGGTGTGGGTGCCGGCGAGCCTCACCTGGCCGCCGGCCGGGTCCATGACCATGTACTGGCCAGGCCAGACCTTGCCGCTGCCGGCCTCGACCTCTTTGATCTTGATGGTATAGCTGTTGGCGTCGAACTGGACGTTGTCGAGGATGCGCACGGCCGGCATCACGAAACCCATTTCGGTCGCCAGCGACCGGCGCAGCGCCTTGATCTGCTCGGTCAGCCGGTCGCTGCCGTCGGGCGAATTGACCATCGGCAGCAGCGCGTAACCGATTTCGACCTTGAGGTCGTCGATCTTGAGCGAGGCGGAAATCGGCTCCTCCTTCGCCTCGCTTTTGGCTTCGGTTTCCACTTTGCGGGCTTCGGTGGCGGCCGCAAGCTTGGTGCGCTTGTCCATGACGTAGGCGAGTGCGCCGGCGCCGCCGCCGAGCGCAAGGAAGGGCAGCATCGGGATTCCCGGCAGCAACGCCATTACCACCATCACCGCGCCGGACATGCCGAGCGCCTTCGGGTAGCCGGAGAGCTGATTGAGCAGCGCCTTGTCGGCCGAACCCAGGATGCCGGCTTTCGACACCAGCAGGCCGGCCGAGGTGGAGACGATCAACGCCGGGATCTGAGTGACCAGCCCGTCGCCGACCGTGAGGATGGTGTAGGAATGCGCCGCATCGGAAAAGCTCAAGCCTTGCTGGGCGATGCCGATGATCATGCCGCCGATGACGTTGATGAACACCACCAGCAGGCCGGCGATGGCGTCGCCGCGTACGAATTTGGAGGCGCCGTCCATGGCGCCGAAGAAGCCGCCTTCGTCCTCGAGCTTCTGGCGGCGCCGGCGCGCCTCCTTTTCGTCGATCATCCCGGCCGACAGATCGGCGTCGATAGCCATCTGCTTGCCCGGCATGGCGTCGAGGTGGAAGCGAGCGGCGACTTCCGCGATGCGGCCGGAGCCCTTGGTGATGACCACGAAGTTCACGATCACCAGGATGATGAACACGATGATGCCGATCACGAAATTGCCGCTCATCACGAAATTGCCGAACGCCTCGATGACGTGGCCGGCGGCATCGGTGCCTTCGTGGCCGTGCGCGAGAATGAGGCGCGTGGAGGCGAGGTTGAGCGCCAGCCGCAGCATGGTCGCGATCAGCAGCACGGTCGGGAATGAGGAGAATTCGAGCGGCGCCTGGATGAACAGGGCCGTCATCAGGATCAGAACCGAGATGATGATCGAGATGGCGAGCGCGAGATCGAGCAGGACCGGCGGCAAAGGCAGAATCAGGACGACGAGGATGGTGAGCACGCCGACGGCGAGCGCGATGTCGCCGCGCTTCATGAACGCGCCGATCTCGGCGAAACCCGGGAGTTTAATGGCGCTGGTTGCCGATGCCGGTGCGGCGCTGATGTCGCTCATGCTTACCAATAATCGCCAAACCCGGGCGGCGCGGACGCGGATAATACAAAGGTCATCAAACCTGCAACGGGCACCGATGCAGTGCCGGAGTAAAAAGCCGCGGTGGCGATTACCCCTTACCCGGGCAATATTTGCCCACTTTATGGTTAGCGGGGGGTTAACAAGCGGCTTCTAGCGGCGGCCGGAGCCCGACTAATTTTCTAAAGATCGCAATAAGTTACGTCACGCAACGAAAACACGAGACCGGCGCGCGCGGCGCCGGCCCGGCGGTGGCGTTGGAAATGATCAGCCCGGCCCGCCAAGTTGCCGCCGTCGGAACCATAGAGCGCGAGGCCGGTGTCGCTACCGGCTTCGTAGGAGATCGCGAGGAAGTCTTTGTCGCCGATGCCGGTGCCGACATAGCGCGTGCCACCCACGATCCAGACCACGCGATAGGTCTGGCCGGTTTTCTCCACGGTAACGGTGCCGCTGCATTTGCTGCCGCCGCCGGAGTTGCTGCCGGCGACCGAATAACTGCCGACCGGATCGGCGGCAAAGGCGGTTGCCGCGCTCAACAGTTCCCCCGAAGGCCGGCGCGACTTTCGTCCGGCGCTTGCGGGAAGAACTTTAGGGCTTTGCGGGTGCGGCGACAATTCCGCTGCGAGCCAGGGCAGGGGCCTCTTGCGCCAAAAAGTGCATTTCGCCGCAATCCATGCAGCGCGTGCGGATGTCATGCTCGGCAATCCGGGCCAGCATCGACGGATCGGCAATCAGCACGAAACTGCCGGTGACCGGGCAGCGATAGCGAACGGCCCCGCTCGGTCGCAACGTGGCCGCCACGCGGCTCATCGGCTCGGCGGAGTGACGATAGGCTGAGGGGTGGATGGTACCCCAGGTTTGATTAGGCATGGACATTGTGATCACCATTGTAGGCCGGCAGAATCATAACTTTGTGCGATGCACTTTGGTTCCGCGGTGGCCACTCCAGACGGCCATCGTCGGGGCGCTCAAGGATCGAGCGGCGGAAACCTATGGCGGCCGTCGGCCGCAAGCGGCAGCGGGTCGGCACGGATCACTGCGGCAAGCGCCATCTCGCCATAAAGGTGCGGAAACAACGCGCCGCCGCGCGACGGCTCCCATCTCAGCCGGCCGCCGAGGCGGCTGGCGTCGATGCGCAGCAGCACGAGATCGCGCTCGCCGGCGAAATGTTTTGCTGCGGTTTCGGGCGCCTGTTCGGCGCTGGAGAAATGGATGAAGCCGTCTTTGATGTCGACAGGCGAGCCGCGGAACACGCCTTGGCGCTCGGCTTCGCGCCATAGTGCCGCGGGGCAGATTTTGTAGATGATTGTCAACTTCGTGATCGGCCTATGTGATTGGGGCACCACGGTTATCACGCGCGCTCTCCTTGCGGCAGTCTCGATGCCCAAAACTGCATTGATTTGCCGTAATTTGTATCCATCTCCCGGTCAAATCCTTCATGGAGATATCATGCTGAAGACCGAGGAATATCTGGTCGAGACGGCCGACCGCTGCATCCGGCTGGCGCGCGAGGGCCGCGAATTGATTGAGCGGCTGGAAGCCATAAGCCACGAGCTGATGGCCAAGGCTGTCGCACTCGACACCGAACGGGACAAGAATAAAGCATCCGCCGGCGGGCCCCGCTAAGCTCCTGCACTTCCTTCGCGCCGCTTCGACCGGTTCGAAGCAAAAAGCCCGGCGGTTGAGCCGGGCTTTTTGCTTGTTGGCTGTTGCCGGCGCTCTACGCCGCGCCCCGAAGCTCGCCACCATTGGGCGGCGGGATCGGCGCGCCGTCGGCGGCGTATTCGTTGAGCTTGTTGCGCAAGGTGCGGATCGAGATGCCGAGGATATTGGCCGCGTGCGTGCGGTTGCCCAGGCAATGCTTGAGCGTCTCCAAGATGAGGTCGCGTTCGACCTCGGCCACCGTGCGGCCGACCAGATTGCGCGTGACCTGCTCGGCGGCCATCGCCGCATGGGCGACGGCACTGGAGCCGCGCGCGGAATCGAGCCGCAGACCGTCCGGCGACAGGATGCCGTCGATGCCGATCTCCGGCCCGCTCGAGAGCAGCACCGCGCGGTGCAGCGTGTTCTCCAGTTCGCGCACATTGCCTGGCCAGCGGTTGACGCTGAGCGCGCGGCGCGCTTCCGCCGACAGCGGCCGCTCGGGCAGACCGTTGGCCTCGGAATATTTCTTGGCAAAATATTGCGCAAGTTCGATGATGTCGGACGGACGTTCGCGCAACGGCGGGATCTTCAAGTTGACCACGTTGAGGCGGAACCAGAGGTCCTCGCGGAATTTGCCCTCACGCACGGCCTCGGTAAGGTTGCGGTTGGAGGTGGCGACGATACGGATATCGACCGGCACCGGCTTGCCGCCGCCGACGCGGTCGATCAGACGCTCCTGAATCGCGCGCAGCAATTTCGCCTGCAGACGAACGTCCATTTCGGAGATTTCGTCGAGCAGGAGAGTACCGCCATTGGCCTCCTCGAACTTGCCGATGCGGCGCCCGAGCGCCCCGGTGAAGGCGCCCTTCTCGTGGCCGAACAACTCGGACTCCAGGAGGTTTTCCGGGATCGCCGCGCAATTGACGGTGATGAACGGCTTCCTGGCGCGGGTCGAGCGGGCGTGCAGGTAGCGCGCCAGCACCTCCTTGCCGGTGCCGCTCTCGCCGGTGATCAGCACGGACGCGTCGGAGCCGGCGATCTGCTGGGCGAGCTTGACGACGCTCGCCATCGCCTCGTCGCGATAGATCATCTCGCGCCGGTCGTCGGTGACGGCCGCGAGCACGGCCGCGATCAGGTCGGGGTCGGGCGGCAGCGGGATGTATTCCTTGGCGCCGGCATGGATGGCGTTGACCGCCGCACGCGCATCGTTGGTGATGCCGCAGGCCACGACCGGGACATGGATGCGCTCGGCGTCGAGCCGGTTCACCAGGTCGCGGATGTCGAGGGTGACGTCGACCATCAGCAGGTCGGCGCCGCGGCCGGAGCGCAGCACGGCGAGCGCCTGCTCGTTGCTGTCGGCATGGGTGACGCTGGCGCCCTTGTCCAGCGCGATCTTGCTCGCGGCGGTGAGCTGGCCTCCAAGCGTGCCGACGATCAGGAGTCGCATGGCATTATCCCTCTAACGTTCAGTTGCATGATCTTTTTCGAAAACCGGTTCCCACTTTTCGAGATCATGCGTTAGTTATGGTCGGACTTGATGATTTCAGTCATGGTCACGCCCAGTTTGTCCTCGACCAGCACCACTTCGCCGCGCGCGACCAGGCGGTTATTGACGTAGATATCGATGGCTTCGCCGACCTTGCGGTCGAGTTCGAGCACGGCGCCCGGCGCGAGCTTGAGCAAGTCGCCGACCGGCATATGGGCGCGGCCGAGCACCGCCGAAACATGCACCGGCACGTCGAACAGCGCCTCCAGGTCGGCGGCGCCGCGATTGATGGTTTCGTTGTCGCTCGGAGCCAACGTGCCGGCATCGTCGACGGTCTGCGGCTGGCCGCCGGCCTCCAGGTCGGGAAGCGGGACTTTGCTGTCGGTGTCACTCATCGCATCGGTCTCCAAAATTCCTATTTGTTTTCGTTGGCGAGCGCCGTCACATAGCGGGTGACTAATTCATCGATGGTTGCCAGCGTCGCTGCGCGGTCGCGGGCGACACCGCCATCGGCCCATTCGATGCGGCAGTCGCCGGGCGCCATGGCCGGATCGGACATGACCACCAGCCGGCCCTCGAAACCGCGCGCCTGCGCGATCTCGTCGAGTTTGGCCTTGGCTGATTCGTAAATCTCGGCGCCGATGTGCACGACCACGTGCGGCGCCTTCACCAGATGATTGAACGATTCGGTGGCCAGCGCGCATATCTCGGCGAGCGGTTCGCGCGCGATCAACTCTGGTGCAAGCTTGCCGGCAACCGCGACCGCCACTTGCACCGCCTCGGTTTCCAGCCGAGATTCGATGCCGACGAGCGCCGTATTCAACCGTTCCATCGCGTCGGCGATCACGCCGAGGGCGGCCGTCGCCTGCCGGGTGGCATCGTTCTGCGCCTGCGTAAGGCCTGCGGCAAAGCCGTTGCGATAAGCTTGTGATTCGGCGTCTGCGCGCCGGCGTTCGGCCTCGACCAGCGTGATGGTCGGCCGGTCGCCGGCGGAGAAATCGTCATCGAACAGATATTTGGTGTTCGCTTTCATCGCTGTCTCAATAGATCAGTTCGTCGTCGCCGCGGCTCTTGGTGATCAAGATTTCGCCCTTGCCTGCCAGATCCTTGGCGATATTGACCAGCAACGTTTGCGCCTCGTCGACGTCGCGCAGGCGCACCGGGCCCAACGCCTGCATGTCCTCCGCCAGCATCTTGGCGGCGCGCGTCGACATGTTGCTGAAGAAGAACTGGCGCACGTTTTCGGAGGCGCCTTTCAGCGCGATCGCTAGCTTGTCCTTCTCGAACTTGCGCATCAGTGTCTGCGCCGAGCCGGCGTCGAGCTTGATCAGGTCGTCGAATGTAAACATCAGCGCCTTGATGCGCTCGCAGGCGTCAGGGTTTTCCGCTTCAAGCGCCGTGAGGAAGCGTGTTTCAGCCTGGCGGTCGAAATTGTTAAAGACCTCCGCCATCGCCTCATGGGGGTCGCGGCGGCGGGTGTGCGACAGGTTGGTCATGAATTCGGTGCGCAGCGTTTCTTCGACGCGATCGATCACT
This sequence comes from uncultured Alphaproteobacteria bacterium, assembly GCA_963772235.1. Taxonomy (GTDB): domain Bacteria; phylum Pseudomonadota; class Alphaproteobacteria; order Rhizobiales; family Xanthobacteraceae; genus Pseudolabrys. The sequence goes on from CAVYWI010000019.1 coordinate 82,217, forward strand.
TCCTTCTGGACCGCCTCCATCTTCAACATGCGATTGACCACGTCGAGGGAGAAGTCCTGGGGCAGAATAGCCAGCACGCGCGCGGCATGGTCGGAACGCAGCTTGGACATCACCACCGCCACGGTCTGCGGGTATTCGTTCTTGAGATAGTTCGCCAATACGTCTTCATGGACGTGGGCCAGCTTCTCCCACATATTGCGGCCGGCGGGGCCGCGGATATCGTCCATAATGCCGCCGACGCGCTCAGGCGGCAGGTATTGCGCCAGCAAGCGCTCGGCGACGTCGTAGCTGCCGAGAACGCCGCCCGACCCCGACATTTGCGAGACGAATTGCAGCAACAATTCTTCGACTGCTTCGGCCTCTACGGTGCCGAGCGCCGCCATCACGGTGGAAATTTCACGCAGTTCGTCGTCGTCGAGCAGAGAAAAGAGCTTGGCGCCGTAGCGTCCGCCGAGCGCCAGCATGAGGACCGCCGCCCGTTCCGGGCCTGTCAGCTTGCGCTTTCCCTTGTTGCCTTGCGCACGAGGGCTGATGCTGGTCACGCCTTTGTCTTGGGTTTGGGCGAGTGCCATGGCTTAGCGCACGTCCTCGTGGAGCCAGTTACGGATGATCGCGACCGCCTCGTGCGGATTCCGCTCTGCGAGCTCGCCGACTTTCTGCACCGACTGGGCGTGCACCTGACCCTGCACCTGGGCGATATCGATCATCGCCGCGGTGCGGTTGGAAATGGCGACCGATTCGTCGGCGCCTACAATCGAGATATTCGCGGTGGTGGAGCCGGCATTGGTGGTGACGTTGGGCGCCACCACGGTGGCGGTGACATGCGGCAACCCGATCGCATTGGCGACCCCGGACGTACCCGCGGCGCTCGCAACGGCCTCCGCGGTGCCAGTCATCATATCGCCATCCGGCGAAATGACCCGGCGCACGAGCGGGCGGACCACGAACAGCAGCACGACGAAGCCGAGCAGCACCATCACACCTTGCTCGGCGAGACGCATGATGTCGTCTTTGGTGAATTGCACGTAACTCATCCAGCCGGTCGGCTCGACGATCGGCGTCGGCGTGGTCTCGGCGAAGCGCAAGTTGACCACTTCGACCTGATCGCCGCGTTTGGCATCGAAGCCGATGGCCGAACGCACCAGCGCAGCGATGCGGTCGATTTCTTCCTTCGAGCGCGGCTGATAGGTGACCGCGCCCTTGGCGTCCTTCGTGTAGATGCCGTCGACCAGTACGGCCGCGGAAATCCGGTTGACGCGGCCGGCTTCGGTCACCTCGGTCTTGGTGGTCCGCGAGATTTCGTAGTTGACGATCTCCTCGGACTTGCGGTTTTGATCGCTGGAGCCCGCCTCGGCTGGCGGCTTGGCGGCGCCCGGCAGTTCGCTGCCGACCGATACAGGGCCGCCCGTTTTGTCGCCGGACGATGAGGATTCCTCGCGGGTTTGGCTCGATCGCACTACGCGGCCGTCGGGATCGAATTTGTCGGTGGTCTGGGTGATGCGGTTGAGGTCGAAATCGGCGGTGATCTCGACGCGCGCGTGGTCGGGTCCGACTATCGAGGAAACGATCGTCTCGACCTGGTCGCGCAGGCGCTTTTCGAAAGCCGCCTTGCGTTCGTCGGCGCCGGCGCCCTGCATCGGATCGGTCGGTCCGGCGCCGTCGGCGAGCAGCTTGCCGGTCTCGTCGATCACCGAAACGCGCTCGGGTTTCATGCCGTTGACCGCGGTCGCCACTAGGTGGCGGATGGCGCGCACCTGCTGCGGCTCCAGCGTGCCGCGCACCTTGAGCACGATCGACGCCGATGGGTCGATCTTGTCGCGCGAGAACAGCGGCCGATCGGGCAGCACCAGATGCACGCGGGCTGACTGCACGCGGTCCAGGCTGCTGATGGTGCGGGCGAGCTCACCTTCGAGAGCGCGCAGATGGTTGATGTTCTGGACAAATGTGGTGGTACCAAGCGCGTCCGATTTGTCGAAAATCTCGTAGCCGACGCCGCCGCCCTTGGGTAGGCCGCTTTCGGCGAGCTTCATGCGCAGGCGTCCGACCTTGTCTTTGGGCACCATCACGACGGTGCCGTCATTCTTGATCTGGTAGGGGATCGCCTGGCGGTCCAGATCCTTGATAATCGCGGCCGAGTCTTCCATCGACAAATCGGTGAACAGCGGCACCAATTGCGGCGTCGTCATCCGAATCATCAGGAATGAGAAGAAGCCGATCAGCGTTAGCGTCACCGCGGCCATGGCCGCCATTCGCGCCGCACCGAGCGATTTCAAGAAGTCGAAGAAACCTTGCACCGGGTTCCGTCCCAACCTTTGGGCGCGCTAGGCGCCTTACCCGGCAAGATTTGCCCAGTTTATGGTTAGCGTCCGGTTAATTCGCGCCAATTGAAAATCTTCGCAACGCACGCCGAGGCGAGCGCAATACGGCTCGCGCCGGCGCGTAGATGAAATCGCCGGTCACGCGGGACCGGCGCTTTGGCCTTGTGAAGGCGGGAAGGGAGCTACTGGCGGTACTGCTGAATGCGCGTGGTGCGCAGGCCGGCAAGGCCGTGCTGATCGATGGAATACTGCCAGGACAGGAATTCCTCGACCGTCAATGTATAGCGGGCGCAGGCCTCTTCCAGCGACAACAGGCCGCCACGCACGGCGGCGACCACCTCGGCCTTGCGGCGGATGACCCAGCGTTTCGTTGACGGCGGCGGCAGGTCCGCGATCGTCAGAGGACTGCCATCGGGCCCGATGACGTATTTGACCCTCGGGCGGTGGGGCTCGGTCATTGGTGTACTCACAGGACTTTACTTGACTGGCATTTACTGATTGGAAGCTACAAGCCGCGACTTAAAATTTGCCTAAGCATGGCGCATAGAAAGGGAAATGTTTGCCCTGTTTCCGCTAACCTTTTGGTTACGGTTTGGGCCTGCGGGTTTCGAATCGGAAACGGTGTAATGGCGCCGTTCTTGCCCGAAACAGTTGCCGAAGAGGTGGTCGAGGGTGTGCCATCGAAGGAATTTTCTGCCGAGAAAGCCACTTTTGGGGTGTCCAAGGCCGCTGCCTGGGGGCTGTGTCGGGTGTTGCGCTAGCTTGTTTCGCGCTGGAGCTTGCGATCGAAGCCGCCTTGAACAGTGGAAACCGACGAAGTCCGCGAGGCAACTCGCTTGAACCAGACGACGATCAGCCGCCGGGCACGACGATCCGCTGGATATCGGTGAGCTTATAGTTCTGCCCGCCCATGGCCAGAAGCGGCGGCGTCTGGGTGAGATCGACCGAGGTGATTTGCCCCTCGACCTGGCTCGTAACCGAGGTTGATTGCCCGCTGGCGGTGACCGCGGTGGCCGTGAGGGTGTAATTGCCGGCCGGCCAGGTCGTGCCGTCGCTGCCGACGCCATTCCACGTGAAGGGCTGGCTGCCGGAATTGACCGCGCCCGTGGCGGTATAGACGGTCTGGCCGGATGGCGCCGTAATCGTAACCGTCGCCGTCGCGGGCTGGGTCGCCGTCAGTGACCAGGTTGCTTGACCGTTGGCCAGTTGCGCGGTGTTGCCGTTCACGACCACGGTCGCGCCGACGAGCGAAAGCGCTTGCGTCGTTTGCGCGCTCTGCTGCAGAGACACCAGCGTGCTCAACGTGTCGTTCGTCTTCATCTGCTGCTCGACGCTGGCGAATTCGACGAGCTGCTGGGTGAATTGATTGGTATCCATCGGACTGAGCGGGTCCTGATTCTGCAGCTGTGTCGTCAAGAGCTGCAGAAACGTCGTGAAATTGCTGGCGATTTCGGTGCTGGTGCCCAGTGCGCTCGAAACCGCGCCGGCCGGGTTGCTTGCCGATGTGACGGGGGAAACCGTGGTCATGTTCGATCCTCAGACACGAATGTCGATACCGCCGCGCAGTCCGGCGAGGCGGCTGTAGTTGCGTTGGGTTATTTCGTTGCTTGGAAGCGTGTTGTCTTGAACGACGATCTGCGCGGTGCTCTGCGCGGGCGTGTTGTCTTGCTGGCGACCCATGGTCTGGTCGCGCAGCGAGAATTGCAGGCCATTGTCGGTAGTTTTCAGCCCGGCATCCTGCAGCGCGCGTTCCAGACCGGAGGCGTCGCGGCGCATAAGATTGAGCGTATCGGAGCGATCGGCGATCAGGTGCGTGGTCGTATGGCCGTCGCGGCCGACATCGAGGCGGACTTCGATGCGCCCGAGTTCCGGCGGATCGAGACGAATCTCGAAGTGATTCTTGCCCGCCTGCACCTGGCTCGTGATTTCGATGGCGACGCCGGCGATCGGGACGGCCGCCGCCGGAGGAATAGGTGCAACCTGTGCCGTCGGTGCCGTCGGTGCGATCGCATTTGCCGCCACCGGCAATACATCTGGCGACGGCGGCGTCAGCGCAGCCTGCTGCGCCGCGTCGGCAGTCGGCTTCGGGGCAGTGCCTTGGGCGTCGGTCGCGATCGATGGCTGCGTTTGCGCGGGAGAGCGCGGGGCTGCGGCTATGTCTTCGTCGTGTGGACGCGCGGGCGCAAACTTGGCGGTGCCGTCTTTCGTGTCGGCAGGCTTGTCGATGCCGTCTTTCGTAGGGGCAAGCTTGTCGGTGCCGCCTGGCACGGGGGCAAGATCGAGTGCTTTGGGCTTGGGCGCATCGGCCGCGACAGTCACGGCCTGAATGGCGACGGTGGCCGTTTGCGATTCACGACCGGTTGCGGGCGGATTCACGACGGCAGTCGTGGGCGCTGGGGCCACCACAGCGGCCGGTGCGACAATCTGAACTGGGTTTTTCGGGAGATCGACCACCAATGTGACCGGCGCAGCGGCGCCGGTCGGCTTGTTGTCGTTGGCCGGCTTGCCGTCGTCCGTCGATTTTGACGTGTCGGCCGCCTTGACGCCCTCGACGAGCTTGGCGTCAGTCTTCACCTTGGTGTTGCCGGGGGCTTTGGATTTGGCAGGCGCCACATCAACCCGAGCCGCATTGGCGGCATCGTCGATAGTTTGCACAACTGGTTGCACGGCAGTCTGCGCAGCTTTGCTGTCGTCGAGGGCTTCGGCGACCGTAGTCTCGCCGCTCGTCTTCGTCGCTGTGCCGCCATTCGGGTTTGCCGGTAGCTCAGTCGAATCCGGCTGTGCCGCGATCACAGTCGTGTCGGCGATCTTGCCAGCGGTCTTGTCGGCGGTCTTTTGGGTGGTCCTGCCAGCAGTCTTGCCCGTGGTTTTGTCAGCGGTCTTGCCGGTGGTTTTGTCGGCACTTTTGCCGGCGGCCGTGTCGATGGTCTTGCCAGCGGCCGCGTCGGCGGTCTTGTCAGCAGTTTTGTCGGCAGCTGTGTCGGTGCCCCTATCGGCGGGTGCCGGTCGCGTTTGCGGCGGCGGGGGGGCAGCATCCTGCGTGTTATCGTCGAGCAGGCTTGCGAACGGTAAATCGGGCGCGAGGTCGGAACCCGGCGCGGCCCGCGGCGGGATCGGCGGGGCGGGCTTAAAGGCGGGTGCGCTGGCGTCAGACGCTACTTGTGACACTGTTGTCTCCGGATATCCGACGTTCGATCTGCAATCGCCAGGCCAGCGGCGGCGCATATAAAAAGCGTTATAGATCAATCTATTAGATGATGATGAAAGGCCACGGGCGGGTGCGAACCCGGCAGCGCCTGCTGGCGAGGCGGCAATATTTGCCGCTGGCACGGCTCGAATTGCGCGCCAAGCATCGCCACCTATAGTAAGAAGAACCATGCTGAACAGCCTCGATCTCAATCGCCGCCCGCAAGACACCCGTGTCGTCGTCGCCATGTCCGGCGGTGTCGATTCTTCGGTAACCGCCGCACTGCTCAAGGCGGAAGGCTATGACGTGGTAGGCGTCACGCTGCAGCTCTACGATCACGGCGCCGCCACCCATCGAAAAGGAGCGTGTTGCGCCGGGCAGGACATTTACGACGCGCGTAGCGTGGCCGAGCGCATCGGCATTCCGCATTACGTGCTCGACTATGAGAGTCGCTTCAAGGCAGCCGTGATCGATCGGTTCGCCGAAAGCTATATCGCCGGCGAGACGCCGGTGCCGTGCGTCGAGTGCAACATGTCGATCAAATTCCATGATCTGTTGATCACCGCGCGCGAGCTCGGCGCCGACGTGCTGGCGACCGGCCATTATGTTGCCTCGCGGGCGCTGCCGTCGGGCGGGCGCGGGCTATATCGTGCGCGCGAGGACGAGCGCGATCAGAGCTATTTCCTGTTCGGCACCACACGCGAGCAACTTGACATGCTGCGCTTCCCGCTGGGTGAGCGCAGCAAGGCGGAGACGCGCGAACTGGCGCGCCAGTTTGGCCTCGCCGTCGCCGACAAGCACGACAGCCAGGACATCTGCTTCGTGCCGAGCGGCCACTATGCGGAGGTCATCGAGCGGTTGAAGCCGGGCGCGGCGGAATCGGGCGACATCGTCGATCTCGACGGCAAGGTGCTGGGGACGCATTCCGGCATCATTCATTTCACCATCGGCCAGCGCCGCGGACTAGGCGTGGCGACCGGTGCACCGCTCTATGTGGTGCGGCTCGATGCCGAGCGCCGCCAGGTCGTCGTCGGCCCGCGCGCGGCGTTACGCATGAGCCGCATCGTATTGCGCGACGTCAATTGGATCGGCGAGGGCAGTATTGAAGAGGCGCTTGCCGACGACCGGCGCGAGGTTTTCGTGAAGGTGCGCTCGACACGGCCGCCGCAAGCCGGTTGGCTCACCGCCGCGAATGGCGGCTACGAGGTTGAACTGGTTGACGGCGAGGACGGCGTTTCGCCCGGCCAGGCCTGCGTGTTCTACGATGCCGGCGTCGGCCAGGCGCGGGTGCTTGGCGGCGGCTTCATCAAGAGTGCGGTGGCGGCGGCCGAGCGGATGCGCGTCGCCGAGGAACTCACGGCGGCGGCGGCCGCGCGCAACTAAACTCGCGCGCATGGGGACAGATATAAGCAAATCAAGCGTCGAGCGCGCCTATGCCCGCTGGGCGCCGATCTACGATCTCGTGTTTGGCGCGGTGTTCGACCGCGGGCGGCGTGCCGCGATCGCCGCAGCCGAGCGGATCGGCGGGCGCATTCTCGAAGTTGGTGTCGGCACCGGGATTTCGCTGCCGGATTACGCGCGCTCGAACCGGTTGGTGGGCGTCGATCTGTCCGAACCGATGCTGCGCAAGGCGCGCGCGCGCGTTGCCGAGCACGCGCTGAGCAATGTTGAGCTATTGGCGGTGATGGACGCCGAGCGGCTGGCGCTGCCCGATGAATCCTTCGATGTGGTGATGGCGCAATATGTCATCACCGCGGTGCCGCATCCGGAAGCGACACTCGACGAGTTCGCGCGCCTCGTAAGGCCGGGTGGTGAGATCGTGCTGGTCAATCACATCGGCGCCGAATCGGGGCCGCGCGCTTTGTTTGAGCGATGGTTCGCGCCGCTAGCGCGCCGGCTCGGCTGGCGGCCGGAATTCCGCTTCCAGACGCTCGCCGATTGGGCCGAGCGGCATGGCGGCGTACGCGTGCTCGAGCGCCGCCCCATACCGCCACTCGGGCATTTTTCGTTGATCCGTTTCGGACGTCTGGCCGATCGCGAACGCCGTAACGCGGCTTGAGGCGCGCCGCACGGAACCTGCCCTGCCTTCCATTCGTTATCGCGTTGCGTCGTCAAGCTGTTCGGCGGGGAGGACCGCATGCTCCGCGTGCTCCGCATTCTCAGATTCGCCACGGTTGCGGCCGCGTTGTCGCTGTCGGCGATGGTGGCGGCACAGGTGCCGCCCAAGACCGATCAACCGCTTGTCCCCAAGGGCGACAGGCTCGATCTCAGTGGCTGCGGCGACAGCCGCGCCACGGTCGGCGAGGGCGGCGAAGTACAGGCCAAAAAGCCGGACGGGCGCGATCTCAGCGAGCGGCTTGCCCAATCCGACGGCGTCATTTGTCCGCCGCCATACGTGGACCCGGCGATTAAGGCGCCAACGTCACCGGGCGGTTCGATGCCGGTCATTCCGCCGCCGGACGGTCCGAATAAGGAAGGTTTCAGCCAGCCGGGCGGAGGGGTGCTCTATTGGTGCGGGATCAATGATGAGCAGCCATCGCCCGAAGTCGAGGCGCTTATCCGCCACGCCAGGGCGAATGGCCGCCAAGCTTATTACGTCTCCACATTTGGCTTCGACGACCTTCTTACGAGGCTTGGCTTGCATGTTCTTCATGGGGACGCCCGCAAAGGTGCGGAAAAAGCCCTTGAGCGATTTGCGACCTCGGACAAGCTAACGCGGACTGCTTGGCAGATGCGGAAGCACAAAGCGTCAACCCTCATCAAGAGCAACGCTTTCGCGATTGAGTGCCCATCAGAGATGCTTTGCTTTGACTTGAAGGTTTGGCCGGAAAGAGCTTGGTCGGGGCTTCGCGCCATCACCGAAGGACGCGACATTGTTGCAGTGCCTTTCAGGGGCAAGGTTTGCGCTCTTGGGCGTCGTGTGCGCGGGCGGCGAAGCACAATCGCTTCACCGCTATCTGCAAAACGCGCACAAGACCTTGCAGCCCGCCCAAAGTGAACAAGATTACCTCGTGAATTATCCCGGCTTTCAGCAGGCATTCGGTGTCCCCATCGAATTTCCGGAGCCGGGCAGCGCGGGATGGTTCGTTTGCCCTGAACCCAACTCGAACGATGCGCAAATCAACACGTTGGAAATAGCCGGCCACATCAATCGCGGTATTGAACAGCTTCAGTCAGCGTACGCGCCCCACGTGGTCCTAGTGTTTTATCCGACACGGTGGAACGGCTATCGCGGATATCACACCGAATCAGAGCACTTCGACGTCCACGATTTTGTCAAAGCGTTCTGCGTCCAGCGCGGCATCGCTACCCAGTTCTTGAATGAGGACACGTTCGCAGACGGCTATCAGTGCCGCGTCTGGTGGTGGCTTTCGCTGGCGCTGTACGTCAAGGCAATGCGAACCCCATGGGTCCTCAATAGCCTAGCCGAAAATACCGCTTTCGTGGGCCTCGGGTTCAGCATCGATCATGCGGCCGAGCGCGGTAAGCACGTCGTGCTGGGTTGCAGCCATATTTACAGCGGCAAGGGTGAAGGCCTTCAATATCGCCTTTCAAAGATTGAAGACCCCATCATCAAAGGCAAGAACGCATTCATGTCCAAGGAAGATGCGCGTCGGACTGGCGAGACCATTCGACAGCTCTTCTTTGATGCTCGTCTCAAACTTCCCGAGCGTGTCGTCCTTCACAAGCGGACACATTTCACAACCAAGGAGCGTGAAGGCCTTGCGGAAGGTCTCAGCGGCGTGAAGCAGCTCGATATGCTGGAAATCCAAAAAGACAACGCGCTACGTTACGTGGCCTCGGTGCCGACGCCGGAAGGATCCTTCGACGACGACAACTTTCCTGTTCGGCGTGGGACGGCCATGAAGCTCGACGACTTTACGGCGCTCCTTTGGGTCCACGGTGCTACCACGGCGCTTCACCCGCGCTTCAAATATTTCCAAGGCAAGCGGCGCATTCCTGCCCCACTTACCATTCGCAGGCACGCCGGTCACACGGACCTTCAAATCATCTCGGAAGAAATTCTTGGGCTGTCCAAGATGAATTGGAACACGTTCGACCTCTATACGAAACTCCCAGCGACTATTCACTCATCTAACCAAATCGCCCGCATCGGTTCGCTACTGCAGCGGTTCGGGACGGATTCATATGATTACCGTCTTTTCATCTAGGTGATCCCCTCGAAATAAAAACACCCTCCGGTGCTCAAGCCGGAGGGTGTTCGGTTAGGGTTGATCTTAGTGGGCTATCGCTTGGACGATAATGGAAATCGCAAGAGCGATCTGTCCCACGTCGACCGTAACGACGGTCATTGTTTGTTTCTCCTTCGATCTGCGGGACGCGCGGCCGCACGTTCCTAGTTGATCGGAAGGTGATTTCACCTCGTGTATGCAGGTGCCCAATCCTGCGCTTGTGGGCATGGCCGGTAACGGGGCCACCGGAGCTATGTCAGCTCAGCCCAGTACTAACGCGGCTGGCGGCGGCACTTTAGCGCCTGTGCTCATGGGCGGCTCCGAGCAACTCGAAGCGATGACCTTATATCACTCGCCGTAGCGGCTTGTAACGCTCTTTCTCCCCTACTTCTCCTTCAACCCATACGCCAACGAATCCCCCGTGACGACGTAATATTTGTACGCAGGAACTTGCCGGTCATGCCGAGGCTAACGCGGTCGCCTTTGGGGTCGGCCTTGCGGATGATGTCCATGTCGAAGTCGATCGCCGACATGATGCCGTCGCCGAATTCCTTCTCGATCAGCGCCCTGAGCGCCGGGTCGTTGACCATGATCAGCTCGTAGAAGCGGTAGATCAGCGGGACGGTCGGCGGCATCGGCGTGCCGGTGCCGCGTAACGGCACCTCGTTGAGCAGCGCCTGCTCGCTCTTGCTCATGCGTTTCGTGTCGGTCCGTGACCCCAGTGTGACCCGAAGGCTGGCCCCCTAAATGGCATCCGAGGCAATCCCCGTAAGTGTCTGTTTTTTCGGTTGAAGTGGTGGGCGCACCAGGGCTCGAACCTGGGACCCGCTGATTAAGAGTCAGCTGCACTTTATCCTAGAGGCTCAGAGCGCTGTTTCAGCCTGTCCAAATCGATGCCGGCGGGATCTCGTGGGCGCAGCACATGTCGCAGAGATATTCCGTGCAACCAAGCAAATGCGATCAAACGCAAGGCTCGGGCATGGCCAACTCAAGGCTGAGGAACACCCCGCGAAACGTGGTACGGGCTGTGGTACGGGCAAAAACCAATTAAATGAGATATACTGTAAGTTACTGATATTATTGGTAGCGGGGGAGGGATTTGAACCCCCGACCTCCGGATTATGATTCCGCTGCTCTAACCAGCTGAGCTACCCCGCCATTCCGAAACAGTATCTGCCGGAATGGGCCGGATATAGGAAGGGTCGCGAAAGTCTGTCAAGCAACCGGGGTCCGACGTGGTCATTTCGGCCGGGTAAGCGCGTCCATCAGCGAGGCGTCGCGCCCGCTATAACCAGAAACGACTAGAGCGGTGTCTTTGATTTCGGCAATGAGCGCCTTCCGCAGCGCATCTTCCTGCTGTTGCAGTTCGGCGGGCGTATTCACCAGCTTGTCGTAGCGGTAGTCGCCGTGCAGCGACACGCAGAGCACTTCACCCTTTTTTACGGCGCGGAGATGGTGCTGGGTGTCGATGCCGACCTCGATAGGCGAAAGCTTGTAGGCTCCGGCGGTACGCGCCATTAGACCATCGAAGTTGGGTGACCACACCGAGCGGACCAATTCGGCTTCCGCAAGTTGGCACAGGAGTTTGTAGCCGACATGGGGCGAAGCGTTACGAACAAGCTCCTGAAAATAGGTGCGTCGGTCATCCTCGATGGGGAAGCATTGCTGGATATAAAATCCGTACTCTTCGGGAGCACTCTCTTTCGGAAAGCCGGTTTGACGCTCAAGCCACCGTTGTATCCTGCGCTTCACTTCAATAAGCGAAATTTCGGTGAACTGCTCTTCGAGCCCGGGATTGTTAGTCAAGAAAATGCGCCGCTTCCATTCCCACACGCACATCTGGGCAGACGGAATTCCCGACGTGGTTGAGGCTCCGGCGCCAAGGAAGAACGCGACGGGAGCCGATTGGCGAACGCCAATAGAGCGAATGAAAGCGTCGAGCGAAAGCGAAACGCCAACGTCGGCTTCGCGCTCTGCGAGCATGTTTGCCTGGGACGGTTTGAGAGCACCCACTTCAACATTCACGGATTACTGCCTATTTCTTGTCGTAAACGCGCATACAGGCGCGCTCTGTCGGCTTGAAACACACGCTGTCCACAGGCGGAGAGCTCGTGTGTAAATTTGGCGGGACCAATCGGGGTCGGGCCAGCGCGCGAAACGGTGCGCGTTTTAATGTCGGGCATCGCGGCAAAATGAGCCGCCCCGAATCACCACTTATGTCTTAATGCTGGAGAAAAGGCTCGGGTGGTGTCAAGGAGCGGGTATGCGACATGCACCAATATTTTCGGGAGTCCCCCGCTAGCGCAGGATGCGAACTGGAACCTGTCGCGCACCCCTTCATGTTTGGTGCTGACGCGCCTCATCACGTTCGGCCAGACGCCAACTTCTAGGGCTGTCCCCAGGAAATGTGAATCGGGCGATGCTGTTGCCCGATGTGCATCTTTGCAGACTGATCTGGTTCGCGCTCGTCGGGCCACAAAGATCGGATGAAGGTAGGGAGTGAGCTATCTGAACTGATTTCGCACGCACCAAGGTAGCGCCCTCATCCGATCAGGTAGGCAACAGTTTTGGAATTATAGTCGTTTCTTTGGCGCCGGGCGCACGCCAGCACCCTTCCTTCGTTTTGCGGCTTTCTTCCTTCGCTTCGCCATTGTCGTTACCCTCCTTTGAAACACGAAAAAAGTCGCGATAAAATCCCGCGATGGGCACTCTGTGGGACAAATTGTTTGCCCTGAAAAGCGATGAGGTGTCTGAGACGTCGTTGCCACCAAGGTACGTAAAGGCGATTGTCACGAAGCATCTCCTGATCGTCAGTCCACGAGTCGAGTGCGCTATTGTAAGCGAGTGCATCAAGGGCGCGCATGGTGATTGTTTCGTCACCGGCAATTGTTAATAGCTTTGCGCTCCACCTCTGCCTCGCCTCGGGACTGTCAACGTCGGGGCTCATTTCCATGTCAGCAAGGACGTTGACCTGACCGGGCTTTTTTGGACCAAGCGATGTGAGAAAATGCGCTTGGAAAGGAGCTTGGGTCATGCCGAAGAAGAGGTTCAGTGCGGAGCAGATTGTGACGCTGCTTCGCCAGATTGAAGTGCTGATGGCGCAGGGCAAATCTGCCCCGGAAGCCTGCCGGGATGCCGGGATATCGCAACAGAGCTACTACCGCTGGCGCAAGGAATATGGCGGCCTTGAGATCGATCAGGCGAAGCGGATGAAGGACCTGGAGCGCGAGAATGTCCGCCTGAAGCGTCTTGTTGCCGACCTGTCGCTTGAGAAGCAGGTGCTCAAGGACGTCGCCTCGGGAAACTTGTAAGCCCCGAACGGCGCCGGCAGGCCGTTGAACGCATTCGGGGGAAGTACGGTCTCTCGGAGCGTCATGCCTGCCGGATTGTCGGTCAGCCCCGCGGAACGCAGCGTTACACCACCATTGTCCGTGCTGATGAAGATGCGCTGACGCGGGCCATTATTGCTCTCGCATCGCAGTACGGCCGGTACGGCTATCGTCGGATCAAGTCACTACTGGACGATGCCGGGTGGGACGTGGGCTACGATCGGGTGCAGCGGATCTGGCGCCGTGAGGGGCTTAAAGTACCCAAGAAGCAAAGGCCGCGCGGTCGGCTCTGGCTTAACGATGGATCCTGCATCCGGCTAAGGCCGGAACGGCGCAATCATGTTTGGTCCTACGACTTCGTGGAGGCGCAGACCCACGATGGCCGCAAGCTCCGCCTGATGACCCTGATCGACGAGTTCACCCGCGAATGCCTGGCCATCAGGGTGGCGCGCCGGATCAACAGCTTCGGGGTGCTTGAGACCATGGCTGACGTCATGCTCATGCGGGGCGTGCCCGAGCACATTCGATCTGACAATGGTGCCGAGATGACCGCGAAAGTCGTGCGCAACTGGCTGATGCAGGTTGGAGCCAAAGCCCTGTTCATCGAGCCTGGCAGCCCTTGGGAGAACGGCTATTGCAAATCGTTCAACGGAAAACTACGCGACGAGCTGCTGAACGGTGAAATCTTCTACAGCCTAAAGGAAGCACAGATCGTCATCGAGCAATGGCGCAAGCATTACAACACGATCAGACCGCACTCGGCTCTCAACTATCGGCCACCGGCGCCACAGACATTCGCGCCATTAGCCCACCATCTAGATGAGATCATACCGATGCAGTAATCTCTATCCCGCTGGTTCAAAAAATCCGTCAGGTCACTCGCCGGGCGAACATTGAGAGATACACGAAAATTCTGGGAACGTATTTAACTGACGTTGAACGCAATTTTGTTCAGCGTCGCCTTGCTGAGGAACAAGCCGCCGGAGAGCCAACACACACTGAATTGTGACATTACTTGTCGCGGTGCAATAACATTTTATCGTCGGAACTGACCTGGCACGAAAACAACAATGGTCCAACCCTTAAAACAATTTTGGGAGTGGGTTAGGCCACAGGCAGAAAATAATTTTGGTGCGCAGGATTGTGTCGAATGCCCTAAGTGCGAAGGCGGCATGTACGTCTTACGCCGGATGCCTGAGCCGATGCACGGCGAGCGGCAAACGCTAGAATGCTTAAATTGCGGACACACTCAGACACGGACCGTCGGTCGTGACGGCATGCCCTTAAAGTAAGGCATCAGCCAACCCAATCTTCTCGAGGTCAGTCAACATCAAACGACGCGGAGTGACGGCTGCTGCATCTCGCATCGACTGAATATCACGGTTATTCAAAGGCACATGAGTTGGCGGCCTCTTTCATTTCAAGCGAGCATTCGATGTCGTCTATTGGCACATCGCGTCATTTCGCTGCGCCGCAAAATTAGGTCGCTATTGGAGGCATAGCGGACATTGTTCGGCACTGGCGCACATAGCTAACTCCGGCATCTTCCCCGCCCAGAGCCTGAAACAGGGTACCAAGTGTCGGAATTCAACCACTACGACTTTCGATAGGCTCTAACCCCTCACCCGGCGCGCTGCGCGCGCCACCCTCTCCCACAAGGGGAGAGGGGAAGAGGGCCCCGCCTTGCCCGCCGCCGCGCGTCTTTGCTAGCGCCTTGCGCGTCCGTCCCGCCCGCCGTCCGGCATTCCAGCAAGGTCAGCCACCGCCCCATGAAGATTGCAGCGATCAACACCCCGAAGGGCAAGGTTTTCGGCGCCGTCGAGGGCGACAGCTTCCGCCCGTTCTCGGTCGGCGGCGGCTCGCTGCGCGACCTGCGCCACGTCATCAAGCTCCTCGCGGCAGGCTCTGCCCCTGACTACGGCGAGCCGGTCAGCGCTCGCGCGCGCCAAGCTCGCCGCGCCGGTCGGGCCGCTGTCGAAGAACGTCATCTGCGTCGGCAAGAACTATTACGACCACGCGCGCGAATTCGCGCAGAGCGGCGTCGACCAGTCCGGCGACAAGCAGGACGTGCCGGCCGATCCGGTGATCTTCACCAAGTCGACGTCCTCGCTCGCCGATCCGGGGGGCAAGATCGTCGCTGCCTTGGACCCGACCGCACACGGTCGACTACGAGGGCGAGTTCGGCGTGGTCATCGGCAAGCACGGCCAAGAACGTCAAGCGCGAGGACGCGCTCGATTACGTGTTCGGCTACACCATCGTCAACGACGTCACCGCGCGCGCCGTGCAGCAGAAACACAAGCAGTGGTTCCTCGGCAAGAGCCTCGACGGCTTCTGCCCGGTCGGGCCGTATCTCGTGACGCGCGACGAATTCGGCGTGCCGGCCGAGCAGGAGCTGGCGACCTACGTCAACGACGAGCGGCGGCAGTTCGCCAAGCTGCAAAGACATGATTTTCGACGTGCCGACCTTCATCGAGACGGTCACGGCTTACGTGCCGCTCGAGCCGGGCGATCTGCTCGGCCACCGGCACGCCGGCCGGCGTCGGCATCGGCTTTGACCCGCCGCGCTATCTGAAGGCCGGGGACGTGGTCCGCATCGCGATCTCCGGCATCGGCGAGCTCACTAACCCGGTAGTCTGAAGCGCCGGCATCGCCTATAAGGGCACCGGAAAACGAGGATTTTTGGCCCGGACTTGCGAAATATCAATGCCAGCGGCGGCGGAGGCGTTCTGCTCACCCCGATTGCCCCTGACCTTATGCCGCCTTGATGCAGCCTTGGCCGGCCCTGAAAAACACCGCACTATCGACCCATAAGCCCACGCGAGAGGAGTTAAACGGATGGCCAACCCAACCCCCTGGAAAACGAACGACTGGTTCGTCAGCGAGTGGAACTACGCGCCTGAAGTCACCAAGGACTTCAAGTTCGCCAAGAACATCAAGATCCACGACGTCACGCTGCGCGACGGCGAACAGCAGACCGGCGTCATTCTTTCCAAGGACGAAAAAATCCGCATCGCCGAGGCGCTGGCCGAAGCCGGCGTGCACCGCATCGAAGCCGGCATGCCGATCGTGTCGCCGTCCGACAACAGCGCGATCAAGGAGATCGTCAAGCGCAACCTCGGCCCCCAGATCTTCTCCTTCGCCCGCTGCATGAAGGAAGACGTGCAACGCGCCGTCGACACCGGCGTCAACGGCGTCGTCATGGAAATCCCCTCCAGCAAGCACATGCTCGAGCTGGCCTACCGCTGGCCGCTGGAAAAGGCGATCGAGACCTCGGTCGAGGCGCACCGCCTTCGCGCACAAGAACGGCCTCGAGGTGGTGTTCTTCCCGATCGACTTCTCGCGTGCTGAACTCAAATGGGCCATCGACCTGATCGAGAAGGTCGGCAAGGAAGGCCACATGGACGCGCTGGCGCTGGTCGACACCTTCGGCGTGCTGTCGCCGCACGCCATGAAATACTTCGTCACGCAGGTGCAGAGCCGCATCCCGAAGCGGCTGGAAGCGCACTTCCACCAGGACTTCGGCATGGGCGTCGCCAACACCATCATGGCGCTGTCGCTCGGCGTCGAGGTGATGCACACCACCGTGCTCGGCATCGGCGAACGCTCCGGCAACGCGCCGATGGAAGAGATCGTCATGGCGCTCAAGACCATGTACGGCGTCGACGTCGGCATCGACACCACCAAGCTCACCTCGCTCGCCAACCTGGTGCAGCGCCTGACCGGCGTGCTGGTGCCGACCAACAAGGCGATCGTCGGCTCGGGCCTCTACCAGATCGAGTTCGGCATCATCGCCTCGTGGTTCAAGAACTGCGGCGAGAAGAACGCCACCGAACTGTTCCCGATCCGCTGGTCGGCGGTCGGCCAGCCGCCGGCCGAAGTGGTGATGGGCAAGGGCTCGGGCATCGACTCGATCAACATGTGGCTCAAGGACGTCGGCATGCAGGTGTCGGAAGAGGACGCCATGAAGGTGCTGCAAGCCGTCAAGCTGCATTCGCTGACCAACAAGAAGATGCTCAGCCACGCCGAGTTCCGCGACGTGGCGCGCGCCACGCTCGGCCGCACGCAGCAGGCGGCGGAGTAGGGCTGCTTGCCCGCCGAAGCCCGTTAGGGCGAAGGCGGACGAACCCGGAATCCAGAAGCAACTCAAGGCCGCTAGTGACAAAGCCCCGGGGCAAACCCCCGGGGCTCTTTGTTATTGGCCACGCTGTCGCAGCAGGCGATTACAAACGCAAAGAGAGCTTGACGCCGCAAGGTACCGAAGGGCAAGGATGACCTAGCGACGCAAACGCGTATACTTTAATCGAAATAGAGTTGCCTAATTGATTGGTCAAAATAGAGATTTAGCGTCCTGCAATAAGTTTCCCCGGTATCCAGCGAGACAAAACTTTCGGTAAAGTGTGTCGATCATTAAAAATATTTAATGTTCCGCTTCTGGTGATTTATTGCTCTTACGACCTCAAGGGTTAATGCTGCGCCGCGGGAGTTGGGCAAAATTACGCTGATTTGATCTTTCTCAAGGTTTGCAACGATGCGCTTGGGCATTTTTGCGTTGGGGCGTCTATTAGAGGGAATGCGGTGATGGCTGATCAAACAGGACACTCGTCAAACAAAGTATCTCGGCGTTCGGTGTTGCTGCAGGGCGCCGCGTGTGCGGCGGGTGCCGCAACAATTCTTGCCGCTAGTGCAAATTCTGCAAAGGCAAATCTGTTGCCGCAAAAATCAGTCCAATATCAAGACACTCCGAAGGGTGATCGTCAGTGTAGTGGCTGCAGTCTGTTTGTTGCGCCGAACTCCTGCAAGAACGTGGCTGGTGAAATTAGTCCGAACGGTTGGTGCATGCTTTGGAGGAAAGCCTGAACCGCTTAGTTTCAAGCCGCAGTTGATCGATAAACCAATAACCGAATTGGCTGCGGTTGTTAATGCGCAGGGTCCGCAAGCATAAAGTATTCAGTGGGGGTAAGGAATGTTTTTGGTTAGCCGTCAAACGCGCCTCACCGGAAGTGCAGCAAAAATATTAGCGGTATCGAGCGTAGCCACGGCGGCCGCCATTTTTAGCTTGGTCTTTGGCGCCGTGACGTTTGGTGCGATCTCTCCCGCCGACGCATTGCCGAGTTACGCGCGACAGACCGGGCAAACCTGCGGCACCTGCCACACCGATTATCCTGGCCTTACTCCCTACGGCCGCCTGTTCAAGTTGGGCGGCTATACAGCAGGTGGGGGAAAATACCGATCAACACTTTTTCCTTCGCAAAATGATTCGACGAAAGCCCTCGCGGCATACACAAAGAAGTGGGGATCGGGTCTGCCGACAAAGGCGCCGTCCGACACGAGCGAAATCAAGCCTTATGCGCCGCCAATTTCGATGATGGCGATCGTCGGCTTCACTCACACACAGGCGGACCAAGACCCGACCGGCTCACCATATAGCGCAAACGATAATGTCGTCGTCGCGCCGGTCAGCTTTTTCTACGGCGGCGCGATCACCGAGCATATCGGCGCCTTTGCGCAGCTTACCTACAACAACGCTGCCTTTGGTGCTTTGGATCCCAGCGATCCTTATGCCAGCCGGCTATGGGCACAGGACAATATCGATGTGCGCTATGCCAACACCGGCTACTTAGGCGGCATGCCTGTTACCTATGGCATTACGGCAAACAACAACCCGAGCGTCCAAGACCCGTGGAACACCACACCTGCCTGGTCGTTTCCGTATGCCGTGTCGAGCGTAGCGCCCGACCCCGGAGTCGGAACTCTCATTGACGGCGCATTTGCCGCGCATGTGGGAAGCGTTGGCGCCTACGCTTGGATCAATAATTTGGTGTATCTGGAATTGTCCGGTTACCGGACATTCGGTCACGATACACAAGCCAAACTAATGACGGACCCGTTCGGTGCGCCTGGGTTGTTCGAGGGGGTAGCACCGTATTGGCGCGTGGCCGTGGAACCGCATTGGGGAAATCACTGGCTTGAGTTTGGCGCCTTCGGAATGTCCGCGCGCGTCCATCCATGGACATTTACGACGGATGCGAACAATTTTTATAATAACGAGACGTTTCCGCAAACCGATCGGTACAACGACATCGGCTTCGACTCGCAGTACCAATATCAGGGGGACAATTATTGGATCACATTGCGCGGCACGTATATTCACGAGAACCAAACGCTTGATGCGACTTTCACCAACGGCGGCTCGGACAATCCGACAAATACGTTGAATACGTTCAAGGCATTGGCCTCACTGGCCTATGGCAACGACAACAGAGTCGTGATCACGGGCCAGTATTTCGATACATGGGGATCTACGGACGCGACTTTCTTTGCCGGCGACACGAGCGGCTACATTGCCGAGATCGCCTACATCCCGTTCATTTCCAGCCAGGCGCCGGGGTGGCCGTGGGCTAATGCGCGCGTCGGTCTCCAATACACCTACTACAACAAGTTCGATGGCGACACGGTCTTCGCGCACGATAACAACACGCTGTTCGCCTACATTTGGTTCGCGATGTAATCGTTGGGGGCGTTCCAGATGCTGCTAGCTCATAAGAGCGAACGTAAAAGCGAAGGCTGGATTATGAAGGTCATCAACATGCGCTTGGCGTTGCCGGCGGCAATCCTCGCAATTGTGTTTGGCGCGGCAGGTCGAGCAGAAAGCGCCGGCTCTTCCCTTCAGGCCAAGATCGAATATTGCAAAACGTGCCACGGCCTATCGGCGCAAGGCTATCACGGGTTCTACCCCATCCCGCGACTCGCGGGGCAACAAACTCAATATATCGAAAATCAGCTACGAGCATTTATCGAACGCAGGCGAAAAAATAGTTACATGTACAATGTGGCGCATGTCTTGAAGCCGGAGATGCAAGTGGCTCTTGCCAAGCATTTCAGCGCTCTCAATTCCAAACCATTGGGAGGTGCTTCAAGGGCGCTCGTCGCCAAGGGCAAGACAATTTATGAGGAGGGAGATCCCAACTCTAATGTTCCCGCTTGCATGGCCTGTCACGGCGGGGACGCGAAGGGTCACGAAGAAATTCCCCGTTTAGCCGGCCAACTCCCTGACTACATCTTCAACAAATTGGTGAATTGGAACAAAGAGCGCGGTCAGGACCAAAGACACCCTGACATATCAGCCATCATGCTTCCGACTTCGCACAATTTGACCAAGTCACAAATTAAAGCCGTCGCGGCCTACGTCAGCCATCTGCAGTAACGTCTCGTGGTTACCGTCGTCGATTGTCCCAATGAATGAAGTGTGAAAGCTCCGATGATAAAATTAGTCAGGTCAAAAATCGCGATCCTGGCACTCGTTGCCTCTACGATCCCCTCGTTGGCAGCGGGCGCGGGGGCCGTCAAAGATTGCACATGGTGTCACGGAGGATCAGCGCAAGGTTATCAGCCCGCGCCACGACTGGCTGGACAGAGATCCCGCTATATTGAGAGTCAACTTCTGAGCTTTCGCACGCATGCGCGCGATAATCCATTTTCTAAACAATATATGTGGAGTGCCGTCGCGAACCTTAATCCTGTGACGGCACACTATTTGGCGATTTATTTTTCGACGCTATCTCCTAAAGCTGCCGATGATGGAGATAAGCAACAGGCCGCCGCAGGCAGAGCTTTATATGAAGATGGAAATCCGGATGCCAATACCGTTGCTTGCGCTGTGTGTCACGGTCCGAATGCGCAGGGCATCAGAGACATTCCTCGTCTGGGAGGTCTGTCGTATTACTATTTGAAACGGAAACTCGAGCAATGGGGAGAGGGATATCATGCGACCGCAAAGTCTCCAATGCCTCAAGTTGCACGCAAGTTATCCCCTAACCAAATCGAGGCGCTCGCGTCTTACCTCAGTTTTGTGAAGTGAACGTGTTCAGCGTGGCGAATTTCGGCTGAGGTATTCTGGAATCTCGAAGGCATCGGAGATCGGATTATGAAGGGCAGGAGCATGCGATTGGCATTGCCGACGGCAATTCTAGCAATTGTCCTTTCCGCGCCGGGTCGAGCCGAAGACGCGGTCAAGGCCGACTTTTCGCCGCAAGCCCTTCAGGCCAAGATTGCATATTGCAAAACGTGCCATGGTGTGTCGGGGCAAGGTTTTCATGGATCAACTCCGATCCCACGACTCGCCGGACAACAGCCTCAGTACATTGAGAATCAATTAAAGGCCTTTATCGAGCGCAGGCGAGAAAATAAGTACATGTACAATGTGGCGCACGTCCTGAGCCCTGCGATGCAAGATGCTCTTGCAAAGTATTTTCACGGCCTCAATGCTAAGCCCGTGGGCGGTGCTTCCAAGGAACTCGTAGCTGCGGGAAAGAAGATCTACGAGCAAGGCCTTCTTGACGTTAACGTGCCTCCATGCGCTTCCTGTCACGGTCCAGAGGCCAAAGGTGACGGAGAATTTCCTCGTTTGGCAGGTCAGCTGCATGACTACATCTTCAACAAACTAGTGAACTGGAGCAAAGAGCGAGGTCAGGACCCGAAACATCCAGACACATCAGCCATCATGCAGCCGATTGCGCACAACCTGACCAAGACGCAAATTGAATCCGTCGCGGCTTATCTCAATTATCTAGAGTAGCTCCTTCCTTTTGGCGCGCGCGGCGGCGTAGGCCTCGCAGCATCTGCGAATGACGAAGCCCCGGGCTCATCGCCCGGAGCTTTTTTCATGCGCCGAATTTCAGGCGTGGCTGTAAGCGCGCATCAATCCATCTTGATGCCCGCCGACTTCACCACCTTTTCCCACTTGTCGGAATCCTTCTTGATCAGCGCGGTGAACTGCTCGCCGGGCAGCGTCATCACCACCAGTTGCTGATCGGTGAATATCTTGACCGCCGCCGGGTCTTTCATCACCGCGAGGATTTCCTTGGTCAGCCGGTCGACGATCGGCTTCGGCACGCCGGCGGGCAGGATGATGCCGACCCACGGCGCCATGTCGAAGCCGGGGATCGTCTCGCTGATCGCCGGAACGTCCGGCAGCTCCGGCATGCGCTTGGGTTCCATGACCGCGAGCGCCACAATCTTCTTCTCCTTCACGTAGGGCCACAGCGTCGACACGTTGTTGAACGACAGCTGCACCTCGCCGGCGATCAGCCCGAGCGAGGAGGGACCGGTGCCCTTGTAGGGAACGTGCACGAGCTTGATGCCGGCCGCCTGCGCGAACAGCTCGGCCTCGAGATGACTGAAATTGCCGACGCCGGCGGAGGCGTAATTGAGCGCGCCGGGCTTCGATTTGGCGAGCGCGATCAGTTCGGCCACGTTGTGCACGGGCAACGACGGATGCACGGCCAACAACGACGGCAGCCGGATCACCGAGGTGACGTGGATGAAGTCCTTCATCGGGTCATAGGGCAGATTCTTGTAGACCCACTTGTTGACCGTCATCGGCGAGTCGGACGTCATCGCCATGGTGTAGCCATCCGGCGGCGATTGCTTGAGCGCCTGCAGGCCGACCTGGCCGTTGGCGCCGCCGCGGTTCTCGACGATGATCGTCTGGTGCAGCCGCTCCGACAGAAATTTGGCGACGATGCGCGCGACCACGTCGGTGCCGCCGCCGGCCGGATAAGGCACGATCATGCGGATCGTGCCGCGCGTCGGCCATTCCTGCGCCAGCGATGGCGCCGACGCCAGCGCCAACAGCCCGAGTGCGGCCATGCCTGCGGTTATCAATTTTCTCAAGTTCGCCTCCCTTGTTTTTCCAACGTGTGATTGCGAGTTGTCTTTAGTCTTGCGGCCGTTCCGGCCGCTACCAACCATGCGGTTCGGTATCGAATAGCTCGAGCGATTCGAGCGTGGATCTGATTTCCTTTTTTCGCTCCGCCGAGAGCGGGCGGTTGGGCAGCCGCGGCGCGCCGACGGGCCGCCCCATGATCTCCCACATCGCCTTGGTCGGCGCCGGATATTCGACCTTGGCGATCTGATAGAGTTCGGAAAATTTGTATTGCAGGCGCGAGCGCGTCCTTGAGCTTGCCGCCGGTGGTCGCGTCGTACAGCGCATTGATGAAATTCGGCGCGACGCCGCCGAAGATCGACATGCAGGCGGTGCCGCCGAGCGTCAGGCTCGGCAGCATCCATTCGGTACCGACGAACAGGCCGAAATCGGAACGGACTGTTTTGGCCGCGCGTCCGAGTTCGAGATATTTTTCCCAGTTGTGACTGGCCTCTTTGAGCCCGATGAATTTGGGAAAGCGCTGCATCAAGGCGGTGAGCGTTCCTGGCGCGATGCCGACGCCGTCCATGATGGTGGGCGAGTTGTAGGCGATGAACGGCAGCTCGGTCGCGGTGATGATGGCGGCGAAATGGTCGTAGAGCTGCTCCTGCGACGGCTTCCAGTAATAGGGCGCGATCGCCATCACGCAGTCGGCGCCGATTTGTTCGGCGTGGCGCGCCAGCTCGATCGCCTGGTCGGTGCCCGGCGTGCTGACGTGGACGATCACCGGCACGCGGCCGGCGGCGACCTCGACCGCGGCTTTGGCCAGTGAGCTTGCGCTCGTCGAGCGTCAGGTTGAGCGATTCCGCGAGATGCAGGTTGATGCATAGCGACGACGCCTTCTGCCGCAGCAGGAATTCGATCACGCGGCCGAAGGTGTCGAGATCGACCTTGTTGTCCGGCGTGAACGGCGTCACCGGCACGTGCACGATTCCGGTCACGGCCGTGAAAGGCTTGCGTTGCGCCATGCTGGCGATGCCTCAGATCATTTTTTTGTATGCATCATTATCGCAGCACAGCAGCAGCCACCCCGGCCAAGGTCAAGCAAACACTTCATGCGGAAAATGCCGCACAGTCATGTGCGTGGCTGCGTGCGATGCAGCAAGCGAGCACCGGGAGTTGAATCGAGGCGTGGCGCAATTTGCGGCAAGTTTCACGCCTTGAACGGCACCACCTTCTGCGTTTGCACGCCCAGCCCCTCGATGCCGAGTTCGACCACGTCGCCGGCTTTCAGATAGACCGGCGCCGGCTTCATGCCATAGGCGACGCCCGGCGGCGTGCCGGTGGCGATCACGTCGCCCGGTTCGAGCACGAAGATCTGCGAGCAGGTACCAGACCAGATGCGCCACATCGAACACCATGGTCTTGGTTGAGCCGCGCTGGCGCTTCTCGCCGTTGACGTTTGTCCACATCGTGAGATTCTGCGGATCCTTGATCTCGTCTTTGCTGACGAACCAGGGCCCGAGCGGGCCAAAGGTCTCGGCGCCCTTGCCCTTGGCGATGGTCTGCCCGTGCTCCATCTGGAAGGCGCGCTCCGACACGTCGTTGGCCAGGCAATAGCCGGCGACAACATCCATCGCCTTTTCCTTCGACAGATAGCGCGCGCGCTTGCCGATGACGACGGCGAGTTCGACCTCGTAGTCGAGCTTGGTCGAGCCTTTCGGGATCATGGTGTTGTCGTTCGGCCCGCAGATGCAGGACGGCGCCTTGTTGAACACCACCGGCTCGCTCGGTACCGGCACACCCGACTCGGCGGCGTGGTCGGCGTAGTTCAGCCCGATAGCGATGAAATTGCGCACCTGGCCGACGCAGGGGCCGAGCCGCGGCTTGCCGGCGACCGTCTTGAGCCGCTTGAGGTTGGCTTTTCTGATCTTGGCGAGCCCGCCGGCGGCCAGCATCGCGCCGTCGATATCCTTCACGAGGCGCGACAGGTCGCGGATCTTGCCGTCGGCGTCGATGATGCCGGGCTTCTCGCGGCCGGGCGCGCCATAGCGGACGAGCTTCATGGTGGCGTTTCTCCCTGGAGCGTTTGTTTTTCTGGACGGTCTTGAACGGCGGGTCGCTGACGCATCATGCGCTGGCGGAGGGGGCACGGGCAACCCGTTTTGCGTCGCGCGACGCTTTGGCCGACACCCGGCCGCGTCAGTCGCGTCGCGTGCGCGGACTGTCGCGGCGCGCTGCATCCGGCCGCAACTCATCGGCAGGCGCGGCGCCGTGGCGTGCTTCCGCGGCCTTGTCGTCTTGCGTCCCGCACGCCGGAAACGGCGTGTCCGGCAGCAGCAGTTGCCAGATCTGCTTCACATCGGTGCCGGGTTTGCAGGGACGGTTGGCCATCACGCGACTATGGCCGCAAGCATCGCGTCGCGCCAGGGGCGCATGCGCCGGCCTCGTATGTCGTGATGCCATGCCAGCGCGGGCCGCACCAATGGGCCGTTACGGCCGTAGTTTTGCCCGCCGCGACCGGATATAGCTCAATACTACACCGTAGAGCAGAAGGGCGCCGGGCAATACCCACATCCAATTCTGCGCAGGCAGGCCGAAAAAGAAGCAGTCGCTGAGGAGCCAATGCAGCACGGCGCCCACGTGTCCTGGTGCAACGATCAGGCTTGCATGTTAGGCCTTGCCGGCGGTCCCATTCCGTAAATTGCAGATAAAATGTGTGGGTCTTGGCGGAAAAGCCGTGTCCGCGCGCCGCATCATGGTTAGCGAATGCTAACGGAAACGTTCGTATTTCGACGATCAGTTTCACGGTCGGCTAAAAGCCCGAGCGTAAGAATGCAGCGTTGGTCAAACCGTCTGGCCTACATCGGCATGTCTGCACAGGAGCGCGCGAATGCCGGTAACGACGGAGGATGTCATGGAGGATAGACGTAAAATCCAGCGCCATCGCACGCTGAAAGCGGGGATCATCAATTTCAATCGCGCCGGCGGTGTCGACTGCCGCGTGCGTAACCTGTCGCCCTCCGGCGCCTGCCTGGAAGTGGCGAGCCAGGTCGGCATTCCGGACGAGTTCGTGCTGGTGGTCGGGACCGATCACATGAAGGCGCCGTGCCACGTGATCTGGCGCACCGCCACGCGCTTGGGTGTGGCATTCAACGCCTGAGGCGGTGTTTGTTGGCATACAATCCTACGGCAGCACGCGCATTCGAGCGCGATAGCGCTGGCTGGACGCCGAAGCGCCATCCGGCAGACCGCTAAGCATCTGAATTTACGTTAAATTCTGCTTATGCCTGGCCGCCGCCGGCGGTTGCCGGCGGCATGTGGCGCAGTTGTCACATCGCGCCAAAATTTGTGCAAATGGCCTGTTGTTGGCGGCTATTTGGTCACCGGCCATTGTCGCAGAGCCGAGTCCAGGGGCACGATATTCAAAGCATGCGCCGCACGGGACATGGCGCAGGAGGTATGGGGGCTGGTGATGTTGTTTCGTGGATTGAAGGCTGTTCTGCTGGCGTGCGGCGGCGTCGGCGCGTTGATCGCGACGACGGCCGATGCGAATGCCGGCGGTTTCGCCGTTCGCGAGCAGAGCGCCTACGGGCAGGGATCGTCCTTCGCCGGCGTCGCCGCCGGCGGCTCGCTGTCGTCGATGTTCTGGAATCCGGCGACCATGACGCAGGTGCCGGGCCTGCAGAGCGAATTCGGTGCTGACCGGCATCATGCCGTATTCCGCGAACACGCCCGACGTCGGGCCGCGTTCGCGTCGCGTCTTGGGCGGCACCGGCAATACCGCCAAGGCCGCGTTGGTGCCGGCCGGTTATTATTCCTGGCAGTTCAGGCCGGACATGTGGCTCGGCCTGTCGGTCAACGTCGCCGTTCGGCCTGTCGGTGACATTTCCCGATGTCTGGGCCGGCGGCGACTATGCGGCGGACGGCAGCCAACCTGAAGACCTATAACTGCGACGCCGAGCTTCGCCTACCGCATCAACGACATGATCAGCGTCGGCGTCGGCGTGCAGATCCAATACGCCAAGGCCGACTTGAGCCATGGCTACCCATCGTGCCCCATCGGCTGTTGGCCGCTTGCCGAGCTGTCCGGCCACGGCTGGGGCTATGGCTTCACCGCCGGCGTCACGTTGACGCCGACGCCGACCACCACCATCGGCCTCGGCTATCGCTCGGCGATCAATCAGAAGATCAACGGCACGCTTGCGACGTCCGCGATCGCTCTTGGCCCGGTCACGCCGGGATCGGTCAGCACCACGCTCAATCTGCCCGACATCGCTCAGCTCGGCCTGCGCCAGCGCGTTGACGCCGCAGTGGACCGTGCTCGGCACGGTCGAGTGGACGAACTGGAGCCGCATCGGCACGTCGAATGTGCGCAGTCCGAGCGCGCCGGCGCGATCGCTGGCTCGACCGTCATTGCCGTTCCAGTACAAGGACGGCTGGTTCTTCTCGGTCGGCGCCGAATATCAGTGGAACGAGCGCTGACGGTGCGCGCCGGCGTCGGCTACGAGAAGTCGCCGATCACCGACGACGTGCGCATGCCGCTCCTGCCGGACAACGACCGCTATCTGGCTGTCGGTCGGCGGCAGCTACAAGCTGACGCCGAAGCTCGTCTTCGACCTCGCCTATTCGCATCGTCGTTCGTGAAGAGACACGCCGATCAACATCACGGCGGCGCCGGCAATCCGTGGTTCGACGGCACCAGCGCACCTATGTCGGCACCGTCGAGCTCGCACATCGACATCATCTCGGTGGCGATGCACTATCGCTGGGACGAGCCGGCCGGCGCCGGCGCCGAAGAAGGGCTACTTCAAGGCCAAATAGGCGCGGCGATACGGCGTTCGCGAAAAGGCCGGCGGCGACGCCGGCCTTTTTCGTTTCAGACGGACGCTGATCCGAATTCCGCTCATTCCCGCGTCAAGCGGGAATCCAGTTCTTTGGTCGCAAACGCGGCAATTGCGGCCCTGGGTCCCCGCTTTCGCGGGGACGAGCGGGTGAATTGCTTTTCAGAACGCGCCGTTGAAGGTGCCGCCGTCGATCAGCAGATTCTGCCCGGTGATGTAGCCGGCCTGCGCCGAGCACAGGAACGCGCGGCCGCGCCGAATTCGGCCGGCTCGCCGAAGCGCCGCGCCGGAATGGTGGCGGCGCGCGCCTTGGCGGCTTCCTCGACGCTGATGCCCTTCTGCTCGGCGGCCTTGGTCAGCGTGCCGCGCAGGCGGTCGGTGTCGAAGGCGCCGGGCAGGATGTTGTTGATGGTGACGTTGTTGCCGGCGACGGTGCGCGCGACGCCGGCGAGGAACGCGGTCAGGCCGGCGCGCGCGCCCGACGACAGATCGAGGCCGGCGAGCGGCATCTTCACCGAGCCCGAGGTGATGTTGACGATGCGGCCGAACTTGCGCTCGGCTCATCGGGTCGATCACCTTCTGGATCAGTTCGACCGCGACGATCATGTTGGCGATGACGCCGTCGATCATCTGCTGGCGGCGTGAGCTCGCGGAAGTCGCGCAGCGGCGGCCCGGCATTGTTGTTGATCAGGATGTCGGGCGCAGGGCAGGCGGCGAGCAGCGCCTTCTGGCCGTCCGGCGTCGCCACGTCGGCGGCGACGGGCGTGATCTTGGCGCCGGTCGCCTTGGCGATCTCGGCGGCGGTCGGCCTCCAGCCGCTTGGCGTCGCGGCCGTTGACCACCACCTCGCAGCCGGCTTCCGCGAGCGCCCGCGCGCAGGCCTTGCCGAGCCCGCGGCTCGACGCGCAAACGATGGCCTTGCGGCCGGCAATTCCGAGATCCATGGGGTTTCCTCGTTGCGTAAGCGTTTCGGCAGGAGTGTTGGTGGAGGGCAGGCTGGGCGTCAAGGCCACTGTCCATCAGCGAAGCTCTGACTTACCCTCCCCTGGAGGGGGAGGGTCGCCGCCGAAGGCGGCGGGGTGGGGTGACTTGACGTGCCGAAATCTCCGTCTGTCAGTCAGTTCAAAAGAGCAACAGCTCGACGTCTTCGTACAGGCGCGACGGACGCCGAAAATAAGTTGTGACGCCAGCTGAAACGTCTGGAGATGCGCGGCACTCATTTCCGAAGGCAAATGCCGATCGGAGATTTCATCGTCGATTTTGCGTGCCCGGCAGCTCGCCTCGTCATTGAAGTTGATGGGTCTCAGCACGGAGAAGACGAAGCGCTATTGCGCGATGAAAAGCGTACCCGATGGCTTGAGTTCCACGGCTACCGCGTGCTGCGCATCTGGAATAATGACATTGCGCGAAACGTGAATAGTGTCATGGAAGCGATTTATGCAGCGCTTTATGGTTCGGGTGCGGCCGAGCTGCGCGTATTGAAGCACCTTCGCCATCGGCGAACGGTCAAACGTTAGTTTTCACCCCACCCCGGCGCGCTGCGCGCGCCGACCCTCCCCCTCCAGGGGAGGGTGAAAAGGAATGTGTCGCGCCACTGTAGCAATCGCTTGGTAACCCGCTGCGGATGTCGGCTCAACGATTCGCGGGGGACCCATGCTGCGCGATCCGGACAAGCAGGTGATGGAAAAGGCCTATGCGCGCTGGGCGCCGGTCTACGACGTGCTGTGCGGGCCGGTGTTCCTCAACGGCCGGCGCGCCGCCGCCCGCGCCGCCCGCGACGTCGGCGGGCGCATTCTCGAGATCGGCGTCGGCACCGGCCTGTCGTTCGACGACTACGACGGCAGCACCGAGATCACCGGCATCGACATTTCGGAGCCGATGATCGCGCGGGCGCGGCTGCGCGCGGCGAGCGGGCGCTATCCGCACGTCAAAGGCCTTGCCGTGATGGACGCGCACGATCTCCGCTATGACGACGCCAGCTTCGACTGCGTGGTCGGCCAATTCGTCATCACGCTGGTCGAGGATCCCGAGCGCGTGCTGTCGGAATGCGCGCGCGTGGTCAAGCCGGGCGGCCAGATCGTCCTGGTCAATCATCTCTACTCCGAGCGCGGGCTGGCCGCGGCGATCGAGCGGCTGCTGGCGCAGAAGGCGCGCGCGCTGGGCCTGCGGCCGGAGTTTCCGTTCGCGCGGCTCGCCGCCTGGGCGCAAAGCCATGGCGGAGCCGAGTTGATCGAGCGGCGCAAGGTGCCGCCGTTCGGCGTCTATACGCTGGTGCGGTTCCGCCGCAGCGAGCCGCAACGCGCGGCGGCGTGAAATAAAAACTCGTCATGCCCGGCCCTGTGCCGGGCATCCACGTCTTTCTTCGTCGCGGAGTAAAGGCGTGGATGGCCGGGACAAGCCCGGCCATGACGGTGAGGTTAACGACGCTGTCATAAATCTGAAATCGGAGCCTGCTAGTGCTTTCGCCCATGATCATCGCAGCGGAGATCGCCGCATCGTGACGCAAGACGCGACGCGACGGTTTCGCGCGCTTTTCATTTCCGACGTGCATCTCGGCACGCGCGGCTGCCAGGCCGAAAAACTGCTCGACTTCCTGCGCCACCACGAAGCCGACACCATCTATCTGGTCGGCGACATCGTCGACGGCTGGGCGCTGCGCTCGTCGTGGTATTGGCCGCAGGCGCATAACGACGTGGTGCAGAAACTGTTGCGCAAGGGCCGCAAGGGTTCGCGCGTCATCTACATTCCGGGCAACCACGACGAATTCCTGCGCGGCTATTACGGCACCCATTTCGGCGGCATCGAGGTGGTGGAGAACACCATCCATGAAGGCGCCGACGGCCGCCGCTATCTGGTCGTGCACGGCGACCTCTTCGATCTGGTGGTGACGCAGGCGCGCTGGCTCGCGCTGCTCGGCGACAAGGCCTACGACTTCGCGCTGACCGCCAACCGCGTGTTCAACGCCATGCGCCGCGTGCTGGGCGCGCCCTATTGGTCGCTGTCGAAATGGGCCAAGCTGAAGGTCAAGAACGCGGTCAATTTTATCGGCGCGTTCGAGAAGGCGCTCGCCACCGAAGCCAGGCACCATCAGGCCGACGGCGTCATCTGCGGCCATATCCATACCGCCGCCATGCACGACGATTTCGGCCTGCGCTACATCAACTGCGGCGACTGGGTGGAAAGCTGCACGGCGGTGGTCGAGCATCGCGACGGCCGTTTCGAGATCATCGACTGGAGCCGTGCCGGCCACGACATCGAGCCGGCGCCGGCCGACGAGACGGCGGACGGCATGCAACAGGCCGCCGCATGAAAATCCTTGTCGCCACCGATGCGTGGCATCCGCAGGTCAACGGCGTGGTGCGCACGCTGGGGCACGTCGCGCGCGAGGCGCGTGCGCTCGGCGCGGAGCTGGAATTCCTGACGCCGAACGAATTCTGGACGCTGCCGATGCCGACCTATCCCGAAGTCAGGCTGGCGCTGACGGGACCGGGCGCCGTCGAGCGCAAACTCGAGCGCGCGCGTCCGGACGCCATTCATGTCGCAACGGAAGGGCCGCTCGGCCATGCGGTGCGCCGCGTCTGCATGCGGCGCGGCCTGCCGTTCACGACCAGCCTGCACACGCGGTTTCCCGACTATCTCGCCGAACGCCTGCCGGTGCCGGAACGCTGGACCTGCGAGGTGACCTGGGCCTGGCTGCGGCGTTTCCACAGCGCCGGCGCGGCGGTGCTGGCGGCGACCCCGACGCTCGGCAGTGAGCTCGCTGCGCGCGGCTTCAAGAACGTGAAGCTGTGGTCGCGCGGCGTCGATGCCGACTTGTTCCACCCGCGCAAACGCGGCGCGTTCGGTCTGCCGCGGCCGATCTTTCTCACCGTCGGCCGCGTGGCGGTGGAGAAAAATCTGGAAGCCTTTCTCAAGCTCGATCTGCCCGGAACAAAACTTGTCGTCGGCGACGGGCCGGCGCGGGCCTCGCTGGCCAAGCAGTTTCCCGAAGCGGTGTTCCTCGGCAGCCGCGAGGGCGAGGCGCTGGCCGAGATTTACGCCGCCGCCGACGTGTTCGTGTTCCCGAGCCGCACCGACACCTTCGGTCTGGTGCTGCTGGAGGCGCTGGCAAGCGGTGTGCCGGTCGCAGGTTTTCCCGCCGCCGCGCCCCGCGACGTGATCGGCGAGGCGCCGGTCGGCGTGCTGGATGAGGATCTGCGGCGCGCCTGCCTGGAAGCGCTGGAATTGTCCCGTCACGATTGCCGCGATTTCGCGCTCGGCATGACTTGGGAGAACAGCGCCCGCGTCTTTGTCGAGCACGTGGCGGAAGCTACGCAAGTCCCGCGCCGGAAGCGGACCTGGCTGCGGCGCAAGCTGGCCGCTTGATCATCCCCACAGGCGCTCTTGCCGCCGTCGTTGATCCGGCGTTAGCCTTGCCCTATGGGCGCCATCGACAAAACGCTGCTGCCGACCGCCGCCGATATCGAGGCCGCCGCCCGGCGGCTCGCTGGTATCGCGGTGCGCACGCCGCTGATCAATGCGCCGGTGCTCGACGACCGGCTCGGCGCGCGGGTGTTCCTGAAGGCCGAGACGCTGCAGCGCACCGGCTCGTTCAAATTCCGCGGCGCCTACAACAAAGTCTCGTCGATTCCTAAGGAGCGCCGCCCGGCGGGCGTGGTGGCCTATTCGTCCGGCAATCATGCGCAGGGCGTGGCCGCGGCCGCCCGCCTGCTCGGCATGCCCGCCACCATCGTCATGCCGGCCGATGCGCCGCGCTTGAAGCGCGAGCGCACCGCGGCGCTCGGCGCCGAGATCGTGCTCTACGACCGCGACACCGAGGACCGCGCGGCCATCGCCAAGAAAATCGTCGCCGAGCGCGGCGCCACGCTGGTGCCGCCTTACGACGATCCGCTGATCATCGCCGGGCAGGGCACCATCGGCCGCGAGATCGTCGAGGATCTGGAGCGCCTGGGGCTCAAGCCCGAGATCGTGGTGGTGGGCGCCTCCGGCGGCGGCCTCGCCGCCGGCATATCGCTCGGCGTCAAGGCGCGCGTGCCGTCGGCGAAATTCTATACCGTCGAGCCGGAAGGCTTCGACGACACGCTGCGCTCCTTCGTCAGCGGCCGGCGCGAACATAACGAGCGCATGAGCGGCACCATCTGCGACGCGCTGATGAGCAACACGCCGGGCGAGCTGACCTTTCCGATCAACCGCGAATTGATCGGCGCCGGCATGACCGCGAGCGATGCCGAGGTCGCGGCCGCGGTACGCTACGCCTTCCAGGAGCTCAAGCTGGTGGTGGAGCCGGGCGGCGCCATCGGGCTCGCCGCGCTGCTTGCCGGCAAGCTCGACGTCAAAGGCAAGGTGGTGGTCGGCATCCTTTCCGGCGGCAATGTGGATGCGGATTTGTTCGCCAAGCTGATTGCTGGGTAGGACGCGTACTCATCGATTGGGATTGATGAGTAGCGGTTGGTCAATGTTCGCTTTTGCTCGATTTCATGTCCGCTTCTCTAATCGGCCGTTCGGGGTCAAGCGCTTTCAGACTATCCACCACTGCAGTGTCGATGTCGCTCGCGGGCTCGTGCTTCTCTTCGGAATTGGCACCAAGGCCCTTCCACTCATGGGATCCGAGGACGAGGTGGAACAATCTTTTGGACGGCCTTGCCGTGCAGTTGAACGGCAGGTCCAAGCGGACATGCGAACTCACCTCATCCGTCGTCCCGCGAGGGACATCTTTCCACCGCTCGGTGGAACTCGAGTGTCCTCCTGTCGAATCTATCGGATCTGATCTTGCAGGGTTGTCATGCTGCTGCCGCGGCTTGCTCCCGGGTCCAGCGGAACTCGGTGCCGTCAACCCAGATGCGGTGCATGACCACGGCCAATCGGCGCGCCAGCGCCACGATCGCCTTCTTCATGCCGCGACGCCTGGCGATCTGCATCGCCCAGGCCTTGAGCCATGACCATTTCTTGGAACGCATCGTGGCCTGAGCTGCTTCGTAGAGCATGACCCGCATCATCTCGTCTCCACAGCGTGATATTCTGCCGCTCCAATCGACCTCGCCCGATTGATACTTGGCACACGTCAGGCCAAACACCGCCCCGACGGACTTGGATTTGCGAAACCGAGCGGGCACGTCGACGGTGGCGCGATAGGTCAGCGCCACCACGGGGCCGACGCCGGGAGTCGTCATCAGAGCGCCGGCATACCTCATCGTCTCGGACGATGGCGAGCAAGCGGCGGTGCAGGATGCAGAACTGCTCGCGAAGCGTCCGTCGGACAATGAGCAGTGGTTCGATCAGGGCGGCCAAGTCGGGCAAGTTTTCGACCAGCTCCCTGATGCGGGCCTCGAACCTTACCTTGCCCGACCACACCTACTTTGAGACCAAAGTTGCGTAAGGTGCCGCGCAGGTCGTTATCGATGGCAATCGCCTTCGACTGCAGCAGCTTGCGATGGGTCAGCAGCATTCGCAGTTTCTGACTGCGTAACGTCTTCACATGCACGGGGCGATAAAGCCCAACCCGCATCATCTGCGCCATCCCGCGGGCATCGTTGCGATCGGTCTTGTTGATCTGCGCCTTCAACACCGCCCGCATGTGCCGCGTCTCGACACAGATCACCGGCAAGCCGCTTCGGCGAGAGCACTGAAAAGCCATTGCGACAGCGGCCCGGCTTCCAGTCCAATCCGCTTGAAGCGGTAGGCGGGGTTGCTCAGCACCTGCAGCAGAGCCTCCGG
The DNA here is from genome assembly GCA_963772235.1 of uncultured Alphaproteobacteria bacterium. GTDB lineage: Bacteria > Pseudomonadota > Alphaproteobacteria > Rhizobiales > Xanthobacteraceae > Pseudolabrys. The sequence continues at coordinate 116,446 of CAVYWI010000019.1, forward strand.
TTCGCTCGCCACCTTCACTTCCCGCACGATCCTGCCCGTGTCATCCACAATGCAGACGCTGGTCTCCTTGACCGATACGTCCAATCCAGCAAAATGGTCCATGGCTCACGCTTCTCCTTCTGATGCTTGAGGCCCGTAACCACGGTGACCTCGTTTCACCATCAGCCTGAAGCGCAGCACCCAAAATCTTCAGCTATCCACAAGCTGCCGGCCGATTACCCCATCTTTGGGCCAATAGCAGACTCACGGCGATTTCCGGCCGCTCGCCAACGCTCCCGAAGCGAATATAGTCTTTAAGTTGAGGAATGGTTTTTCGACAAGCCACCAGCTTCCGAACGCGAAAAGACCGGCAATCGCCGTCGTTTCAATGAAACCCAGCCAAGGTGAAATTCCGGGATTTAGCCAAATCAAGAAGTTCTCCACGGGCCACGCGTAAAGATAGACACCATAGGAAAGGTCCACCTTTTGCCCGACAGAAGCCAGCGTCGGCGACGTAACGTTGAAGGCGAACCAGAACAATACATAGCCGCCGAAAATCGCGACCGAAGCCATCGCCAGCCACGACGAGAACATCAAGACGATCAATCCGCAAGCGGCTAGGATGGCAAGCCGCCAATCGTACCGGACACGATCCTCATATAGGTAGAACAGAGCACCGCACCCAAACACCCCAGCGAACCCCACGCTGGTGCTGTTCGGATGCAAAGCAGACACAACCAGCGAGCCGGCGACCAGAAGAACGAGGACGAAGCGTTTTGATAGCAGGCCAGCAACCGCTGCTGCCAACACGAGCAGGTAACACAGAAACTCGTATTTGATCGTCCACATGGACCCATTGAGATCCGGATCATGCACGCCTGCAAAGACTCCCGGCATCCTAGGCTCGCGCAAAATAACGATTTGCCACAAAAGTTTTGCGCCAGATAATTCTGCAATTTGGCCGCCGACAAAGGGACCTAGAGCCAAGACACAAAGTAGATACGCGATCACGTACCCTGGGTATATCCTCAATACCCTTTTGAGGAAGTATTCTCCTGCGGAACCGGTTTCCAGAAAGCTCTTCGTAACCAGATAACCGCTGATCAGAAAGAAGCCAGCAACGCCCAATTCACCGAACGTGAGGGTACCGAATATCTTTGTGAGAATTTCTCTCGATCGGGTTCCGTCAACCAACTCAGGGGAGTGTGACAGGATGACCAAAACTGCAAAGATTAGCCGCAGTGCGCCGAAGTTGTTCGGCGATCGTCTCATCCGCTCGGTAGTGGGGTTCAACATATAACGGCTAACAGAACCTGCGGGCCAGCGAAACTCGTTCAGGAAGATCATTCCTATTAGGTAGCCGCCAATTTAGCAACGACGCCGGCAAGACAGGAAAGTACTTGCCTAAATTGTGCCGGCATTATCGGGCGCGCCGAGCCAAACGAGTTCGAGAGCGAACAAAGGATACATGCCCGTTTTGGGTCACAAGCAGAAGTAAAGCCCGTTCACATCAATGTCCGCTTTACCCCGAGCGCGGACCTGGGATGCAGCGAAGTAAGAAGAAGCAAGCAATTGCCCGCTGTCTAATGACTTCGCGCTCTAATCACGTAAACAGCGCCAGACGCTCGTCGGCGCTCAGCGCCATGATGGCGGCGAGCGGGTCGGCTAGCGGCACGGCGGCCGCTTCGACGACATCGGCCGGCGGTGGCGCGGCTTCCGTTACGGCGACTCCTGGCGCAACCGTGACCTCGGGAACGGCAATCGCCACCGGCGCGGGCGCGCTGGCCGGCGAAGGTTGCGGCGGCGCTTCGAAGCTTGCCGGCGGCGGCGCTCGAAGCTTGCCGGCGGCGGCGCTTCGGGTTCGTTAGGCAGCGGCAGCACGAAGAGCTGGGCGCGCGAGGGCTCGGTCTCCGCCAGCGCGATGCGTGCGCGCGGCGCGGCATCGGCCGGCAGTTCGGATGCTCTCGCCTCGGCCATGGCGTCGATGCGCCGTTCGAACAGGTCGAGCAGCTTGGCGAGCTTCACCGCCCGCGCCGGCGGGTCGGCGGCGTCGATCTCGGGGCGGGCGAGGCGAATGGCGGTGACCAGCATGCGCAGGTCGTCACGCAGGCGCTGCACGGCGGAGGCGTCGGCCTGCAGCCGCGCCTCGATGCGGCCGATCGCGGTCAGCAGCGATCTCGTTGTCGGCATTGCGGCTGCGCCGGGCGTGCTCGGCGAGGAAGGCGCGGCCGCGCGCGCTTTGCGACAGCGCGGCGCAGAGCGTGAGATACTCGTCCTCTTGGGACGCTTCTTGGGGCGCTTCCGGCGGCCTGATCGCCAGCGCTAAAGGCTCGTTCGCCATGGGCAATCCGTGATCCCCCGTTTATGAATCAGCCGGCCTGATTCGGCTAGCCGGTCCTGCCCCTTGAAGCCCCGGAACGGCGTCTCGCTTCAGTGAAGAAGACAGCGAAATGCGGCCCTTAAGCCAGTTGCAAGTCGGTTTTGCGCCGCGCCTGGCGGCGCTTTACGCCGGTATATTCGTCATGGGCGGCATCCAATTGCCGTTCTTCCCGGTCTGGCTGAAGGCCAAGGGGCTCGACCCGCAGATGATCGGCATCGTGCTGGCGGCGCCGATCGTCGCGCGCCTGATTGCGGTCCCGCTGGTGGCGCGTACGGCCGACCAGCGCGACGCCGTGCGCGCGGCCATCGTCGTGACCAGCATTCTGGGCGTCGCCGGCTACGTGGCGGTGGGCTTGGCCGATGGCGCGCGCGCGATCCTGGCCGCTTACGCGCTGGCCTCGCTGGCGCTGACGCCGGTGATGCCGCTGGCCGAGACCTATGCGCTCAAGGGCTTGGGCCAGCGCGGGCGCGCCTATGGGCCGGTGCGCCTCTGGGGTTCGGCGGCCTTCATCCTCGGCACTTTCGTGGCCGGCTTTGCCACCGACACGATTCCGGCGCGCGATCTGATCTGGCTGATCGCCGCGGCCAGCCTGATCAGCGCGCTTGCGGCGCTGACGCTTGAGCCGATGTCGGCTGCCGCGCCGCCGGCGAGTGAGCCGGCCCAGCCGCGCCAGACTTTGCTGCGCGATCCCGCTTTCATCGCCGTGCTGGCGGCGGCGAGTCTGATCCAGGCGAGCCACGCCGTCTATTACGGCTTCTCGGCGCTGCAATGGCGCGGCGCCGGGTTAGACGGCACGGCGATCGCGGCGCTGTGGGCGCTCGGCGTGATCGCCGAGATCGTGCTGTTCGCGGTTTCGGGACGGCTGCCGCCGTTTTTTCAGCCGACCGTGCTGTTGATGATCGGCGCGGCGGGTGGCGCCCTGCGCTGGGCGGCGATGGCGCTCGATCCGCCGGCTTTTGCATTGCCTTGGCTGCAATTGCTGCACGCGGCGTCGTTCGGCGCCACCCATCTCGGTGCGCTCGGCTTCGTCGCGCGCCATGCACCGGCCGGGCAGGGCGCGACCGCGCAAGCCTATCTGGCGATCGCGGTCGGCGTGACCATGGCGGCGGCGACCGGCGTTTCGGGCTGGCTTTACGGCAGCTTCGGCAGCGGCGCCTACGCGGCGATGGCGCTAGCGGCGATCGCTGGCGGCGCTTGCGGGCATATCGCGCAGCGGACGCGCCGAGTAGCGGCGCTCTGAGCGCAGGCGCGCGCGTTGCAACGGACGGTCGCAGCTCGCCACGATGCCGCTGAGCGAGCGGCCTTCCATGAAAATCATCCTGCGCGACAATCCGCCGTGCCGGTTGATCCAATGCCGCACCGACCGCGGATAGATATTCCACAGCGCCTGCGTTCCCATCGGGCTGGTGACCGGATGGCCGTCGGAATCCGGCATCCACGCGGCGTGGAAGCCGAAGCGCGCGCGCGCCGTCGCGCAAATGCGATCGCGCGGGATCAGCCCCAGCACCATCGTGCATGCCGACAGGCAATTGCCGTCGATGATTACGCGCTCGCCGCTCTCGCGCACCGCGGCGAAGCTCTGCAGGTATTGACCGATCTGGCCGCCGCGGTCCTCGGCGATGCGCATGGTGGCCGACGCAGACGACACTCCGCACACCAGCAAAACGACGCAAAGCAGCGGGCCCCGAATTCCCATGACTTCCGTCCCCATAATTGTTGGTCCCCGCCTGTCCCGGCGGCTGCGCGATTTGAGCGGAAGTCTAGGCCAAAAGCGCGGCTGCTGGAAAGGCTTGGTTAACCAACGGAGTGGGGACAATTCCAAACGGGGGGTCAGTTGGCGGCGCGGCCGCTCGCGGCTGCGCCCTGGAACCATCGGAACTGCGGCATCGGCTCGACGTCGCGCGCTGCCTGGATGCAATCCTGGGCGAGTTCCTCGAGTTTGCGCGCAGTTTCCTCATTCAGGGTGGTGTCGGCGATCTCCCGGCAAATGCGGGCATGCGCGAGCAGGCGTTCCGCTATGGTCGAGGGTTGCGACATGCCGATTTCATGCCTGCAACCATCCCTTGCCGCTTTGAGAAATATCAATCCGGCCGACCGCGCCGTCAGCGGTGAGTTAGGCTTAATTTTATTATGAAATTGCTCGGACGGCGCGCGGTGGTATTTGCTGCCCTCCCCAGGAGGCCGGCGTTTGTCCCAGGCGGTTCCGTTACGCTCGATCCAGATTCTGCGCGCCGTCGCCGCATGCCTGGTGGTGTTCGGCCATAGTCTGCACGAAGCGGCCACCATCGCCGGGCAGACCGGACGGCCGCCGCTCAACTTTTCCATTATCGACTGGGGCTTCGGCGTCGACATTTTCTTCGTCATCTCCGGCTTCATCATGATCTATACGGCCGCCGACCTGTTCGGTCAGCCGGGTGCCGCGCGCGTGTTTCTCACGCGGCGCATCGTTCGCATCGTGCCGCTTTATTGGATGATCACGGCCGCGCTCATTGTGGTCTATCTGGTGGCACCCAAGATCCTGAACGTGCCGATCGAAGGCTGGCGCTCCATCGTCACCTCGTTCTTGTTCATCCCCGATCTGCGCGGCAACGGTGAAATCCGGCCGATCATGGCGCTCGGCTGGTCGTTGAACTACGAGATGTTCTTCTACGCGGTGTTCGCCGTGTGCCTGCTGGCGCCGCTCAAGCGGGCGACGCTTTACTTGATCGGTATCTTTGTCGGCCTTTCGATCCTCGGCGCCACCGTCACCATGCCGACGATCGCGCTCACTTATTGGACGAATTCCATCATTCTGGAATTTCTGTTCGGTGCCTTGATCGCGCTGGCGTGCCGCGCGCAGTTTCGCCTGCCGGCGGGCGTGGCGCTCGCCTTGATCGTCGCCGGCATCGCCTGCGCGGTTGCGCTCGGTCCGTTCTGGGGCATGGATCAGGTGCTGCCGCGCTTCATTTCCGGCGGCCTGGCGGCGACGCTGATCGTGGCTGCGGCGGCGTTCGGGCCGAGACTATCGGCCTCGTGGGTCGTGACGCCTTTGGTCGCGCTGGGCGATGCCTCCTACAGCCTCTATCTCACGCATCCGTTCGCCATCAGGCCGATTCGCAATATCTGGATGAAGCTGCATGGTGGCGCGCTGCCGCTTGGTCTTTATCTGATCGTCTGCGGGCTGGTGGCGATCGCTGCCGCGCTGATCGTCTACCGCTTGATCGAAAAGCCGGCCACGGAGGCGCTGCGGCGCCGGTCGGTTAGGCTGCGCGGCAATTCACCGCGCCGTCCCTTGGTCGCGGCCGCTCAGCCCCAGAGCGCTGCCGCCGGCGGATAAACCAGGCTACCTTCGTAACGCAGTCCTTCCGGCCGGTCCTTGGCGAGCAAGAGCGGCCCGTCGAGATCGACATAGCGCGCAGCTTGCGCGAGCAGCATGGCCGGCGCCATAGCGAGCGAGGTCGCCACCATGCAGCCAGCCATAACGCTGAAGCCGAGTTGTCGGGCTTGCTCGGCCATCGCCAACGCTTCGGTCAATCCGCCGGTTTTGTCGAGCTTGATGTTGATCGCATCGTATTTGCCGACCAGCGCCGATAGCGACGCGCGGTCGAGCGCGCTTTCGTCGGCGCAGACCGGGATCGGCCGCCTGATCTGCGCCAGCGCCTGATCGCGGCCGTCCGGCAGCGGCTGTTCCACGAGCACTACGCCGGCCGCGGCGCAGGCAGCGAGGTGGCGGTTAAGGTTGTGCCCATCCCAGCCCTCGTTGGCATCGACGGTCAGCGTGGCGCGCGGCGCCGCAGCGCGCACCGCCGCTATACGCGCGGCGTCGCCGCCGTTTTCGCTATTGCCGCCGAGCTTCACCTTGAGCAATGCGCGGCTGGCGACCTTGGTGGCGGCCGCGGCCATGACGTCGGGCGGCGCCAGCGAGATCGTATAGGCGGTGGTGAGGGCGTGCGGGGCGGGCAGGCCGGCGAGTGCGTGAACCGGGCGCCCACTGCGCTTGGCTTCGAGGTCCCAGAACGCGCAGTCGAGCGCATTGCGGGCGGCGCCGGCCGGCATCGCGTCTTGCAAAGCCTGTCGGTCGAGACCGGCGGCGAGCCGCGGCTCCATGGCCTTGATCTGCGTCATCACGCTTTCGACGGTTTCGCCGTAGCGGGTATAAGGGACGCATTCGCCGCGGCCGCGCGCCTTGCCGTCGCCCAATTCTGCGACCACCACCACGGCCTCGGTTTTGGTGCCGCGGCTGATGGCAAAGGAACCGGCGATCGGCCAGTTTTCGGCGGCAGCGGCGATGGTTAAGGCCATTTTCAGGGTTAAATTCTAGTGTCTACCGACGGGATGGGGATGGCGGCAACCGCCAAACCCTCGACAGTTTCAGGCCCTTGGGTCAAGTGCCGCTCGGCGGGTGTTCCGCCGGCTTGCCGTGGGACAGCTGCGTGAAATCAAAGGCTTGGTGGGATGAACGGCGTATTGCTTGAAGGCACGGCGGAGGGTGAGCGGCTGCGCCTTGCCGGCGCCGGCGCCTGGGTGGCCGAGAACGCCCATAGCCTGGAGGCGCAGGTCAACGCCGCGACCCAGGGCGGCGGCACCATCAAACGCGTTATCATCGACATGACCCGGGTCGACCGGCTCGATACCTTCGGCGCCTGGCTGCTGGAGCGGCTGACTGCGCAGCTTTTCCGCGCGCGGATGCGATACGGCGGTGGCCGGGCTCACGGAAGACTTCCGCGCGCTGGTCGACGAGGTGCATGGCGTCCCGCCGGAGCAGGCACAGGCGCACCGCCACGGCAGTTCGCTCGCCGCTGCGGTCGGCTCGGTCGGCGTGAGCATCGCCGCTGTCGGCGGTTCGCTCGCCGCTATCGTCAACATGCTGGGCGCGCTGATGGTCGCGTTCGCGCGCGTCGTGACGCACCCGCGCCGTTTCCGCTTCACCTCGATGGTGCACCAGCTCGACAATGTCGGCTGGCGGGCGGTGCCGATCATCCTGCTGATCACCTTTCTGATCGGCGCCATCATCGCGCAGCAGGGCATTTTCCATTTCCGCAAATTCGGCGCCGACATCTACGTCGTCGACATGGTCGGCATCCTGGTGCTGCGCGAGATCGGCGTGCTGATCGTCGCCATCATGGTGGCGGGCCGCTCCGGCAGCGCCTATACCGCCGAACTCGGCTCGATGAAGATGCGCGAGGAGGTCGACGCGCTGCGCACCATGGGCTTCGATCCGATCGAGGTGCTGATCCTGCCGCGCATCGTGGCGCTGATCATCGGCGTGCCGATCCTCACTTTCCTCGGATCGCTGGCGGCGCTCTATGGCGGCGGGCTGGTGTGCTGGCTCTATGGCGGCATCAGCCCCGACATCTTCCTGTCGCGGCTGAAAGAAGCGATCTCGCTCGACACCTTCGAGGTCGGCATGATCAAGGCGCCGTTCATGGCAGTCGTGATCGGCGTGGTGGCCTGCGTCGAAGGCATGGCCGTGAAGGGCTCGATCGGAATCGCTCGGGCTGCAGACCACCGCTTCGGTCGTCAAGTCGATCTTCCTGGTGATCGTGCTCGACGGGCTTTTCGCCATCTTCTTCGCGTCGATCGGGATGTGAGCGATGGCGCAAGAGAAAGCAAAAGGCAACGGCAGCCGGGAGGTGGTGATCGAGGTGCGCGACCTGACCGTCGGCTTCGGCGACCACACCGTGCTCGACAAGATCGACCTCGACGTCTATCGCGGCGAAATCCTCGGTTTCGTCGGCGGTTCCGGCGCCGGCAAGTCGGTGCTCATGCGCACCATCGTCGGGCTGCTGCCGAAGCGCGCCGGCACCATCAAGGTGTTCGGCGTCGATCTGGCGGCGGCTTCCGACGATGAACGTCATGCAGTCGAGCGGCGCTGGGGCGTACTGTTCCAGCAGGGCGCGCTGTTTTCATCGTTGACGGTGCGGGAAAATCTGCAGTTTCCGATGCGCGAATACTCGAAGCTGTCGCAACGACTGCTCGACGAACTGGCCATCGCCAAGCTCGAAATGGTCGGGCTCGACGCCAGCGCGCTCGACAAGTATCCCTCGGAACTGTCGGGCGGCATGACCAAGCGTGTGGCGCTGGCGCGCGCGCTGGCGCTCGATCCCGACATCGTCTTTCTGGACGAGCCGACCTCCGGCCTCGATCCGATCGGGGCGGGCGATTTCGACACGCTGATCGCGACGTTGCAGCGCACCTTGGGGCTGACCGTTTTCATGGTGACGCACGACCTGGACAGCCTGCACACGGTCTGCGACCGCATCGCGGTTATCGCCGACGGCAAGGTCATTGCCGCGGGCGCCATGGCCACCATGCTCGCGTCCACCCATCCCTGGCTGCGCGCCTATTTCCACGGCAAGCGGTCGCGGGCGGGCCATGTCGAAGCTGTGAACGTTTAGTTGGAGTCGGTTGATGGAAACCAGAGCGAATTATTTGATCATCGGATTGTTCACGCTGGCCGTCGTGTTCGGCGTGTTCGGATTCGTCTACTGGTTCCAGAACATCGGCGGCACCGCCGAGCGCGCCAATTATAGCGTGGTGTTCGACGGGTCGGTGTCCGGCCTGCGCACCGGCGCGACCGTGCTGTTCAACGGCATCCGCGTCGGCGAAGTGACCGGTCTCAAGCTCGACCCGCAGCGGCCGAAGCAGGTGATCGCCGTCATTTCAATCGACAAGTCGGTGGCGGTGCGCAAGGACACCGAGGTCGGCCTGGAATTCCAGGGGCTCACCGGCATCGCCTCGGTGTCGCTGAAGGGCGGCAGTCCGGCTTCGCCGGCGCTAATCGGCTCCAAGAGAATCCGCCGCAGCTTATGGCGGCGGCCGGCGCGGCGCAGGACGTCACGCAAGGCGCGCGCGACACGCTGCGCCGGATCGACAACCTGATCGAGCAGAACCAGGAAACCTTCCACAACGCGCTCGCCAATCTCGACAAGTTCAGCCAGGCGCTGGCGCGCAATTCCGACCGCATCGACAAGATTACCGCGGGCCTGGAGAATCTGACCGCCGGCGAAGACGGCAAGGGCGGCGAGCTGTACGAAGCGGTGCATTCGATCCGCACGCTGTCCGATCACCTGGACCAGCGCACGGCAGAGATCACCAAAGGCATCAATACGTTCACGGCGGCCGGCACCAAACAGATCAACGTGATCGGCGCCGACGCTCACCGCACCCTGTCGCAGGTCGAGGTCACGTTCAAGAATCTCGACCGCAATCCGAGCCGACTGTTGTTCGGCGGCGCGCCGGCGAAATAGGCGCTGCACGCCGCCCGGGCGCGGCCGCCCCCGTGCCTTGTGCCCCACGGTCGCGTCGACCGGCGGCGTCAGCTCATGTCACTGAGCGAAGCGCCTCCGACGGCCACCGGTTCCAGCGCCTTGGCGTCGAGTTCAACCACTTCGGGTTCGCCGGCTTCGAGCTTGCGCCGATACACCAGCCAATAACCGATCGCGATCAGCACAGGCACGCAGGCCAGCGCGGAGATCGTGTCGTTCACCGAGAGCAACGTTACCAGCGCTATCGCCGCCAGCACGACCCGGACGCCCCGATCCACCAGCGGTTTGTCGGAGAACGTGGCCTGCAAGCTGAACGTGATGCCCAGCGTCGAGGTGGCGACCAGCAGCGCGGCGAACAACTGTTCCACGCCGGGCTTGATGACGAGTTCCGGGTGGACGAAGACAGCCGCCATCAGCGTGAACAGCGAAACGCAGATTTGCACCGAGCGCCAAAGCGTCGTGTAGAACGATGCGCCGGCGATCTTGGAGGTGATCGCCGCGGTAATCGATGTGGGCGGCGTCAACTCGCCGAATACCGCAATGAAGAATGCGAAGAAGTGAACCGCCCAGGGATTGACGCCGGCCTGGATAAAAGGCGGCGCAATCACGATGGCGACCAGGATGTAGACCGGCGCCGGCGGCAAGCCGCAGCCGAGCACGACGCCGAAAATGAAGGCCATCGCCACCATGGCGGCAAGATTGACGCCGGCCGCCTCGATCAGCAGCGCGCCAAGCTTGGTCGGCACGCCGGTGATCACCAGCGATCCGGTCAGGATCGACAAAGTCGCCAGAAGCAAGGCGATATCGGTGATCATCTCCATGTAGGAATCGAGGAAGCGCCGGATCGGCGCGATGAACGCGGCGAACGACCAATGGCCGGGCCGCAGCAGCGGCGCCGCGTTGATGACGAAGAGTGCGGCGCCGGCGGTGCAGAACATGTAAAGCGCGGCGAACATCGGCGCCATGAAGAATGCCGCCATCAGCGCGACGATGCCGCCGACCACGAAGACGAAGGCGCCGATATTGACCTTGTCGGACCACGTCAGCGGTTCGGCTTTGCGAATGACAACAAGATGCGTGCGATAGTGGATGGCCAGCAGATAAACCGACGTCGAGACGGAGCCGTAGTAGATCAGCGCCGGCACCCAGCCGCGCGCCACGACGTCGAAATAGTCGACGCCGAGGAATTCGGCCATCAGGAAGGCGGCGATGCCCATGACCGGCGGCATCAATTGGCCGCCCATCGAGGATGCATTCTCGATCGCCGCCGCGGTCGCCGGCGGCAGGCCGGCGCCGATCATGGACGGAATGGTGGCCGAGCCGACGGTGATGGCATTGGCGGCGCCGCTGCCGCTCACCGTGCCGATCAGCATCGAGCCGACCACCGCGGATTGGGGAATGGCGTGTTGGGAGCGGACGGAAATGCGCTTGGTCGCGCGCAGCAGCGAATCGACGCAACCGTAGCCGCGCAGCAGGCTGAGAACGAGCAGGAAAGAGCCGATCACCGTCAGCGCGATCTGTGGCAGGCGCGCGAAAATACCGGTGGCCATTTCGACGCTGCTCGCGGTAATCACGCGTTCCCAGGAGAGGCCCGCGTGATAGAACATGCCGGGCACCCAATTGCCGTACACGGCGTAGATGATGAGAATGATGTTCAGAATGAACAGCGGCATGTGTCGCTTGCGCGAATATTCCAAGATCAGGAGCGCCATCACGCCGCCCGTGATCATGTCGGTGTTATTCCAGTCGCCGGCGCGATCGGTGCCGAGCGGAATGTATTGCGTGTTCATGTAGTAGGCGCAGTAAAGCGAAAAGGCGCAGTAGGCGAACGCAATCACATAATTCGCGACCGGCGGTAAAGCCGGGTAGAGGTCGTTCGCACGCAATGACTGCAGGGTGTAGAGAACAAAAATTACCGGAATCATCGTCATGGCGAGCAGTGTCGGCCCGCCTATGCCGGTCCAGTAGTAGTAGAAGATGAAGAGAAAGAACGCGATCGACAGCGTGTAATAGATCCAATCGATGACAAACCGCGGCCGCCCAAACGTCGTATCAGTCATAATCTTTTCCTGATTTCATCGAAGAGCGAAGCGGACGCCATTTCCGGCGTCCGCCTCTGCCTTCCATGGCGATGGCTAGGCGCCTACATCGCGGCGACTTTGGAGTCCCACTTCGGGTCCCACTGGCCTTTTTCCTTCAGGAACTTGGCAAGGCCGGGATGAATCGGAACCAGGTCCCAGGTCTGCGCGAGCGCAGCCTTCTGGAACGCGGCCAGTTTGCCGTTTGCGATTTCCGCAAAATCCGCGTCTTGCTTGGCTAGGTCGTTGGCATGCTTGTCGATGATCGTCAGCATTTTGTACACGTCGTCCGTCGACATGTTCATGCCGATGTCGAAACCCCAGTAGAACGGCAGCAGCGTCAGATCCTTCACGTGGATGTCGTTCTTGCTGATGGTCTTGGCGTCGACGTCCTTGATGGCGAAGCCCTTCGCCTTCAACTTGGCGAGTTCATCCGGGCTCGGATTGAGTCCGGCCCAGTCGACCGCGAGCGATGCCTGGCTGAGCCACGGCGCCGGCACGACGCCGCCCGTGTAATAGACGATCATGGCGTCGATGGCGCCGGATTGGAGCTGCGAGCCGGCGGTCGAGAGGTCGACTTGCGTGTAGACATGCTTCACGCCGGCCGCCGCCATGGCGTTCTCGAGATGCAGCCGGGTATCGAACGGCAGCGGCCCGGTGAAGACCTTCTTGCCGGTCAAATCGTCCCATTTCTTGATCGTGCCGGCGTTGCTCGCCTTGATGGCGAGGCCGACGTCGAGCGTGAAGATCCACATCGACTGCACCGGCTGCCGCTTCACGCTTGCCTTGAAGCCCTTGAAGCGGCCGGAATCGCTGGCGAACTCGCGCAATGCGTCGTCGGAACCGTAGAAGGCGTCGATCTGGTTGGTGGCGAAGCCCTTCACCGTCATCACCGCGCCAGGCATTGGCAGGACTGTGATCTGGTATTCGGGCATCTCCTTGTTCAAAAGATTGGCCAGCACGACCAGGGCCTTTTGCCCGACCGAGCCGATCGGTCCCGTTCCCCACCGAATGTCCTTCGGTGCGGACCATGCCGCGGTGTTCGATAGCCCGAATGCAAATGCCGCCAATAGAGTCGCAGCTAGGCTGCGTGCAATCAATGCACGCGCTGACAGAACATGCTTGCGCATGGCAATTATCCTCCCAGAGTTGCCGTGTTCGCCATTGGCGTCGATCGACGCCAGTTCGACCCTCCACTCCGCCTCGATATTATTGTTTTTGGTGGCGGAGAAATTCCGCATCGGCCGCCGACTTCGCCCCACGCGGACGGCAGCCTTGCAATACTATCCGATAGTTGGCGGCCCGACGCAAATTGAAATTTATGTTGCGGTTATATCGAAATAAAGGCAGGGCCGGTTTCCCGGCCCTGCCTCATTATTGTTCAGTCGGCTTTTGCCATGGAATCTAGTCGAACCGGCCGGCCGCATGCGCCAGCATGGTGTAGACCTTGCCGGTCTCCGAGGTGAGGTAAGTACGTGCCACCAGCTGGCCGCGGTCGTCGTGCGACACCTCGTCGAGCAGCCGCTCGAACTCGCCGATATAGCGGTCGACGGCGAGCTTGAACTCGCGGTCGCTGCGATACTTCTTGCGGATGTCGTCGAACGCCTGCTGACCCTGCAACGTGTAGAGCCGGCGGGTGAACACATTGCGTTCTCCGCGCTTGTAGCGGTCCCACAGATCGGCCGCGGCGTCGTGGTCGATCATGCGGGTGATGTCGACCGAGAGCGAATCGAGCGATTCGATACTGTGCCGGGGCGAGCGCTCCTCGCCGCCGTGCAGCGGTTCGCGCGCGGCTTCGCGCGGCAGGTCGCGGGCCTGCTCGCCGTCCTCGCGCGAGGCGCGGCTGAGCAGATCGGTGAGCCAGCCGGTGCTGTTGCGGCTGCCGGAGCCGGCGCTCGGGCTGAGCGGCGGCGGCGGTTCGGCGCGCCGGGGCGCAAAGCCGCCGGCGTCGCTGCGCGGCGGGGCCGGGCGGGGCGGCGGTAGCTCGCGGCTGCCGGCGGCGGCAAGCGTGACGTCCTCGCGCGCGGCACGCCGCGGCTCGACCGCGTCGAGATTGCGGCCGTGGCGCGCGACGATGCGGTTGAGTTCGGCCAGCGCTTCGATCTGGTCAACGATGACGCGGCGCATTTGCGCGGCGCTTTCGGCGGTCTCCTGCGGCAACTCGAAGGTGCCGCGACGCAACTCGTCGCGGGTGGCTTCGAGTTCGCGGTGCATCTGCACGCGCGTGGCTTCGAGCTCGCGCTGCATCTCCGCCGCCATCTGCCGCATGCCTTGCACCGTTTCGGCAAAGCGCTCGGCAGCGTCGCCGAACATAGCGTGGGTGTCGCCGGTGGTCTGGTCGTAGACCGAACGCATCGCTTCGATAGTGCGGCGGCGTTCGTCGTCGGCCTGTTCGCGCACGCGCTCGTATTGGTCGCTGATCGCGCGGTTGCTTTCGGCGGTCGCCTCCGACACCACGCGGGCGACTTCGCGCGCACGGGTGGCCGCCATCTCGAGCGACTCGTCGAGCAGGCCGGAGAAGCGCTTGAGACGCTGGTCGAGATCCTCGGTGCGGGTGTCGAGCGCGGTGACAAGCTCATCGAGCGCGATGCGGCGCTGGCCGAGACCTTCCTCGCCGCGCTGATTGCTGCGTTCGATCTGCTCGGCGGCGGCGGCGAGTTCGCGGCCATGGGTATCGAACTGGCTCGCCAACTGGGTGAGATCGGTGATGACCCGGGTGGTGACCTCGCGGAAATCGGCGACGTTGGTTTCCACCCGGGTGGTGACGGCGCCGGTCGCGGCGGTGACGTCAGTCATGGCGGAGACGAATTCCGACACGCGCAGCACCAGCGTGTTCTCGAGCGCGCTCATGTTCGCGTGCGAGCCGGAGAGCACTTCCTGCAACATGATGTTGGCTTCACGCAGCCGTTCGAACAGCGCGGTGGTGTCGGCGCGCAGCATATTGTGCGTTTCCATCATCTCGTTGACCGCGGCGGTCGCGATCGACGCCGACTGTTCGATCGCCGTCTGCCCGGTGGAGTGCAGATCGTTCAGCGTGCGGTTGATCGAGTTGGAAGCGGCTTCGCCAGCGCTGTTGATCATGCGGGCGATTTCCGTGCTGTTGTCCAGCATCGCGCGCGTCAACGTCAGGCCGCTGTTCTCGATCGATTGCATCGCATCGTCGGTGGCCTTGTTGAGGCTGGTGGCGAATTGCTCGCCCTTTTCCGTGATGGCGGCGATCACGCTGCCGCCCTTGTCGGACAGCACGCTGGCCATCTCGCTGGTGCGCTGGCTGACCGTGGTAGAGATCTCGTCGGCTTTTCCGGCGATGGCGCGGGTGACCTCGGCGCTCATGCCCACGAGCTTGCGCTCGACGTCGTCGGCGCTGCTGCGCAGCGTTTCGGCGGTGGATTGCGCGAGTTGGCCGAGCGAGCGTTCGGCGTCCGCCGCATTGGTCTTGATCGATTCGCCGAGGTGCTCCAGGCGGTCATGCAGCGCGTCGGCGGCGGCCTTGGTGCGCGTCTCGATCTGATTGGTGGCGGTTTCGGCGCGTCCGACCAGAAGGTCCTCGAAACGGGCGACGCGATTGTCGAGCGTGTTGGCGACCTCGAGCGCGCGCGTCCCGAGGGTGTGGTCGATCTGGGCGATCTTGGCGCCGATGGTGTCGGCGACCTCGCTGCCGCGCGTCGTGATGATGCCGGTCACCGCGCTGATACGGCCGTCGATCGTATCGACGACCCGCTGGCCGTCGCCGGTCAGCCGGGTGGTGAAGTCGGCCACGCGCGCCGCCATGCTTTCTTCGAACTGCGAGAGCCGCACGTCGATCGAGCCGGTGAGATCGCTGGCGCGGCCGTTCATGCGCTGATCGAACGTGTCGACGTAATTGCGCATGGCCTCGGCCACGTCCTGGGTGCGCTGGCCCAGGCGTTCGACCAGTTCGCCGCCATAGGTTTTCACGGTGCGGTCGAACTCGGTCATGTGGCGGGTGATCAGGCTGCCGAGCGTGGTGGAATCGCGCGATACCTTCTCGGTGAGCGCGGTGCCGCCGTGGTTGAACATGTCCTCGAACGCCTGCAGGCGCGCGGTCAGCATGTCCTTGACCGCGTCGCTGCGGCTGGTGAGCGCCTGCGCCAGGGCTTCCGCGTTTTCGCGGAAGGCGCCGGCCACCGCGTCACCGCGGCTGACCAAGGTGCTGGTGATGGCCGCGCCTGTCTGCTCCAGCTTGGCGACCACTTCGCCGCCGCGCCTGCCCAAGTCGACCGCCAGCGCTTCGCCGGTCGATCGCAGCGTGGTGTTCACTTCCTCGGCGCGGGTGGAGATGGTTTCGGCCATCTTGCCGCCGGTCTGGGTGAGGTTGTCGGTGAACTGCTGCGAACGGTTCGCCATGTTCTCGATGGTGACGGCGGATTTCTGTGCGAAGCCTTGCGCGACCTGATCGAGCCGGGCGCTCATCATCTGCTGCAGGCGGGCGGCCAGTTCGGCGAATTCGTCGTGCACGTTCTCGGTCTTGAAACTGAGGCTGGCCGTGAGGTTCTCGCTCGCGGCGGTGATGGCGGTCGTGGCGCGGTCGCCGGTGGTCTCCAGCCGGTCAAGCAGAGTGGAGCCGCGCTCGGTCAGCGTGTCGATCATGGAATCGCCGACATGGCCGAGCGCAAGCGTGATGTGCTCGCCCTTTTCGGTGAGCGAGCGGGTGACGCGCTGGGCGACTTCGCTGACTTTGTCGGCGACCAGATCGCCGACCGAGGTGATGTCGTGCGACAGATCGAGATGGACGCCGGCGATGGCGTTGCGCACGTGCTCGGCCTGGCTGACCAGGGTCTCGCGCTGGTTGGCGAGCCCGTTGAGAAGATCGCGGATGCGCACTTCGTTGTCGTTGTAGGCGCGCTCGATCGCGGAGACTTCGTTGTGCACCAGCGATTCCAGTTCGGCCGCGCGCGCCAAGGCGCGCTCGACCCCGTCGCCCATGGCGGCGACTTCGCGGCGGATGGCCTGTCCGACCGATACGACCTGCTCGCGCGCGGTGTCCTCCGGCTGGGCCAGCCGCATCGCCACCTCGGCGATGGTCTCGGCGACGAGGCGCAGGTCATGCGTGCGGCGGAACATGTGCGCGAGCACGTAAAAGAAGATCACCGGCACGACGATGCCGCAAGCGAGCCCGATCACGGCGGCGATGCCGACTCGCGGGGTCGCGAACAAGGCCTGCAATTGGCCGGCGTAAAAATAGGCGGTGGCGAGGCTGCCGGCGGTCCAGACCAGGGCGCCGGCGCTGGCGAGGACATAGGGCATGCGCGCCGGGCGGTGGTGCAGAGTCTGCAGGATCCGCCCGAGTTCGGCGCGGTCGTCATTGGCGGCGCGGCGCGGCGGCGCATCGTCCGCCTCCGGCGGCTCCGACGAACAGGTCGGTGGCCGGCGGCGCCGGGATTTGGCTGCGGTTGCTCTCGTTGGCGGGGGCGGCCGCTGCTGCACTGCGGCGTTCGCTTTGACCGGCGGCGAGCGCTTCCTGGATGGCGTTGAGGGCGTCTTCGGCCAAATCGGGGGATTTCTGCGGAATGTTCGCCATTCGGTGGTCGCCTCGCCAATTACGCCGGACAATTGCGTCCCGATCCGTCGCCTCGCACGGGTCGCGCCAAAAGCGCGGGATCTTGCGGTGCCCGCGGCTGCCGCAAGCACCGTTAATAACGCCGGCTCGGCATCCTATCGGCTTGGCAACACGAAAGAAACCGCGACGGTAAGGACTTTTTCATCATCGTTAACTTGCTATTAACCATGACGTTTCAGGCTCTCCGCGCGCAACCTTTACAGCGCGCATTAACTACGCCCCCGGGATGGGGGCTAAATCGCACCCTTGGATGGCCCCGCATTTACCGAGTTTTGGTCGCGGGCAAGTCAAACTGGGCGCCCAATAGACGGGGCCGCAGAGCCCCCGGGGGAGGTCCGTATGGCGCAACTCGCGATCACAACCATCGACCACGAGCCGGCAGTGCCGGCCGCGGCAATCGACCGCAGCCAGCTCGCCCGCATGACTTTTGGCGACCGCAGCCTCGAGCGCGAGGTCCTGCAACTGTTCGACCGGCAAGCCGGCCTGCTGCTCGCGCGCATGCAGAGCCGAGAGGCGGCGGTGGTGGCCACGCTTGCGCATACGCTGAAGGGTTCGGCCGCGAGTATCGGCGCAACCGAGGTCATGCTCGCCGCCGCGGCGGTGGAATACGCCGGCGCCGCCGAACGTAACGTTGCCTTGGACAGACTTGCCGCGGCCATCGACGAGGCCTGCGCGGCAATCGCAGGGCTGCTACGCGAGTCCTGAGCGCACGGACCATGAAGGGATAGCGTCGCCGGCGGAATAACTATATACGGGGCGCCGCTTGGCGCCAATTCCGGCGCGATTTCCCGCATCCATCATGGCGAAGATCACTTACATCGATTCCAGCGGCACCGCCCGCACCGTCGCCGCCGAGAACGGCTCGACCGTGATGGAGGCGGCGATCCGCAACAACATTCCCGGCATCGAGGCCGAGTGCGGCGGCGCCTGCGCCTGCGCGACCTGCCACGTCTATGTCGACGAAGCCTGGCGCGCCAAAGATCGGCGAGCCCTCGCCGATGGAAGAGGACATGCTCGACTTCGGCTACGACGTGCGGCCGAATTCGCGGCTGTCGTGCCAGATCAAAGTGTCCGACGAACTCGACGGGCTGGTAGTGCGCACGCCGGAAAAGCAGGCGTAACGGCGGAACCGATCAGTCGCCAGGGCCGTTTGGTGCGATATGGCGACAGCGTCGATCAAGACCAGATGCTGCATCGCCGGCGGCGGCCCGGCCGGCATGATGCTCGGCTTTTTGCTGGCACGCGGCGGCGTGCCGGTGGTGGTTTTGGAGAAGCACAAGGATTTCCTGCGCGATTTCCGCGGCGACACCATTCATCCGTCGACGCTCGAACTTATGCACGAACTTGGTCTGCTCGATGAATTCCTCAAGTTACCGCATTCGCGCGTCGTACGGCTGAGCGGACAGGTTGGCGACACCACCATTTCGCTTGCCGACTTCAGCTACCTGCCGACGCACTGCAAATTCATCGCGCTGATGCCGCAATGGGACTTCCTCGATTTTCTGGCAGCGCACGGCAAGAAATATCCGGCCTTCGACCTGCACATGAAGACGGAGGCCACCGATCTGATCGAGGAAGGCGGGCGCGTCGTGGGTGTGCGCGCCAAGGCGCCGGACGGCGAGATCGAGATCCGCGCCGATCTCACGGTCGGCTGCGACGGCCGCCATTCGACGCTGCGCGAGCGCGCCGGTTTTCATGTCGAGGATATCGGCGCGCCGATGGACGTGCTCTGGTTCCGCATGTCGCGGCGCGAAAGCGATACGGCGGAGACCTTCGGCCATATGGAAGCCGGCCGCATGTTGGTCATGCTCAACCGCACCGACTATTGGCAATGCGCCTATGTGATCCCGAAGGGCGGCATCGACGAAGTCAAGGCCAAGGGGTCTGGACGCGTTTCGCGACAGCATCGCCTTCATGTCGCCGTTCCTGCGCGACCGGCTCGAGCGAGATCAAAAGCTGGGACGACGTCAAGCTGCTGACGGTGGCGGTCGATCGGCTGTCGCACTGGCACCGGCCGGGGCTGCTCTGCATCGGCGACGCGGCGCACGCGATGTCGCCGATCGGCGGCGTCGGCATCAATCTCGCCATTCAGGATGCGGTGGCCGCGGCCAATATTCTTGCCGCACCGTTGCGGGAAGGCCGCGTCACCGACGCGCTGCTCGAAGCGGTGCAGCGGCGGCGCACCATGCCGATGCGCGTGATCCAGTGGCTGCAGGTGCAGATCCAGAACAACGTTCTGAGCGCGGTCCTCAAGAGCGCGGCGCGGCCGAAGCCCCCGTTCGCGGCCAGGCTGTTGAACTGGTTCCCGCTGCTGCAGCGCCTGCCGGCGCGCATCATCGGTCTTGGCGTGCGGCCGGAGCATGTGCATACGCCGCAGGCGAGGCCTTAAGACTTCATCCCCGCCGGCGCGACCTGTGAGGAGGTCAGCCCCATTTCGTCGAAGGCCTTGCGCACCAGGCCGGAGGCTTTCGCCTCCTCGATGAACTCGGTGACGTAGGCGAGCGCTTGCGGGCGCCCCTTCGGCACCGCCACCGAGGTGGTCGAGTTCAAGAAACCGCCGTCGAGGATGCGCGAGCCTGGCACTTTGGGCGCAAGCCCGGTCAACGACTCGCGCGAGAACGCCAGCGCGTCGACCTCGCCTGCGCGCAGCGCCGCCAGCGCGGCGTCGGTCTTGTCGAAGGAGACATGGGTGGCGTTCGGCGCCGTCTTGTTGGAGGTGCGGAAGGTCGCCGTGTTGGCGACGCCGCCGATGCGCACGCCGGCCGAATTGGCTGCCGCGACCGAGGCGATCTTGCCCGCAGGGCCGACCAGATAGGTGCTCTGCAGCAGGTGATAGGCATTGCCGAAGTCGACGAATTTCTTGCGCTCCTCGTCCACCGGCAGAAACGCGACATCCCATTTGTTGTCGGCCGCCGAATTCTGGATTTCGCCGGAGCCGTTATGGACGACCAATTCGGCCGGAACGCCGAGCTTTCTTGGCGAGCGCGTTGCCGAGGATCACCGCGACGCCGCGATAAGTTCCCGGCCTCGTCCTTGATGGCGAATTGCGCGGACGGCGAGGGCGCGATGGCGATGGCGATGCGCAGTTTTCCGGTGGGGGCGAGTTGAGCGGCAGGATCGGGCATTGCAATGATCTCCACGTTTACTTTGTACTTGGCAGCTATTTGGCAGCCGGCGCCACGGTTGCCGTCTGATGGCTGCGCTTGAGCGCCTCGGCGACAAAGCCGGAGGCTTTCATCTCCTCGACGAAGGTGCGCAAGTAGGCGGCGCCCGCCGGGCGGCCTTTGGGCATGCCCATGGCCTGCTGGATTTCCTGGAAATGCCCGTCCATCACGCGCATGTCCGGATGGTCCTTGGCATAGGCCACGAGCGGCTGCTTCACCCCGGCCGCGACTTCGAGCTTGTCGTTGATGAACATGTCGATCATGGCGCGGCCGCCGCCGACCGGCGCGCGCACGATGGTGGCGTTCTTGATGGTGCGCGTCAGGTAGAGATCGTAGGCCGACTTGGGGCCGACCGCGATGCGCACGCCGGGGCGGTCGACGTCGGCGATCGTCTTGAGCGGCGAGTCGCTCCGCACCATGTAGGTGCCCTCGATGATGACGTAGGGCGCGCTGAACTCGATGACGGATGCGCGCACCGGCTCGATCGCGACAAAGGCGATGTCCCAATTTCCGCTGCCGGCGTCGTCGAACACCTTGCCGGCGGCGTTGTACGGGATCAGTTCGACCGGAACGCCCAGCCGCCGCCCGAGTTCGCGCGCGAGATCGGGTGTAATGCCCTTGGGCTCGCCGGTGGCTTCGTCCTTCTGCGCCAGCACCGAATTGCCGAGATTGATCGCGGCGCGCAGTTTTCCGGTGGGCGCCAGCTCCTTGAGCACGTCCGCCATGGCGGCGGCGGAAAAACCGCCGGTGAGGACGGCGGCAAGCATGGCCGTATGCAGAATGGATATGGTCATTGTCTGATTGCCCCCAGGACCCGCGTTATATGCAAAGTCTAAGTTAATTCGGCAGGTGGCCCAAGGCGGGTCGCTCGCATCCGTGCGAGCGCGTAGCATGACGACGAAAGGCGCCAGCCACACCATGCGCGCACCGTAACGATTGTGCGCCGTGGCGAATGCGCCGAATACGACCGCATTGCCGAGCAGCGCCAGCATGACGACGGTGGCAAGTTCTCCGATATCGCTGAGGCCTTTGCGGCACAGGGTCAGCAGCGCGATGAGCGGCAGCAACGCCATCGCGAGATAGACGACAGGGACGTGCAGCCGATTGAGGCCGGTAAAGTCAATGTCGACGCGGTGCTGACGCGACGCATCCATCGCCGGCAGCGCGGCGGGCACATGATTCTTGATGCTGTAGTAACTGTCCCAGACCCATCTGACCACGCCGGCGCCGGTCTCGACCATGGTGAGCTGGGTTGCCGATGCGGTGAGGACCGATTTCAATTGAAGCATGGGGTAGTCGGCGAGGCATGCAAGCGCAATGCGGCGCATCTCGTCGTTCAGGCCGTCGAATCGGCCCAGCTTGATGAACAGGTCGTCTTCCCAGAAGAACGCGTCGGCGTTGCGCGGCAATTGGTCCTTGTAGGGGCACAAGCGCAAGGTCGCGTCGGGGCAGTGTGCGTCGAGGTATTTCTTGACGATGCCGTCTTGCAGCATGCGGCCGAAGGACAGCGCGTAGCCGCCCGGCGTCCAGCCGGGCCGGCCGGTGATCGAGCGCATTGGTCGTCACCACCATCAGCATCCCGAGCAGCAGGGCCGCGATGGCACGCAACAGCCTTCGACTAGGAATGCGCGCCCGGTCGATGAGCCAGACAATCGCGGCGACGACGACGAGTTCCGACAGCACGGCCATGGTCGCGCTATGGGTCGCTGCCGATGCCGCCGCAAACACGATCAGACCGATGCGTTCGCGTTTGCTCAACGCTTCGTCGCGCAACAGCAGGAGATAGAGCGCGAGCACGCCGAGCCCGGCGAAGATATCGGTGAGCAGAATGGCGGTAAGCCAGGGCAACGTGGTGAGGACGGACAGCGCGGCGACGATGGCAAGCAGTAGCAGCGGCCGCCGTCCGAGCTGGTGTGCGCGCAGCGTGAGCGCCAGCAGCCAAATCGTGAGCGCCGACTGCACGAACAGGACCGGCCAGAAATCGGGCCACTGGCCTAGAACCAGCAGCAGGCCATAGGACATCGAACGATTGGTATGCAGCCGCCCATCGTACCACGGCGACAGATAGCCGCCGGTGTCGTATTGCAAAAGCGGAAAGCCGTTCCACAGCGCCGGCGCGATCAGGAGCGCAAGGCAGGCAAGAATGACCAGCGCCCAAACGGCGCGGTGACGATAACCCATTCAAAATCCCCCGGTGCCGCCTTGTTAGCGGCTTGGCGCGGGCGCGCCTAGGGGCGAATTCTCACGGTGGCGTTTTGGCGCGCCAGCGCCGCCACCAGCGGTGGCTGGCCCGCACGGCGCGCGCCTTCGGCGCCACCTCCAGCCGCATGAACGCGGCGCGTGCGCGGAATTCGTCGAGCCGCGTGCTGGCGAACCGCCGCCGCGTCTTGCGCAGGAGTTTCTCGACATGCCGCCACAGGATCATGGCGTGCACCGGCGAGGCGAGCGCCGCCTGCCGTGCGACGGTCTCGTCGTAGCCGAGCAATTTCTCGCCGAGCTCGGCCCAGTCCTCGTAGACCAGCACCTTCGGGTGATCGCGCGTCATCGGCTCGATCGGCAGCGGCGGCAGCCGTTCGATCCCGTTCGCGCGCCTAAAGCGGCGCACCGCGCGCGTCGACTTGAACCCGAGCAGGTGCACCCACTCATGCAGCAGCGTCGCGCCGACCTCGCGGCCCAACCGGCGATCAGGCAGGTAGAGCACGACCTCGCCGAAACTATTGGCATGGCCGAGATGGAAAATATCGTCGCGCCCGCTGACCTGCCGCCACCAGGGATCGAGGAAGGCCTGCTCGTCGCTTAAGTGCAGGCGCTGGATGAGGCGCGGATCTGGCAATTCGCGCAAGAGCGCCAGCGTCTCGGCGGCGTCGATGCGCGGATAGCCGGCCGGTTGAGCGAGGATCTCGATTCGCGTGTTGCAGCCGGCGACATGATAGATGTGCACCAGGCCCTGCCGCCGCACCGTGCCGTCGCGCAGATAGCTTTTCAGCGTGGTGTAGCGTTCGGGCTCGGCGGGCGCGCTGTAGGTGGTGATTTCGCGGCAATCGACGCGGGAGAATCCCTTCGGCAGCGGATCGGCCGGCACGTAAGGGCTGCGGCGGCCGATCTTGCCGCCGACGCGCGGCATGCCGCGGTTGAGGAAGGCGTACACCAGCATGATTACGAAACAGATGGCGACGGCCACCGCTGGAATAAGGCGAGTGAAGACATCGAAGATCTGCGTTTCGGTGGGGTCCATTGGCAGGCCTGTGGCGCGAGCGTGACCCGTTTAGTACCGACTTGACGCCGCGCTGGCGAGGGCGAACTGTCTGCTTACCAAGCGGTTGTCTTGGCCGAGGCCGCTTAGAAAGGCACTGCGTCCCTCATAGGGATCGCCGGGAAAGCCGGTGATGACAAAGAAAAATGTTCGTCAATTTCTTCCAGGAACTCAAATCCGCCGGCGTGCCGGTGACGCTGCGCGAATACCTGACGTTGATGCAGGCGATGCAGGCCGATCTCGCCTCGCGCCGGGTGGAGGATTTCTACTATCTGTCGCGCGCCACGCTAGTGAAGGACGAGCGCAATCTCGACAAGTTCGACCGGGTGTTCGGCCATGTGTTCAAGGGCCTCGAAAGCTTAAGCGAAGCGGCGGAAGCGGAAATCCCCGCCGAGTGGCTGAAGAAGCTGGCCGAGAAATATCTCACCGAGGAGGAAAAGAAGCAGATCGAGGCCATGGGCGGGCTGGAGAAGCTGCTCGAGACGCTGAAGAAGCGCCTCGCCGAGCAGAAGGGCCGGCATCAGGGCGGCTCGAAATGGATCGGCACCGCCGGCACGTCGCCCTACGGCGCCTATGGCTACAATCCGGAAGGCGTGCGCATCGGCCAGGACGGCAACCGCAATTTCCGCGCGGTCAAGGTGTGGGACAAGCGCGAGTTCAAGGATCTTGACGACGAGGTCGAGCTCGGCACCCGCAACATCAAGATCGCGCTGCGGCGCCTGCGCAAATTCGCGCGCACCGGCGCGCCCGACGAGCTCGATCTCGACGGCACCATCAAGGGCACCGCGCACAAGGGCTATCTCGACATCCAGATGCGCCCCGAACGGCACAACGCGGTGAAGGTGCTGTTGTTCTTCGACATCGGCGGTTCGATGGACTGGCACATCAAGGCGACGGAGGAATTGTTCTCGGCCGCGCGCACCGAATTCAAACACATGGAGCATTTCTACTTCCACAATTGCCTCTATGAGAAACTGTGGAAGGAAAACCGCCGGAGATTCCAGGCGCACACCGCGACCTGGGACGTGCTGCACACCTATCCGCACGACTACAAAGTGGTGTTCGTCGGCGACGCCTCGATGTCGCCTTACGAGATCACCTCGCAAGGCGGCTCGGTCGAGCATTTCAACGACGAGCCGGGCGCGTTGTGGCTGGAGCGCGTGACGCGGACTTATCCGGCGGCCGTGTGGCTCAACCCGGTGCCGGAGAAGGAATGGGATTTTACTTATTCGATCCAGATGGTGCGGCAGTTGATGGGCGGGCGGATGTATCCGCTGACTTTAGACGGCCTGGATCGGGCGATGCGGGAGTTGGTGCGCTAACTACGGCCGGCCGCGCCGCAAAGCCCTTCCGAATCGGCCGCGCTCCCCTATACTGGGCGTACCATTAACAACCGAAAGGAGGTGATCCAGTGTCTCATTGTCTATCGCCGCGGTCGCCGGCAGCCGTGAACTGGATCCTCGCCTCTGCCGAGGTCCACAGCAGGTGACTCGCCAGGTGACGTGATCGTCACCGGCTCACGCGCGCCAGGCAGACAACGCCTCGCGCAACCGGGCCACGGCCTGACAATGGAAGGGCTGTCCGCGAGGGCAGCCCTTCTTTGTTGCCGGCGTGGCACGGAAATCCGCCGCCTATCGTTTCTCGAGCGAATCGGCGATCGGCACTTCGTCGACCTTGTGGCCGTGCGCGTCGATGATGGCGACGAACCAGCCGTTCCAGTTCCAGCCCGGCATCTTCTCGTGCCGCAGATCGCGGGCAAGATCGAGCGCATTCTCGCGCGCGGCGGCGTTGCCGGGCAGGTCGATGCCCTTGTGATTGTTCAGGACGTTTTTGCCGTCGGTGAGATGGAAGAAATAACGCGGCATGGCGCTGTCTCGCGTGTTTTTGCGTCCCCGGTATTTACCACCTCGATCAGGGGCCGTCACGGCGTAGGGGACGCGCTGCTCTGGAAGGTTTGGGTCGCGCGACGTGGGAGGTGGTGCGCCGATAGGAGCGTTACGTACTTTTCCCTAAGGCGGCAGGCTTTCCCGTTGCGGTGGATCAATGCCGAACGTGCAAAATCGGTTCACACATAAACTATGGACCGGTTTGAAAAATCCCAGTTGCCAGCGGTTGCCCAAGAGGCGCAGCCTGCTACCGACCGCCGGATGGCGGCGGTAACCGGGCAAGAGAACTTGGCGACCGTTGTGGCGGCGTGGCCGGCCGGCGTTTCGGTGCTGGCACAGGCTGTCGAGGCATGCCAACGCCGCGACACGCGCGAAGCCGGCACGGATTTGCCGCCGCGCGGGGCGAGCTCATTCGTACCGCCGCAGGCTTTCTGCGACTAGCTCGAGAACTCATAAGATTTCCGGTCGGCACGCCGCTTATAGGCGATGCGGCGCCGTTAGTGCAGGCGGGGCGGTTTGCCGCCTTCAGCTTGGTGAAGGAGGCCTTCGATCTCGTCGCGCAGATGCGCCCGGCAGCGCTTAAGATCGGCAATCGTCCGCTCGTCGCCCGGCTTGTTGAGCAGATTGAGCAGCGCTTCGTCGATTTCGTCTTCCAGCCGCACAAGGTCGGCGATGTTTGCGGGATCTTTCATGGTCGTGTTCGACTCCGTCCAAAACGTCGTGCACGATTGGCGGCAAATTCTAAGCCTGACCCCGACCACGTCGGATGGTGACGGGCAGATCGACCTGCAACTCGAAGAAGATATCGGCATTGGGGCAGAAGCGCGGCCGCACCCGGCGCCTAAAACGCTAGGCAGCGCGACGATTCGAACCATGATCTGGATCAAAAGCCCGGAGGAAATTTGAGATTTGTCAGCGTGTTGCCGACTCGCCCTCGCGCGGAACCCAAATATCGCCGGCCTTGACGTAACCGCGTTTGACCGCCGCCCAGGCGATCATGTGGGCGCGCTTTTCGCGATCGAGTTCACCGCCATGGGCGGCGAAGGCGTGGTTGAATGCTTCGCGGTAGATGTCCTGCGCGTGCTGGGGCAGGTTGTTCCGGATCGACGGCGGCAGATCGCTGTTGGCGCGATAAGGCATGTCAAGAAGTGGTCGGCCCCCGCCGGGATGATGCAGGCGTACGCTAGCGGCAGCCGATGCCGGCTGCCTTGCGCTAGATCAATGAAGCCGTATGCCGGCAGCTAAAACGACATCGCCGGGCGCTGGGCCCGGCGATGCGACACAAGGCGGTAAAGAGATACTTATGCGGCGTTGGCGGCGCGCGGACGCGTAGGTTCGCCGGGCGCTGCCGGATTGCGCTGCAGCGTCATCACTTCGCGCATCGCTTTGGCATAGTCCCTGCGGGCGGCTTCCAGCGCGCCTTCCGCGACGGCGCGGGCCAGTTTCTCGCGCCGCAACGCGGTGTCGAGGCCTTCGATCTTTTGCTCGGAGGCCTGTTTCTCGACGGCCCGCGCCGTTTCCAGCGCGCGGACGCGGTCGATGAGCGAGCCGTTAGCGTCCTCGGCATGCTTGAGCGCGGCTTCCTTGGCGGTGAAGGCGCGCGCCAGCGTCTCGTTGCGTTCCAGATAGCTCGATCGGGTCTGATCGGCCTCCTTGTATTTGGATTCGTACTCGATCAGCGCGGCCTGCAGATTGGTCACGCGTTCCTGCAAGGCGTCGCGCTCGGCCGCGGTATCGGCGATGCGGCGGTCGTATTGGCGGATCTGTTCGGCGCGTGCGAGCAGCAATTCGCGCGCATCGGCGACCACCTTCTCGAGCGTCACCGTACGCGCCTGCAGAGAATCGAAACGCATCGCTTGGCCGGTGCGGTCGCGCTCATGCCTTTCGTTGATCTCGTCAATGGTGGTGACGAGCCGGGCGCGTTCGATGTTGCCTTCGTTCATGGTCGCTTCGGCTTGACGCAGGCGGCCCTGCACGGCGGCGAAGCTCGCCTCCGTTTCGGCCAGCTTGCGCGAAATACGCGCGGCTTCCGAGCTCGCTTTATCGAGCATGACCTGCTGCGCGCGTTTCTCGTCTTCGGCGACCAAGAGCCGTTGACGCGCGGCGGCAAGGTCCGATTCGATCGCTATCGAGCGCTTTTCGGTGGTGACCAGCCGTTCGTCGAACCGGCGGTTTTCCTCGCGCAGTGCGAGGCATTCCCCCGTACGCTGCGCCAGATTCGACTCCAATTCGGCGATTTGCGCGCGCGCCGCGGCGATATCGATCGAGAAATCGGTCTTGGTCGATTCCAGCGTGTGCAGCAGGCTCTGCGTGGCGGCGAGGTCCTGTCGCAGCGACTGGCATTCCTGGTCGGACGCAGCCAGCCGCTTCTCAAGGTCGCCCACCTCATTGCGCAATTTGCCGTAGGCGGTGCGCGTATTGTTGAGCACCGTCTGCAGGCCAACCTTTTCGGTCTTCTCAGCCTCGAAATCGCGCAGCGCCTTGCTGACCGGATCGACCAGCTTGCCGACCGCGGCCTTGATGGTGTCAAGTTCGCCGATCTTGTTGTTGGCGTCGAGCAGAAGATTGCGCAGCGCCTCGTTCTCGCCGCCGAGCTGGTTGCCGAGCGTGGAAAAAAGTTCCTCGTCGAGTTCGAGCGGATTGTCGTTGGCGTCTGTTGGCTCGACCGGCTTTTCTTCGGAACCCGTTTTCCGGGTGAGAAAGCCAAATCTGCTCATGGCGGTGACCCCTTAAATGCGCCGATCCGCCCGGCCGAAGCGACTCCGAATCAACCACAGAAAGGGATACTAGCGGAATGAAAACCGAACTGCGACGGTATTCAAGACTTTAACCACTTGTACTGATGGACAAAAAGTCGCCTGCGATCGGCGGTTTGTGCGCGTCGCCGGAGGCGGTTCCCGCCGGCGCAGCGCTTAGGGCAAATGACACGTCGCGCTATAGACTTGTGAAGATCTATGTCGCGGGTGGTCCGCCCGCTCGCCCTGAAGGCTGTGGAAGTCCATAGAATCGGCGTTGAATCGAACAATACCTTGCTGGGGGAATAAGGATTAAGCGCCGTGCGAATATGTAATCGCGGCGCCACCGAGAGAGTGTTTTGGCGATTCGCCGGTGCCGATGATGTTGGTCGTCATTCCGGACGCGCGCGGCTGTGCGCGACCCGGAATGACAAAAAGGCTATGCCCTTTTGGCGATAAACAGGCCTTCGCTCAGGCGGAAGGTGAGATCGGGCCCGGTACCTTTCGGCTCCATGACGGTCTTCACCTCGGGCGTCGCCAGCGCCAGCATCGCGCGCAGAAAGGCCTGCATGTTGGCGTCGTGCCGCGCCGCCCAGCTTTTGAATTCCATCTGCTTGTAAAGCTGCTCTTCGTGCGCGATGGAAAAACCGTGCGTTTTCAACGCGACGCGCCATTCATCGATGGTCCAGGCGCGCAGGTGACTGGGGTCGCGGAAGCGCTCGAAGGCGTTGACGTAATCGCCCACGCTGCCTTTCGGCACCACATTGTCGACCACCGCGAACAGGCCGTTCGGCTTGAGCACGCGGTGCACCTCGTCGATAAATTCCGGGATCGAATCGAAATGATGCGGCGCGATGCGGCAGGTGACCAGGTCGAAGCTTGCGTCCTCGAACGGCAGCGCCTCGGCTTTGGCGTAAGCCGTACGGACATTGGCGAGGCCGCGCTTTTGCGCTTCGGCTTTGACCATGTCGAGCATTTCCTGAGTGATGTCGGTTGCCCACATGCGCTCGACATGCGGCGCGAAGGTGTAGGCGACGTGGCCGCCGCCGGTGGCGACGTCGAGGGCGCGCCAAGTCTTCTGCGGGGAGGTCAGCGCCACCAGCCGCTCCAAGCTCTTGCCCAGCGCGTGCGGCGTCGAGGTGAGATAGCTGGCGGCGGTCTTGCCGAATTGTTCCTGGACCAGGGTCTTGGACATTGCGGTTTTCCGGGTGGTTTTGGCGGTGCGGACTATAGCCGAACGCTAAGAAAAAGCCCTGCATCTTTCGATGCAGGGCTGCGTTGCATTGGCCTCCTGAAAGGAGGGCTTTCTGTGTACGAGCGCAACAAAGGGGACACCCCGGAGGATGCCCCCTTTGCGAGTCTCAGCCAGAAATCAGAGTTTCATGATCCCCGGGAAGAACAGGTAACAGGCAACGCTGATGACAATGAGATAGCCCAGCAGCACCAGACACCAACCGAAATTGTGCCGGATGACCGCCCCTTCGTTGCGTACGAAGCGCGAGGTCGAAACGCCGACGCTCGCCGTTTGCGGTGCGATTGGCTTGCCGATCTCGGAGCCGATCGAATTTAGCGTCGGCAGCAGCAGCGGCGGGAAGCCGAGAATTTGTCCGACAAGCGCCTGGAACTTGCCGAACATAGCGTTGGTCGAAGTATTGCTGCCCGACAGCGCCACGCCGATAAATCCGAGGATCGGAGCCACGATGATGAAAGCGGCGCCGAGCGAGGAGAAGGCCTTGGCCAATGACGCGGCCATGCCCGAGAAGTTGTAGACATAGGCCAAGCCGAAGATGAATACGCCGACAAGGCAGGCGCCCCACATCTGCGACCAAGTTTTCTTCCAAATCTCGGCGAGTTGCTGGCCGTTCACGCCCAGCAGCAAAGCGACGATGATCCACGAGGCCAGGATAGCCGAGCCGCCGACGAACGGCGTCCAGTTGAAGATCGCCGCGATCGTCGCGCCTTGAGCGATCGAGGATGCCGCCGTCTCCTGAAGATGCAGCATCACGATGCCGGGCAGCTTCGACCACGGCCCGGTCCAGGCGACGACAACGATGATCAGAACGGCGATCGGCAACCAAGCCTGGAAGACGTCGCGCCCCGACAATCCATGCGCTTCCGCCGCGACAGTCGCGCCGCTCACAGGCTTGCCGCCGTAACCAAGAACCTCGGCGGGGTGCCAAATCTTGAGCAGGACGAGAATACAGACGAAGCAGGTAATCGAGCCGGCAACGTCCGGCAGATATGGACCGAGATAGGTGCCCACCGGCAGCTGGCCGGCGATATATCCAAGCGAGCCGACGACCGCCAAGGGCCAGGCGCCCCACATGCCCTTTTTGCCCGAGACGAGATAGAGCAGGATCCAGGGCGGCAACAGCGCCAGAATGGCGACGATCTTGCTGATCGAACCGGACAGGGCGAGCAGCGGATAACCCGTGACGGCGGCGAGCGCGATGATCGGTGCGCCGAGCGCGCCATAGGACACTGGCGCGTTGTTGGCGATTGCGGCGACGCGGATGGCATCGAGGTCGGGGATGCCGAGCGCGATCAAAATCGGCGCGACGAAAGCCCAGGGATAGCCGAAGCCGACAAGGCCTTCCAAAAGCGCGCCGAACGCCCAGGCAAACAGAATGGTCTGCACACGGACATCCTGTGTTCCCTGCGAGATCAGCCAGCGGCGCAGCTTGTCAAAGGTGCCGGTGGTGACCAGCGTATTAAACAGCATGACGCCCCAGAACGTGATCCAGTCGACGTTCCACACGCCGGTTGCCGAGCCATAGAGATAAGCTCGGATGCCGGTATCGAACGGCATTTTCCAAACCCAAAGGCCGAGCGCGAGCGTGATGAGCGACCCGACCAGAGTCGCAACCCAAGCCGACCAGCGCAGTCCGGCGAGCATGAAGAGCAGCGCCGCGACCGGAATTAGTGCCACCAGCCAAGTGATGAACAGATTTCCAAAAGGATCGAGAATTTGAGTGAACATGCCCCGTAGCCTCCCCGGTTAGATCATTTTGCGGCAGC
The DNA here is from genome assembly GCA_963772235.1 of uncultured Alphaproteobacteria bacterium. Classification (GTDB taxonomy): domain Bacteria; phylum Pseudomonadota; class Alphaproteobacteria; order Rhizobiales; family Xanthobacteraceae; genus Pseudolabrys. The sequence goes on from CAVYWI010000019.1 coordinate 147,764, forward strand.
ACCCGAATTGCTTGCTACCGCGACTTGGTACGCGGACTTGGGTTCCTCCAGCAAAGCCCGCGATAAGCGCCGCCGCTCAGAATTTATTTTTTGTCTGGGCATTGGCGGACTCGATGCGCCCGGGATGCTATTGCTGCCGCCGCGTAAACATCAAGGTCAAATGTGCGTTGCAGTGCGGCAATTATACCAAAAAGTGATAATGCCAATCATTGCGTGATATTAACGAGAGAATCAGGCTCATGACCGATTGTGGAGCCGCCGCTCAGCGGCGGTCCTGCTCGTCGCCGTTCATGTCGTCGTAGCCATGGCGGCTTGAATAGAAGACGAGCCCCATCAAGCCGCCGCCGACGAGCAGGGAGACCAGCACGCCGCCGGCGATCGCGGCATAGCCGTAAAGCGGCATGGGTTCGCCGCCGAGCCGTTCCCACGCGGCGCCGGCGAACCAGACCGAGCCCGCCAGGAGACTAAACAACGCGAAAATGATCAGCGTACGCATGCGTCCGATATAGGAACGGTGCGCCAGATTGTCACCCGCAAATACCGCAGCGCAAAAAAAAGCGCCCGGCCGAGGGCCGGGCGCAAGGTCGAACGCAAAACGTTTTATTTATTTCGGCGAACTCATCGGCTTCGGGGCGCCCATCGAGCCCTTGTTGAGGCTGTTCAAGCCGGAGCCGGTGGTCGACCGCGCATTCGGCGCCTGGTAATAGGCGAATTTCGGCGCGTCCTTGAGCTGATCCTTGGTGTAGGTCACCGTGATCTTTTCGATCGAGCTCGAGTCCGCCTTCCGCATCACCTGCAGCGAATTGAACGGGACGGCCACGTCCTTCTGGCCGACGCCGAGGAAGCCGCCGACGCCGATGACCGCCGCCTTGATCTGACCGTCGCTGGCGACGATCACGTCGTCGATCGAACCAATCGACTTGTTGTCCGGCCCGTAGACGTTGGCGCCGATCAGCTTGGAACCGCGCCATTCGTTCTGGCCCTGTTGCTGCACAAAGCCGGCATTGGCGGGCATATTTGCGGAGCTCTGGAGCGCCGTGTCCGGCTTGGTCGTCGGCTGCTGCGCGAACGCCGGCACCGCGAGCACCGCGGCCAACGCGGTGGCGGTCAATACGCGTTTCATCATGATCGTTCCTCCTTTAGAGTCTGTGCGCGGAAATACGCGAGACAGTGCGGCGCGCCGCGTCGCGCGCCACGTGAAAAGCAAACACGGGGACCGCGCCCCGCGTTCCGAATATGAAGAAAAATTTAGATGTGCCGTGCGTTAAGAAGCGTGTTACGCGGGTTCCGCGTTCTTGCCGATCTTGGCCTTAACCGAGGCCTCGTCGTTTGCCGGCTCGTCGGGCGCCACCGGTGCGTCGTCAAGCGACATGCCGCGGCGCAGCACAGAGCGCAGCGACGCCACTTCGCTTTGCAGGCGCGAGTTATCCTTGCGCGTGGCTTCCAGCGCGCCTTCGATCATCGCGCGCTCCATGCGCTCGCGTTGCAGGGCCGAATTGAGATCCTCGACGCGCTTTTCGATATTGGTACGGCTGACCTGGACGTCGGCTTCGAGATGGCCGTTGCGTTCGGTGAGCGCGGCGATCTTCTCTTCCGCGCGCACCAGCGCGGCCTCGCGCGCCTTGAGTGCTTTGGTCATCGAATTATTGCGCTCCGCAAGCGCCGCGCGCGCCTTCTCGATGTCCTTGATATGGCTCTCGCGCATCTCGTGCATCCCCTCGACCTGGGCGAGGCGCTTTTCCGCGTTGTTGCGGGCGATGGTGGCTTCCACCGACTTGCGGTCGAACGCGCGCACTTCCTCGGTGCGCATGATCATATTTTGCCGCGTCTCGGCCAATAGGCGCTCGGCCGTCGCTGCGCGCGACTGCAACGCTTCGAGCCGCATGTTGAGGCTGTTTTGCTCGGCTTGGCGCTGCTCGCGGACTTCGTCGAGCGCGACGGCAAGCTGGCCGCGTTCGGCATAGGTTTCGGCGAAGTTGGCCTCGACCTTGCTGAGTTGCGCGCGGGTCGCGGCCAGTGCGTTCTCGGTCTCGGTGAGGGTGCGGGAGAGCCGGGCAGTCTCGTCCAAAGCCTTGTCGACCGCGATCTGCAGCGAACGCTTGTCGTCGTCCACCAACGCCAGCCTTTCGCGCGCGCCGGCAATGTCGCCCTCAAGCTCCATGTTGCGCTTCTCGGCGCTGTCGTACTGCTCCCGCAGCGTGCGGTGATTTTCGATCAGCGTGCGGTGCTCAGTGGTTTCCTGCGCCAGCCGATGCTCAAGCTCATTGATCTGCGCACGGTAGTTGGAAATTTCATTGGTGAGTTCGAGTTGGGTGCTTTCAAGCGCGCGATTCGTTTCGCGCGCTAGCTCGTAGTCGACACGCAGTGTCTCGATATCGGCTTCGAGCGTGGTGGCCTTTTTATCGGTCCGGTAGAATTCGGCGCGCAATGTTTCGTAGGCCGTGCGCGACTTCGTTGAGCATGCTGTTGAGCGCGAGCGTCTGCGACTTTTCCTGCTCGAGCGCGCGCAGCGCGCTGTTGAACGGCGCAACGATCTTGTCGAAGGATTCCTTGAGTTCGTCGAGTTCGCCGATCTTGCGGGCGGTATCGCCCAAGAGGTTGCGTAGCGCTTCGTTTTCCTCGCCTATGCGCGAACCGACGTCGGTAATGGTCTCGGCGGAGCGGGGCTCCTCGTTGCCGGTTCCGCGCCCGCCGTCGATCTCATCGCTCTTGCGCCCGAACAGGTTCGACAACTTGGCCATGACAAGGCTCCCCAGACCCTACGCTACGTGTGCCCGCGCTCAGGTTAATATATACTCGTGCGCATTGAAACATGTGCTTGAAGCATATTGCGGGGGTATTGCGGCAGGGTGCGGCGGCGCCAGCCGATATCATGGTTAATGGCTGAAATTATGCATGAAACGGGGACTGGACGGCCTTTGTCACGCAGGCGGTCGACATGAATATTGAACCGGCGGGCGCCGGCGAGGGCGTCACATATACCTTTCGGCCTTCGCTCCTGGGCGCGCCCTGGGAGTTCAAGCTTGTCGGCGACGGCATCGATTGGGCCAATGGCGGCAAATCGGGCCGTGTTCCGTTTCGCACGCTCCGCCGCGTGCGCCTGTCGTTTCGGCCCGCGAGCATGCAGACGCACCGCTTCGCGGCCGAGCTATGGGCGGACGGCGCGCCCAAGCTCGAAATCCTGTCGAGCACGTGGAAAAGCATGGTCGAGCAGGAGCGGCTGGACAAACCCTATGCGGCATTTATCGCCGAGCTGCACCGGCGCATCGCGCTGGCGGCGCCGCCGGCGCGGTTCGAGCAGGGCAGTCATCCGCTCCTCTATTGGCCGGGGCTGATTGTCTATGTCGGCGTGTCGCTCGGGCTCGCCTGGCTGGTCATGCGCGCCTTGCAGGCTGGCGTAAAAGGCGGCGCAGCCTTCGTTGGCGGCTTTTTGGCACTGTTTCTGTGGCAGGGCGGCAACTTCTTTCGCCGCAACCGGCCAGGCCTTTATCGCCCCGATGCGCCGCCAGCCGAGCTGATGCCGAAAGGCTGACCGCGCACTTTCAGCTTTTGCCGTTGCGCACCACCAGCACCGAGCATTTGGCGTAACGCACCACGTGGCCGGCATTGGAGCCGAGGAAATAGGTACGCATGGCCGGGCGGTGGGAACTCATCACGATGAGGTCGGCATTGATCGCCTTCGCCTCTTCCAGAACCTCGTGATAAATGCCGCCTTGCCGCACCGTGCCCGAGATATGCGCGCTGTCGAGCCCGCTTTCGCCCGCGATAATGGCCATGGCTTCATCCGCCGACTTGCGCTGCTGCACGTCGAAGTCGGGCGGTACGTATTCCGCCAGCATCACCGGCATCATCGGCAGCACATTGATCAGGCGCACCGAGCCGCCGGATGAGCGGGCGAGCGTCACCGCGGCCTCGATGGCGGGTTTGGCCAAATCGGTATCGGCAAGGTCGATCGGAACCAGAATCTGCTTGTACATGACAGCGCCCCTCTTTTCCGCTGCAGGGGCCCAATCATGGCATGTTTCCGATGCGGCGTTGAGGGCGATCTTGTCGCGCCCGACGCTGCGGACTTGCGCGTGGCCGATTGATGTTTTGGAAAAAAATCGCATTGACGATCAAGTCGCAATGCCACTACCCCACTACGGCTGGAGTTTAGACTTTCAGCGTAAGACTCCAGGGGCAAAGACGAAGCGGTTGTGCGAGCGTAATTCTAGTGCGGGGACGGCATTGGACGGGAGACATAAGCGCGACGAGGCAGCCCCCTAACAAAAAACAAATCAACATATAACGGGGATAACGCTCATGACTGTAATGACGGCTAATACCCACCGCGAAGGCGGGATGACGTCCGAGGAACGCAAAGTCATCTTCGCCTCATCTCTCGGCACCGTGCTCGAGTGGTACGACTTCTACATCTACGGGACGCTCGGCGCGTTCCTGGCAAAATACTTCTTCTCCAATGTGCCGGCCAATGTCGGCTTCATCTTCGCGCTGCTCGCCTTCGCCGCCGGCTTTGCCGTGCGTCCGTTCGGCGCGCTGCTGTTCGGCCGCCTCGGCGACACGATCGGTCGCAAGAATACCTTCCTGCTCTGCATGACCCTGATGGGCCTCGGCACATTCTTCATTGGTGTGCTGCCGAGCTATGCCACCTGGGGCATCGCGGCGCCGGTGGTGCTGGTGGCGCTGCGCCTGATCCAGGGCCTCGCGCTTGGCGGCGAGTATGGCGGTGCGGCAATTTACGTCGCCGAACATTCTCCGCCGAACAAGCGCGGCTATTACACCTCATGGATTCAGACCACCGCGACGCTCGGCCTTTTCTTGGCGCTGCTGCTGATCCTCGGCATCCGCACAACGATCGGCGAGGAGGCGTTCACCAACTGGGGCTGGCGCATTCCGTTCCTGGTGTCAGCCTTGCTGCTCGTGGTGACGATCTGGATGGGAATGAAGCTGAACGAAGCCCCGCTGTTCCAGAAAATGCTGGCGGAAGGCAAGCAGTCCAAGCGCCCGCTTGGCGAGGCCTTCGGCCAGTGGGGAAACCTCAAGATCGCGCTCGCGGCTCTGTTCGGCGCCACCGCCGGCGAAGCCGTGGTGTGGTACGGCGGACAGTTCTACGCGCTGTTCTTCCTGACCCAGACGCTGAAAGTGCCAGCAGTCACCGCTTGGATCTTGATCGTGGTCTCGCTGGCGATCGGCACGCCGTGTTTCATCCTGTTCGGCTGGTTGTCGGACAAGATCGGCCGCAAGCCGATCATGCTCGCCGGCTTCGCGCTGGCGGTGATCACCTACTTCCCGATCTTCCAGGGCATCACCCACTACGCCAATCCGAAGCTGGAGCATGCCTTGTCGGCGGCGCCGGTAGTCGTAACCGCGGATCCCAACCAGTGCTCGTTCCAGTTCAAGGCGACCGGCACTGAGACGTTCACCACCGCGTGCGACATCATCAAGTCAACGCTAGTCAACCTGTCGGTGAACTACGAAAACGTCAAAGCGCCTGCCGGTACCAAGGCGAGCGTGAAGATCGGCGATACTCAGCTCAACGCCGACACGCCAAACCTGCCCGCCACGATTGCTGCGGCGGTGAAGAACCACGGCTATCCGGCGAGCGCCGATCCCAAGGATATCAACTACCCGATGACGGTGCTGCTGCTCGCCATCCTGGTCGTCTATGTGACTATGGTGTACGGGCCGATTGCCGCTTGGCTGGTCGAATTGTTCCCGACCCGCATCCGCTATTCGGGGCTGTCGCTGCCGTATCACATCGGCAACGGCTGGTTCGGCGGCTTCCTGCCGGCGACCGTTTTTGCCATCGTGGCGGCAACCGGAAACATCTACTCCGGTCTCTGGTACCCGATCGTGATTGCTGCGATGAGCTTCGTCGTCGGTTTGATCTTCCTGCCCGAGACCAAGGATCGCGACATCACCACCATGTGACGAACCGATGGGGCGGGGGCCGCAGCCGGCCGCCCTTCCAAACATCTTCGAACGCCCCGCACCTCCGGTGTGGGGCGTTTTATTTGACGCGTGCGGCGTAGCCGTTAGCCGCCGACCCTGATTAATGAGTCGATTGCTTTAATTGGCCGCGGCTTCCAGCGACTTCGGGCTGATGAAGCGCTCCAGGCGGCCGGATTGCGGATGCAGCTTGTTCCAATTGTCGAAGGCGAAGTCGATGATGACCAGTCCCGAGGTCGGCAGCTTATCGCGCAGCCGCTCGCGCGCATCGACGTCGCCGGCCGCGATCAGCATCAGCGCGAGCTCGTACAGCCCCGGATTGTGGCCGATGACCATGAGCGTATGGGCCGCCGCCGGGGCGTCCTTGATAACCGCCAGGATGCTGTGCGGCGTAGCGTCGTAGATCTTTTCCGTCGACATTGCCGCCGGCGCTGGGTGGAACGCGGCTGCGGCGTATTTCCAGGTCTCCTGGGTACGCGCGGCGGGGGACAGGATCACACGGTCGGGGACGAGCGCATGGGCCGCCATATAGGCGCCAATCTTGGCGGCATCCTTACGGCCGCGATCGATCAGGACGCGGGCAAAGTCTTTCGTCCCGGGCTCTGACTTTTCGGCCTTGGCATGGCGTAGCAGCAAAAGGCGGCGCATGGTGTATCTAGAGTGTGGGCTGGGGGACGCGGGAAGCGTCGATTTCGAATCTGCGGCAGTTTAGCATGCGCGCCGCTGGCGCATGCGGCGGCGCAGGACTGTCAACAAGAGTAGCGATGAGCGAAGACGATAATGTGGCGGCGGGCTGGTACGAAGCGACCCGGGTGGCAAGCCCGGAACGCCCGCGCCTGAATTTCGATCACGATGTCGATGTCTGCGTGATCGGCGCCGGGCTCGCCGGCTTGACCGTGGCGCGTGAGGTGGCGCGGCGCGGCTGGTCGGTGGCGGTATTGGAGGGCGGCCGGGTCGCCTGCGCGGCGTCTGGGCGCAATACCGGCTTCGTGCTGCCGGGCTTTTCAGAGGATATCGAAAGCATGGTCGAGCGCATCGGGCTCGACCACACCAAGCAGCTCTGGGCGCTGTCGGAGCAAGGCATCGACTACGTGCGGCGCGCGGTCGCGGAAACCGGCATGCCGGGAGCCGATCCGGTTCCCGGCTGGCTGCACGTCTCGAAGACCGACAACGGCGATGAAATCGACACCGAGGTCGAGCGGCTGCGCTGGATCGGCGCCAATGTCGAAGCCTGGCCGACGGAGCGCGTGCGCGAGGTGCTGCCTAACAAGCGCTATTTCGGCGCACTGCATTTTCCCGGCGCGATTCACATTCATCCGCTCAATTACGCGCTCGGCCTTGCCGCCGACGCGGAGAAATTCGGCGCCCGCATCTTCGAGAACACACAGGCGATCGGGATCGATCCGGCCGGGGTGCGCAAGCGCATCGATACGCCCGAGGCGCGCGTGCGCGCGACGCATGTGGTGCTTGCCTGCAATGTGCAAATCGGCGATCTGATGCCGCGGCTCGGCGCCACGCTGTTGCCGATCACAACCTTTGTGCTGGTGACCGAGCCGATACCACGGCTCAGGGAGATCGTGCGCTACCGCGGCGCGGTCAGCGACACCAACCGCGCCGACAATCATTACCGCATCGTCGGCGGCGCAGATTCCGGTGGAGAAAGATTGCAGTGGTCGGGCCGCATGCGCGCATGGCAGGCCGATCCGCGCTGGGTCCGGCGCGGGCTCCTCGCCGATATAAAGCGCAATTTTCCCGATCTCGGGGCGGTCGAGATCGCGCATCTGTGGCGCGGCACGCTCGGGCGCGCGGTCCACCGCATGCCCCAGATCGGCGAGATCGAGAGCGGCTTGTGGGTGGCGAGCGGTTTCGGCGGGCACGGGCTCAACACCACGGCGATGGGCGGCGAACTGGTCGCGCGCGGCATCGTCGAGACCGATACGACCTGGCGGCTGTTCGCGCCCTACGAACTGGTCTGGGCCGGCGGCGTGCTTGGACGGGCCATGGCGCAAGGCATTTATTGGGGCAGCCGGCCGATCGAGCGGATCGAACAAAGCTGGGCGCGCTACCGCGAGCAGGCGCGCACACGCAAAGCGACGCGGCTTGCCGCCCGCAACGGACAGGGCCCGCCGCCCGCCGTTGCGGATGCAGCAGCGGCGGAGGCCGTTCCGCCGGCTCCCGAGCCGCCCGCTGCACCCCCGGCCTGACAGTAGGGTGCCATTGGCGATCGGTTTCACCCGTTCTTTCGACCCGCCGGGCTGTGCTAAGGTTCCATCATCATGAGTTCATCAACGTCCCGTTTTGCCGCCATCGGCCTTGCCATCGCCGCGCTGGCGCTGGCCGGCTGTGCCAATACCGGCGGCACTAACCTGTTCGGCAGCACGGCGGTAAAGCCGAAGACGGTGCTGGTGACGGATTTCACGGTGGCCCCCGACGTGGACGCGATCGACCGCGGCTTCAGCCTGCGCATGGATCGCAATGGCAGCAATTTCCCGATCCTCGAGCGCAAGCAGCGCACGCTCGCGCGCATCAATGACGAGATCGTGGCTACCATCGTCGTCACCTTGCGCGAGGCCGGGCTCGATGCACGGCCCGGCAGTGAAGAGGCGCTCACGCTCAACGATCAGGCGGCGGTGGTGAGCGGGCGGCTGCACGGCGGCGAGCAGGGCAGCGGCAAGAAGGCCAAACCGATCGGATTTGGCGCCGGGCACGACGGCGTCGTGGCCGACATCACGATTTCGCTTTTTTCGAGCGGCGCCAGGAAGCATCTGACCGGCTTCAGTGTCGACGCCAAGGACGCCGGCAAGCCGCCGACGGGAAAGCAGGCGGCCGAGCGCAATGCGGCAATCGCCGCGGTGCTGGTGACTGAAAAGGCCGAGGTGAAACTTTCGCCCGATGTCGAAGCGCAGGCGCGCCGGCTCGGCCGCGCCGCGGGCGAGAAGGTCGCAGCTTATGCCAGGGAGCAGGGCTGGATCGCGGCGCCGGAAGCCACGGCAGCGCCCGAGGAGCCGGTGAAGCTGCCGCAGGCCAAGCCAGCGCAGAAGCCCAAGGCGGCGAAGCCGGACAAACCGGCGACGTAATCAGCGCCTCTCGCGCCACGTCATGAAGACCACGCTGCTTGGGACGCTGCTTGTCAGCGCCCCTCGCGTCTCGCCATAAATGCGAGACGCTCAAACAAACGCACGTCCTGCTCGTTCTTCAACAGCGCGCCGTGCAGCGGCGGGATCAGCTTTTTCGGATCGCGCTCGCGCAAGATTTCGGGGCCGATGTCCTCGACCATCAGGAGCTTGAGCCAGTCCAAGAGTCCACGTTCGCCAATGCTCCCGCCGCTTGAGCGCTTGGTCCTTTTCTGACCTCACGTCCGATCATAAGCACCACCGATCGCTGCAACGTAGCGTCCCACAGAATTCTGTAAGATCTGCTTGGCGCCCGAATGGATCACCCGCTCGAAGTGGTGGCTGTAGACCCGATCGAACGCGAGCGGCGCCAGCGCTGCTTCGACGGCACGAACAGCATTTTCGGAGAGGGGGATAAAGTTCGGAATGCTGCGCATGAAGGAGAAGGACTTGCGGTCCAGGTTCGCTATGGCCATGTCCGCCGAGCACACCACGCCTTTGCCCCCGGCCCCCGCCGCCCAATGCAGCATCGCCCCGCCGGGGAAGTGCCCGCCACCGCGAACCAGCGTGATCCCATTCATCAGTTCGAATCTCTCGCCTTGCCAGAACTTAATGCAGGGGTCTGGCTGCCTCACCCACTTGGCATCGTCGGCGTGCAGATGGACCGGCACGTTCCCGAACGCCCGGCTCCAGTCGACCAGCGTCGTGTAGAAGTGCGGATGCGAAATGGCGATGGCGCGCAATCCGCCAAGCCCATTGATAAGAGTGACCGTGGCGTCGTCGATCAGCGAGATGCAATCCCATAGGATATTCCCCTCAGGCGTACACAAAAGCAGTGCGCGTTGCCCGATGGCGAATTTCGGTGTCGTGCCGATGCCGATGAGACCCGGCTCGTACTGGCGGAACCCATTGTGGTGCGAAATCTTCAGCCGCTCCAACGTCGTCCACGACTGCCCCTCGGGCGGGATGAACTGGCGTTCGTCTTCGCACACCGGGCAGTGGGCCGGTGGGGCTTCACTTGGCGGATATTGCGTGCCGCAGGTCGAGCAGATGAATGCAGGCATTGTGTCTCCCCCGTCTGGTAGCGGCGACGACCAGCAAAGCCACCATACTCGCCGCTAGATCAAGAAAAAAATACATAATCGGCTAGTTCGTATAAGCTTGGGTTATGAAGCTAGAAGCACGATTACGGGCGTTCGCGGCGTTTGCCCGCCAAAGGTCGTTCTCGGCAGCTGCCGCCGAGTTGCTTATTAGCCAGCCGGCGATCTCAAAACACATCGCCGAGTTGGAGAATGCCCTGGGATTGAAGCTCGTGGAGCGGGCACGGCGGGATGGTGCACTCACGAAGGCCGGTGATTTCGTTGCGAACCACGTCCTTCGAGCCGAGTCACTGCTCGTGCAAGCCGGGCTCGGCGCGGCCCAATTCCGCAAAACCGGCTATGGTTCGGTGGCGGTGGTGGCGTCATCCCTTACTGGCGGGTATCTGCTGCCCGAGATCATCGCCGATTTCCAGCATTATCACCCAGAGGTGCGCGTCACCTTGCAAGTTGGCACCGCCGAGCAGGCAGTCGAGTTGCTTCGGTCGCATCACGCCGAGCTCGGTTTCGTCGCGGGGACGGTCGCGGCCCCTGAGATCGAAACTGAGCCGCTGTTCGATTATGACGTCCCGATCGTCGGCAAGTCAGCGCTCGTACCGCGGCGACCGTCGCGTGCCAGTCTCGAAAAAGTGACCTGGATTTCGCGAGAGGAGGGCTCGGCGACGCGGATCTCGTCTGACGCAGGATTGGCGCGGTTGGGCATCGTTCCCAGGCATCGGCTTGAGTTGCCGTCGCATGAGGCGGTCGTACACGCGCTGAAGCGAGGCTATGGAGTTACGGCTATCAGCCGCTACGTTGTCGCCGCCGAGTTGCGAACCGGGTCATTGGCCGCTATCCGCATTCGGGGATGGAATGTTCGCAACGTGGTGTCAGTCCTTCGAGTTCGAGACGCCAAGTTGACACCGTCCGCAGACCAATTCCAGGCTTTCGTTCGTACGCATCTCGCCGAAATGGCCCGCCGCCGAGCACGCTGATTCTCGCGACTAGATAATCAGCGCCCCTCGCGTCTCGCCATAAATGCGAGACGCTCGAACAAATGCACGTCCTGCTCGTTCTTGATGAGCGCGCCGTGCAGCGGCGGGATCAGCTTCTTGGGATCGCGCTCGCGCAAGGTTTCCGGGCCGATGTCCTCGACCATCAGCAGCTTGAGCCAGTCCAGTAGTTCCGAGGTCGACGGCTTCTTCTTCATGCCGGGCACGTCGCGGATTTCGTAGAATAGCTTGAGCGCCTCGCTCACCAGGCGCTGCTTGATGCCGGGGAAATGCACCTCGATGATCGCCGTCATGGTGTCGGGATCGGGAAAGCGGATGTAGTGGAAGAAGCAGCGGCGCAGGAAGGCGTCGGGCAGTTCCTTCTCGTTGTTCGAGGTGATGACCACGACCGGCCGCCGGCGCGCCTTCACGGTCTCGCCGGTCTCGTAGACGAAGAACTCCATGCGATCGAGTTCGAGCAGCAGGTCGTTGGGGAATTCGATGTCGGCCTTGTCGATCTCGTCGATCAGCAGCACCGGGCGCTCGTCGGCGACGAAGGCGTCCCATAATTTGCCGCGCTTGATGTAGTTGCGGATGTCCTGCACGCGCGCGTCGCCGAGCTGGCTGTCGCGCAGGCGCGACACCGCGTCGTATTCGTAGAGGCCCTGCAGCGCCTTGGTGGTGGACTTGACGTGCCATTCGATCAGCGGCGCGCCGATCGACTTGGCGATCTCCAGCGCCAGCACGGTCTTGCCGGTGCCGGGCTCGCCTTTGACCAGCAAGGGCCGCTCCAGCGTGATGGCCGCATTGACCGCGACCTTGAGGTCGTCGGTCGCCACATAGGCCTTGGTGCCTTCAAAACGCATGGAATTCCTCGCTTATTTGCGACATTAGGCAGGCGGCCAGGGCGGGGCAAGGCGGATTGCGGGCATTTTCTTTTGGCGCATGGCCTATCCGAAAACCGGTACCCACTTTTCGGGGCCATGCGCCCTCGCACAAGCGTGATGGCCGAGTGATGGCAAGTTGAATGGCTATTGTGCGCAGAGCGTATATGTGATGACGCGTGAGGAAACGAATTCGGGAGGATCGGATGCGGCGCCTGCTGCTTGGCTTTATCCTTGTGCTTGCGACCGCCGGGTTGGCGAGCGCGCAAATGGCGCCGCTGCCGAAGGCCGGACCGGGGCAGGCGGTGGCGACCTTCGCCGGCGGCTGCTTCTGGTGCACCGAGAGCGATTTCGACCACGTCAAAGGCGTGATCTCGACGACCTCCGGCTATACCGGCGGCCACGTCGCCAATCCGACTTATGAGCAGGTTTCGGCCGGCGGCACCGGGCACGCCGAGTCGGTGCAGGTGATCTATGATCCGAACAAGGTCTCCTACCAGCAATTGCTCACGTATTACTGGCACCATGTCGATCCGACCGTAAAGGACCGCCAATTCTGCGACGTCGGCCACCAGTACCGTACCGCGATCTTCGTGCACAACGACGAGGAACGCAAACTCGCGGAAGCGTCGAAGAAGAAGGTCGAGGCCGAGCTCAAAAAGCCGATCTACACCGAGATCGACAAGGCCGGGCCGTTCTATCCGGCCGAGGAATATCACCAGGATTTCTATCTGAAGAACCCGACGAAATATAAATTCTACCGTTGGAACTGCGGCCGCGATCAGCGGCTGGAGCAGCTATGGGGCAAGGTGAAGGGAGACAGTTGATATGATCGACCGACGAGCCCTGTTGACGGCCGGCGTTGCACTGGGCGCGCTGTTGACCGCGAGTAAATTTGGCGAGGCAGAAACAATGACGACAACGACGCAAGATATCGACTGGCGTAAAGTTACCGATGCGGAGTGGCGCAAGCGCCTGAGCCCGCAAGCTTACGACGTGCTGCGCAAGCACGGCACCGAGCGCGCCGGCACCAGCCCGCTCAATCACGAGAAGCGCAAGGGCATTTTCGCCTGCGCCGGCTGCGACCTGCCGCTGTTCTCGTCCGACACCAAGTTCGAGAGCGGCACCGGCTGGCCGAGCTTCTATCAGCCGCTGGCGGGTGCGATCGGCACCACGTCAGACCGCAGCTTCTTCATGGCGCGCACCGAGGTACATTGCAGCCGCTGCCTCGGCCATCTCGGCCATGTGTTCGACGACGGCCCGCCGCCGACCGGCTTGCGCTACTGCATGAACGGCGTGGCGCTGAAGTTCGAGCCGCAGGCGCCCGGCCAGACCTGAAGCCGTCAATCGACTTAAAGCGCAGTGCTTTTGCCGCTCGGTAGGGAAACCTGCCGAGCGGTCGCGGTTTCGGCGCCGCCACCGCACGGCTCACGTCCCGAAATACCCGGCAAAATCTGCCGGCGCGCGGCAGAAAGAACCCGTATAAGTGCTGGTTCCAGGCCGGCGCGCCAATCTAAGCCGTTGTATTATAATGATAATTTATCTGGCACGGTGATTGCGTTGTCCTGTTCGCGGGAATGTCCGCACGCGGCCTATGGGCTGGCGGATCGCGAACGTGGAGATGAAGTCATGGGTTTGTTCGGCGCTCTTACCTCGGCCGTGAGTGGATTGCAGGCGCAAGCGTTCGCCATGCAGAACATTTCGGGCAACATCGCGAATTCTCAGACCATTGCCTACAAGGGCATCAATACCAATTTCGCTGATTTGATCTCAGGCAGCGGAGATGCGTCGCAGCAGGTTGCCGGCGGCGTCGTGGCAAGTTCCGCCGCAACGAATAGCGTGCAAGGCGCCATCCAGGCCGCCACGTCCGCAACGAATATGGCGATCAATGGCGACGGTTATTTCACGGTGCAATCCCCGACCGGCTTCAGCGGGACGACCCCGATATTTACCGGTGACCAAAACTTCACAAGGCGGGGCGACTTTGAGTTGAACGCCGACGGCTATCTGGTCAACGGCGCCGGCTTTTATCTGGAAGGGATTCCGATCGATTCGACGACCGGCACTGCGGCCGGCAACGTCGCCACGCCATTGAAGTTCCAGAGCAACTTCCTGCCGGCGAGTGCGACTACGACAGTCAACTATGGGCTCAATCTTCCGGCAACACCCAAGACGACCGCGACCAACGCCCTTATTGCCAACTCCGAACTTCTCAATGCCGCGAGCTTCGTCCAAAATCCTACAATTAACGCAACCGCCAACACCAATGCCGTGGTGACCGGCACGAGCGCACTTGGGACCATTAATCTGACCGGCCAGGGAGCGACCTTCGCCAGCATCGCTGAAGGCGCGTTCTCGACCGTCGATGTCAGCGGCGGCGGCGACGCTGTCAACTTCACGCTGAACGTCGACGGTACCCCCACCAACGTCAGCATCACCGCTGCGAACGTCACCGCCTACAATACGGCGAATTCGACTGCGCTTAGTGCCGCCGCACTTTCGGCGCAGGATGTCGCCGACATCATCAACTTTCAGGTCGGCACCAACGTCACTACTGTCAGCGGCGGCAACCTCGTGTTCACGTCGCCGACGGCGGGAGCCGCCGGAAGTCTGACAATCACCGCCACCAGCGAAACCGCCACCGGCGGTACGACCGGTGTCGCGAACCATGCTATTGTGAACGGCGTCAACGCCACCAACCTTACTTTCGACGTCAACGGTCAGGTGGTCACGTTGGCCGGCGGCAGCAGTTACAATGCAACCGCGATCAAAAATGCCATCAACGCGCAGGTCAGCGGCTCCGCCAACGTAAATGCGACGCTGAATGGCGCCGGATACCTGGTGATCACCAGTACCGGCGTGGCGGGTGCGGCCGACTCGGTTACGGTCAACACCTTCAGCAGCGGCAATGCCACCCAACTCGGCTTCGCCGGCGCGAGTGCGACGGCCAACGGCGCCAACGGTCTTCCGGGAACCGGCCAGGTGATCGGCACTGACGCAGCGACCTTTGTTAGCGAAACGATCGATGGCGGCTCGCTTACCGCCTATGACGCCACCGGCACGCCGGCTAACCTTCAGTTCAGGTGGGGTAAAACCAGCAGCGTCGCGGCTGGCGGTACCGATACATGGGAGTTGTTTTATGAGGTCAACCCGAACGCGACCGGCGCGCAAGTTGCGTGGCAGAATGCCGGGACCGACTTTGTATTCAATTCGTCCGGACAACTCTCCCCGCCCGTCAATTCAGTCGCACTGAATGGCGTAACCATCAACGGCACCGTTCTCGGCAATCTCACGCTGGCCACGCCGAGTGGCGCCATCACGCAATTCGCCAGTTCAGGCGGATTGTCGACCGTCAACAACTTGAAGCAGAACGGCTATGCGGCCGGCCAGTTGGACACAATCGCAATTGCCGACAATGGTACGGTCACCGGCACATTCTCCAATGGACAAAATGTGGCGCTGGCCGACATTCCGCTCGTGCATTTCAACAGTCCGGCCAACCTCAAGTCCCTGAGCGGCGGCGCCTACGAGCAAACGGACGCTTCCGGTGTAGCGCTCTCCGGGGCGACCGGTCAGATCGTCGGCGGTTCGCTCGAAGAGTCCAATACCGATATTGCGACCGAGTTCACCAAATTGATCGTGACCCAGCAGGCCTATTCGGCGAATACGAAGGTGATCACGACGTCGAATCAAATGTCGCAGGACCTATTGAACATTATTCGATAGCGCTCGGTGAGCGCTTGGCATGAATCGGCGAAGCGCATGATCGGGGCCAAGCCATGGGTTTGACGCAAGCGCTCGCCACCGCGACGTCCGGATTGCAGGCGACGCAGACCGGTCTTTCGATTGTCGCCGGTAACGTGGCCAATGCGCAGACGGCCGGCTACATTGCCAAATCGGTCAGCCTCAACGAGACCGTGTCCGGCAACGGCGGCAACGGCGTAAGCGTTGCGTCGATCAACCGTCTGCTCAACAATTTCGTTCAGCAGCAATTGTGGACGGAAAGTTCCGGCGGCGGCTATGCCGATCTGAGGGCTAAGATCTATCAGCAGCTGCAGCAAGTTTACGGTCAGCCTGGGTCGGACTCCACGCTTGACTCGACATTCAACAATTTTACGAGCGCCGTCCAGGCTCTGTCCGCGGCCCCGAGCTCCTACGCGGCGCAGGCCCAGGCGGTCAACGCGGCTCAGGCTATGGCGCAGCAGCTCAACAGCGCGACGCAAAGCATCCAGTCGCTTCGCAGCCAGGCTGACCAGGAACTCGCCGGCGACGTGCAGCAGGCCAACAACGCCCTGCAGCAGATCGCGAAAATAAATGGGCAACTGTCGACCGCCGGACTCGACAATAACACGACGGTGACGCTGGAGGACCAGCGCGATCAGTACGTCAGTCAGCTCGCAAACCTGATGGATATCCGTGTTACCCAAAGCAGCAACAACGAAATCATCGTGACAACCAACGGCGGGACGCAGCTCGTGGGCGACAAGGCGTCGCAGCTAAGTTTCACGGCAAGCGGCACGATTAACGCGACGCAGCAGTGGAATGCCGACCCGACCAAAAGCAAATTGGGCACCATAACTCTGATGTCACCGTCGGGCTCGACCACCGATCTGGTGGCGGATGGTGGCATCCAGTCCGGTGAGATCGCCGGTTATCTCAGCATGCGCGACAACGTGTTGGTGCAGGCACAAGATCAGCTCGACGAGCTTGCGGCGCATATGTCGAGCGCCCTTTCCGACACGACCACGGCCGGAACGCCGGTCACCGCCGGCGCCAATAACGGCTTCAATGCCGATATCAGCGGTCTGTCGAACGGAAATACGATCCAGCTCAGCTATACCGACGGTCAGAGTCCGAGAGTGCAGCACAATGTTACGATCGTCCGAGTCGACGACCCAACCGCGCTGCCGCTGTCGAACACGGCGACAGCGAGCCCGAACGATACCGTTATTGGCATCAATTTCTCCGGTGGTCCCGCCGCGGTCGCGGCCGCGCTCAATACCGCGCTCGGCTCGGCGGGTCTGCAATTTTCCAATCCGCCGGGTCCACCGAGTCCACCGAATCCGCCAGTTTCGTTGCTGCAAATTGTGAATGCAACGGGCTCGCCGGTCACCGTGGATGCGATGTCGACGACGACCACTGCGACGTCGCTGACGGGGGGGTCCGCAACGCTGCCGCTTTTCGTCGACGGCGCGAGTCCGTACACGGGCTCCTTCGCCGGGACCGGACCTGAGATCACGGGCTACGCAGGACGGATCGGGGTCAACAGCTCGCTGATCGACGATCCTTCGAAGCTCATCACCTATCAAACAACGACGCCGGTCGGCGACGCGACGCGGCCAAACTACATCTACAATCAGCTCGTCAATTCCACGAGCGTCTATTCTCCCGACACCGGCATCGGCGGAATTACCGCGCCGTTCCAAGGCAAGCTGTCCGACTTTATGAGCCAGATCGTAAGCATGCAGAGTCTTGCGACGAATACCGCGACCAATCTGCAAACCGGCCAGGATACCGTGGTCAACTCGCTGCAATCGCGATTCAATTCAACGTCGGCGGTGAATATCGATACCGAAATGGCGAACCTGCTCACGCTGCAGAACTCTTATGGAGCGAATGCGCGCGTGCTGTCGACGATCAAAGCGATGATGGATGCTTTGCTGCAAGTTTGATGTGAGGCGATTATGGCACTTTCAGGTATCTCACCTTCCGTTGCTCCGCTCATTCAGTCGACGCTAGAGCTCAAAAGCCAGCTCGACAAGCTGCAACAGCAGCTCGGAACGGGACAAAAGTCGGACAACTATGCCGGCCTCGGATCGCAGGGCGGGATTGCCGTTTCGTTGAACGCGCAATTGGCGGCGCTCGGCAGCTTCGACAGTTCGATGACGGTTGTGGGAACGACGATCAACCTGCAGCAGCAGGTGCTCCAACAGGTCGGAAGCGTCGGCAGTTCGGTGCAGACGTCGGTGGCGCAGCCCAGTTTCACCCTTGATAATACCGGCCAGAACTCCGGCCCAACAGGCGGCCGCCAGTCAACTCGACCAGGTGCTTGGCCTTCTCAATACCGAAGGCGGCAATGGCTACCTGTTCTCCGGAACCTCGCCGGACCAGCAATCGGTCAACACCACCGACCACATTCTCAATGGCTACGGATCGCAGGCGGGTCTCAAGCAGGTCATCGCCGAGCGGCTGACGGCGGACCAAGGATCCAATGGGCTCTGCCGGTTGAACATTCCCGTGCCCGCGCCAGCCAGCACCACCGTATTGGTGCAAGAGGATGCCGCGGGTTCGCCGTTCGGGCTCAAACTGGCCTCGGTCAGCTCGTCGTTGACCGGCGCGCCTCCCCCCACCGGACCCGCGGGATCGCCACCGGCGATTTCCGTGGACCTTGGACCGACCAATCCCAATGACGGCGATACGATCTCCTTCACGTTCAACCTGCCCGATGGCACGACCCAGACGCTGAAGCTGCAGGCAATCAGTTCGGGGTCCCCGGGGCCCAATCAGTTCGTGATCGGCGCCACAAGCGACCTCACCGCGGCAAATCTTCAGGCCGCGCTCGCCGCCGGCGTGACCCAGATCGGCAAGACGACGCTGCCGGCCGCTTCCGCCATGGCCGCTTCGAACAATTTTTTCGATCAACCGCCGCTACGGGTCAGCGGCGCCCCCGCCACCGCAACGGCGCTGGTCGCCGGGACATCCGCCAACACTGTGTTCTGGTACACCGGCGGCACCACCGCGGCGACCTTGAAAGCCACCGGCGGCGCCGCGATTACCGCCGCCACCGCCGGCACGTTCGACATCACCAGCGCCTACGTCAATGGCGGCAGTCCCGTCGCCGTGACGGTAGCCAACGGCGATTCGCTTGCCACCGTGGTGACTAAGATCAACACCGCGTTGGGTGCCGGCAGTGACGTGCAGGCCAGCCTCAGCGGCGGCCAGATCGTCCTGACCGGCGCCAGCGGCAACCAATTCACCATTGCGGACGCTGCCGGGAATTTAGCCGGAACCACCGCCGCCCTCGGCTTCACCAACGGCACGTCTTCGACGCTGATAAGATCGGCCGCAACGGCGCGCGTCGATCCGGCGACGACGATCTCCTACGGGACGCAGGCCAACGAACAAGGCATCCGGTCGATCGTGCAAAGCATCGCGACGCTGGCGGCGACAACCTACTCCGCAAGCGATCCGAATGCGTCGGCGAGCTACACCGCCCTCAATCAGCGGATCTATAGCGCGCTGGCCGTTCCACCCGGCGTACAAGGGATCAACGACATCGCGGCGAGTTTTTCCAATGCGCAGGTCATCATGCAAGCGACGCAAAGCCAACACCAGCAGACCACGAACGTGCTGACCGACTTGTTGCAGTCCATCGAGGGCGTCGATCAGAATCAGATTGGCGCGCAAATTCTGTCGCTGCAGACCAGCCTGCAGGCCACGCTGTCGGCAACCGCAAGGATGGCGCAGCTCAATCTGGTCACTTATCTCTCGCCGGTGACCGGATAACACGAGCCGCCCGTTATCGCCGCGCAATAAAAAAGACCGCGGCATGGCCGCGGTCTTTTCATTTGCTTTGCCAGGTGGGCGATCAGGCGTGGCCGAGCAGCCCTGCCGCCACTTCGCGATTGATGCTGATGAGCGAGCCGAGGGTTTGCGGCTTCGGGTCGGCCAGGATCGCGATCGTCTGCTTGCAGACGAACAGGCCGAGATTGGCGATGTTTTGGCGGACGTCGGTCGGCAGCGGATTTTCGTTGCTGGTGACAGCGGACATGAAGAACGTCCAGAGCTTGCGATTGAAGTGCAGCGCGGAGTCGAGGCCTTCGCCCGAGCCGTTCCACGTTTCTTGCACCGATTGCAGGCGGCGTGCCGCATCCAGCAAGAGATCGGCTTCCAATTCACGCGGACTGGAAATTTTGTTTGCCACTTTTCCGTAGATCTTTGCGGCCTGCTTCATTGCTTAGTAGCTCCCGTTCGTAGTCGATCAGCTGCTGAACCTGCTTGAGAGCCTTATACATATTCCCTGTTAAGATATGATTATTGATAATCTCAATGTGGATCATGGTGCTGGGCGCCGCGCGAACAAGTTCCTGCACCAGCGTAAAGTAGGTGGCGTGATGCTGGCGCGCGTCGCGCGACGTGTACATCAACAGCACCGCCAGGTAGATGCGTTTGGCCGGGGTATCGGCCTGCTCTACGGTCAGGATGTCCTTTTCGCGGACGATCGGTACCTTCTTACCCTCGATGACCAGGCGCGTGCGTTGGCCGGAATTGGTGATGACGCTCTCACCGATCAAAATGCGCTCGCCCGGCTTCAGTTCGACCTTGAGTGCCATCGCTATCTCCTGTGCCGTATCCTTGCCCCGCATGATTAATGGATCGTTAAGTTGCGCGGCGGATGCCGGCCGATCCAAAGAAAAACGGCGGGGCTTTGGGCCCCGCCGTCTCGTTGGTGCGATACGCTTTCGATTACTGGAACAAGCGCAACACGGCTTGCTGAGCCTGAGACGCCATCGACAGCGCGGTGGTCGACAGAGACTGGCGGGTCTGCAAGGCGAGCAGGTTGGCGCCTTCCTGGTTCGGATCGGCGAGGACGAGGTTGTCGGCGCCGGTCTGCAGGGTGTTGACCATCTGCTTGGTGAAGTCCTGACGGGTCTGCACGACCGACAGCGACGAAGAAATCGCGGTCGATTGAGTTTGCAGGGTCGTCAGCGCGGCCGTGATGGTCGTGGCCAGGCTATCGAGGTTCGCGTTGCTGGAGAACACGGACGTGGTAGTTGCCGCGATACTCAGGTTGGTCGAGTTGATGGCGAACGCGTTGTTGCTGGCGTCCTTCATCTGAACGGTCGATCGAGCTCGTGTTGTTCTCGTTGAAGGTCAGCGTGAGCTTGTCGCCGTTCAGAAGGTTGATGCCGTTGAAGCCGAAGTCCTTGGCCAGGCTGTCGATCTGCGTCCGCAGATTGTTGAACTGGTTCATCAAGCTCGTGCGGACGGCGCTCATGCCGCCGCCGGTAACCTGCGCGCGAGCGGATCGAGTCGGTGCGAGCGACCGGTGACGGCGGCCGCACGTCGATGCCGTTCACGGTGATAGCCGTGGCAGTTCAGGTTTTGCATTCGACAGCTTGCGTCGCCGACCATTGATGTCGCCGGAGACCTGCCGGCCAGCGCGGAGTTGCTGTTGATCGCCGACGCGATCTGGTCGACGCGTCGCTGCGGTGCCAACGACGCCGTTGGCTGAAGTCGTACCGCTGGTGAAGCCGAGGGCGGCGGTCGGTGCCGTTGGGTTGCGGCGGTCGGTGATGTGATCGGTTGCCGGTGTCGTTGGTCAGCTTGATCTGGCCGCCGGAGATACGTGGCCCGCAGATGGCTGCCGTTGACAGCGTGGCGGCATTGATGGCGAATTGATCTTGGTCGCAACGGTAGCAAGTAGTCGCCGACAGCAACGAGTGACGGTGACGGCCGCGCCGCCGTTGATGTCGGCGCTGGTGATCGTGATGTCACCAGCCGTGTCGGCGCCGATCGCCACGCCGCTGACGCCCGTCAGGGTCGCAGCGGTGGCTCCGAGAAGGTGTTGACGTCGACCGATCACGCCGCCGCCACGTTGAAGGTCAGCGTGTGGTTGGCTGACGTCCGAGGTGTTGTTCGACGTCGACAGCACCGTACGCCCGCCGGGGGTCACGCGATCCGTGCCGTCGTGTCGGCGCGGGCCTGGCTGGCCACCGATTGCAGCTGCTGCACCAGCGCGGTGATCGAGGTAATGCCGTTGTTGGCCGCCTGAATCGTCTGAATGCCGTTCGACATCGCGTCGAGCAGGCCGTTGAGCGAGCTGGCGCGGGTGTTCAACGACTGCGAGGTGAAGAAGTTCAGCGGGTTATCGAGGGCCGAGTTGACCTTCTTACCGGTCGCAAGGTTGTTCTGGGTGATCTGCATCTGGTTTGCGGTATTCTGCAGCGAAAGCAAGTTCGCCCGAATGCCGGCGGAGAGAGTGATATTCGACATAAGAGTAACCCTTCTGGTTTTGCCGTAACGGCGCTGGTTCCGGCGCCAATCGCTCTGACCAGCGCGCGTTGTGGGAAACTATCCAACGCGGCGTAACGCAGCGTAAAAGAACATGGTTAATGATTGCTGCCGCGACCGTATCAGCGGATTGATTTGTTAAGACTTTTTCGGCTGCCGTGCGTCGGCGCCGAGCTAATTCATTCGACAAATCAGGACGTAATCTTCGATCCGAAGTCGAAGGCTCGGCTAAAAAGTTAACGACTTGTTACAGATCGAGTTAAAGCGAACGGCTGATCGCCAGCGGCTGATTAGCCTTGGCGTTCGGCACGTTGGGGCGGCCCGAGGGACCATAGGTCGAGGGTGCACGCCTGCGGGCAAGTTCGCCCGAAACGCCGCGGATGATGCCCTCGGAAACAGCGTGGGCGGTCGCCAGCACCGTCATGTTGGTCTGCAGCAGAGCCTGGAACGCACCGTGCCGCTCGCGCAGCGCGGCATACGCGTCGGGCAGGGACCGTGCGATCAGCTCGCGGGCGGCGATGACCCGCATGGTCTCCGCGGTGTAGCGGCGGCAGATCTCGGCTTTCGTCTCGCCCAATTTGGCGGCATCGCGCAGCCGGCCGGCGCGAACGTGCGCGGTCTCCTCCTCGATCGTCTCTTCCAATTGGTCGGTGATGGCATTCAGGCTTTCGATGACCCGCTCGGCCTCGCCGGCGCTGGCAATCGGGACTTCGGTCGAAGGCGTGCTCATGCGTGGGTCTCCTGATGGGCGATCAGGCTGCGATAGACCTGATCGGCGATGCCGATGCCGCCGGCCTTGGCGATTGATTTGGCATATTGGTCGGTGAGCACCGAGCGCCACACGCCGGTGGCGCCCTGGCCGCCGAACGGGCCTTCGCCATCGACGCCGGTGAACATGTGCTGGAACATGGAATTGAGGAAGACCGCCTCGAAATCCTGCGCCGCGGCGTGCGCCTTGGCTTGACCGGCGGCGGTGAGCTTGCCGGCAGGCGGCGGATTGAGCTTGACCAGATCGAGTGCGCTTAGACCGGGCGCGGCTGCGGACAGGGCGCCGGTCATCACATCACCTCGATGTCGGCCTGGATCGCGCCCGCCGCCTTGATCGCTTGCAGGATCGCGATCAGGTCACGCGGGCCGATGCCGAGCGAATTGAGCCCATCGACGAGCTGTTGCAGCGATACGCCGTCCTTGACCAGCGCGAGCTTCTTGCCGTCTTCCTGGACACCGATGGCGGTGCGCGGCACGACACGGGTTTGACCGCCGCGCGAGAACGGCGCCGGCTGGCTCACTTGTGGTGATTCGGTAATGGTGACCGTGAGATTGCCTTGCGCCACCGCCACCATGGACACGCGCACGTCGCGGCCCATGACGATGATGCCGGAACGCTCGTCGATCACGATCTTGGCCGCCTGGTCCGGTTCGACCTGCAGCTGCTCGATCTCGGTGAGCAGCGAGACGACGTTGCCGTGGTATTGCTGCGGCACGGTGATACCGACGGTCGCGGGATCGAGCGGCTCGGCGGTTGGCGTGCCGAGGAAGTCGTTGATCGCCGACGCGATGCGCTTGGCGGTGGTGAAATCGGGATTGCGCAGCGCCATGCGCAACTGGCTCAGCTTGTTCAACGTGAATTCGATTTCGCGCTCGATCAACGCGCCGTTGGCGATGCGGCCGACTGTCGGCACGCCGCGCACGATCTTGGCGGCCTCGCCTTCGGCCTGGAAGCCGCCGATCGCCACCGAGCCCTGGCCGACCGCGTAGACGTTGCCGTCGGCGCCGAGCAGCGGGGTGACCAGCAGCATGCCGCCCTGCAGGCTCTTGGCATCACCGAGCGATGAGACGGTGACGTCGATGCGCGTGCCTTGCGTCGAGAAGGCCGGCAGGTTGGCGGTTACCATCACGGCGGCGACGTTGCCGGTGCGCAGCGTCTGGCCGCGGATGTTGACGCCGAGCCGTTCCAGCATCGCGGTGAGCGACTGCTTGGTGAAAGGAATGTTGTTGAGGGTGTCGCCGGTGCCGTTGAGGCCGACCACCAATCCATAACCGATGAGCTGGTTCTGCCGCACGCCCTCGATATTGGCGAGGTCCTTGATGCGCGAAGTCGCCCCGGCGTTCGGCACGGCGAACGCGGTCAATAACACGGCCAGCAATGCGGCTCGCAACGTCGTCGTCATCACTGCTCCCCAATGTGACGCTTAACTGACATCTCATATGCGAACGCCGTGCCAAGCCGGGCGCGTGCCTCAAGACTTCTGGCGGCATTGCGGTTTTTGAATCGGCGCGGCGACGGCGGCCTGCGCGCCGACCGGCAGGAAACGTCCACGGCGGCAAATTTTGCCGGGCCATTTACCGTCCATTAACCATAAGCGGCCAGGCTTCAGGGTATTCGGGAGCCGGCACGTCCGGTTGGGATTTTCAGCGATGCGCATTTATGGACCGAACGGAACTGCGTTGGCCTCGGCGCCCGCCACGGCGCGCCGCAGCAGCGCCGGCTCGTTCACGGTCAGCGAAGAGGAGACGCCGCGCAATACCTCCGCGGCCGGTAACTTGCGCGCGGTGTCGACCGTCGATGCGCTGATCGCTTTGCAGGGGGTGGAAGACTCGACCGAGCGCAAAAAACGCGCGGTCGTCCGCGGCCGCAAGGCGCTCGACGTGCTCGATACGCTCAAACTCGCCGTGCTGGATGGCAGCGTCGAGCCTTCGACGCTGGCGCGCCTCAAGGTTGCAGCCGATGGGCTGACCGAGGAAACCGGCGATCCGGGCCTCGACACGGTGCTGAGCGAGATCGACCTGCGCGTGGCGGTCGAGTTGGCCAAGGCCGGCATCCGCTAGCCCGGGATCGTTTTACCGTTCCGCCCTGTTCAATATTGCTCAGCCGGCGGCCGCTGAAACCGCGCCGGTTTTGCCAGCGAATCCATTCAAGTCATTGAAATGTCACAATAAACCATCTTGCCGTATGCCATTATTCGCATATTGTCCGCGGACCGGCGCAAGTATATAAGCCTGCCGCAACGGGAGGACTGACGTCGTATCCAAGAACCATAAAAAGGCAGGGAGTCGGTGGGAATGTTGGCTAAAACCAAGACATATCGGCCGTCGGACAAGGAGCCGTTCATGAACGAGCGGCAGCGCGATTACTTCCGCGCCAAACTGCTCGCCTGGCGGGAAGACATCCTGAAAGAGGCCAAGGAAACGCTGCAGCATCTGCAGGAAGAAAATCAGAACCACCCCGACCTCGCCGACCGGGCGTCGTCGGAAACCGACCGCGCCATCGAGCTGCGCGCGCGGGACCGCCAGCGCAAGCTGATCGCCAAGATCGACGAGGCGCTTGGCCGCATCGACGAAGGCACCTACGGCTATTGCGAGGAGACCGGCGAGCCGATCTCGCTGCGCCGCCTGGAAGCGCGCCCGATCGCCACGCTGTCGGTGGAAGCGCAGGAGCGCCACGAGCGACGCGAGCGGGTTTATCGCGACGATTGAGGTGCGGCTGATCCACTCCGCTCATGCCCGCGAAAGCGGGCATCCAGTCCTTACGATGCAGCCTTCAGTGCTGGGTCCCTGCTTCCGCGGGGACGAGCGGTTTAGTTTCCCCGATTCAAATTTCAAACAGCCAAGCGCCATCGCCCGTATTCTTTGCGGCGCCGGGTACGCCGTAGGCTTTTCTTTTTCCCTCGATAATGCCGAGGGGACGGAGCGCCGAGTGGCGCACCAGTCTTCCGTCTTGCCGCGCTCTCTCATCGAAAGCGCGGGCGCCTCTCGGCGCGCCGTCGTGGCGATTTTTGTCCCCGGGACCGTAGCTTCCGGGCGCAGACCCGGGCGGCTTTTGGCTCAACCCGATCCGGCCGGCTTTCGCCCGCCTTCATCCGCGCCGCGTGCAGCCATTGAAGGCAGTCCCCCGTAGTGGGGACGGACGGCGACCCAGGGCCTCCCGGGTGCGAGGTTACGAGCCTCGCCCGCGGGCGCCACACCAACCGGGAGCGGTTTCCCGCCGCCGGTCCTTTGAGGCGCGGCGCCGCATCTCCGGCGCCGCTTCCTCATCGTGGCTCCATCATCGAGACGTCTCGCGACGACGCCCTCAATGAGCCAGGCGGGGGGAGGATGGAAGGAGATTTGGGCGAAAATATGACTATATTCCTAATTACCGTCAACGGTCATTTTGTAGGTCGACCCAGTCATCTATGGGGGCGATTTGATTGATTTACCGCTGCTTTAATTGCAAAAAATAATAGGCTTTGCTCTGTTGATATTGAGTAGCCGATGGCCCTTCAAGCGAGCTAGCTGATTTCGATTTAGTTGCCCAAAAAACGCACGCGGCCTCCGGCTGGGGAGCATCCGGAGGCCGCGTCGTTTACGCCATTTACGCTCGCGAAACGCAAACGGCGGGGGAGCTCGTTGACTACGCCACGTACTCTGACTGGCGCACGCTGACTGAGAACCAATACTCACTATCCGCAACACGCCCTAAAACGGCAGTATGACCTGCATCAGCTGTTGGCCGTACGGGTCTTGCTGAATGTCGGTGACCTGGCCGCGCCCGCCATAGGCGATGCGCGCCTGCGCGATCTTGCTCGAGTCGATGGTGTTGTCGCTTTGGATGTCTTCCGGCCGCACGATGCCGGCGACGATCAGCTCGCGGATCTCGAAATTGACGCGGATCTCTTGCTTGCCCTCGACCACCAGATTGCCGTTGGGCAGCACCTGCGTCACTACCGCGGCGACGTTAGTCTGCAGCGCTTCCGAGCGGTTGATGGTGCCTTTGCCGTCGGCGGCCGAGTTCGAATCCGTCGTGAGAAGGCGCGTCGGTACCGTAGCATTCACGATCGGCGCTTTGTTCTTGCCGAAGAAATTGGTAATTCCGGAATCCTCCGAAGTCGTCCGCGTGCGCTGCGTCTCGTTGGAGAGATTGGCCTTGTCGGTGATGTTGACCGCGACGGTAAGGATGTCGCCGATCTGGTGCGCGCGCTGGTCCTTGAAAAAGGCGCGCGAGCCGTTGCGCCACAGCGAATTGGGATTGTAGGAGGCCGGCTGCGCCGCCGGCATCGGCATCTGCACCGGCTTGTAGCCCGGCCGCGTGGTCGGATTGTCGACCGCCGACAGAGGCGGCTGTTGACCGATGTTCTTAATCCGGTCGATCGCAGCGCAACTCGAGAGCAGCGAGGCGGCGAGCGCGGCGAGCACCGCGTGACGCGCAAGGGTTATGGCTTTCATCGACTTCACTTTCACAAAAGGCGCGACGGCGCCGTTACCTTTGGCATCGACTCAAAACACAACGCGACGATCGTTTACGCTTCACGCTATTGCGTCACCGGCGCACCGGCAGATTGGCGGCAAGTCGTGGCGTGCCGGCGCTGATCACGACGCGGCCGGGCCCGACCACCACGCCCTGCACCGTACGCTTCGATTGTTCGTTGAGCACCGAGATCACGTCGCCTTCGGCGCCGCCTTCGGTCGCCTTGCCGCGCACCGTGAGCATGATGCCCGGCACATTGTAGACCAGCGTCACTGTCTCGTTGCGTTGAACCACTTCCGGCTTCATCAGATCGGCGATGCGCAGCGGTCGGCCCGGCTGCATGGCGCTGCGCGCGGCCAGCCCGACCGCATGGTCGGCACTTTTGATGAGGTCGTGGCCGACGTCGGCGCGCGGGCGGCGCTCGACCACGACGTCGGTGCTCCTGATCACCTCGCCGCGCTCGAGCGGGCGGAGCAAAGTCACGACCTCGGCGGTCGCGGCGGCGCGGCCGGATAGATGCAGCGTGCCGCGGGTGACGGCGCCGGTCGGCATGTCGAGCGTGACGTCGAAACGGCCGCTGCGGCTGTCGAAATTGAGGTAGGCGACGCGCGGGTCTCCCTTGGCGTTCGGCTCGACGTGGATTGCGCGCAGCTCGCGCTCGAAATGCACCACGACGTCTTTGACGGGGCCGAGCGCGTATTGCGCGGCCAGTGCCTGCGCAACGATGTCCTCGATGGTCTTGGCCGAGATCGCGCGGCTCGCCCGCGTCACCGTCACTTCGGCAACGTCGCCGGTGTCGAGCCCGACCAGCGCAAAGGGGCGCACCGCCTCGACCACCGCTTCGGCCGACACCGTTCCGGTGACGCCGAGATCGGGCGCGCGGAAGATCGGCACCCGGGCGATGATGCCGGCATGGTCGACCAGGTCGCCGATGCGCACGATGCCACCGGTGATGACGGCTTCCGCCTTGAGCTTGGGATGCTCCGGCGCGCTTTCGGCGGTGGCGGCGGCGCCGAGCGCGAGCAGGGCGGCGGTTGCGATGGCGAGCTTGCGGATCATGGTTATGCCTCAGCGGACCAAATTGGCGTCGGATTGCAGCATCTGATCGGCGGCGGTGATCACCTTGCCGTTCATCTCGTAGGCGCGCTGCGCGGCGATCAGGTTGGTAATTTCGGTGACCGAGTTGACGTTGGACTGTTCCAGGTTGCCCTGCTGGATGTCGCCGGCGCCATCGATGCCGGGCAGGCCGTCCTGTGGCGTCCCGGATGCCGGCGTTTCGGTGTACAGGTTGTCGCCGACAGGCAGCAGGCCGGTCGGATTAATGAAGCGGGTGAGGGTGAGTTGCCCCAGGATCGTCGGCGTCGTCGAGCCTTGCGGGATCACCGAGACCTGACCCTGCGGATTGATGGTCAAGCCGCTGGAGTTGTTGGGAATCGTGATGGTGGGCTGCACGACGTTACCCTGCGCGGTGACGATGCGGCCGGTATTGTCCATCTGGAACGAACCGTCGCGGCTATAGGCGTAGGTGCCGTCGGGCAGTTGGATCTTGAAGAAGCCGTCGCCGCGGATCGCGACGTCGAGCGTGCCGCCGGTCTGCTGCAATGTGCCTTGCGTCATCAGCCGCGGCGTGCCGACCGTCTTGACGCCGGAGCCGAGATCGATGCCAACGGGCAGGATGTTGCCTTGCGCCGATGTTTGCGTGCCGATCCGGCTGACGTGGTCGTACAGCAGATCCTGGAATTCGACGCGCTGGCGCTTGTAGCCGGTGGTCGTCATGTTGGCGAGGTTGTTGGCGATGACCTGGACGTTGAGTTCCATGGCCATCATGCCGGTCGATGCAGTACTGAGCGCGCGCATGGGTTTAACTCTCCGTCATCGTCAAGCTGGAACTTCGGCGAGCTTGTCGATCGCCGATTGGCTTAGATCGTTCTGCTGTTGCAGCAGGCCGTCGATCTGGGTGTAGGCGCGGGTGATTTCGATCATGCGCGACATCTCGACGACGCCGCGTACGTTCGACTTCTCGATCGAACCTTGAATGAGGCCCGACGTCGCCTCGGCGGGTTGCGGCTGCGCGCCGCCGATCGGATTGAACGTGCCGTTGCCGTCTTTCTGCAACTGCTGCGGATTGGCAAACGTGACCAGCCGAATCTTGCCGCGCGCGGAATCGACGTTCGAAGTGCCTTCGCGCACGCTGAGCGTGCCGTCGCGGCTGATCTGTATCTGCCGGTCGTTCGGCTGCAGCGTGATCGGGCCGCCATCGCCGAGCACCGCATAGCCGTCGCTGGTGACAAGCTGGCCGGTGGCGTTGATCTGCATCGAGCCGTTACGGGTGTAGCGATCGCCCTGCGGCGTCTGCACGACCAGGAAGCCGGGGCCGTCGATTGCGACGTCGAGCGGACTGCCGGTGCGTTCGGCCGCGCCCTGGCTCATATCGTGCCACATGCCGCGGTCGTGCACGAAGCTCACGCGGCCGCCGGTTCGGTCGGCGCGCGCGGCTGAGGAAAGATATTCTTCGAACACCGAACCGTCGGCTTTGTAGCCGGTGGTGTTGAGGTTTGCGATATTGTTGGCGACCACGTCCATCTCGCGCGCGAGCACGACTTGGCGCGACAGTCCGACAAGGATCGCGTTCTGCATCGGCCTTCTCCCCTAGCTCATCCAGCGAGGCTAGCCCTCCCGAGGCCCGCCTTACCGAAAGCTCGCCGCTAGCTCTCCCAAGCCGGCGGCTGGCGAAAGCTCTGCAGGCGCCGTGCCAAGTATGAATATCATGCAAAATCAGTACGTTATGTCAAAAACACAGGAATCCAAGCGGGGCAAAAATCGCCGTTGCGGTACCCGTACCCGGCAAAACATTCCTGCCGAACGGCCGTCAGAAAGCATCTGTTAACCATACCGACCTACGCTCATTCGCAAGGGGAGCGCGCGGGCCGCGCATCCGCGGTGTCCGACTCGTGACACCCATTGGCGGCTCAATCCGTTGCGATCGGGGTCACCATGGCTAAAGCCAAAAAAGCGGAAGAAGAAGAGTTCGAGGAAGAACTGGAAGACGGCGAAGAGCAGGATACAGAAAAGCCGAAAGGAAAACTGTTTTCTTGGCTCAAGCTGCCGTCGTTCGCGATGCCGTCACGCAAGGTGATGATCATTGCGGTGGCCGGCCTGCTGGTGCTCGGCGGCGGCGGGGGGGCCTACTTCTATTTCTTCAGCAGTTCCGGACATGATGCGCCGGCGAAACATGCGGCCAAGCCGGTCAAGCCCGCGACCTTCGTCGATCTGCCCGACGTGCTGGTCAATCTGTCGAATGGCGCCAACGAGCGCACGCAATATCTCAAAGTGAAGATCGTGCTCGAAGTGCCAACGCCCGAGGTGGTCGCCGAGATCCAGCCGCTGATGCCGCGTGTGCTGGACACCTTCCAAACCTATTTGCGCGAATTGCGGCCGACCGATCTCGACGGCTCCGCGGGCCTTTACCGGCTCAAGGAGGAATTGACCCGCCGGGTCAATGCGGCCGTCGCGCCGAACCGCGTTACCGCCGTTCTCTTCAAAGAAATCATCGTTCAGTGACGGTCTAACCGATGGCGCCCGAACAACAAGATGCCAATCAAGCCGCACTAGCGGCCGAATGGAACGTGGCGCTGGAAAAAGAGGCGCCGGCGGAGGGGTCGACCGCGGCTGCGGGAGCCGAGAAATCCGCCGTGTCCGCCGCCGTGGCGGCCGCCGATGAGGCCGCCGCGCAATGGGCGGCTATGGCCGGTGAAGGCGGAGTTCAGAACAATAAAGGCGGCACCGAGCGCATCCTCAATCAGGATGAAATCGACACCATGCTCGGTTTCAGCCTGACCGATGTCTCGCTGAACGATAATTCCGGCATCCGCGCCATCATCAACTCGGCGATGGTGTCTTACGAACGGCTGCCGATGCTGGAAATCATCTTCGACCGCCTGGTGCGGTTGCTGACGACCAGCTTGCGCAATTTCACCTCCGACAACGTCGAAGTCTCGCTCGATCGCATCACCTCGGTGCGTTTCGGCGACTATCTCAATTCGATCCCGCTGCCGGCGATCCTCGCCGTATTCAAGGCCGAGGAATGGGACAATTTCGGCCTCGCCACCGTCAACTCCAGCTTGATCTATTCGATCATCGACGTGCTGCTCGGCGGCCGACGCGGGCAGAACACGGTGCGCGTGGAAGGACGCCCTTACACCACGATCGAGACCAACCTGGTCAAGCGCATGATCGAGTTGGTGATGTCGGACGCCGAACTCGCCTTCAAGCCGTTGTCGCCGGTCAAGTTCACCATTGATCGGCTCGAGACCAATCCGCGCTTCGCCGCGATTACGCGACCGGCCAATGCGGCGATCCTGGTGCGGCTGCGCATCGACATGGAAGACCGCGGCGGCAATGTCGAGCTGTTGCTGCCCTATGCGACGATCGAGCCGATCCGCGCCACCTTGCTGCAGATGTTCATGGGCGAGAAGTTCGGCCGCGACCCGATCTGGGAAGATCACCTAGCGACCGAGATCGGCCAAGCGAAGATTTCGGTCGATGCCGTGCTGTACGAGGAGCGTCTGCCGTTGCGTAAGATGATGAACCTGAGCGTCGGCGATACGATTCCGCTCGAACTCAAGCCTGACGCGCTTGTCGCCGTTCGTTGCGGCGACATCACCCTAACCGAAGGCCGCATGGGCAAAGTCGGCGACCGCGTCGCGGTGCGGATCACCAAGTCCTTGCGCAAACCCCGGACTACGTTCGCCATGTTCGAGAATGCAGACGAGCCGACCAATCGATTGGAGGGGACGTGAGCTATCATTATGGTTTTCTGGTCGAGACCATGGTCTCAATCCTGCTGCTGCTCACGATCCTGTATTGCGTACGACTCAACAAGCAGCTTCGCCTGCTCAAGGCCGACGAGCAGACCTTGCGCGCGACCATTTCCGAGCTGATCACCGCCACTGAAATCGCCGAACGTGCGATCGCCGGCTTGAAGGCGACCATGCGCCAAGGCGAGCAGAGCCTGGCCGCGCGGCTGCAACGGGCGGAGACGCTCAGCGCCGACATCGAGGGCCAGCTCTCCGCCGGCGAGGAACTGCTGACGCGGCTCACGCGCATCGTCGGCGCCGCCAAGCCGCCGGTGAGGGAGCCGCCCGCGGCTCTTGACCCCAAGTCGGTCGCGGCCGCGGCGCAAGCCTTCGCTGAACGCGCCACCGCGCGCGTGCGCGGCCTTGCGGCATGATCCGCCTTGCGCGCGATTTCCGGCTGATCCCGATCGTCCTGTTGGCGACGATCTGCCTGTTCGCGCTCAAAGTGTCGGGTCTGGTATTCGACGGCGGCTATACGCTGGCCGAGCGGCTGCAAAGGCTCAATAAGAACGGCATGCAGGTCACCACGGGCGAGAACGTGCCCGACTATCCCAAGATCGTGTTCGCCGACAAGGACGCGCCGGTCCCGGCGTTCGCGGCACCCGTATCGAAGCGACCCTGGGCGCAGGAGATGTTCAACTTCGGTGGCGACAAAAGCGACATTACCGGGTCGGTCGAAGGTGGCGAGAAGCCGAACGGCCCGCCGCTCAAGACGAGCACCCAGCCGCCTGAGCCGCCTAAGGTGAAAGTCGGCGACGTCACGGTGCCGATCGAAGCCGGCAAGATTGCTTCGGCAAGCGAGCGCGCCATTCTGGGGCGCCTGCAGGAGCGCCGAAAGGAACTGGACACGCGCAGCCGCGACCTTGAAATGCGCGAGAACCTGCTCAAGGTCACGGAAAAGCGGCTGGATGCCAAGCTGGCCGAACTCAAGGATATGGAGGCGCGCATCAAAGTCGCCATGGGTGCCCGCGACAAGGCCGAGGCCGACCGCTTCAAGGGCATCGTCACCATGTATGAAAATATGAAGCCGAAGGACGCCGCGCGCATCCTCGAACGAATCGACATGAGAGTTCTGGTCGAGGTCGCGACCGCGATCAAGCCGGCCGCGATGTCGGAAATCCTCGCACAAATGACGCCGGCGGCGGCCGAACGGCTTACCATCGAACTGGCGCGGCGCGCGGACGGCAAGCCGCAGAATGCGGACCAACTGCCCAAGATCGAAGCCAAGGAGAAAGGCAGTTGAAGGCAAACCCCCACGGTTAACGCGACATTAAACGCCAATCCCTAGGCTGTCGCGGCCGGCATTGTTGCCGGCTGGAACGGCTGCATGACGGCAATGCCCCACAGCCCGATGATGGCCCGCGCGCGCAGGCGCCTGCGGGGGCGGCCGCTATTTGGCAGTGCGCTGGCGATCGCCGCGTTCCTTCAATTACTAATGCTGGGCCTGCTACCGTTCGGTGGCCGCGCGTTGGCCGAAGAGCGGGTCAAGGGCGAAGTCAGGGTCAGCACCGATGCCGGCTATGCGCGCCTAGTGTTCCGCTTCGACAAGGAAGTGCCGGCCAGCATCCATATCACCTTTCCGGTCATGGTGGTGACGTTCAAACAGCCGGTCGCCGTCTCCGTCGATCGGCTCAGTGGCGCCGCGCCCGACTACATCGGCGCCGCCAGGATCGACCCCGACGGCAGGTCGGTTCGCATCGCGCTGGTGCACAAAGTGAAGCTGGATTCGATACCGGCAGCCGAGCAGCTCTTTATCGATCTGTTGCCGGAGACCTGGAGCGGAATGCCGCCAAGTTTGCCGCGCGACACGATCGAGGACCTCGCCAAGCGCGCGCTTGACGCCGAACGCCAACTGCGCGTGCAACGGATCACCGCCAAGGCCGAGAACGAGAAGAAGACGGCTGAGATCCGCGTCAAGGTCGCGACCCAGCCGACGTTCACCCGCTACGTCTTCGCGATGCCGGATCTGGCGAACGTCGTTCCTCAGAGCGCAAACGGGAAGCTGACGCTCGAATTCGATCAGCCGATCAAATGGGATCTGTCGGATGCCAGGGTGGCAATGCCGCCAACGCTACGATCGATCGACAACGACCTCGGCGACGATTCGGTGACCGTCACATTCACGTTCAACGGCGACCCGCAGGTGCGCACCTTCCGCGAAGACCGCAGCATCGTGGTCGATGTCAGCCACGACCGCGCCAAGCCCAAGGCGGCGGAGCAGGACGCCAAGCCTAAGCAGGTCACCAAGCCTAAGCAGGGCTCCGCCGCGCCTGCCGCAGTACCCGGCATCGCGCCGCCTGAGACCGTGCCGGTCAAGGATGCCGCCGCACCGCCGCCGCCGCAGGCCGATAGCGCGTCCCCGCCGGTCAAGTTAGATGCCGCGGCCGCGCCACCAATGGCTCCGCCGCCGCCTGCGGCTACGCCGGCAGCCAAGGCCGAGCCGCCGCCAATGGCTCCGCCGCCACCGGCCAAGCCAGCCGCCGCGGCGGCGCCGCCAGTGACTCCCACGCCGCCGCCGCCGGTCAAAGCGGTGGAAAGTGCGCCACCACCGGCCCCGCCGCTGCCCAAAAATGCAGCGCCGCCAGCGGCTGCGGCTGCAGCGGCATCACCGGTCAACCCGGCGCCGAAGCTTGCCGCAGCCGCCGCTCCGCCGCAGCCTGCGAAACCCGCGGCGGCCGGACGCAAGCTGCCGCCGGCCGATCCGAACGCGCCCGTCATCGTCGATGTGCGCCAGTCCGGCGACAATTTGCGCGCCGAATTCCCGTTCCTGGTCGATACGCCGGCCGCCGTGTTTCAACGCGCCGACACGTTTTGGCTGGTGTTCGACAGCACCGCCATGATCGATATTTCCGCTTTGACAAGAGACACCAGCCGCATCATCCGCACCGCCTCGCTGGAGCACGGCGCGGACGGCGAGGCGATCGTGCGCATCAAGCTCGAGCGGCCGCGCCTGGTGAGCCTGGAGACCGACAGCCCGGGTTGGATCGTCAATATCGGCGATAACGCCACGGTGCCGAGTCATCCGCTCGCCATCGCCCGCAACATCGTCAGCAAGAACCGCACCAGCCTCTCGATTCCGTTCGATCATCCGGCCAAGGTCCACATTCTCACCGATCACGACATTGGCGACCGGCTGCTGGTGGTCACCGCGCTTGGGCCCGCGCGCGGATTCTTGAAGGCGCAGAACTTCGTCGAATTGCGCGCGCTGCCGTCCATACAAGGCGTGGTGCTGCAGCCGCTCGCCGACGATGTCACGGCGGAACTCGCGGTCGACAAGATCACCGTCACCCGCCCAAGCGGGCTCTCGCTCTCGTCAATGGCGCCCACGGCGGAACCCGTAAGCACATTCCGGGCGCTGAGCTTCGACACCCAACTGTGGGCTTATAACCGCCAAGCCAAATTCAATACCCGGCAGGCCGAGTTGATGCAGATCGCGGCCATGGCGCCGACGAGCCAACGCAAGCCGGCGCGGCTCAATCTCGCGCGTTTCTATCTCGCGTCAGGCATGTCGGCGGAGGCCAAGGCGGTGCTCGAAGTCGAACAGGCCGACGCGAAGAACGACGACGACATAACCGGCAGCGTGCTCGAATCGGTCGCCAATCTTATGCTCGCCCGTCCCGAGGACGCGCTCAAGGGATTGTCCAATCCGCGCATCGGCAATCAGCTCGATGCGCCGATCTGGCGCGGGATTGCCTATACCGACCTGCGCCAATGGCCGAACGCGCAGGCCTCGTTCAAGAACACCGACAATGCGATTTCCGCCCTACCGATCGAGCTTCAGCGCATGGCGCTGCGCAAGGCGCTCAGAACCGCGATCGAAGTGCGCGATTTCAACGGCGCCGACCGCATCCTCAACGAGCTGACCTCGCTCGGCTTGACGCCCGAGATGAAGCCACAGATCGCGGTGCTGGTCGGCCGCCTGAAAGAAGCCTTGGGCCGCACCTCGGAGGCGCTCGCCAGCTATCATGCCGCGGCGATTTCGTCCGATCGGCGTGACGCCG
The DNA here is from genome assembly GCA_963772235.1 of uncultured Alphaproteobacteria bacterium. Classification (GTDB taxonomy): domain Bacteria; phylum Pseudomonadota; class Alphaproteobacteria; order Rhizobiales; family Xanthobacteraceae; genus Pseudolabrys. Next base: position 183,876 of record CAVYWI010000019.1, read on the forward strand.
CGGATGGGCGCCTGCACGAGATCCTGCTGCGCTACGCCGTCGGCGACATGCCGCGCAAGGAGGCGATCGACGCGCTGGAAACGCTCACCACGATCTGGCGCGGCGACGAAATCGAAGCCCAAGGGCTCAAGCTGCTGGCGCATCTTTATACCGACGAGAAAAACTATCGCGCCGCCTTCCACGTGATGCGCGCGGCATTGCTGGTGCATCCCTATTCCGAATACACCCGGGCGATCCAGGACGAGGCGAGCGTTAGCTTCGATCACCTGTTCCTCGGCGGCGAGGCCGACGCGTTGCCGCCGATCGAAGCGCTCGGCCTGTTCTACGACTACCGCGATCTCACCCCGATCGGGTGGCGCGGCGACGAGATGATCCGCAAGCTCGCCGACCGGCTGGTATCGGTCGATCTGCTCGATCAGGCTGCCGAATTACTCCAGCATCAGGTCGACCACCGCCTGCAAGGCAGCGCGCGCGCACAGGTCGCGACGCGGCTCGCCGTCATCTATCTCATGAACCACAAGCCGGAGCGCGCGATCACCACATTGCAGAAGTCACGCGCGGCGGAGCTGCCCACCGAGTTGCGCGATCAGCGCCTGCTGTTGGAGGCCCGCGCTTTGTCGGAGACCGGCCGCCATGACCTGGCGCTGGAACTCATCGCCAATATCGACACCCACGAGGCGATCCGGTTGCGTTCGGATATTCTGTGGGCGGCAAGGCGCTGGCGGGCCGCCGCAGAGCAGATCGAAATCCTCTACGGCGACCGCTGGCGCGACTTCACGCCGCTCAACGAGACCGAGCGTTTCGACATCCTGCGCGCGGCGATCGGCTATTCGCTCGGCGACGAGCCGCTCGGGCTCGCGCGCTTCCGCGAGCGTTATGCCCCGAAGATGGCGAGCACCCCGGATGCGCGCGCTTTCGACGTGGTGAGCGCGCCGGTCGGTAGCAGTAGCCAGGACTTCCAAAACGTTGCCAAGAAGGTCACCAGCATCGATTCGCTGGAAGCGTTCCTGCGCGACATGCGCAAGCGCTACCCGGACTCGTCGGCGATCTCGCGCCCAGCGCCGCCTCCCGGCGCCGGTGCCGCCGCGGCACCCGCTACGCCGGTCGCTGCGCAGCCCGCCGCCGCAGCCTCGCCGCCGAAGACGCCGGGCGCGGAGCCGCCCAAACCCGACCGCACGCCGACCGGGTCGATTACGCGGCGCTAGCGCGAGTCCGCAAATGCAGTTGCCGGTGCGCAACGATCCGCCAAAGGTGGATCAGTTGGTCGTCCCCGAACTTTCAGCGTCCATCTTATTCCGGCACAACTTCGCCCGAGCCGCCGAACTCTTTGGGAAAATCCTTCAGCTTGGTGAGTCCGTCCCGCATCGGCAAAACGGTTTCGGCATAGTTCACGTGCACGCCGGCGCTGAACCGCAACGTCGGTAGTGTCGCTGCGAATACGTCCACTAATCCTAATGGTGGGTGATTGGCCATCAGGTGGCCGCCGCATTTTTTGCAATATCGGCGCTGACTGAGTTCTGTCTTCTGGAACATGGCAACATGTTCCGTGCCCGCAGTGATCCGCACACCGCCGGGCTTCCAAAGCGTGAAGGCATTGACCGGGCCGCCCGACCAGGACCGGCATGATCGGCAATGACAATAACCCATGGCTTCCGGCTCGCCGGACGCCTCTACGTGAACGGCTCCGCAAAAACACTCGCCTTTATATATTGCCGCCATTGCCGCTTCCTTCGCAGGTTTGATATGGAATTCGATCGGAGTGGCCCGCGATCAGACGATCAGCGACCCGCCGGAGATCAGCAGGAAAAGCAGGACGAGTTGTCGAAATTTTCCGTCATCGACTCGGTTGAAAAGTTGCAGTCCCAGCCACGTGCCGACGACAACGGCCGGCACGCAGAAGAAATAAGTCGTCCACGTCGCCGAGGCCAAAATGCCGAGCTTCGAGAAATAGACCAGCGTCGCAATTTGCATGAGCAGAATGAAAGGCTGGACGATCCCGCGTTGCTCGAGTTTCGACAGGCCTCGCACATTGCATAAGATCGTCGGAATGGCGCCAGGAAAGGCGGTGGCGCCGCCGGTGACGCCGCCGGCAAAGCCGGCGCAACCTCGGCAAAGCGCCCACCGCCGCGAATGGCGAGCCGCGGCCGCACAAACATGTAGAGGCTATAACAAACCAAGAAGCCGCCAAACCCTGCCGCGAAGGCATGCGGACTGACGTCCTCCAACAACTTCGCTCCGACCGGTATTCCGACGAAGCCGCCGATCAAATAGGGCATGCATTGCCGCCAGCGCATCGTGCGCCAGAGCTTTGTGATGCTCAGGAGCTGCGTCGTGATGCTGCAAGCGAGCAGCAATGGCACGGCGTCAATCGGCGCGAGCCAATGAAACAACATGGCGCCCGCAATCGCGGAGAACGCAAAGCCAGCGAGGCCGGCCGCCAGCGATCCGGCAAAAATGGAAAGCATCGTCACAATAGGCGTGATGTGACCGGCTTGGAGCGATGCGAGATATTGGCCTGCGGACCCTGTCATGAAGCCCTTTCTGCGCGATCACAAAGTCGCTGAAATTCAATACCGGCCAACAAGGGCAAGCGCGCGAGCAAAAGGTTCGCTGATGAGCGCGAGCACCATGTTGGCAAGGCAAATGGCGATGAACACCAGAGCGATTGATGTCGCGGTTTCTTTATCGCTTGCTTGTGTCGTCGCTTCACGAACAATATTGGACACGGTCACGACTCCACGTTTGATAGGGTGCGTCTCAAGTTCCGAGATCAGCGAACGCCTTCGAGGGCGTCTGGGATCAAACCGAACGTTGAAAAGTTATTGTCGCCTTTTCGTCTTCGATCCGGGATGCACGACGGTTTCGGAGGCGGCGAGCAGATGCCGATAGCGCGCTATGGTGCGCGCGGCCTCCCGCCGCCGCGTTTCGTGGAAGGCTAGCGATAAAACGCGCAAAAAACGTCCTTCGCCGCGGCCGCGACAGATCGAGCCGATCGCGCCAGCCAAACGTTGAGTGCGAGCACCGTAGCGAAACGAGCGGAATCGCTCGTGATTAAGATTGTCACGTGCTTTTCTCCAAATTTTAGAGAGATTTCAGAACGCAGCGGAGCGATTTAGATGAAGCGAAAATCCCAAGCCTGGAAGAAAGCGGTATGCAGTCGGGCAAAACAAAATCCTGACTTCAGGCGGGCAACTTGTGTATGCGCAACGGTCGTCACAAACACCATGCTGAACCTCGCTCCTTTGGCAGTCACACAAGAAACTTCGCGTGACGCGATAACGCGGTTTTGATCGCGCGCGCTCTTGATGACCGCGCGGATATATATTCAGGTCCCGCCGCAATCTTGGCGAGCCGCGCAAGCGAATTGGCCGAGAGTGCAAGGCGAGTTCCGCCGCATGCGGGGAGGCAACATGTTCGACTGGTCGACGGAATCGATCCGAGAGCGCGAGCGTTTTTCGTTCTGGCGCGAAATGGTTTGCAAGGCGGTGCTCAACGTCTCGACCGATTCGGTGCCTGAACGGTTTTCCGCCCGCATGACCGGCCGAAGTTTCGGCAAACTTCGTTTTGCCGCGTTCGATTGCAGCGGCCACGAGCTCGTGCGCAGCCGCCAGCAGGTCGCCCGCATGCCTGAGGATTGCTATGTCATAACGCTGCACCTGCGCGGCCGCAGCCGGTTCAGCCAGGGCGATGAGGCCATTGCGCTCGAACCCAACGAGATCGCCATCGTCGATGGCCAGCGTCCGTTCCGAATCGCATTTATGGAACCGGTGAAGCGGGTCAGCGCGGTTATCCCGCACGCGATGATCGATCAGCGCGCGCCTTGGCTGCGCTCGGGAGGCGCGCCGGAAAATCGCGGCAAATTCGCGCTATGCGGACCTGGCCCGCCGTCATCTGCTGCAGCTTACTGGGGACGGCCCAAGCATGAGCGAAACCGAGGCGACGCTATTGACGGACAATCTGTGTAATCTTCTGGCGCTCGCGACCGCGCGCGATATTGCGCCCAATCGTCTGCAGCCGGAATTGATGCTCGAGGCTTTGCTCGCGTATTGCCGGCAGGAACTGTACAATTCGCGGCTATCGCCGTCCCGTGTGGCAGCCCACTTCGGCATATCGGTGCGTACGCTGCACTTGCGGTTCCAGCGGCTTGGGCAAAGCTTCGGCCGTTGGCTGCTCGAGAACAGGCTGGACGCTTGCGGCAAGGCGCTGCGCGATCCGCACCGGCGCAATGACAGCATCTCCGAAATCGCCTATCGGTGCGGCTTCAACGATCTGTCGCATTTCAACAAGGCGTTCCGCGCCCGCTTCAGTATGCCGCCGCGGGAATGGCGCTCCTGTTCGAAGCAGTCATAATTTGTTTCTCGGCAGCAACCGCCCGCTCGTTGCCCGAACGAAAAATCGGCCTTATGGGAAAATTAGGGGCGGCGTAAAATCACCTGGCGGCCGCGACCCCAAGGGCGGGAATCTTGCAACGGGCTCGCTCCGATTTCCCAACCAGCCCCGCCCCATACTGCGTCGACGGCCCATATGACGCCCGCCGCATCTCGAACATAAAAAAAGTTCGGAGTGCCGTCCGTCAGGAGCAGGTCAATTTTTCTTTGCGACTGACAATTGATCAAAGTCCAGACGTCGTACAGTTTTGTCTCTCTTTGCCCACCGAGCGACGCAGCGATGTTGTCGTCGTGAGCCGCTCGGCGGAGGCGATACACATCTAGTGTTCCAGCAGGAACATGCACTTCGATATCATTGAGAAAATGTTTGCGGAAATTGTCGCCGAGCCAAGCGATCTGCAATTGAAGCGGCGGTTGATGTTCTTGGAAGTTGTCGGCGGCGGAAAATCGTTCGATGCCGGGAACGGCAATGCTCGCGACAAAATCGAGCAGCGCCGATGAAGCGCCTCGGTCGGGCAATGACGAGGTTATGGTTGGATCCGAAAGGGGCCCCGGCGCAGGCTCGATAACGCAATCTTGGCGCGGCGCGGCGGCAGCTTCTAAGCGGAGAGAAAGGATGATGGAGAAAATCAGCAGGGACCGACGGGAGACTATGCGCATTTGCGAGGCCCCTCACGTGATTTTCTTGAGCCTCGGAAAGTAGTGACGCAATTATTTTAGGCAACAGTAAGCTTATCGAATGTTTAACGTCTAATAGTGAAAGTAAAAATGCGAAAGATTGTAATAAAAAAATTATATTATATTGTATATAATGTCGATTAACGCGGCTACAACACTCATAAGTCTTGTTGATGCGCGTTTATTATTTTTGCGCGGCAAACGACATAGAGGTCAGGCCAATGCCACTGCTGGCACGCGTGAGCCGCAAAAACGCCGGTTACGGCGGCAACCGCACCGGATGGCGCAACGCAGTCTGCGCGAATTTTTGCGCGGTCGCGGGCTTTGCGAACAGAAAGCCCTGCACCAGATCAAAATCCATCTCACGCACGGTGAAAAAATCGGGTCTGGTTTCGACGCCCTGAGCTACGGTGCGGGCGCCAAATCCATCGGCAAGGTCGAGGATTTGGCGGCACACCGTCTGCCTCAACCGGTCGTCGGCGCAGCTGGCGATGAAATGTCGATCGACCTTGATTTCGACGAAGGGAAAGTCCTGAAGCTCGAGCAGCAATGGCCATTCGGCTCCAAGATTGTCAATCGAGATGGCGATGTTGCTGAACCGGAGATGTCTGGCGGCATGCTTCGCCAAGTCCAGGTTACGAACGACGTCAGCGGCGTCAATCTCAATGATAAGCCCTTCGAACGCCGGGTGATTGGGCATCCGACGGCGCAAATTCTCGAGTGCCTCCGGGTCTTGAAAAAAATTGATTGGCAGATTGATGGAGATGCCGACGCCGTGGTGCTGCGCAACGAAGTTGCGCCAATCGTCGATCGCCTGCCTGATCACGAAGTCCGATAAAACCCGAAGATAAGGATCGTCCTTGTCAGGCACGAAATAGGCCGGCGGCACGACTCCCCAGGTCGGGTGACGCACACGTATGAGCGCCTCAACGCCGGACAATCGGAGCGAATGGGTATCGAATTTCGGCTGGTACCATAGTTCAAGCCAGCCTTCATTCAGAGCCTCGGCCGCATCGATCACTGGGTTCGGCGGCGCTTCTATGGGTAGTAGCTCGGCGACACTGTTGCGCAATCCTCTGCTGTCAAATGGCGTGGTGAGCGTGGGCAGCATCGCAATCCCAAGCCGTTCGCCGAGTTCTTGGACCGCCTTGACCATCAATAAATCGCGGGGCCCGAGCAGGAGGACCTTGCCGTCGAATGCCCTGGCTGCGAGCGCTTCCAGCGTTGCCGCGGCCTCGATCCCGCCTACCGATAGCCCCACGACAACGAGATCGGGCGCTTGTACATCAAGCGCCACGCTTAGTTCCCCGAATTGGGCGCACTTGCAGATGACGAAGCCGAACTCCTCCAGAACCTCGCCGAGGAACTTTTGATTGTGCAGCTTGCTATCGACGACGCAAACGCGCGGCGCGACCTTTCGCCGCCCAAACGTAGCCGGTTTGATCATTTCTTCTGATTGCTGATGTCCCATCGATGTTCCCTCCGCATTGATCGGCCATGCAGCCTTAATTCTTGATCCTCCGTGAAATGCGGCGCTTGCCGGTTATCAAACGAAAAATCCGGAATAAATATTAATCCGGACAGTCAGAAGAAATTTGAAGCGATTAAGATCGCAAAAATGTCGCTATCATTTGGGGCGCGTACTCATAAGTTGATGCACCGCGTCCGAAAAGTGCCAAGAACGGATGTGGCGGCACGCCCACATCGCGTCCGCCTTAATCTCGAAAATGAGTATTTGGCAGGAACGTCAACGACGGAGTTTAAGTTCCGTAGCTCTGGATGAGCGAGCCGGCCACCAGGCTCCAGCCGTCCACCAGCACGAAGAAGATCAGCTTGAACGGCAGCGACACCACCACGGGCGGCAGCATCATCATGCCCATGGACATCAGCACCGAAGCCACCACCAGGTCGATGATCAAGAACGGCAGGAACAAAAGGAAGCCGATCTCGAAGGCGCGCTTGAGCTCGGAAATCATGAAGGCCGGCACCAACACGCGCAGCGAGATGTCCTCGGGCTTGGCGGGCTGGGCTTCCTTCGCCATGTCGACGAAAAGCTTGAGATCCTTTTCGTTGACGTTCTTTTCCATGAAGGCGCGCAGCGGCACCGTGCTGCGCTGGAAGGCCTGCTCGGCGGTGATCTCATTGGCGACCAGCGGCCGCACGCCGGTGTCGTAGGCTTTTTGCAGCGCCGGGCCCATCACGAAAGCGGTGAGGAAGAGCGAGAGCGAAACGATCACCGCATTGGGCGGCGCAGTGGCGGTGCCGAGCGCGGTGCGCAGCAGCGACAGCACCACCACGATTCGGGTGAACGACGTCATCATGACAAGGATTGACGGCGCCAGCGACAGCACCGTCAGCAGCGCGATCATCTGGATCACGCGTTCGGTCAGTCCGCTGCCTTGTGCGAAGTTGACGCTGATGTCCTGCGCTGCAGCAGGCTGCGTGGCCGCTGCGACCAGTCCGGCTACTCCGATCGCCACCGTCACAAGACGGACACGGCGGTCGGAAATGCCTATCACGTTTTTCCTGACGGACGACCCAGCAAGTTGGCCATCTCCTCTTCGAGATTATCTAACGGCGCCTTGACCGGGGTGGGGGCGAGTTTGGGCTCGGCCTTGTGTTCGGCCGGCGGTTCGATCCTGGTTTCGAGCTTCGGCTCGGACTTTGGTTCAAATTTAGGTTCAAATTTTGGTTCGAACTTGGTTTCGATCTTGGCTTCGCGAAGCGGTTCGAATTTGGGTTCGAGGCGCGGCTTGAGATCGCGCGGCGGCGCCGGTTTGGCCGGCGGGGCGACGAGCGGATCGGTCACTGGCGGACGGCTTTCCGGCGCCGGCGCGCGGCGCAGCGCGGCTTCCAGCTGCTGGGCCATCTCGGCGAGGTTATGATCGGTCTGCGGCGGCGCCTCGGGGGGCGGCGGCGGCACGGGCGCAACGCCCGGGCGCGGCACCAGTTCGTTGCGTGCGGGAGCTTCGGGCGGGCTGAGCCGCGTCGATAATTCGGCGGCAAGACCTGAGAGGCTGTCGGCCGGGCGCGGACGCGCCGGCGCAGGCGGCTCGGGTGCCAGCCACGGTTCCTCCGTGGCGGACGAACGGGACAGGCGCGGTGCCGGAATCGGCGCCGGCTCGTTCAACGGTTGCAGCGGCCACGCGCCTTCGGCGCTGGGGCTTTGCCGCGCTACAGGCTCGGTCGCGACGGCGGGCCGTGCCGGCTCGCGCGCGCCGGTCGCGCGCACGATATTGGGCTCAATCACGACGTCGGTCGGCCCGCCGATCATCAAGAGGTGCTCGATATTGTCGCGGCGGATCAGGACCAGGCGGCGGCGGCCGTCGATGGTGGCCGCGTCGATGACAGCCAGACGCGGCTGGCGTCCGCGCGTGGCGCTGCCCAGGCGGTTGGCGCCGAACCGGCGCACCAGCCAGGCGGTCAGCCCGATCAGCGCGAGGACCACCAGAAACGCGATAAAAAACCGCGCAGCCAGCGGTATTTCCGAGCCAAACACGCTCTCGAACATCAATCCACTCCGTACTTGATGCGGCAGCTCATTGGACGGGGATCGTCCAAATGGTTAATTCCGTAGAGCATAATTTGCCGCCCGTATCCCTAACAGAGCCTTAACAAAAATTAGATCATTTGCCATCCCACCGAGGGACCCACCGCCTTACAGGTTGTAAACAGCAGGGGGGACGAAGAGTTCCGCCCCATATTTTTACCAGCCATTAACCATAAGCCCGGCAAAGTCTGCCGAGTGCGGCGCTGCCGTAATGGAGATTTTTGAGGGCTGGCCGATGGCGATCACCGATATTCCGATCCTTTCGATGCTGCGAACCCGCATGCAATGGGCACAAGAGCGCCAGCGCGTGCTGGCGGAAAACGTCGCCAACGCCGATACGCCTAGATTCCACGCGCTCGACCTGGTGCCGCTGAAATTCGACACGAAACAGCAGAGCCCGGGGGCCGGCCCGCCGGTCACCTCCGTTTCGCTGGTGCGCACTGAAAGCGGCCACCTCGCCGGCATCGGGCAGAGCGACTCGCCGTTTCGCTCCAAAAACGACAGCGACTACGAGGTGCGTCCGACCGGCAATGCCGTGAACCTCGAGCAAGAGATGATGAAAGTGGCCGCGAACCAGATGGACTACCAGGCGGTGACCGCGCTCTACACCCGCAGCCTCGGCCTGATCAAAACCGCGCTCGGCAAGTTCTGACATTCCGCTGCGCTTCGGCGCGGCCAATAAGCGAAGGAGGCCGATGTGGATTTCCTCAAGACCATGGCCATCGCCGCCTCCGGCTTGCGCGCGCAGGCCGGCCGCATGCGCATCATCTCGGAGAACATCGCCAACGCGGATTCGACGCCGTCGACCCCGAATGCGCAGCCCTACCGGCGCAAGATCCCGACCTTTCAGACCGAGGTCGACCGCACGCTCGACGTCAAACTGGTCGAACTCGGCAAAACGCGCACCGACAATTCCGAATTTCGTATCAAATACGAGCCCGGCCATCCGGCCGCCGACAAGAACGGCAACGTCCGCTTACCCAACGTCAATTCGCTCCTGGAAATGAGCGACATGCGCGAGGCGCAGCGTTCCTACGAGGCCAATATCAACGTCATCAGCGCGACGCGCCGCATGCTCCAGCGCACCATCGACATTCTCAAGGCCTAACCTGACAAGGAATAACAACCCATGGCTTCACCGCTCACCGCCGCCGGCGCCTACGCCAACATCGCACGCCTCGCCATCGATCCGACGCGCGCGCTCGGCGTCGCGCCGGGCGCCGGCAATGCCGACGGCAGTTTTGCCGCATTGGTCAAGGACGCGATCGGCGCCGTCACCGCGGCGGGCCACAAGTCCGACGCACAGACGAACGCGCTGGCGAACGGCAAATCCAACATGGTCGACGTGGTCACCGCGGTGGCGCAGACCGAGGTCGCCGTCGATGCCATGGTCGCGGTGCGCGACAAGGTGATCGCGGCCTACGACGAAATCATGAAGATGCCGATCTGATTTGCCGTCTGCCCGCTGGCGGGGAGAGGGAGAAGTACGGAGAGAAGATGACCGGACCTGAGGTTCTCGACGTCGCCCGCGAGGCGATTTACACGCTCATCATCGTCGCCAGTCCGGTGATGCTGGTGGGCCTCGCGGTCGGCGTGGTCATTTCGCTGCTGCAGGCGGTCACGCAAATCCAGGAAATGACCATCGCCTTCGTGCCGAAGATCCTGGCGATCTTCATTTCGCTGCTGATCGCCCTGCCGTTCATGGCCGAAAGACTGCACGCGGAAATGCTGCGGATCGCCGCCCGCATCGTCGGCGGGTAAATCCATAATGCGCGTCGATGTTTCATTCCTACCGGCGCTGGCCGCCGCATTCCTGCTGACATTCGCGCGTGTTGGTACCATGGTCATGCTGATGCCGGGTGTCGGCGAATTGAACTTGCCCGCGCGCGTACGGCTGACTATCGCACTGGTGCTCACCGCCATCCTGGTGCCGTCGCATCAGAAGGCCTATACCGTCGATCTCACCGCGCTCGCGCCTGTCCTCACGTTGCTGGTCCAGGAAATCGTCATCGGTGCGGTGCTCGGGTTGACGGCGCGGCTGGCGATCTCGGCGCTGCAAGTCGCCGGCTCCGTCGTGGCGCAGCAGCTCGGCCTGGGCTTCGTCACCGCCATCGATCCGACGCAGAACCAGCAGGGCATGCTGGTCGGCAATTTCCTCACGCTGCTCGGCATCACGCTGTTGTTCGCGACCAATATGCATCACCTGGTGATCGCGGCAATGAACGACAGCTATACGATCTTCCGGCCGGGCGAGATGCCGCTGGCCGGCGACGCGGCGCAGCACGTCACCCGCATCGTCGCCACCGCGTTCCGCATCGGCATCCAGCTTTCGGCGCCGTTTTTGGTGTTCGGATTGCTGTTCAATCTCGGCCTAGGCGTCTTGTCGCGGCTGATGCCGCAAATGCAGGTGTTCTTCATCGGTCTGCCGCTGTCGATCCTGCTCGGGCTGCTGCTGCTGCTGTTGGTGGTCGGCGCCATGATGGGCACCTTTGTCGGCTATCTGCAGGGCGTGCTCGGCGAACTGGCACCTTACAGCTGACGGGGAACGCAGATGGCCGACGGCGACAGCCCCGATACTTCCGAAAAAACAGAAGACCCTACACAAAAGCGCTTGGATGAAGCGCTGGAACGCGGCGATGTCGTCAAGAGCCAGGAGGTCAATACCTGGTTCGTCATCGCCGGCGCCGCGCTGGTGCTAAGCGCGTTCTCCGGCACCATGGGCGGCGCCCTCACTACCACCATGCGCGGGATCATCGCCAATGCGCACAATATCAATATGGACGGGCCGGCTTTGCCGCGGCTGTTCGAAAAGATCGGCGTCGAGATCATCGCCGCGGTCGCCATTCCATTTCTGCTGCTGATGCTAGCCGCGCTCGGCGGCAACATGATCCAGCATCGGCTGGTCTGGTCGGTCCAACTGTTGGCGCCCAAGCTGTCGAAAATCTCGCCGGCCGCAGGCTTCAAGCGGCTGTTCGGAAAAGAGGCGCTCGCCAACTTCGCCAAGGGCCTCGTCAAGCTGGTGCTGGTCGGCACGGTGCTCACGGCGCTGATGTGGCCCGAGCGCAGCCGCATCATGGCGCTCGAGCGTACTGATGTTGGATCGGTGTTGCCGCTCGCGCAGTCGCTGGCACTGAAACTGATGGGCGCCGTGGTCGCCATGATGGCGGTGGTGGCGATCGGCGATTATTTGTTCCAATACCGGCAGTGGCACGAACGGCAAAAAATGTCGCTGCGGGAAATGAAAGAGGAATTCAAGCAGAGCGAAGGCGACCCGACCATCAAGGGCAAGATGAAGCAGCTGCGTACCAACCGCAGCCGCAAGCGCATGATGGCCAACGTGCCCAAGGCGGCGGTCATCATCACCAACCCGACCCACTATTCGATCGCCCTGCAATACGAGCGCGGCATGGAGGCCCCGATCTGCGTCGCCAAGGGCGTCGATGCGGTGGCTTTGAAGATCCGGGAGGTCGCCGGCGAACATTCGATCCCGATCGTCGAGAATCCGCCGCTCGCCCGCGCGCTGCACGCCACCGTCGAGGTCGACCAGGCGATCCCCGTGGAGCACTACAAGGCGGTGGCAGAAGTGATCGGCTACGTCATGCGGCTGCGCCGGGCGGTTATCCGCCAGCCGTCCCAGGGCCGTTCTTAGCCAAAGGGCGGGATTGCGATGGGCTGGCTCTTGCGTCGGTAGGGCAGCATAGCGTCTTATCCGTGCAGCTGAATCGATGCCGTCCCTAACACTTTGTTCGCGCATGATCTTATCCGAAAACCGGTTCCCACTTTTCGGGATCATGCGCTAAGGCACTCAGGAGTCATGGCAGGCGAAAAACCCGCAGCGCAGGCGCCGGGCACCGACCGCGGCACGGGATCGGGCCGGCAGGCCTTCGACAAGAGCCAAAGCGCCCCGCGATCGGGCTCGATCGGCCTGGTGCTGCTGGTCGCCGTGGCGCTGGTCGCCGCCGCCGTGGCTATGCTCTATATCGAGCCGCGCTATGGCGGCACCTATATCCTGGCGCTCTTGGCCTTGCTCGGCACCATCGGCGTGGCCGCGCTGTTCGGCATGGCCTCAGGCATCCTGCAATTTTCCAGCCGGGCTCAAGGCAATCCGCTGCTCAAGGCGGTGGTCGACAATGCCTTCTACGGCATCGTGGTCTCCGACCAGTCCGGCCGCGTGTTCTACGCCAATGCTCCCTATCTCGACCTGATCGGTGCGACCGACAGTAACGACGTACGGCCGATCGAGCGGGTTTTCGTCGGCGATCCCGATGTCTCGGAGGCGATCTACCGCCTGCTCAAGGCCGCGCGCGAGGGCCGCCGTCTACAGGAGGAGGTGCGCGTTCCCGGCGCCACCGCGCAGGCCGCGCGCTGGCTGCGCATGCGCGTGCGCCCGCTCGGCGAAAGCCCGCACGACAGCCGCATGACGGTATGGTCGGTCGCCGACGTGACGCACGATCGCGCGCGCCAGGAAAACGTGTTCCAGGAGCTGCAGCACGCCATCGACTATCTGGACCATGCCCCGGCCGGCTTCTTCTCGGTCGATAGCGCGGGCGACATTGTCTATCTCAATGCGACGCTGGCGGATTGGCTCGATCACGATCTCGCCCAGGTCGGCGCCGGTTCACTCAAGCTCGGCGATATCGTCGCCGGCGAGGGCGCGGCGCTACTCACCACGCTCAATGCCGCGCCCGGCGACGTGAAAACCGAGGTGCTCGACCTCGATCTCAAGACGCGTGGCGGCAAGCCGGTGCCGGTGCGCCTGTATCACAAAGTGGCGTATGGCGCCGACGGCATCGCCGGCGTCTCGCGCACGCTGGTGCTCAACCGCGCCAAGGACGACGGCAGCGATCCGCAGCGCGCGGCGGAAGTGCGCTTCATGCGCTTCTTCCAGAACACGCCGATGGCGATCGCCACCGTCGACAAGACCGGCCGCGTCGCGCGCAACAATGCGCGTTTCGCCTCCACGTTCGAGGATATCCTCAAGGGCGACGAGCGTTCGATCTTGTCGGTCGCCACCGAGCGCGACCGTCCGGCGCTGGAGGCCGCAATCCGCAAGGCCGGCGAAGGGCAGGGCGACATCGCGCCGGTGGAAGCCGCGCTCGCCGGCGCCAGCGAGCGCTGGGCGACCTTCTTCGTGTCGGCGGTCGAGGAGGAGGAACGCGACGGCGAGGCGGCCATCGTCTACGCGCTCGAGACTACCGCGCAGCGCAGCCTGGAAAACCGGATCTATCAGCAGCAGAAGATGGAGTCGGTCGGCCAGCTTGCCGGCGGCATCGCGCACGACTTCAACAACGTGCTGTCGGTCATCATGATGGCGACCGATTTCCTGCTCAATGCGCACAAGCCGACCGATCCAGGCTTCCAGGATATCATCCAGATCAAGCAGAACGCCAATCGCGGCGCGGCGCTGGTGCGGCAATTGCTGGCCTTCTCGCGCAAGCAGACGCTGCGGCCGCAGGTGCTCGACCTCAACGAGACGCTCAACGATCTCACGATGCTGTTGCGCCGGTTGATAGGCGAGAAAGTCACGCTGACCACGGCGTTCGGCCGCGACCTATGGCCGGTCAAGGCGGACATCTCCCAGTTCGAGCAGGTCATCGTTAATCTGGCGGTCAATGCGCGTGACGCCATGCCGGACGGCGGCAAACTCACCGTGCGCACCGCCAACGTGCCGGCGAGCGAAAGCGGCACGCTCGCCTACAAGGGCATGCCGAGCGCCGACCACGTGCTGGTCGAAGTGAGCGACACCGGCACCGGCATCCCGCCTGACATCGTCGACAAGATCTTTGAACCGTTCTTCTCGACCAAGGAGGTCGGCAAGGGCACCGGCCTCGGCCTGTCCACGGTCTACGGCATCGTCAAGCAGACCGGCGGCTTCATCTATGTGAATTCGGTGCCGGGCAACACTGCGTTCCGCATGTTCCTGCCGCGCTATGTCGCCGGCGTCGAGGACGCGGTGCCGAGAATTCCCGACGCCGAGGCGCCGGCGCCCGCCGCTGGCGCGCCGGCCGTTGCCGCTGCGCGGGCGGCCGGCGCCGATCTCACCGGGCAGGGCACCATCCTGCTGGTCGAGGACGAAGAGGGCTTGCGTGCGCTCAACGCGCGCGGGCTCGCCTCGCGCGGCTACACGGTGTTCGAAGCCAGCAACGGCGTCGACGCGATCGAGGTGCTCGACAAGAAGGGCGACGTCGATCTGGTGGTGTCGGACGTGGTGATGCCGGAAATGGACGGGCCGACGCTGCTCAAGGAACTGCGCCGGCGCAATCCGAAGCTAAAGGTGATCTTTGTGTCGGGCTATGCCGAGGAAGCGTTCCAGAAAAACCTGCCGGAGCAGGAGCAGTACGAATTCCTCGCCAAGCCGTTCACCCTCAAGCAATTGGTCTCGAAAGTCAAAGAAACCATGGCGGAGTGATCGCGCGCCTAGCGCGCGACGACGTGCCTTGCGTTTTCCTCGATCATGGACCCTCGTTGCCTGCGGCTTGGGCAGACGCGGTGTGAAATTCACAATCCATTAACGCTCGGCCAGCGCAATGCGGAACTTTACCGTCGGGCGACCATCAATTCATGAAATGCCGCTTGGCGCAGGTGTCGGCCGCGCGGCGCGCCGCTTGGGCGTTGACCTTGCAGCGATTTCCGTCTATGTCGCCGCCCGCAACCTGGTTTTCGGCCTCATCTTGTTGAAACGCTGCCGGCTTTGGGCCGCGACTCAAGGGATCTCCCAAAAACTCGCAGTGTTGCCGCCAACGCGATCGGCGCGCGGGCGTTCAAAATGAAGCTTGAAAGGAACTATGATGCCTGTCGGAACTGTGAAGTTCTTCAATACCCAAAAAGGCTTCGGCTTTATTCAGCCGGAAGACGGCTCCAAGGATGTATTCGTGCACATCACTGCCGTCGAGCGCGCCGGCATGCGCTCCCTCAACGAAGGCCAGCGGGTGAGCTACGAGATCGTCACCGAGCGCGGCAAGCAGGCGGCCGGTAATCTGCAGCCGGCCTGAGGCCCGCAATCAATAAAAAGAACTTCACCGACTGCAAAGCCCGGCGGCGACGCCGGGCTTTTTGCATGCCCACCACTCGTGTAAAAATGATGTTCGGAAACAAAAGCGTCAGGGGAGGGACGAACCATGGACATTATCGCTTGTGGATCGCGACCGTCGCGCCGCGGGCCGGCATCGAGCTTCACCGGAACGGTGTGGCAGGATCCGATCATCCAGGCGCCCGATCCGGCGCTGCTGCGCGCCGGCCGGGTGCGCTTCGAGCCGGGCGCACGCACCTTCTGGCATACCCATCCGCTCGGGCAGACGCTGCACATCGTCTCCGGCATTGGCCATGTGCAGACCTGGGGCGGCCCAATCCGCCAGGTGCGCGCCGGCGACACGGTCTGGATTCCGCCGGGTGAGAAGCACTGGCACGGGGGCACGCCCGACAACAGCATGGAGCACGTTGCCATGCAGGAAGCGAAAGACGGCGAGCACGTGAAGTGGCTCGAAGCGGTGAGCGACGAGCAATACAAGGCCAAGGCCGACCGGCTGACGCGGCGCCGTCCGATCAACGGCGCGTGAGCGTCGGAATAGCGACACATTGCCGGGGTTCTTCACTGCCGTGGCGGGGCGACGGGCCTACGCCAATGTCGGGAGGAACTTCGATGACGGGTCTTCGAATTGGCATGCCGCTGGCGGCATGCTTGGCGCTGTTCGCAGCGGTGCCGGTGCAGGCGCAGCAGGCAAACATGAGCTTCTTCGTGACCAGCGTCGGGCCGGGCAAAGGCGCCGACCTCGGCGGGTTGGCCGGCGCCGACAAGCATTGCCAGGACCTTGCCAAGACGGTGGGCGCCGGGGCCAAGACCTGGCACGCCTATCTGTCCACGCAAGGCGCCGGCGCGGTGAACGCGCGCGACCGCATCGGCAAGGGGCCGTGGATGAACGCCAAGGCCGTTGTCATCGCCACCAGCGTCGACGATCTGCACAGCGCCAACAACAAGCTCAACAAGCAGAACGATCTGTCGGAGAAAGGCGAAATCATCAACGGTTACGGTGACAAACCGAACCGTCATGACATTCTCACTGGATCGCAGCGGGACGGGACCGCGTTTCCGCCCGACAAGGATATGACCTGCAAGAACTGGACGAGCGGCACGCAAGGCACGGCCATGCTCGGCCACGGCGACCGCAAGGGACCGCGCGAAGATGACGCGATGCATTCCTGGAATTCGTCGCATCCTTCGCGCGGGCCGGACGGCGGCTGCTCGCAGGCCGACCTGCGCTCGACCGGCGGCGACGGGCTGCTCTACTGCTTTGCGGTCAACTAGCGCCGAAGCCCTTCGAATTCGTCATGGCCGGCCTTGTGCCGGCCATCCATGCCTTGCTTGAATAGCGTACGCAAAGGCGTGGATGCCAGCGACAAGTGCGGGCATGACGGCGAGGGACAATCATGCGCTATCAGCTCTATTACTGGCCGGAAATCCAGGGCCGCGGCGAGTTCGTGCGCCTGGCACTGGAGGATGCCGGCGCGCCTTACGACGACGTCGCGCGCAGCAAAGCCGGCATGGATAAAATGATGGCGATGATGAACGGCGGGCGCGACAAGCATCCGCCCTTCGCGCCGCCGTTTCTCAAAGCCGGCAAACTGGTGATCGCACAGACCGCCAATATCCTGTTCTATCTCGGCCCGCGCCTGAAGCTTGCCCCGCGCGATGAGGCCGGCCGGCTCTGGCTGCATCAGTTGCAGCTGACGGTGACCGATTTCGTCAAGGAAATCCACGACACCCATCACCCGATCGCCGGCAGCCTCTACTACGAAGACCAGAAGCCGGAAGCAAAAAAGTTTACGCATTATTTTCTGAAGGATCGCGTGCCGAAATATCTCGGCTACTTCGAGACGGTGTTGACGAAAAGCGGCGGGGCTTATTTGCTTGGGCGCAAGTTCAGCTACATGGATCTGTCGCTGTTCCAGTTGATCGAGGGGCTGCGTTACGCCTTTCCCAACGCGATGAAGCGCGTCGAGCGCAAAATCCCGCGTGCCGTCGCGCTGCGCGATAAGGTGGCGGCGCGTCCGCGCATCAAGGCCTATCTCGCCTCAAAACGGCGGCTGCCGTTCAATGAGTGGGGAATTTTCCGCTATTACCCGGAATTGGTCGAGTAGCGCGCCGCCTTACCCGTGCGCGGGCAGCGGCTTGCCGCCGGCAGTGACCGGCTTCGAGGCAATCAGGCTGAAGGCGATGATGCAGGGCTCTTTGCCCTTGTTCACCCAATTGTGGATGGTGCCGCGCTGCACTACGCACGTCGCCGGCCTTCAGGTGCACGCTGCCGACGTCGAGCTCCATGTCGATCTCGCCGGAGATCACCACGGCGTAGTCGATCGAGTCGGTGCGATGGTTGCGCGGCGCGACGCCCGGCCCGTAATAGACGATGCGGAACACCGTGCCGTTGTCGATGGTGGTGGCGATTTCCTGGTGCGAGGGATCGTGATCGCCGTCATTGCTCACCGGGAAGCCGGTGCTCGACCAGATCACCGACGACTGGGCGCCCGGCCGGCTCGAGATCACGTTGCCGACCGTCTCGTCGATCAGCACCTTGGAGCGGCCCTGATTGTCATGGCCGGTGACGACGCGGCGAATTTTTAGACTCATTGTTCAATTCTCCCTTGGATTTTCATTCCGCGATAAGCGGCTTCTTGTTCGTTTCGTGCCAAAGCAGGAATAGGCCGGAGCCGACCACGATGGCGGAGCCCGCGAGCAAAGGCAGCGTCGGGATGTCGCCCCAGATCAGGAAGCCGAGCCCCATCGCCCAAACAAGCGAGAAATAATAGAACGGCCCGACCGCGGCGGGCGGGGCGAGCGACAGCGAGCGCGTCCACCAATACTGGCCGAGCCCGTTGAGCAGTCCGTTCGCCAACATGGCGGCGAGATCGAGGCCGCTTGCCGAGGTCACGCCGAAGATCGGCATGGCGACGGCGAAGAACGCCACCAGGAACACCATCTGGTACATGGTGAGCGTTTCCGCCGACTCGGTCTGCGTCATGCCGCGCACTGCCGCGGTGACACTGCCGAACAGAACCGCATTACCGATTGCGAACAGCGCGCCGACGCGGAAGCTGTCGGCGCCAGGCGCCGCCACCAGCAGCACGCCGACGAAGCCGACGGCCAGCGCGCAGGCGCGCGCAAAACCGACTTGTTCCTTGAGCCAGATCGCTGCAAACAGCGTGGCGAACAGCGGCGCGGAGAAATTGATGGCGACGGCGCCGCCGAGCGGCATCAGCGAGAAGGCGACGATGATCAGGCTCTGCGCCACCGCCTGCGTGCCGCTGCGGCCGAGGTGGTCGCGCAGGCGCTGCGTGCGGAATACCGTCAGCCCGGTGCGCGGCAGAATCAGCACGGCGCAGACGGCGAACGAGCCGACCGAGCGGTAGAACAGCACCTCGGCAAACGAATAGCTGGCCACCTGCCATTTCGCGATCGCCATCGACACCGCGAACATGATGGTGGCGGCGACCATATAGAGAATGCCGCGCGGCACGCGGTCGGCGCGCGTGGTGGGCAAACGTTGGTCGAGGCTGTCGGAGGTCACCTTCGGGATCGGCCTCTGGTGGGATGGGACGTTCCGCCTAGCACGGCTTCCGGCGAGCGGGCAGGGGCAAAACGGAATGGCGGCCTTGCGAAAGCCCGTTCCGAACCGCTACTTGCGCCGCCGCTTGGCCCGCAGCCGCACGGCGCGGCGTTTCTTCAGGGCCCGCGCCTCGCGCGCCTTCCGGGCCCGCCGCCTGCGGCAGCGGCTGCATTTGCAGTTCGAGCGCCCGATCACGTTCTTCAGGTAGTCGATGCCGTAATCGTAGACGATTTCCTCGCCCGGCTTTATGTTGCGCAGCGTGCGGACAAAGACGCGGTGCTTGACGTCGTAGGTTTCCGAATTGGGATTGCAGGAATGGTTGAAGTAGCGCGCAACATTGCTGCGCGGCGAGCCGTCGATGGTCCAGCGGCTGTTGATCTCGTAGAGATACCGGTTGCCCTTGGCCTCGAGGATCTCGGCTTCCTTGGTGCGCAGCAGCGGGCCCTTGTACTCGGCGATGCGCACGCCCTTGCGGATCGGCCGGGTGGCGAACAGGCCGAGGCCGGTGCGTGAGCGGCCGACGCGGAACGGTCTCTTGGGCATTTTCGGAAATTCGATTCCAACAGGATGGACGTTGCGGATGCCAGATGGCCGCGCGCCCGTCAACGCAAAAAAACTTTGGCCCGGGCGAGCGGGGCCAAAGTCGCGCACAACAGCTTTTGGCCGGTTTAGCGGCGGCGGCACCCTGACCCAGCCCACATCGGCGCCGTCACCAACCCCGGCGGCGGCTCGGCGACGCGTACCGACACTCTCACGCTCACGCCCGCGGGTCCGTGCTGAGCGGGCGGCGCGCCGCAACGCCGCGCGCAAGCGTCGACCTGCCGTCATTGCCGCCCCGCACCGGGCGCGGCATGATGGTGGCATGACGAACGCCGACCGCTGGCCCGAACTGCCTTACGCCGCGTGGGCGGACACCGCCGCCACGCTGCATCTGTGGACGCAAGTTATCGGCAAGATCCGCCTCGCGCTGACGCCGTGGCTGAACCATTCCTGGCATGTGGCGCTCTATGTCACCGCGCGGGGCTTAACCACCTCGCCGATGCCGTGGGTGGGCGGCAGCCTGGAGATCGACTTCGACTTCATCGACCACGTGCTGTGGCTGCGCGCGAGCAACGGCCATTTCCGCCAGGTGGAGCTGCGGCCCGTCTGCGTCGCGGAATTCTACGCCGACGTGCTGATCGCGCTCAAAGAGCTCGGCGTCGCCGTGACGCTGCGCAGCATGCCCTGCGAGATCGCGAACTGCATTCCGTTCGATCAAGACACGATCCACAAATCCTATGACGCCGACGCCGCCAATCGCTTCTGGCGCGTGCTCGTTTCGGCGCACGAGGTGTTCAGCCGCTTCCGCACCGGTTTTCTCGGCAAAGTAAGTCCGGTGCATTTCTTCTGGGGCAGTTTCGACCTGGCGGTGACCCGCTTTTCCGGGCGGCGCGCGCCGCGCCATCCCGGCGGCGTGCCGCATCTGCCTAATGCCGTGGCGCAAGAGGCCTATTCGCACGAGGTGTCGAGCGCGGGCTTCTGGCTGGGCTCGCCCGGGCCGGTCGAGTATGCGGCTTTCTATTCCTACGCCTATCCGGCGCCGGAGGGTTTCGCGGCGGCCAAGGTGAAACCGGACGCGGCATTTTTCTCCAAGGATCTCGGCGAATTCATCCTGCCCTACGACGCCGTGCGCACGGCGCGCGATCCCGACGCCGCGCTGATGGCGTTCCTGCAGAGCACCTACGAAGCCGCGGCCGATCTGGCGAAGTGGGACCGCAAGGCGCTGGAGTGCGCGCTGGGCGAGGCGGGGAAGTGCCGCGTGATCTAACGCTCTTCTCTTAAGCTTGCTCGAAGCCCTGCATGCGCGTGAATACGTCGACGCGCTTTTGCTTCAGGCTGCCGGGCTTGTACTTGGCCAGCCAGCCGTCGGTCTCGTCCAGGAAGCGGCTGGCATTGTCGGTATGCCCGGTGCGCCCAGTCGCTTCCACCACCGAGCGGAAATAGAAGTGGAAGAACAGCCGGTTGAACTCGGTGAAGTAGATGTCGGCGGCGCGCTTGTTGCCGCGCACCAGGATCATGTTCTCGTCGTTGTCGTTGGTCGAGGCGCTGCTGAAATTGGCCGAGCCGGTGACCACGATCGGGTCGGTGCCGAGCGGGTCCACCAGCAGGAACTTGGAGTGGATGTAGCTGACGTGGGTGTTGAGCTTGAGCGCGGCGTTATTGGTCTCGCGCGCCCATTGATAGAGAGGGTCGCGCAAGAACGAGCCCCAGGCCTTGTAGACATTGTTGCGCGCGTCGATCGTAACGAACGGATCCTTGGCCTTCGGATTGGGCTTGTCCTCCTTCTCCAGCAGCAGGAAGGCGAGGTGGTTCAGGCCCGTGTTGTCCTTGAGCAGGCTCTTGAACTCCTTGTTGATGCCGAAGGCGAGCGTGATGCAGGACAGGTCCTTGGCCTCGTCGTTCATCTGCGCATACATCTCCAGCACCGCGCTGCCGCCGCGCGGGCTGAACACCGGCGTGATGCCGGCGGGGATGTCGTGCCACTTGACCGGCACGTTCTCGATCGCCTCGACCGCGTCGCGCAGCGCCTTGTTCTTCTTGTTGGCGGTTGAGCGGTCGTCGCTCTTCTTGGCGCCGGGGTCATTGCTGAGCAGGTCCCAGTATTTCTTGTACTTGGCCGCGACCGCGGGGTCGCGCACCCAGTGGCCGACATTGGTCTGGCCGAAGATGCCGCCTTCGGAAATATTGGTGGAGCCGGTCCACACCTCGGTCGGCGTCTTGGCGGCGCCGGTGAGCCGCACCATGAACTTGTTGTGCTGGATGTTGCTCGGCTTGGCCTCGCGCGGGACGAGGTTCTCGGCCGGAATCTTGGCGCTCTTGATGGCGGCCAGATTGACCTTGCGCGGGAAGTCGTCGACCTTCTTGCTCTTGGCGGTGGCGGGTTTGCCGTTCTTCTTGGCGTCGAAGATGATGCGGACGTCGACGCCGTTCTTCTTGAGCGCCGTGGCCAGCGCGTCGACCACCGGCTGGTAATGGAATTCGTAGAAGCAGCACAGCAGCGTGTCGCCGCGCTTCGTATCGGCGATGAATTTGAAGATGGCGTCATCCAGCTTGCGGCTGAGCCACTCGAACGCGCGTGTCTGCTCGGACGGCGGCTTGATCTGGTCCGGGGGGACGTTGTTGAATTCGCGCGTATAGGCCTGGCTGCTGCCGACGCCGCGGTTGAAGAAGACGTCGTGCGGCTGATCGGAGAACAGCGGCTCGGTGCGGATGCGGATCGGGACCGGCGGCGCGCTGTGGTCGAGGTTCTTCGGCTTGCCCTTCAGCGGGTGGAAGAAATATTCGTACGCGCGGCCGTCCTTGGCGGTGAAATCGTCCCACACGAAGCTCTGCACCGGCTGGTCGAAGGTGGTGACCGCGATGTCCGGCTGCGGATTCGGCACGACCGACTGGAACACCTTGAAGCCGTACATGTAGTAGCGCTCGTCATCCTTGAGGTCGTGGCGCTCGACCGCGAAGCCGAGCAGGCCGGTGGTGTCGGCGTCCCTGGCATCGATGGCGAACGAAACGGTGTTGACGCCGCTCACGGCGAAAACCTGATAGCCGCCGACCTTGTCCGATTTGAAGCGCATGGTGTGCATCCTTCGCGCTAACGATCGACAATAGGCCCAATGCTCGTCCTATTCAACCAGAGGTAGCGGCGTTGACAAGCGCCATCGCCCGTATTTTTTGCCGGCCCCGGGTAGGCCGTCTTCTTTTCTCCGCCCCGGCACTATGCCGAGGGAACGGAGCGCCGAGCGGCGCACCGGTCTTTCGTCTTGCCGCGTTCCTGTTGCCAAGAACGCGGGCGCCTCTCGGCGCTCCGTCGCGGCTTTTCTGTCCCCGGGACCGTAGCTTCCGGGCGCGGACCCGGGCGGCTTTTGGCTCAACCCGATCCGGCAGGCTTTCGCCCGCCTTCGTCCGCACCGCGTCCAGCCATTGAAGGCAGCCCCTCGTAGTGGGAGCGGACGGCGACCCAGGGCCTCCCGGGAGCGGGGTTACGAGCCCCGCGCGCGGGCGCCGCACCAACCGGCGAGCGTTGCCCGCCGCCGGTCCGCCAAGGGCTTGTGCCGCATCTCCGGCACTCGACCCTTCGCGTGGCTCCATCATCGAGACGTCTCGCGACGACGCCCTCAGCCGAGCCAGGCGAGGGGGAGGATGAGAGGTCAATGTGGCGGAACTGTGGAATATATTCCTAGATCGTGGATTATTTTTGCATTACACTCCGCGCGACGGACACGGAGGGAGCGATGAGCCAGAAGGCCGAATTCCACAATCTGGCGAAGCCGGACGACGGTTTGCTGCGCGAGCTCGCCGCCGGGGTGACGACGCGCATCTTCGCCGGCGAGCACGCCATGCTGTCGGTGGTGACGATCGCGCCCAACGCCGAGGGCGTCATGCATCATCACCCGGAAGAGCAATGGGGCGTTTTGCTCGAGGGCTCCGCGGTGCGCTTCCAGGGCGGCGAGGAGATCGCGGTGAAGAAAGGCGATTTCTGGCGCACGCCCGGCAACGTGCCGCACACCATGCGCGCGGGACCGGACGGCGCGCGCGTGCTCGACATCTTCAGCCCGCCGCGGCCGGAATATAAAAAAGCGGGGAAGGGATTCGGCACGGCGTGATCACGTGTGCGCGGTGGCGGTGAATTGTAGGGTGGGCTGAGCGAAGCGAAGCCCACCATCTTGAAGCATATCAAAGCGGTGGGCTCGGCGCGTTCCGCGCCTTAGCCCACCCTACGCCTGTTGGCGTCAAATGCGGCCGACGCCCGGGAAGAAGCACACCGGACCGAAATCGCGGCCCGTTGCATCGACGAACAGCACCGGCTGGTCATCGGGCGTTTCGATGCCGGGCTGCACCGTGTCGCCGGGCACGGCGCGCCATTCCTTGGTGCCTTCGATCTGGTAGAACCACTTGTCGGCGCCATCCGTCTTGCTCACGGCGAAATGAGCCTTGACCGTGTCGGCGTGCAGGCAGCAGGAGGTGTACCATCTGGCGCCGATCCGCTTGCGCGTTTCCGGGGTCGTCGTCTGGCTCTCGTACCAGCCGCGCTGCTGTTGCGTGTGGCTGGCGTATTCCGGTTTCCAGCGCGCGTCCGCCTGCGACAGCGGACCGGCGAGAATCACGAGCATGAATAAGAAGAACGCGATGCGCATGGGTACACCTCCTGAGCCATTGGGGGCGTGTGGCGGCGGCACTGCGTTGCGAATCCGCCGGTCACCCAATGTCAGGATTGGGCCATGCAGGAAGCTGATCTAAATCAAGTGTCGGGGTATGGATTTTTACGTAGTCCGGCGGCCGCGATGGTTGCGCGGTACCATTAAAAAGATCGCGGCCGGCCCGGGGCTGTTCCGCCCTGCGGCCGAAATCTCTACCGGAAGCGGTGCCGGTAGTGGCTGTACGCAATGGGGCGGTCGTCGAAGGGATAGTGATAGACGTAGCGGTACTCGGCATAGAGGCAGTAATAGCCTGCATAGGCGCAACGATCGCGCCAGGTCCAATAAGCCTGCGAGACCCTGACGTGCCTGGCGTGTCGCCCGGGCACCGGCCCGAGATCTGCCGCGCTGGCCGGCGCCGATACGCCGCCGAGAATGGCCGCGCACAGCACGGCCGTGAAAATCCGCTGCGTCATGGTGAGGCGGGAATCGACGGTCATTGGCAGCCTCCATCGCAAAATGTCTGCCTTCCCGTTTCCGTCAGGCGGAAGGCGATGGCAAATCAAAACGGCAGCGTTGGTTAAGTTTCCGAGAGTGCGCGCGCAGCGTCGAGCCGCACCGTCATCGGTTTACGCTTCACGGCGTCGCCACGCCGAGCGCCGCGGCGCGGCCGACATATTCGACTTTCACCTTGGCGAGGCCGCGGTCGTAGAACCCGAGCAGCTGCGCGGATTTCGCCGAGACATCGATGAGACGGTGGCCAACGTAAGGACCGCGATCGTTCACGCGCAGCACGAGGGAGCGGTGATTGGCGAGATTGGTCACCCGCACGTTGCACGGCAGCGGCAGCGTCGGATGCGCCGCCGTGAGCGAATTCATGTTGAAAGTCTCGCCGGCGGCCGTGCGCCGGCCATGAAAGCCGGCGCCGTACCAGGACGCCAGGCCGACGGCGCTGTAGCTGGCGACCTTCCGGATGGCAGGAGTGGCCGTGGCGGCCGCACGATGTCGTGGCGCTGCGGGTAATCTCTTCGCGACCCGCGGGTTTTCCGGCGCGGTGGCGGCGACGCCGCCATCGCTGCCGGCGCGGCTTGCCACGTCGTCGGTGACGCAGCCGGCCAGCGCCAGGCAGCTTGCGCCCAGTCCCACCCAATACGCGACGCGAACGAAATGGCCGTTACGCCTGACTCCATTCATCGCACGGCTTTAGTCCCCGGTTGCCCCCCGGGTCCCTGCATCAGGCTACGCGCGCGTCCGCCTTGGCCGGTGGTATCGACGGGTGGTGTGGACAATTGGCGGATGATTTCGCGACGGTGTGGCCACCGCGCTACAGGTTCCATGCCGTCACAATTGAATCGAGCTTTCGCTCGCGCGGGACCCGACGGCGCGCGCGTGCTCGGCATCAAGCAGCCGCATGTCTCGGCGCTAATGCGCGAACCGCGCCGGCAATTTTCAAGTCGGGCGGCTGATGGAATTCCTGACCGCACTCGGGCAGGACGTGAAGATCACGGGTAGAAGCCGACAAGGAAGGGGCAGGGGGGAGATGGAGGTGGTGGCGGGTTGAGGGCGCTATGCTGGCTTTGAAACTGTTATCTGAAGTTCTGATTTAAGAAGGCCGATTTTTTCACTGGAAAGAACATAAAAAAGAACGTCGCGAAGAGCGGAGTTCTTCATTCCCACAAATTCATCACGGAAAAATGATATAACAAAAAGACACACTCCTTGGACGACAAGCCCTTCGCGGGTTGACCACATGCCTGCCCGTGCGGGATCTGCATTCCACAGCAAAATTTCACTTGCTTTGTCAGTCATTCGAAAAGATTTTGCGGAGGCATGAACAGCGCGAGATAAGGTCGAATACTCTCCATGAATCCTTTTAAAGCTCGCTTCAGGATTTTCTCTCGCGCCAGCTCTTGGCCGAGGTCTAAGTCGATTGTAAACAGGTCAGTGTGCGACGGTATCAGATCAACGTTCCTGAATACGCTTGTCTTGCATACATCTTTTGCAGATTTTGTTTTGCCTTCCGCGCTTGTATGCTGCCGCAATCCGAATAAATTTGCGACAGTTCTGTAAGTTTTTGCGTGCTCCTGCCAATCTTCGACTTTAATACAAGAGAAGGTCGCGTTCGTTTGTGGGTCTAAATCAATCAAAAGTGTTTTCTTCCCTTTCAACCCGCAATACGCAGCGAAATTTACGGAGAGTGCTGTTTTTCCCACCCCACCCTTAAGGTTCACAAATGAAACGACTATTTGTTTTCCACCCGACATCTGTCCCCGCCTTCGGTTGTAAATTTCTCCTATTAAGCCACTAATTGCGTGTCTTTGGCTACACCACCTTGAAAGCAAGCCCCATGAACGCCCCCGATCGCCACGCCCCATTCCGCCCGTACCACCACTCGCCGCTGTTTCCGCTCGGGCCCGACAAGACGCCGTACCGCAAGCTCGACGTCGGCGGCGTGCGCGTCGAGAAGGTGATGGGCAAGGACATGCTGGTGGTCAGCCACGAGGCGCTGCGCGCGCTGGCCGAGGCCGCCTTCACCGACATCAATCATCTGCTGCGCCCGGCGCACCTCAAGCAGCTGCGCGCCATCCTCGACGACCCGGAGGCGAGCGCCAACGACAAGTTCGTCGCCTATGATTTCCTGAAAAACGCCAACATCGCCGCCGGCGGCGTGCTGCCGATGTGCCAGGACACCGGCACCGCCATCATCATGGGCAAGAAGGGCCGCCTGGTGTTCACCGACGGCTCCGACGAGGGCGCGCTGTCGGAAGGCGCGCGCGACGCCTACCTGAAAAAGAACCTGCGCTATTCGCAGCTGGCGCCGATCTCCATGTTCGAGGAGAAGAACACCAAGAACAACATGCCGGCGCAGGTCGAGATCTACGCCGAGGGTGAGGACGCCTACAAGTTCCTGTTCATCGCCAAAGGCGGCGGCTCGGCCAACAAGTCGTTTCTGTTCCAGGCGACGCCGTCGATCCTCACGCACGACCGCATGCTGGCGTTCCTCAAGGAGAAGGTGCTGACGCTCGGCACCGCGGCGTGCCCGCCTTATCATCTGGCGATCGTCATCGGCGGCACGTCCGTCGAGCTGACCATGAAGACGGTGAAGCTCGCCTCCACGCATTATTACGACGAGCTGCCGACCAAGGGCAGCGAGGACGGCCACGCCTTCCGCGATCTCGAGATGGAAAAGGAAGTGCTGAAGATGACGCAGTCGACCGGCGTCGGCGCGCAGTTCGGCGGCAAATATTTCTGCCACGACGTGCGCGTGATCCGGCTGCCGCGGCACGGCGCGTCGCTGCCGATTGGCTTGGGCGTGTCGTGCTCGGCCGACCGGCAGGCGCTCGGCAAGATCACCAAGGACGGCGTGTTCCTGGAGGAGCTCGAGCATCATCCGGCGCAGTATCTGCCCGACGTCGATCAGGAGAAGTTGGGCGGCGCGGTGGTCAAGGTCGACCTGCGCAGGCCGATGAAGGAAATCCTGGCGCAGCTGTCGAAGTATCCGGTGAAGACGCGGCTGTCGCTCAACGGGCCGATGATCGTGGCGCGCGATCTGGCGCACGCCAAATTGCGCGAGCGGCTGGAGAGCGGGCAGGGGCTGCCCGACTATTTCAAGAACCACCCGGTCTATTACGCCGGACCGGCGAAGACGCCGCAGGGCTACGCCTCGGGCGCCTTCGGCCCGACCACGGCGGGGCGCATGGATTCATATGTCGATCAGTTCCAGGCGGCCGGCGGCTCGATGATCTCGGTCGCCAAGGGCAACCGCTCGCCGCAGGTGCGCGACGCCTGCAAGAAGCACGGCGGCTTCTATCTCGCCTCGATCGGCGGCTCGGCGGCCAACCTGGCCGAATACTGCATCAAGAAGGTCGAGGTGCAGGAATATCCCGAGCTCGGCATGGAAGCGATCTGGCGCATCGAGGTCGAGGACTTCCCCGCCTTCATCGTCATCGACGACAAGGGCAATGACTTCTTCAAAGAGCTGAATTTGGGGTAAGTGGCGAGGCCTCTCCTCCGCTCATTCCCGCGTAAGCGGGAATCCGAGTTCTTCCCATTGCGTGTGGCCCTGGGTCCCCGCTTTCGCGGGGACGAACGGGGGAATATGCGCTAGCATTGTATCGAACCCAGGGAGGCCGCCCATGATTACAGCGATCGTCCAATTCCAGCTGCCGAAGCCGGTCTCGCTGGACGAGGCCACGCGCATGTTCGAGTTGACGGCGCCGAAATACCAGAATCTGCCGGGACTGGTGCGCAAGTACTATTTGCGTTCGGAAGACGGGCGCACCGCCGGCGGCGTCTATCTGTGGGAGTCGAAGGCGGCGGCGGAAAAAGTCTACAGCGGCGAGTGGCGCGAGCGCGTCGCCAAGCTCTACGGCAACGCGCCGCAGGTCGTCTATTTCGACACGCCGGTCATCGTCGATAATCTCGCCGGCGGCGCGATCACCAAAGCGGCGTAAGCGCCGAGCGCGGACGGCAGACGCCGGCCGTAGCCGGCGACCGCCTGTGCCTGCGGCGCGGTCCACAGGCGCGCGAAGGTCCTTGTCGAATCGCGGCGACGGGGGCAGCGTCGCGGCGGGGTATTCTCGGTTTACGGGGCATTACACATGGCGAAAGCGCGCATTGATTTCGATGCCCCCGATCTTGCCGCGCGGGCCGAACGCGCCAGCCTGTTCGAGCTTGACCATTTGCCGTTCGGCGTCATCAAGCTCGACCGCGAGGGCACCGTGCAGTTCTACAACGCCACCGAGGCGCGGCTGTCGGGTTACGGCGATATCCCGATCGGCGAAAATCTGTTCGCCATCTCGAACTGTCTGGCCAGCGACGCCTTCCGCGGCCGGCTTGAGCGCGCGATGGAGCGGGGACCGGTCGACCTCGAAATCGGCTGGCCCGGCGACTACGGCGATCCGCAGCGCGAGTTGCGCATTCGCGTCCAGTCGTCGCGCAGCGGCGGCCTGTGGCTTTTCATCGAGCGCGACGATCCGCTGGCGCAGAAAAAAGCCAGCTAAAAAGGTCAGCGAAGCCGACGCATTGTGCGGCGCAACACCGCGCCGCGCTTGCGCGAAGCGCGGAATGTTCCGCGCCATCCCACATTAATAGTCGCGCGTTATTGCACTCGGGCATCGGCGCGGAACTTCTGCGGCGAGTTGTCGCAGCGGCGAGAGCCGCGCATTTGCGTGGCAGCAGAATACCGGCCCACCACGTCCTCGACGAAAGTGGCATTGACGGCGCCGGCCTTTGCAGACGGCAATGGCGCCATTGCTGGCAGTTGCCGACGCCCGTAGTCGCGGGACGCCGGGACGGCCCGTTTGCGGCTTGGGGCGCACGAAGAATATAAAACCGACGACACAACCGGCCATAAGAGCCGGCCGTCGTATTCACAAAAAATGCCAAAGGGAGAATGACCCATGTCACGATACGATCACGATCGAAATGGCGTTTCGCGCCGCGCGTTGCTGCAAGTCGGCGCCGGCCTGGCCGGCGGCGTATTGATGCCTGGCGGCATGATCATGCCGGCCTTTGCGGCCGACAAGCCGCCGATCGGCACCTGGCCGGCCGGTTCCGCAGGCTCATCGGTCAGCATCGGCGCCGCCGTGCCGCGCACCGGCGCCTATGCGGTGCAGGGCGAAGACGAGCTCAAGGGCATGCAGTTGGCCGTCGAGCACATCAACGCCGGCCATCCGCTGATAAAGAAGATCGCGCCCAAGGTCACCAAGGGCGTGCTCGGCAAGCAAGTGAATCTGGTGGTCGCCGATTCGGGCGCCAAGCCGAACGACGCGGTGCAGGAGCAGCAGCGCTTCATCAACGAGAACAAGATCGTCGCCATGACCGGCTCGACCTCGTCGGCGGTCGCGGTGGCGCTCAACAAGTTCGCCGAGCGCGAGAAGATCCTCTATCTGGTGGCGATCTCCGGCTCCAACGACACCACCGGCAAGGACTGCGCGCGCTACTCGTTCCGCCAGTGCTTCTACGGCGAAACGGCGGCCAACGCGATCGGCCCCGTGCTGCTCAAGACCTACGGCAAGAACAAGAAGGCGGCGTTCATGACGCCGGACTATACCTACGGCCACACCGTCACCAAGTCGATGAACGACTATCTCTCCAAGAACGGCGGCTGGACCATGGTGACCAACCAGGTCTCCAAGCTTGGCACCGAGGATTTCAGTCAGTTCATCACCAACATCGCCAATTCCGGTGCCGAGTTCATCATCAACGTCAACTGGGGCCGCGACGCCGTGCTGTCGATCCAGCAGGCCAAGCAGTTCGGCTTGACGCCGAAGATGAAGATGGTGGTCCCTTATCAGATCCCGTTCCTCGCCAAGGAAACCGGGCCGGAGCTCACCGAAGGTGTTTACGCCGCCACCGACTTCTGGTGGACGCTCGAAGACAAGTACCCGCTGGCCAAGATGTTCGTCGAGGCCTTCGACAAGAAGTACGGCTACAAACCCGAATGGGGCGCCAACAACGCCTACATGCAATTCGCCATCTGGGCGCGCATGGTGTCGGAGGCCGGCTCCTTCTATCCGCCGGACGTCATCAAGCAGTACGAGAAGGGCGAGACCTTCCCGTCGACCGTCGGTGACGTGCACTTCCGGCCGGAGGACCACCAGCTCGTCCGTCCTGTCGTCATCGTCAAGGGCAAGTCGCCGAAGGCGATGAAGAACAAGGAGGACTACTGGGAAGTCACCGAAGTCGTGCCGGGCGCGCCGCTCATGCAGAAGCCGGACGCCTTCGGCTGCAAGCTCGGCGACTACAGCTGACAACCATCGCCCTCTCCGTCTCGACGAGGCGGGAGGGCACCTTCATCGCGACGTCATGCCCGGCTTCATGCCGGGCATCCACGCCTTTTGCGGAGAAGCAAGGCGTGCCGTGGTTGGCCGGGACAAGCCCGACCGTGACGTTGAGAGGCAACGTGCACCATCGCGGGCGACAGCGTGATCAACTGGCCTAATTTTTTCTCGCAATGCTTCAACGGGCTGGTGCTCGGCGCGCTGCTTGCGCTGATCTCGTCCGGCTTGACGATCATTTACGGCACCCTCGGCGTCCTCAACCTCGCCCACGGCGCCATGTTCATGCTTGGCGGCTATGCCGGCTGGATCGCTTACACTTATACCGGGTCGTTCATCGTCGCCGTCATCGCCGGTTCGCTGTTCGTCATGGTCGTCGGCGTGCTGATGGAGCGGTTGATCATTCGCCACTTCTACGGCCGGCCGCACGAGGATCAACTGCTCGTCACCTTTGGCCTCGGCATCGTGTTCGTCGAGGCCGTGCGTTTCTTCTTCGGCGGTCTGTCGAAAATGGTGCCTGCGCCGCCGCCGTTCGTGGGCATTACGTCGATCGGCTTCATGTTCTATCCGACCTACCGGCTCGCGCTCCTCGGCATCGTCGCCGTGGCGCTGTTTGCCCTTTATATCGTGCTCTACCGTACCCGCATCGGCATGATCGTGCGCGCCGGCATCGAGGATTCGGTCATGGTCGATGCGCTCGGCATCGACGTCTATAAGGTTTTCATGCTGGTGTTCGGCATCGGCGCCATGGCGGCCGGTTTCGCCGGCATCGTCAATGCGCCGGTGGTATCGATCGCGCCCGACGTCGGCGAGGCGATCCTGGTGCAGACCTTCGTCGTCGTCGTCATCGGCGGCGTCGGCTCGTTTCTCGGCGCCGTGCTGGGCGGCCTGATCGCCGGCGAGATCATCAGCATCACCTCGATGTTCAACCCGGGCTATTCCTACGTCATGCTTTTCGCGGCGATGACTTTGGTGCTGGTGCTCCGCCCCTACGGCCTGCTCGGCACGGCCGGCCGCGAATGAACGCGGTCATCTGATGGTCAGGAAACGTCCCTTGTTGGTCGAGACGCTGACGGCGGTCGGGCTGATCGCCGCGCCGTTCGTGCTGCCGCATCTCGGATTTTCGCCCGCGACCGTCAACCGCATCCTGGTCTGGGGCCTGTTCGGCATCGGCTTCGACATCCTGTTCGGCTTTACCGGTCTGCTATCGTTCGGCCAGTCGACCTTTTTCGGCACCGGCGGCATGGTCGCCGCTTATCTGCTCACGGTTCTGAACTTTCCCCATGTCATGACCGCGGTGTTCGTCGGCGCGATCGCGGCGGCGACCGTCGGCTATCTGATCGGCCTGATCGCGCTCCGGCGCACCGGCATCTACTTCGCCATGATCACGGTGGCGATCGCGGAGATGTTCTATTTTATCGAATTCAATCCGCTTTCGGCTTACACCGGCGGCGAGAACGGGCTGCCCGGCGTGCCGACCCCGGTTTTCAATCTCGGCTTCACCACCATCAAATTCGACACCGACTGGTCGCTCTATTCGTTATTGGCGGTCTGCTATTTCGTCGGCATCGTGCTGGCGTTGCGCATCGTGCGCTCGCCGGTCGGCGCCATCCTGAGCGCTATCCGGGACAACCCGCAGCGCGCCGCGGCCGTCGGCCACAATATTCATAGCTATAAGCATACCGCCTTTGTCGTCGCCGCGGCCTATGCCGGTTTTGCCGGCGGTTTGCTCGGC
Source organism: uncultured Alphaproteobacteria bacterium (assembly GCA_963772235.1). Classification (GTDB taxonomy): domain Bacteria; phylum Pseudomonadota; class Alphaproteobacteria; order Rhizobiales; family Xanthobacteraceae; genus Pseudolabrys. The sequence goes on from CAVYWI010000019.1 coordinate 216,778, forward strand.
TTGATGCAGGGCTTCATGCCGCCCGAAGCCTTCACCTTCGACACCTCGGGCCAGTTGGTGATGCAGACCGCGATCGGCGGCACCGGCACGCTGTTCGGCCCGCTCATCGGCGCCACCGTCTGGCTCTATTTGAGCGATTTCTTCCAGACGACGCTGCATCTCGGCGCGACCTGGAAGCTGGTGCTGGGCATCGTGTTCGTGCTGCTGGTGTTTTTTCTGCGCCGCGGCATCGTCGGCGCCCTTGTCGATCTGGCGCGGCTCACCGGCAAAAAAAAGGCCGAGCCAGTCGAAACCGCTTCGACGCTGGTGCCGGCAATCGATGCGGAGAACGGAAACGGCTCAGCGCCCGCGGTGTGGCGTGCGGTGCCCGTGCGCAGCGGACCGCCCATCCTGCAGACGCAGGGCTTGTCCAAGCGTTTCGGCGGTGTGACCGCCAATGACGACATCGACTTCAGCGTCAGCCGCGGCGAACTGCGCGGCATCATCGGCCCCAACGGCGCCGGCAAATCAACCTTTTTCAAGATGCTGACCTGCGAATTGCCGCCGACCGCCGGCTCCATCACCTTCGACGGCAAGGACATCACCGGCTTTAACGTGACCCAGGTGTGCCAACTCGGCCTGACCAAGAGCTACCAGGTCAATCAGCTGTTCAACCGCCTGACCGTGCGCGACAACGTCACCATCGCCGCGCTCGGCCAGATCCGCGGGCCGTTCCGCCTCGATCTGCTGCGCTCGATGGGCAGCGTCGCCGGGCTCAGCGAGCAAGTGAATCAAACGCTGGCGCTGGTGCATCTGACCGAGCGCGCCGAACTCCCGGTCGCCGAACTCGCCTATGGCGAAAAGCGGCGGCTGGAGATCGGGCTAGCGCTCGCCGGCAATCCGAGCCTCTTGCTGCTCGACGAGCCGCTCGCCGGCATGAGCCCGCGCGAGCGGGTCGAGACCGTCAGGCTGCTGAAATCGATCAGCCAGGGTCGTACCATGATCATCATCGACCATGACATGGACGCGCTGTTCGAATTGGCCGAGCGGATCACCGTGCTGCAGGAAGGCCGTGTGCTGGTCGAAGGTACGCCCGAGGAGATCAAGGGCAATGCCGCCGTGCAGGAAGCCTATCTCGGCGGAGTGCTCGAAAAATGAGCCTGCTCGAGGTCAACGCGCTCAACAGCTATTACGGCGACTCGCACATTCTGTTCGACGTCGCCTTGCGCGTCGAGGCGCATGAGGTGGTGGCGCTACTCGGCCGCAACGGCGCCGGCAAAAGCACCACCTTGAAGAGCTTGATGGGCGTGGTGCGGCCGCGCTCCGGCTCAATCACCTTCGACGGCAAGAATGTCGCCGGCAAGCCTGCGCACACTATCGCACAGGCCGGCATGCAACTGGTGCCGGAGGACCGCCGCATTTTCGGCAGCCTCGACGTCGAGGAAAACCTCGTGCTCGCCGGCCTCACCGCGCCGAAGGCCTGGCCGCTCGATCGCATTTACGAGATCTTCCCCCGCCTCAAGGAGCGGCGGCGCAGCCGCGGCACCGACCTGTCGGGCGGCGAGCAGCAGATGCTGGCGATCGCGCGCGCGCTGGTGCGCGATCCCAAGCTGATTTTGCTCGACGAACCATTCGAGGGGCTGGCGCCGGTGATCGTGCGCGATCTGATGGCGGCCTGCCGCAAGCTGGTGGCGGAGGGGCAGACCATCGTGCTGGTCGAGCAGAATCTCGCGGCAACGCTGGCCCTGGCGCAGCGCGCCTACATCATCAACAACGGCCACATCGTGCACGAGGGCCCGGCCGCCGAGATCAAGGCCAACCCGGATGTGTTGCAGCGCTATCTCGGGGTTTAGGCCTACTTCGGCGCCGGTTGCTTCGGCATGTTTTTGGCGAAGACGCCGAGCGTGATGGCGTGCGCGACATATTGCGCCAGGCAATTGTAGCCGGCCTCGTCGCGTGAGAATTCCTCGGCCACCGGCTCAGACCCCGCGCCTTGCGCCTGGTTGATGATCTGCATCGCCTCGAAAAAGCGGATGATAATCACGTTCTCCTGCGCTGCCAGTTTGCGCAGCGTCTCGCGGATATCGACGTAATGCGGGTCGTGCACCATCTCCTTGGCGAATTGCAGGCCGACCAGCACCACGTCGATCTTGTGCGCCTTCAGCCAGTCGATCTGGTCCTTGACCGTGGCGGCGAATTCCGCCGTTGCCACGCCGGCGAGCGCGTCATTGGTGCCGACCTGCCAGAGCACCAGGTCGGGCTCATCGAGCGCTACTTCGTTCTTCATGCGGCTGGCGGCGCTGGCGGCGAGTTCGCCGGAGACGCCGCGATTGATCATCACCACATCGACGCCCTTGAGCGCGCGCTCCAGCATGGTTTCGATCAATGCGGTGTAGCCGCCGCCATGCGGGCTGACGCGGCCGGGCGCCGCGCCAAACGCGAGAATGCGTAAAGTTTTTCGCCGCGCCAGCGTCGCCGCCACGTTCGGCAATGGCGATTGATCGGCGTCCGCACTGGCGCCGGGCTGGCAGGCCTTCGATAGCGGCGTCGCCGGCGCGTTTTGCGCCAGCGCGGATCCGCCCGCGATGACCGCGCTTACGAGCGCTGCGCAGCAGGCGAGGCGGGTCGTGCGCGTTGTCGCGATTCGGCGAGCCATGCGGTGAACGCCATGATGATGATTCCGGAAATTACCACGATGCTGTCGGTGCCGACAGTGCCGCGGTAGACGAAGCGGACCATTTGTCCGGAGAGGCTCAACAGCGAGCCGACGCAGAACACATAGAGCGAATTGCGCCCGAGCATCGCGAACATGCGGATCAAGGCGTCGATCGGGTAGTGGAGGTAAGGCAGGCCGGCGAACCAGCGGATATAGCGGAAGGCGAGCGAGAATACGGCGACCAACGAAAGGAACTGAATCAGCCGCGGCGGCGTCGCCCAGGTCTTGTCGAGCAGGAAGAACAGCTTCGGCTCCGGTACATTGGTCGGGTCCCACAGGGTGTCAAATAAGACCCCCAGGGTGAAATAGATCAGGAGCGGCAGCGCCAGGATGCGCAGCCAGCGGATATGCCGCCGCACCAGAGCCCCGACGCCGGCATCCTCGCGCGCGAGCACGAAGCCGAGGACGAACACGAATTGCCAGGCCAGCGGATTGAAGAACCAGGTGCCCGACACCGGCCAGGTCGGCAGCGTCAGGCGGAAGACGAGGGCGCAGAGGTAAAGCGTGGCGGAGGCCGGCAGCAGCAGATGCGGCGCCAGGCGATCGATCAGCGCGAAGAACGGCGCCATCAGCATCAGCACCACGTAGAGCGGCAGGATGTCGAAATAGCCGAGCTGATGGGTGAGCAAGGCCAGCCCAATATGCGTCGGTACCGGGTCGTTGAACACGGCTGCGGCGTTGTGCCATTCCAGCAGCAGCGGATTGTCGAGCTCGATCGAGGTCAGCGCCAGCATCGCGATCGCTAGCATGGTGATCAGCACCTGCGCGGCATAAAGCTCGAGCGCGCGGCCGAACAGGCGCAGCATGACGTCACGAGTCGCCATCGTTCGGCCGCCGCCGTCCGCCATCAGCCGCAGCGACCAGCCGGCCAGGAACACGAACAGATCGGCGGCGTCCGAAATGGAGAAGTTGATGAGCGTGTATTTGGCGTAGACCAGGCCGGGGATGTGGTCGATGAAGATCGTGATCAGCGCGAAGCCGCGCCAGAAATCGACCGCATTGGGGTGCCGCGTCATGTTCGGGCCCGGCCGTGGTTCGCATCGCCGCGCCGCCACTGTGCCGGGAGCGCGCGCCGGCGGTCAAGCAGGTGCCACTCGCCGTTACGGATTACGCGGCGGGCCGGCAGGCGATGATGTTGACGACCTTCATCGTCATGACCGGCTCGTCGGCTTGATTGAACACTTCGATGAAGGAGGTTACCGCGCCGCGGTCCGGCTTGGATTTCGACGGCGCGGCCTTGAGCACCGTCACGCGCACCGACAGCCGGTCGCCCGGACGCACCGGCTTAAGCCAGCGCAATTCGTCGAGGCCCGGCGAAGCGAGGCTCGCGACGTGGGTGAGATAATGCTCGGCATAGAGCCGCATCATCAGCCCGCAGGTGTGCCAGCCGCTGGCGATGAGGCCGCCGAATTGGTTCTGCTTGGCCGCCTCCGGATCGGTATGAAGACTCTGCGGATCATAGCGTTTGGCGAAGGCAACGATCTCGTCGGCCTCGACCGAAACGCTGCCGAAGCGATGCACGTCGCCCTCGACATAGTCCTCGAAGTAGCGGTCGTCGATTGCGTGGGCAAATGGCATGCGGACGGCTAGAACCCGGTGGCAAAGCGCGCCATCACCACGATGATGGCGACCTGCATCACGCCCTGCACCCCCACCACGCGCACGTAAGTGCGCATCCAGCGCTTGAGCTTCTCGGGGTCGGGCGCGGGCTTCTGGATCTCGAAATAAAGTTTGAGGTTCATCGGCAAGAGATAGCCGAGCCCCTGCACCGTCAGCACGCTGACGATGGCGAGCGCGGCGATCACCCACCAGAACTGCGGATAGCCAAGGTCGAGGAAGCCGAGCCGCACCGCCAGGAACCAGCCGGCGGTCGAGGTGATGGCCGACAGCGTCGGCATCAGGATGAGCGTGCGCGGGATGATGCCGGCGATCATGGCGCGCCGGGTATCGAGCGAGACTTTGCGCAGCACCGGGCCGATCACGAAGCCCATGAACAGGTCGATGCCGGTCCACAGCGCGCCGGCCATGACATGAACGAAATTGAGGAACCACATGCTGCTGCCGAGGATCGCCGCGGCCATCGCCGCCAAGGCGGCAACGGCGGCGATGATGTAAGCAGGACGCAGCGGCGCGGCGATGCGTGCAGACGGCGTGGCAATGATCGTATCGGCCAAACGGCGCTCCCGTAATTGATCGGGAGCGACGCTAGCGGCGGCCGCCCGCAATGCCAAGGCCCGCGTGCGGCGGGTCCCGGCGCGGTGCGCTCAGCGCATCTCGGCGTGTTCGGCGGCCTGTTGCGCGACGGCATAGCCGCCGTTGGAGACCTGTCCACGCAGCTGATTGAACACGAACACGCGGATCGCCGAGGACAGGTTATTACCTTGCCGTCCTTGATCGATCTGGCGCACCAGCGTCGACAGCTTGGCCTTTTGCGTGGTCGCGATCTCGCGCAGGCCATCCCAAAATTCGTCTTCGAGCGACACGCTGGTCTTCTGCCCGTTACGCACGATCGAGCGTTTGATATTTGCGGAATTCATGGTTTCTCCAACGTTATCTGCGGCGGGCCGAAAAGCCGTCACCGATTGAAACCGCACCATGAACGAGTTTGCTGCGGCGGTATTGAGCGAGATCAAAACTGCATACAGGGCAGTGATTGCCCCGCCTAACACCATCGTCTCGGAGCAATGGCGGCGGGCCGGGTTGGCCCAGTTTAGCGTTTGTTTTTATTGAGTAATTTGCAACCCTTGGGGGCCGGCGCTGGCTCGCTTGAGTTCGGCGTCTTGCGAGGCCGGAGGCAGCTATGACTTTCGCGGCAGGGCTGATTTTGCTTGCCGTCACCATCGCGGTGGTGGTTGCGGGGCGCCCCGCCGATGGAGAATCGGCGCCGCGCCTAGGATAGCGTTTTGCGGGCATTCGGGCCGCCCGCGTCTGGCGTTTGCGATTTGGATTCGCGGATCGCCGTGCCGCAGTTCAAGCACTCGAAAATGTCGAAATCCGCTAGGTCGTCCCGTGACTTACTCGCCTGCATGGCGATACCACAGATCGGGCAATGGCGAATACGGGGGCGTGGGTTCACTGTCAAAAATGCATCCGGACGGCCTGGAGTGGGCTCAAAGCATCCCCGAATACCGCCGTGCCGGATTTGATCTAGATCAAATTCGCACACCCGCCGCCGCGGCCCCGCCGGCCGTGCACGCCTTCACGCCTCTCTGGTTTCGTGCGCGCGTGCCGGCGCGCCGACTGCGTTAATGCCACCGCGACGGAGCCGCGCTCAACATGATTTAGGTCAATGCGCCTTGTGATCGTGCGGCCAAACATTGCCCGATGTGGCAGCAGGTTTCCACCGCTCCGTTCGACTGCGATCTCGAGTTGGCCGTCATCGACGATGATGGCCCGCACGCGCTGGTGTTTCCGTGCCGCCGCATTCTCAACGGCTGGATGAAAGCGGAGACCAAGGAACGGCTGGACGTGCGGCCGACGCATTGGCGTCAATGGCAAGCGGCGCGGGCGTGCCGCTCCGCTTCGCTCCCCTCGAAACCGAATCCCGACTGACATTTTCGGCGCGCGATTTTTTCCGGACTATTTGACGCAGCCGAGGGTGATTGCCGCGCCGGCAGCCATCGGCTGACGGCAACGAAAGAGGCCGCCCAGCAGGCGGCCTCCCATCAGGTCAAACACGCCTGCCGGCGTGGACTTCTCCTGGCGCGATCAGCAGCGCACGCACCAGCAGCGGCCGTAGCGGCAGATTCGGCGATGGAACGGTCCGCACCAGCGGCCCCAATACGGTCCGCAAGCGGCTTTTTCGATCGGCGTGAAGTTCTTGGCCTGCATCGTGATATCCGCGGCGCCGCGCGAAGTTTGCGCGTCGGCCTTGAAGGCCACCGCGCCCGCCGCCAGAATCGCCGTCGCAGCAACGAAAGTGATCACCAGCTTGCGCATTGCTTGCTCTCCCTGTTGCGCTCGTCGCCCGTGACTCGAAACGCGTTAATTCCGCTCCGGGGCCACGAAAAAAGCCAGTAAAAATTTTATTTATGATGGCGACGGCGGCCCGCCTCGCACGATACGGTGCAACGCGAAGCGCGTCACGTGCGCGCCGCCGCGGCCTAGAACGATCGCGCCTGCAGATGTTGCTCGAACGTCGCGCAAATGCAGCGCGACGCCGTCACCTCGCCGCGCGCGTCGTTCACGATGATGCAGACCGGCCATTTGGCGGCGCGCAAATGCGCGGTCTCGGCTAGCGCCACCTGCAACGCCAAATGGTGCGTCGCATAGGGGCCGGCCACACGGGTTTCAAGATCGAGCATCCAGCCGCCGGAGTCAGACGGATAAACGCGATACGGCACACAGGCCATGACACGTCACCTTGACGTCAGACGTCAAAACATGCCCCGACCCCGCGTATCGTCCTTTCGTATAGAAATATATAGCACGGCAGGGGTAAAAAAAGGTGTTAGGTCAAACGCTTGCACATGACTGACTGGCGGCAAATGAGGAGACGGTATCCCGATAAGGCTTGGTGAAAGGCGCACGAATTTTGCCGCGGAAATGGAAAAGGCCGCCAACTGGGGCGGCCTCTCATCGTTTTCACGCGGTATTGGAATTACGAGGCGTAGAACCACAAAGCGACGACGGAGAGCACGAACAGGCCTCCGCCCACCAGGACGGTATACAACGTCGCGTGGTCGTGAGTTTCGGTCTGTGTTGTCATTGGATTTGCTCCTTGGGCCCCTAGCTGCGCATGAGCAGCGTTTATACTTTAGTCGTAGATTAATGAATTCGGCCTTGAGCTAGATCAAAAAGGGACACTCAAATTTTCCAACAGGGGGCGCCGTTCGGAGCGTTTATGGCGGGGAGGCCGGTACGCGAATTCTCGACAGGCATGAAGAGCTCTCGGCCACGGCATCGTCTTTGCAGGCGTGAATTTAATAAATTTTTGCCGATTGAAAAAATGTATGTGTGCACTTTTGGACACAACATGAATACGGCACCAAGTAGCTAAATACCGTGAAGAACAAAGTAGGATCGAGCAAATCAACTCACTCGCAATTTCAAAAGTCGCCATTCGTTCAAACCCGTTCAGCAATACCGAGCGCCATCGCTGGCGTGCTGCGTAGGCTTTCATGCGCGCGGCAGAGGAATGGGATTGTAGAAATGAAAGAGGCCGCCAACTGAGGCGGCCTCCTTCGTTCCTCGCTAGACTTGGGCCGTTTATTTCGGCTGCACGCCATTCACGGCGATGATGTTGTACTTTGCGTACTTCTCGCCTTTTTTGAGAGCAGCCTGATACTCGGGAGAGTTCCGCCACTTCATGAGTGCTTCCATGCTCTCCCACTTCAGGATCACACCGCGACCGCTAGGCAAACTGCCCGTGACCTGTTGAGTAGGACCGGCCGCGATATACACGCCGCCATGGTCCTTAATGGCCTTCTGAGCATCCGGCAGGTATTCTTTCGCATAGCCCTCCTGATTGCTCACTTCGTTGATAGCGATCATATAGACCGGCGGCTTGGCTTGAGCGTGTAACGTCTGAACAGCTGCGGCACCAAGGCCAAAACCAATGAGTGCTGTTAGCGTTATTGCGTATTTCGTTTTCATGGAAACCTCCCCTTTATGCGCTGCCATCAAACGAGCAATGCATTTGTCGAGGGGAGACCTCCCGTTCGAGGTTGAATTTGATCTAGATCAAAAGGAGCCACCTTCGTTCTCAAAAGGGGCCAGTCGCTCAATTTGATATGGAAAGGGGCCAGTACCTATGCCCCCAAAAAGAACATATTGCGAACTGAGAACAAATAGTGTACATTGCCTCCTTCAGTCGATTCCGGCGGCGCGGGCCAGCGGCCTTCGTTGTCGGTGGGGAAATTCCCGGCCATAAGGAGCGCAACGATGAGTCAGCCCGCCCTGCGTATCGTCGAAGGATCGTCCATGGACAAGTCGAAAGCCCTGACTGCCGCGCTCAGCCAGATCGAGCGTCAGTTCGGCAAGGGCTCGATCATGCGGCTCGGCAAGAACGACAAGTCGATGGACGTGGAGACCATCTCCACCGGCTCGCTCGGGCTCGATATCGCGCTCGGCGTCGGCGGCCTGCCGCGCGGCCGGGTGGTGGAAATCTACGGGCCGGAATCCTCCGGCAAGACCACGCTGGCGCTGCACACCATCGCCGAAGCCCAGAAGCTCGGCGGCATCTGCGCCTTCGTCGACGCCGAGCACGCGCTCGACCCGGTCTATGCCCGCAAGCTCGGCGTCAATGTCGACGACCTCCTGATCTCGCAGCCGGACGCCGGCGAGCAGGCGCTGGAAATCGCCGACACGCTGGTGCGCTCCGGCGCGGTCGACGTGCTGGTGGTCGATTCGGTCGCCGCTCTGGTGCCGCGCTCGGAGCTCGAAGGCGAGATGGGCGACGTGCAGCCGGGCTCACAGGCGCGGTTGATGAGCCAGGCGCTGCGCAAGCTCACCGCCTCGATCTCGAAGTCGCGCACCATGGTCATTTTCATCAACCAGATCCGCATGAAGATCGGCGTGATGTACGGCTCGCCGGAGACCACCTCGGGCGGCAACGCGCTGAAATTCTACGCCTCCGTGCGCCTCGACATCCGCCGCATCGGCGCCATCAAGGAGCGCGACGAGGTGGTCGGCAACCAGACCCGCGTCAAGGTGGTCAAGAACAAGCTGGCGCCGCCGTTCAAGCAGGTCGAGTTCGACATCATGTACGGTGAGGGCGTCTCCAAGGTCGGCGAACTGATCGATCTCGGCGTCAAAGCCGGCGTGGTGGAGAAGTCGGGCGCCTGGTTCTCCTACGACAGCCAGCGCATCGGCCAGGGCCGCGAGAACGCCAAGCAGTTCCTCAAGGACAATCCCGACATGGCCGCCAAGATCGAGGCGCAGGTGCGCCAGAACTCCGGCATCGTCGCCGAGGCGATCCTGGCGGGCGAGAGCGAAAAGGATGACGACGGCGACGAGGCCGCGGAGGCCTGAACACAACCAACCGCTCATCCCCGCGCAAGCGGGGATCCAGAACCAAGGTTGAGTGAGCCAAGAGCTGGATTTCCGCTTGCGCGGGAATGAACGGGCAGAGGCTGATTGTAAGGCGCTGCGGCGGCGCCGGTATCTTCGCCGCACCAATCTGGTGACGCGTCTCGCGTATCGCCCCCGTCGGCACCCGGCTGCGTAAAGCGGCCGCCACCGAGGACGGGGGCGAGGGCGTTTTCTGATCCCTTCCGGCGAAGCGGGGAGAAGGAAGAACCCCTTCCTGGACTTAACCCACCCCCGTCGCTAAATAGCTCCCGAAACATCAGTCCGGACGGGGATTTAGCCCCGTAAACTGGGGGCTAGCACAGCGTTCCGATGAGCGGCGTCAACGATATCCGCAAAAGCTTCCTCGATTTCTTCGCCCGCAACGACCACCAGGTCGTGGCGTCCTCGGCGCTGGTGCCGCGCAACGACCCGACGCTGATGTTCACCAATGCCGGCATGGTGCAGTTCAAGAACGTCTTCACCGGCCTGGAAAAGCGCCCTTACAGCCGCGCCGTCACCGCGCAGAAATGCGTGCGCGCCGGCGGCAAGCACAACGACCTCGACAATGTCGGCTACACCGCGCGCCACCACACCTTCTTCGAGATGCTCGGCAATTTCTCGTTCGGCGACTACTTCAAGGAGCGCGCCATCGCGCTCGCCTGGGAGCTGATCACCAAGGATTACGAGATTTCGCCCGAGAAGCTGCTGGTCACCGTCTATATCGACGACGACGACGCCTTCAATCTGTGGAAGAAGATCGCCGGCCTGCCGGACAAGAAAATTCTTCGCATCGCCGGTTCCGACAATTTCTGGTCGATGGGCGACACCGGCCCCTGCGGCCCCTGCGCGGAAATCTTCTACGACCACGGCGACCACATTCCGGGCGGCCCGCCCGGCTCGGCGGAGGCCGACGGCGACCGCTTCATCGAAATCTGGAATCTCGTCTTCATGCAGTACGAGCAGCTCGCGGGCGGCAAGCGCATCGACCTGCCGCGGCCCTCGATCGACACCGGCATGGGCCTCGAGCGCATCGCCGCGGTGCTGCAGGGCACGCACGACAATTACGCCATCGACCTGTTCGCCACTCTGATCCAGCACATCGCCGACCTGACCAAAGTCGGCGCGCATGGGCCGCACAAGGCTTCGCACCGCGTGATCGCCGACCACTTGCGCGCCAGCGCCTTCCTGATCGCCGACGGCGTGCTGCCGTCGAACGAAGGCCGCGGCTATGTGCTCCGCCGCATTATGCGGCGCGCCATGCGCCACGCCGAACTGCTCGGCGCCAAGGACCCGCTGATGTGGAGGCTCGTCCCCGCGCTCACCCGCGAGATGGGGCAGGCTTATCCGGAACTCCTCCGCGCCGAAGCGCTGATCACCGAGACGCTCAAGCTGGAAGAAACCCGATTCCGCGCCACGCTCGAGCGTGGCCTCGCCATTCTCGACGAGAAGAGCGCCGGCCTGAAGAAGGGCGCCATGCTCGACGGCGAGACCGCTTTCACGCTCTACGACACCTACGGCTTTCCGCTCGACCTGACGCAGGACGCGCTGCGGGCGCGCGGCATTGGCGTCGATATCGCCTCGTTCAACGACGCCATGGGGCGCCAGCGCGAAAAGGCGCGCGCCTCCTGGGCGGGCTCCGGGCGAAGCGGCGCAGGAGACCGTCTGGTTCGGTCTGCGCGAGAAGGTGGGCGCGACCGAATTCCTCGGTTACGAGACCGAGAGCGCCGAGGGCGTGGTCGCCGCGCTGGTCAAGGACGGCAAAAGCGTCAGTGAGTTGAAAAAGGGCGACAGCGGTGCGGTGGTGATGAACCAGACGCCGTTCTACGGCGAGTTCGGCGGCCAGGTCGGCGATACCGGCGAGATGCGCCGCGAGGGCGTGCGCCTTGCCGTCACCGATACGCAGAAGAAGGCCGGCGACCTATTCGTGCACATGGTCAAGGTAGACGAGGGCGCAGTGAAGGTCGGCGATCCGCTGCTGCTCGAAGTCGATCACGCGCGGCGCGCCGCCATCCGGCAGAACCATTCCGCCACGCATCTGCTGCACGAGGCGCTGCGCCAGGTGCTCGGCGATCACGTGGCGCAGAAGGGCTCTCTGGTCGCGCCCGACCGGCTGCGTTTCGACTTCTCGCACCCCAAGCCGATCACGTCGGCCGAACTCGAGCGCGTCGAGGACATTGCCAACGACATCGTGCTGCAGAATGCGCCGGTGACGACGCGGCTCATGGCGCTCGACGACGCGCGGGCCTCCGGCGCGCGCGCGCTGTTCGGCGAGAAATACGGCGACGAAGTGCGCGTGGTGGCGATGGGCGAGGGCTCGGGCAACACGCTCGGCTGGTCGGTCGAATTGTGCGGCGGCACCCACGTCAAGCGCACCGGCGATATCGGACTTATCACCGGCCTCTCCGACAGCGGCGTCGCCGCCGGCGTGCGCCGTCTCGAGGCTTTGACCGGCAAGGTCGCGCGCAAGGCCGCCGAACATCAGGTGCAAATCGCCAAGGCGGCGGCGGCGGAACTCAAGACCCCGCTCGAGGAGATGCCGGCGCGCATCGCCGCGCTGCTCGATGAGCGCAAGAAGCTCGAGCGCGAATTGATCGAGGCGAAGAAAAAGCTCGCCACGGGCGGCGGCGGTGCCACAAGTGGAAAAGAGGACTTCGCCTTAGTTAAAGGCGTGAAGGTAGTGGCAAAAGAACTTAGTGGGGTAAAATTTAGTGACCTTCGAGGAATTGCCGACGATTACAAGAAGCGAGTTGGTTCCGGAGTTGTAATCCTGTCAACGAGTGCTGATGACGGCAAGACGAGCCTTGTCGTAGGCGTAACTTCAGATCTGACTTCGTCAAATAACGCGGTTCAAATGGTTCAGGCTGGCGTTCCTGCTATTGGCGGGTCTGGAGGTGGCGGTAGGCCAGATATGGCACAGGGTGGGGGGACCAATCCTGGCGGGACTGAGGAAGCGTTTAAGAAAATCAAAGAGCTGATAAAGCCCACCTCAGCGACTTTGCCGAGCGAATAACGGCCGTCCCGACATGGCGCAGGCCGGCGGCCCCGACGGTTCCAAGGCGGAACAAGCGTTGCAGGCGATTGAACAGGCGCTCGGCGGCTAGCCGAGACCGTAGTTCCAGCTTCCGCGGGGACGACGGTCGAATTAGTCTTGGCCCTATGGCCGAACTCCATTTCACCAGTTGGCTGCGGGAAATCGTGCCCGACGGTCCTCTGACCGCCGGCGGCGACACCGTCGGCGCAGCACTCGGGCATGTGTTCACTGAATTGCCGCATGTGCGCGGCTACGTGCTCGACGAGCGCGGGCAATTGCGCAAGCACGTCTGCATTTTCGCCGACGGCAAGCGCTTGTCGCACGCCATGGCGTTGAGCCAGAGCATCCGCCCGGATTCCAAACTCTACGTGATGCAGGCTTTGTCGGGAGGCTAGCGCATGATCCCGAAAAGTGGGAACCGGTTTTCGGACAAGATCATGCGCAAGGGAAAGTGACCATGTCCGAACGCATGCTTGTGGCGACGCGCAAGGGCTTGCTCCAGTTCGCGCGCCAGAGTGGCGGCTGGAGCATCGCACGCTTGAGCTTCCCGGGCATCGCGGTCAGCGCCGCGCTGCCCGACGCGCGCGACAACACGCTCTATGTCATGCTCAAGCACGGCCATTTCGGCAGCAAGCTCCATCGTTCGGACGACGACGGCCAAACGTGGGCGGAACTGCCGGCGCCGGCGTTTCCCGCCGACGCGGCGGGTTCACCGACGCTGTTTCAGATTTGGACCCTCGAGGCCGACGGCGCCGCCGAGCCGGGCCGGCTGTGGGCCGGTGCGCTGCCGGCAGGATTATTCGTGTCCTCCGACCGCGGCGAGCATTGGCAACAGGTGAGCGCGCTGTGGAACGTGCCGGAGCGCGAGAAATGGTTCGGCGGCGGTTATGACGACGCCGGCATCCATTCGATCTCGCCCGATCCGCGCGATCCCAACCGCGTGTTCGTTGCAATCTCCTGCGGCGGCGTTTGGGATTCGGCCAACGCCGGCGAAAGCTGGACGCTGCGCGGCGACGGGCTGGTCGCCGCCTATATGCCGCCGGAATTGGCGGGGCAGAAGGAGACGCAGGACCCACACCGCGTGGCGCGCTGCCCCGCCTCACCCGACACGATGTGGATGCAGCATCACTGCGGCATTTTCCGCTCGACCGACGCCGGCGTCACCTGGACACCGCTTAAATTGCCGGTGGACGATTTCGGATTCGCGGTCGCGGCTCATCCGAAGGACCCGCTTACCGCCTGGTTCGTCCCCGCCATCAAGGACGAGCTGCGCGTGCCGCGCGACGGCGCGCTGGCGGTGACGCGCACGCGCGACGGCGGCAAGACCTGGGAGAGCTTCCGCGATGGCCTGCCGCAGCGCGACGCCTTCGACCTCATCTACCGCCACGGCCTCGACGTCGATGCCGGCGGCACCCGGCTCGCCATGGGCTCGACCACCGGCAGCCTGTGGGTGAGCGACAATGCCGGGGAGGGCTGGCAACTGGTGAACGCCCACCTGCCGCCGATCTACGCCGTGCGGCTCTATTAGAGCCGATTGATCGAGCGCAAAGCGGGGAATGGCCCGGAATGGTCTAATATCGCCGCGATTCTTGCGAGACCTTGCTGGCATGCCACGCGACAGGATCAAGGAACTGCGCCACCGCGTCTACTTGGTCCTCGAACAAGGGCTGGTCGGCGACAGCTTGAGCATTGCCGTCGACCGCGCGCTGGTGCTGCTGATCTTGATCAATCTCATCGCGGTGGCGCTCGAGTCGGTGCCCGAACTGCACAGCCGTTTTGCCGCCGCCTTCGTCGCCATCGAGATTTTCTCGCTCGTCGTGTTCTCGGTCGAATATGTCTTGCGGCTGTGGGCCGCAGTCGAGCACGGGCCGCACCGCCACCTCAATGCCGTGCGCGCGCGGCTGAAATACGCGTTGAGCCCGAGCGGCATCATCGATCTAATTGCGGTGCTGCCGTTCTGGTTCGCGCTGGTGCTGCCCGACGACTTGCGGCTGCTCGTCGTCTTTCGCATCGTGCGTTTCTTCAAGATCGCGCGCTATTCGCCGGCGATGCGCTCGCTGCTCGACGTGCTCTATCGCGAACGCCGCGCGCTGTTCGGCTGCCTGGTGATCACCTTGGGCACCGCGCTGGTCGCCGCCGCGTTGATGCATCTTGTTGAAGGCAAAGTGCAGCCGGACAAACTCGGCACCATTCCCGACGCGCTGTGGTGGGCGATCGTCACCATCGGCACCATCGGCTATGGCGACGTGGTGCCGATCACCGCGCTCGGCAAGCTGATCGCCACCGGCACCATCTTTGCCGGCCTGATCATGATGGCGCTGCCGATCGGCATCATCGCCACCGCCTTCGCCGAGCAGATCCACCGCCGCGATTTCATCGTCACCTGGAGCATGATCGCGCGCGTGCCGCTGTTCGCCGAGCTCGACGCCGCCGCCATTTCCGACATCATGGAATTGTTGCGCGCGCAGGTTGTGGAGTCGGGCGAGGTGATCGTGCGCGCCGGCGACCCTGCCCATTCGATGTATTTCATCGCCGCCGGTGAAGTCGAGGTGGCGCTCAAGAAGGAAAACGTGCGGCTCGGCGTCGGCCAGTTCTTCGGCGAGGTCGCGGTGCTGCGCCGCGCCCGCCGCTCGGCCACCGCCACGGCGCTCACGCGCACCAATCTGTTGGTGCTCGCCGCGCAGGACCTGCACGCGCTGATGCAGCGCAGCCCGCACGTCGCCCAGCATATCAAGGACGTGGTCGAGAAACGCGTCGGCCGCGAGCGGGTGTCGCCCGAGGGCGATATCGTGACGGAGGAGATTAAGTAGTTCGGCCTCATGCTGAGGAGCATCGCGTTAGCGATGCGCCTCGAAGCAAGAGGCCGTCCCCATTCTTCGAGACGCGCCCTTTGGGCGCTCCTCAGGATGAGGACTCCGCGTCAGAGCGCGGCGATCGCGGCGTTCAGTGTGGCGCTCGGTCGCATAGCAGCCGATACCTTGGCAGGATCGGGCAGGTAGTAACCGCCGATGTCGACCGGCTTGCCTTGCGCGCCGATCAGTTCGGCATTGATCTTGACCTCGTTCTTGGCGAGCGTCTCGGCCAGCGGTTTGAAGCGGGCTTGCAGCTCCGCGTCCTTGGTCTGCGCGGCCAGCGCCTGAGCCCAGTACAAAGCGAGGTAGAAATGGCTGCCGCGGTTGTCGATTTCGCCGACTTTGCGCGCAGGATTGCGGTTGAACTCGAGGAACTTTGCGATGGCCGTGTCGAGCGTCTCGGCGAGAACCTGCGCCTTGGCGTTCTTGTAGGTCTGCGCCAGATGCTCGAGCGACGCGCCGAGGGCGAGGAACTCGCCGAGCGAATCCCACCGCAGATAGCCCTCTTTCTGGAACTGCTCGACGTGCTTGGGCGCCGAGCCGCCGGCGCCCGTCTCGAACATACCGCCGCCCGCCAGCAACGGGACGACCGAGAGCATCTTGGCCGAGGTGCCGAGCTCCATGATCGGGAAAAGATCCGTCAGATAATCCCGCAGAATGTTGCCGGTGACGGAAATTGTGTCCTGGCCCTTGCGAATCCGTTCGAGTGAAAATTTCATCGCGTCGACCGGCGGCCAGAATGCGGATGTCGAGCCCCGTGGTGTCTTGATCCTTCAAGTACTTCTCGACCTTGGCGATGAGCTGTGCGTCGTGCGCGCGGTTCTTGTCGAGCCAGAACACCGCCGGGGTGTTGGTGAGGCGCGCGCGGCGCACACCGAGCTTGACCCAATCCCGCACGGCTGCGTCCTTGAGCTCGCACATGCGGAAGATGTCGCCGGCCTCGACCGGACGCTCCAGCAGCACCTTGCCGTCGTCCGCGACGACGCGGACCGTGCCGCCCGCCGGAACTTCGAACGTCTTGTCGTGCGAGCCGTATTCCTCGGCCTTCTGCGCCATCAAGCCGACGTTCGGAACCGAGCCCATGGTCTTGGGGTCGAACGCGCCGTGGGCCTTACAGTCCTCGATGGCCGCCTGATACAACGTCGCGTAGGCGCGATCCGGGATCACGGCCTTGACGTCGTGCAGCTTGCCGTCGGCGCCCCACATGTGGCCGCCTTCGCGGATCATCGCCGGCATCGAAGCGTCGACGATGATGTCGCTGGGCACGTGCAGGCAGGTGATGCCCTTGTCGGAATTGACCATGGCGAGGCCCGGCCGTTTCGCGTACTCGGCCGCGATGTCGTCCTTGATCGCTTTTTTCTCGGCTTCCGGCAGCGTCTCGATCTTCGTCAACAGATCGCCGAAGCCGTTGTTGAGATTGACGCCGAGACGCTTCAGCGTGGCGGCGTGCTTCTCGATCACATCCTTGAAGAACACGGAAACGACATGGCCGAACACGATGGGGTCGGCGATCTTCATCATGGTCGCCTTCACGTGCAGTGAGAACAGCACGCCTTGCTTCTTGGCGTCCTCGATCTGCTCGGCATAGAAGGCGCGCAGCGCCTTGCGGCTCATCACCGCCGCGTCGATGATCTCGCCGGCCTCAAGCGCCGTCTTGGCCTTCAGCACCGTGACGGCGCCGTCTTTGCCGACCAGCTCGATGCGGGCGTTGGTCGCCGAGGGGAGGGTGGTCGCGATTTCCGAGCCGAAGTAGTCGCCGCTCGACATGTGGGCCACGTGCGTTTTGGAGTCCTTGCTCCAGACGCCCATCTTGTGTGGGTTCTTGCGGGCGTAATTGCTTGACCGCGGGGGCGGCACGGCGGTCGGAATTGCCTTCGCGAAGGATCGGGTTGACGACGCTGCCGAACACCTTGCCGTAGCGGGCCTTGATCTCCTTCTCGGCGTCCGTCGTCGGGTTGTCCGGATAGTCCGGAACGTTGTAGCCCTTGTCTTGCAGTTCCTTGATCGCGGCCTTGAGCTGCGGGATCGAGGCGGAGATGTTGGGCAGCTTGATGATGTTGGCCTCGGGTCTCAACGTGAGGGCGCCGAGTTCGGCGAGTTCGTCGTTAATTCGTTGCGCCGGGGTGAGCTTGTCGGGGAAAGTGGCGAGGATGCGACCGGCCAGCGAGATGTCCTTCAGCTTCACGGACACACCTGCCGCGCCCACGAAGGCTTTAACGATCGGCAGCAGGGAATAGGTCGCTAGCGCCGGGGCTTCATCGACCTTTGTCCACATGATTTCGAGATCTGGCATGCTTGCACCTCTGGTCGCCGGGAATTCGTCTGACGGGGAGTTCGGTGCGCGCCCTATAGCATCCGCCCCTGAGGGGGGCAAAGCACGGATAAATACATAGCTGCGTTGCGCGGCTGGGACCGGTGCCGGCCCAAACGATGCGGAAAATCGACGGTTTCCCAGAGCGCCGTTGCGGTGGTAACGAGCACCAGTATGGAGGGCTAAGCCTCATGCCGGGTGCCGGCACCGACAAGACCAAGCGCTGGATCGAGAGGCCGGCGCCGATCGTCGTGCTGGTCGAGCCGCAGCTCGGCGAGAATATCGGCGCGGCGGCGCGCGCCATGGCCAATTTCGGGCTCTCGCGCCTCAGGCTGGTCAAGCCGGTGCAGGGCTGGCCGAACGAGAAGGCGCGCGTGATGGCGGCGGGCGCCGACCGCGTGCTCGAAGGCGCGCAGCTTTATGACAGCCTGGCCGACGCGATCGGCGATTGTACTTTCGTCTTAGCGGCGACCGCGCGCAATCACGATCAGGCCAAGCCGGTGATCGGCGCGGCGGAAGCGGCGGCCGAGATGGCGCCGCGCGTGGCGGCCGGCGAAAACGTCGCCGTCGTGTTCGGGCGCGAGCGCAATGGGCTGGAAAACTACGAGGTCGGCGCAAGCCGACCGCATCCTGACGCTGCCGGTCAATCCGGCCTTTGCCTCGCTCAATCTGGCGCAGGCGGTGGTCATCGTCGGCTACGAATGGTTCAAGCAGGCGGGTGGGGCATTGCCATTCGCCATGCCGGAGAAGTCGCCGCCGGCCGCCAAGCAGCAGCTCGAGGCCTTCTTCGCCGATCTCGAGCGCGAGCTCGACAAGGTCGAGTTTTTCCGCCCGGCGGAAAAGCGCGGCACCATGGGCGTCAATTTGCGCAACATTTTCCAGCGCATGGCGCTCATCGCAGCAGGACGTGCGCACGCTGCACGGCGTGATCACGGCGATCGCGCAGGGGCGCAAGGGACCGGCGCGCGGCGGCGTGCTCGACGGCGCCGGCGCCGAGACGTTGCGCGCGCTGCTCGCCGAACACGGCGCCGGCCGCGCGCCGTCCGAGCGCACGCCGTTGCGCGGCCTGCCGCGGCTGTTGCGAAGGAACCCGACCGACGCCGAGCGGGTCTTGTGGCCGGCGCTGGTCAACGACCGCCGTTTCGCCGGCCGCGGCTTCAAGCGGCAGGTGCCGATCGGCCCGCACATCGCCGATTTCGTGTCATTTCCGCTCAAATGCGTGATCGATCTCAAGCCGGCGGCGGCGGACGAAGCGGCCGCAGCGCTGCGCGCCGAGAGGCGGGCGTGGCTGGAGGCGCATGGCTACCGGGTGATCCAGGTGACGGCGGCGGAGGTGGAGCGGGACGTCGCGAAAGTGCTCGACGAACTGGCGGGCGGCCTGTCAGCCCTTTAGCGCCTTCACCTGCGCCGCGATGCCGTCGCGCAGGTAACCGAGATCGCCGCCGACGGTGACGAAGCGGAAACCGCGCTTGGCCATGGCCAGCGCGCGTTCGGCGCCATTGCAGTAGATGCCAGGAATCTTGCCGGCTTTTTTCGCCGCCGCGCAAATCTGATCGATGGCGCGCTCGACTTCGGGCGCCGCCACGTCCTGTGCCGTGCCGCCGCTCAGCATGGTCGACAGGTCGTAGGGGCCGATGAACAGCGCATCGATGCCGGGCGTCGCGGCAATGCTGTCGACCTGCGCCAGCGCCATCGGCGTCTCGATCATCGCCATGGTCAGCGTGCCGTCATTGGCCTCGCGCAGATAGTCGACGGTCGCGGTCTTGCCTTGCAGCGTCATGGCGCGCTGCGGGCCCCAGCTGCGCTCGCCGAGCGGCGGGTATTTCGCCACGCCCGCGAATTGGCGCGCGTCGGCGGGGCTGTTAATCATCGGCGCGATGATCGCCTCGGCGCCGAAGTCGAGCGCGCGCGAAACGAAGGCAAAATCGTTGAGCGGCACCCGTACCACCGGCGACGCGCCCGCATGATCGACCGCGCCGACGCCAGCGATGATCGAGGCAGTGTCCCACAGCCCGTGCTGCATATCGAAGACGGTTGCGGAAAACCCGTCGCGCGCAACGGTCTCGGCGACCAACGGCGCGGCCAACGAGCACCAGGCAGCGTAGACGGTTTCGCCGGCGCGCAGCCGCCGGGCGAGCGCGAAAGGCGCCACTTCAGCCGCTCGCCTTGATCTGGGCGATCGCTTGCGCCATCAGCTCGTCCATGGCGCGCCGGATGTCCTGGTCTGAAATGGCCACTTTCTTGCCGTCGAAATCGGCACGGATTTTCTTAAAAACGTCGTGATCCCCGGCCTCCTGGAAATCCGCCATCACGACTTCCTTGGCATAGGCCTCGGCTTCCGCGCCGGCGAGGCCCATTTTCCCGGCCGCCCACAGGCCGAGCAGCTTGTTACGCCGCGCGGCGGCCTTGAATTTGAGCTCCTCGTCGTGCGCGAACTTCTTCTCGAAGCCCTCCTCGCGCTTGTCGAATGTGGTCATGCCGCCCTCACTGCTTGCGACCGCTGGCGATCGCGTGCACACGTATTAACGTCTGCGCCTTGCATATCGCTGTGGCAGCGTCAAGGCAACATGCGGCAGCGCTGTTGACGCGGATTTGCCAAGTGGAAAACGTCTTGCTCTCGCGATTGTGCTGGCCCGACCGATCGGCTAGGTTGACCTCGTGCCCGGAGCGTTTTAGCGCATTCGCAATTGTCCGGTCCCGCCGCCGCGGATCTCGAGACGTCACGAATAGGAGCCACGGCATCCCATGGACTTTCAAAAACCACGGTATACCCCGATGAGTCGCCGCCGCCGCATTTATGAAGGCAAGGCGAAGATCCTCTATGAAGGCCCGGAGCCGGGCACGCTGATTCAGCACTTCAAGGACGACGCGACCGCCTTCAACGCCAAGAAGCACGAGGTGATCGAAGGTAAGGGCGTGCTCAACAACCGGATCTCCGAGTACATATTCCAACACCTCAACGAAATCGGGGTTCCCACCCATTTCATCCGCCGGCTCAACATGCGCGAGCAGTTGATCCGCGAGGTGGAGATCATCCCGCTCGAAGTCGTGGTGCGCAATGTCGCGGCGGGCTCGTTGGCGACCCGGCTCGGCATCGACGAGGGCACCCAGCTGCCGCGCTCGATCATCGAATTCTACTACAAGAACGACGCGCTCAACGACCCGATGGTATCGGAAGAGCACATCACCGCCTTCGGCTGGGCGAGCCCGCAGGAAATCGACGACATCATGGCGCTCGCCATCCGCGTCAACGACTTCCTTTCCGGCGTGTTCCTGGGTGTCGGTATCCGTCTGGTCGACTTCAAGATGGAAGCCGGCCGGCTGTGGGAAAACGATGTGATGCGTATCGTCGTGGCCGACGAAATCTCCCCCGATAGCTGCCGGCTGTGGGACATCAAGTCGAACGAAAAGCTCGACAAGGACCGCTTCCGCCGCAATCTCGGCGGGCTGGTGGAGGCCTACACCGAGGTCGCCAAGCGGCTGGGCATCATGAACGAGGGCGAGCCGCCGCGCGGTGCCGGGCCGGTGTTGGTAAAAGGCTAGGCAAAGGTCCGATTTAGGCCTTTTTGCCCGTGAATTACCCGAAGCCCGGCCTTGTG
Organism: uncultured Alphaproteobacteria bacterium; assembly: GCA_963772235.1. GTDB lineage: Bacteria > Pseudomonadota > Alphaproteobacteria > Rhizobiales > Xanthobacteraceae > Pseudolabrys. The sequence goes on from CAVYWI010000019.1 coordinate 238,277, forward strand.
CCGGGCTTTGGCGTCTCTAGTTTAGGCAACAGGCCCGCCCGGACCCGACGACTTATGGCATAAGCGGCGAAACATGAAAGCGCGCGTCACCGTCACACTGAAATCCGGCATCCTCGACCCGCAAGGCAAGGCGATTGAAGGCGCGCTGCGCTCGCTCGGGCTCGCCGGCGTTACCAGCGTGCGCCAGGGCAAGGTGTTCGACATCGAAATCGATGGCAATGACCGGGCCCAGGCCGAGGCCTTGCTCAAACAGGCGGCCGACAAGCTTTTGGCCAATACCGTGATCGAGAATTACCGGGTCGAGGTGGTGGGATGAAAGCCGCCGTCGTCGTTTTCCCCGGCATCAACCGCGAGCGCGACATGGCGCGTACGCTCGAACTGGTCTCGGGCACGGCGCCGGCGATGGTCTGGCATGCCGACCACGAGCTTCCTGCCGGCACCGATCTGGTGGTGATCCCGGGCGGCTTTTCCTACGGCGACTATCTGCGCTGCGGCGCGATCGCCGCCCGCAGCGCCATCATGGACGCGGTGCGCGCGCATGCGGCGCGCGGCGGACTTACGCTCGGCGTCTGCAACGGCTTCCAGATCCTGTGCGAGGCGGGCCTCTTGCCCGGCGTGCTGATGCGCAACGAGAATCTGCGCTTCATCTGCCGCGACGTCTATCTGCGCGTCGAGCGCTCCGATACGCCGTTCACGCGCGGCTACAATGCGGGCCAGGTGATCCGCGTGCCGGTGGCGCACGGCGAGGGCAATTACATCGCCGACGGCGAAAGCATCGCGCGGCTGGAGGGCGAGGGGCGGGTGATCTTCCGCTATGCGTCGCCCGACGGCATGATCGACCCGAACTGGAACCACAACGGCGCCATCAACGCCATCGCCGGCATCGTCAACGAGCGCGGCAACGTGCTCGGCATGATGCCGCACCCGGAAAACCACGTGGAAGCCGCGCTCGGCGCCACCGACGGGCGCGGCCTGTTCGCGGGGCTTGTCGAGGCGCTCGACCGGGCGGCATAGCGTGATCTCAAACGAGCCTGCCATCACCCCCGAACTGGTCGCCGAGCACGGCCTCAAGCCCGACGAGTACAAGCGCGTGCTCGAGCTGATCGGCCGCACGCCGTCGCTCACCGAGCTCGGCATTTTTTCGGCCATGTGGAACGAGCACTGCTCCTACAAGTCCTCCAAGGTGCATCTGCGCACGCTGCCGACCAAGGGCCCGTGCGTGATCCAGGGGCCGGGCGAGAACGCCGGCGTCATCGACATCGGCGACGGGCTCGCCTGCGTGTTCAAGATGGAGAGCCACAACCACCCGAGCTACATCGAGCCCTATCAGGGCGCGGCGACCGGCGTCGGCGGCATCCTGCGCGACGTGTTCACCATGGGCGCGCGGCCGATCGCCTGCCTCAATGCGCTGTCGTTCGGCGATCCCAAGCATCCGAAGACGCGGCATCTGGTCTCGGGCGTGGTGGCCGGCATCGGCGGCTATGGCAATTCCTTCGGCGTGCCGACGGTCGGCGGCTCGGTGCGCTTCCATCCGCGCTACGACGGCAACAATCTGGTCAACGCCATGGCGGTCGGCATCGCGCGAGAAAGACAAGATTTTCTACGCGGCCGCCTCCGGCGTCGGCATGCCGATCGTCTATCTCGGCTCCAAGACCGGCCGCGACGGCATCCACGGCGCGTCGATGGCCTCGGCCGAATTCGGCGAGGACTCGGAAGCCAAGCGCCCGACCGTGCAGGTCGGCGATCCGTTCTCGGAGAAGCTGCTGCTCGAGGCCTGCCTGGAGATCATGCACAAGGGCTGCGTCATCGCCATCCAGGACATGGGCGCGGCGGGTCTCACCTGCTCGGCGGTGGAGATGGGCGCCAAGGGCGATCTCGGCGTCACGCTCGACCTCGACAAGGTGCCGTGCCGCGAAGAGGGCATGAGCGCCTACGAGATGATGCTGTCGGAGAGCCAGGAGCGCATGCTCATGGTGCTCAAGCCGGAGAAAGAAAAGGAAGCCGAGGCGATCTTCCGCAAATGGGGGCTCGACTTCGCCATCGTCGGCGAGACCACGCCGTCCAAGCGCTTCATCGTGCGGCACGGCGGCGACGTGATGGCCGACCTGCCGATCAAGGAACTCGGCGACCAGGCGCCGGAATACAAGCGGCCCTTCGTCAGCGCGGCGAAACCCGCTGTGATCGACGCCGAGGACGTCAAGCCGCCGATGGGCATCGCCGATGCGCTGGAAAAGCTGATCGGCACGCCCGACCTCTGCTCCAAGCGGTGGGTATGGGAGCAATACGATCACATCATTCTCGGCAACACCGTGCAGCGGCCGGGCGGCGATGCGGCGGTGGTGCGGGTGGAGAACGGGCCGAAGGGCCTCGCGCTCACCACCGACGTGACGCCGCGCTATTGCGAGGCCGATCCGTTCGAGGGCGGCAAACAGGCGGTGGCCGAATGCTGGCGCAACCTGACGGCGGTCGGCGCCAAGCCGCTCGCCGTCACCGACAATCTCAATTTCGGCAATCCGGAGCGGCCCGAGATCATGGGCCAGTTCGTCGGCTGCATCCGCGGCATCGCCGAGGCCTGCAAGGCGCTGAGCTTTCCGGTCGTGTCCGGCAATGTGTCGCTCTACAACGAGACCAAATTTCGGGGATCGGCCGCGCCATTTTGCCGACGCCCTCGATCGGCGGCGTCGGCTTGCTCGACGATTTCACCAAGTCCGCCTCGCTCGCCTTCAAACGCGAAGGCGAGGCGATCCTGGCGGTCGGCGAGACCGCCGGCTGGCTCGGCCAGTCGATGTATCTGCGCGAACTGTGCGGCCGCGAGGAGGGCGCCCCGCCGCCGGTCGATCTGATCGAGGAGCGCGAGAACGGCGATTTCGTGCGCGCGCTGATCCTCGACGGCACCGCGAGCGCCGCGCACGATCTCTCGGATGGCGGCCTTGCCGTCGCGCTCGCCGAGATGGCGATGGCGTCAGGGATCGGGGCCAAGCTCGATGGCGCGCCCGACGACATCCCGGCGCACGCCTATTGGTTCGGCGAAGACCAGGCGCGTTATCTCGTCACCGTCCCGGCGGCCCAGGTCAAGGCGGTGCTTGAGCGTGCCCGCGCGGCCAGCGTGCTGGTGTCGCGGATTGGGACCACCGGAGGCGATACCTTCGCGCTGCCGGGCGAGCGCGCGCTTCCCGTCGCCCGCTTGCGCGAGACATTCGAAGCCTGGCTGCCAGCCTATATGGCGGGCGAAGTGACCAACGCTTGAACCGCTTCGGTGTAGCGCGCGTTCAATCTTCGCTCATTCCCGAACGGTAAGTTCATTGGCGCACCGGCTCCGTGATCTTCAGCGCGGCTCTGCACAGCGGCGCCAGCTTCGGACCGCGCGCCAATAGACAAGCGATTTTCTGACCGTCGCCGATGCCGGTACCGCGGCAATGCAGCGCGAGATCGCGCAGGCACGCCCGCCCGATCACCGCGGTCATCACGATCGGCGCGTTGGGCGCGTTCGCCGACGGCGCAAGCGGCACGCCGGCGGGCGGCACCGCGTCGCCGATGTCGGCCAGCGAGGTTTTGCAATCCGGCGTGAGTGTCGCGGCGTTGCGCTGCAGGCAAGCAATGGCCTCCGGCCCGCCCTCGGCCACGCCGCGGCAATGCCGTTTGAAATCGCGGCGGCAGGTGAACTTGATCGCGCTCAGTTGTTTCGCGGTCGGCGCTTCCACCGGCTGCGGCGCGGCGGCCGCGGGCGGCGGTGGCGGCGGCGCGACGATTTTGGCTTTTTCCGTTTTCGGCTTGGCCGCCTTCGGGATTACCGGCGCGGCGGCGGGCTGCTTTAGCGCAGGCGCGGCGGCGGGTGGCGGCGGTGATACGGCGGCGGGCGCTGGAGGCGCTGCCGCCGCGGGAGGTGGCGGGGGCGGGGCTGCTTTGGCGGCCGGAGGTGGCGGCGGCGGGGCGGCTGCGGCGGGCGGCGGCGTGACCGCTTTGACCGCGCTGCCGCAAGCTGGCGACAGCTTGGCCAGGTTTTGCCGCAGGCAATCGAGCGCCTCCTTGCCGCCGCGCGGCACGCCCGAGCAATTCGACAAGAAATCGGAGCGGCAGGACGAGCGGATGGCGCTCAGTTGCTCCTCGCTCGGCTTTTGCGCTTGCGCCGGCGATCCGAGGCCGATGACCGCGGTCGCGATCAAGGCCGCGAGCGCGCCGCATTTCGATTTAAAGCTGCAGATCATTTGTCCTGCCCGTTTTCGACGATTGTTACGAAAGCGCAGGATATCAAGACGGACGCTCCTGGCCACTGCGGCGCGCCGTCGCCGGCCGCTCATCCACACCGGGATGTGGGGCGGGCAATGCGCGGTTCCCGAAAACGGGCAACTCTGCTAGAGGCATGACAAATGAACCGCCGCGGTTCGATCCCTAAGCGCGGCCATCGGTTTTTGAGGTCGATACCCATGGCGATGGATGCCGGCGAAATTGAGCGGCTGATCAAGGCGCGCCTGCCCGACGCGCAGGTCACCATTCGCGATCTGGCCGGCGACGGCGACCACTACGCGGCCACGGTGATTTCCGCCTCGTTCAAGGGCAAATCGCGGGTGCAGCAGCACCAGTTGGTCTATGACGCGCTCAAGGCGCAGATGGGCGGCGTGCTGCACGCGCTCGCCTTGCAGACCGCCACGCCGGAAAACTGATGTCTGCCAAGAGCGGCGTCCGGATCCTATCGCCCGGTGGCGCGATCAAACCGACCGGCCCCTGGAGTCTGGGGGCGCGCGCCGGCGACTTCGTCTTCATCGCCGGGATGCGTGGCATCGATCCGGCGAGCAACACCATCCTCGGCACCGAGGAAGAGCGTATTCGGCGGGCTTTCACGAACATGAAGACGATCGCTGAGGCGGATGGCGCGAGCCTGGCCGACTGCGTGCGGCTGACGGTTTTCGTCACTGATATGAACCGCTTACGGCCGCTGGTGAACAAGGTGCAGGAGGAACTCTGGGGCGGCGGGCCTTATCCGCCGCGCACTATCGTCGAAGTCGCCAAACTCAATCAGGACGATATTTTCGAGGTCGAGGGCACGTTTTTCGCCCCGAAATAGCCTGCCGACTAAGGGATTTCCCCACTTGGGCTGGCGCTGGAATCTGCGCTACATATATCGGCAGCGAAGCGGCGCCGCCGCGAAAAGGACTGAAATCTCATGGGCATCGAGCAATTCATCGACAATGAAGTGAAGGGCAACGACGTGGTGCTGTTCATGAAGGGCACGCCGCAGTTCCCGCAGTGCGGATTTTCCGGCCAGGTGGTGCAGATCCTCGACCACTTGGGCGTCACCTACAAAGGGCTCAACGTGCTCGACTCCGCCGAGCTGCGCGACGGCATCAAGGCCTATTCGAACTGGCCGACCATTCCGCAGCTCTACGTCAAGGGCGAGTTCGTCGGCGGCTGCGACATCGTGCGCGAGATGTTCCAGGCCGGCGAATTGCAGCAGACGCTGAAGGACAAGGGCGTGGCGGTGACGCAGACCGCGTAATACCGCGTGGTCAAGGCTCTGCTGATCCTGGCCGCGCTCGTGGACGTCGCATTGGTAGCATTGTTGGTCGGCGTATCTGGTTTCCTGTTCGGTACGGGACCTGAAAGCATGCACGGTGGTGCGGCTGCCCTCTTAGGCTATGTGGCCGCGGTGACGCCTGCGTTGCAGCGCCAATTGTCGGGTTAATCTTGGCTCGGCGCGGAAAGCCCGCGCCCGGCATCATCATCGCCTGGATGCCGCCGGCGGGCGCGCTGCTCGCTTTGGCCATCCCGGCGCCCTATTGAGCGCAAACGAAAACCCCCGGTGCAGGCACCGGGGGTTTTGCATTTCCGACCTGCGCCTAATCAGCGCGAATAATATTCCACCACCAGATGCGGCGCCATCTGCACCGGATAGGGCACATCGGTGACCACCGGGACGCGCGTGAGCTTGGCGGTCAATTTGGCGCCGTCGACTTCGATGTAATCGGGCACGTCGCGCTCTGATAAGGCCTGCGCTTCCAGCACCAGATTCATCTGTTTCGCCTTCTCCTGCACCTCGACCACGTCGCCGACCTTGACCCGGTAGCTCGCGATGTTCACCCGCTTGCCGTTCACCTTGACATGGCCATGGTTGACGAACTGGCGGGCGGCGAACACGGTCGGCACGAATTTGGCGCGGTAGACGACCGCGTCGAGCCGGCGTTCCAACAGGCCGATCATATGGGCGCCGCTGTCGCCCTTCATGCGGATCGCTTCGTCGTAGATGCCGCGGAACTGACGTTCCGAGATATTGCCGTAATAGCCGCGCAATTTCTGCTTGGCCTTGAGCTGTACGCCGTAGTCGGAGAGCTTGCCCTTGCGGCGCTGGCCGTGTTGGCCGGGGCCGTATTCACGCCGGTTCACCGGGCTCTTGGGGCGGCCCCAGATGTTCTCGCCCATCCGGCGGTCGAGCTTGTACTTGGATTCCATGCGCTTGGTCATCGCGTCCTCGAAGTGTTGCTGTTGTTGGTTGAGGATCGCGCCCTCCTTTGCCCCGGGAGACCCCGGGACCGACAGGAAAAGCCTCGAAAGCGCAAGGCCTTGCCACGGGTCGCGAAACGCCCGGCGGACCTGTAAACCCGCCGGGAGCCGGGTATTTAGGGGGTAGCGGCGCGGGTGTCAAACCGGCCCGCCGATGCTATCGAAGCCTATGGCTGAGATTTTCTCGCAAGGCTCGATCGCCGCCTTCCTGCAGGTCATCATGATCGACCTGGTGCTGGCCGGCGACAATGCGGTCGTGATCGGCCTGGCGGCGGCGGGCTTGCCCAAGGCGCAGCGCTCGCGCGCGATTCTGGTCGGCATTGTCGCCGCGACCGTCCTGCGCATTCTGTTCGCCAGCATCGCCATCGAGCTGTTGGCGATCGTCGGTCTGCTGCTCGCCGGCGGCATCCTGCTGCTGTGGGTGAGCTGGAAGATGTGGCGCGAATTACGCGGGCCAAACCAGCACGACACCGAGGCGGCGCTCGGCGGCGGAAATGCCCATGTTCCCCACAAGACCTTCGCGCAGGCGGCGTGGCAAATCGTCGTGGCGGACGTTTCCATGTCCCTCGACAACGTGCTGGCGGTGGCCGGCGCCGCGCGCGATCATGCTGTTGCGTTGATCTTCGGCCTGAGCCTCTCAATCGTGCTGATGGGGATCGCCGCGAGCCTCGTCGCCAGGCTGCTCAACCGGCACCGTTGGATTGCCTATGTCGGCCTTGCTATCATCCTCTACGTCGCACTCGACATGATCTGGCGCGGCGGAAACGAAGTGTGGCCGCATTTGTTCGGCTAGGGCGTCAACCAATTTCCGCTCATTCCCGCGCAAGCGGGAATCCAGAGCGGCAAACCGTGGGGTCGGCGGTCCGCCGCCCTGGGTTCCCGCTTTCGCTGGGACGAACGGGTGATGAATTCTAGAACCCGTAGCGCGAGAGGGCTGCGGCCAACGCCGGCGAGGGCGTGCGGCCGGAGGTGAAGACGATCTTCGGGGACGGCGGCGCATCGCCCGCCGGCTTATCGCGCAACAAGTCGGCGACGCGGCGGGCGATCGCCGGCGCCGGATCGATCCAATCGACCGGCCAGGGCGCATTCGCCTTAAACCGATCGAGCAACAGCGGGTAATGCGTACAGGCCAGCACCACCGTATCGGTGCGCCGGCCCTCAACGTCGACGAAGCAGCCGGCGATCTCTTCCTTGATCGCGGCGTCGGCGATCGGCTTGCCGGCAAGCTCGGCTTCGGCATAGGACGCAAGATGCGACGAGCCGATGAGCGTGACGTCGCAGCCGGCGGCGAATTCGCGGATCAGCGAACGCGTGTATTCACGCGAGACGGTCGCCTGCGTGCCGAGCACCGAAATACATTTGGTGGTCGATTGCGCGCAGGCCGGCTTGATTGCCGGCACGGTGCCGACGAAGGGCACGGCAAAGCGCGCGCGCAATTCGGCGAGCGCCAAAGTGGAAGCGGTGTTGCAGGCCACGACCACGAGATCGGGGTTATGCTCGGCAATCGCTTGGCCGACCACGTCGATGATGCGCGCGATCAGCATCGTTTCCGGCTGGCTGCCGTAGGGAAAGCCGGCATCGTCCGCCACATAGACGTAAGCTGCGTCGGGCCGCGCAGCGACGATTTCGCGGTAGACGGTGAGCCCGCCGACGCCGGAGTCGAAGACGAGGATTTTTACCGGCGTCCCGGGCACGTCAGGTAGCCCCGAACACCCGCTGGAAGATCGTGTCGACGTGCTTGAAATGGTAGTCGAGGTCGAAATTGGCCTCGAGCTCCTTGTCGCTCAATTTCGCGCGCACGTCCTTGTCGGCCTTGAGCAGCGCGAGGAAATCCTTTTCGCCGCCCCACACCTTCATGGCGTTGCGCTGCACCAGGCGGTAGGCGTCCTCGCGCGGGACGCCCTTCTGCGTCAGCGCGAGCAGCACGCGCTGCGAATGGATCAGGCCGCCGAGCTTGTCGAGGTTCTTCTGCATGTTGTCGGGATAGACCACGAGCTTGTCGACGATGCCGGCGAGCCGCGCCAGCGCGAAGTCGAGCGTGACCGTCGCGTCCGGCCCGATCATGCGCTCGACCGAGGAATGCGAGATGTCGCGCTCGTGCCAGAGCGCCACGTTCTCCATCGCCGGCAGGGCATAGGCGCGCACCATGCGCGCCAAGCCCGGTGAGGTTCTCCGACAGCACCGGGTTGCGCTTGTGCGGCATGGCCGAGGAGCCCTTCTGCTCCTCGGAGAAGAACTCTTCGGCCTCCAGCACCTCGGTGCGCTGCAGGTGGCGGATTTCGGTGGCCAGCCGCTCGATCGAGGAGGCGACCACGCCGAGCGTCGCGAAATACATGGCGTGGCGGTCGCGCGGGATGATCTGGGTCGAGACCGGCTCGACGCTCAGGCCCATCGCCTTGGCGACATGCTCTTCGACGCGCGGATCGACTTGGCGAAGGTGCCGACCGCGCCGGAGATGGCGCAGGTCGCGACTTCCTTGCGCGCGGCGACGAGCCGCTCCTTGGCGCGCGCGAATTCGGCATAGGCATAAGCGAGCTTGAGCCCGAAGGTGGTCGGCTCGGCATGGATGCCGTGCGAGCGGCCGATGGTCGGCGTCAACTTGTGCTCGAAGGCGCGGCGCTTGAGCGCGGCGAGCAGGGCGTCGACGTCGGCGATCAGGATGTCGGCGGCGCGCACGAGCTGCACGTTGAAGCAGGTGTCGAGCACGTCGGACGAGGTCATGCCGGATGCACGAAGCGCGCTTCCGGGCCGACGATCTCGGCCAGATGCGTCAGGAAGGCGATGACGTCGTGCTTGACCTCGCGCTTCGATCTCGTCGATGCGGGCGACGTCGAACTTGGCGGCCTTGCCCTTTTCCCAGATTTTCTTCGCCGCATCCTTCGGGATGATGCCGAGCTCGGCCATGGCGTCGGCGGCGTGCGCCTCGATCTCGAACCAGATGCGGAATTTCGTTTCCGGCGACCAGATCGCGACCATGTCGGGGCGGGAATAGCGCGGGATCACGCCGCTTCCCCGCGCGCCAGCGCCGCCGCGTTGCGGATGGCGGCGATGCTGGCCTTGTAGTCGGCGCTCTTGAATACCGCCGAGCCGGCGACCAGCGCGTTGGCGCCGGCCGAGACGACGCGCGGCGCGGTCTGCGGCGTGACGCCGCCGTCGACCTCGATGTCGATCGGCCGGGCGCCCACCAGGGCGCGCAGGTCGGCGATCTTGTCGATCGCCGCCGGGATGAAGCTCTGGCCGCCGAAGCCGGGATTGACCGACATCACCAGGACGAGATCGACCAGATCGATGACGTGCTCGACGCTGGAGGCCGGCGTGCCCGGGTTCAAGCTGACGCCGACCTTCTTGCCGAGCGCGCGGATCGCCTGCAGCGAGCGGTGCACGTGCGGGCCGGCCTCCACATGCACGGTGATGATGTCGGCGCCGGCCTTGGCGAAGGCTTCGAGATAGGGATCGCACGGCGCGATCATCAGGTGCACGTCGAGCGTCATCTTGGTGAGCGGCCGGATCGCCTTCACCACCTCGGGACCGATGGAGATGTTGGGCACGAAGTGCCCGTCCATCACGTCGACATGGATCCAGTCGGCGCCGGCGGCTTCGACTGCGCGGATTTCATCGCCCAATCTGGCGAAATCGGCCGACAGAATCGACGGCGCGATGAGTAACGGGCGCATGCACGGTCTCCAAACGCCGTTCGCCTAACACGGCGGGGCGCGCGGAGCAACGCGCGGGAGATCGCGACTGGCAACCCGGCATTAACGTCGATCGGTCCGGCAAAAATTGCCCATGCGCGGCGGCAATCGCGTCGCCGCTGCCATGCGGGAATCTGTGGACAACCTCAATAACGGCGGGCCTTTTGTAGGTTCGGACGGGATTGGCGCGGCATTTGCGACGGTGCCTGCAGGGGCTACGTCCGCCGGGATCGCCGGTGGAGTGATGGAGTATGAGTCATGTTCATCCCTATCGGCGCTGCGTCCAGTGCGCTGTCCTACCTACAATCGCTCTTGGCAATGGGCACTTCCGGGGCCGGCGATGCGAACGGCGCCAACCCCATATCGTCCTTGTTGGACGGCCAATCCGGGTCCGACCCGACCACGGGCGCGCCGCCGCCCGCCGCGGCATCGACCGGATCAACGTCCGGCTCAAACCAACCAACGTTCGACGCCGGCATGATGGCCGCGCTGATTTCGTTGCAGAGCCAGCAGAGTCAGTCAGCGAGCGGCGCCGCTCCGCAAGGCCCGTCGCAGTTGTTCGCCAAGCTCGATACCGATGGCGACGGCCAGATCAGCAAATCCGAATTCGAGACCGCGCTCAGCAGTGACGGGGTCGATGCGACGAGCGCCGATGCCTTGTTCGGCAAGCTCGATGCCAACGGCGACGGCTCGATCAGCCAAAGCGAGTTGACGCAAGCGCGGCATGGCGGCGGCGGCCACCATCATCACATGCACGCCGGCGGCGGCGGACAAGCCGGCGGTACCTCTGGGCAAAGCCCGATCGACGCACTGCTGTCGTCGGCCAGCGCCAGTGGCGCGCAAACCAAGACCGCCACCAATTCGGACGGTTCGACCACCACAACTATTTCCTATGCCGACGGCAGCACGGTCGAGATGACCACGCCGGCAGCATCGACGGATAACTCCGGCAATTCGGGCACCAGCAGGACCGGTCAGAACACGGCCAATCTGCTCGAGCAATTGATCCAGTTGCAGGCGCAATTGCTGAACGCGGCGCCTCCCACGTTGTCGGCGGTCGCGTAATCTCTAGCCGCTCCGGCGCAGCCGCCTCGCCAGCGGCTGCAGCAGGGCCGGCAGCAGATAGATCGGAAACTGCGCCATCGCGAAATAGAACCAGGCGAGGTCCGGCAGTGACGAGCCGAGCGTCGCCATGACCAGGCCGATGTTGCGGAAGGCGGACAGCAGGGCGACCGGCACGCTGCGGTCTAGTCCAGCGCGCGCGAAGATCAGCATGCTCAATCCGATGAGCAGGCAGCTCACCAGAATGACGAGAACGAACAGTTCGATGGCGAAGACGGGGTCGGCGATCACGTTGCGCGGCACGCTTTCCATGGCTGCGATGGCGAAGATGAAGACGGCAAGGACGTTGAGGCCGTCGAGCGGCTCTTTCTGACGCTCGAGCCATTCCTCGCCGGCAATGCGGTGGATCGCATAGGCGATGGCGCCGGAGAGTGCGAAAAACAGGAACAGCTTGATGCCGAGTTCGATCGGCGAGAACAGCGACGAGCCGAGAAACAAATAGCTGAAGGCGACCGTGGTGACCGGCGACATCGCATTGGTGATGATCAGCGTCACCAGCGAAAACGCCACGTCGAGACCCATCAGCGCGGCAAACGCCGCCGAGGAGGTGATCGGTGTCGTCGCGATCTGCAGGATCAGGATAGTGTAGAGCGCCGGCATGGTCTCGCGGAGGCCCAACAGCGTGTAGGCGATGCCGAACAAAAGCGGCACCACCACCATCACCCACAGCGCGGCAATAATGGTCAGCTTTGGCGCCCGCACATAGCGGATAAAGGCGGCCGGATTGGTGCGCAGATAGGAAAACAGCAGCAGCACGAACACTGTTTCGCCGAGGTAGGGTTTCACGTAGGCGGCGAACTGCGGCAGCGCGAGGCCGAAAAACACCGACACGGCGAGCGCACGCGTGCCTTGCCGGCCAAGCCACGCCAGCGCGGCGCGCAACGCCATCAGGATGGGCATGAAGGGCACGGCTCCGGCGCGGTATTGCCATATGGTCATAGCGCCACGGCCCCATCGATTCCATATAAAAGGCGCCACCAACCCGCGCGAACGGAGAAGCTCAAATCATGGCTCGCACGGATGCCATTGTGCTCGGCGCCGGCATTGTCGGCGCCTCGGTCGCGCTGCATCTCGCCAAGCGGGGCCTGAGCGTTGCGCTGATCGACCGCGCTGGCGTGGGCGAGCAGACCTCCTACGGCAATGCCGGGATCATCGAGGGCAATACGGTGTTCCCGCCGGCGTTTCCGTCCGACCTCGGCGCGTTGGCGCGCATCGCGCTCAAGCGCGCGAGCGAGGCGAATTACCATCTTTCGTTCTTGCCGCAGATCGCTCCCTGGCTCATGGCCTTCCGCGCAGCGTCACGGCCGGAGCGGTTAGTCGAGAATGCGCGGCTCATCCGCCCGCTGTTTGCGCGCGCGGTAGCCGAGCACGAGGCACTGTTGGCGGAATCAGGCGGCGCGCATTTCTTGCGCAAGACCGGCTGGCTGAAAGTCTATCGCAGCGCGCGCGCCTTCGCCGCGCTCAAGCCGGAATTCGATCTTGCCGAGCAATTTGGACTTCCGTTGCAGGCGCTCGACGTTGCGGGCGCACAGGCGCTTGAGCCTTCGCTCAATCCGGTATTCACGCATGCGGCGTTCTGGCCGCAGGCGGCGAGCGTGAGCAATCCGCTTGGCGTCACGCGCGCCTATGCCGCGCGCTTCGCCGCGCTCGGCGGGTTGACGCTTGTGGGTGACGCGCGCTCTTTGCATCGCACCGGCAATCGCTGGCGGGTGGAGACCAACGAGGGCGGCATCGACGCGCCCGAGGTCGTGGTCGCGCTCGGCCCATGGGCGCTCGATTTGCTTGACGCCGCTTGGCTTGAAATTGCCGCTGATGGTCAAGCGCGGCTACCACCGGCACTTCCGTAGCGAAGGCAATGCCGCGATTGGCGCGGCCGGTGCTCGACGCCGGCGTCGGCTACGTCATCACGCCGATGGAGCACGGCATCCGCATGACCACCGGTGTCGAATTCGCGCCGCGCGATGCGGCGCCGTCGCCGGTGCAGTTCGACCGCATCATGCCGAAGGCGCGTGAATTATTTCCACTTGGCGAGCGCGCCGACGACAAAACCTGGCTGGGCAGCCGGCCGTGTTTCCCGGATTCACGCCCGGTGATTGGACCCGCGCCCCGCCTTGCTGGTCTGTGGCTCGCGATCGGCCACGCGCATTGGGGACTTACGCTCGGACCCGCGACTGGCCGCATGATTGCCGAGATGATTGCGGGCGAAGCGCCGTTCTGCGATCCGGCGCCGTATCGGGCGGATCGCTTCCTCTAAGCTTCGTCGGTTTTGCATTCACCCGCTCGTCCCCGCGAAAGCGGGGACCCAGTGCTGGATTTCCGCTTTCGCGGGAATGAGCGGAAGTATTAGCGCGCGAACTTGTCCTTCCAACTGGGTAGGCTGCCGGCGAAGGGCAGGGCGGTCGCTTCATAGACGCCCCGCACGATGGCGCGCGCCAGCACGTTGGCGGCGGCCATGCCGAGTTCGCTCAGCGAATAGACCGGATCGGGCAGCGGCGTTGTGCCCGTGGCGGCGGCGAACACGACATCGCCGTCGAGCGGGGTGTGCACGGGATAGATCGCGCGCGACAGGCCGCTCTGCGCCATGACGGCGAGACGTTTACATTGCGCCTTCGACAGCTTGGCGTCGGTGGCGACCACCGCCAGCGTCGTGTTCTCGCGCGGCGCACCCTTGCTGCGGAACGACAGCGCCTCGCCGGTGAAGCCCGTCGGCCAGCCGCGGCCGCCGAATTCCTTGTCTCTGCTCGAACGGCGCCGCCCAGAAATGCGGTCCGTCGCCGATCGTGACGCTGCCGGCGGCATTCGCTGCAACGACAGCGGCCACCGTCAGCCCGTCGCGCGTCCGCGCGGAAGCCGAGCCGATGCCGCCCTTGAGACCGAACGTGGTGGCGCCCAGTCCAGCGCCGACGCTGCCAAGCGCGAAATCGGCGCCCGCGACTTTCGCCGCTTCGTAGCCGAGTTCGCGATAGGGCGGGTAGCGGCCCCAGTTCTTGTCGCCGCCGGAAAGCAGGTCGAACAGGATTGCGCCGGGCACGATCGGCACCCGCGCCTCGCGCACGGCAAAGCCGCGGCCCTGCTCGCGCAGCCTTGCCTGCACGCCTGAGGCGGCATCGAGCCCAAAGGCCGAGCCGCCCGACAGCACGATGGCGTCGATGCCTTCCACCGTCTGCGCCGGGTCGAGCAACGCGGTCTCGCGCGTGCCGGGTCCGCCGCCGCGCACGTCCACGCTTGCCACGACGGCGGCATCGAACACGATTGCCGTGACGCCGGAGCCGAGCTTGGCGTCGCCGGCATGGCCCACCCGCAGGCCGGGAATATCGGTGATGAGATTGCGCATACACTCTCCTTCACCTCTCCCCGCACTGCGGGGAGAGGTTGCCTTTCGAGCGTAGCGAGGAAGTCGGGTGAGGGGCAATCCACGGTCCGTCACCCGGCTCGCGCGTGCCAGCGCTCGCCACCCTCTCCCCGTAAGGACGGGGAGAGAGGGAAGATGCGGCACAATCACGTCAAAGTCAGCAGGGCCGCATCCGACTTGCCATTGCCATAGTTGCCGGGGCATCTAGGCGCCATGAATGGTAACGTCCCAATCCTGACCGCACTGATCGCCGGGCTGATCAGTTTCCTCTCCCCTTGCGTCCTGCCGCTGGTACCGCCCTATCTGGTCTTCCTGACCGGTACCTCGATCGAACGCTTCGAAAATGCCGAGCCGGAACGGCGTGTCCGGCGCGAAACCGTGCTCGCCGCTGCGCTGTTCGTGCTCGGCTTCTCGACCGTGTTCGTTGCGCTCGGCGCCAGCGCCAGCGTCATCGGCTCGCTGATCCGCGTCTATTCGGGGCCGCTGTCGACCATCGCCGGCGTCGTCATCATCATCATGGGCCTGCATTTCCTCGGCATCACGCCGATCGCGCTGCTGCACCGGCAGAAGCGGCTGGAGGTTGCCGAGCCGGTGGGGCTGTGGGGCGCTTATGTGATCGGCTTGGCTTTCGCCTTCGGCTGGACGCCATGCATCGGGCCGATCCTTGCCGCCATCCTGGCGGTGGCGGCGTCCGAGCAGACGGTGACCAAGGGCGCCGGTCTCTTGGCGGTCTATTCGCTCGGCCTCGGCATTCCGTTCATCATCGCCGCCTTCGCGGTCGAGCCGTTCGCGGCGTTCCTGGCGCGCTTCAAGAACTACCTGCACCGCGTCGAGCAGGCGATGGGCGCGCTGCTGGTGCTCACCGGCATCGCCTTTCTCACCGGCAGCATCAACCAGGTGAGCGTGTGGCTGCTGGAGGCATTTCCGGCGCTGGGCAAGATCGGCTGATAACAGAAAGCCCGCCACGAGGGCGGGCTTTCCAAACGTCACAGCGCAAGGCGCTATTTCATCTTCGAGCAGTCGGAGCCGGGGCACTCGACGTAAGTGACCTTGCCGCTGGCGTCCTTCTTCCACAGGTACATCACGTAATCGAGCTTGGTGATGTCGCCCTTCTTGTCGAAGGAGAGGTCGCCGAGCACGGTCTTGAACTTCATGCCCGAGTGCATCTTCTCGGCCACCTTCTTGGGGTCGAGCGATTTGGCCGCTTCCGCCGCCTGCTTGATCACCTGCACGCCGGCGTAAGAGTAGAGCGTGTAGGCTTCCGGCTCGAACTTCTTGGCGCGGAATTCCGCCACCACTTTCTTCGCTTCCGGCTTGTTGCGCGGATCGGGGCCGTAGGTCATCAGCGTGCCTTCGACGCCGGGGCCGCCGACCGAGGCGAACTCGTCCGAGGTGATGCCGTCGCCGCCCATCAGCGGCGCCTTGACGCCCTGGTCGCGCATCTGCCGCACGATCAGGCCGCCTTCGGTGTACAGCCCGCCGAAGTAGACCAGATCGGCGCCCGACTGCTTGATCTTGGAGACCAGCGCCGAATAGTCCTTCTCGCCAGTGTTGATGCCTTCGTAGAGCACCTCTTTCATGCCGCCTTTGTTCATCGCCTTCTTGGTCTCGTCGGCAAGGCCTTTGCCGTAGGTAGTCTTGTCGTGGACGACAGCGATCTTCTTGCCCTTGAAGTGCTTGAGGATATAGGTGCCAGCGACCTTGCCCTGCTGATCGTCGCGGCCGCAGACGCGGAAGATGTTCCACATCTTGCGCTCGGTGACGGTCGGATTGGTCGAGGCAGGCGTGATCTCGAGGATGGCGTTTTCCTGGTAGACCTCTGACGAGGGGATGGTGACGCCGGAGTTGTAGTTGCCGATCACGAACTTAACCCCGTCGCCGGCGAATTTGTTCGCGACGGAGACGCCTTGCTTGGGATCGGACACGTCGTCGCCGTACTCGACCGTGATTTTTTGACCGAGAATGCCGCCAGTCTTGTTGATGTCTTCGGCGGCTTGATCGACGCCGTTCTTCATCTGCGCGCCGGTCGCGGCACTCGGTCCGGTGATCGGGCCGGCCATGCCGAATTTGACTTGGGCCGAAGCCGTCCCCGCCGATGCAATGGCAATGCCCAGCGCCAAGCCGAGCGTGGTGATCCGTTTCATCCGTTTTCCCCTTTGAGTGGAGCCGGCAGGCTCGTCTAGCCCGTAAATACTACGTCAGGGCGACTTTCGGCGCCAGCCCATAGGGCCGGTCGGCTCGTTGATCCAGTGATACTGGCTGACCATTTGCGCGGCACGGGTGGCGCGAAACCCGGCCAGCCCGAACGCCAGACAGACGGCGCCGTCGACCAGATAATAGTGGGCCGACAGCAGCGTGCCGTCAAACAGGGCAAAGTGGAGAAACCGCACGACCGCGCCCAGGATGAGGCTGTAGGCAACGACTTGCCACCACGGCCGCCAGGTCACGGCGATGGCGCGCCCGGCCAGCGCCGCCGCCCCGCCGCCGAGGATGACGGTGACAAGAACGAACACGCCGAACGAGCCTTCCTCGTGGATGAAGCCCTGCATTACGACTCCACCTGTTGCCGGCCGCCTTCGAGGTAGGCGGACTTGATCTCGGGCCGTTCCAGCAACTCGCGCCCGCTGCCGCTGAGCGTGATCAGCCCGTTGACCATGACATAGCCGCGGTGCGCGAGCTTGAGCGCATGGAACGCGTTCTGCTCGACCAGGAACACCGTGAGGCCGTCCTGCGCATTGAGCGTTTTGATGGCGTCGAAGATCTGCCGCACGATCAGCGGCGCGAGACCGAGCGACGGCTCGTCGAGCAACAACAGCCGCGGCCGCGCCATCAACGCGCGCGCGATCGCCAGCATCTGCTGCTCGCCGCCCGATAACGTGCCGCCGCGCTGGTGCAAGCGCTGCTTCAGACGCTGGAACAGCGTGAGCACGCGCTCGAGATCGCGCTCGAAGCCGGACGGATCGGCGGTGGTCGCACCCATCTGCAGGTTTTCCAGCACCGTCATGCGCGAGAAAATGCGGCGGCCTTCCGGCGCCTGCGCCAGCTTGAGCCGCGCAATTTCGTGCGTCGGCATATGCGTGATGTCGCGGCCGCCAAAGGTGATGGTGCCCTCACGCGCCCGCGGATTGCCGCAGATGGTCATCATCAGCGTCGATTTGCCGGCGCCGTTGGCGCCGATCAGCGTCACGATCTCGCCGTCGTTGACGTCGAGGTCGACGCCGCGCAGCGCCATCACCCGGCCGTAGAAGGTCTTCACGCCGCGCACCGACAGCAGCGGTGAGGTCATAGCCCGACCTCCGCTTCGGCTCTCGCAACGTCCTCGTCGGCGACGCCAAGATAGGCGGCGATCACCTTCTGGTCGTTGCGCACCGCTTCCGGTTCGCCGTCGGCGATCTTGACGCCGTAGTCGAGCACGACGACGTGGTCGGAAATTTCCATCACCACCGACATGTCGTGCTCGATCAGCAGGATGGAAATGGCGTATTCATCGCGAATGGCGAGCAGAAGCTCGTTGAGCTCGGCGCTTTCGCGCGGATTGAGGCCGGCCGCCGGCTCGTCGAGACACAGCAGCAATGGATCGGTGCACATGGCGCGGGCGATCTCGAGCCGCCGCTGCGCGCCGTAGGGCAGGTCGCCGGCCGGATCGTCGGCGCGCGCCGTCAAGCCGACGCGCTCGAGCCACAGGCGCGCCTTGTCGATCGCCGCGCGTTCGGCGACGGCGTAAGACGGAAAGCCGAGGATGCCGAACAGCGTGTAACCCGATGCCAGCATCAGCCGGTTGTGCTGGGCGACCAGCAGGTTTTCCAGCACCGTCATGCCGGGAAACAGGCGGATGTTCTGGAACGTGCGGGCGACTCGCGCCTGCTGCGTGACCAGATATTCCGGCATGCGCTCGAGCTGGTAGAGCGTGCCGTGTGCGCGCGTGAGGCGCCGTTCGCCGCTGTCGGTCAGCGCCTCGAGCTCGCTCCACACCGAGGCATCGCCGTGGCGAAGGCCGATGCGTCCTTCGCTCGGTTTGTAAAAGCCGGTGATGCAATTGAAGACAGTGGTCTTGCCGGCGCCGTTCGGCCCGATCAGCGCGGTGATGTTGCGCTGCCGCGCCTCGAACGACAGATCATCCACCGCGACCAGCCCACCGAAACGCATGGTCAGGTGCTCGACCCGAAGCATGGTATCGTCGGCGCCTGCCATCAGCCGTGACCTTCCCCGATCAGGTCGGCGGAAATGCTCTTGCGTTCCTTCAGGAACACCGAAGGCTCGCGCGTCGAGATCAGGCCGCGCGGCCGCCAGATCATGATCAGCACCATGGCGAAGCCGAACAGCAGCATGCGGTATTGGGTCGGATCGAAGGTCGGCCCGAAAATCTGCTTGAGAAAATCGAGCTCGCGCATGATCTCGGTGCCGCCGATCATCACGATGGCGGCGATGGCGACGCCGATCTGACTGCCCATGCCGCCGAGCACGACGATCGACAGAATGGTGGCCGATTCCAGGAAGGTAAAGGATTCCGGCGAGATGAAGCCTTGCCGCGTGGCGAAGAACGAGCCGGCGAAACCGGCGAACATCGCGCCCATGGCGAAAGCGGTGAGCTTGGTGTTGGTGGTGTTGATGCCGAGCGAGCGGCAGGCGATTTCGTCCTCGCGCAGGGCTTCCCAGGCACGGCCGACCGGCAACCGGCGCAGCCGCACGGTGACGAAGGCGGTCAGCAGAGCGAGCGCGAGGATGACGTAATAGAGGAAGATCACGCGATAGATCGGAGAGAACTCAAGGCCGAAAACGGCAGCGAAGCCGTTATCGTCGGCATTGAACGGGATGCCGAACAGCGTCGGGCGCGGGATGCCGGTGATGCCGGCATAACCGTTGGTGAGGTCGACCCAGTTGATCAGGACAAGGCGGACGATTTCGCCGAAGGCGAGCGTGACGATCGCGAGATAGTCGCCGCGCAGGCGCAGCACCGGAAAGCCGAGCAGGATGCCCCAGAACGAGGACAGAATGCCGGAAAGCGGCAGCAGCAGCCAAAACGAAAAACCGAATTCCTTGGCCAGCAGCGCGTAGGAATAGGCGCCGACCGCGTAGAACGCGACATAGCCGAGGTCGAGCAGGCCGGCGAGGCCGACAACGATGTTGAGCCCCCAGCCGAGCATCACGTAGATCAAAATCTGGATGCCGAAATTGTCGATCCATTTCACTGCGCCGCCGAATCCATTGATGGCGATGACCAGCGGCGGATAGACGATGACAAAGCCGATGGCGAACGGGCCGAGCCATTTGGCGAGCGCCGCGCGCCAGGGTGCAGGCGCCGCCGCGACCGGCCGCATCTTGCGTTGCTTGAGCCAGGGTTCGACGACGAGCGAAAAGGCCAGCCTCCCGGCGCCGACGATGGCGACGATGGCGAATAACAGCGGCCAGCGCGTATTCAGCACCAAGTTGTTGTGGAAGTCGGTGATCGTCTGGAAGCCGATCAGCGGCAGCAGCAGCCCGAACGTCAGCAGAGCGGTGAAGCCGGCATCGCGCAGCGCGCGGGCCAACTCGACGCGCGTAGCTGGCGCGCCATCCGCCATCTCACACCTTCTCGACGTCCGGCCGGCCGAACAGGCCCTGCGGCAGGAAGATCAAGGTGATGGCCAGCACCGAGAAGGCGGCGACGTCCTTGTAATCGATGGAAACATAGTTCGACCACATGGTCTCGATCAGGCCGATCAGCAGGCCGCCGATCACCGCGCCGGGCAGCGAGCCGATGCCGCCCAGGACCGCGGCGGTAAACGCTTTCACGCCCGGCAGGAAGCCGTCGGAGAAGCTGACCACGCCGTAGTACATCAGATACATGGTGCCGGCGACGGCGGCGAGCGCGGCAGCGATGACGAAGGTCATCGATATGGTGCGGTCGACGTCGACGCCGACCAATGCCGCCATTTTCTGATCCTGCTCGCAAGCGCGCTGCGCGCGGCCGAGCTTGGTCTTGGTCACTAGATACCAGAACATCAGCAGCAGCACCGCGGTGACGCCCCAGATGACGAGTTGCTTGTAGGAGAGCGTGACCTCGAAATTGTCCTTAGTGAAGAATTCGAATTGGCCCTGCACCATGGGCGGGATCGATTTGTTGCGCGGGCCCTGGCTGACCTGCACGAAATTGGACAGGAATATCGACATGCCGATCGCCGAGATCAGCGGCGCCAGACGAAACGAGCCACGCAGCGGCCGGTAGGCGACGCGCTCGATCACCCAGTTGACCAGCGAGGTGAACAGCATGGCCACGATCAGCACGATGAACAACGCCAGCGCGATCGAACTGATGCCCAGCCAGGTCGTGAGGATCAGGAAGGCGATCAGCGCGATGAAGACCGAGACCATGAACAAATCGCCATGGGCGAAGTTCACCATGCCGATAATGCCGAATACCATGGTGTAGCCAATGGCGATCAGGCCGTAGATCGAGCCAAGGGTGATGCCGTTGATGAGCTGCTGGAGGAAGACTTCCATGCGTTGCGCTCACGCCTATTGCTTGGGGCCGCCCCGGCCAGCGGGCATAACTTCGATTCGACAAGGCTTAACAGGGCATAGCGGGAGCGGCAACGCTCGCCGCGAGGCGTGTTATTAAGTCGGGCCGCCGCGGCAAAAGCCTACAAGGAAAGGCGCATGTCCCCCAACCTCGAAATCGCCGTCCGGCTCGGTTGCTTCGCGACCGTTTTCGCCGTTATGGCGCTGTGGGAATGGTTCGCCCCGCGCCGCCGCCTGACGGCCGGCCGGCGGCTGCGCTGGCCCGGAAACCTCGGCATTTTGGCCGTCGACATAATAGCCGTGCGGCTGCTGGTGCCGACCGCAGCGGTCGGCATGGCGCTGATCGCGGCCGCACACGGCTGGGGCCTGTTCAACCTGCTGGCGCCGCCGGCCTGGGCAGCGATCGTTGCCGGCGTGGTCGCGCTCGATCTCGTCATCTACATCCAGCACGTCGTCTTCCATCACGTGCCGGTGCTGTGGCGGCTACATCGCATGCATCACGCCGATCTCGACATCGACGTGACCACCGGCGTGCGCTTCCATCCGTTGGAAATCCTGCTGTCGCTTGCGATCAAGATGGCAGCGGTGCTGGCGCTCGGCGTGCCGGCGCTCGCCGTGCTGATCTTCGAGGTGCTGCTCAACGCCACCTCGATGTTCAACCACAGCAATGTGGCGCTGCCGCCACAGCTCGACGCCATCGCGCGCTGGATCGTGGTAACGCCGCAGATGCATCAGGTGCACCACTCGATCGAGCGTGCGGAAACCGACAGCAATTTCGGATTCAATCTGCCGTGGTGGGACCGTCTTTTCGGTACCTATCGCGCAAAGCCTTTGGCCGGCGAGCAAGGCATGACGATCGGCCTGCCGAGTTTTCGCGATGTGGCGGAACTAGCAATCGTGCGTCTGCTGACGCAGCCGTTCCGAAAAGAACGTTAGTGAAGTCCGCCGAATATCCAGATCAAGAATAGAATCGGCAGCGGAATTCCCAGCAGCCAAAGCAACAGATAGCGTCCCATGATGCGTCACCTCCATTGACGTTATGGGAACTCCGAAATCTGTCGAGGGTTCCTATGGTGTTACCATTCGCACGACGGGGAACTGGATGGACGACCGCGCGTTGTCTTGACGTTCGGGCGGGGAGCGCGAACGACCAACGTTGGAAGGAAATACAATGAGTCAGAATCAAAACCCCAACCAGAACCCGGGCCAGCAACAGCAGGGCAATCAGCCCGGTCAGAAGCCCGGCCAGCAGCAGCAAGGCGGTCAGCCCGGCCAGAAGCCGGTCAGCAACAGCAGCAAGATCGCCCCGGTCAGGGCGGCCAGCAGGGCCAGCAGAACCGCTGACGCGCTGCAACACGATGAACGGAAGCCCCGCCGCGTGGCGGGGCTTTTTGTTTGATCAGCGTTCGATTGCGTTGGCCTGACGCGCCGCCTCGCATATGCTTGGCATTGCCATGGCCTCGTCACCGCTCCCGCTGTTTCATCTTTACGGCGATCCGCCGGACGATTCCGCGTTCGACTTCATCCATATTGAAACCATCGCCTCGCGCTCTTCGGTGCACGACTGGACGATCCGCGCGCATCGTCACCGCAATCTGTTCCAGATCCTGTTGATCGAGCAGGGTGGCGGCGAGATGAATTTCGAAACCGCGACCGTGCCGTTTTCGGCGCCGGCAGCGATCCTGGTGCCGGCCACCACCGCGCACGGTTTTCGCTTCACCCCGCAGGTCACCGACGGCTGGGTGGTCAGCTTCACCGAAGACGTTGCCGACGCGCTTGGCGACCAGTCGGGCGAAGCGCTGGCGCGGCTCAAAGCGGTGGCGGCCGATCCGGTGGTGCCGCTCACGGGTGCGACGGAGGCCAAGCGCCTCGCCGCGTTATGCGCCGACCTCAACGAGGAAGCTTCGTTGGCGCGCGAAGGCTATCGTCTCGCCATGCGCGGGCTGCTGGCGTTGATCGCCATCGAGGTGGTGCGGCTGGCGGTCAGCCGCGCGCGCTCGGGCGCGGTGACGCTGACGCGCGCCGATGCGCGGGTCGAGGAACTGCGGCGGCTGCTCGACGAGCATTTCCGCAAGGAACGGCTGATCAGCTTCTATGCCGAAAAGCTGGCGATGACGGCCGACCGGCTCAACGACCACGTCAAGCGCGCGACCGGCGTCACCGCGGGCCACTTGATCCGCCAGCGCGTCTTGACCGAAGCCAAGCGGCAGTTGGTATTCACCAGCCAGCCGATCCACGAGATTTCCTATGATCTCGCCTTTTCCGATCCGTCGCATTTCACCCGGTTCTTCCGCAAACAGACCGGCATGACACCGCAGGCCTTCCGCGAGGGGCGCGGCGGTTAGCCCGCTTTCGCCTTGAGTGAGTCACGGCGGATGAAGGCGAACGCGACCAACGCGCCGATGAGTTCGCTCATGCCACCGCCTGTCATGGCCGCGCGCAGGCCGGGCAGGAAATTGGCACCCGCCTCGGCCTGCTGACCGGCATAGGCGGCAAACAACGCGCCGAGGATGGCGACGCCGAGCGTCGCGCCGACCATGCGCGCGGTGTTGACCAGAGCCGGACGCGGTGCCGGATCGCTCCGGCGGCAGCGCAGCGACGGCGACGCCGTTGACCGGCGCGGTGTTCAATCCCAGCCCGATGCCGACCAACAGCAATTCACATTCGATGAGGGCGAGCGGCGTGGCGTCGCCGATGAAGGCCAACGCGAGCGCGCCGGCGCCCATGCAAACCATCCCGGTGGTCATCACGATGCGTGGGCCGAAGCGGTTGTTCAAATGGCCGACGGACTGCGACACGGCAACGAAGGCCACCGACATCGGCAGCAACTCAAGCCCTGCGATGAACGGAGTGCCGCCACGCACGGATTGGAAATAAAGCGGCATGAGGAACAACAGCGCGTACATGCCGAAGGTCATCAGGCCGGCGCAGGCCAGCGCCGCCGAAAACACCGGACGGCGCAGGAAGGCCAGCGGCAACAGCGGGCCCGGCGTGCGCGCCTCGATCCATACGAACAGCACGAGCGTCAGCACGGCAACCGCGGCAATCGCCAGGATCACCGGCGAACTCCAGCCCCAACGCGAGCCTTCGATGGCGGCGAAGGCGAAGGCGCTCAGCCCGGCGATCGTCAGCGCTTGGCCGGGCAGATCGAGCCTGCGGCCTTTCGGATCGGCGCTTTCCGGCACGGCATAGAGCGCCAGCAGCCATGCGGCCGCGCACACCGGCAGAATCACGTAGAAGATGCTGCGCCAGCCGATGCTGTCGACCAGCCAGCCGCCAAAAGTCGGCCCGATGATGAAGGCGATGCCATTGCAGCTCGCCCACACGCCCATCGCATGGGCGCGTTCCTTGCGGTCGGGGAACGCGGCCGTCAGCAGCACCAGTGACATGGCAACCTCGAAGGCCGCGCCGATGCCGCTCACGGTGCGGCCGACGATCAGAATCTCGGCATTGGGCGCGAGCGCGCAGGTCAGCGTGCCGGCGACGAAAAGCACTATCCCCAAGATGAAGATGCGGCGGCGCCCGTAGAGGTCGCCGAGCGTGCCTCCGGTCAGCAGCAGGCTCGCATAGACGAGATTGTAGGAATCGATCACCCACTGCATCGCGCTGACGCCGGCATGCAGATCGCTGGCGATGCTCTTGAGTGCGAGATTAACCACCGACGTGTCGATTTGCGCGAACAGCACGCCGAGCGAGGTTGCGATCAACACCAGGCGCGGCCGTGACTGGACCGCCGCACCGTTTCGCAAGAATGAGACCATCGTCATCGCGCATTCCTTTTCTCGATCGCTCTTTGGAAAGTCCGATCTAGGGTGTGGGGTTCACGGAACCCACCCGAATTCTGCCCGCAATTCACAGTGGAACCGCGCGCGAGCTTGGTTAAGCGGCTAACAAGTAAGGTAAAAGAACGGTTTCTTTTGAAATTCGCATTTGAAGGGCCT
This sequence comes from uncultured Alphaproteobacteria bacterium, assembly GCA_963772235.1. Lineage (GTDB taxonomy): Bacteria > Pseudomonadota > Alphaproteobacteria > Rhizobiales > Xanthobacteraceae > Pseudolabrys. The sequence continues at coordinate 263,377 of CAVYWI010000019.1, forward strand.
ACGCGTGATGCTCAATCTAGGAGGACGCCATGCATAAATTGTCCGGTGCGGCCGTCACCATCATCATTGGCGTTGCGCTCTATTTCACCGTGAGTTGGGGCTACGACGGGCTGCGCGTGCTGACATCGCCGAGCTACGGGCTGGACGAAGTCTGGCGATCGCAATTCATCTTTGCCATCGGCGGCATATTCGGCTTGAGCCCGATCGGGCTGATCAAGCTCGCGGCCTTTTTCGGTGCGGTGAAGCTTGCGGTGGCCGCCTTCTGTGCCGTCCACATTCTCGATCGCGCTGCGCGCCCTGGTCGGCGGCAAGCCAAACTCGGAAATCCTCGAAGGCGGTTTGATCCTGGTGGTGCTGATCAGCATCGCCTCGGTTGGCCCCGCGGTGTGGTCGCATAATGCTGAGCTGGTTCGTGAATCGACCATCCAATTGGCGCTGGCCGCGGTCGCCACCGCGCTGTGCCTTCTCGAACGCAACGTGACGCCGTCGGCCGACGAGGCCGCGCCCGCCGTGGTGACCGAACTCGCGGCCACGCCGCGCGGAGCGCCTTGGTTCTCGCCGTTCCGCTAAATTTTTTCTTGCCAGCGCGCGTTTTTTATCGGCGCGTGATCTTGTCCGAAAACCGGTCCCCACTTTTCGGGATCACGCGCTACTTCGGCCGCGCCTCGTGCAAGCCGCGATCCGGCGGCTGTAATTTTCCGCTGCGCCGATCCTTGACCGCCTGCACCAGTGCGAGCGCCGCGTTGCGCACGTCCTGCTGGAAGTCGACGTCGCGGTCGAGGTCGTCGTGCGAGGTGGCATACGGCGTGAGGTACCCGACATAGCGGTCGATCTGGCCCTGGTGGCCGGATGGAATGAGGCCGATGTCCTGCAGCCAGTCCGACAGGATGCGGCGCAGGTTCTCGGTGCCGGCGGCGTCGCCATGCACCACCACCGAGAACACGCGGCCGTCGAGATGGCGCGGATAGGGCCAGCCGGCGAGTTCGAGCTTCTTGGCTTTTTCCGGATCCTTGCCGCCGGTCGATGTGAAGTCCGGATTGCCGCCGTCGGCGCAGACCAGCCGGTCGATCATCAGCTTGAGCGAGGAGGGCGCCTGGTACCAGTTGACCGGGCAGACGATCATCACGCCGTGCGCCGCCACCCATTTCGGATAGATCTCGGCCATCCAGTCGCCGGTCTGACCAAGCGCATGGTTGGGGTAGCAACTGCACGGCCAGTGGCAGAGCGGCTGCGCGGTGGAAACGCAGGCCTTGCACGGATAGATCACCTTGCCGTATTCGGCGGTGAGACGCGACAGGTCGAGGATCTCGACTTCGAAGCCGCGCGTCTTCTCGATCGCTTCTTTTGCCAGCGTCACCATCCGCCAGGTCTTCGACATTTCGCCGGGACAAGTCTGGTCGTTGCGCGAGGAGCCGTTGACGATCAGGACCCGCGACGGCGACTTCGGATTCCTCTGCCGGCGCTCGGCGGCCTGCACATTGGCGCGCGTCTCCAGCCACTCGATCGGCACCTCGAAATCGGGATCGGCGAAACCCTTGCCGGCTTTCTGCGTGCGCGGGCTCTTGTGGTAGCCCTCGTAGGTGAGCCAGGCGGTCTCGACGATCTTGTCGAGCTCGGGCATCAGCGGGTCGTAATCGGGATCGTAAAATCGCGCGAGAAATCGTTTCTTGAATTCCCGCTTGTCGAGCGCGACGCTCGGCATGCCCTTGCGCACTTTGATCTTGGTCGTTTTGGCCATGGCGTTCCCCCACTGCGATGGGTGCATGGCTACATTGAAGGCCTTTCAACCGGAAATGACGAGATCGCGACCGTTCCGTGACAGAGTTTATTTCTTCGCCAACTCGGCCATCACCTCGGCGGCTTCCTTGAAGGCGTGATTGGCGGCGGGCACGCCGCAATAGATCGCCTGCTGCAGGATGACTTCCTTGATGTCGGCCTCGGTGAAGCCGCCCTCGGCAAGCGCCGCCCGCACGTGCAGGCGGAATTCGTCCCACTGCGCCGAGCGCGATCATGGTGCCGATCACCAGCACGCGGCGGGTGCGCTCGTCGTAGTGCGGCCGCGTCCACACTTCGCCCCAGGCGTAGCGGGTGATGAGGTCCTGGAATTCGGCGTTGAACGGCGTCTTCTTCGCATTGGCGCGATCGACCCATTCGTTGCCGAGCACCTTGCGGCGCTGGGCCATGCCACGCTGGTGGCGTTCGCTATCGTCCATGAGCGAGATCTCTAATTGAGCAGGAAGTCGAGCGTCGCGTCGGTGAAGGCCTTGGGCTGCTCGACGTTGGAAATATGCGCGGCATCGAGCGCGACCACCTTGCCGTTTTTGACGGTTTTGGCGATGGCCTCGCCGGCGACCGGCGGAGTGGCCGGATCGTGCTTGCCGACGATCACCAAAGTCGGCGTCGCGATCCGCGGATTGCTGTCGCGGAAGTCCATGTCGCGCACCGCCTCGACGCAGCCGATGTAGCCGTCGAGGTTGCTGGCGACGAACATCTCGGTCATGCGCTCGATCGTCTGCGGCGCGCGTTCGATGAAGCCCTTGGTGAACCAGCGCTCCATGTTCATGCCGACGATGTGCTTGAGGCCGTGCTCGCGCACGGTCTTGATGCGATCGGCCCACGGCGTCTTGTCGGCATAGTAGAAATTCGTGTTGGCGAGGACGAGTTTCTCGACTCGATCCGGCGCGTTGGCGCCCAGCCACTGACCATCCATGCCGCCCATCGACAGGCCGCACCAGTTCGCTTTCTTGATCTTGAGCGTGTCTAGGATCTTGATGATGTCGCGGCCGAAGAGGGCAAAGTTGTAGGGACCTTTGGTCGTGCCCGACTTGCCGTGGCCGCGGCGGTCCCAGCGCACCAGGCGGAAATGCTTGGCGAATTCGGGAGCCTGGTCGTCCCACATGTGCAGGTTGGTGCCGAGCGAATTCGATAGCATCAAAACCGGAGCGCCTTCACGGCCCTCGATCTCGACGTTGAGCGGGCAGCCGTCTTCGGCGGTAATCGTCGGCATGAAAATCCTCCACCAATCCGTAAATTATTGTGTTGCCGGTCGACACCCATAAAGGGCGGCGCGCCCGCTGCAAAGCTCTTTTCAGCGGCCTTGCGAGGGCTTAAGCCGTGGCCCAAGGTTTGTATAGGTGCGCGAGGAGGAGACGCCGATGGCGATGGTCATGACTGGGGAGGTTCAACTCCCAGCCAGCCGCGAGGTTGTATATGCGAAGCTCAACGACGCGGAGGTGCTGAGAGCCTGCATCCCCGGTTGCGAGGAGCTCAACAAGATATCCGACACCGAGCTGCAGGCGGTCGCCGTCACCAAGATCGGGCCGGTGAAGGCGCGCTTCAAAGGCAAGGTGCACCTGACCGATCTCGACCCGCCCAACGGCTACAAGATCTCGGGCGAGGGCGACGGCGGCGTCGCCGGCTTCGCCAAGGGCGGCGCGACTGTCGCGCTGACCGAAAAGGACGGCGGCACTTTGCTCACCTACAACGTCGAGGCGCAGATCGGCGGCAAACTGGCCCAGCTCGGCCAGCGCCTGGTCAACGGCGCCGCCAAGAAGATCGCCGACGATTTTTTCAAGAACTTCGCCGCGACGATGAGTCCGCCGCCGGCCTGATGCAAAAAAAGCCGCCCGCTTGCTGCGGGCGGCTTATTTCGTGTGTGATTATGCGAGTTCTAGAGCCGGCTCACGGGCAGGGATGACGAAGCCCGTCGTAGCCAAGATAGGTCCGGGACGCCGGATCGTAGGATTTGAATCGCGACATACAGTACCTCACGCCGCCGCCGCCCACGTAGGCCGGCCCCGGCTCATAGGCGTAATCGGGTTCATAGGCATAGCCTGGCTCGTCGTAATAGCCAGGCCCGTAATAGCCATACGGCCCCTGCGCCGCGAGACCGCCCAAGATAGCACCGGCAGCGAAGCCTGCGATCGCGCCACCACCGCCGTGCCAGCCGTGATGCCAGCCGCGCGCGTCCGCTGACGAAACAGCCAGCACGCTCGACGCCGCCAGCGCCAGCGCCGCGACGCCCGCCATGATTTTGATACGCATAGGAAATCTCCTCCGTCTTGCCTTGTCATGGAATCAAGCCGCGACAGACCGCTCTGTTCCGTTAAGTTTTCGTAGGGTGTGGCGGTGCAACGCACCATTTCGGATTTCGCCTTTGGAATCCCTTGACCCAGCCAGCAATCGGGGTTCAGAGTTATTATCGTTCCAAGGCGCATTCGGGCCGAAATCGGCTATATTTCGACCCCGAGCCGCCGCCGCCCCCGCCGGGCGAAGCGAAAAGAGGGCTTTCGGCCCCGAGTTTTGGAGGATGGTCATGCCTGCGGTGTCCATGACGGTGAACGGCAAACCGGTCACCGGCGACGTCGAAGCGCGCACCTTGCTGGTGCAATTCCTGCGCGAAAATCTCCGGCTTACCGGCACGCACGTGGGTTGCGACACCTCGCAATGCGGCGCCTGTGTTGTCCATGTCGACGGCATCGCGGCGAAATCCTGCACCTTGCTCGCCCTGCAATGCGAGGGCGCCAAGATCACCACCATCGAGGGCTTGGCCGAGCCGGGCGGCGCGCTGCATCCGATGCAGGAAGCCTTCCGCCAAAACCACGGACTGCAATGCGGCTACTGCACGCCCGGCATGATCATGGCGGCACTCGATATCGTGCGCCGCAAGGGCAACGATCTCGACGAGCACACCATTCGCGAACAGCTCGATGGCAATATCTGCCGCTGCACGGGCTATCACAACATCGTCAAGGCGATCGCTGCGGGAGCGAAAGCGATGGCCAAGGGTGGCACACGACAGGCTGCCGAGTAGTTTAAAAAAATACAACGGGAGGAGACCGCCATGAGCGCGACCGGGATCGGCGCGGCGGTGCGCCGCAAGGAAGACTTCCGCTTTATCACCGGCCAGGGACAGTATACCGACGACGTGGTGCGGCCGGGCGAGACCCGCGCCGCGTTCGTGCGTTCGCCACACGCCCGCGCCAAGATCAAGAGCGTCGATGTGAGCGCGGCGAAGAAAATGCCGGGCGTGGTTGACGTGCTCACCGGCGGCGATCTCGCCAATGACAAGATCGGCAATCTGATCTGCGGCTGGATGATCCACTCCAAGGACGGCACGCCGATGAAGATGGCGCCGCACCCAGCGCTCGCGGCGGACATTGTGAACCATGTCGGCGACGCGGTCGCGGTGGTGATCGGCGAGACGCTTGCCGCAGCGCGCGACGCCGCCGAGAAGGTCAAGGTCGATTACGAGGTGCTGCCGGCGGTGACCGACCCCGCGAAGGCGAAGTCCGGCCCGCAAATCCACGACGTGGCGCCGAAGAACACCATCTACGAATGGTCGCTCGGCGACGCCAAGGCGACGGAAGCGGCCTTTGCCGCCGCCAAGCACGTCACCAAGCTCGACATTATCAATAACCGGCTGGTGCCGAACGCGATCGAACCGCGCGCTGCGCTGGCCGAATACGACGCCGGCACCGACAACCTGACTTTATGGAATACCTCGCAAAATCCGCATGTGGCGCGGCTGGTCATCGCCGCGTTCGTTGGCATGGCGCCGGAGCATAAATTGCGGGTGATCGCGCCCGACGTCGGCGGCGGCTTCGGTTCCAAGATTTTCATCTATCCGGAGGAAGTCGTCTGCCTGTGGGCCGCGCGCAAGGTGCACCGACCGGTGAAATGGGTCGCCGAGCGTTCGGAGTCCTTCCTTACCGACGCGCACGGCCGCGATCACGTCACCCATGCGGAACTGGCGCTCGACGGCAATGGCAAGATCCTGGCGCTGAAGGCGAAGACCATCGCCAATCTCGGCGCCTATATGTCGACCTTCTCGTCGTCGGTGCCGACCTATCTCTACGGCACGCTGCTGTCGGGGCAATATGACATTCCGTCGATCTATTGCGAGGTCGACGCGGTCTACACCAACACCGTGCCAGTGGACGCCTATCGCGGCGCCGGACGCCCCGAGGCGACCTTCGTGGTCGAGCGGCTGGTGGAAGTGGCGGCGCGCCAGATGGGCATCGAGCCGGTGGAAATCCGCAAGCGCAACTTCATCAAATCGTTCCCGCACCAGACGCCGGTGATCATGGCCTATGATGCCGGCGACTATCTCGCCTCGCTCAAGAAGGCGGTGGAAGCCGCCGACGTGAAGGGCTTCAACAAGCGCAAGCGGGACGCGGCCCGCCACGGCAAGCTGCGCGGCATGGGCTTCTCGACCTATATCGAGGCCTGCGGCCTCGCGCCGTCGCAAGCCGTCGGCTCGCTTGGCGCCGGCGTCGGCTTGTGGGAATCCGCGGAAGTCCGCGTCAACCCGACTGGCAGCGTGGAAGTTCTCACTGGCTGCCATGCGCACGGGCAGGGCCACGAAACGACGTTTGCGCAGCTCGTGTCTGAACGTTTAGGCATACCTTTCGAGAACGTCTCCATCGTGCATGGCGACACAGACAAGGTGCAGTTCGGCATGGGCACCTATGGCTCGCGTTCGGGCGCGGTCGGCATGTCCGCGATCGTCAAGGCGCTCGACAAGATCGAGGCCAAGGCCAAGAAGGTTGCTGCCTTCATGCTGGAGGCGGCGGAAGGCGATATCGAGTTCAAGGACGGCAAGTTCACGGTCGCCGGCACAGACAAGTCGGCGGCCTTCGGCGATGTCGCGCTCAACGCCTACATCGCGCACAAATTCACCGGCGCCGAACTGGAGCCGGGGTTGAAAGAGACCTCGTTCTACGATCCGACCAATTTCACCTTCCCCGCCGGCTGTCACATCTGCGAGGTCGAAGTCGACGCAGACACCGGCAAGACCGAGATCGTGAATTGGACCGCGGTCGACGATTTCGGCACCGTGATCAATCCGATGATCGTCGAGGGCCAGGTGCACGGCGGCATCGCGCAAGGCGTCGGTCAGGCGCTGCTCGAAGGCGCGGTCTACGACAAGGACGGCCAGCTCGTGACCGGCTCGATGATGGACTACACCATGCCGCGTGCGCACGACCTGCCGTCGTTCCACGTCGGCTTGACCGAAACCAAGTCGCCGTCGAACCCGCTGGGCATCAAAGGCTGCGGCGAAGCCGGCGCCATTGCCGCGCCAGCCGCGGTGATCAACGCCATCACCGACGCGATCGGAACCGAAAATCTGGCCATGCCGGCAACCGCCAATGCGGTGTGGACGGCGCTGCAAGGCGTCAAACCGCGCCAAGCTGCCTAATCAGGAGAGAGCGATGTACAATTTCACTTTCCATCGTCCGACCACCGTCCGCCAGGCGGCGGGCCTCTTGGCGCGCAATCCGGAAGCCAAGCTCTTGGCCGGCGGTCATTCGTTGATCCCGGTGATGAAGCAGCGGCTGGCGAGCCCGTCCGCGCTGATCGATCTCTCTCTGGTCGAGGGCATGAGCGGCGTCGAACAGAAGGGCCGTTCGATCGTCATCGGCGCGATGACGCGCCACGCCGACGCCGCCAATTCACCGGTGTTGCAGCAGGCGTTGCCGGGGCTCGCCTCGGTGCCGGCCTCGGTCGGCGATCCGCAGGTGCGCAATCGCGGCACCATCGGCGGTTCGGTCGCCAACAACGACCCGAACGCCGATTATCCGGCGGCCTGCCTCGGCTTAGGGGCCACCATCATCACCAACAAGCGGCGCATCGCCGCCGACGATTTCTTCACCGGCATGTTCTCGACCGCGCTGGAAGAGGGCGAGATCATCACCAAGATCAGTTTCCCGATCGCCAAGAAGGCGGCTTACGAGAAGTTCAAACATCCGGCCTCGGGCTTCGCGCTGGTCGGCGTGTTCGTGAGTAAGCGCGGCGCCGATATCCGCGTGGCGGTGACCGGTGCCGGCAGCAACGGCGTGTTCCGCGTGAAATCGTTCGAGGAGGCGCTGAAGAAGCGCTTCGCCGCGAAGTCGCTCGAAGGCATGAGCATCCCGGCCAACGGCATGAACAGCGACATCCACGCCAGCCCGGAATATCGCGCGCATCTCGTCGGCGTGCTGGCCCGCCGCGCGGTGGCGAAAGCGACGGCGTAGGCTGCTGAACGCACACAGCCTTCTATTCAGAGGCGCTTGGCGAACACGCGCCTTGAGGGATTGCCGGCGCCTGCTCAGGTGAAATCAGTCCCTTGCCACAAAAACCGATCTTCACCAGCGCCACGCTCGTCCTCAGCGCCGGGTTCTTCGTGCTGTTCATCGGCGGTGGCGCGCGCTTCGCCGTCGGCTTGACGCTGAGGCCGATCGTTGACGAATTCGGCTGGGGACGCAGCGAGCTTGGCCTTGCCGTCGCGCTGTTCCAGGTGGTGTCGGCGGCGGCGATGTTCTTCGCCGGTCGTCTTGCCGACCGCTCAGGCCCGCGGCTGGTGCTGGGCGGCGGCCTGCTGGTCAGCGGCATCGGCATCGGCCTGATGAGCGCGATCACGGCGCCCTGGCACGCGCTGGCGCTGTACGGCGTGGTGTTTGCGCTCGGCAATGGCGCGGCCTCGATGATCCCGGTCGGGGTGATGGTGACGCGCGCGCTTCCCGAACGCGCCGGGCATCGCCAATGCGCTGGCGATGTCCGGCATGAGCGTCGGCCAGCTCGTGGTGATCGCGACGCTGGCGGCGGTCCTGGTGACGGTGAGCTGGCACTCGGTCTACCTGTGGCTCGGCGTCGCCAATCTGGCGCTGGTGCCGCTGCTGATCATGGGTGGTCCCGAAAACGACGCCGACGCAGGCGAAGGCGGCGCGGCCGGGCGAGGGTGTCGGCGTGGCCGAGGCCGCTCGCTCACGGCAGTTCTGGCTGCTGCTGGCGATCTACGCGATCTGCGGCTTCGACGATTTTTTCGTCACCACCCACGTCGTCGCTTTCGCCCAGGACCGCGGTGTCGACGTCTTTCTGGCGGGCAATCTGCTGGCGGTGATGGGCTTCACCGGCCTGATCGGCGTGCTGGCCGGCGGCGCCTTCAGCGACCGCGTCGGCCCGGTGTGGCCGACCGCGCTCGCCTTCGCCGCCCGCGTCGCGGTGTTCGCGCTGGTGATGGTGGACCAGTCGCCGCTCTCGGTGGCGATCTTCGCGCTGGTGTTCGGCGCCACTTTCCTGGTGACCGCGCCGCTCACCGTCGTGTTCGTGTCGGAGAGCTTCGGCACCCGCCATCTCGGCGCGCTGACCGGCCTGATCACCATGGTGCATCAGATCTTCGGCGGCATCGGCGCCTATCTCGGCGCCGCCGTGTTCGACGCCACCGGCACCTACGACATCGCTTTCACGATGATGGGCGCGGTTTCGCTGCTGGCCGTGCTGCTGACGCTGCTGCTACGCCAACCGCGCCGCGCGGTGGCGGTATAAGGCTTAACGCGCGCCCCGGCTCGGAACGAGAACCGCGCCGCCAGTACTTGTCCGCTACGCGACCGGCTCGACGGCTTTCGAAGCCGCCGCGCCCTTGCGGATGACGGTCTCGATCCGCCGTTCGTCGGCGACATACGCTTTGGCGGCGTCGGTGGCGAACATCTCGTGGGTTTCGATCTCGTCGTCGATCACCGGCATGATCGCGAGATCGGAGTATTGATATCGTTTCGGATCGTACTTGATGCGCAGATAGATACTGCGCAGCTTGAGGTAGATCGACACCCAACCGATCGTCTTGTGCACCAGCTCGGCGAAATATTTGGGATAGAACGACCAGATCGGCTCCATCGGCAATGTCGGCCGGCGGTCGCGGCGGGACTTCAGCCGCAGCAGGCCGCTCTCGACCGGATGACAGTTTTCCAGCTCGAACGAGGCCTTGAACCAGGTCATCGTGATCAGGACGTTGCCGAACGATCGCAGCGCGGCGGCGCGCCGCATGACCGTTTCGCAGTGCTCGTACGAGTAATAGCGCTTCCACGATTCTTGGTAGGCGTATTCCCATTCCTCCTTCGACATGCGCGGGTGCCCGGCGGTGATGTGATGGAGGTCGTATTTGTTGAGGTCCGGGTCCATCCAGGTGCCGGCACGGAACAGCTTCTGATGGTCTTCCGAGCCGGGCAGCGGGGTGAGATAGTGAATTTCGAGGACGTCGATCGGCAGTTCTTTCTTGATGACCTCGAGATCGTTGAGAATCAACTCCGCGGTGTCGAAGGGGAAGCCGGTGATGTAGCCGGCATAGACCAGGATGCCGGCCTTCTGCCACTCCAGCAGCATCTTGCGGTATTCGGTGATCTTGTTCTGCTTTTTCTTGGCGGCCTTGAGGTTTTCTGGGTTTATGTTCTCCAGGCCGATATAGGTCTTCTTCACCCCGGCGCGCCGGCACTTGGCGATGAAGTTCGGCAGCTTGTGGCATAGCGTGTCCACCTGGATGATCAGGCTGAGGTCGATCTTTTCGACCTCGCGCAGATGAATCAGGCGATCGAGGATGATCTCCCAGTCCTTGTTGCGCGCGAAGTTGTCGTCGGTGATGAAATACCGGAACACGCCCTGCGCCACATTGCTGCGGACGATGTCCTCGATGTCGTCCGGTGTGCGGCGGCGCGATTTGTGTCCCTGCACATTGATGATCGTGCAGAACGAGCATTGATAGGGGCAGCCGCGGCCGGCATCGAAGCTCGTCGTCGCGCCGCCGGTGCGCTTGAGCCGCTCGCGTTCGAGCAGCGGCAGCGGCGCACCGTTGATGGCCGGCGCGTCATCCATGTAATTGTAGAGCGGCTTGAGCCGGCCTGCGGCAGCGTCCCGCAGGACCTCGTCGAGGCGTCCCTCCGCTTCGCCGGCGAAGACCGACAGGCCCATGGCTTGCGCCTCGCGCAGCGATGGATCGTCGCCGTTGATCATCGAGATCACGCCCGACATATGAAATCCGCCGATGCCGACCTTGATACCGGCCTGGCGCAGCGGTCGCGCGATGTCGAGCGCGCGCGGCGTCTGGTTCGACTGCACGCCGATCAACATGACCATGCCGTCATCGGCGGCCTTGATCTGCGCGGCGATACGGTCCGGCCTGATGCGGGTGTTGGCTTCGTCGATGGCGTGGATTTCGATTTCGACGTCGTCGCCGAGCACGCGCCGTTCGTTGCAGTCTTTGGCGATGCCGTAGATGCAGGCCAGCGAATTCGATGGGATGGCGGAGCGGAACCAGCGGATGGGATAGCCGTCGTCGCAGTAATGCGTTGGCTTCACCAGCACGAGGCAAAAACGGCGCTTAGCAGCCGCGACGGCTGACTTCGACGGCATAGTACGCCCCCACGCCTGACCGACAGAATGGTCCGCGCCTTCATCAAATCAGATTTCGGCGTTGGGCAGGGAAAATTTTACGTCAGAAATTGGTAATTAACCGCCTCAATTCGCAGTAAGAAAATTGCGCGCAAATGCGTCTGCCGAGCTAAGCATTGGAAATGGTGGGGAGAAAGCGATTAGGCCGGCTTATCCAGTTCCGCCAGCAGATCGTGCAGATCGAGCGGGTTGGTGTACATGCGCAACGAGCCGTCCGGTTTCTGCGGCCACTGATCCTTCGGCCGGTCCCAATACAATTCAACACCATTGTCGTCCGGGTCGCGCAGATAGAGCGCCTCGGAGACGCCGTGGTCGCTGGCGCCTTCGAGCGGGATCTTGGCGACGATCAGCCGGCGCAGCGCGTCGGCCAAGAGCGACCGGGTCGGGTAGAGAATGGCGGTATGGTAAAGGCCGGTCGCGCCGGGAGGCGGCGGTGAGCCGCCCAGGCTCTCCCAGGTGTTGAGGCCCAGATGATGGTGATAGCCGCCGGCCGAGATGAAGGCGGCGCCGGGCCGGCTGGTGGTCAGCGTGAAACCCAGCACCCCGCAATAGAAATCGAGCGCCCGCTGCAGATCGGCAACCTTCAGGTGCACATGGCCGATTCTGACCCCCGGATCGATGGTGGGCAGGCGCAAAGCGGTCTTTTCGGCGGTGTCGGGGCTGGACATGGCAGCTATCCTGGGCTGGTGACCGGTGCTCTCGGGCTATAAATGTAGGGCGGCGCCCGCTTCGGTTAAAGTGTCCTCGAGGTGACCTAGGAATGTCTCTTACACCGCTTCCCGGCAACATTGACGCCACGCTCGATTTGTTGGCCAAGGCCGACTATGTCGGCGATCGCTCGTTGGCGACCGTGCTCTATCTCGCGCTCAAAATGGGCCGGCCGCTGTTCCTCGAGGGCGAAGCCGGCGTCGGCAAGACCGAAATCGCCAAGGTGCTATCGGCGGCGCTGGGCCGCCGGCTGATCCGCCTGCAGTGCTACGAGGGGCTCGATATTTCGTCCGCCGTCTATGAGTGGAATTACGGCGCGCAGATGATCGCCATTCGTCTGGCCGAAGCGGAAGGCGAGGGCGACCGCGAGCGCATCGAACACGACGTGTTCTCCGAGCGCTTCCTGATCAAGCGGCCTCTGCTGCAGGCGCTCGAACCCGATCCGGCCGGACCTCCGGTGCTGCTGATCGACGAAATCGACCGCACCGACGAGGCCTTCGAGGCGTTCCTGCTGGAAGTGCTGGCCGACTTCCAGATCACCGTGCCGGAGCTGGGCACGGTGAAGGCCGCGCATCCGCCGATCGTAGTGGTGACGTCCAACCGCACGCGCGAAGTGCACGACGCGCTCAAGCGCCGCTGCCTGTATCACTGGGTCGGCTATCCGAACGCCGAGCGCGAGTTGAAGATTGTCCGCACCAAGGTGCCGGAAATTGCCAAGAAATTGTCGGCACAGGTGGTCGCCTTCGTGCAGGCATTGCGCAAGGAGGACTTGTTCAAGTCGCCCGGCGTTGCCGAGACCCTCGATTGGGCGGGCGCGCTCACCGAGCTCGACGTGGTCGCGCTCGATCCGGCGACGGTATCGGACACGCTCGGTGCGCTGTTGAAATATCAGGACGACATCGCGCGGCTCGACGGCAGCAAGGTGAAGACGCTGCTCGACGACGTGAAGTCGGAGCTCAGAGCGGCGGAGTAGATGAAAATTCCGTTCATTTCCGCGCAAGCGGGAATCTAGAGCTGGGTCCCCGCTTTCGCGGGGACGAACGGGAAGGATCGATGAATGGTTGAAAGCAGTGGCCGCCTCGCCGAGAACATTCTCTACTTCGCGCGCGCGCTGCGCGCGGCCGGCATTCCGGTCGGTCCCGGTGCGGTGCTCGATGCGCTGGAGGCCGCACAGGTGGCGCAGGTCGGCGACCGCGACGATTTCTACTGGACGCTGCACGCGGTGTTCGTGAAGCGGCACGAGCACACACTTCTGTTCGATCAGGCGTTCCGCGTTTTCTTCCGCAAGCGCGGCTATATCGAAAAGCTGATCGCCTCCATGCTGCCGGGCACGCCGGCGACCGCGCCCAAGCCGCCGCCGCCGGGCGCGCAGCGCATCCAGGAAGCGCTGTTCGGCGGTCTCAACCAGCGCGATGACAAATTCGAGGTCGAGGTCGATGCGCGGCTCACGGTTTCCGACCGCGAGGTGTTGCAGAAAAAGGACTTCGCGCAGATGACCGCGGCCGAAATCGCCGCCGCCAAGCAGGCGATCGTGCGGCTGAGGCTGCCGCTCGATCTCGTGCGCACGCGGCGGCTGGGCGCCAGCCGGCGTAGACACCTCATCGACATTCGCCGCACGCTACGCGCCAGCATGAAGGCGGGCGGGGCGGTGATCGATCTCAAATATCTCGGGCCCCGCCAGAAGGAACCGCCGATCGTGGCGCTCCTCGATATTTCCGGCTCGATGAGCCAGTACACGCGGCTGTTCCTGCATTTCCTGCACGCGCTCAGCGAGCGCGAGAAACGCGTCAGCACCTTCCTGTTCGGCACGCGGCTGACCAATGTCACCCGCGCCATTCGGGCGCGCGATCCCGACGAGGCGCTTGCCGCCTGTTCGGCCAATGTGGCCGATTGGTCGGGCGGCACGCGCATTGCTTCCTCGCTGCGCGAGTTCAACAAGCGCTGGTCCCGCCGCGTGCTCGGCCAAGGCGCGGTGGTGCTGCTGATCACCGATGGGCTTGAGCGCGATGCCGATGACACGCTATCATTCGAGATGGACCGGCTGCACCGCTCGTGCCGCCGGCTGGTCTGGCTCAATCCCCTTCTTCGCTTTGAGGGGTTTGAAGCCCGCGCCAAGGGCGTGCGATCCATGTTGCCGCATGTTGATGAACTGCGGCCGATCCACAATCTAGAACTCGATAAGCGACCTGGTGCGCGCCCTGTCGGGCGCGCCGGATAAGGATTACGATCCGAAGCTGTGGCTGCGGGACGTTGCCTGACGGAGGAACATCATGCTTTCGCGCGACGAAGACATTCTCAAAGCCGCCGAGGACTGGCGCAAAGCCGGGCGCGGCGTGGCGCTGGCGACCGTGGTCGAGACCTGGGGCTCGGCGCCGCGGCCGGTCGGCTCCAATCTGGTGATCGATAACGAGGGCAATTTCCTCGGGTCCGTGTCAGGCGGCTGCGTCGAGGGTGCGGTGGTGACCGAAGCCATCGACGTCATCGACAGCGGCAAGCCGAAGATCCTGGAGTTCGGCGTCGCCGACGAGACCGCCTGGAACGTCGGCCTGTCCTGCGGTGGCACCATCCGCGTCTATGTGGAGAAAGTCTCTTGAAACTCGACATCCTCCACGCGTTGAACGCCGAACGCGCAGCGCGGCGCGCGGTCGTGGTCGTCACCGATGTGGCGAGCGGCGAGCAGCGGCTGGTCAGGGCGGCGGATATCGCCAAGGATCCGCTGCGCGACCTGATCGAAAAGCATATCCGCATGGCGAAAAGCGGCATGGAGGAAACCGCGCGGGGCCGCGTGTTCCTGACTGTGCATGTGCCGTCGCCGCAACTGGTGATCACCGGCGCGGTGCACATCAGCCAGACGCTGGCGCCGGTCGGGCAACTGCTCGGCTATGACGTGACCATCGTCGATCCGCGCACCGCCTTCGCCTCGATCGAGCGCTTCCCGGACGTGAAGGTGATCGCGGAATGGCCGGACGTGGCGTTGCCGCCGCTCAATGTCGATCGTTATACGGCCTTCGTCGCGCTCACCCACGATCCGAAGATCGACGATCCCGCGCTCAAGCATGCGCTGGCGCGGGACTGCTTCTATATCGGCGCGCTCGGCTCCAAGAAGACCCACGCCAAGCGGGTTCAGCGCCTGAAAGAGGCGGGCCTCAGCGATGCCGACATCACGCGCATCCATGCGCCGATCGGGCTCGCCATCGGGGCGGTGTCGCCGGCCGAGATCGCCATTTCGATCATGGGCGAGATCACCGCGCGGCTGCGCATGAAATCGGAAAAGGCGGAGGCGGCATGAAGTTCGGCCCGGTCGCCCCGGACGATGCGCTCGGCGCCACCGCGGTGCATTCGATCCGCCAGGGCGACCTCGTGCTCAAGAAGGGCACGTTGATTGGACAGGCGGAAGTCGCCGCGCTGAAGGCCGCCGGGGTGAAGGAAATCGTCGTCGCGCGGCTCGAGCCGGGCGACGTGTCGGAGGATCAGGCCGCCGCCGATATCGCGTCTGTCGTAAGAGGTGAGGGTGTGCGCGCCGACCGCGCCTTTACCGGGCGCTGCAATCTGTTTGCGGAAAATTCCGGCGTCCTGGTGCTCGACAAGGACGCTATTGATTGCCTCAACCGCATCGACGAGGCGGTGACAATTGCCACGCTGCCGGCATTCAAGCCGGTGGTGGAAGGCGAAATGATCGCCACCGTGAAGATCATACCTTTTGCCGTAGCCGCCTCCGCCCGCGACCAGGCGGTCGCCGAGGCGGCGGAGGCCAAGCCGGTTATCCGCGTGGCGCCGTACAAGGTGCGCAAGATCGGCATTGTCTCAACATTGCTGCCGGGCCTTTCGCCCAAAGTCGTCGACAAGACACTCAAAATCACGGCGGCGCGAATTGCGCCGGCCGGCGCAACCATCGTCGCCGAGCGGCGCGTCCCGCACGCGACGTCTGCTCTGGCGGCGGCGATCGACGAGGTGCTCAAGGCCGATGCCGAACTGGTGATCGTGTTCGGTGCGTCCGCCATCGCCGACCGGCGTGACGTGATCCCGGCGGCGGTCGAGGCGGTCGGCGGCGAGATCGAGCATTTCGGCATGCCGGTCGATCCCGGCAACCTGATGCTGATCGGCGTCCTGCGCGGCCGGGCTGTGATTGGCGCGCCCGGCTGCGCCCGTTCTCCGAAGGAAAATGGTTTTGATTGGGTGCTGATGCGCTTGCTGGCAGGCTTGCCGGTGAGCCGCGCCGACATCACCGGCATGGGCGTCGGCGGCCTGCTGATGGAAATCGTCACCCGGCCGCAGCCGCGCAAAGAGCCTGCCCCGGAAAAAGGCCGCCGCGTTGCCGCGGTGGTGCTGGCAGCCGGCCGCTCCACCCGCATGGGCGCAATCAACAAGCTGATTGCCGAGATTGGCGGCAAGCCGCTGGTGCGTATCGCCGCCGAGCAGGCGCTGGCCTCGCGCGCCAGTCCGGTGATCGTCGTCACTGGCCATGAGCGCGAGCGCGTCGAAGCGGCGCTGGCCGCACTTCCCGTTCGCTTTGTGAACAATCCCGACTATGCCGACGGCCTTGGCACGTCGCTGAAGGCCGGCATTGCCGCCGTGCCGGCGGAAGCCGACGGTGCCATCGTCTGCCTCGGCGACATGCCGCAGGTAGATAGCCAACTGATCGACAGACTGATCGCGGCGTTCGATCCGGAACGCGGCGCGCTGGTGGTGGTGCCGACATTCGACGGCCGGCGCGGCAATCCGGTGGTGTGGTCGCGCCGCTTCTTCCACGATCTGATGGGCATCACCGGCGACATCGGCGCCCGCCACCTAATCGGCTCTTACGCCGAGGCGGTCGTCGAAGTCCCGGTTGCCGGCGAGGCGGGGCTCACCGACGTCGACACGCCCGAGTCGTTATCCGCCGTCAAGACAGAAATCGAACGCGCTTAAGACTTCAAATCGTTGATCGGCACCGCGACTCAGCCCTTATCTGGAGCCGTGTTTGGGTAAGGGAAGGGCGATGACCGATCGCTTCACATCGGTGATGCGGGCGCTTGTGGCCGCGTCGCTATTGCTTGCGACAGCGACGCTGATGCTGGTCGCGGTCAACACCGCGCGCGCGGCCGGGGCGCTTGCGGTCGGCGCCTGCGGGGCGTTCGGTGAGGCTTACGATTTCCCCTCCGTCGACGGCGCGCGCAAGAGCGCGTTGGCGAAATGCCGGGGCGACACCTGCCGGGTGGTGGCTGTCACCAAGCGCGGCTGCGCCGCCTTTGCGGTTGATTTCGGGAATGCCTGCGGCGGTCATGGCTGGGGCAAGGGACCGCGGCTCGGTAGCAGCGAGAACGAGGCGTTGCGTTCCTGCTACAAAGACGGCGGCAAAGAATGCGTGATCCGCACCTTTTTCTGCGACGCCAAGGGCTGAGCCTTAGTCCGTTCGCCTTCTTAACTTCCTGATTTCCTTGGTTTTATTTTGCTTGCGCGACGGCCCGTTTCGCGCTAAATAATGACTGACCAGTCAGTCATTATTTGGCCAACGGCCATGACCACCGCGCATCCACGCTCACCCCGCAAGACCCCGCGCCGCCGGCGCGCTGCGACGTTGCAGCATCGCGGCGGCCCTTTACCAGGTAGCGGCGCGCGCAAGGAACGCAGCGCCGCCCGCCGCGAGGCGATCCTGTCCGCCGCGCTCGATGAATTCTCGTTGCGCGGCTTCGAGGCGGCGCGCCTCGACGACGTTGCCAAGCGCGCCGGCGTCGCCAAGGGCACCATCTATCTTTACTTCCGCGACAAGGAGAGCCTGTTCCAGGAACTAATCCGCGCCATGCTGACGCCGCTCATCGGCACCATCGAGGCGCTGGGCGCAGCCGACGTGCCGATCACTGTGCTCACCGAGCAGATCGTCGAATTGTTCGTGCGCGAGGTCTACGAGACGCGGCGCAAGGATGTGATCCGCCTGATGATCTCGGAAGGCCGCCGCTTCCCCAAGCTTGCCGAATTCTATTACCGCGAGGTGCTGTCGCGCATCATCGCCGCGGTGCGCGCGCTGCTGCGCCGCGCCGCTGCGCGCGGCGAGGTGCCGGAGGCGCTGGCCGAGTTCCCACAGATCATCGCAGCTCCAGGCCTGGTCGCCATCATCTGGAGCGGTTTGTTCGAACGTTTCGAGCCGCTCGATGTTCGCAAAATGATGAAGACCCATGTCGAGCTGCTGTTCGCGCCGAGGAGAGCACCGTGAGAATGAAACTAGCCGCTGTGTCGGCGATGGTGCTCGCAGGCCTCGCGCTTGCCGGCTGCGATAAGGGCAACGAGCGCCAGTTGCAGGGTTGGGTCGAAGCCGAGTTGATCTTCGTTTCACCCGACGAGCAGGGCAGGGTAGAAACCTTAAACGTGCGCGAAGGCGACCGCGTCAAGCAAGGCAATGTGCTGTTCACCGTCGACGATGATCTGCAGAAAGCCGACGTCGTGGTGAAGAAGGCCGCCGTGACCAATGCGCAGCAGGCTTTCGATCGCGCCAAGGAACTGCTGAAAACGGCGGCCGGCACGCAAAAAACCTATGACGACGCGGAAGCCGCATTGCGCCAGGCCAAGGCCAATTTGGCTTGGTCGGAAACCCGGCTTGCGCGCCGCAATGCCTATAGCCCCGCCGATGGCACCATCGAACAGGTTTATTATCGCACCGGCGAAACGGTGGCCGCAGGAAAACCGGTGGTGGCGCTGCTGCCGCCGCAGAACCTCAAATTCCGCTTTTTCGCCCCGGAGCCGGCGTTGCCGGCGATCAAATACGGCGGGACCGTCGCGGTTTCCTGCGACGGCTGCGCGAAGGGGCTGACCGCGAAAGTCAGCTTTATCGCCCGCAGCGCGGAATACACTCCGCCGGTGATCTACAGCCTGGATGAGCGCGCCAAGCTCGTCTACCTGATCGAGGCGCGACCGGACGAGCCCGAGAAATTCCGCGTCGGCCAGCCGGTGACCGTCACATTGCCGCAAGAGGCGCCGCCATGAGCGGGCAAGACGCGGCGCAAAATGGCGCACATGACATCGTCATCGACGTCCATCACCTGACCAAGAAGTTCGATGGAAAAGCGGTGGTGCGCGACCTGTCGATGCAGGTCAAGCGCGGAACCATTTACGGCTTCCTGGGGCCGAACGGCTCCGGCAAAACCACCACCATCCGCATGCTGTGCGGCCTGCTCACGCCCGACGAGGGCGAGGGCACCTGCCTCGGCTACGACATCCGCACCGAGACCGACAAGATCAAGCGTCAGGTCGGCTACATGACGCAACGCTTCAGTCTCTATCAGGATCTTTCGGTGCGCGAGAACCTGGAATTCATCGCCCGTATCTACGGCATCGCCAAGCCGGTTGCCGCCGCGCGCGCGGCGATCGAGCGGCTGGGCTTAGGCGGCCGCGAGGAGCAGATCGCCGGCGAACTGTCGGGCGGCTGGAAGCAGCGGCTGGCGCTCGGCGCTTGCACGCTGCCGAGCCCGCAGCTGCTGCTGCTGGATGAACCGACCGCCGGCGTCGATCCCAAGGCGCGGCGCGAATTCTGGAACGAGATCCACGCGCTCGCCGCCGAGGGGCTCACCGTGCTGGTCTCCACCCACTACATGGACGAGGCCGAGCGCTGCCACGAGATTGCTTACATCGCCTATGGCGAGCTGCTGGCCCGCGGCACCGTCGAACATGTCATCGAGTCCGCGCACCTGACGACGTACGTGGTGAGCGCCGAATACGGCGAGGGGTTGAGCCAATTGTCGCACGAACTCACCGACAAGCCAGGCGTCGACATGGTGGCGCCGTTCGGCACCAGCCTGCACGTCTCCGGCCGTGACGCCGACGCGCTGGAGACGGCAATCGCGCCCTACCGCACCAACCGGAACCTCGATTGGCAGCGCTCGCAGCCATCGCTTGAAGACGTGTTCATCGATCTGATGGGCAAGGCACGGGACAATTTCCAATGACCCACCTGCTTCCCACACAAGCGGTGCGGCGTCTTCCCGGCGACGGATTCTGGCGCAAGACCTGGGCGATGCTGGTGAAGGAATTCATCCAGCTCAGGCGCGACCGCGTGTCGTTCGCCATGATCATCGTGATCCCGCTCGTGCAACTGATGCTATTCGGCTACGCTATCAACACCACGCCGCGCGATCTGCCGACGGCCGTGCTGCTGCAGGAGCAGAGCGATCTGTCGCGCTCGATTCTGGCGGCGCTCGAAAACACCAAATATTTCAAGGTTACCATGCTGCCGCATACGGAAGCCGAGGTCGATCAATTGCTCGCCTCTGGAACCGTGCTGTTTGCGATCGAGATTCCGGCCAACTTCGAGCGCTCGGTGCGCCGCGGCGACAAGCCGGCCATGCTGGTCGAGGCCGACGCCACCGACCCGGTTGCCGCCGGCACCGCGCTCGGCGCGCTTGGCCAAGTGCTGCAGACCGCACTCTCGCACGACCGCAATGTTCCGGCCGCTCCCACCATGCCGTTCGAAATCCGCACCCACGCGCGCTACAATCCGGCCGGCGTCACCCAACTCAACATCGTGCCGGGGCTGGTCGGTACTATCCTCACCATGACCATGCTGATCTTCACGGCGCTGTCGGTGACGCGCGAGATCGAGCGCGGCACTATGGAAAGCCTGCTGTCGATGCCGATCACGCCGGTCGAGATCATGCTGGGCAAGATCGTGCCTTACATCATGGTCGGTTTCGTGCAGGCAGCGCTGATCATCGGCATCGGCGTGACGCTGTTCGGCGTGCCGGTCGTTGGTAATCTTGGCTTGCTCGCCGCCTTGAGCACGCTGTTCATCGCCACCAATCTGTCGATTGGCTACACCTTCTCGACGGTGGCGCAGAACCAGTTGCAGGCGATGCAGATGACCATCATGTTTTTCCTGCCGAACATTCTGTTGTCTGGATTTCTGTTTCCGTTCGCCGGCATGCCGGTCTGGGCGCAATATATCGGCGAAACGCTGCCGCTCACGCATTATCTGCGCATCGTGCGCGCGATTATGCTGAAAGGCTCTTCGATCGGCGATCTGCGCTATGACGGCGTTGCGCTGTTCATCCTGATGCTCGTCGCGATGACGATCGCCGTCACGCGCTTCCGGCGGACGCTCGACTAGTCTATCGGCGGGTCAAGACGCCGAGCCGTAGGTAAGGACTGAATCGGCGATCACTATCGTCGGACCAGCCGGCCGCCGCCGACCATTCCCATTGGTCCGTCTTCAACCCTGTCAGTTGCAGGCCGAACCGCAACTGTCTGTAGCCGACGCAGGCGAAGGTCTGCACCTCGGGGCCGAGATAGAACCAATCGCGCAGGCTCCAGCCATAGGCGGCGCGCACCGAATAGCTGGTGGCGATCGACGACAACGATGCGTCGGCGGCGAGCATGGTGGCCGGCGTCGGTTCGAACCACAGATTGACCGTGGTGCGCGCGCCGAGCGACGCCCCGTGCAACCGGTTACCTGGATCGTATGGACTGGTGACGTTGTTCTCGATATCGAGCCCGGCGAACACCTTGAACTCAAGCCGGTCGCGCTTGAACCGCCAGCCCGGCAGCACTTCGGCTTCCTCGTCGGTGCCGATCACCGAGGCATTGTTGAACGCGCCCGACACGTAGCGATAGCGCCCGCCCGAGATCATGGCTTTTAGCGTGAAGCCTTGGCGATCGAGCCCGCCCGGCGACCACAGCAGACCGCCGTGCATGAACTGGCCGTCACGCCGCAGGTCGGTGCCGGAAAACAAAAGGAAATGAGCGCCGTCATCGCCGGCCCGAGCCGGCCCGGAGGACACGCAAACGCAACAAACCAGAAAGGCCGCGGCGGCGGTGACCGCCACGCTGACGCGCCCGACGCAACGCATTGAGGCCCCCGCGCCCCAGAACAGCCCGGCAAAAACGCACCGGGCCACTTTTTCAACTTAAACGTGTTATGCGGGTGTAGTCCAGGGCGATCTGGTAAAATCCACATAGGACAAAGGTCCAGTAGCCGGGGTATATGCATGCGAACACTGTTGCCGGGGCCCCAATGATCGTCGCAACCGCCAGCCAGAGTCCCGAGGAACGCGCCCGATTGCGGTCGATCGCCTTCCTCAATTGGGCGCATGCGCTCGATCATTTCGTGCTGCTGATCTATCCGACGGTCGTGATCGGGCTGGAGGTCGTCTACAAGCGGCCCTATAGCGAATTGATAGCGCTTTCGAGCGCGGCGTTTGTCGCTTTCGGCATTTTCTCGCTGCCGGCCGGCTGGCTCGCCGATCGCTGGAGCCGCCGCAATATGATGGTGGCCTTCTATCTTGGCTGCGGAGTCTCGCTGGCGCTGACGGCATTCGCGCCGAATTTGACGATACTTGCGGTCGGGATGTTCGTCCTTGGCATGTTCGCCGCCATCTACCATCCGGTTGGCATGGCCATGCTGATCGAGGCCTCCGGCGCGCGCGGTCGCACGCTGGCCTTCAATGGCGTATGCGGCAATCTCGGCGTTTCGCTGGCAGCCGGCATCAGCGCGGCACTCGCGACCTGGTTGGGCTGGCGCGCCGCTTTTCTGGCGCCGGCGGCTCTCTGCATTGTCACGGGGATCATCTACCTTTGGATGACACCGGATGACCGCCATCACACCAAGTTGCGCCAATCGAAGCCGGCGGTGCCGCTGACGCCCAAGGTCGCGACAATGTTGTTTGGCCTATTCCTGGTTATCGCGATCAGCTCTGGGCTCGTCTTCAACGTCCTGACGATCGCATTGCCGAAGATCGTCGATGAAGGCGTTGCCGCGTCCGTGCCGCTGGTGCTGGTCGGAAGCATCGCCACCGCCGTGCTCGTGTGCGGCGCGATGGCGCAGCTTACCGTCGGGCGGCTGGTCGAGTGGGTGCCGCCGCACGCCATCTTTGCCGCGGTGACCGCGCTCGGCTTCGTTGGCAATCTTTGGGCGACGTACGCGAGCGGCATCTCTTTGATGATCGCGCTCTCGCTCGCCATCGCCGCGATCTACGGCCAGGTCACGGTCAACGACATGATCCTGGCGCGCTACACCGCCGACGCATGGCGTGGCCGCGTCTATGCCGTACGGTATTTCACGCTGTTCATCAGCGCCGGCGCCGCGGTCGCCATTATTTCGCTGCTGCATGACAGTGGCGGGTTCAGTCTTGTGCTCGGCGTCAATTCGATCATCGCGCTGGCGATGTTTCTGGCGACGCTTGGCCTGGTGGCATTGATCGTGAAGATCGAGGCGCGGCACGCGGCCGTGCAACCTGCCGAGTAAAATTCAGAACAACGGCGGGATCAGGTTCTCGACCTTGACGCGCGTGCGCTTTTTCACCAGTGCGGCGATGCGGCTGCGGTGGCACTCGTTGGGATCGCGCTCGTAGCACAGCAGGCAAACGCGTTTGCCCGATTTGATCAGCGCCAGCAATTCGCCGAGCGCTTCCTGCGCTTCCGCCGTCTTGATGTGTTTGTCGTAGATGCGCCAGAGCATCTCAAAATTGCCGGCGCGCGCGGCCTCGCGGCCCTCCGCCGGCGTGCCGAGTTTCTGCAAATGGAGGTAACCGATTCCGGCCTCGTCGAGCGACGCCGCGAACTGGCGCTTGGAAAATCCGGGGCGGCGCGACGCCGCGACCGCGCGGGTATCGATCAGCAGATCGACTTTGGCGCGCTTGAGTTCGCCGAGCACCGCATCGGCCTTGGCCTTTTCGTAACCAATCGTAAATAAAGTGCGCATATCTTCGTCACAGTAATGACACAACCGCTCAGTATATAGGCGGCAAGTGGCGAGCGGAACTTGTTGAGTACCGATCGCCTTGACGGCCACGATGAGAATTGGCGACGGCGGATGTAACCGCGCCCTCTCGTTCGTGGTCGTTTCCGTTTTTGGGCGGCCTTAGTCCTCCGCGAGTCGCCCGATCAACGCCATGGCCGCGGCTGGCGCGCAAACCTTCGCCTCGTGAATGAAATAGATGAAGACGTCGCGCGGCTGTTTTGCCGCGGATGTCTTGTCGACCTTCGGCAGGTCTTTCGGCTCGCCGCCTTGCGTCCACGTCTGCGCGCGTTTCGCCCATTGATCGAGCGCCTTCGGCGAGTAGCCCGCTTTGAGCTTTGCATTTCCCTTCTGCAGCCGCGCATAGACGAAGTCGCCGGTGACATCGGCGATGGCCGGATAGGTTTCATGTTCGGCGAAAACGACGGGCATGTTGAACTTGCGGACCAGCGCGATGAAAGCCGGCGTCTTGAAGCTGTCGTGGCGCACCTCGACGACATGCCGCAGTGGCCGGCCGTCGCAGGTTTTCGGCAGCAGCTCGAGGAACCCGCCGAAGTCGGCTTCGTCGAATTTCTTGGACGGCGCGAGTTGCCAGAGCAGGGGGCCGAGCTTGTCGCCCAATTCGGTGATGCCTGAATCGATGAAGCGCTTGATCGAGTCGCCCGCCTCTTTCAGTATTCGCCGGTTCACCGCGTAGCGCGGGCCCTTGAGCGCAAACACGAAGCCTTCCGGAACCTCCGCCGCCCATTTGCGGAAGGTCTTCGGCGACTGTGTGCTGTAAAACGTGCCGTTGACCTCGATCGAGGTCAGGTGCTCGGCCGCGTAAGCGAGTTCGCGGGCGTGCGGCAGTCCCTTGGGATAGAACGCGCCGCGCCACGGTTCGTAGGTCCAGCCGCCAATGCCGATGTAGATGCATGTCTTTGCCATGGCCGGAGGATATATCGACGGCGCCTTCCAGCGACACCCGAAAGCGAAAAGGCCCGGGATTTCTCCCGGGCCTTCTTTATTTTGGCTGGAGCGAAGGACTTAGAAATCCATCCCGCCGCCGCCCATGCCGCCCATACCGCCCGGCATGCCGCCGCCGGCAGCACCCTTCTTCTGCGGAAGCTCGGCGACCATCGCTTCGGTGGTGATCAAGAGGCCGGCAACAGATGCCGCGCCCTGGATCGCCGAACGCACGACCTTGGTCGGATCGATCACGCCCTTGCTGACGAGATTGCCGTACTCGCCGAGCTGCGCGTCGAAGCCCCAGTTGTACTGGTCCTTCTCCAGGATCTTGCCGACGATGACCGAGCCGTCTTCTCCGGCATTGGTCGCGATCTGGCGGGCAGGCGCCTGGATCGCCTTACGGACGATATCGACGCCGTGCTTCTGGTCTTCGTTGTGCACCTTGACCTTCTTGAGAGCCTCGGTGGCGCGCAACAGCGCGACGCCGCCGCCCGGCAGGATGCCTTCCTCGACCGCGGCGCGGGTCGCATGCATCGCGTCGTCGACGCGATCCTTGCGCTCCTTCACCTCGATCTCGGTGGCGCCGCCGACGCGGATCACCGCAACGCCGCCGGCGAGCTTGGCCAGACGTTCCTGCAGCTTCTCCTTGTCGTAGTCGGAGGTGGTCTCCTCGATCTGTGCCTTGATCTGGGAGACGCGCGCTTCGATGTCGGCCTTCTTGCCGGCGCCGTTGATGATCGTGGTATTTTCCTTGTCGACCATCACCTTCTTGGTGCGGCCGAGCATGTTGATGGTGACGTTCTCGAGCTTGATGCCGAGATCTTCCGAGATCGCCTGGCCGCCGGTCAGGATCGCGATGTCCTGCAGCATGGCCTTGCGGCGATCGCCGAAGCCCGGCGCCTTGACGGCAGCGACCTTGAGGCCACCGCGCAGCTTGTTGACGACGAGGGTAGCGAGCGCCTCGCCTTCGATGTCCTCGGCCACGATCAGCAGCGGCTTGCCGGTCTGCACCACCGCTTCGAGCAGCGGCAGCAATTCCTGCAGGCCTGACAGCTTCTTCTCGTAGATCAGGATGTAGGGGTCGTCCATTTCAACGCGCATCTTGTCGGCGTTGGTGATGAAGTAGGGCGAGATATAGCCGCGATCGAACTGCATGCCCTCGACCACGTCGAGTTCGGTCTCAAGGCTCTTGGCCTCTTCGACCGTGATCACGCCTTCGTTGCCGACTTTCTTCATGGCATCGGCGAGGAACTTGCCGATCTCGGCGTCGCCGTTGGCGGAGATGGTGCCGACCTGGGCGATCTCTTCGTTCGAGGTGACTTTCTTGGAGTTGGCCTTGAGGTGCTCGACGATGGCTTCGACCGCGAGATCGACGCCGCGCTTGAGGTCCATCGGGTTCATGCCCGCGGCCACGGCCTTGGAGCCTTCGCGCACGATCGCCGCGGCCAGCACGGTCGCGGTGGTGGTGCCGTCGCCGGCCTGGTCGGAGGTGCGCGATGCGACTTCACGCACCATCTGCGCGCCCATGTTCTCGAACTTGTCTTCGAGCTCGATCTCCTTGGCGACGGTGACGCCGTCCTTGGTGATGCGAGGAGCACCGAACGACTTGTCGAGGACCACGTTGCGGCCCTTCGGGCCAAGGGTGACCTTCACCGCATTGGCCAGAATGTCGACGCCGCGCAACATGCGGTCGCGCGCATCGACGGAGAATTTGACGTCTTTAGCAGCCATAGTTCGAATTCCTTCGGTTTGATGTCGGCTAAGCGCTTAGGCGGCTTTTCGCTTGGCGGCATGGCCGCCTTCGATCACGCCCATGATGTCGCTTTCTTTCATGATCAGGAGATCCTGACCGTCGATTTTCACTTCGGTGCCCGACCACTTGCCGAACAGCACGGTGTCGCCGACCTTGAGATCGATCGGGATCAGCTTGCCGGATTCGTCGCGGCCACCGGGGCCGACGGCGACGATCTCGCCCTGGCTCGGCTTCTCTTTGGCGGTGTCGGGAATAATGATGCCGCCGGCAGTCTTTTCCTCGGCATCGATGCGCTTGACGACAACGCGGTCGTGAAGCGGGCGGAACTTCATGGCAGTCCTCCTCGGTTATGAACGATTTTGCGGTCTTGGTAGCCGGCGTCCCCTTGCCAGCACCTGGACAGCAGGTGGTGCAGGCTTTCTGGCCCGCAAGGGGCATCCGGAAATTTTTTAGCACTCATTTGATGAGAGTGCCAAGAAGGCCGGAAAATCCTTGCGGTTCAATGGTTAACGGCCGGCGCCGGAACCCGCCAGGAGAGGCACCGAGTTAGCCATTGCAAGCGCGTGGCGCGCGCCGGTGCGGCTGTTAGCAGGCTCGCATGGTTGCTGCTATCGCCTTGATTTTAAACAGTTTGTTTACCTTTTCGGCTTGCAATGCCTAAGGCCCGGATTGGAAACTCTACGTCCGACTCGAAAGGGGGACGCGATGGTTTCGCAAGACTTTCGTAAAATGGCCGCCGGTTACGGCCTGACGACTGCCCACATTCTGTATCGGCGTCCCGATCACCGCTGGCTGCTGCAGTCCTATGTCTGGCAGGCCTACGACCTGTTCCCGAAATTTCCCGAGCTGCAGAAGTTTCTGGAATTCTGGCAGGAGAAGCTGGAAGGCCCGCTGCACTCGGTGCAGGTCGCCCATTGCAAGCTGATCAAGCCGGCCGAGTTGAAGGCGATCAACGGCGAGTTCAGGCTGCATTAAACGGCCGGCGCTCCCGGCCGCAGAGCATGGTGGCGCCAAGCCCTCCGGCAGACTAGTTGTCACGCATCCTCGAAATGTTACGGACGGCATTGCGCGCCATGGCGCCGCGGCGCCGCGCGTACTACTAGGGCGACATTCAAGCGAGCCATGCGAGCGCGTATCTCCCGCGCGTCGCTCCTGATGCTCGGCAATTTCGCCACCGGCATTTCCATTCTTGGCGCCGGCCGGCATGCTGACCGTGCTGGCCGACGGACTGGGCGTCGGCATCCGCGATACCGGCCTGCTGGTCACGTTCGGCGCCGTGATCCTGTGCGTCGGCTCGCCGCTCGTGGCGTGGCTGACGACGCGGATCGACCGCCGGCTGCTGCTTGCCGGCACGCTGGCCGATTCTGGTCGCGGGGCAGGCGGCCTCGGCCTTTGCGCCGAACTACGCCACCGTGCTGGCGCTGCGGCTGGCGATGCTCACGGTCGCGGCGATCTACACGCCGCAAGCGGCCTCGACGGTCGCGATGATCGTGCCGGCGGACAAGCGCGCGAGCGCCATCGCCTTTGTGTTTCTCGGCTGGTCGCTGGCGGTCGCCGGCGGCCTGCCGATGATCACCTTCATCGCGGCTTACGCCGGATGGCGCGCGGCTTTTGCCGCCGCCGCGCTCGCCGCCCTTGTGCCATGCCTGCTGTTGGCGTTCACGCTGCCGGCGCGGCCTGCGCGGGCCGCCGTTGTCGCTGGCGAGCTTCGGCATCATCGCGCGCCACCGCAAAATCCTGCTGCTGCTGCTGATCACGATTTTGCAGACGTCCGGGCAATTCACGGTGTTCATCTATCTGTCGCCGCTTTTGATGCGGCTGACCGGCGCCGATCACAACGTGGTCGGAATCATGTTCGCCATTTACGGGGTGGCCGGATTTGCCGGCAATGTGATCGCCACGCGCATCGTGTCGGCGCTCGGCGGCTGGGTCACCTCGGCGGTGTTTCTCGGTTCGACCTTCACCGGCATGACGCTGTGGTCGCTCGGCGCCGGCTTCCTGCCGGTGATGGGCATCGGCATCGTCTTCTGGGGGCTCGGTTTTGCCGCCACCAACTCGATGCAGCAGGCGCGGCTGGTGGTGGCCGCGCCCGATCTGTCCAGCGCCACGGTCGGGCTCAACACATCGGCGCTTTACACCGGGCAGGCGATCGGCTCGGCGATCGGCGGCATATTGTTCAGCCAAGGCTATCTGCACAGCATCGGCTATGTGGGCGTCACCTTTGTGGCGTTCGGCCTTGCGGTTTGGGCGATCACTCGTGACAGTCCGATGAGGCCCGGACCGGCGGCTGCGCCAACGCGCGACGTGCCGACGCGGTCTGAAATCGCTTACTTGCGCTGGACGCGCGCGAGCAGCGCCTCGACCTGCGGCAACATGCGCGCGACGACGATGGCGTAGCCTTGCGCGTTGTAGTGCGCGTGGTCGCGTGCGCGGAATTTACCCGGTGGCAGGTCCCATTGCGCGTAGGCCACGTTTTCCGCGCGGGCGACGTCGTCGAGCTTGAGGCTGCCGAGGCCGATCACCAGCACCTCGATCTTGCGCGCGCGCAGCGCGCGGATGATTTCGGTCGAGCCGCGTCGCGCACGGTTTTCATCGACGCGCGGGCGCGCAAATCGTTGGTGCCGAATTCGACGAGCGCGATGTCGGTGCCCGGCGCGATCGCTTCGTCGAAATGCAGCAGCGCGTCGAGAAACGTGCCGCCATTGATGCCGGCATTGTCGACGACGACGTCGTAGCCCTTCTTGCGCAACGCCGCCTGCAATTGCGCCGGATAGGCTTCCTTGCGCGCCACCAGCCAGCCGGCGGTGGCGCTGTCGCCGAAGGCGACGATGTGGATGGGGCGGGCCTGCGCCGATTGCGCCGCCAGCGCCAAAGAGCGCCACCAACAAGTACCCCGCCGACAACAGTTTCAACGTGCCGCGCATGGGCGTAAACTCGGGCAAACGCAATGCCAAGGCAACCGCTCATGGCCCGCATCCGCTTCGATTTCGGCGCGCTCACGCTCGAGGCCGAATTGCTCGACACGCCGACCGCCAAGGCGATTGCGGCGGCGCTGCCGATCTCTTCGTCGGTGCTGACCTGGGGCGAGGAGGTCTATTTCGACGTGCCGGTGGATGTTGCGCGCGAGCCGGACGCGCGCGCGGTGATCACGCCGGGCGAGATCGCCTATTGGCCGCAAGGCCCGGCCATCGCCATCGGTTTCGGCCGCACGCCGATCTCCAAGGGCAACGAGACGCGGCTGGCGAGCCCCTGCAACGTGTTCGCCAAGGCGCTCGGCAATGTGAAGAGCTTAAGCAAGGTGAAGACCGGCGAGAAGGTGGAAGTCACGGCCGTCAAATAGTATGGACCTGCGGGGCGGGTTGATCAGACACTATCAGCACTAGGAAAGACGATGGCCAAGGACGACAAGAAAACCCAAAGCGGACCCGGCGCCGAAAGCCGAGGTCGTTGCAAAGAAAAAAGACGAAGCCGCGCCGAAGGACAAGACCCCTGACCGGCGCGGAACCAGCCAAGGCTGAAACCGGCGACACCGCTGCCGCTGCGCCCAAGAGCTATAGCCGGGGCGAGGGCCAGAAACCGGTCACCCAAGCTTACAAGGATAACTGGAACGCGATTTACGGGAAGAAAAAGAAGAAAAAACGATAATCGCCGGCGTGATCCGCCGCGGCGCGCGGGGCTTGTTGCTGCTGCGGCGATTGGCTTGGCTTTCATCGCGGTGACCCGTGCGTCGAGGGTGACATGGCCAAATCGACGATCATCGTATTTGCCGTTGTGTTGTCGGCTTTGTTGAGTGCGCCGCAAGGCGCCTCGGCCGTCGACGTCGGCAGCGCCGCCTGCAAGCGCGAATTGCAGGCGGCCCAGCAGTTGATGCAGGAATCGGCCGCGGTGGTGGACGGCGGGATGAAGGCGTTGGGGACGGCGCGGTGCAAGGCTCTTTCGCAACAAATCGATCTCGCCGTGCGGATTCGCGAAAGCTTCGCGCGCTGCGAGGAGCCCAAGGAGCGCACCAGTTCGGTGCGCGATGCCGACGAGGTGATCGAGGCGTCGCTGCAGGCCTTTAACAAATGGTGTCCATCGCGGCCCGGCATGGTTCGCGTAGCGTATGACCATGGTCGAACGCGTCACGCGCGACAAGCTGCCGAAGCCGCTCGCGGCTGTACACCATTGCACCGAGCACGGGACGGCGATGTTTTCCACCAACCAGCGCTTCGATCTCGGCCGCCTCGTCGTGCTCGGTTGTCCGGGCAATCCAAATCCGACGCTGGAGCAAATGAAGGCGCGCAATGCCAGTGCCGACATGCTGCGCAAGGAGCAGGCCTACGTTTATCTCACGCGCGACCGCGACGGCGACGATCCGCGGCGGCTGACGTTTTCGATCCTCGACGCCAACGGGCGCGAGACGACGACCGATCTGCTGCTCGCCGAGCGCGTCTTCATTGGCGATAAGCCCAACTTGATCTCGATGTTCTGGGATCCGGCAAAACCGGGCGTCTGCCGCGTGCATGCAACCTGGCGCGTCAGCGACGGGGAGGCCGAGCTGGTGTTCTAGGGCGAGGCGGCGGACTGTGCGAGCAACAAGCCCGAATTCAAGACCGTGCTCGACCGGGGATGAGCGCCATCAGCGTCGCTCTGTCTGATGGCGCACCATCGAGAGCGTGAGGTCCCACGCGTTGCGGATGTTGACGATCAGCAGCAAAAGCAGCGAGCCAGCCAGCACGTCGAGCGCAAAGTCGTTTTTCGACCAGATCATCGCCGCCGCAATCAGCAGCGCCACATAGGCAATCGTCGGCAAGAGCGCGTAAGCGAAGTGGTCTTGCTTGTAATTTGTCCAGTCGTGACGCAACAACTGGATTGTCACGAACAGGGAAACGCCGAGCCCGACCGCGGCGCAAGCGCCGATCATCGCCGCGAAGAAAATGGTCCGGTGTGAAGGCACGAGCGCGATGGCCGCAAGAAAAAGACGGAACTGAAATGCACGACCACGGGGCTGTAGAAGGCGCGCGTCGCCGCCGCCCGTTTGTCGTTCAGAAAACCGGTGCCGAGCGATATCGCAACAAACAACAACGCGACCAGCGTCGCGCCGGCGGTGCCGACCAGTAGATAGAAATCGTGCCAGTGTTCCAGTTCGGCGATCATGCTGCCGCTCGCGCCTAGCCGCGTCCGACGAACGGCATCTTGTTCGCCATCACCGTCATGAACAGCACATTGGTGTCGAGCGGCAGGCTCGCCATGTAGACCACCGCGTTGCCGACGTGCTCGGCCTCCATGCGCGGCTCGATCATCTTGTGGCCGTCCGGCTGCAGCACGCCTTCGCCCTGCACCATGCGCTCGGTGAGTGGCGTTGCCGCGTTGCCGATGTCGACCTGTCCGCAGCAGATGTCGTACTGCCGGCAGTCGAGCGAGGTCGATTTTGTAAGACCCGTCACCGCGTGTTTGGTCGAGGTATAGGCGACCGAATAGGGGCGCGGCGCGTGCGCCGAGATCGAGCCGTTATTGATGATGCGGCCACCGCGCGGGTTCTGCGTCTTCATGATCTTGATGGCTTCCTGGGTGCACAGGAACATGCCGGTCAGATTGGTGGCGACGACGTTCTGCCAGGTCTCGAAAGGCAGGTCCTCGAGCGGCATGGCCGGGGCGCCGATGCCGGCATTGTTGAACAGCACATCGAGCCGGCCGAAAGTCGATTTAATGGTGGCAAAAAGCGCCAGGATCGACTCGCGCTTTGATACGTCGGTCGGCACGGCCAACGCCTGCGCGCCGACCGCGTTGATCTCGCCCGAAACCTTGTCGAGCATCTCCTTGCGTCGTCCGGCCAGCACCAGGCTGTAGCCGGCTTTCGCCAGCGCAATCGCGACCGCGCGGCCTACTCCGGTTCCGGCGCCGGTCACCAGCGCAATCTTTGCAGTCATCGGAGGTCCTCCCTGACGTGTCTTTTCTAACCGACGCCATACCATAAAAGGTCGAGCTCGCCATCACGGCGTCGATGCAACTTCCGTTCATTTCCGCGCAAGCGGGAATCCAGGGGCCACGACCGCAACGACAGCAAAGGACCGGGTCCCCGCTTTCCGCCTTCGCGGTTCGGCAGACTTCAAACGCGCCGAAGCTCGCAAAGCGAGCGTAGGCGGGTCGCGGTGACGAGCGGAGCAGAGTGATTTCGCGGAAAGATCAGCCCGCCAGTGCTTGTGGCACGTCGATGGGCTTGAAGGCGGCGGGCGACTTGATCCGCTCGGTGATCTCGGCGGGGGTCACCGCCTTGCCGAAACGGTAGCCCTGCATGAAATGCACGCCGGCGGCGCGCAGAAACAGCTGCTGGTCGGCGGTCTCCACGCCTTCCGCCGTCACCTTCATGCCAAGGCCGCGGCCGAGGCTCACCACCGCGTGCACGATCGCGGCGGCGTCGGCGGCTTTTTCGATGCTCAGTACAAAACTGCGGTCGATCTTGAGCTTGTCGAACGGCAGGCGGCGCAGATAGAGCAGACTGGAATAGCCAGTGCCGAAATCGTCGAGCGCGAGCCGCACGCCCAACTCCTTCAGCCGCAACATGCCGGTTTCCGCGGCGTCCGCATTGCCGAGCAGCACGCTCTCGGTGAGCTCGATCTCAAGCCGAGTCGGATCGAACTCGGTTTCGCTCAAGGTGCGTTGCACGGTCTCGAAAAAATCGGTGCGGCGGAATTGCAGCGGCGACACGTTGACTGAGACGGTGAGGTCCGGCCAAGCCTTGCCGTCGAGGCAGGCGCGCTGCAGCACCCAGGCGCCGAGTTCGATGATCAAGCCACTGTGCTCGGCGACGGCGATGAATTCGCTGGGCGGAATTTCGCCGCGCGTCGGGTGGGTCCAGCGGCAGAGCGCCTCGACTCCGACCACGGTCTCGCCGCTCTTGTTGACGATCGGCTGATACAGCAGCCTGAGCTGATTGTTCTCGATCGCCTCACGCAGGTCGCCTTCCAGGAGCTTGCGGTTGGACAGGTCCGCGTCCATCGCCGCGTCGTAGATGCAGGCGCGGTTGCGGCCCTCGTTCTTGGCGCGGTAGAGCGCCATGTCGGCGTAGCGCATGATGTCGGCGGCGCCGCCGCAGTTGCGGTCGATCACCGCGATGCCGATCGAGGCGCCGATCACGATGTTCTGCTTGTTGATCGCATAGGGCGCGCAGATCGTGGCGATGATGCGCTGCGCGACCGCCATCATCTTCTCGCTGTCGTCGCCCATCGTGGAAATCACCGCGAACTCGTCACCGCCGAGCCGCGCCACCAGGTCGTCGCCGCGCAGCGCGTGCGACAGGCGCAGCGTGACATTACGGATCAGCTCGTCGCCGACCGGATGGCCGAGCGTGTCGTTGACGTCCTTGAAATGGTCGAGATCGATATAGAACACCGCGGCTGGCGCCGAGCCGGCGTGCACCTCGTCGATCACCGCTTCCAGCCGCTCGCTGAAGAAGATGCGGTTGGGCAGGCCGCAGAGCGGGTCGTGCATGGCGAGATGGCGCAGCCGCGTTTCGCCGGCGGCGATCGCGACGGCGGTGCGGCGCATGTAGCGCAGCACGAAAGCGGCCAGCAGCGCGAAGCCGGCGAGCGCGACGGCGATGAACGGGATGACGCTGTTGACGATCTCGGCGCCAGGCTGTTTCGGCGTCCAGGCAAAGCGCGCGATCGGCTTGCCTAGCGGTCCGTCCAGCTCATAGGTCAAGTCGGTGGGCGGCGCCGGCTCGTCGCCGAGCTTGCGCAAATGGGTGAGCCGCAGTTGCCCGGCGATGCCGGCGAGCGCCTCGCTATCGATAAATTTCACCGACATGACGATCGGCGCCGCGACGTCGAGCGCGGCGGGGATGCCGTCGACCGGTCCGACCGCAACCGCGGCGATGACCGCGGGCTGGCCCACCAGGCTGCGGATCACCGCGACTTGCGAATGCGGGCCGCCCTCTGGCGCGCCCGCCCCGGCGAGGCGGAGCGTGCCATGCAGGGCAGGGTTGCGGCCGCGCATGTAGTCGAGCACCGGCTGCATGTCGGGCCGCGCCGCCTCGAACCACGACGGGTCGAGGGCGTGGCTGTCGAATTGCGAATAGACCGGCTTGTCGCCTGCGTCGAAGACGAAGACGTGATCGTGGTCGAAGTAGGTTTTCAGCCAAAACCCAACGCGCTGCTTCACCCAATCGGGGTCGTATTTGACGCGGACGTTTTCGACCGCCCGCTCGGAAGCCGCGACGCTTTTGACTTCGCGCAAGACACGCTCGCCATAGGTGCTCAACGCGCGCGAGAACAACTGCTTCTCGTGCTGCACCGCGACCTCGTCGGCGCGCTGGGCCGAGGACAATACGGCGACGACGATGCAGACGATGGCCACGGCCACGATGACGCCGATCGGGACCACGACGCTCAAGCGCGCGCGATCCCAACTCGTATATCTTTCCTCGGATACGCGCGGGTGAGCGACCGCCGACACGTTTGACCCCTTAAACCGTCCTGCCCATTGAGCTTTTAGCGGCGGAACCTAAGGGCGAAAGCTTGCTTTTCGCTTTCGTTTCGGGGTGGCCGTGGCCGGGAGGCCGCTGAATACCGCAATTCGCACGGCGCTGTTAACCGATGGTAAAAGGCCGCGGCAGGGGCGGTCAGACGGAACTGCGATAAGGCGGGCGCGGGATCGCGATATGGGCGGCGCGCAGCGCGGCCGACCAGCGCTCGCGCAGGTCCTGGAAATAGGGCTCGCCCGGCTCGATGCGGTAATTCACCTCAGGATTGTAAACGTCGCGGCGCACCACCAGAATGTCGATCGGCAGGCCGACCCCGAGATTGGAGCGCATGGTGGAATCCATGGAGATCAGCCCGATCTTGAGC
This sequence comes from uncultured Alphaproteobacteria bacterium, assembly GCA_963772235.1. Classification (GTDB taxonomy): domain Bacteria; phylum Pseudomonadota; class Alphaproteobacteria; order Rhizobiales; family Xanthobacteraceae; genus Pseudolabrys. The sequence continues at coordinate 298,514 of CAVYWI010000019.1, forward strand.
GCGTCGTAGAGGTCGGTGTCGAAGCTGATGGCGCGGTCGAGCACCGGCTTGCCGTATTTGTGCTCGCCGATCTGCAGATAGGGCGTGTCGGTGGTGCATTCGATGAAATTGCCGGCCGAATAGATCATGAACAGCCGCAGCCGGTCGCCCTTGATCTGGCCGCCGAACAGGAAGGCGACATCGTGGTCGACCTCGGCGGCTTCCAGCGCCTTGCCTTCGGCGTTCTGGATGTTGCGGACGGTGCGGCCGATGCGCTGCGCGGCCTGGAACATGGTCGGCGAATTCATCAAGGTCTCGCGCTCGCCGGTTTCCGGATTGTCCACGCCCTCGGTGAGGGTCGAGCGCACCGATTGGGAGAGCGACAGATTGCCGGAGGAGGCGATCGCCATGATGCGCTCGCCCGGTTCGGTGTAGACGTGCAGCTTGCGGAAGGTCGAGACGTTGTCGAGGCCGGCATTGGTGCGCGTGTCCGCGATCATGACCAGACCGTCACGCACCAGGATTCCGCAGCAATAGGTCATGGCGCCCGACTTCTTCGTCCGTGAATCGGCCGCAAGGTTATAGCGGCGGGCCTGTGTCCGGCAATGTCGCCGCCCCCGATACCGACGCGCGCGATCGGTTTTCGAACAAGATCGTGCGCCATGTCAATTTTGCGCCTGCTGATGCGCTTGATCGACATGCACCGCCACTTTGAGGGTTTCGCCGCTGCCGCCGAAGCGCGTGCCGCGCACCGGCGCCGCGCCGAGGTAATCCAGTCCGATCGCCACCCGCACATGGGCTTCGGTGGTGCCGATCCCGTTGGTTGGATCGAAGCCGACCCAGCCGAGGTGCTCGACATAGGCTTCGACCCAGGCGTGGCCGGCCTCCTGCGCCGTCACGCCGTCGACGCGGTGGAAATGGCCGCCGACATAGCGCGCTGGAATGCCGAGCCGGCGCGCCGCCGCGATGAAGATGTGGGTGAGGTCCTGGCAGACGCCGCGGCGCAGCGCGAAGGCTTCCGCCGCCGTGGTCGCGCTGTGGGTCGGATCGGTGTCGAAGGTGATCTCGCGATTGAGCGCCGTCATCAGTCCGTGCAGCAGCGCCAGCGGGTCGGATCCCGCCGCCGCGCGCGCGCTGTCGGCGAAGTCGATGATGGCGTCGTCGGGCTGCGTGAGCGCGGTCTCGCGCAGAAACATCTGCGGCGGAAAGCGCTCGACCGCGCCGCTGACCACGCTTTTGGTGTCGTGCGTATCGACCTCGCCTTCGACCGAAATCGACAATTCGCGAAACGGTCCCTCGGCGGTGAAGAAATGGCTGATGTTGCCGAAGGCGTCCTCGTGCTGGTGCAGCAGACAATCCTCCGACAGATCGACGCGCCAGTTCACCACGTATTGCCCGTCGTGATTGCGCGGGGTGAGCCGGAGCATCTGGATCACGCCGGTGGGCGGCGTGTCGTAGCGATAGGTCGTCGCGTGGGAGATGCGAATTCGCATGCTGTCTCAGGGCCAAATTTGCCGATGACGTTCTAGCACGGGCTGGCGCACGATCCCGAAAGGGCTTGCCCGATCGTGATCGGGGGCGGCAGCCGGTTTTCGCACGAGATTAGGCGCACGATAAACGTCCGCGCCGGCTCATAGCAGGAATTGCTCGGTGATGGCGGCGCCCAGGCGGTTGTTCTCGGTGATGAATTCGCCGATGAACTCATGCAGGCCGCGCTGGAAGATGCCGTCCATGCGGCTGTTCTGCAGGCGGGTGCGGATGCCGCGCGCCTGGCGCTGCGCCGGGCCCTGCCGGCCATAGGCGCCGGCGATCTGGTCGAGATTGCGCACGATCGCCTCGTAGCAGGAGGCGAGCGAGCGCGGCATCTCTTCCTTCAGGATCAACAGGTCGGCGACCAGCCAGGGCTGCAGGCTCTCGCGATAGACCCAGTGATAGGCGGTGAGCGCCGACACCGAGCGCAGGATCGCCGCCCACTGGAAATAGTCGAGCGGGCCGCCGACGCGTTCGTTGTCCGGCAGCAGCAGATGGTATTTCACGTCGAGGATGCGCGCGGTGTTGTCGGCGCGCTCGAGATAGACGCCGAGGCGGGAGAACCAGTAGGCGTCGTTGCGCAGCATGGTGCGGTAGGCGGAGCCGTCGTAGCGCAGCGAGGATTCCTGCACCCAGCGCAGGAAACGGGAGAATTCCTCGCGCGAGGTCGGGCCGTTGCCGTAGCGCTTGAGCTCGAGCCAGGTGCCGTTGATGGCGTCCCACATTTCCATGGTCAGCGCGGTGCGCACGCCACGCGCATTGCTGCGCGCAAGCTCGAAGCAGTTGCGGATCGACGACGAATTGGCGGTGGAGAAGGCGAGGAAGTCGGTGACGTTTTCCTCGTTGGCCTCTTCGTAGTGCTTGAAGAAGGCGGTGGCGCAGCCGGCGGTGAGCACCGCGGATTCCCATTCATTGGTGGTGCCGACATAGGCGAGCGGCAGCGCCGACAGCCGCTGCGTGGCGTCGAGGATGCGCGCGAGATATTCCGCGCGCTCGACATAGCGCGAGAGCCAATACAGGTTATCGGCGGTGCGCGAGAGCATGCTTATCCGTCCAACACCCACGTGTCCTTGGTGCCGCCGCCCTGGCTGGAATTGACCACCAGCGAGCCCTCCTTCAGGGCGACCCGCGTCAAGCCGCCGGGCACGATGCGCGTGCCGTTGCTGCCGGTGAGCACGAACGGGCGCAGGTCGACGTGGCGCGGCGCCACGCCTTGCTCGACGCAGGTCGGGCAGGTCGACAGCGCCAGCGTCGGCTGGGCGATGAAGTTCTTCGGCGCGGTCTTGAGCTTGGCGCGGAACTGCTCGATCGCGACCTTGCTGGCCGCCGGGCCGATCAGCATGCCGTAGCCGCCGGAACCGTGCACTTCCTTGACCACCAGTTCGTGCAGATGATCGAGCACATAAGCGAGATGTTCTTCCTCGCGGCAGCGCCAGGTCGGCACGTTCTTCAGGAGCGGCTCTTCGCCGAGATAGAATTTCACGATCGCCGGCATGAAGCTGTAGACCGCCTTGTCGTCGGCGATGCCGGTGCCGACCGCGTTGGCGAGCGTGACATTGCCGGCCTGATAGGCCGACATCAGCCCGGCGACGCCGAGCGCTGAATCGGGGCGGAAGGTGAGCGGATCGATGAAGTCGTCGTCGATGCGGCGGTAGATCACGTCGACCTGGCGCGGCCCTTGCGTGGTGCGCATGTAGACGATCTCGTCCTTGACGAACAGATCGCGGCCCTCGACCAGTTCGACGCCGAGCTTGTCGGCGAGGAACGAGTGCTCGTAGTAGGCCGAGTTGTAGACGCCGGGCGTGAGCAGCACCACGGTCGGGTCGCGCGCGATGCGCGACGGCGCCACCGATTTGAGGGTGGCCAGCAGGACGTCCGGATAATTCTCTACCGGCGCGATGCGGTGGCGGGAAAACAGCTCGGGGAATAGCCGCATCATGATCTCGCGGTTCTCCAGCATGTAGGAGACGCCGGAGGGCGTGCGTGCATTGTCCTCGAGCACGTAGAAGGTGTCGGCGTCCACCCGCACGATGTCGATGCCGGCGATGTGGATGTAGATGTTGTAGGGCACGCTCTGTCCGCTCATCTCGGGACGAAACGCCGGATTGCGGAACACCAGATCGTCGGGCACCACGCCGGCGCGCAGGATCTCGCGCGCGCCATAGACGTCCTTGAGGAACAGATTGAGCGCCTTGACGCGCTGGATCAAGCCTCTTTCCAAGAGCCGCCATTCGGCGCCGGACATGATGCGCGGGATGACGTCGAACGGGATCAGCCGCTCTTGCGCGTCGGCTTCGCCGTAGACAGCGAAGGTGATGCCGATGCGGCGGAACAACAGTTCGGCTTCGCGCCGCCGGTAGTCGAGCACGTCGGGCGAAACCTCGCCGAGCCAGCGCGACAACTCGCCATAGGCCGGACGCACGCCACCGTCGGCTCCATTCATCTCATCGAAAGCGACAACCATCTCGGACCCCCAGCATTCGGCCGCTTACGAGGAACACTTGACCACCCGACTTCTCGTCCTTTCCTGCAGGGGGACGCGGGCGGGCCGCCGCTTCTGGCTATTGGTCTGCAAGCTTCAGGCCAAGTAAAAACTCAGGAAAGACAAGTACTTGAACGAGCCGACGCCTGCCTGATCCTGCCTAAATTATAGGCGAAATGCGTCGCCACGTGGGATTTCGTCTCGGCCGGTCAAAAGGCCGACGCAACTTGAGTGGCTAGCGGGGCCACGCTAGGTGTTCGACTGAACCTGGAGGAATGCCGTGACCGCCATGAACGCCAACCCGGAGCTCGTCACCGCGGCAGTGCTGGTCATCGGCGACGAGATCCTGTCGGGCCGCACCAAGGACAAGAACATCGGCTTCATCGCCGACTATCTCACCGCCATCGGCATCGACCTGAAGGAAGTGCGGGTGATCTCCGACGACGAGGCGGCGATCGTCGAGGCGGTCAACGCGCTGCGCGCGCGCTACACCTACGTGTTCACCACCGGCGGCATCGGGCCGACCCATGACGACATCACCGCCGAATGCGTGGCCAAGGCCTTCGGCGTCGGCATCAGCCATCACCCGGAAGCGGTCGCGATCCTGAAGGAGCGCATGGCCAAGATCGGCGGCGAGCTCAACGAGGCGCGGCTGCGCATGGCGCGCATCCCGCACGGCGCCGCGCTGGTGAAGAACAAGGTGTCGGGCGCGCCCGGCTTCTGGATCGAGAACGTGATCGTGATGGCGGGCGTGCCCTCGATCATGCAGGCGATGCTCGACGAGGTGGCGCCGAAACTGAAGACCGGCGCCAAACTGTTGTCGGAAACCATCCGCGCCGACGCCAAGGAAGGCGACGTCGGCACCGAACTGGGCGCCATCGCCAAGGCGAATCCGGACACGATCATCGGCAGCTATCCGTTCTTCGACGAGAAGCTCGGGCCCAACACCAATATCGTGGTGCGCTCGCGCGATCCGCAAAAGCTCGCGGCCGCCAAAGCGGCGGTGGAGGCGATGCTGACGCAGGTGAAGTCGCAACTGGCGGCCGCGGCGCGCTGAGCCATGCCGACAGCCGCAAGCAAGCCCGCCGCAGTCCGGAAAAAATCTTCCCCGTCTCCTGGGACCAGTTCCACCGCGACTCGCGCGCGCTCGCCTGGCGGCTGCACGCGGCCGGGCCGTTCGAGGCGATCGTCTCCATCACCCGCGGCGGGCTGGTGCCGGCGGCGATCGTGGCGCGCGAACTCAACGTGCGGCTGATCGAGACCGTGTGCGTGGCGAGCTACCAGGACTACAAGAACGAGGGCGAGCTGAAGGTGATCAAGGGCGTCGGCGCCGGAGGTGACCTCGATGCGCGGCGCAGGGCAAGGGCGTGCTGATCGTCGACGACCTGGTCGATACCGGCAAGACCGCGCGCATGGTGCGCGACATGCTGCCGGCGGCGCATTTCGCCACCGTCTATGCCAAGCCGATGGGGCGGCCGCTGGTCGACACCTTCATCACCGAGGTGTCGCAGGACACCTGGATCTATTTCCCCTGGGACACCGGGCTCGCCTTCCAGCCGCCGATCCGCGAGGGCGGCGACTAGCGGCGATACAAGAGAAAATAAAGAGAGCAGGGAGAAACGACATGCTGACCCGACGCGCTTTCCTGGCGAGTGCGAGCGCTTCCTTGCTGGCCGGGCCGGCTCTGGCGCAGTCTTATCCGACGCAGACCATCCGCATCATCGCCGGCTTTCCGCCGGGCGGCGGCATCGACATCTCGGCGCGGCTGATGACCGATCCGCTCAAGAACGCGCTCGGCCAGACGGTGATTGTCGAAAACCGCACGGGCGCGGCGGGCATGCTCGCCGCCAACACGGTCGCCAAGGCGGCACCCGATGGCCACATGCTGCTGATGGCGACCTCGGGCGAGATCGCCATCGCGCCGCATCTGTACAAGGGCAAGATGACCTACGATCCGCTCCGCGATCTCACGCCGATCGCGCTCATCGGCATCGTGCCTTGCGTGGTGGTCGTTGCCGACTCGACGCCGGTACACAATCCGAAGGAATTGATCGCCTACGCCAAGGCCAACGCCGGCAAATTGTCGTTCTCCTCCTCCGGCGTCGGCAATCCGCAACAGCTTGCCGGCGAGCTGATGAACATGATGGCCGGCACCAATGTGCTGCACGTGCCGTACCGCGGGGCGGCGCCGGCGGTGACGGACGTTGCGACGGGGGCCGTCAGCATGAGCTTCGCCAGCCTCGCGGCTGCGCTGCCGCTGATCAAGGCCGGCAAGTTGCGCGCGGTCGCTGTCACTTCGAAGGACCGCATGCCGCAATTGCCTGATGTGGCGCCGCTGAGCGAAGGCGCGCCCGGATTGGCGGGCTACGAACTGCTCAACTGGTTTGGCATGTTCGCGACCGCCGGAACGCCGAGCGAGATCGTCGACCGCCTGAACGACATCGTCAACACCGCGCTCATAACCCCCTCGATTTCCGACAAGCTGATCGTGCAGGGCATCGTGCCGCGGCTGATGACGGCCAAGGAATACAAGAGCTTCGTGGAATCGGAGACGGAAAAGTTCGGCATGATCGTGCAGAAGGCCAATATTAAATTGGCCAACTAGCGTTCGTTTGGGTGTATTATTCGCCGTCGTGGGGAGCGCCGTCCGGGAGGAGACCGATGAACGTCAAGCCGAATACCCAGAATGCCAAACCCGTTGACGATTTGCGCTCGCGCCATCTGCGCCCTCAGGACATGCCGTGGCAAAAGTTGCGGTTCCCCGGCTGCGAAATGAAGACGCTGCTGTTCGATGCCAAGAGCGGGCTCGCCACTTTGCTTTTCAAGATGGAGCCGGGTGCGGTGCTGCCCGACCATGAGCATGTGCTGATCGAGCAGACTTACGTGCTGGAAGGCTCGCTGGTGGACAAGGAAGGCCCCGACGCCGGCATCGAGGTTGGACCTGGCGAATTCGTCTGGCGGCCGGCCGGCAGCCGGCATACGGCCTGGGCGCCCAAGGGCGGCACGTTCATCGCCATGTTCCAGATCCCCAACAAGTTCTTCGAAAAGGATGGCCGCGTCGTCGACGCCAGCGGCAAGGACTGGGAATCGATCTGGGGCGGACTGTTATCGAGATAGTTTGATACGCCGCCGCGTGGGCTCTACCCGCCGCGCGCCGGCGGGGTGAATGCGCTACGCGGACGTGGCGGAATGGTAGACGCAAGGGACTTAAAATCCCTTGGGAGTAATCCCGTCCGGGTTCGAGTCCCGGCGTCCGCACCAGCTTTTTGCCGTTATTGTCAGGCTTAGCATGCGCACCATGCAGAGGCGCTCATCTGCTGCCTTATTGGCCGGCGCCGCGCTCGCGGCGGCGATGCTGTCCGGCTGCGCCGCGTCGGACGACAATCTATCGTCGTTCTTCGTCGCGCCGGGCAAATACGTGCTGTACCAATGCGACGATATCGCGCGGACCGCCAAAGACGTGGTGGCGCGCCAGAAAGAGCTGGAACTGTTGATGGCGAAAGCCGGCACCAGCGCCGGCGGGCAATTGATCAGCAACGCGACCTATGGGCCGGAATATGAGACGACGCGCGGTCAGCTGAAGGATTTGCGCGCCGCCGCCATCGAGAAGAATTGCAATTTTGTGCCGGGCGCCGAGACCCCGGCCACGCCGGCGAGCAACCCTAAGCCTCGCTGAGCGCGCCGGCGGCCGCGCGATCTATGGCGCGCGCCGGATCAGCGCAAGCGATCCGTCGGCGAGGCCGACCGCGATGGCCGGCGGGCCTTCGGATTGCGCGATCAGCCCGAGATTGGTCGCCGCCTTGGCCGGCAGCGCCACGTTGGCGATCTCGCGTGGGCCCGGCGCGAAGCTGACGATGCGCAGGCGGCTGCGGTCGAGCGAGGGCGCGGCGATATCGGCGATGCCGTCGCCGTCGAAGTCGGCCATCGCGGCCATGTCGATCGCGCGCGTGCCGGCGATGTGGTTGGCGATGTCGGGCAGTTCGGCGGTTTTGCGCAGCGCGCCGCCGCTCCAAGTCCACAGTTCGAGCGAGCCGATCACGTGCGGCTGGCGCACCAGCGCGATGTCGATCTTTCCGTCGCCGTTGAAATCGGCAATGCCGGCGGGATCGAGCCAGCGGTGCGCGGCCCCAAGCGGCGGCGTCTCGGCGACGATTTCATACTTGCCGCGGCGCTCGGCAATCACTGCCAGGCTGGAGCCGCGCTTGAGATAGGATTTCACGACGACAATCTCGTTGTGTCCGTCGCGGTTGAGATCGACGATGCGCGGCTCGAGATCCTCGAATACGGCGTCGTCCTTGAGCCGCACGGTCTGGCGCTTGCCGTCGCGCGTCTCGATCACCACGCTGCCGGCCTCGATCTTGTCGCCGAGGATGCCGTGGTCGTAGCGTGTGTTCGGCTCGGAAAGCCAGGCGCGCGCGATCTCACCGGCACCGGTGGCGATGCGGCCGTCGGGCAGGGCGTCTTCCGGCAGCTTCGTCTCCGCAGGCCGATCGATAAATTCGAGCTTGGCATGCTCGCCGCCAAGGACGACGCGGTACCAAAGTCCGCCGGCATTGACGCGGACCTGGCCCTCGCCGATCTCGATGGCGATCACGCGGGCGGGCGTATCGACGCGCTGCACGCGCCATTCGGCCGCATGCGAAGCGCTGACCGCAAGTCCGGCGGATACGGCACACAAAGCGAGCAAGGCGCGGCGCATTCAAATGGTTCCTATAATTTGACGCTGCGTAGCCGCAGCGCATTGCCGACCACGCTGACGGACGACAGCGCCATCGCCGCGGCGGCGATGATCGGCGACAGCAGCAGCCCGAAGGCCGGATAGAGCACGCCGGCGGCGATCGGCACGCCGGCGGAATTGTAGATGAAGGCGAAGAACAGATTCTGCCGGATATTGCTCATCACCGCTTTCGACAGCGCGCGCGCCTTGACGATGCCGGTGAGGTCGCCCTTGAGCAGCGTGATGCCGGCGCTCTCGATCGCCACATCCGAGCCGGTGCCCATGGCGATGCCGACTGCGCGGCGGCGAGCGCGGGCGCGTCGTTGACGCCGTCGCCGGCCATCGCGACCACGCGGCCTTCGCGCGTGAGCTTTTCGATCACGGCGCTCTTCTGGTCCGGCAGCACATCGGCCTCGACTTCCGGTGATGCCGAGGCGTTTGGCGACGGCGAGCGCGGTGGTGCGGTTGTCGCCGGTGAGCATCACCACGCGGATGCCGGCGGCCACCAGTGCCTTCAAGCGCTTCCGCCGTCGTGGCCTTGACCGGATCGGCGATGGCGATGACGCCGGCCGGCTTGCCGTTGACCGCGAGGAAGATCGCGGTAGCGCCCTCGGCGCGCAGCCGTTCGGCTTCATCGGAGAGCGCGGCGGTATCGATATTGAGTTCGCCGAGGAATTTGGCGCTGCCGAGCGCGAGCCGTTGCCGCCGACCATGCCGATGACGCCTTTGCCGGCCGGCGCATCGAAGCCGCGCACCGGCGTCAGTTCGAGATTGCGCTCGGCCGCGGCCGACGATCGCCGCCGCCAGCGGATGCTCGCTGCCGCGTTCGACACTGGCTGCCGAGACGCAAGACCTCCGCTTCGTCGAAACCGGGTGCGGGCACGACCGCCACGACTTTCGGCTTGCCTTCGGTCAGCGTGCCGGTCTTGTCGACCACCAGCGTGTCGATTTTTTCCATGCGCTCGAGCGCCTCGGCATTCTTGATCAGCACGCCGGCTTGCGCGCCGCGGCCGACACCGACCATGATCGACATCGGCGTGGCAAGGCCGAGCGCGCAGGGGCAGGCGATGATCAGCACGCTCACCGCCGCCACCAGACCGAAGGCGAAACGCGGCTCCGGCCCGAACGTCGCCCAGGCGCCGAACGCGATCAGCGCGACCGCGATCACCGCCGGCACGAACCAGCCGGCGACCTGATCGGCCAGCCGCTGGATCGGCGCGCGGCTGCGCTGCGCGCTCGCCACCATCTGCACGATTTGCGACAGCAGCGTGTCGCGTCCGATCTTGTCGGCGCGCATGACGAAACTACCCGAGGCGTTGAGCGTGCCGCCGATCACGCGCGCGTCTTTCTCCTTGGTCACCGGCATGGATTCGCCGGTCACCATCGATTCATCGAGCGAGGAGCGGCCCTCCAGCACGACGCCGTCGACCGGCACCTTGTCGCCGGGTCGCACGCGCAAACTGTCGCCGACCTGGACGGCGTCGAGCGAGACTTCCTCGTCGCTGCCGTCCGGCTTGACGCGGCGCGCAGTCTTCGGCGCGAGATCGAGCAGCGCCTTGATCGCGCCCGAGGTGGCCTCGCGCGCGCGCAGTTCGAGCACCTGGCCGATCAGCACCAGCACGGTGATGACGCTGGCGGCTTCGAAATAGACGGCGACTGCGCCGTGGCCGCGGAAGGCTTCCGGGAAAATGCCGGGCGCGAAGGTGGCGATCACGCTGTAGACGTAGGCCACGCCGACGCCCATGGCGATCAGCGTGAACATGTTGAGGTTGCGCGTGACCAGCGATTGCGCAGCCGCGCACGAAGAACGGCCAGCCGGCCCAAAGCACCACCGGCGTGGCGAGCGCGAACTGCACGTAATTCGACATCGCCGGTGCGAGCAAATGCAGGCCGACGTGCCCGCCCATCTCCAGCACGAACACCGGCGCGTGAGTACGAGGCCGATCCAGAAGCGGCGCGTCATGTCGACGAGCTCTGGGTTCGGGCCCGTATCGGCGCTCGGCATTTCCGGTTCCAGCGCCATGCCGCAGATCGGGCAGGTGCCCGGGCCGACCTGACGGATTTCGGGATGCATCGGGCAGGTGTAGATAGCGCCTGGGATCACCGGCTCGGGAGCACGTTTGCCGAGATATTTTTGCGGGTCGGCGATGAATTTCGTGCGGCAGCCAGCGGAGCAGAAATAATAGGTGTGGCCGCTGTAGTCGGCGCGATGTTTGGCGGTTTGCGGATCGACCGTCATGCCGCAAACCGGATCGATGACGCCAGCAGCTTTTAGTTCGGGCGTGCGGGCGCCGAGATATTTCTGCGGGTCGGCGAGGAACTTGGTGCGGCAGCCGTTGCTGCAAAAATGATAGGTCTGTCCATGGTAATCAGCGTGCGGCTTGCCGGCATTGGGATCGACCGTCATGCCGCAGACCAGGTCGATGACGCCGCTGGCGGCAGGCGCGTCGTGATGGTGGTGGTGCTCGTCGGTCATCGACATGGCGCTTAACCTTTCGCTAGGCGGTATTTAGCGGCTCTTGCCTTCAATACCCCCAGGGGGTATATAGACCGCATGGCCAAGAACAGCAAGACACCCACGCTCGGACGGCTCAACCGCATCGAGGGTCAGGTGCGCGGCCTCGCCCGCATGGTCGAGGACGAGCGCTATTGCATCGATATCGTGACCCAGATCGGCGCGGTGCGCGCGGCACTGCGCCGGGTGGAAGAGGAAATCCTGCGCGACCACGTCGCGCATTGCGTCGCGCACGCGATCGCAAGCGGCGACAAGGCCGACCAGCGGCGCAAGGTCGCCGAGTTGATGGACGTGATGGGTCGCGCCGGCCGCTGAGATCTTATCGCGTCGACAGTCCGAACAAGCTGTAGGCCGGGCAAGTGCCGAACAGTGCGGTAAGGATCGGCACGACGCCGATCCAGCCGACCCAGCTCCAGCCGGTGCCCGGGGCGATATAGCCTAAGGCGAACGCAATCAGCGCCAAGCCGATGACGACGCGTGCAATGCGGTCGAAAGTTCCGACATTGGCAGACATGGACAACTCCTTTGCGACAATGGTTCGCAAGAGAGCCTAGCCGCGCCCGAAATGGCAGCGTTGATCGAGATCAATCGAGCTAGGCGAACTTTTCTCTCGCCAACTTCGCGCCGGCGCCGAGCGCCTTGAGCTTGGCCTCGGCGATCTCGCGCCGCATCGGCGCCATGCCGCAATTGGTGCAGGCGACGATGCGCTCCTTCGGCACGAATTTCATGACATCGCCGATCACTTGCGCCACCTGCTCCGGCGTTTCGATCTCGTCGGTGGCGACATCGATGACGCCGACCAGCACGTCCTTGCCGTCGAGCAGCGTCAAGCAGCTTCAGCGGCACGCGCGAATTGATCGCTTCCAGCGACACCTGCTCGATGCGGCTCTTGGCCAGCGCCGGGAATATCTTTTCGTATTGCGTCCACTCGGCGCCGAGCGCATTCTTCCAGTCGATATTGGCCTTGATGCCGTAGCCGTAGCAGATGTGCACGGCGGTGGTGCAGGTGAGTCCGTCGATGGCGCGATGCAGCGCCTCGATGCCCCAGCCGGGCACCTCGTCCATGAACACGTTGAAGGCCGGCTCGTCGAACTGGATGACGTCGACGCCGTCGGCTGCGAGCGCGCGCGCTTCCTGGTTGAGCAGATCGGCGAAGGCCATCGCCATCTTCACCTTGTCGCCGTAATGGGCGTCGGCGATGGTGTCGGAGATCGTCATCGGGCCGGGCAGGGTGATCTTCAATTGGCGCTTGGTATGGGCGCGGGCGTGGCGCGCCTCGGCCTGATGCACGCGGCCCTTGAGCGTGAGCGCGCCGCGCACCACCGGCACCATGGCTTTGTAGCGGTCGGCGCGGATGCCCATCTCGACCTTGTGGGCGAAATCGATGCCGTCGACGAATTCGAGAAAGCCGTGCACGAAATGCTGGCGCGACATTTCGCCGTCGCAGACGATGTCGATGCCGGCGTCTTCCTGCAGCTTGACCGCCGAGCAGCGTGGCGTCGAGCTTGCCCTGCGCGAGATCGTCGCCTGACGAGCCGCCACTGCGGCCACAGCTTGTTCGGCTCGGCGAGCCAGGACGGTTTCGGCAGGCTGCCGGCGACGGTCGAAGGAAACATCATAACGTTCACGCTCGCAATGCGCTCGGGCGGTTTCCAACTATAGAGCCAATCGTAGCGCGCTGAGCAGTTTTTCTCCGCCCATCGCGCGCATCGCGAGATTGCGGATCAGCGCCTCCGGGCCGCTCAGCCCATAGATGCGGCCTTGGCGGCGCGACGCCTGTTGGGCGCGCGAAGGTGCGATGCCAGCGCGCGCCTTCGTAGGCGCGCAGCGCGTCGGCCGGATCGTCGCGATATCTCCGCAGCATGTCGGCGAGCACCGCGGCATCCTCGATCGCCATGCCGGCGCCCTGCGCGAGAAACGGCAGCATCGGGTGGGCGGCGTCCCCGATCAGCGTCACCGGGCCGGCGCCGCCGCGAAACGGCTCGTTGCTGTCGTAGAGCGCCCATTTCAGCCAGCGCTCCGGCAGGGCGATCAGCGCGCGCGCCGCATCGGCCCAGGCAAAGCGCGCGAAAGTGGCGCAGGATTTCCGTCGCGGTCGCCCGCCGCCGACCAGCCGGTCTCATTCCATTCGTCGTGCACGATGCCGACGATGTTGATGAGGCGGCCGGCCTTCACCGGATAATGCACCAGATGCGCGTCGAGCCCGAGCCACAGATGCACCAGCGGCTGACGGAATTCCTCCGCCACCTGTTCCGCCGGGATCAGCGCGCGCCAGGCAGTGCGGTGGCGGAACTTGGGCGGACGGTGCGGCTGCAATCGCCCGCGCAACGTCGACCACACACCGTCGGCGCCGATCAGCGCAAAGCCGCGCTCTTCCGCTACGCGCTGATCGCCGCGCGCGTGCACGGTGATGCCGTTGACGTGGGTGGCGAAGTCCTCGACTCGCGTGCCGAGCTTGAGCGTAATGTCCTGCGTCGTCTTCGACAGCGTCGGCGAGCGCCACCTGCAGGTCGCCGCGATGGATGGTCCAATAGGGCGCGCCGTAGCGTCGCTCGGCATATGCCCCCAGCGGAATGCGGACGATCTCACGCCCCGAGCCGCCCGCCATCACGCGGATCGCGTGCGGCGCAACAACCGAAGGCGCGAGGCGCTCGCGCAAGCCGAGCGCGATCAGCACGCGCGTGGCATTGGGTCCGAGCTGGATTCCGGCGCCGGTCTCTTCCAGCTTGGCGGCTTGCTCGAGCACGGTGACGCGCAGGCCGGCGCGCGCCAGCGCCAACGCCGCCGTCAGCCCGGCGATGCCGGCGCCGGCGACGATGACGTGACGCGCGGACGCCAAGACTTAAAAGCTCCGATTTTGGATCAGGCGGCGGCCGACATCGGCAAGGCGCATTCCGGCGGCCGCGCCGCGTGCGAATCGAGCTTGGAGTCGAACCGGTACAGCGTCGAGCAATAGGGGCAGATGATCTCGTTGTCCTCGCCCATGTCGAGGAACACGTGCGGATGATCGTACGGGGGCGTCGCGCCCACGCACATGAATTCCTTGGCGCCGATCTCGATCACCGGCACGCCCGGATCGTTGTGGAAATGGGGGACGACGTGCTCCGCCATGGGGAACCCTCTGTTGCCGAAACGGTGGCGAATTCGGCGGCACCATAGCGAGGCGTTGGCCCCATGCCTAGGGTCTCGGAGGCGGCTTCGGGTTATCCCCAAGACGCAGGTCCGCCGGCGGTATTTTGCGGCTTCGAGTGGACCCGGTTAGAAGCTCGCCATGGCAAGTTTCAAAAACGGCGACGTCGAGATCGCCTATCTCGACGAAGGCGAGGGCGAGCCGATCGTCCTGGTGCACGGCTTTGCCTCCACCAAAGAAGTGAACTGGGTCAACCCGGGTTGGGTGCGCACGCTCACCGGCGCCGGCCGGCGGGTGATCGCGCTCGACAATCGCGGCCATGGCCAATCGAGCAAGCTGTACGATCCCGCCGAATACCACAGCAGCAAGATGGCGGATGACGTGCGAGCGCTGCTCGATCATCTTAAGATCGAGCGTGCCGACGTGATGGGCTATTCCATGGGCGCGCGCATCGCCGCCTTCCTGACGATCAATCATCCGGAGCGCGTGCGCTCGATCGTGCTCGGCGGACTTGGCGACCGCATGGTCAAGGAGGTCGGTTTGCCGGCGACATGGTGGAGGCGCTGGAGGCGCCGTCGCTCGCCGATGTCGCCGATCCGCAGGGGCGGCTGTTTCGTTCCTTCGCCGAGCAGACCAAATCGGACTTGCGCGCGCTCGCCGCTTGCATCCGCGGCAACGCGGCAGACGCTGTCGCGCGAGCAGGTCGGCAGCAATTCGTGTGCCGACGCTCGTCGCGGTCGGAACCGAGGATACCGTCGCCGGCAATGCGCAAGAACTGGCCGCGCTGATTCCGGGCGCCCGCGCGCTCGACATCCCGAACCGCGACCACATGCTGGCGGTCGGCGACAAGGTGTTCAAAACCGGCGTACTCGAATTCCTTAACCAACGCGCATGAGCCAAGTGCCTTAAACAGTGCGCCTTAGCCTTTTGGCGCCCCCTCTGGACGGCTCGAAATTTGTGCTAAAAGACCTATCTGAGGGGTTCGAGAGGCGCTGGAGAATCGATCCATGGCTCAATTTCAGACGCGGCCCGCCAAGGGTCTCGACAAGGTCGATCCGGTCTGGGCGCGCATGCGCAGCGAGGCGGAGGATATCGCGCGCCGCGAGCCGGAGCTCGCCACCTTCATCTACGAGAACGTCCTGCATCACGACACGCTGGAAGCCGCGGTCGTCCACCGCGTCAGCGAGCGGCTCGGCAATGCCGACGTGTCCGGCGACCTGATCCGCCAGGCCTATGGCGACGCGCTGGACGATCAGCCCGTGCTCGGCGAAATCTTCCGCGCCGACATCGTCGCCACCTTCGACCGCGACCCGGCGACCACACGCTTCATCGAGCCGGTGCTCTATTACAAAGGCTTCCACGCCATCCAGACGCATCGCCTGGCGCATTGGCTCTTCGGCAAGGGTCGCAAGGATTTCGCGCTCTATCTGCAGAGCCGTTCTTCGGCAGCGTTCCAGTGCGACATCAATCCGGCTGCCAAAATCGGCCGCGGCATCTTCCTCGACCACGCCACCGGCCTGGTGGTGGGCGAGACCGCGGTGATCGACGACGACGTTTCGATCCTGCACGACGTCACGCTCGGCGGCACCGGCAAGGAGCACGAGGACCGCCATCCGAAAATCCGTCACGGCGTGATGATCGGCGCCGGCGCCAAGATCCTCGGCAATATCGAGATCGGCCATTGCGCGCGCATTGCCGCAGGCTCGGTGGTCATCAAGCCGGTGCCGAACAACGTCACCGTCGCCGGCGTGCCGGCCAAGGTGGTCGGCGAGGCCGGCTGCCCGGAGCCGTCGCGCGTCATGGACCAGATGCTGTACGGCATCATGCTCGACGGCTGATTACTTAGTCTGCGCATGATCTTGTCCGAAAACCGGTTTCCATCCCCTATCTAGTCGAGGGCATGTTTTCGGGTCGTGGGCAGGCAACGCTTGCGCCGATCCGTTCAATCGGGCTACTAGACTTCGTATTCAACGAGGAGCGGTTCGGTGGACGTAGCGGAAGTCAGAAAACTTGACGCCTATCTCAGGAAGCTGTTCGGCAACGCGCTGATCCGCGTGGTGCCGAAGAAGGGCGATATCGCCGAAATATTCGTTGGCGAGGACGACCTCGGCGAATTGACGGTCGACGATGAGGACGGCGACCGTTCCTACAATTTCCGCATGGTCATCCAGGTCGGCAGCGATCCCTCGATCCAGCCGGTGCCGACGCTCAACGCCTATCTGCGGCGCAAGTTCGACAACGAGAATATCCGCGTCGTGGTGCGGCCGAAGAAAACGGATTCGCTGGAAGTCTACATCGGCGAGGAATTTCTCGGGGTGCTGTTCGTCGAGAACGAAAAAGGCCGCAAGTCGTATATTTTCGAATTGCCGATTTTGGACGTCGATCTGGTCGATTCAGGCGTCTAGCTGTCATTCCGGCGCACGCCGAAGGCGCGAACCCGGAATCCAGAGACAACCCACAGAGCTTGCATCTGGTTTCCGGGTCCAGCGCCAGCGCGAGCCCGGAATGGCAATTAATTCGGATGCAGCCGCGCGATCAGCCGGTCGATGCCGGCGGCGACACTTTTCCAATCGCTCAGCCAGTCGCGCGGAAAGCGCAGTGTGATGTCGGCCTTGCCGATGCGCCGCTCGAGCAGGCATTCGCCGCTATTGACGACGCCGCGTAGCGAGCAACGCGCCAGGAAATGCTCGGGCGCGGCCTGCTCGAACACCAGCTCCTCGCCCTGATACGGCGTGCCGTCGCGGAAGCCGCGCAGCGTCAACCCGTCCGGCCCCGCGGTCGGCTGCGGCACCAGATAGCGCGGATAAATCGTCTGCACGCGTTCGATGAGCGGTAACGTTTCATCGCCTGACGCGATGGTTACAAATAAACGTTGATTGGGATCGACCGGCGCGCCGACCGTCGGCCGCAGCGCGGGGTCGGGTGGCGTCAGCGACGGCCACAGATAGGCGAGATCGACGCGCGGCTGCGTGCCGGGGCGGCGCTGCACGGGGATGCGGATCGCCGCCGGCTCGATGGTGAAGGTAACACCGGCCACGATGATCGGTATAAACGGTGCGCTTAGTGTTGTCGGTGCGTCCGGCCATCGCGGCCACAACACGTAGGCGACGTACGCGGCCGCGGTCAGCGTGGCGATGGCGAAAAGTATAAGCGGTGCCGTGAGTGGGCTGCGTCCTGCGTGACGCCGGCGCCGGGCTGGGGTGGGCTGATGCGAAATATTGGCCATGCCGGGTCCTCGAACGAATCAAATCGATTATGCCACGGCGGCCGAGGCCGCCCCGGCTTCCCGCGTTTACCATTTGTTAAGGATTGACTCGCGCGGGCCGGTCCGCTTTGCGAAACAAGGCCTCCTGTATTGCGTTGAGGCTGAAATGTCCCCGGAATCCGTGCAAAATATGCTGGCCCTTGCCCTCGGCTTTGCCGTGGCGGGCCTGTGCAGTTCGGCCTACCAGCTCTTCACCAGCCGCCTGCCGACCTTCGGCCTGCTCAGCGCCGGCCCTAGCGCCTCGACCTTCGCGGCAGTTCCGCTGCTGATGCTGACGGCGCCGTTTCTGATCATGCGCAACACGCTGCTCGGCCGCCGCCAGGAAGGCCGCCGCTTTGAATTCGTATTCTTGGCCACCCTGATCGCCGGCTTCTGGAGCCTGATGTCGGGCCTGGTGCTGGTGTCGACATTGCAGGCCTGCGGCCTGCTGGTGGCTTAGCCACTTCCAATTTTCCAATTTCGTTGCGATGGTGCGTCTCGTTAGGAGAGACGCGAATGCCAATTTATGAACTCGACGGACAGGCGCCAGAATTCCCCGGCGAGGGGGAGTACTGGGTCGCGGAGACCGCGACACTGATCGGCCGCGTGCGGCTCAAGCGCTCGACCAGCGTCTGGTTCGGCGCCGTGCTGCGCGGCGACAACGAATGGATCGAACTGGGCGAGCGCTCGCAGATCCAGGACAATTCCACGCTACATACCGATCCTGGTTTTCCCATGGTGATCGGCAGCAATTGCGTGATCGGGCACAATGTCATCATGCATGGCTGCACCGTCGGTGATAACAGCCTGATCGGCATGGGGGCGATCATGCTCAACGGCGTCAAAATCGGCAAGAATTCGCTGGTCGGCGCCGGCAGCGTGGTGCCCGAGGGCAAGAGTTTTCCCGACAATTCGTTGATCGTGGGTTCGCCCGGGCGCGCGGTGCGAACCATCGACGACAGATTGATCGAAATGATCCGCGGCGGCGCCGATATCTACGTACGACGCTCGCAGCAATACGCCAAGGGCTTGAAACGGATCGGCTAGTCTTAAGCCACCGCTTTTGCGTTGGCGACTTGCGGCGGCGTGCGGAATGCCACCGCAATGCGGTTCCAGCTGTTGATGGCCACCACTGCGGCGGTGAGGTCGACGATTTCCTTTTCGGAAAAGTGCTGCCGCACTTCGACATAGACGTCGTCTGGCACGTGGCTTTTGGACACCAGCGTCAGCGCTTCGGTCCAGGCCAAGGCGGCGCGTTCGCGCGGGGTGAACACCGGCGCCTCCCGCCAAGCATCGAGCAAATGCATACGATCGTCGCTCTCGCCGAGTTTGCGGGCGTGGCGGGTGTGCATGACCAGGCAAAAGGCGCAGCCATTGATCTGCGAGGCGCGGATCTTGATGAGTTCGCGCAGTTTCGCATCAAGACCGGATTGATCGACGTAGGTCTGTAACGCGGCCACGGCCTTGTAGGCGGCGGGGCTGATGGCGGTGGCATCGATTCGCGGTTGCATGGAACTCTCGCTGGCTTGGCTTGCCGCTTCTGCAACAATCAATGCGCTGGAAAAACGTCGAGAGTCCGGCCGGGAGTTGACAATCGCGTGACGTTTGGGCTGGCGCCAGTTCCTATGCCGCAAAAAAGGTGCGGCCGGCCCTGGGGGAGGCCGGCCGCTCGCGAACCCGGTCTGGGGACGGGGAGGGGTGGGGACGTGACCGGGGCGCGAATTCCTTCTTCAGTGATGCCCAGTGCTCAGTCAGGCCGTGTGTCGTGATCGTGCTAGCGTGCAGACACCGTTACCGGCGCCTGCGGCTCGCCCAGCGCGACCCAGACATTCGGATCGGATTGCGACTGCCGCTTCACAAAGCGGTAGCCGGTCTTGTTCCAGGACAGGATGTCGGCTTCCTGGTTATCCAGGATGAACTCGCCGCGATTGGTCTTGACCGTGAGCACGGCGTGGCCGTCGCCCCGCTTGTCGCGCACCACGGTGATCAGTAGCGCCTCGCGCGGCCAGCCAGCTTGCATCAGCATGCGCCGCTTGAGCAGCACATAGTCCTCGCAGTCGCCTTTGCCGTCGTCGGGATAGTTCCAGCGCTCGACCACGCCCCAATGTTCGAGGTCGGTGACCGGCTCGATATTCTGGTTTGCCCAGGCGTTGACCTTGATCAGGTCGGTCCAGGCCTTCTGCGTCAGCACCACGTCGCGCGGCGCCGACGGCTTGGTGTTGCACTCAGGCTTGTACTCGACGCAAAACTCGACCCAACCGATCGGTGCGCGGCTCGGTGCGCCGACGGCGATATAGGCAGTCCGGTCGTGTAAGTTGGCCGGCCCGCCGTAAGCGAGCCGCTCGCCTGCCGCGGCCGTGCCGGCCGCTGCGGCCAGAACCGCCAAGCCAGCCATCAGCGACATGCCGCCGATCGCAAACTGTTTGAAACGCCAGCCCATCGTTGTGGCCCCTTCCCGTCTTGTTGGGACCACAATTCGCACAAAGCTTTTGCATCGCTGCTAAGTCACGCCAGTCATTTTGAAGACAACCAGAATAAAGAGAGAGACGAATACAGTAAAACTTAGAATATAGTTCGATTAAAATCTTACACGATACATTTTGCCTAAAATTTTATACATTAACGAGCTAAATGCAGGAATGACGCGCGTGCACGCGTTCAGGCGCGCGCGAGTTTACTGTAAACAGTGGGGGAATTGCGGTTTTGCGATACCCGCGCGCATGCGCTGCGAGCCCAGATTCGCGGCCGCCGGTGCGTGCAATTTTAAGAGGCCGCTTACCAACGGCCGAAGCTATCCGCCGGTGACGTTCTCTTCGATGAAGTCGTGGTGCTGCAGGCGGGTGAATTCCATGGCGAAGCCGTCCTCGATATGACGAACCACCCGGCCCTGCGTCTTGCCGACGGTAACCATGCTGCCGACCGCCGGCCGCAATTCCGGCGAAATCGAGATCGCGGCGCCCGACTCCGACAAGTCGATGACGCGGCAGGCGATATTGTTCCCATTCGGCAGGATCAGCCGCGCCATCGCCTTGCGCGGGATGAAGCGGCCGTGGCGGCGGTCTTCCGGCAGGTTGAGGATATTCCGGTTGGCGAGCCAGGTGAGTTGGGCGGCGAGCTTGTCGCGCTTGCGCAAGGTCGCCTCGATCGTCATGGCGAAGCCGTTCTCGAGCAAGCGTGAGATCTTGCCCTCAAGCCGGCCGACATGGTCGACATAGGCGATCACCCGTTCGCCGGGGTTGCCAGAAACCGGTGCGACAATGGCGATGCCGCCCGGCGACATGTTGACGACCTGGCACGGAAACTCGCGCCGATCCGCCAGCATGTAACGGCCGAGCAGGTTGACCTTTACCCGTTGATGGCGCCGGCGTTCCTCCGCCAGGGGCAGCACTCTCGGCTTTGGCAGGGGCATGGCCATGGGTGGCACTGCGGTCTTTGGGGAAGTATTCCCCAGCCCGTGACCCTATTAGTCTATCGTTAACGCGGCGTTAGCCGGTGTGGTCGCCGGATGGGGCTTCGCGGCCGCCGCTATAGACTACGAAGCCGTGGCGCACCCGGCTGCCGCCCGCCGCGGGGATCAAACGAGGCGCAATGCTGATGTCCGCGTCCACCCCGGTATGACGCAAAGTGCCGAGCGTGAGCTCGGTGACCGGCTTGGCGCCAAGCCAATAGGGCGAAATGGTCGGCGCCAGTACGCCGATGGCACGGATGCGGGCTTGCCCGATATGGGTGAGCGGCAGCAGCAGAAGCTCCAAATCGGCCTTGGCGCCGTCCTCGGTCTGCGCGGTGAGCCCGGCAACCACGCCGACCGCCTCGTGGGTGACGATGGCGAGCAGTTCATCGATCGATTTGCGGCTGCTCCCGCTCCACAGTTCGGCAAACGCCTCGCCCTTAATCTCGCGGTCGAACAGCGCGCAGACGCGCGTTCCGGCGAGCCGGAACCGGAGCTGATCGGTGAAATCCGCCGCCAGCATGAAGGTGTCGCTGAGTGCGTGGCGAATCTCGACTGGATCTATATCGGAGCGCGCGGGGGCCGGGCGGGTACCCCGTTTCTTGTTCCAATACTCGAAAATAGCCCGCGTGGATTGATGTTTCATGGGACGCCACCTGTTCCGTCGCGAGACGGTGCCGGCGTTCGTTGTCCCCGACTGGGACATCCGCGCCGGCTTTTCGCCGCGACGTCCAGGGTGGAGCAGGCGCCGTGCCGGGACTGCGTGCGCCGGCTGGCGTTGCGAGTTAGTGTTAAGAGCCAAATCGAATAGGCAGCGCGCGCAGGTTTGCGTATGTTTTTGAGCGATCCACATGAGCGCGCCGGTCTCGAATGCTCCAAACGTGCGGCGCGCCGACTGAAATAGCCACGGGAGGCGAGGGGGACGTCACCACCCCGCACAGCGCGGCTAACAGGAGGGCGAAAGCCCTCCTTTTTTCGTGGCGCACGTGCTTGCGGTCGGGCGGCTAGGCGGCGTAACTGAAGACCCTCGGCAAGCTATTGGACCCTTGTGAAGCGCGAACCTCTCTTCAATATTCCACACGTCATTGTCGGGCTGCTAGCTGTGCTGGCGCTCGTCCATGCCGTACGCACGTTTGTGCTCACCGACGAGCAGGACATGGAATTCCTGCTCACCTTCGCTTTCATTCCGTCGCGCTATGACACGTCGATCGTGCTCGGCGGCGTGCTGCCGGGCGGTTTCGGCGCGGAACTGTGGACATTCGTCACCTATGCGCTGATCCATGCGGACTGGACGCATTACGGCGTCAATGCGGTATGGCTGCTACCGTTCGGCAGTGCTGTGGCGCGGCGGTTCGGGCCGCTGCGGTTTCTCTTGTTCTTCGCCGCGACGGCAGCGGCCGGCGCGGCGCTCCATCTGGCCACGCATGCCGGCGAGGAAGTGCCGGTAATCGGTGCGTCGGCGGCGATTTCCGGCACCATGGCGGCGGCCATGCGGTTTGCGTTTCAGCGCGGCGGGCCGCTCAATTTCCACCGCAACGGCGACGCCACCGACTATCGCGTGCCGGCGATCCCGCTCAGTGGCGTGCTGCGTGATCCACGTGTGATTGCCTTCGTTGCGGTGTGGTTTGGGATCAACATTCTGTTTGGGCTGGGCTCGCTGCCGCTTCCTGGCGTCGGAGCGAACCAGGTGGTGGCCTGGCAGGCGCATATCGGCGGCTTTCTTGCCGGCCTGGTATTATTTTCCTGGTTCGATCCCGCGCCGCAAGAACCGCACCCTGACGATATTGCGATGCCGCAATAAACCGATTGCAACGCGGCGTTAGGCAAAGTGATAGCGGAATACCATCCGCGGTTTGAATGGTCTTGACGGAACCGACATGGCGGCAGGATCGTTTGCCAGAACCCGGGACTCATCGTGGGTATCGAATCCGTAGCCGGGGATCCAAGGAGGCTGCCATGAACGTCAAAGCCATTCTGGCCGCCAAGTTACGTAACTTGGGCGGCGACATTGTTAGCATCGAGCCGACGGCGGATCTGACAGCAGCGGCGCGGCTGCTGGGTGCGCACCGCATCGGCGCAGTCCTGATCCGCGGCGCGGGAGGGCGCATCGCCGGCATATTGTCGGAGCGCGACATCGTGCGCGCAATCTCCGAACACGGTGGTAGCGCGCTTGCTTTACCTGTCGGCCAGGTGATGACGCGCAACGTCGCCACTTGCGGTGAGGACGACAGCATTGCCAGCATCATGGAGCGCATGACGGAAGGAAAATTCCGCCATATGCCGGTGCTGGCCAAAGGTGAGTTGATCGGCTTGGTGTCTATCGGCGACGTGGTCAAGCAGCGTGTTGAGGAGATCGAGCAGGAGTCCGAGGCGATGCGCGATTACATCCGCACCGCGTAAATCGGATTACTTGAATCGGGTTATTTGGCGGCGCCGTTGCTGGCGTAGGGCTGCGACAACGCGGTGACCGCTTCGGTCACCGCGTCAATAGCTTTTTCGGCTGCCTCGGTGCCGATGGCGATGGCGTCGGCGGCGCGATGGAAATCGAACCAACCGACCCCGCCGAGCCGTGGGCTGATCAGCACGTCGGGCGGGTCGCCGGCGAGCCGCGCGCGGGTGATGCGGTCCTGCATGACGTTGAACGCTTCCACCATCACGGTCGGAATGCCCGGGCGGCCGCGCCGCCCGAGGAATTGCCGGCGCAGCGAGCGTTCGCCGCTGAACAGGCCGCGCAGGCCGTTCGGCTTGGACGCTTCGTTGGCGGCGTCATCGCTGTCGTCGGAGCCGTGACTGGCGATGATGGTGCCGCGCCCGAATATATCGGAATTGAGGTTGACGGCGATCACCAGCCGCGCGCCGAGCGCGCGCGCCGCCGACACTGGCACCGGATTGACCAGCGCACCGTCGACCAGCCAGCGCCCGCCGATCAGCACCGGCGGGAAAATTCCAGGCAGCGCGTAGGAGGCGCGCAGCGCCTCGGCTAGCCGCCCGCGGGTGAGCCAGATTTCATGACCGGTATTGAATTCGGTGGCGATGGCGGCAAAGCGGATCGGCAGATCGTCGATGCGGCTATCGGTGAGCGCCTTTTCCAGTTGAGCCGCAAGATGGCCGCCGCGGATGAGCCCAGACCCCGACAGGCTGATGTCCAGATAGCTGAGGATGCTGCGCACATTGAGGCCGCGCGCCCATTCCTCCAGGCTGTCGAGCTGACGGGCAGCATAGCAGCCGCCGACCACCGCGCCGATCGAAGTGCCGACAATGACGTCCGGTACGATGCCGTGCGCGGCGAGCGTGCGCATCACGCCGATATGGGCAAAGCCGCGCGCGGCGCCGCCGCCGAGCGCGAGCCCGATGCTCGGGCGCGTGGCAGCCGGCTGGATCGGCGCGGTCGTGACCTCGGCCGAGCGGTCGCCGTTGCGTGCGCGCGCGAATAGGCCCTCGAACACCAAAATTTTCTCCCCGTCCCCGATATTCGGATCGGGCCAGCCACCGGACAAGCGGATCACCCCGATATGGCGAAAACGCTGGCGGAGTCTTGTGACCGAAACGTGACGTAAGCGTGCGCCCACGTGATTACATAAAGGTTAAATGCGGGAGGAGCCCTTCATTCGACGCGGCGCAACACGTTTTCAGCCGCCGTAGCGCGTGACGATCGCATCGAGCGGCGGGCGCTCCCGATCTTCGGGCGGTTTGGCGGCGCGGCCGATATGGACGAAGCCGGCAATGCGTTCGTTGGGGCCGACGCCAAGCTTATCCAGAACGCGGCGGTCATAGGCGTACCATTCGGTGATCCAGCTCGCCGCAAAGCCCATGGCGTGGGCGGCGATGACGAGGCTCATGGCGGAAGCGCCGGCCGACAATTGCTGCTCCCATTCCGGAATCTTGACGTGCGACGCGGCGCGGCTGACCACTGCGATCACCAGCGGCGCTCGCGCTAAACGCTTGCGCTCGAATTCGAGTTGATCCGGTGTGGCGTCGGTGCGCCCGGCGGCAAACGCCTCGGCGATCGCCGTGCCGGCGGCCAATCGTGCGTCGCCCTCGAACACGATGAAGCGCCAGGGCGCGAGCTTGCCGTGGTCGGGCACACGCGAGGCGATGGCGAGCAGAGTGTCGATTTCCGGCTGGCTGGGTCCGGGGCCGGTCAATTCTATCGGTTTGACCGAGCGGCGGGTCTTCAGCAGTTGCAAGGCGTCGGGCATTGAACCCTCTTCGATCATTATGGTTTGCGCCTAGCATAGGGTTGCCGAGGTGACAAACCGGCCTAGTGGCTTGAAATCGCCGCGATTTGGGCCGAAAAACGCTATGCGATGAACGTTGCACTCGTACTCCTCGTCCGCGGCCTGCAGGGGCTGGCGTTCGCGATCGTCTTGCTTCTGCTCGCTGCGCAGCCGGCATCGGCGCAGGGGACAGGGCAGAATTCGTTGTTTTCGGCGGCGCCTACGACCGGACTGCTGGCGCCGGGATCGACCGTGCGTGGCGACGCATTCGGCGCGGGCGGTGTGCTGGCGCCGCAACCGGAATGGCCACCCAATGCGCCGCGCGCGGCCGCGCCGACCGCGGTGCCGATGGTGCCGGCTGGGCAAGTGGCGCTCGCACTCAGCGCCCGTTTCGGCAAAGACGCCCCGCTGATCGACGGCGGCCTCACGTGGCGTATCTATTCCGCCAAGCGCGACGCCGCCGGCAAATACCAGCTCGTCAAGGAGGATAAATCGCCAGCGCCGACGATGGTGCTGCCGGCTGGCGCCTACGTCGTGCACGTCGGCTTCGGGCTTGCGACCGCGGTCAAGCCGGTAACCTTGAGCGGGCAGACCGTGCACGAGGATTTCGATCTGCCGGCTGGAGCCTTGCGCCTGGAAGGGCGCGTCGGCGACGTGCGCATCCCGGCCGGACAGGTGTCATTCGACGTCTACAAGGGCAGCCAATTCGAGCCCGGCGACCGCCGGCCGATCGCCGATCACGTGATGACCGGCAATGTGGTGGTGGTTCCTGAAGGCACCTATTACATCGTTTCGAATTACGGCGACGCCAATTCGGTGGTGCGTTCCGACATCCGCGTGGCGGCCGGCAAGCTTACCGACATCACCGTCACCCACCGCGCGGCCGCGATCACGCTTAAGCTGGTGAGCGAGAAGGGCGGCGAGGCGCTCGCCAATACCGCATGGTCGGTGCTTACGCCCGGTGGTGACGTGATCAAGGAATCGATCGGCGCTTTTCCCCGCGTCATCCTGGCCGAAGGCGAATATCGCGCGATCGCTCGTAACGAGGGCAAGGTCTACGAGCGCGAATTCAAGGTTGTCACCGGTGTGGACGGCGACGTCGAAGTGGTTGCGCAATAACGCATGATCTCCAAAACGAGATCGCGTGCAAACGAAACTAGCCGCGGGAACTAACCTGCAAATCCGATCGTTGGAATAAATTATGACGACGCAACTCATTGCGAACGAAGCGGCTTCAGACATTTTTGCCAGACTCGATACCCAATCGATCGCGCTGCTGCTCGATGTGGACGGCACGCTGGTCGATATCGGACAGTCCCCGAACGACGTCCATATCGCCGACGACTTGCCAGATTCGCTTGTGCGCCTTTCGCAGGCGACCGGCGGCGCGCTCGCATTGGTGAGCGGCCGCCCGATCGCCGATCTCGATGCGCTATTCGCGCCTCTCAAGCTGCCTGCGGTTGGTGGCCACGGCGCCGAACTGCGCGTGCGCGGCGGCGACGTCGCCAGTTCGGTGGCGCCGCTTTCGGCGGGTTTACGCCGCCATCTTGCCGAGGCGGCGACGCCAGGCTCCGGTATCATCGCCGAAGACAAGGGTTATTCGCTCGCGCTGCACTATCGCCAGGCGCCGCAGCAGGAAGATCGCTTGCGTTCGCATATCGCGGCGGGCCGCGCCGCCTATCCCGGCGAGGCAACCGAAGTGCTGCCGGGCAAAGCGATGCTGGAAGTGATGCGGCCGAACGTCAGCAAAGGCGAGGGCGTGCGCGATTTGATGCGCCTTCCGCCGTTTGCCGGCCGCATACCGGTGTTCATCGGCGACGACGTCACCGATGAATCCGTCTTCGCGGTCTTGGGCGAATTGGGCGGCAAGGGCTTCTCGGTCGGACGGCATTTCGCCGGGCTCGCCGGAATTTTCGACTCGCCGATGGACGTGCGGGCGGCCTTGCAGCGGCTGGCGGCGAAGCAACCGGCGCGCCGGTCATGAGCGAATCCACGCTCGAACTTGCGGTCATCGGCAACGGCCGCACCGCCGCGTTGGTCGAGCCGTCCGGCCGCATCGTATGGTGGTGTCAGCCGCGCTACGACGGCGACCCAGTGTTCTGCCGGCTGCTGGCCGGCGATGAGGAAAAAGGCTTCACCGACGTAGTGCTCGACGGACAGGTCGAGAGCCGCTCTGATTATATGCGTAATACCGCCATCGTGGTGACGGAGCTCATTGACGGCAACGGCGGGGCGGTGCGCATCACCGACTTCGCGCCGCGCTTCCACCACTATGGCCGCACATTCCGACCTCCGCAGCTCGTGCGCATTGTCGAGCCGATCGCCGGCATGCCGCGCATAACCATCCGTTTCCGCGCGACGCATCGCTACGGTGTGCCGGTGGCCTCGCACTCGTCCAGCAGCAATAGTATCCGCTACTGGCGCGACGATGTGCCGGTTCGGCTGACCGCGGATGCACCGCTCTCTTATGTAGAAAATGAGGCCTCCTTCGTGCTCACGCGCCCGGTACACATGGTGATGGGCGTGGACGAGCCGTTCGAGGGGGCGCTCGAGAGCACCTGCCGGGAATTCTGCGACCGCACCCGCGACTATTGGATGGATTGGGTGCGGCGGCTCGCTTTCTCGAACGACTGGCAGGACGAGATCATCCGCGCCGGCATCACGCTCAAGCTATGCAATTTCGAGGAGACCGGCGCCATCGTGGCGGCGCTGACTACCTCGATCCCGGAGGGACCGGGATCGAGGCGCAATTG
Source organism: uncultured Alphaproteobacteria bacterium (assembly GCA_963772235.1). Lineage (GTDB taxonomy): Bacteria > Pseudomonadota > Alphaproteobacteria > Rhizobiales > Xanthobacteraceae > Pseudolabrys. The sequence goes on from CAVYWI010000019.1 coordinate 326,529, forward strand.
GGATTATCGCTACTGCTGGATGCGCGACGCCTTCTTCGTGGTGCGCGCGCTCAACCGGATCGGCGCGACGCGCACGATGGAGGACTTTATCTCCTATATCCTGACCATCGCGGCGGGCCGCGCGGACGGGCTCAAGCCGCTCTATGGCGTGGTGCACACAAATACGCTCGAGGAACGCATCGCGGAAGCGCTTCCCGGATTCAACGGCGATGGACCGGTGCGCATTGGCAACGCTGCGGTCGATCAGGATCAGCACGACGTCTATGGCAGCGTCATCATGGCGGCGACGCCGATGTTTTTCGACCGCCGGCTGCCGAAACCCGGCGATGCCGCGCTGTTCAGGGTGATCGAGCCGCTCGGTGAGCATGCGGCGCGGCTCGCGCTCGAGCCGGACGCCGGCATTTGGGAATACCGCGGCCGCAAGCGCGTGCATACTTATTCTGCGGCGATGTGCTGGGCCGGCTGCCAGCGGCTGGAGGCGATCGCGGCCCATCTCGGCCTGCCGGAGCGCGCGGCCTATTGGGGCGAGACTTCCAAGCGCATCGGCGAGGAGGTGCTCACGCGCGCCTGGAATCCCAAGCGGAAGGCCTTTTCTGCGGCGTTCGGCAGCGACGACCTCGATGCCAGCTGCCTGCTGCTGGCCGAACTCGGGCTGATCGCGCCTGATGATCCGCGCTTTGTCTCCACCGTGGAGGCGATCGAACGTGAACTTCGGCGCGACTTCCACGTTATGCGCTATGTTGCCGCCGACGATTTTGGCTTGCCGGAAACGGCTTTTTTGATTTGCCGATTCTGGTTAATCGATGCATTGTGGGAAATTGGGCGGCGCGACGAGGCCCGCGAAATGTTCGTCGATGCATTGAAATTGCGCAATCGCTATGGACTGCTGTCGGAAGACGTGCACCCCGTGACCGGAAAACTGTGGGGCAACTTTCCGCAGACCTATTCGATGTCCGGATTGATATTGACCGCGATCAAACTGTCGCGGAGCTGGGGAGACCGATATTGGCGCGGCTCGTCGTAGTCTCGAACAGAGTTGGCATTCCCGACCGCAACGCGCGCGCCGGCGGGCTCGAAGTCGCGATCCGGCCGACGCTGCGGCGGCGCGGCGGCCTTTGGTTCGGCTGGAGCGGGCGTGCCGCGGATAACGATCCTGGTCCGACCAGGATCGTCGAGCACGACAACGTCACTTACGCTACTATCGATCTGCGTAAGGACGACTACCAGGAATTCTACAACGGCTTCGCCAACCGCGTGCTGTGGCCGATCCTGCATTACCGGCTCGACCTTGCCGAGTTTACGCGCCGCGATCTCGGCGGTTATTTCCGCGTCAACGAATTCTTCGCCAAGAACCTCGAGAAGCTGCTGCGTCCCGACGATATAATCTGGGTGCATGACTATCATTTGATACCGCTCGCCAAAGCGCTGCGCGATCGCGGTCACGTCAACAAGATCGGGTTTTTCATCCATGTCCCGTTTCCGCCGCCGGAAATCATCACCGCGTTGCCGAATCACGACCAACTAATCCCGGCGCTGTGCCACTATGATCTCATCGGCTTTCAAACCGAGGTCGATGCCGCCAACTTCTCGCGCTACATTGCGAATGAATGCGGCCTGCCGTGGGGTGGTGGCAACAGCTTCCACTTCGGCAATCGCGTCGTGCACATCGGTACCTTCCCGGTCGGCGTCGAGACGGAAGCCTTCGCGCGGCTGGCGCGCCGCGCCATCGAATCGGAATTCGTGCGCGGGGTGCTCGACAGCCTGTCGGGCCGCGCCATGATCATTGGCGTCGACCGGCTCGACTATTCCAAGGGCCTGCCGGAGCGGATGAACGCGTTCGAGCGCTTCCTGGTCAATTTTCCCGACTGGCGCGGCAAGGTTACCTATCTGCAGATCACCCCGCGCAGCCGCACCGGCATCCAGGAATATGCCGATATCGGGCGGCTGGTGGGCGAAGCGGTCGGGCGCATCAACGGCACCTTCGGCGAGGCGTCCTGGACGCCGCTGCGCTATGTCAACAAGGCGCACAGTCGCACCGCGCTGGCCGGGCTTTACCGCGCCGCGCGCGCGGGGCTGGTTACTCCGCTGCGTGACGGCATGAACTTGGTGGCCAAGGAGTTCGTCGCGGCACAAAACCCGGAGGATCCGGGTGTGCTGATCCTGTCGCGTTTTGCCGGCGCGGCGCACGAATGCGCCGCCGCACTGCTGGTCAACCCCTATGACTCGGAAGGCGTCGCCATCGCCATCAACCGCGCGCTGGCGATGCCGCTGGAGGAGCGCCGCCAGCGCCATGCGGCCAATTACAAGGTGTTGGTGGCGAACGATCTATCCCATTGGGCCGAGCGCTTTATGGCCGTGCTCGAACGGCCGCCGCATGCCGGCAACGACTGGACGCAGGTGCGCGCCGCGGCTGGCGGCTGACTTTCGTCTTGATCTAGGTCACATTGGCGATTGCTTGCGCCGCTACCATACAGTTTCAACAACGAGGGCGCCGCTCATGAGCCGAATCATCTCCGGACTGGTGTTGCTCACCGCCGTCACGGCGCTGTCGCAGGCGGCGGTCGCGGCCAACGCGCCGAACGGCGAGAGGCTCGCCAAGCGCTGGTGCGCGGCTTGTCATGTGGTCGCTACAGACCAAAAAAGCGGCAATACCCAGGTGGCGCCGTTTTCGGCCATGGCCAAGGAGCCGGATTTCAATGCCGCCAAGCTCGCGCTTTACCTGCTAATGCCGCATCCGAAAATGCCGGACATGAATCTCAGCCGCGACGAGGCCGCCGACCTTGCGGCTTACATCGTGAGCCAGGGCCGCTAGTCCGACAGCTCTGCCTCGTTAACTTCGGTGAAGCGGACGCCTGTTCGCGTTGCGGACCGCAAGATCGAAAACCCGGAGCATGATCCGATTCCAATCGGACGGATCATGCCCTATAAATTACAGTGCCGCAGGTCGGGACTGAAATCCGTCAAATTGAATAGGGATCGATGGAAATGTTTCGCTTTCTCGAATCGACGGCCGCCCAATACATGACGCCCAAGGTAAAGACCGTGACGCGTCAATGCACCATCGCCGAGTTGGAAACGCTGTTTGCGCAACACGATTTCGATGCGTATCCGGTCGTGGATAACGCCCACATGCTCGGCATCGTCACTAAGTTCGATTTCCTGCGTGCCTTCGCCTTCACGACCGGCCAGCTGATGCCGAGCTACGAAGCCCTGATGAAACACACGGTCGGCGACGTGATGACTGAGGGCGTGGTGACCATCGAGCCGGAAACGCCGTTGACGCGCGTGCTGCAATTGATGGTGAACTTGAAGATTCGCAGCTTCCCGGTGGTCGGTCCAGACCGCCAATTGCTCGGCATGATCTCGCGCGGCGACGTCATGCGCGCGCTCAAGCAGGCGACGCACGGGGCAAAGTGACAGGCGTCTGAGGCTTTTCAGGCCGCCGCCTTCACCCGCCGCACGTCCGGCGGCACCGCCTCGTCGGCCAGCGCCTTGAGCGCCGCATCGAGCGGCATCACCTGTTGGCCTTCACTGCCGAGACGGCGGACCGACACCAGCCGTTCGGCGGCTTCCTTCTTGCCGATGACAAGCAGGGCTGGGATCTTGGCGAGCGAGTGCTCGCGCACCTTGTAGTTGATCTTCTCGTTGCGCAGATCGGACTCGACGCGCAGGCCGAGCTTGCGCGCAGCGGCAATCGCCTCGCGCGCATAGTCGTCGGCGTCCGATGTGATGGTGGCGACCACCGCCTGCAAGGGAGACAGCCATAACGGCAAGTGGCCGGCATAGTGCTCGATCAGAATCCCGGTGAAGCGCTCGAGCGAGCCGAACATCGCCCGGTGCAGCATCACCGGCGTCACCTTGTTCGACTGCTCGTCGATGTAGAAAGCGCCGAGCCGGCCCGGCAGATTGAGGTCGACCTGCACGGTGCCGCATTGCCATTCGCGGCCGATGGCGTCGCGCAACACGTATTCGAGTTTCGGTCCGTAGAAGGCGCCTTCGCCCTTGTTGAGCGTCCATGGCCGTCCTGAGGCCTTAAGCGCGGCCATCAGCGCCGCTTCTGCCTTGTCCCATACTGCGTCGTCGCCAATGCGCTTGTCCGGTCGATCGGAGAACTTGATGCGCACATCGGAAAAGCCGAAATCCTCATAGATGGCAAGGATAAGATCGTTCATCGCCAGCACCTCGCCGGCGATCTGCTCCTCGCGGATAAAGACGTGGGCGTCGTCTTGCGTGAAAGCGCGCACGCGCATCAGGCCATGCAACGCGCCCGACGGCTCGAAGCGGTGCACCTTGCCGAACTCGGCGATTTTGAGCGGTAAGTCGCGATAAGATTTCAAGCCGTTCTTGAAGATCTGCACGTGGCCTGGGCAATTCATCGGCTTAACCGCATAGACGCGCTCGTCTTCTTCGCGCTGCTGCGTCAGGAAGATCATGTCGCTGTAGGTCGGGATATGGCCAGTGGTGACCCACAATTCGCGGTCCATCAGCTGTGGTGAGTTGACCTCGGCGTATCCAGCGGCGGTCTGGCGGCGACGGATGTAGTTCTCCAGCGCCTGGAATAGCGTCCAGCCCTTGGCGTGCCAGAACACCGAGCCGGGCGCTTCCTCCTGGAAATGGAACAGGTCCATCTCGCGGCCGAGTCGGCGATGGTCGCGCTTTTCGGCTTCCTCGATCTGCTTGAGATAAGCGTCGAGTTCTTCCTGCTTGGCGAAAGCCGTGCCGTAAATGCGGGTGAGCATCGGGTTCTTGCTGTCGCCGCGCCAATAGGCGCCCGCCACCTTCATCAGTTTGAAGGCGTTGCCGACTTTGCCGACCGATGTCATGTGCGGGCCGCGGCAGAGGTCGAACCAGTCGCCCTGCTTGTAGATTTTGATCTGCTGGTCTTCAGGAATAGCGTCGACCAACTCGACCTTGAAGTTCTCGCCCATGTCGCGGAACGTTTTCTTGGTCTGCTCGCGCGACCAGATTTCCTTGGTGAACGGTTTGTCGCGGGCGACGATTTCCTTCATCTTCTTCTCGATGACGGGGAGGTCCTCCAGCGTGAACGGCTGGTTGCGGAAGAAATCGTAATAGAAGCCGTTCTCGATCACCGGCCCGATGGTCACCTGCGTGCCCGGCCACAGCGACTGCACGGCTTCGGCCATGATGTGCGCGGCGTCGTGCCGAATCAATTCCAGCGCGCGCGGATCTTCGCGGTTGAGAAACTCGATTTTGGCGTCGCGCTCGACGGGGTCGGCGAGATCGGTGACCGCGCCATCGAGCGCCATGGCCACGGTGCGTTTGGCCAGTGAGGGCGAAATGCCCTTGGCGATATCCAAGCCCGTGGTGCCTGAGGGGTACTCCCGACGCGCGCCGTCGGGGAAGGTCAATGCGACCATGACGCGGCTCCTTTGCTCACTCGCTGCCTACGAACGCAGGTAAGCGTGATTTGAATTGGGCACGGATATAGCAGCCGATTGCGGCCTTGCAACTGGTTTTAGCTTGGCGTGGAGAGCTTGCGCCCCGCCCGATAGGCGCTCGCGACCACCAGCATGCCGAGCGCGATGATGAGCCCGCTTAAATTGCCGAGGAACTGACTGGCGGCGTCGATATTGCCGCCGATGCCGTAACCGAGACCGAGATAGGCCGACGTCCAGATCAGGCGGCCAAACAGGGCGAAACCGAGAAAGTGCGAAAAGCGATAGCGACTTACACCGGCGAAGATGCTGATCACGGAACTCAATGACGAGGTCAGCGTGCGCGAGATGATCACCGTGATACCGCCCCACCGTTGCAGCAGCGCCGCGATGTTGTCCCGGCGCTGCGGGCTGTAGCCAATCCAGCGGCCGTAACGGGCCAGGAAATTGTCGCTGACCGCGCGCCCGATGGCATAAGCGATCATGTCGCCGACGAACGAGGCGACGACGGCGATCAGTCCGGCCCATTCCCAACGCAAGGTCCCCAGCGCGGCGAGCGAGCCGGCGAGCACGGCGGCGACCCCGATCGGCAGCGGCAGGCCGACCGCGCCCAGCACCAGCGTCAGCGCCAGAGCCGGATAGCCGTAGATCAACAGCGCCGACAGGATGCGATCGGTGAGGCCGCCGGAACTCTGGCCGCTCTCCGGCGGCGGCGCCGATTGCCCGAGCGCGCGCTGAACTTGCCGCACGTAATCAAAGCGCCCGACGCCGCGTTTGTCCGCGATGTCCTTGAGACTTTCATTGCCGCTGGTGTCGGGTGGCAGCGCGAGGCGCGCGGTCAACTCGTTCATCGGCACGCGATAGGCCGCTGCCACATGGTCGAGCGTCATCCATGCGCGCAGGCTGCTGACCTGCGGGCGGCCAGCCTCGTAGGCCGAGTGCAACAACAGATACGAGCCGTAACTACGCAAACCGAATAAGATCGACGCGATCGCGCTCAGCACGATCACGACCAGCAGGATTCTGCTGCGGCTTGGTCTCATCGCGGCGGCACTTCATTCGTCCCGCGCCAGCGGCCATAGCGCCACGGCGTCCACCACTTGGCGCCCGCGGGGACTTCCGCCGGCACAAAATCGAGTCCGTGCGTGCCCCAAGGTTGGCAGCGCAGAATGCGCGCGAATGCCATCCATGAGCCCGCCCAAAGCCCGAAGCGGGTGATCGCCTCGTCGGCATACTCGGAACACCCCGGCAGATGCCGGCAGCGCGGCCCGATCAACGGCGCCAGCGCGTAACGGTACAGCATCACCAGTCCCCGTCCGAAAAGCCGCGGCAGACGCGCGAAGCCGGAAGATGAGGCGTGTGGTTCGGTCATTGCCGCCGTAAAGTTCCAGACAAGGTTAAATCCAAAAGTTCCATCGCCGGGAAACCGCAGGTTTTGATCCAAAGCAATGTCGATAGCGACTTTTTTACACTAGACCCGAATCTGCCGGCTCTTTAAAAAAGACGTAGACCGGGGGACTCAAAAGCCGCCAAAGCCCAATACGAACGTGGACAACCGCGCCAACGATTAAGGGCCCGGCGGCGAGAAGGGGAACGATGATTCGCTCTCTTGCGATCACTATTGCGCTGGCTGCGGCGGCGCAGCTGCAAGTGTTGCCGGCATCGGCGGAAATCGCCGATCGCACGCTGCCGATGCATTTCGATCTGCGCCTGCAAGGTCCAGCCGATGGCTGCGCCGTCAAATGCCAACTCTGGATTTCGGCGAGTGGCGCCATCACGGCGGACACGCCGCAAGATTTCGAACGGTTTGCGCAAAATCGCGATCTCACCGGCGCGACCGTTGTCCTCGATTCCGATGGCGGATCGGTGCATGGCGCCATTGCCCTCGGCCGCGATATCCGCCGCCTCGGGCTCAATGCAACGGTAGGCCATATCATCGATCTCGACGCCGCGGAGCAGGGTATCGTACGGGGGAAATATTCGCCGCGCGCCGATTGCGAATCCATGTGCGGCTTCGTGCTGCTGGGCGGCGTCCATCGCACGGTGCCGCTTGAAGCGCGCGTGATGGTGCATCAGATTTGGCTCGGCGATCGCCGCAATGATCCGACCGCAGCGAACTACACGGCCGAGGACCTCGTGCTGGTGCAGCGCGATATCGGGCGGCTGGCGAAATACACCATCGAGATGGGCGGCTCGATCGATCTGCTCAACCTGGCACTGCGCATTCCGCCGTGGGAGCCGATGCACGCTTTGACGGCGGGCGAGACGCGCCGCACGCGGCTCGCGACCGACCTGCCGCAGGTGCCGGTGGCGGCGCCGGCCGTCGCATCATCGCCGGTGCCGGTCGCGAAGCGGCCGGTTCCGCGCGTGACGGACGGCGCGCGCGCGACCGATATCAGCGAGCGGCGTTGGGCGCTGGTCGAGCACGCCGGGGTCGCGGCGTTGGCGCGTCGCCAGCCGCTCACCGTCGAAGGCGAGGATATCGGCAACTTCGATCTCATGCTCGCTTGCGGCGCCGGCAGCGACAGCTACGACGTGAACTATGTCGAGCGGCGCCATGACGGCGACCGTATCCAGGTGCCGACGGCACTTGGCGCGGTGACCTTGTTGGTCGGCCGCATGTCGGCACCGCTCAAGGTCGTGTCCTCCGAGCGCCGCATGGATCCCGACGAACTCGTCACTTATGCCACCGGCACGGTGCCGGCGGCGTTGATCGGCTCCTTCACCGCCGTCGGCAGCCATTCGATGATGATCGAGACCAAGAGCGGCGACATGGTCACCGGCATTCGCTTCGGCAATACCGGCGTGCAGGACAGCCTGCCGCGGCTGACGGCGGCTTGCCAGAAATCGACCGGGAACCGCGCCGACTTGGCAGCGCCCAAGACCGGCGGGATAGCGTCGGCGAAGTGATTTATTCGGCCGCTTGCGCCGGCTTCTTTACTTGCTTGGCCTCGATCTGATCGAGCGCCGACACCACCGCGTCGAACGTGAGCATGGTCGAGGCGTGGCGCGCCTTGTAGTCGCGTACCGGCTCGAGCACAGCGATGTCGGCCCACTTGCCGGACGGCGGCGGGCCGTTTTCCTTGAGCATCTTTCGCACGGTCTCGCGCAGCTCGCGCAATTCGGCGGGTTTCGAGCCGACGACGTAGCGGGCCATGATCGAGGACGAGGCCTGGCCAAGCGCGCAGGCCTTCACGTCGTGGGCAAAATCGCCGACCACGGGGCCATTCATCTTGAGGTCGACGGTGACCGTGGAGCCGCATAGCTTGGAATGGGCGGTAGCGCTGGCGTCGGGCGCGGAAAGCCGCCCCAAACGGGGGATATTGCCCGCCAGGTCGAGGATTTTAGCGTTATAAACGTCGTTCAGCATTGACGATTGACCGATTTGCCCCGCCGCCGATTGCCTCTGCCGGGTAAACGAATATATAGGTGCTGACCCGATGGCGCGAGAAGGGGTTCCTGGCGCCGGGCCATGGCTTGCGAGCCATGCCGAATGGGAATGCGGCGTCCCGACGCCCCGCATTGGACCGCAGTGGTCCAGCGGGCTATTGACGCGGCCACCCCGGTGACACTCCCGGTGCTGCTCGTTGAGCGAGCGCCGGTCGAACGGAGAGACCGTTATGGACGCCAAGAGCACGATCATCAAGCCGTGGCCCAAGCAGGGCTTATCCGATCACGTGCGGGCGGCGCCGACGCCTCCCGGTCCGCGCCCGTCGCGTGCCGAGGCGGAAGCTGCGGTGCGCACCTTGATCGCCTACACCGGCGACGACCCGCAGCGCGAAGGCGTGCTGGAGACGCCTAAGCGCGTCATCGACGCCTACGAGGAAGTCTATCAAGGCTACCGGGAATGCCCCGCCGAAGTGCTGGACCGCACGTTCAGCGAGACCGGCGGCTATGACGACTTCGTGCTGGTCAAGGACATCGGTTTCAATTCGCATTGCGAACACCACATGATGCCGTTCTTCGGCAAGGCGCACATCGCCTATATGCCGACCGAGCGGGTGGTGGGGTTGTCGAAGCTGGCGCGCCTGCTCGACGTTTATGCGCTGCGCCTGCAGACGCAGGAGCACCTCACTTCGCAGGTGGCGACCGCGATCGACGAAATTCTTAAGCCGCGCGGGGTCGCGGTGATGATCGAGGCCGAGCATATGTGCATGTCGCTGCGCGGGGTGGTAAAGCCCGGCGCGCTGACGGTGACGACGCATTTCACCGGTGCATTCCGCGACGATGCCAGCGAGCAAGTCCGTTTCATGACCATGCTGCGCGGGGCGCAACGCTGAGCCCCGCGTAACCGACGCGAGGCAAGTTTGACTGTCAAATCAGAGATCGAGGAAGGCCTGGGTTTCGCGCCGCAATTCGGCGCGGACGGGCTGATCACGGCGGTTGTCACCGATGCCAAATCGGGCGAACTGCTGATGGTCGCGCATATGAACGCGGAAGCGGTCGCCAAGACCATCGCCAGCTGCGAGGCCTGGTACTACAGCCGCTCGCGCAAGAAGCTTTGGAAGAAGGGCGAGAGCTCTGGCCACGTCCAGCGTGTGGTCGAACTGCGCGTCGATTGCGACCAGGATGCGCTCTGGCTCAAGGTCGAGCAGGCAGGCGAGGGCGCCTGCCACACCGGCCGGCGGTCCTGCTTCTACCGCGCGGTTCCGCTCGGCCAGAGTGGGGCGGTCACGCTGGAATTCCGCAATGCCGACAAGACGTTCGACCCGGATACGGTCTACGGCGGGTTGGCCGGCAAGCGCGGCCGTTAGGCGTCGATAACGGTTTCGCTGCGCGAAAATCACATGTAGGTTACGGCCGTATCTTCGTTTCGTGCAGGGTCGCGGTAGGGGACGGCATGGGAGCGGCAGTGGCGGCGAAGCAAAGGGCACGGCAGCGGTTCTGCCTCGTGCTGGTCAAGCCGTCGCATTACGACGACGACGGCTACGTCATCCAATGGTTTCGCTCGCCGATCCCGTCGAACTCGCTCGCCTCGCTGTTCGGCCTGGCCAAGGACTGCGCCGAGCGCAAGATTCTGGGCGAGGACGTCGATATCGAAATCCACGCCTTCGACGAAACCAATAGCCGCATCCGGCCCCACCGCCTGGCCGCCATGATTGAGGAAGCCGGCGCCGGCATGGTCATGTTGACCGGCGTGCAGTCGAACCAGTTTCCGCGGGCGCTCGATCTGGCGAAGCCCCTGCGCGAGCGCGGCATCCAGGTCGGCATCGGCGGCTTCCACGTCTCCGGCGTGCTGGCCATGCTCAACGGCGTCGACGCCGATCTCGACCGCGCCAAAGCCATGGGCGTGTCGCTGTTCGCCGGCGAAGCGGAAGGCCGGCTGGACGAGGTGCTGTGCGACGCGTGCCGCCGGCGCGCTCAAGCCGCTCTACAATTTCATGGACGACCTGCCCGGCATCGAGGGCACGCCGATCCCGCTGATGGCGGTCGAGCGCGCGCAGCGCACTGCCGGCGGCACGACCATCTTCGACGCCGGCCGCGGCTGTCCCTATCAATGCTCGTTCTGCACCATCATCAACGTGCAGGGGCGCAAGTCGCGCCGCCGCTCGCCGGAAGACGTCGAAAAGATCGTGCGGGTGAACTACGCGCAGGGCCTGCGTGCCTTCTTCATCACCGACGACAATTTCGCCCGCAACAAGGATTGGGAGCCGATCCTCGACCGGCTCATCTATTTGCGGGAGGTCGAGAAGTTCAACATCAGCTTCATCATCCAGGTCGACACGCTCTGCCACAAGACTGCCGAACTTCATCGAGAAATGCGCGCGCGCCGGCGTCAAGCGCGTGTTCATCGGGCTGGAGAACATCAATCCGGACAATCTGGCTCGGCGCCAAGAAGAAGCAGAACAAGATCACCGAGTATCGCGCAGATGCTGCTGGCCTGGAAGAACGCCGGCGTCATCACTTATGCCGGCTACATCCTCGGCTTCCCCAACGACACGGTCGAGTCGATCATGCACGACATCGACGTGATCAAGCGCGAACTGCCGGTCGATCTGTTGGAGTTCTTCTACCTGACGCCGCTGCCGGGTTCCGAGGATCATCTCAAGCTGCATCGAGGCCGGCGCGCCGCTCGATCCGGACCTCAACAAATACGATCTCAACCACATCTGCACGACGCATCCGAAGATGTCGCGCGAGGAGTGGGACCACGCCTACAAAATGGCGTGGCAGCGCTATTACACCATCGATCACGTCGAGACAATTCTACGGCGCGTGGCCAAGACCAAGGCGAATGCCAGCAACGCACTGTTCCTGATCACCTGGTTCATGGGCTCGATCAATATCGAGCACATCCATCCGCTCGAAGGCGGCTTCCTGCGCCGCCGGGCGCGCCGCGACCGGCGGCCAGGATTGCCGATCGAGCCGGCGTGGTCGTTTTATCCGAAATATTTTGCCGAGATCGCCGGCAAGCTGGTGCGGTGGACATCGCTTTATTTCAGGCTCCGCCGGATTTATCTGCGCATCAAGAGCGACCCCCGGCGTTACAGCTATACTGACCTGGCGATGACAGCGGTTGCCGATGACGAGGCCGAGACGCACGAGTTGTTCCACACCGATGCGGCCCAGGCCTATGTCGCGCAGCGCCAAACGCATCAAGCAGGCGCAGGAAGGCCACGCGCACGATATGGTGGTGGTGGAAGCCGCGGAGTAGCGGCTACTCGATCCGACGCGCGAGCAAGGCCTGCGCGCGCGCAAGATGCGGGCGATCGTACATCTTGCCGTCGATCGCCACTGCGCCGGCCCCTGACTTTGCGGCAAAAGCTGCGACTACCGTCTTCGCCTTTTCAATTTGCTCACGGCTCGGCGTGAATACCTCGTTGATCACCGCCACCTGCGCCGGATGGATCGCCAGCCGTCCGGTGAAGCCGTCGCGGCGGGCAAGTTCGGTGTCGCGGCGCAAGACTTCCGGGTCGCGGAAGTTGACGTGGATGGTTTCGATCGCCGGCACTTTCGCCGCCGCCGCGCCGAACAGGCAGAGCGAGCGCGCGAGGCGATAAGGCTCGGTCAACGTGCCGTCAGCTTCGCGGTTGGCTTCGGCGCCGAGTTCGGCCGACAGGTCCTCGGGTCCCCAGGTCATTCCGATCAGCCGAGTGCTGGAATTCCTATAGCTGCCGGCCGTGAACAGGCCCACGGCCGACTCCACCGTTTGCGCTAGAATTTTAATCGATCCCTCCGGCAGGCCGGCGATGGCTTCGCGCGCGGTCAGTTTGGCGTCGAGATGGGTGATGGTCGCGCCGCCTTCAGCCTTGGGAAATAAAATAGCGTCGGGCTTTCCCGGCACAACGGCGTCGAGATCGGCATCGGTCATACCGGTTTCCAGACCATTGATGCGCACCAGCAGGCGAGGGCATTGCGTCTTCGATTGCGCGGCTTTGAGGAATTCCAACGCTGCGGTGCGCGCCTGCGCCTTGCGCTCGGGCGCGATCGAATCCTCGAGGTCGAGGATCACGGCGTCGGCGCCGCTCGCCATCGCTTTGTCGAGCTTGGGCCCACCATCGGCGGGGACGAATAACAGGGAACGCATCAAATCACTTATGCCGATTTATTTGGGCCGCATGTTGATGAAGACGTTGCGGTGGCATTCGGCCACCAGCGTGCCATCCTGCTTGAACGCCTTGTGATGGAATTCGACGACGCCGGCGCCCGACCGCGATTTCGATTCGCGCTTGCTCACCACTTGCGTGCTGCAGTGGACGGTGTCGCCCTCGAACAGCGGCGCCGGAAACCTCACGTCGGTCATGCCGAGATTGGCAATGGTGGTACCGACCGTCATGTCGGACACCTGGATACCGACCATCAGGCCGAGCGTGAACAGCGAATTCATTAGCGGCTGGCCCCATTCGGTCTCCTGCTCACAGAAATGCCGGTCAATGTGCAGCGGCTGCGGGTTGAGCGTCATGTTGGAGAACAACATGTTGTCCATCTGGGTGACGGTGCGGGTGAGCGGGTGTTCGTAGGTCTTGCCGATCTCGAAGTCCTCGAAATAGAGCCCGCCGCGTTTATGCCGCTGGATCGTGTCTGCCATCGCTGTCCTCCGCATCGTGACCGGGGCGCGCCTTAGGCCGCCGCCGTTAACCGTTCATTTACCATAATTACCCAGGATCGACAGAGATCGCGAATGTCGGCGTCCGGTATGGCCAAAATTTCGGCCCGCGACCTCGAGACCCTTCATGGCGATCGATTCCATTATAGCCAATGTGTCAACCCGCGTCGCAGGCGCAATCCGCGATGCGGCGCGTTCGACCGGCGCCAGCTTCGAATACCTGCTGACCGCCGCGCGCATCGAATCCAACCTTAACCCCGCCGCGCAGGCAACGACCTCGTCGGCGACCGGACTCTACCAGTTCATCGACCAGACCTGGCTCGCGACGCTCAAGAGCGCCGGGCCGGCGCACGGCTACGGCCAGTATGCCGATGCCATCACGCAGGGTCCGGACGGGCGTTACGAAGTGGCGGACCCGAACATGCGCGCGGCCATCATGCGTCTGCGCAACGATCCGGCCGTGAGCGCGACCATGGCGGGCGCCTTCACCCAGACCAATGCCGCGCAACTCGCCGGCGCACTCGGCCGTCAGCCGTCCGAAGGCGAACTCTACATCGCGCATTTCCTCGGCTCCGAAGGCGCCTCGAAGCTGATCGGCGCCATGAAGAGCCAGCCGAACGCCAATGCCGCCCAATTGTTTCCGCAAGCGGCGGCGGCGAATCCTGGCATATTCATCAACAAATCTGGCCAGCCGCGCAGCGTGAGCGAGGTCTATTCCACGCTGACCGGCCGCTTCGAGGTTGCCCGCGCCACCGCTTTCAGTCCGATGCTGCGCGGGGCGCAAGCCGCGACGCCGGACCCCGCCGGCGTTGCGCAGGTCTTCGCCAAAGCCAACGGCCCGCCGCTCGCCATACCGGTGCCGGTTCCGGTGGTTCCACCGGATACCCGGCCGCTCTTCCAGAGCATGTTCACCGATCGAGGCAACCGGGCGGTGACGCAAACCGTGAGCAAACTGTGGACTCCGGCCGGGGCGGATACGCCGGCCGCCGGCAACCAGCCGCGCACGCTTAATCTGTTCAGCGACCCGCCCGCCGCCGCAGCAAAACCAGGTGGCGGAAAGATCTGAGGCGGCGCGCGCAGATTACCACATGGTTAATCGCGCCATAATTTCTATGGTGAACGCTTTGTTAAGCGTCGGCCGGTATGTTGTGCCTTGCCGTCGACGTGGGAGGCGGCTGTCAGTCGCGTCAGGTTGTAGCAATGATAGTCCGTCAGTTTCTGCAGTGGATCCGCCACGCGCCGCCCGGCGAACGAGCCGAGGCCACTTCCGCGCTGGCCCGCGCCTACCTCTATTCCGATTTGTCGCCCGATGATATCGCCGCCGCCGAAGGCGCGATGATCATGCTGCTGGACGATCCTTCGCCGCTGGTGCGGCGCGCGCTCGCCGACGTGTTCGCCACCTCGCAGAAGGCGCCGCCGGTGGTGATCCACGCGCTGGCCAACGATCAGCCAGAAATCGCCATGGCGATCCTCGCGCTATCGCCGATGTTGCAGGAAGCAGATCTGATCGACCTGGTGGCGACCGCGCAGCCGTCGGCGCAGACTGCCATTGCCAGCCGCGCCATGCTGCCGCGCTCGCTCGCCGCCGCGATCACCGAAGTCGGATGTGCGCAGGCCTGCCTCGCGCTTTTGGAGAATGCCGACGCCGATATCGCGCCATTCTCCATCGACCGTGTCGTCGAGCGATTCGGCCATCTTGCGGCGATCCGCGAGCCGGTGCTGGCGCGCGCCGATCTGCCGATGGCGACGCGCCAAGCGCTGCTCGTCAAGCTGTCGTATGCGCTTGCCGGTTTCGTCGCCGGTCGGCAATGGCTCGGCCCTGAACATGCCGAAGACGCCGCGCGCGAGGCCTGCGAAAAGGCGACCGTCGCGCTCGCCGCCGAGACACCTTACGACGAGGTCGGCCACATGGTGCAACATTTGCGCGCCAGCGGACAGCTCACCGCCGGCATGATCCTGCGCGCGCTGCTCTCCGGCAATGTCGTGTTGTTCGAGGAATCGCTGGCGGATTTGTCCGGCGTGCCGATCGACCGCGTCACCAGCTATATCCACGACCGGAATATTTCCGGCTTCTGTGCGCTCTACCGCAAGGCTGAGTTACCGGATCAGGCCTATCCGGCGTTCCGCGAAGCGATCTCGGCCATGCGCGAAGGCGTGTTGGTCGGTGAGCGGGGCGGGGCGGGGCAGCTCAAACGGCGCATGGTCGAGCGCGTGCTCGCTGCTTGCGAAGTCGAGCGCGGCCGCGATTTGACGTCGCTGCTGGCGCTGCTGCGGCGGTTCGCGGTCGAGGCTGCGCGCGAGGAAGCGCGCATGTTCTGCGACGATCTGGTCGCCAACGACCATGTAATCGACCCGAGCCGGTTCATCGAAGACGAGCGCCTGGTGGCGTAAGACGCTAACGTCACCACCGGGATTGTCCCGGCACAGCGCCAGTCTGCATTGCTGAGCTGAAACTTACTCCGACTCGATCGACGAGCCGTTGATCTGCTCGAGCACGTCCGGCCGGTCGCGGTTCTCGTGGATGAGAAACTCGTCGGCCACCGCGCGCAATCGCTTGGTCAGCGTGGCGGCCAAGTCCTTGGCGTCGGAGCTGGAATATTCGCGATAGATCGCGCGCACCGCGTCGACGTGCTGGTCCACCAGCTTGACCGGAATGCGGGTCACGTCGGGCGTGTGCTCGATCAGCCGGCACAGGCTTTCGGCGGCGGGCGCCACCAGGGGGAATCCGAATGTCGCGGCTTCGCCCTTGATGTCGTGGGCGGCGTGAAAGAGGGCTTCCTTGGTCGCTGCGGTAAAGCCCTCGGTGGCGACATCGCGGCGGGCGCCGTCCAACCGTTCGCATTCCGCGTCCATCCAGGTCGAGAATTCCGTCGACAAGTCGGCCAGCGCCTTTTCCGCGCGCGCGACCGGATCGTCGTCGCCGGGCTGCAGCGCCTTGACGCTGACCATCTTGCGCAGCTTGTTTTCCGGCGTGATGACTTCGTGATCGCTAAATGTAGCGGTGGCTGTCGAATTTTGTTTCGGGGGAACCATGGTATGTTGCGCCGTCAATCTGATGCCGCGGACTTGGTCGAGCGTGGAGGTATGTCGGATGATGTCGGCCTTGCCGCCCTTGCGGCGCTCGGGGCCGGTATAGTTCGGATTGAGATTGCGGCGGCGGTCGGGGCCGAAATAAGTCTTGGTCTTGATGAAAGGGCGCGGATTGACGACCACGTTGACGATGCGCTGATAAAGGCTCTTGGGCGAGATCGGCTTGGCCAGGAATTCGGTGATCCCGGCATCGCGGGCCGAGGCTACGCGCTTTTTCTCTGCATGGCCGGTGAGCATGATGATCGGCACGAATGGGTTGGCGCTGGTGCCGGGCTGACGGATGATTTGGGTGAGTTCGAGGCCATCGAAGATCGGCATCGCCCAATCGGTGACGATGATATCCGGCATGTGGTTGTTGAAGGTTTCCAGGCCGTCTGCGCCGTCTTCCGCTTCGTGCACTTCGCGCGCGTCGAAGCCGTGCAGAATGGCACGCACCAGCCGGCGCATATTGGCATTGTCGTCGACGACGAGAAAATGCAGGCGATTGAAGTCGATGCGAATCATGGGCCACCCGGGCCTCAGGCCTAGAGCCCGATACTTGAGGCGAAAAGCTACTGGGGTGCCGTTAAGGAAGGGTTTAGGATACCGCTGCGTCGCCGCCTGGCGCCGCCGCGTTAAGAACCGTCATCATTGGGAGAGGCGTTGCTCTAACGGGGCCCCCGCATGAAGACCTTATTGATACCGACCGAAGACCACGACGCCATGCCGGCGGTTCTGGAAGCCGCCCGGCTGGTGGCGCAGCAATTCGGCGGCTACATGGAAGGCTTCGCGGTTCGTCCGTCGGCCGGCACCTATGTGATGGTCGAGCCGGTCAGCAGCCTGGCGATCTCGGGCGCGTTCGAGGGCGACACCGCCAATCAGGCGCGCGCGCAGTTTGAATCGTTCATGCAGAGCCATGGGGTGCCGCAAGCCGACCGCGAGCCCGCGGTCTATTCGCACGGCTGGCCGCGCGCCGAGGCGGCGGAAGATGCTTTCATTGGCAGCTACGGCCGCAGTTTCGATCTCATCGTGCTCGGGCGGCCGGGACCCGAACCGCAAAATCCCCGGATGCCGCCGCTGGAAACCGCGCTGTTCGACAGCGGCCGGCCGGTCCTGGTGGTGCCGAAATCCGCGCCACAGACGCTGGCGCGCAATGTCCTTGTCGCCTGGAACCGCAGCACGCAGCAAGCGCGCACCAATATCTTCGCGCTGCCGCTGCTGCGGCTTGCCGAGCAGGTGACTGTGCTGATGGTCGAGGGTGGCACAGTGCCGGGGCCTTCGGCGGACGAGGCTGCGCGCCACCTGCGCCGGAACGGGATCAAAGCAACTGCGTTGACGGTCAAGCGCGGCCAGCGCACGCCCGGAGAGATCATTCTCGACCACGCGGCATCGCTCGGCTGCGACCTGCTGGTCAAGACCGCGTACACTCAGAGCCGTTTGCGCCAGATGATTTTCGGCGGCGCGACTCGCCACATTCTCGCAAACGCGACCTTGCCGGTCTTGATGGCGCACTGATAAGTCTGTCGGCCGCACGAGAGCAGGACGTCATTCATTTGTCGAACGGGCCCAACCAGAGCCAAAGCCCCGCGGGGCCCGCAGCGGCGAAATATCCGGCGTTCCTGACCGTATTTCCCTCGATCATGCTGCCGATGTTTCTGGCGGTGGTGGACCAGACCATCATCGCCACCGCGTTGCCGGCGATTGCCGCCTCCACAGGTCAATTCGAGCGCGCGTCATGGATCGTCGTCTCATACCTGATCGCATCGACGGTCGCGGCGCCGATCTATGGGCGGCTGGGTGACGCTTTTGGCCGCCGGCGGCTGATGTTCGTGGCGCTCGCCGTTTTCATGGCCGCATCGCTGCTATGCGCGGCTTCGCCCACCATCGAACTGCTGACGCTGGCCCGTCTGCTGCAGGGATTGGGCGGCGGCGGGTTGATGACGCTGTCGCAGGCGTTGATCGGCGAGGCGATCCCGCCGCGCGAACGGGCGCGTTACCAGGGCTATCTCGCCGCGGTCGCGGTCTGCGCCAATACCTTCGGGCCTGTTGCCGGCGGTTATCTTACCGAGCATTTCGGCTGGCAGTCGATCTTCCTGGTGAACATTCCCGTCGGGCTCGGTGCGGTCGCGCTGACCTGGCGGCTGCCGAGTTC
>CAVYWI010000020.1:0-108474 GCA_963772235.1 uncultured Alphaproteobacteria bacterium
GGTACCGTCATTATCTTCCCCGTTAAAAGGACTTTACAACCCTAGGGCCTTCATCATCCACGCGGCATGGCTGGATCAGGCTTGCGCCCATTGTCCAATATTCCCCACTGCTGCCTCCCGTAGGAGTCTGGGCCGTGTCTCAGTCCCAGTGAGGCTGGTCATCCTCTCAGACCAGCTACCGATCGTCGCCTTGGTGAGCCGTTACCTCACCAACAAGCTAATCGGACGCGGGCCGTTCCTTCGGCAATAAATCTTTCCCCGTAAGGGCGTATCCGGTATTAGCTCAAGTTTCCCTGAGTTATTCCGAACCGAAGGGCGCGTTCCCACGTGTTACTCTCCCGTCTGCCGCTCCCGTATTGCTACGGGCGCTCGACTTGCATGTGTTAGGCCTGCCGCCAGCGTTCGCTCTGAGCCAGGATCAAACTCTCAAGTTGGATGAGATTTTTATCCCGGCAGGTCACGTTTGCGCATGACAACGTTTGGGACGTTGTCAATTTGACGAGGTCCACCCACTGATCGAAACGTTCGATCAGCGATGTACCTTAAAACGTGTACCGCCGAAGTCTCTTCCAAAGCCGCCCTTCTTGAAGAATTGCTTCTCCACGAGAGAGCGGCCCGCAAGGACCCCGCCGTCCACGTTTCTCTTTCTTCCGATTCACTTTTCAAACAGCCCGGGGATCATGGCGACCCCCACCCTCCGGTGGACCGGAGAGCCGTCGAAGCCCGTGCATCCGAATACAATCGGATGCCGTTTCACTATTCCAGTGAGGAGCTTCAGAGGCGCGCAATCGCGCCGTAAGCGGACGACGCGCCGAGAGGGTGTATATAGGCTTCGCCCCGGCGAATTGTCAACCAGAATTGGTCAAGAATATTGGCCAGTATTCTTGACGTAATCGCAGGCCCATTCGACCTACCGAGAGCGGCTCCGGGCCCTCCTGGGAAACGGATTTTGAGGCCTGCTGCGCCGCACTGAGGCCATATTCATGGGCCGTGCTTAGCCCCGGTCGAATTCGAGGGATGGAATCGAAAACGGGGGCATCCAGCCACCGTGCTTCAACCGATCAATCTGGCTTTGCGGGCCGTCATTGACGGGCCATAAGCCAACCGGCATCGTGACGGCCTTGATTTGACGGCCTGCCGACGGTGACCGGAGCGAATTTGGTTGCGGCAAACCATCTTCGATCCGATGGGGAGGGGACGGCGAGCTTGGACCAAACACGGTCGCGCGGCGCATACCGATCAAAACGGGCCGAGACCATCGAGCTCGGCAATGAGCCGCCGCTGTCGGTGGACGGCGGCAATAGCGGCTACGTCGATCGCCGCCGCGTTTCGGTGCAGTGGTTTGCCGGCACGATTTTGACCGCTTTGTGCGGCGCTGCCTTGATGGGTGGCGCCGTTTTCACATCGCTCGACGGTGAGACCAATTTTGCCTCGCTCCCGGAACGGGTCGAGGTGGCGCTGCGCGGCGCGCTCGGCGTCGGCGCCGACCGGCTCGGCGTGTCGCGCAAGAGCGACCGGCTGCCGACCGTGGAAGAGCCGACTTTCGCGCGCCAGGTGATCCGTGTCTCCACCGTGGCGCGGGTCGGCAACCACGAAGTGGTCCGCGTGCGTCCTTTCGTGCGCATTGCCGGCAATCTGTCGCTGACGGTGTCCGATCTCTCCGCCAATATCCCGGCGTTCAATCCGCAGCGCCTGCTCGCGGAATCCGCGCCCGGCGGCGCCACCGCGGCGGCGGACGATGCGCCCGCGGCCGAGCCGGACGCCGAAGTCGCCTTCGTGATGCGTGACCTCGATCCGCTCTTGCCGAAGCTCAAGATTGCGGTGCTCACGCCCACCGACGAAGTGATGGATCGCGTGCGCGAAGCCGCCGAGTGGAGCGCGAAGGCGACAAAGAATCTACCGATCGCGGCGAGTATCACCGGCATCAAGCTTGCCTATGCTGGGCAGGCCACGGCCGATCCTTACGCCGGCTTCGGAGCGCGCATCGTCCCCGAGAACATCACGCTGCTGCCGAAGACCACCAACGACACGACCGGCGGAAATCCGTTCAACGAACGCGTCCTGCTGGTCAAGAAAGGCGACACCGTCACTTCGATGTTGCGCGATCAAGGCGCCACGCCGGACTCGATCGCCGCGATCGTCAAGGTGCTCGGCCCGCGCGGCCGCGACGGCGGCATCAAGGAAGGCGAGAAGCTGCGCCTCTTGATGGCGCCGGTGCCGGGCGCCCCGGGGCCGCAGCCGATCCGCGTCATCATCGCCAACGAAGCCGCGGTCGAAGCGGTGGTGGCGCTGTCCGATACCGGAAAATATGTTTCGGTTGACGCGAAGAACTTTGGCGCCGACGTGGCCGACAATTCCGACGATAACAACGACCAAAACGACAAGATCGGCGTGACGCTCTATCAGAGCGTCTACGAGACCGCGCTGCGCAATCAGATCCCGCGCCCGATCATCGAGGACCTGATCCGCATCTATTCCTTCGACGTCGACTTCCAGCGCAAGGTGCAGCCGGGCGATTCCTTCGAGGTGCTCTACGCCGGCGAGGACGAGGCGCCCGCCCCCGACAGCCGCAACGACGTGCTGTTCGCTTCCCTAACCGTCGGCGGCGAACCCAAGAAGTTCTACCGCTTCCAGTCGCCCGACGACGGCATCGTCGATTACTACGACGAGAGCGGAAAGAGCGCGAAGAAGTTCCTGGTACGCAAGCCGGTGGCCGAAGGCATCATGCGTTCGCCCTTCGGCCTCCGCCGGCATCCGATCCTCGGCTACACCAAGATGCACACCGGCGTGGACTGGGCAGCGCCGACCGGCACGCCGATCTACGCCGCCGGCAACGGCACGATCGAAAAGGAAGGCTGGGAATCCGGATACGGCAAATTCATTCTCATCCGCCACAACAACGGTTACGAAACCGCCTACGGTCATATGAGCGCCTTTGCCCGCGGTGTCGATGAAGACACGCGCGTGCGGCAGGGCCAGGTGATCGGCTTCGTCGGCTCCACCGGCCTGTCGACCGGCTCGCACGTGCACTACGAAATCCGCATCAACGGCCGCTTCGTCGATCCGATGCGCATCAAGCTGCCGCGTGGCCGTGAGCTGCAGGGCCCGATTCTGAACGCCTTCGAGCAGGAGCGCGAACGGCTCGACAGCATCATGGCGCGCAAGCCTGCGCGCGTGGCCTCGAGGGCGCCGGCGATCCGCTGACCTTCACCGTTCGTCCCCGCGAAAGCGGGGCCCAGTCTTTCTGCAATCTTGACCCTGGATTCCCGCTTGCGCGGGAATGAGCGGCGCAATGCTTACGCCGCCTGGGCGAGCTTGCCGTTGAAGGTGAGGCCCTGCTTACCGGTCGAGACGGTGACCTTTTCGCCGTCCTTGATTGCGCCGGCGAGGATCATCTCGGCGAGGGGGTCTTGCACCGACTTCTGGATCACGCGCTTCAAGGGCCGCGCGCCATAGGCCGGATCCCAGCCCTTGTCGGCCAGCCATTCGCGTGCGCCGGCATCGAGTGTGATGGTGATCTTGCGCTCGTCCAACAGCTTCTGCAGCCGCGTCATCTGGATGTCGACGATGCGGGTCATTTCCGACTTCTTGAGCCGGTGGAACAGGATGATCTCGTCGATGCGGTTGAGGAATTCCGGCCGGAACGCCGCGCGCACCACGCTCATGACCTGATCGCGCACCGCATCGGTGTCCTGGCCTTCCGGCTGATTGACCAGGAAATCGGCGCCGAGATTCGACGTCATGACGATCAAGGTATTGCGGAAATCGACGGTGTGGCCCTGCCCATCCGTCAGACGACCATCGTCAAGCACCTGCAGGAGGACGTTGAACACGTCCGGATGCGCCTTCTCGATTTCGTCGAACAAGATAACCTGATAGGGCCGCCGCCGCACCGCTTCGGTGAGCGCGCCGCCCTCGTCGTAGCCGACATAGCCCGGCGGCGCGCCGATCAGGCGGGAGACCGAGTGCTTTTCCATGTACTCGGACATGTCGATGCGGATCAGCGCGTTCTCGTCGTCGAAGAGATAAGCGGCGAGCGCCTTGGTCAGCTCGGTCTTGCCGACGCCGGTCGGGCCCAGGAACATGAACGAGCCGATCGGCCGGTTCGGGTCCTGCAGTCCGGCGCGCGCGCGGCGCACCGCGGTTGAGACCGCCTGCACCGCCTCCTTCTGGCCGATGACGCGCTTGGCGAGCTCCGCCTCCATGCGCAGGAGCTTGTCCTTCTCGCCTTCCAGCATGCGGTCGACCGGCACGCCGGTCCAGCGCGAGACCACGCCGGCCACGTGATCGGCGGTGACGGTCTCCTCGACCATGGCGCCCTTGCTCTTGCCTTCCTGGGCTTCGATCCTGGCGAGCTTCTTTTCCAGCTCCGGAATGCGGCCATAGGCCAGTTCGCCGGCGCGCTGGTATTCGCCCTTGCGCTGGGCATTGGCGAGTTCGGCGCGCAGCCCATCGAGCTCGGTCTTGAGCTTTTGCGCGTCCGACAGTTTTTCCTTTTCCGCTTTCCAGCGACTGGTGATATCGGCGGACTGCTTTTCCAACGCCTTCAATTCGGCTTCCAAAGTCTTCAGCCGGTCCTTGGAGCCGAGGTCGCTTTCCTTCTTCAAAGCCTCCTGCTCGATCTTCAGCCGCACGATTTCGCGATCAATCGAATCGAGCTCTTCCGGCTTGGAATCGACCTGCATCTTCAGCCGCGCCGCCGCCTCGTCGATCAGATCGATCGCCTTGTCGGGCAGGAAGCGGTCGGTGATGTAACGGTTCGACAGCGTCGCCGCCGCGACGATCGCCGAATCGGCGATGCGCACGCCGTGGTGCTGCTCGTATTTGTCCTTCAGGCCGCGCAGGATCGAGATGGTGTCCTCGACCGTCGGTTCGGCGACGAAGACCGGCTGGAAGCGCCGCGCCAGCGCCGCGTCCTTCTCCACGTGCTTCTTGTACTCGTCGAGCGTGGTAGCGCCGATGCAGTGCAACTCGCCGCGCGCCAGCGCCGGCTTGAGTAGGTTGGAGGCGTCCATGGCGCCGTCGGCCTTGCCGGCGCCGATCAGCGTGTGCATCTCGTCGATGAACAAAATGATGCCGCCGTCCGAGGAGGTCACTTCGTTCAGCACGGCTTTGAGCCGCTCCTCGAATTCGCCGCGATATTTGGCGCCGGCGATCAGCGCGCCGAGATCGAGCGCCAACAGCTTCTTGTCCTGCAGGCTCTCCGGCACGTCGCCATTGACGATGCGCAACGCCAAGCCCTCGACGATCGCAGTCTTGCCGACGCCGGGCTCGCCGATCAGCACCGGATTGTTCTTGGTCCGGCGGGAGAGCACCTGGATGGTGCGGCGGATTTCCTCGTCGCGGCCAATCACCGGATCGAGCTTGCCGTCGCGCGCGGCCTGGGTGAGATCGCGCGCATATTTCTTCAGCGCGTCGTAGGCATTTTCGGCGGAAGCGGAATCCGCGGTACGGCCCTTGCGCAGGGCTTCGATCGCCGCATTGAGGTTCTGCGGCGTCACGCCGACAGCCTTGAGAATTTTTCCGGCCTCGCTGTCCTTCTCCAGCGCCAGCGCGAGCAGCAAGCGCTCGACGGTCACGAAACTATCGCCCGCCTTCTCGCCGGCCTTGGTGGCGGTATCGAATACGCGCGCGGTCGCGGGCGCCAGATAGATCTGACCGGCGCCGGCCCCGGATACTTTCGGAATCTTGCCGAGCGCCGCTTCGACCGCCTTCAAGGCCTGGCGGGAATTGCCGCCGGAGCGGTCGATCAGGCCTGCCGCCAGCCCTTCCGGGTCGTCGAGCAGCACCTTGAGCAAGTGTTCGGGGGTAAATTGCTGGTGGCCCTCACGCAGGGCCAGCGATTGGGCGGATTCCACAAAACCGCGCGCACGGTCGGTGTATTTGTCGAAATTCATGTCTCAACTCCCTCGGCCCTTGGCGGCACCGGTCAATGGCGGGTCCCCGTAGGCGGCCCGCTCCGGCATTATGTGGGTGTCATTCTTGCAGTTTGAAGAGCCCTTCCGCCTGATATAGGTCACCGGTTGGCGCCCTACGCCGGTAGAGAAAGTGCCCAAAAATCAATGCCAAACCACGCCGTGATCGACGCCATCTACCGCTATCCGGTGAAAGGGCTTTCGCCGCAGCGGCTGGACCGGGTTGTGCTTTTGCCGGGCCAGACCCTGCCGGCCGACCGGCTCTACGCCATCGAGAATGGGCCCAGCGGTTTCGACCCGGCGCATCCTGCCTATTTCCCCAAGCAGCGCTTCCTGATGCTGATGCGCAACGAGCGGCT
Source organism: uncultured Alphaproteobacteria bacterium (assembly GCA_963772235.1). Taxonomy (GTDB): domain Bacteria; phylum Pseudomonadota; class Alphaproteobacteria; order Rhizobiales; family Xanthobacteraceae; genus Pseudolabrys. The sequence continues at coordinate 6,275 of CAVYWI010000020.1, forward strand.
GGCCGCTCTACGCACCGACTATGACGAACCGAGCCATACGCTGACAATCCAGTGGGAAGGCCGCGAGGCGGCGCGCGGCGATCTGAGGACCAAAGAAGGCCGGCTGGCGATCGAGGCGTTCTTCCGCCGCTTCATGCCAAAGGACTTGCGTGGGCCACCCAAGGTGTTGTCCGGCGAAGGTCACAGTTTCTCGGATGTGGCGAAGAAGGTGGTCTCCATCATCAACCTCGCCTCGGTGGCGGCGGTGGAGGCGGCGGCGGGGGCGCCGGTCAATCCGCTGCGCTTTCGCGGCAATCTCTATATCGCCGGCTGGCCGGCCTGGTACGAGTTCGAACTCATGGGCCGCGACCTGACGATCGGACAGGCCGGGCTCAAAGTGGTCAAGCGCATCCAGCGTTGCGCGGCTACCGAGGTTGATCCCGACACCGGCATCCGCGATGTGGCGGTGCCGCGCACGCTGATGGACAATTTCGGCCATGCCGATTGTGGCGTCTATGCCGAGGTCATCGCCGGCGGCGAGATCGCCAGCGGCGATGAAATAAAAGAAACGGCCGGCGCATAGGCCGGCCGTTTCGCATCTCACGAAGTGTCGAAGAATCAGCCGCCGGGCATCACGTAGGCCGCGATCCGCCCGCGCGGGTAAACCGATTCCGCCGTCGTGTGATTGTGGTTGCCGGATATGATGATCGGATTACCGTTGGCGTCGATGCCGCTAACCACGCCGACATGGCCGCCGCCGCGGCGGCCCATCACCGCGATGGCGCCGACTTGCGGGCCGGAAACGCGGGTGCCGTAATGCTCATAGCCCCTGGCGAGATTGCCGCCGCCAGGATGGCCGGTGCGCTTGAGTACCAGGTCCATGAAGGCGCCGCACCACAGGCTGCCGCGGCCGGTTGGGTTGGTGCCGATATATTTGCGCGCCTCGGCCACCAAGTCGTTCGATGTAAAGCCGCCATAGGCGGAATTCGCGTGCGACTGCGCTTCCGCGCGTGCCTCGGCCAACGATCGGCCGCCGTGGCGACGGCCGCGGCGGGAGGTGTCGACGGCGATTTGCGCTGTATTCGATGAAAAACGCATGTCGCGGTTGGCGACGTCGTTCTGTAAATTCGCCGTAGTATGCGCAATTGCCGCGGCACGATGGCGATGGTGATGGACGGGTCTTGCGAAGGCTGACGTTGCAAAGGCGGCAACCGCCACCGAGCACAGCAGAATCGTCGCCCGTTTCCGGTTAAGTCTAAGTCTCATCAGATCTAGTCCCCTTATCATTAAAGCAATGCACCCGATACCGACAGAATCAGTATCGAGTGCATAGGCCTAAACGCCAACCTGATATGGCAAGATCGTGATCTTCAGAAGGTCATTTAGTGGTCTGCATAGCTGGTATTACTCTTTAGAACTTATGGCAAAGAAATTATACGCTTTCATATACTAAGTATACTTATTGAATTACACAGATACAGAACAGAGACGCACTTATACTTAGCGCCAAAGTTATCGCGGCACTCTGATAAAGTTAAAGGTGCAGTGCAGCAATTGACCCTTCCGAAGACACGGCAGCCGCAGGGCTCAGGCCTTGCGGCTGAGCAGAAAAACGGCTTGTTCCCCAAAAAGGTTCCAAAACCACCAGGGGGCATTGAGCCGCAGCGGGCTGCCCCAGGCGTTTAGCGCCACCGCCTTCTCCATCTTCACTCCGGTCGCCTCGCAGAGCTGACGGAAATCCTTGATGGTGCAGTGGTGGATGTTGGGCGTGTCGTACCAGCTATAGGGCAGGATATCGGTCTGCGGCATATGCCCGGCGAACAGCAGCTGCAGCCGCACCTGCCAGTGGCCAAAATTCGGAAACGACACCACCGCGCGCCGGCCGATGCGCAGCATGTGCTCGAGCACCACGCGCGGATGGCGCGTCGCCTGCAGCGTCTGCGACAGGATCACGTAGTCGAAGGCGTCGTCCGGGTAGTCGGCGAGATCGGTATCGGCGTCGCCCTGGATTACGGCTAGGCCCTTGGCCACGCATTCGTTGACGCCCTCGCGCGACAATTCGATGCCGCGCCCGTCGACATCGCGGGTCTCGCCCAAGAGCCGCAGCAGTTCTCCATCGCCGCAGCCGACGTCGAGCACCTTGGCGCCGCGCTCCACCATGTCGGCGACCAGCACGAGGTCGACGCGGGCGCCGCTGGCATTGCGCTCGATATGGGCGACCGTGAGATTGCTGCTCATGGCGTCAGCTTTTCCCGCCAAGACTTGACGAAACAAGGCCGCGAGCCTTGCGGGCGCCATCGAGAAAACCGCGCACGATGCCGAACAGTTCCGGCTCCTCGAGCAGGAAGGCGTCGTGGCCCTTGTCGGTGACGATCTCGGCGAAGGATACGCGCGCGCTCGAGGCGTTGAGCGCATGCACGATGGCGCGCGATTCCGCGGTTGGAAACAGCCAGTCGCTGGTAAAGGAAATCACGCAGAACCGCGTCGGCGTGCCCTTGAAAGCATTGGCCAGCACGCCGTCGCAGTCGGCTGCCAGATCGAAATAATCCATCGCGCGCGTGAGATAGAGATAGGAATTGGCGTCGAAACGATCGACGAACGAACTGCCCTGATGGCGCAGATAGGATTCGACCTCGAAATCCGCGTCGAATGAAAACGACGGGTTTTCGCGATCCTGGAATTTACGGCCGAATTTCCGATGCAGCGCGGCGTCGGACAAATACGTGATATGCGCGCCCATGCGCGCCACTGCGAGGCCACGGCGTGGATCGGTTCCTTCCAGAAAATAACGGCCCCCGCGCCATTCCGGATCGGCCATGATCGCTTGGCGGCCGACTTCGTGGAAGGCAATGTTCTGCGCCGAATGGCGCGTGGCGCAGGCGATCGGCAGCACCGAGAACACACGCTGCGGATAGCTCGCCGCCCATTGCAGCACCTGCATGCCGCCCATCGAGCCGCCAGCCACAGCGAATAATGTCTCGATGCCGAGATGATCAAGCAGCATGGCCTGCGCGCGTACCATGTCGCGAATGGTGATGACGGGAAATTCCAGACCCCAAGGCTTGCCGGTCGCAGGGTTAGCCGAGGCAGGCCCCGTGGTGCCCATGCAGCCGCCGACAACGTTCGGACAGATCACGAAATAGCGGTCGGTATCGATCGGCTTGCCGGCGCCGACCATGGTTTCCCACCAGCCAGATTTTTTGGTGACCGGATGCACATTGGCGACGTGCTGATCGCCAGTGAGCGCATGGCAAACCAGCACTGCGTTGGACCGGTCGGCGTTGAGCGTGCCGTAAGTCTTGTAGGCGATCTGGAACGGGCTGAGCGAAACGCCGGCATCGAGCTTCAGCGGTTTGTCAGCCCCGAAATAGGCAATAGCGGAGTCGCGCGGATGGTCCGCTTCACGCGGGCTCGTCAGATTGGCCTCGACCATGTCGCCTAGCGCTCCCAGCGCCCCTGCGCCCCTGCGCCCAGGTAGTTAACGCCTCCCCGGGTCTCGGCCTCTATATAGAAGGCGGGTAACTTTCAATCTAGCGGGTTACTGTCAACGTTTTCTTTGATTTCAAGCCCCGGCCCTCTTATCAATGCCGCCATGAGCAAGCCACCCCCGGCACCCGCACTGGACGATCTGCGCAAGGAGATCGACCGGATCGACGAGACGATGCACCAGCTCCTGATGGAGCGCGGCGAGATCATCGACCGGCTAATCGCGGTCAAGAAGAGCCAGGAAACCGGCTCGGCCTTCCGCCCCGCGCGCGAGGCCGAGATGATGCGCCGGCTGGTCAAGCGGCATAAAGGCATCCTGCCGCTCGACACCGCCGAGAGCATCTGGCGCGTCATCATCTCGACCTTCACCTTTGTCCAAGCGCCGTTTTCGGTGCATGCGGATCTCTCGGCTGGCGATGCTTTGATGCGCGATTCCGCCCGCTTTCATTTCGGCTTCACGGTTCCGTTCGTGGCGCATATGGGCGCCGCCGCGGTGGTGGCGGCAGTGTCGACGTCGAAGGGCGATCTCGGCCTGGTGCCGGCTTTCGCGGTGCCCGCGGCCGGCGCCTGGTGGAGCGCACTCGAATTCGACGCCGCGCCCAAGATCATCGCGCGCCTGCCGTTCGTCGAGCGCGCCGACCACCCCGCCGCCTTGCCGGTGTTCGTGGTCTCGCGCGTCGCCGACGACGCCATGGCGACCGACGCGGCGGTATGGAGCGTGCGCGTGTCCGGTTGGGGCGCGGGCACCGCACAGGCGCTGTCGGCGCTCGCCGATTTCATCGCCGTGCCCGACCGCGCCTTCGACGGCGCCGCCCTGCTGATCACGCTACCGAAAGGCGTCACCCTGGAGGCGATCAGCGCGGCCTTGGTTAAGGCCGGGGCCACGGTTCGTTCGGCGGCCCTCGTCGGCAGCCACGCGACCCGCTATACGGTTGCCGCCGAGAAGTAATCCCTTGAGCCGGCGATGACCGGATGCCCCGCTCGCCCGGAGTCCGGCAAGTTTTGAGGACCGTAATGACCGCGACCAGACCGCAACCGCGCCCCGGCGTGCTCGATATCGCCCCCTACATCCCGGGCAAGAGCAGCGCGCCCGGCGTCGCCAAGATTTTCAAGCTGTCCTCGAACGAAACGCCGTTGGGGGCGAGCGAGAGCACCATCGCCGCCTACCGCACGATCGCGGAACACCTGGAAGATTATCCGGACGGGTCGGCCTCGGCGTTGCGCGAGGCGATCGGCGATGTTTTCGGCTTGGACCCTGCGCGCATCGTCTGCGGTGCCGGCTCCGATGACCTGCTTAACTTGATCGCGCGCGCTTACCTCAGCGATGGCGACGAGGCGATCCACACCACGCATGGCTTCCTGGTCTATCCGATCGCCACGCTCGGCACCGGCGCCAAACCGGTGGTCGCGCCGGAGAAGAATTTCACCGCCGACGTCGATGCAATCCTCAAATGCGTTTCGCCGCGCACCAAGGTGGTGTTCCTGGCCAACCCGAATAATCCAACTGGGACCTACATTCCGTTCGACGAGGTTAAGCGCCTGCACAAGGGTTTGCCGCCGCAGGTGCTGCTCGTGCTGGACGCCGCCTATGCCGAATACGTGCAGCGCAACGACTACGAGTCCGGCATCGAACTGGTGGCCACGTCGGAAAACGTCGTGATGTGCCGCACCTTCTCGAAGATCTATGGGCTCGCCGCGCTCCGCCTCGGTTGGATGTATGGCCCTGCGCATATCGTCGATGCGATTAACCGCATTCGTGGACCGTTCAACGTCAATGCGCCGGCGATCGCCGCCGGCATCGCGGCGATCCGCGACACCGCGCATGTCGAGATGTCACGCGCGCACAATACGCGCTGGCTGGCCTGGCTCACCGAGGAGATCGGCAAAATCGGCCTGCCGGTGACGCCGAGCGTCGGCAATTTCGTGCTGATCCATTTCCCGGAGACCAGGGGCAAGACCGCCAAGGATGCCGACGCCTTCCTCACCAAGCGCGGGCTGATCCTGCGCCAGGTCGGCGCCTACAAGCTGCCGAACGCCTTGCGCATGAGCGTGGGCAGCGAGGAAGCCAACCGGCTGGTGGTCAAGGCGCTGGCGGAATTCTTAGGGAAAGCGGCGTGAGCAAGCCGGCGCCTTTGTTCAACCGACTGGCGCTGATCGGCGTCGGGCTGATCGGCTCCTCGATTGCGCGCGCCGCCCGCGCGCAAGGCGCCGTGCGCTCGATCGTCGCCACTGCGCGTTCAGCCGCCACGCGCAAGCGCGTCGCCGAACTCGGCCTCGCCGACCAGGTGGTGGAAACCAATGCCGCTGCGGTCGAAGGCGCCGATCTGGTGATCGTCTGCATTCCGGTCGGCGCCTGCGGCGCGGTGGCCAAGGAGATCGGTCCGCATCTTGCACCCGGCGCCATCGTCTCCGACGTGGGATCGGTCAAGGGCGCAATCGTTCGCGATATGGCGCCGCATCTGCCGAAGACCGTGCATTTCGTACCGGCGCATCCGGTGGCCGGCACCGAATATTCAGGACCGGATGCCGGCTTTGCCGAGTTGTTCGTGAATCGCTGGTGCATCCTCACGCCGCCGGAAGGCACGGATGCCGCGGCGACGGAAAAGCTCGCAACGTTCTGGCGCCTGTTCGGCGCCAATGTGGACACCATGGCGGCCGACCATCACGACCTGGTGCTCGCCATCACCAGCCATTTGCCGCATCTGATCGCCTACACCATCGTCGGCACCGCCGACGAACTGCAGACGGTGACGCGCTCCGAGGTGCTCAAGTTCTCGGCCGGCGGCTTCCGCGATTTCACCCGCATCGCCGCCTCCGACCCGACCATGTGGCGCGACGTGTTCCTCGCCAACAAGGACGCTGTCCTGGAAATGCTCGGCCGCTTCAACGAGGACATTTCGCTGCTTGACCAAGGCGATCCGCAATGGCGACGGCAAAACGCTGTTCGAGCATTTCGAGCGCACGCGCGCCATCCGCAAAGGCATCGTCGATATCGGCCAGGATTCGCCCGCGCCGGATTTCGGCCGCCCGCATCCGGGCATCGAGCCGCTGCCGAAGCCTTACGCGGCCGACGGCGATTGATCCTTCACCGCTTAATGCAACGCGTCGGCGATCGCCTTGCCGCAGGCGACGGTATCGGCCGCGCCTTTCAGATCGCGGGTGCGCAATTTCGGCTCGACGAGCACGTTTTCGATCGCCGCGACAATCGCCTTGGCGGCGTCGGTCTCGCCCAGATGCTCGAGCATCATCGCGCCTGACCAGATTTGCCCGATCGGATTAGCGATGCCCTGGCCGGCAATGTCCGGCGCTGAGCCGTGCACCGGCTCGAACACCGATGGATATTTGCGTTCCGGATTGATGTTACCGGAGGGCGCGATGCCGATCGTCCCGGTACAGGCCGGGCCGAGATCGGACAAGATATCGCCGAACAAATTCGAGCCGACTACCACGTTGAAGCGATCCGGATTGAGCACGAAATGCGCGGTCAGGATGTCGATGTGAAATTGATTCCATTTCACTTCCGGATAGTTCTTCGCCATTTCCTTCACGCGCTCGTCCCAGTACGGCATGGTGATGGCGATGCCGTTCGACTTGGTCGCCGAAGTCAGATGCTTCTTCGGGGTGGAGCGCGCTAACTCGAAGGCGAATTTCAGCACGCGGTCGACGCCGGTGCGGCTCATCACAGTCTCCTGCACCACGACCTCGCGCTCGGTGCCGGCGAACATCTTGCCGCCGATGGCCGAATATTCGCCCTCGGTATTCTCACGCACCACCCAGAAATCAATGTCGCCGGGCTTGCGGTTGGCGAGCGGGCAAGGCACGCCGGGCATCAAGCGGACGGGCCGCAAGTTGACGTATTGATCGAATTCGCGCCGGAACAAAATGAGCGAGCCCCACAGCGAAATATGGTCAGGCACCCGATCGGGCATGCCGACGGCGCCGAAATAGATCGCGTCATGCTTGCCGATCTGCTCTTTCCAGTCCTCCGGCATCATGCGGCCGTGCTTTTCGTAGTAGTCGCAGCTGGCGAAGTCGAAATTATCCAGTTGCAGCTCGAAGCCGTATTTCTTCGCGGCTTTCTCCAGCACGCGCACGCCTTCCGGGACGACTTCCTTGCCGATGCCGTCGCCGGGGATCACGGCGATGCGGTGGATGCGATTTGTTTTCATGGGGGATTGCTCATGACGCGGTGAAGGAAGGCTTCGTATTACATGCCGGCAACGCGATCAAGCGACCGCCCGCGGCGCTGCCACGATCTAGAACAGCGCCGGCGTATTGCCGATCCGGATTGGCCCCAGGAACACCGAGCCATCGTCGATGCGCAACGGCAGCGTGACCGCGCGTTTGCCTTCCAGAACGGTCTGTTCGCCGAGCAGATTGATGCCGAGCGAAAAATTGGAGCTGGTGGCCTGCTGGCGCGCGACCCCGCCGAGGCCCGGCAAAATGCGGTCAAGCGCGCCGGCGACCTTGTCCATGTCCGGCGACGCCTGCACCGTCTGCTCCACATTGATCGAGGCGAGAAACGGCTCGAGCCCGGCGACCGTGACGCGCAATTGGCCGTCGAGCCGGCCGTTCGCGTTGAGCGACAGGCTGCCGCTGCCGACCGCGATGGTGTCGCCTTGCCGTACGCGCGCTCGCGTGATGTCGATGCGGCCGCCGGCCGCCTGGATTTCGCGGAAACGCGCCGGCCAGGGCTTAGGCGAGAAATCGTTCAAGCCGCGCAGCACGGCAGTGACGTCGGCATCGAGCGGATGCGCGGCGGCCGGATGTATGGTGGGCGCAGCCGCCCGCAGCAGCCGTGTCACGATTTCAATGACCGGGTGGTCGGTCACCGAGCCTTCGATGATGCGGCCGTGGACCTCGATGCGCTTGGCCTGCAGCAGCGTCTCGCGTTTGCCGCCACTGAGGCGGTCGACCTCCGGGCTGTCGAACACCAGCGACACGCGCTGCGGCGCCGTTGGCGTGCCGCGCACGCTCGACTGGCCCAGCTTCCAATTGGCGACGATGGTCGGCGCTTTGCCCGGATCGGCGATAGTGAGCGGGCCTTGGAATTCGGTGATCAGCAGGTCCGGCTGATAGATCTGCGCGGCGATCAGCATGCCGGCGGTCTTGATCTCGACCGGCGGCTGGTTGCTGCGGAACAGCGCGGAGGCTTTGTTGCAGTCCACCTCGATGCGGAACGGGTAGCCGCCGATGCTCTGCGAGCCGCAGCTATAGACGCGGCCGGCGCTGGCTTCGCGCGCGCGCCAGCCGGAGATGGCGACTTCCGCCTTGCCGGCGGCGTAATGCCAGAACCAGCTCCACCCGCCGATCAGCGCGACGAACAAAACGAGCATGCCGATATAACGCCGGTTGCGCCGGCGCGCGGAGCGGGATCGTCGGTATCGTCTGGCCATCGCGGCTGTCACACCTGCCGAATGCGGCGTTTCTGCGCCCTTAGACTAACGCGCGGGACCGGTCTTTGGGTTGCGCCAAAACGACCGGCCTGTTACGCGAGCGCCGGCCGCCGGGCTATCAATGGCGTGGTGCGATTCCAACCCCGATGAACAAAAAAACCGACCAAAACGGCGAAGACCTGTGGGTTTTCGCCTATGGATCGCTGATGTGGCGGCCCGGATTCGATTTCCTGGAACGGCGCGCTGCCCGCCTGGTCGGCGCCCACCGCGCCCTCTGCGTCTATTCCTTCGTCCACCGCGGTACGCCGGAAAAGCCCGGCCTGGTGCTCGGCCTCGACCGCGGCGGCAATTGCCGCGGCATCGCCTACCGGGTGGCGGCCGGCAAGCGCGCCGCCACGATCGATTATCTGCGCGCGCGCGAGCAGGTTACCAAAGTCTATCGCGAGGCGCAGCGCTCGGTCTGGCTCGACGACGATCCGCAGCAGAGCGTGCACGCGCTGTGTTACGTGGTGGATCGCGGTCACCGGCAATATGCCGGCCAGCTCACCCTCACGCAGCAATTGCACTTTGTGCGGCAAGGCCACGGCCGCTCCGGCGCCTGCCGCGACTACGTGCTGGCGGCGGTCAAGGAGCTGGAAGCGCACGGATATCGCGACGACGGTCTGCGCCGGCTGGCCGAGCAGCTCAAAGGCATCCACGAAGCGGCCGAATAGAATGTCCCGACTTGCTCCGCGCCTGCGGCACAGATCAATTGCGCTTGGCGTCGGCGATCAACCGCGCCGTCGCCGTCTCGATGTCGTGCTTGAGACGTTCGAAGAATACGTCCTTGTCGAGCCCGGGCGCGATCGGATCGAGAATCTCCACCAGCACCGTCCCCGGCTGCAGCCGGATCGAGCGGCGCGGCCAGAACAGCCCGGAATTGAGGGCGATCGGGACGCAGGGCACGCCTTCGGCGGCGTAAAGCTGCGCCACGCCGAACTTGTAGCGCGGTTCGGCGCCGGCCGGCCGCCGCGTACCTTCGGGGAAGATGATCAATTGACGGCCGCGCGCGAGTTCGACGCGCGCGCGGGCGGTCATGGCGGCAAGCGCCTGCGAGCCGGCACTGCGGTCGACCGGCACCATGCGGCCCTTGATCATCAGCCAGCCGAAGATCGGGATCCACTGCAATTCGCGTTTGACGATGAAGAACGGATTGTCGAACAGCGGCAGCAGCGCGAAGGTTTCCCACGCCGACTGGTGCTTGGCGGCGACGATGACCGGGCCCAGCGGGATTTTTTCGCGGCCTCTGATCTCGCAATCGATGCCGGCGACGACGCGCAGCAGCACGAGATTGGTGCGGCCCCACGCTTTTGCCACGGCCATTATGCCGCGATAGGGCATGAAGAACGTCGGCAGCGCGATGATCAGCCACAGCGCCGTGTTCAGATAGAACAGCGCGTTGAAGATCAGGGAGCGAAGCAGAATCACGGACGGCGCTCCTTCACGCGTTGTCGGTATCGAAGTGCATGCGCGCGAGCGCAAACAGATACTTCAGATATTCCGCGAACAGCAAGCGCGCGGTGTCGAGGTTCGACCACCATGGCTGGTCTTTCACCTTCGGCGAGATCACCGGAAAGGAAATCAGAGTCACGTCCGGCAGCTGATGCTCGAGTTCGGCCATGGCGCGCGGCATGTGCCAGTTCGAGGTCACCACGATCAACGAATTGAAATTATGTTCGCGCGCCCAGCGCTTGGTCTCCAGCGCGTTACCGAAGGTGTTAAGGGCGGAGCGGTCGAGATCGATGCAGCAGGCAAAATATTTGGCGTAAACCGGGGTGAGCCGCACGATTTCGCGGGCCCGCGTATCGCGGTGCACGCCGCTGATCAAGAGCCGCTTGCCGTGCTCGGTCGCCAGGAGTTCGATCGCGTCCGGAATGCGCGCGGCGGCCCCGGTCAGCACAACGATACCGTCGGCATTACGGTCGAGCGTCACTTCCTCGGTCGGAATCTCGAGCGCGAACCAGCAGAATCCGGCGCCCAGCAGCACGGCGCCGGCGGCGCCCGCGGCCATGGTGAGAAAGCCGATGATACGCGCGAAACTGGCAAGCATGTCAATCGATCGTGCCGAGGGTCCGGTTCACGGTATGCCGGGATGTCGCCGCCGTCACCAGTGCGATCAGCACGACTTGGCCGAGCACCGCGACATAGCCGAAAATGCCGATAGAGAAAGATCCGAACAAGGCCGACGTCTGTTCGGCCCCCGCCGTGCCGGCAAACCAGCGGCTGACGAGCGCGGCGAGCGCGAACAGCACGACTGCGCCGCCGCCGCCAATGGCACCGCCCTGGAGGCCAAGCAGCAGAAAATGCCGCTGGAACCGGCCGGCGATAAAGCCGTTCTTGGCGCCAACGAAATGCAGGACCTCGATCACCGGCTTGTTGGTCGCCATCGCGCCACGCGTCGCGAAGGTGACCGAAAGCATGGTGGCGGCGATCACCAGCAGCAGAATCGCGACGCCGGCGGCGACCGCGGTTCCCGCCATGGCCCGCATGCGGTCGATCCAGCCGCGATGATCGTCGAGTGCGGCGCCCGGCACCTGTTCGGCCAGCATCTGCCGAAGTTGCGGAATGTCGGGTGCGGCGGCGCGCGCAATCTTGACCACGATCAGGCGCGGCACCGGCAATTCGTCGAGGGTGAGCCCGCTGCCGAGCCAGGGTTCCAGCAGCTTGGAGGATTCCGCTTTCGAATAGACCCGCACCTCGCCGATACCGGGGAAGGCGCGCACGGCGGCCGCCGCCTTGTCGGCGGCGGCGTCGAGATCGCGGCCGGGCGCCGGGATGATCTGAATGGTCACCTCGCGCGCCACGTCCGACTGCCATTCGCTCGCAGCGCCGGCGACCAGCATCACCGCGCCGGTGGTGAGCGAGGCCAGGAACGTCATGATGGCGACGACTGCGATCAGCGCGCGTCCGGAAATCGAATTGCGCGGCACCAGCGGCGTATCGAAACGCGGCAACGGACCGGCCGGCACGCGCGGCGTCGCCGTCATCTCGTCGCTGGTCGAATCGGTCATCGATGCCCTCAGTCGTAAATGTGCAGCCGGCCCTCGTGCAGCACCAGCCGGCGCGCATCGTACTGGTCCATCAAGGCAATGTCGTGGGTAGCGATCACCACCGAGGTTCCCGATTTGTTGAGCTCGATGAACAGCCGCAATAGCCGCTGCGCCAGGCTGGGATCGACGTTGCCCGTGGGCTCATCGGCGAGCAGCAATTGCGGCCGTGCGATCACCGCGCGCGCAATCGCGGCGCGCTGCTTTTCGCCGCCCGACAGTACCGGCGGCAGCGCCCACATCCGCTCGCCGAGGCCGACCCAGTTCAGCAACTCGATTACTTCGTCGCGGTAGGTGTCCTCGCGCCGGCCCATCACGCGCAGCGGCAGCGCGACGTTCTCATACGTCGTCATGTGGTCGAGCAGGCGGAAATCCTGGAACACGATGCCGATCCGCCGGCGCAGCGTCGCTACCGCATCCTTCGACAGCGTGGCGACGTCGTGGCCGAACTGGGTGATCAGACCGCGCGTCGGCTTGAGCGAGAGGAACAAGAGGCGCAGCAGTGAGGTCTTGCCGGCGCCAGACGGGCCGGTGAGGAACTGGAAGGAATGCGGCTCGATCCGGAACGTGAGGTCGCGAAGAACCTCCGGCCCCAGGCTGTACCGCAAGCCTACGTTCTCGAATCGGACCACGCCCCTCTCCGAAAAATTGCCTTTTAGATCCGTGGAACGACCCTGGCCGGCAGGCCGCGAAGCCGTCCCCACATACCGTCCGCGGCCCCGTAGCGGTCAAGAACTGCGCTTTTACAGCATTATCGCGGCGCCGCCAGCATCCTGGGGCTGCCAAAGCCGCCCTATCCCCTGATCCGCCGGCGCCGGGCATGGTTTCCAATCCATTAACGGTCGCCTGCTAGGTTTCGTCCCCAAACCGGCTCCGATGACATGCTGATCGTCTGTCCTAATTGTGCCACCTCCTACATGATCGACCAGGCCGCGGTCGGCCCGGCCGGCCGTACCGTGCGTTGCGTCCGTTGCAGGGCGTCCTGGTTCGCCGGCGGCCCCGAGCCCGATGTGACTGCCGTCGCGGAAACCATAGCCGTAGAAGCGCAGCAGGCGCGTTCCAGCCGCGCCGATGCGCCGCCCGCCGTGGCGACGGCTGCGCAAGCCGCCAATGCGGACAAACAGGGCGCCACGCAATCCAAGTCGGCCGTTGCAACCGAGGTCAAGTCGCCGCCGATCGAGCCACCGCCAACGCCCGGGCCGGCAGCCCCCGCCGCGACGGCACCGGCCGAGCCGCCGGTCGCTCAGCCCGCCCAGGCGCAGGCGCCTGAGCCGGTCACGATCACCGACGCGCCGCCGCTGGTGCCGCCGCTCGAACACGAGCCGGATGCGGCCGAACGCGATTCCGAAGCCGAGGCAGCCGCCAGCTTCGACGCCCGCCGCAAGCGGATGCAGGCGCGCCGCAAGCAATCGCGCCGCTCGTCGCGCTGGACTGCGATTGTTCTCGTGCTGATCGCCGTCAACGTAACGCTGATCGGCGCGCGCAACGAAGTGGTGCGTTACCTGCCGCAGACCGCGTCGTTGTTCGCGGCCATCGGCCTGCCGGTCAACCTGCGCAATCTCAAATTCGAGAACGTCAAGCTGTCCGCTGAAACCGCTGACGGCATCAGCCTGCTGATTGTGCAAGGCACGATCGTGGGCGAAACCGGCAAGCCGGTCGCGGTGCCGCGCCTGCGTTTCGCCTTGCGCAACGCAGCCGGCCGGGAGGTCTACAGCTGGACCATGGTGCCGCCGCGCAGCATCCTCGAGCCCGGCGAGCGGCTGCAATTCCGCACTCAGATCCCGGCGCCGCAGGTCGACGCCACCGATGTGATGGTCCGCTTCTTCACCCCGCAGGACGCCGGAGCGAAATAGCGCATGATTCCGAAAAATCCGAGCAGGTTTTCGGACAAGATCATGCGCAAGGATTGAACCCGATGGCGAAGATTCTGATCGCCGAAGACGACGCTGCAATCCGCGATCTGGTGGTTCGCGCGCTCAACGAGGATGGCCACGAACTGACCGCCGTCAGTGACGGCGCGGCGGCGCTCGATGCGCTCAACCGCAAAAACGGCGATTTCGACCTGCTGCTGACCGACGTGAAGATGCCGGTCATGGACGGAATCGCGCTCGCGCTTGCCGCCGGGCGCGACCATCCGAACGTCGCCATCATGCTGATGACGGGCTTTGCCGACCAGCGCGAGCGTGCCCACGGGCTGGACGCGCTGGTGCACGACCTGATCGCCAAGCCCTTCTCGCTCGATCAGATTAAGGGCGCCGTGCGCGAGGCGCTGGTGCAGCGGCACTAACGATTGCCTGCAGCACGTGCAGTCTGAATAATCAGAAATCCTTCAGCAGCCGCTCGATGTAGTCGAGCTCGAGCTGCGGGCGGCCGATTTCGCCGAAACGTTTGCGCAGCTCTTCGAGAATACGGCGGGCGCGCTGGGCGTCGATCTCGCCCGGCACTTTGACGGTGACATCGTCGCCATATTCGCGGCCGCGCATCGGCCGGCCGAGCGGATCGGTATCCTGTTGCGCGCGCGGGCGGCCGTTACGGCCGGGCTGGCCAGGGCCCGGACCTATGCCGCTTTGCTGCATCGACTGCGCCAGCCCTTGCGCGCCTTTGCGCATGGCCTCGAGCGCGCGGCCCTGGCTGTCGACAGCGCTGTCGGCATCGCCCTGGCCAAGTTCGCCTTCCGCCTCGCCCATGGCTTCGCCGGCGCTGCCGAGTTGATCCATGTTGCTATCGTCCTGGCTCTTCTCGCCCTGGCCCGGCTGCTTGGGACCGGGATTGCCGAGGCCGTGCTGGCGCAATTGGTCGAGCAGCTTGTTGAGGCGGTCGCGCAAGCCCTGCTGGTCCTGGCGCAGATCGCCAAATTGCTGCTGACCCTGGCCGCCCGGCTGGCGATCGCGCCGCGAATCCTGACCCTGCTTGAATGTCTTGTCGCGCAATTGCTGCTGCTTGCGGATCATGTCGCCCAGCTCATCGAGCGCCGACATCATGTCGTCGTCGCCCTCATCGCCCTGCGCGCCCGGGCGCGCCGTCTGCAGGTTCTCGAGCATCGACTGCATTTCGTCGAGCAGCCGGCGCGCGGCATCCTTGTTGCCGGAGCGCGCCAGGTTTTCCAGCCGGTCGAGCATGTTCTTGAAATCACGCTCGCTCAGCATGCGGGTATTGCGGTCGAGCGGACGTGAAAGCTGCTGCGGATTTTTGCGCATCTCTTCCGCCAGCGCCTGCAGGTATTTGTCCATCGCGGCGCGCAACTGGTCCATCAGCTTCTTCAACTCTTCGTCGCTGGCGCCGCGTTCGAGCGCCTGGCGCAAGGCGTCCTGCGCCTGGCGCAGCGCCTGCTCGGCCTGGCTGACGTTGCCGTCCTCAAGATGCACCGCCATGTCCCACATGCGCGCCACAACCTCCCGCAACTGGTCGTCGGTGTTGGCGTGCGCGAGGTCGAAATAGATCGCACGCAAGCCGAGATAGACCCCGACCTCGGGCGTAAAGCTCTCCGGCGCGATAGTGAGTGCATTGAGTGCCGTGAGTACTATGGGTTTGGCGTCGGCATTGAGCGCCAGGATACGGCGCTGCTCGATCAAGGCGCGCGCCACCGGCTTGACGAAGATGCGCTGCGGAAGCTGGACCTCGGCTGGCTCGCTGCGACCCTCATTGCCGGCCTCGTCGCGCGCCACCAGCGTCACCTCGACTTTGACGCCGGCCCAGGGATGGGCGGTGAGGTCGCGCATGGTCTGTGCCGCGCCCGAACGGGCGCGCGCTTGCGGCAGCGTCAGCGGAAATTCCGGCGCCTTGAACAGCGGATGCGCGCTGGCTGGCGTGTCGTCATCTTTGAGCGCGAAATCGGCATGCGCTTCCACCACGCCGTAGTCGTCTTCCACCCGATAGTCGATCCGCAGCGCTCCGCGCGCCTGCCGTTCTGGTGTCCCGATCAACTCGATTTTCGGCGCGCGGTCGGGGATCGCGGTGAATGTCCAGACCAATTCGCTGCTGCCAACTCCATGCAACGTCGCCGAGCCGTTGCCCTTGATCAAAAACCGCCGCTCCTCGCTGCCCGCCGGCAGAACCACGCGCGCATCCAACGGCACCGCCTCAAGGCCGCCTTTGCGCTCGACGTCGAAGCGCACATTGCCACTGGAGCGGATTACGAGCTCGCTGCCGGCCGGCACCGAGACCGGCGCGCTCGCTTGCGCGGTCTCACCAGGACGCAGGCCGGCCAGCATGACCGGCGGCCGTCCCGTATAGTTCGGCGGCGTCACCCACGCATCGATGCGGAAATTGGCGGGCGCCACCACGCCGTGCCAGTCGAAGGCGGCGGTCACGCGCTTCCAGCGCTCGCCGCCGGCGGCGAAGAAGGTCGCTACCGCCAAAAGCAGCACCAGCGCGCGCAGCGCCATCGGATCGCGCATCGACAGCCGCGGAGACGGCCATCCGGCCTTGAGCTTGCGCGCCGAAATCAGCGCGCGTTCGACATGGGCGCGCCAGAGCGCCTGCGCGACCGGATCGTGGCTGTTGGCGGCAATCTCGTCGGCGACTGCGGTCGCCGGCCGGTGCGTCTCGCCGCTGTTGCGGTCGAGCCGGCGCAAGCCGTCAGCAACGCTGGGTAGCCGTAGCAGCGCCAGCGGCGCCGCCGCGATGAAAGCGACGACGACGAACAACAGCAAGCCGATGGCGCGCGCCAGCGGCGGCAGCACCAGCCATACGCCGGCCCAAGAAAACGAGAGGAACAAGCCGAGCGCAGTCGCGAGGACGGCCAAAGCCGGCCACAGCCGCTCCCAGAAGAGGCTGCCGCGCGCGCGCTTAAGCGCTCGCGCGAGCAGGATCCGCGTCGGGTTCTCCCGCTGCTTTGGCTGCTCGTCCAAACCGTCCAAAAGCCGCTCCGTCGCTCAGGGCTAAGGCGATTCACTAATTGAATAGGCTACCACGCAGGCAATTCCCCGGCCATGCGCGGATTTCAGGGCCTATAGCCAATCCGGCATGCGATCGAGCGCAATCAATTGGTCAACTTCAAGGCGAGGGCGGACAATCGCCCATTCCGCGCCGTTGACCAGCACTTCCGGCACCAGCGGCCGCGTATTGTAGGTCCCCGCCTGCACCGCCCCATAGGCGCCTGCCGACATTACGGCCAGCAAGGCGCCGCTCGCCGGTTCCGCCAGGTCGCGGTTGAGGGCGAGGAAATCGCCGCTTTCGCACACCGGCCCGACCACGTCGGCGCGAATCCGGCGGGCGGAAGGCGAGGATTCCGCAACCGGCCAGATCTCGTGATGCGCGTCATAAAGCGTCGGCCGGATGAGATCGTTCATGGCGGCATCGACCACCACGAAATTCTTCGCCTCGCCCCGCTTCAGGAAAAGCACGCGCGTCACCAGGATACCGGCATTGCCGACGATCAGCCGGCCCGGCTCGAAGATCAGCCGGCAATCGAGGTCGCGCGTGGCGCGCTTGACCACTTCCGCATAGGCCTCCGGATGCGGCGGCGGCTCATTGTCGTCGCGGTAGGGAATGCCTAGGCCGCCACCAAGATCGACATGCGAGATCGCGTGCCCGTCGCCGCGCAGCGTGCGCACAAACTCGGCCAGCAGCGTGAACGCATTGCCGAACGGATCGAGATCGGTGATCTGGCTGCCGATGTGCATGTCGACGCCGGCGACCTTGAGGCCAGGCAGCTTGGCAGCGCGTGCATAGACTTCGCGCGCGCGGCTGATCGGAATGCCGAACTTGTTCTCGGCCTTGCCGGTGGCGATCTTGTGATGGGTCTTGGCGTCGATATCGGGATTGACGCGCACCGAAATCTTGACGGCGCGGCCCTTCGCCGACGCGATCGACGACAGCAATTCGAGCTCCGGCTCGGATTCCACATTGATGCAGAGAATGTTCTCGTCGACGGCGAGCGCGAGTTCGCGCGCGGTCTTGCCGATGCCGGAGAACATGATCTTGTCGGCCGGCACCCCGGCGAGCCGCGCGCGCATGAGTTCGCCTTCCGACACCACATCGGCGCCGGCGCCGAGCTTGGCCAACGTGGCGACCACGGCCTGGTTGGAATTCGCCTTCATGGCGTAGCAGACGAGCGCGTTGACGTCGGCAAAGGCGCCGGCGAACACCTTGTAGTGGCGCGTGAGCGTCGCCGTCGAATAACAATAGAACGGTGTCCCGACCGCCGCAGCAAGCGTGTCGAGGCTAACCGCCTCGGCGTGCAGAACGCCGCCGCGATAAGCGAAGTGGTGCATCTGACACGCTCAGTTCAGCAGGTCGTCGAGAGGGATGTGTTTTTTCGGACCCTGGGGCGACAGCGGCAGACCATTGGGGCCGAGCGCCGTATTGCTGTCCTTGCTCTGCCCGCCGATCGGCGAGGCAATGGGGTTGCTCACCGGGTTCGGGTTAGCCTGTTGCTCGCCCGCGAGCGACGCGCCGGGCGGCGGATCAAGCGGTCCCTTGCGGCCGCACGCGGCGAGACCGAGCGACGCGACGAGTGCGCCGATCAGGGCAAGGCGAAAAACCGGACGGTCGGGAAAACGGCTCAAACAACGCTCCTAGGGTGGCCGGCACCATAGCAAACCAGGCGATCAAGGCCAAACCTGGTTGGACAAGGTCAGGATTTCTCTTTTTCGAGCTTGCGCAGCCATTTCTTCGCCTGCGCACGCACGTTTTTAGGCGCCGTGCCGCCGAAACTAGTCCGGCTTTTGACCGAGCGGTCGACCGACAGCACCGAGAACACCGATTCAACAATGCGCGGCTCGAATTGCCTGCATGGCGGCGAGCGGCAGCCGGTGCAGGGCCACGCCCGCCTCCGCCGCCTTGGCGACGATGCGGCCGGTGACATGATGGGCGTCGCGGAACGGCATTTTCAACGTGCGCACCAGCCAGTCGGCGAGATCGGTGGCGGTGGCATAGCCCTCGCCCGCCGCCTTCTTCATGCGCACGGTGTCGGGCTCGAGATCGGCCACCATGCCGGTCATCGCGGCGAGCGACAGCGCGAGTGCGCCGAGCGCATCCATGGCGCCCTCCTTGTCCTCCTGCATGTCCTTGGCATAGGCGAGCGGCAGGCCCTTCATGACGATGAGCAACGCCGTGAGCGCGCCGATCACGCGGCCGGTCTTGGCGCGCACCAGTTCGGCGGCGTCCGGATTACGCTTCTGCGGCATGATCGAGGAGCCGGTGGTGAACTTGTCCGACAGCCGCACCAGGCCGGTGAGCGGCGAAGTCCAGATCACGATCTCTTCGGCGAGCCGCGACAGATGCACCGCCGCGATCGAAGCGGCGGCGAGCGTTTCCATGACGAAATCGCGGTCGGAGACGGCGTCGAGCGAATTCGCCGCCGGCCGGTCGAAGCCGAGCGCCTTCGCTGTCATGTCGCGGTCGAGCGCGAACGAGGTGCCGGCGAGCGCCGCCGCGCCGAGCGGCGATTCATTGAGCCTTCTGCGCGCATCGGCAAAGCGGCCGCGGTCGCGCGCCGCCATCTCCACATAGGCGAGCAAATGATGACCAAAGGTCACCGGCTGCGCCGTCTGCATGTGCGTGAGGCCCGGCATCACCGTATCGGCGTGCGCCAGCGCCTTCTCGACCAGCGCACGCTGAAAGCCGATGAACGCCGCATCGAGCGCATCGATAGTGTCACGCATCCACAGCCGGAAATCGGTCGCCACCTGATCGTTGCGCGAGCGCGCGGTATGCAGCCGCCCGGCCGCTTCGCCGATCAGTTCGGAAAGCCGGCCTTCCACATTCATGTGGATGTCTTCCAGCGCCCGCTTGAAGGAGAATTTGCCGCCCGCGATCTCTGACAGGATCGTGTCTAGACCGTGAGCGATCTTTTTCGCATCGTCCGCCGTAATGATGCCTTGCTTGGCCAGCATGTCGGCGTGGGCCTTGGACGCCGCGATGTCCTGGCGGTACAGAGCCTTGTCGAAATCGATGGAGGCGTTGATCTCCTCCATGATGGCGTCGGGGCCTGAGGCAAAACGTCCGCCCCACATTTTGTTGCTCATGTTAGTGCTCTTGGCGTAACCAACCGCTCATGCCCGAAAATCCACAGCCCAGCACCGGCAAAAGATACCTGGCCATGATCCTCGCCGGGGGCGTCGCCGGCGTCGTCGTCGGGCTGGCGGGGGTATACGGGATTGCCACCCTCACAGGCAATGCGGGCGGCAACGCTGCCTGCCGGCCTGCGGTCGAATTGGCCAAGAAATTGGCCCCTTTGGCGCGTGGCGAGGTGGCCGCTGTTAACGTTGCCAAGAGCCCGCTTCAACTGCCCGACCTCTCGTTCCAGGATGCCAGTGGCAAGCCACTGACCCTCGCCCATTGGCGTGGGCGTACGGTGCTGCTCAACCTGTGGGCCACCTGGTGCGTGCCCTGCCGCAAGGAAATGCCGACGCTCGACTCGCTGCAAGGCAAGCTGGGCGGCCCCGCCTTCGAGGTGGTAACGGTCAATATCGACACCCGCGATCCGGAAAAGCCGAAGACCTTTCTGAAGCAGATCGGCATCGAGAAGCTCGCCTACTACGCCGATCCGGATGCCAAGACCTTCCAGGACTTGAAGGCCATCGGGCGCGCCTTCGGCATGCCGACGACCTTGCTGGTGGATCCGCACGGCTGCGAACTCGGCACCATCGCGGGACCGGCCGAATGGTCGAGCGACGACGCGGTCAAGCTCATCCAGGCGGCGCTTGGAAAAAGCTGATCGTTGAGCCGCGCGTTTTCGCGAAAGCGACGGCGCGGCAAATCTGATGACGTTAAGCGGTGATATTGACGTTCTGCCCGACGCCGGCGGCGACGTTGGCGAGGCTTTGCATGTTCTGCTGGGCGGCGTCGATAATCTTTACGACCGACGCGGCGTTGTCCGCATTCATGCGCATCATCGTCGCCGCGGCGGCCATTTGCTCGCGGCTCATCTGGGCGCTGACCATGGCTGTAGCGAGGGATGCTGGGTCCATGTAGGTCTATTTGTATGGCACCCACGTCAACGAATCATGAAGATTCGGTCCGCCTTGACCGCGGAGCGAGCGCCTTCAAGCCAGCAAACTGAGAACGGAGCCCGGTGACGACGTCGACGACGTCGACTGGCTGATTGTACTGCTAGCTTGTTGGAGCGTGCTTAACTTTTGCGTCGTCTGCGCCTTAAAGCGGGCCAGCGCCGCCTGGACCACCAGGTTCGCAACCCCGCTGAGTTTGTTCTGCTGGGCGCCGAAGAGACTATCGCTCATGGCCGACATCGTGGCTTGGTTCTGCGCATATACCGCAGCGTTGTAGCGATTATTCTGCAAACTCTGCCAAGCAGACATCTGGCCAACTCGAACGGCACCGATACGATACATAGTGATGCGGCCCCTGCGCGGCGGCGAGGTTACGGCCCCACAGTTAATCAAACGTTAGCCGATGCTTATTCTGCCGGTTTCAGCCTGCGGCAGCTTGACACGCCCGCCGCGGTCACTATACTTAACTATATGGTTTACTATCGAATAGACGCGCTCGATCGCACTTTTGCCGCGCTCGCCGACCCGACCCGGCGGGCGCTGCTGGCGCGCATGAGCCAGACCGACAGTCTCTCGGTCAGCCAGTTGGCCGAGCCGTTCGCGATGTCGCTGCCGGCGGTGATGAAGCATCTCGACGTGCTCGCCGATGCCGGGCTGGTCACCCGCAACAAATCCGGGCGCACGGTTGCCTGCCGGCTGCGTGCGGGGCCCATGCACGAAGCCAACGAATGGCTCAACCGCTACCAGCGCTTCTGGAGCGACCGTCTCGATCAACTCGCCGCGTTTCTGGAGGAAGAGTCATGCCCACCGTCACCCTCAAACCAAGCCTCACCATCAAGCGCCGCTTCAACGTGCCGCCCGAAAAAGTCTTCCAAGCCTGGACCGACCCGGAAAAAGTAAAGCACTGGATGGGTCCCGGCGAGGTCAAGGTTCTCGCCACCGAAGGCGACGCGCGCACCGGCGGACGCTTCCGCTGGCTGATGCAGGCGCCGGGCGGCGAACATCACGACGTCAGCGGCGTCTACCGGGAGGTGGTCCCCAACGAAAAGCTGGTGTTCACCTGGGCCTGGAGGTCGACGCCGGAGCGCGGGTCACTGGTGACGCTAACGTTCAAGCCCGATGGCGGTGGCACCTTGTTCACATTGACGCACGAGCAGTTCTTCGACGAAACAGCGCGCGACAATCACAATAAAGGCTGGACCAGCGCGATGGACAAACTCGAAGCCTATCTGGCCTCTCAGTAATAGGGGTAGCTCATGGCGCATCGATGGTCGCATGGAACTTTTTACTGGAATGAGTTGATGACTCGCGATGCCGAGAAGGCGAAGAAATTCTATGCCGACGCCCTCGGCTGGAGTTTCGAGGTCATGCCGATGCCCGACGGCACCTATTGGGTCGCAAAAATGGGCGGCGAATTCGTCGGCGGGCTGTTTCCACTCACCAGCCCGCAGTTCGACGGCGTACCGGAAGGCTGGATGGCCTATATCGCTGTCGACGATGTCGATGCGCGCGTCAAGAGAGCGCAAACCGCCGGCGCTATGCTCATGCGGCCGATCTTCGACGTGGCCGGCGTCGGCCGCATCGCCATCCTGAAAGAGCCGGGCGGCGCTGGCATCGGCTGGATGACGCCACCGAAAGCCTGATCGTAAAACGCGGAGGAATGACCGTGCAGCACGCAATCGTTTCGCAGAGCGAATGGCTGGCGGCGCGCAAGGCCCTGCTCGCCAAGGAGAAGGAATTCAGCAAGGCGCGCGATCAATTGAGCGCGGCGCGGAGGGCACTGCCCTGGGTGAAGGTCGACAAGAGCTATGTGTTCGACGGAACTGCCGGCAAAGAGACGCTGGCCGATCTGTTCGGCGGCAAGAACCAGCTTCTGGTCTATCACTTCATGCTCGGCCCCGGCTGGGTGCAGGGCTGCCCCAGTTGCTCGTTCCTAGCCGATCATTTCGATGGCGCCACGATTCACCTCGCACAACGCGACGTGGCGCTGGCGGTGGTGTCGCGCGCGCCGCTCGTCGAAATCGAGGCCTACAAGAAGCGCATGGGTTGGAAGTTCAAATGGGTGTCGTCATACGGCAACGACTTCAACCATAATTTCCACGTCTCCTTCACCAGGGAGGAGACCGAGAAAGGCGCCGAATACAACTACACGCTCGGCAAGATTCCGAGCGAGGAGCTGCCAGGACTCAGCGCGTTCATCAAAGACGGTGGCGCCGTCTATCACACCTACTCGTCGTATGCGCGTGGTCTCGACACGCTGGTGGGCACCTACAATTTCCTCGATCTCGCGCCGAAAGGCCGCGATGAAGCAGCGCTGCCGTGGAGCATGGCCTGGGTGCGCCGGCACGACGAATACGAGGCGGCGGCGCGGAAGACCGCGCCCTCATGCAGCGATGGAACAAACAACAAAACGTCAACGTAAAAATGGAGAACGGCGATGATCGAAGTGAGTGCGTTCCGTTGTGTTCCCGACTTCGCTCGCGGCCTAGTGCGCGACTTACGGGTGCGGTGGGCCTTGGAAGAAGCCGGCCTGCCCTATCAATCGCGGCTGATCGGATCGGAGGAAGTCGGCCGGCTATCGCGCGATGCAGCCGTTCGGCCAGGTGCCCGCTTATGAAGAGGACGATCTGGTGCTGTTCGAATCCGGCGCCATCCTGCTGCTTATCGCGGAACGTTCGGAGATCCTGATGCCGCGCGATGCCAAGGCTCGCGCGCGCACGACGGCGTGGATTTTCGCGGCGCTCAATACTATCGAACCGCACATTCAAAATTTGACGGCGATCGATCTCTTCCATGCCGATCAGGATTGGGCAAAACAGCGGCGGCCCGGTGCGTTGCAATTGGCGGAAGGCCGGCTGAAGCCGTTGAGCGATCGGCTCAAAGGCCGCGACTATCTGGAAGACCGATTTACGGCGGCCGACCTGTTGATGACGACGACCGTGCTGCGCATCCCGCGCCAACGCGATCTCGTCGCGCAATATCCGGTGCTGGACGCGTACCGCCTGCGTTGCGAAGCGCGTCCCGCCTTCAAGCGGGCGCTGGATGCGCGGATGTCGGACTTCGAGGAAAGGGCTGTGGCGGTCGCTTGAATTTACGTGTCCCAGATGCGATACAGCGCGAAGCGGTGCACCGCTGATCCGGGACCCAGCTTTCTTTCATCGAAGGTAACCGGCGTCCCGGTTCCGCGGCGCACCGCTACGCGCTGCGCTACGCCCGGGACGCAAGTCACCTTGTCGGCACCGGCTTCTCGCCGCGATAGTCGTAGAAGCCGCGCTGCGTCTTGCGGCCGAGCCAGCCGGCCTCGACGTATTTCACCAGCAGCGGGCACGGCCGGTATTTCGAATTGGCCAGCCCCTCGTGCAGCACCTGCATGACCGACAGACAGGTGTCGAGGCCGATGAAATCGGCGAGTTCGAGCGGCCCCATCGGATGATGCGCGCCGAGCCGCATGGCGGTGTCGATCGCCTCGACGTTGCCGACGCCTTCATAGAGCGTGTAGATCGCCTCGTTGATCATTGGCAGCAGAACGCGGTTGACAATGAAGGCGGGGAAATCCTCCGACACCGCGATGATCTTACCCAGCTTGTGGACGAAGGCCTTGCTGGTCTCAAAAGTGGGGTCGTCGGTGGCGATGCCGCGGATCACCTCGACCAGTTCCATCAGCGGCACCGGATTCATGAAATGGATGCCGATGAAACGCTCGGGCCGGTCGGTCGATGACGCCAGCCGGGTGATCGAGATCGACGAGGTGTTGGTGGCGATGATCGCTTCGGGTTTCAGCGAGGCGCACAGGTCGGCAAAGATCTTGCGCTTGACGTCTTCCTTTTCGGCCGCCGACTCGATCACGATATCGCAGCCCGCCATGGCGTCGAATTTTTCCGCCGGCGCGATGCGCGCCAGCGCGGCCTTGCGGTCGTCGTCGCTGATCAACTTCTTGCCGACCTGCCGCACCATATTGCCGTTGATGGTCGCCATGCCGGCCTTGATGCGATCGCCCGACACGTCGTTCAACATCACGGAATAGCCCGCCAGCGCGCAGACATGAGCGATGCCATTGCCCATCTGCCCGGCGCCGATCACCCCCACATTCTTAATATTCAACGCCATGTTTTTTTGTCCGATCGATGCGAAGACCCGGTTCTGGGCTTCGGTTTCGGTATTTAATTCGAATTGCCTATATTCACTTTTACGCCGAACCGCCCGATGACACCACGGGCGGAACGGCTAATTTGCAGCATGGTCAACGCTTGACCTTATCCAGTTCCGCCGCCAGTTCCGGCAGCGCCTGATAAAGATCGGCGACTAGGCCGTAGTCGGCGACTTGGAAGATCGGCGCTTCCTCGTCCTTGTTGATCGCGACGATCACCTTGGAATCCTTCATCCCGGCGAGATGCTGGATAGCGCCGGAAATCCCGACCGCGATATAGAGCTCAGGCGCCACAACCTTGCCGGTCTGACCGACTTGCCAATCGTTCGGCGCGTAGCCCGCATCGACCGCCGCGCGCGATGCGCCGACCGCGGCGCCGAGCTTGTCGGCCACCGGCTCGATATATTTGGTGAAGTTCTCGCGGCTTTGCATGGCACGGCCGCCTGAGATGATGATCTTCGCCGATGTAAGTTCCGGACGATCGGATTTCGACAACTCCTCGCCGACGAACGACGACAACCCAGGATCGGCCGCAGGCTGAGCATTCTCCACGCTCCCCGCCCCGCCGTCGCCCGCCGCCTGGAAGGTGGAGGTGCGCACGGTAATGACCTTCTTGGGATCGCTCGACTTCACGGTCTGGATCGCATTGCCAGCATAGATCGGCCGCTCGAACGTGTCCGGCGCGATCACCTTGGTGATCTCGGAGATCTGCATGACGTCGAGCAGCGCGGCCACGCGCGGCATCACGTTCTTGCCGTTGGTGGTCGCCGGCGCAACGATGGCGTCATAGGAGCCCGCGAGCGAGACGATGAGCGCAGCGAGCGGCTCCGCGACGGAGTGTTCATAAAGCGCGCCGTCCGCCAGCAGCACCTTCTTCACGCCGTCAAGCTTGACGGCGGCATCCGCCACCGCTTTGCAATCCTTGCCGGCGACCAGCACATGCACATCGGCGCCGAGCGCCTTGGCCGCGGTGAGCGCCTTGGCGGTCGAATCCTTGAGCACCTTGTTGTCGTGCTCGGCGATCAGAAGCGTGGTCATTACAGCACCCCCGCTTCGTCTTTGAGTTTGCCGACCAGTTCGGCCACCGAGGCAACCTTGGCGCCGGATTTGCGTCCCGGCGGCTCCGTCGTCTTGAGCACCTGCAGCCGCGGCGTGATGTCGACGCCGTAGTCCGCCGGCGTCTTGTCGGCGATCGGCTTCTTCTTCGCCTTCATGATGTTCGGCAACGAGGCATAGCGCGGCTCATTGAGGCGCAGATCGGTGGTGACGATCACCGGCGCTTTCAATTTCACCGTCTGCAGGCCGCCGTCGACCTCGCGGATCACGGTCACGCTGTCGCCATCAATGGAGATCTTGGAGGCGAAGGTGCCCTGCGCCCAGCCGAGCAGCGCGGCCAGCATCTGGCCGGTCTGATTGCAGTCGTCGTCGATCGCCTGCTTGCCGAGGATGACGAGGCCTGGCTTTTCCTCGTCGATGATGCCCTTGAGGATTTTCGCCACCGCCAGCGGCTCGACCGCGCCCTCGGCCTTCACCAGGATGCCACGGTCGGCGCCCATGGCGAGCGCGGTGCGGATGGTTTCGGAAGCCTGCGCCGGTCCGATCGACGCCGCGACGATTTCGGTCGCCTTGCCGGCTTCCTTCAGTCGGATCGCCTCTTCGACGGCGATCTCGTCGAACGGGTTCATCGACATCTTGATATTGGCGAGCTCGACGCCGGAGCCGTCCGGTTTAACGCGGATCTTGACGTTGAAGTCGACCACCCGTTTCACGGGCACCAGAATTTTCATAAATCCCCATCCCAAACCAATGCTCCCAAGAGCGGGCGGAAGCTAATGGCCGTGCTATTGGCATGTCAACGCTTATGCTGCGCCGCACGCTATGCGCGTCTAGCCAACCTGGCTCGGTCCCGACGCTTGCTCGACGGGGCGGAAGCATTCGAACAGCCGCACCGCGCGATAACGCATCAGCGGAAACAGGGCGGCGCCCGAGACCAACCCGCCCACATGCGCCATGTAGGCGACGTCGTCCTGGGTCTGCACCGAAATCGACCAGAATTGCAGCAGGATCCAGCCGCCAAGCACCCAGAAGGCATCGATCCGCACCACCGGGCGGACGACGAACCACAGCAGGACATAGGGCACGAACACTGACACCTTCTGGCAGGGCCGGAACATCAGATAGGCCGCCAGCACGCCGGCAATGGCGCCGGAAGCGCCGACCAGCGGCAATTGCGAGTACGGCGCAGCGGCGGTGAACGCCAGAGCCGCCAGAATACCGCTGCCAAAATAAAAGGCGATGAAGCGCAGCGGGCCCATGGCCTCCTCGACGTCGTCGCCGAACACCCAGAGGAAGATCATGTTGCCGGCGAGGTGCCAGAAATTGGCGTGCAGGAACATGTAAGTGACGAGCGTCAGATAGGGCGGAACGGGCGTCGGGTTGATCGGCACGCCGGTGATGTTGGCCGGCGTCACGGCGAAGGCGACGAACGTGGCCTGCGAGCTTGCCGGCGCCGCCGTTTCGAGCGCGAACACCACGACGTTCGCGACAATCAGGCCCCAGGTCACCAGCGGCAGTCTTGGCAGCTTCAAGGGACTATCGTCCCACAGCGGCATCACCATCGTGCGCCCTCCAACACCCGCGTACTCCTGTGGCCGATCATGTCATCGATTCTGCCCGGGCGCCCACAGCACATCGCGCACACCTTTATCGTTTGCGTAGCGGCCGGCGACGAATAGGTAGTCCGATAGCCGATTGACGTATTTGAGCGAAGGCTCCGACACACCCTCACCCGGCTTGTCCTTGAGTTCGACCATGATCCGCTCGGCGCGCCGGCAGACCGTGCGCGCGAGATGCAGGTAAGCGGAGGCCGGACTGCCGCCGGGCAGGATGAAGGATTTCAACGGCTCCAACTCGCCATTGAGCCGGTCGATCTCGCCCTCCAGCCAGACCACTTGGGCATCGGTCACCGTCAGTCGTGCGCCGCCCGGGCCTTTCTCGGCGAGGCAGAGGTCGGCTTCGACGTCGAACAAGTCGTTCTGGATGCGGCCGAGCGCGGCATCGAGCGCGGCATCGCCTGCCGTGTGCAGCCGCACCAGGCCGATCACTGCATTGGCCTCATCGACCGTGCCATAGGCCTCGACCCGCAGATCGTATTTCTTGCGCCGTGCGCCGCTGCCGAGCGACGTCGTGCCGTCGTCGCCGGTGCGGGTATAGATGCGGTTGAGCACGACCATGGGGGACCTCGCCTAACGCTTCGGATTCGGAGTAGGCTGGTATTGTAACCGGGTTTTCGGCCTAAAAAACGGGGGTGAACGTCATGCGATTTCTGGTGATTGCCATAGCCGCCGCGCTGCTGCTGCCGCCCGCCATCGCGCCGGCCAAGGCCTGCGGCGCCGCCCAGCACTCGGCCAAGGCCGCAGCCACCGACTTTTCCGCCAAGAAGGATAAGAAGCCGATGAAGAAGACCGCAAAGGCGAAAAAGGAGAAGGTCGAATATATGCGCGCAGCGCCGATGAAGTAAGCGCGCGCCGCTTTCCGCACCTCAAGCGATAAAGCGAAAAACCCCGGGATCGCTCCCGGGGTTTTTTATTTGGATCAGATCAGCCGCTACGCGCGCCGCGTTCAGTTGAACTTGAAGATGACCTGGGACGTAACGGTCTGAACCACAGGCTTGAAGGCGATGTCACCCCCGATCGAATCCGTGACGGTCTTGTTGCCGTAACTCGCATAGCGGTACTCGTTGCGCCAGAACCACCCTTTGCCGAGCATGCCGAAGAAGTGGAATGTCGTTTCCACACCGCCGCCGACGAACCAGCCACTGGCGGTGAATGCCGGCGTCGTGAACCCGGTCGGCGCACCATTCGTCTGAAGGACCATGTCCGCGCCGGAGAACCGCGCCCCGGTATAACCGCCGTTCACGTAGGTCATGGTCTGGGGACTGGGCAGCCAGCCGAGGCGCGGACCGACGGCCCAAGCCGACGTTTGCTTGATGCTGCCTGACTCGACGGCGAATAGATCAGGCAGAGTGCCTTTCAGACTCGAAATGTCGACGTCGCCGAACACGCCGGCCACCCAGGTAGGCGCAAACTGCCAATCATAACCGGCACCCACCACGCCCAGATAACCTTTGCCGCCCACCACTTGCGTCTGGCATACGACGCACACCCCGGTGCCCGCAAAGCCCGAGGTTGTGTTCGCGTTCCACAAGCCATAACCAGCGCCGGCATTGGCGTAGAAGCCGGTCCAGTTGGTGGCCACCGTCGGGGTCGCCGGATAAACCGGCGCCGGCATTCCGCCGTTGAATTTGTAGACGATCTGGCTGGTCACCGTCTGGACGGTGGGCTTGAAGTTGATGTCGAAGGCAACAGGTGATTCCGCAATCGTCTTGTTGCCGTAATAAGCGTAGCGATACTCGGTGCGCCAGAACCAATTCGGCGCCAGGGATGTTTCCACGCCGCCGCCGAGGAACCAGCCATTAGCCGTAAATCCCGGCGTCGTGAGCCCGGTCGGCGCACCCGTAGTCGCCGCAACCAGGTTCGTGTCAGAGAAGCGCGCAGCGGTGTAGCCGCCGTTCACGTAGCTCAGAGTCTGCGGGGTGACCAGCCAACCCACGCGGCCACCGGCCGCCCAGGACGACGTTTGCTTGATCTCACCATTGATGGCGAGAAATTGGTCTTGCAGCGTGCCTTTCAGGCTCGAAAGGCTGGCTTCGCCAAATATGCCGGCGACGATCTGAGGCGCGAACTGATAATCATACCCGGCGCCGATCGTTGCCAGCCAGCCCTTACCGCCTTGCACTTGCGTTTCGCAGATAAAGCATGCGCCTGCTGGGGTAATAACGGTCGTATCCGCGGCCCACATTCCATAGCCAATGCCGCCATTGACGTAGAAGCCGGTCCACGGCGTCGTCGCGGCAGCCGGCGCTTTATAGACGGGAGCTTTGGCCGGCATGTCGGCGGCAAAGGCGCTCTGCGCCGCCATAAGACCGACTGCCGCCACGAAACCTGCAAGTTTGAGTCCCACTGGCCAGCCCCCTTCGCAAAGTGATCAAACGCCCAGCACTAGCAATATCTGCGCCGCAATATAGCGGTACGTGCGTCTGGAGAAAAAGCCTTTTCCGGCCAACGCCCGGAATTGAGAGCTCAAGGTCACGCTTTAGGTATATTTGTTGCATTCATGCAACTGCCGGATGCCCGGCAACGGCGGGCCCGACCATCTACCGCCCCATCGCCCAGATCGTCGCCATGATGACGATGATGGCGACGAATTGTAGCAGCACGCGCAGCCGCATGAGTTGTTGCGAGCGGTTGGGCGAGCCGCCGCGCATCATGTTGACGAGGCCGAGCAGCAGCACGATCGCCACCGCGACGATCGCGGCCGGCACCAGATAATGCGACAGGAATTCCGACATGGCGCGGGCCTTCTAGCACCGGAAAATGCGGCCGGCCACCGCATCCGGCAGTGCCGGGACCCGTGAATCCGGCCCGAGCCCGCTTACAACTTTGACTCGCGCTCCGGTTGCAATTCGCCTAGCATCCGCCGGTAGAGTGCTTGGTGGGGTGCGTATGGGGGTTGCAGCTCGGCCGAGAGCGGACAACGACCGCTCGCGCGTGCATTTTGCCAAATCCAGCGGCAATCCCGCGACCGGTCCCGCGGCTGCCGAATTCACCGGCGGCGGCGCCAGCGGCTGCCCGGAACTCGACTGCATCCGTGCGTTGTTGGCCGGCGACGTCATCGAGGACGCCGCACGCAGAGCCGCGGCGCTGGGCGTCGGCGCCGACCGCGTTCTGATCGCCGCCGGCAGGCTGAGCGAGGAAGGCTATCTGCGCGCGCTCGCAGGCGCGCTCGGCGTGGCGTTCGAGCCGCTCGACGGCGTCGCCCGTGCGCAATGCCCAATCGATGACGAGCGACTGATCGAATCCGCCGCCGCCGGCATTTTGCCGCTGGCGATCGGCGATGAACTCTACTCTGGTGGTCGCCCCGCGCGCCGCCGCCGCGCGCCGGATCTTGCAACTGATCAAGAAGAATCCGGCCCGTGCGCGGCTCTTCCGCTTCACCAGCGCCGAGCGCCTCAATCGTTTCGTCTTGCGGCATGCCGACGCGGCGATCGCCGCGCGCGCCATCGATGCTCTCAAACGGCGATGGCCCATTCTCTCCGCCGCCCCGCCGCGCTGGCACGCGAACATCCCATCCATCGCGGCCATCATGCTGCTGGCGCTTGCCGCCTTTGTCATCGCCCCGTCCGTCGCCATGCTTGCGTTCGAAGTGACCCTGGCCGCGGTGTTCATGGCCTGGCTCGGCCTGCGGCTGGCCGGTGCTTGTGTCAAAAGCCTTATCCTCGACCCATCGCCCAGCCTGCCGGACGACGCGCTGCCGGTCTACACCGTGATCGCCGCGCTCTACCGCGAAGCGGCGTCGGTCGACGGATTGCTGAGGGCGATTGAACGGCTGGATTACCCGGCCGAGAAACTTGACGTGATCGTTGCGGTCGAGGCCGACGATCACGAAACGCGCGCCGCCATCGCCTCGCGCAACGCCCGTGTGCCAGTCACGGTGCTCCCGGTCCCAACGCTCGGCCCGCGCACCAAACCGAAAGCGCTCAATGTTGCGCTGCCGTTCGCGCGCGGCGCTTTTACCGTGATTTATGACGCCGAGGATCGCCCCGAACCGAACCAGCTGCGCTGCGCCTTGCAGGCATTCTGTACCGGCGGCGGCGATCTCGCCTGCGTGCAAGCACGGCTGTGCATCGACAACAGCGCCGACAGTTGGCTCGCCCAGCTCTTCACGGTTGAATATGCCGGGCAGTTCGACGTTTTCCTGCCGGGGCTCGCCGCCTTGCATCTGCCGCTGCCGCTCGGCGGCTCGTCCAACCATTTCTACGGCATTAGGTAGCAAACTCACCTAGCGGTGAAACTGTACCGTTCGCTCCGAGTTGATCCTGATCATTGCTAGGTCATCGAAAGGAGCTACGGTCGCTTACCAAGGGACCGGATAACCAATCCAGAACCCTTGACGAGATGGAGCAAATCGGCGCCTTTGAGCATCCGGGGGGCCCGAAGGTAGCCTGTTAATCTGGCATTAACCATAAATAACTGATAAGTCTTAGGTTTAATGCCCGATCATTTCGCCATCGGGACGGAAAGGAGCGACCATGCCGCTGACAATGGGAAGGCTTCTACCAAAGGCGAATGATGAGGCCGTCGATTATGGTGCGCTGATGGGATTCGGTATGCCGACTGTTCCGGTCAATCCGCATACTCATATCGCGCAGCCGGCGGCCGAAACCAACCTGCGCGAGGTCGTTGATCTTCTTCGCTCGAAGCAGGATGCTGCGAACACGGGTTCGTCCAGCTAAAGTTATTTTAATAGAGTCGTCCGTTAAGAAGCCAATTTAAGTTTGGGATCGTCTGCAAGCGCGCTGCGTAGCGCCGCCAGGATCAGGCGCAAAAGCATTCTCAGCCAGGCGAGGACGAGGCGGAGATTGTGGCCGATGGCGGTGAGGATGGCGTTGACCACATCGCCGGCGGTTCCCTTGAGATAGCAGCGGCCAAGATGGCCCTCGGCTTTCATATGGCCGATCACCGGCTCGATGGCGGAGCGGCGACGCAACTCGCGCTTGATGGCACCGAGCACGCCGCGCTTCTGCCCGGAGATGAAGACGCGATGCGGGTTCGGCGCATCGTGACCGCGGTATCCTTTGTCGACATAGGCGCGCTCGATCTCGCGCCCGGTGAGCCTCTCGGTGTCCTCGATAGCAGCGCGCAGGGTATGGCCGTCATAAGGATTGCCCGGCAGCGCCTTGGCGTGCAGCACGAACTGGCCGCCCGGGGCGCGGGCGTTGGTGGTGACAATCGAAGCCTTGACGCCGAACTCATAGGGCGCGCTGGCCTTGCCCTTGCCGATGCATTCGACCTCTGGGGCATGGAAGGAATACAACTTCCAGCCGCGCTGGCGTTGCTGCTGCGAACGGATCTGGCTGGCGCGAGCCAGCGGCCATTGGAATGCCTCCTGCAAGGCCGGCTGGCCGGCAATCTTGCGGTGGATGTCGCGGATGATGCGGCCGAGCCGCGTGCGCAGGATGCGTAACTGCCGCCGATGGCGGTTGAACTGCTTGGCGTGGGCGTAGCGCCCCGCCATCATCGCCGCCTGCTTGGCGATGCGCAGGTAGGATTGCCGCAACCGCACGCCATGCTTCCGGGCCAGGCGGTTGAGGCCCTTGATTGCTGCGTGCAGCAGCTTGGCGTCGGTCGGGAACGTAATAGCCTTGGGCTGTACGGTTGTGTCGACCGTGACCCGCGCCAGATCCTTCGTGCGCAGCGCGCCGCTCGCATGCGCCACCCGCAGGCTCTCGGCCAGCAGCAGTTCCAGTTTGTCGCCCAGCCGCTTGCGCCAGTGGCTCAGGTCCGAGCGCTCGTGCGGGAACTCATGCTGGAAGAACTCTTCCCCGGTGAAGTACTGGAAATACGGATCATGCACCCAGCGCTCGCATACGCCTTCGTCGGAAAGTCCGTAAATGTGCTTGAGCAGCAAGAGCCCGATCACGAAGCGGGTCTCGATCCCCGGCCGCCCCTTGTCGCTGTAAAGCGGCGCAATCTCGCTGTCGATCCACGCCCAGTCGATCTTGCCCGCGAGCTGCACCAGCTCGTGCTTCATGTTGATGATCTGCTCGAGCCTGGCCCGGAACAGATCGCTTGATCCCGTCGTCGCGTGTTGCTTCGGCCGCATCGTTGCCTCCGATGCAGCCAAGAAATCATGGTTCGCGCAGAAAGAAAATCTAAAAACGAAATTGCAAGGTTCCGACGCCTCAGGGTGCGAAACCCTGCAACCTAAAATCGGCCAAAACTGCAAAAATAAACTCACATTCAATCGCTTAGCCGTTGTTCACGGACGACTAATGAGTGACGTAAAACAGGGCGGCGCTGGCAGCGCCGTGCCTACTACAGCGCGCGATCCATTTCCCAGGGGGTCCGGTCTTCCGGCCCAATCCCCTCTGTATTGGATTGCTGAAAAGGACCGCTATCTACGTCAACTGTTGATCCGTGACATTCAGGCAGTCACAGGACGCACCCTCATTGTCTATTTTGCGGCATATGACCCCCGCGCGCAAATCTCGCCGGGAGACGACGCCTATTTCAACGAAATGCTCCGCGACGTGAAAAACGGAACTGCCGACCTTCTTATCGAAACGGCAGGCGGATTTACTGATGCGACAGAAAAAATTGCTTCTATCCTGCGCCAGCACATAACCGACCTGCGCGTCGTCGTTCCCTGCCGCGCAAAGAGTAACGGGACCATCTTAGCCCTAGTAGGCAACTCCATCGTGATGGGGCCCTGCTCAGAACTCGGCCCGGCAGATCCCTTGATCCAGCTTGCGCCGAATAATGCGGTGCCAGCCCATTACATCATTGGCGCTGCAAATGCCGATCCGATATTCCAGCAAGCAGCTCACGACGCAATTAAACAAACAAAAAAGCTAGCTACGTCCTTGCTAGAAACCGGGATGATGGCCGGGAAACAGGCGGCAGAGATCGAGGCGACGGTCAACGCCATTTCGTCCCGTGCGCACTACCATTCTCACGGTTCGGTAATCGATGCCGATGAAGCCGAGCGCATAAACTTAAAGGTGACTAAGCTCACCACCAACGATGAATTATGGCAGCGATTTTGGCTTCTACGTTGCATGTATGATCACGACGCAAAATCAACCCAAACACTCAAGTTTTTTGAAGGGCCGGCAATCAGCAATCGTTTGCGGGCTGCGCCCCCCTAGGCAAAGCGCCAGCTATATTCACCCATGCTTTTTGTTTTTGTGCCAATTACAAGCTTGCTTTCCTGCATTTGCCGAAGCGACTTTCCGATCCGGCGCACTACATCCGCCATCATGCGACGGTCACGAGTATCTTTGCCGTCGATTTGCACAAGACTTCTCCGCCAATTGACGGCTGGTCATTGGCCCTTTCTCTCTGAGTTGCTTAAGCAAGAACTGCCGTAGCTCGCCGCGATAGAAAAGCACAACGCGCGGGACGCGAGGCGTGAGTTGAATACCACCCTCATACCCGAGGCGTTCCAGCACGCGATCTAGGGCTTCAACGTCATTGGAAAGAACGGCCATCCGCTCACGGATGATCGCCAGTTCCTCCATCATTTCGGAACGTTTCTGCAAAAGACCATTGATGGTGTGCTGATATGTTTTAGTGGTTTGCCTCATCGCTTCACGCTCCGCTGCCAATAACCAGACCATTGAGCTGATACCGGATGCTTAAGCGCGGCATCGGTCATTGCGAGATAGAGAAGCCCGTTTGAGATATGCCGGTTGTCCTCACGCCACGCCATTTCGTTGGCGTAAGCATTCAAGTAAGGACCGGCGATGTGGTGGTGCGTACCAATTTCCGCGCGGCGCAGACGGCTAAAGAAACTCTCAGCCTGATTGGTGCAGGCTTCGCCGTCAGAATAATTCTCACTGTGATTGATGCGCTTCGTCAGATAGAGCGAGTGCAGCGCGTCCCAGTGTGCGGCTTCATCCGCGTGAACTGTGCTGCCAGCCTGTACGCTCGCCGCAATAACCGGGAGCGCATCGCCTTCGGCTTTATGAATTGACGTGAGCGTTGAACCGTTGCGCTCGCGCATAGCGACCACGACCTTGCGCTTGCCGGTTTGGTGCATTGCCCTGCGGCGGTCCACCCGATCCTCAACGCGGTTAGCCGGGCGAACGTGGCCGCCGAAATAAGCGCCGTCGATTTCGACGTCGCCGGCGACGTTGCGGCCATTGGTTTGGTCGGCAACGGCTTCGCGGAGCTTGTGGGCGAGGACAAAGGCCGTCTTATATTGGCAATCGAGATCGCGGCTCAATTGGAGGGCGCTATCTGACGTCGGCCTTCCTCGGCTGGCTCGGCCTGTTGCGCCGTGGCCTGCTGTCGACCGCCTGGATACTGCTGTTGACGCCGCTGCACTGGCTGCTGCTGTCGCTGGCCGCCTGGCGCGCGCTCTATCAACTCGTAGTCGCGCCCTATGCCTGGGAAAAGACCGAGCACGGCCTGGCGAAAAGCTCGCGCCGCACCGCGAGAATGACGCGGTCCCTGCTCGAGCTGGAGCGTCACCTCACGGCGCTAAATGACGCCGGCGAACTGCCGGAGCTTTTGCCCGACACTTCTGCGCGTCCGCCAAATCGGCAGCCGGGCGCCAGCGTCGCCGTCTGAGATTGAACGGCGCGGCGCTCCGCGCTCCGCATCAATACGCCTGCAAGGTCAGCACACCGCCGGGGCCGACCATCAGGCCCCAGGTCTCGTCGGCGCTGACCTCAATCTCGTCGCTTTGCGCCGGCCGGCCCGGCAGCTTGATCGAATACTTGTATTTGCCGGGCGCTACATCGAGCGCTGGGCCATCCGGCTTCTTGGTGCCGGCGCCGGCAGCGACCTTGAGCGTCTTGCCGTTGAACGTGATCGCCGCCTCTGCGAGGTTGATGTTGCCGAACAGAACCTTGGCCTGGCCCGGCTTCGGCATGATGCCGGCTTTGGCGACAGCGTCCGGATTCTTCACCGCCAGGCTGACGCTGATCGCGTCATCCTTGCGGGTCAGCTTGAGCACCGCCGGGCCATCGGGCGCGGTGTAGGCGATGACCGCTTTGTCGGCCGTGACGACTGCGCCGTTGGTCTCCTTCCAATTGCGCTTGCCGAGCTCGCGCCGATAAAAGCCGAGCACGTCGGTGAGCGCGAGCGGCACGCTCGCCTTGAGCTCGTGGCGGAACGGCGTCGTGGTGCCTTCGCTCATGGTGTGGCGCTTGGGGACCGGCAAGTTGCCGCTCTCCTCCGCTTCGAGGTCCTCTGCGCTCGCCGGCGCAGGCGCATCGGCGGATTTGGCGGATGCGACCTTCAAGCCCGAGCCATCGGCGGACACGTTGGTCTGGGGACCCATGCGCATGATCGTGAACGACACGGACTTGCCGGCTTTGGCGAAATTGAGCACGACCATGTTGGCGTTGTTGATCACCGAGGAACGAGGCTCCCAGCCCTGCTGCTTCATGGTGGCGCGATAGAAATCAGCCACCGCCTTGATGCTGCCTCCGCTGGTGAATTCGAGCTTGCCGTCGGCGCCGTCGAATTCGACGTCCTCGGCGCCGTCCGGCACGGGCACCGGCGTCTTGTTGTCGGCGAGCGCGCGCAAGGCCGGCTCGGGGCCCTTTGGCGCCTGCGCTGCGGGCGGCAATTTCGTGCCGGCCTGCGAGGCCTCGCGCACCATCTCCTGCATGTCCTTCATCATGGAGTTGAGCGAGTCGGCATTGGCAGCCGGTTGCGCTTTTGCCACCGGCTTCGGAAGCTGCAACACTAGGCTGACGATGGTCAGGTCGTACTTGTGACCGATCTTCAGCACGGCCGGGCCTTCCGGCGCGGTAAAATTGAGCGTGACCGCCTGCGGGGTGACGACGGCGCCCTGGGTCTCTTCTTTCCAATGGCGCGCGGCGAGCTCGCGGCGATAGAACGCCAGCACCGTGTCGACTTCGGCAATCACATGGGCATACACCTCGTGCATGGTTGCACCGCCGGTGCCGCCCGAGGTTTTGACGAGCTTCGGCCGGGGCAGGCCGAAAACATCCGTATCGGCTTCGAGCGTTTGCGCCTCCGCAAACGGCGGGACCTTGATCTCGGCGTTGGTCTTGCCGCCATCGCCGGATTGCAGCGACAACATAATCGGTCGCTGATTTTCGCTGATGTAATAGGCGACGGCGCCGTTCGCGATCTTGTCGTCCAGCTTCGCGTTCGGCCATTTCGCGGCGGCGTCCGTTGCGGACGACGGCGAATACCCCGAAGCGGCGAGTTCCTTGCGGAAGAAATTGAGGGTAGTGTCAACCGTTCCTGCGGTGGTCAGGCTGAGGTACGGGCGATTCTCGTCGAACACGATATCGGTCGCGTCATCGGGAAACGGCAAAGCGAATCCGATCCGCGCCGCCGAGTAATAGACCGTGGTGACTTCACTGGTTCTTTCGTTTTTCCCCACCTGAATGGTGAAAGACACCGACAAGCCCTGCCCGCGTTTTTTGAAAGCGAGCAGAATTGTATGGGGCTCCTCCAGCGGCGCCACATACGGCCTCCAGCCTTGGGCGCCCAACAGCCTCTTGATCGCGGCGGACGTATCGGCGAGCGAACTCACAACCGAATAGACAACGCGGTCCTTTGAGGTGCGGTCAGCCTGTTCCTTGGCGCCGTCAAGGCGCGGCAATTTGCCGACGTCGACCAGCGCACTGGCGGAATTTGGGCCACCGTTGAGATAGGCCTTGTGCAAGCTCGCCAGAATGCCTACCGGCCATTCCTTGAGTTCGACTTTGTACTTGCCGGCCTCGGCCTTTTGCAATGTCAGCACGAGTGCAACATTCGGCTCCTTGTCGTTGACGTAATGGGCATAGCCACCGCGCTCGTGCACCACGCCGGCGGGCCCGCCGGCCGGCTGCTTGCCGTTGAGTTTTTCCGACCACAGCGCCCAGCCGCGCGTGGAAAGCTCCGTGCGATAGAAGTCCAGCGTCTTGTCGACCGGCTCGCCGGTAACCAGGGTCAACAGCGGCCGGTCCGGCGAGTACTCGATGTGGCTCGCGTCCTTGGTGAACGGCAGGTCGGTCTTGAGCGGCAACACGCTGTATTGCACGCTGGTGGCGTTGTTCTGCGCCGGCGCGACCGAGATGAACACGTTGAGCGCCTGCGCGCCCCGCTTCAACGTCGCGGTGCGCATTTTCGGATCTTGGCTATAGGCGGTGTTCGGCGCGACGTATTTCTGCCAGCCGCCGGCGGCAAGCGCCTTGTCGAGAGTGTCGGCGGTCTGCGCGACCGAGTCCGGGGAGGTGAAGATCGTCGTCGCCGGGCTGGCGAAGACTTGCTTGGCGCCCGTGACCCGCGGCAGGCGACTGGTGTCGAGCGCCCCGCTGTTCGCTTTTTCCGCTTTTTGCGGTTCGGATTTCGAACAGCCGCCGGCGAGCATCGCCAAACAGGCGAACGCGAAGATCAAACCGCGCGATTTTCCCTGCTTCGTGAACCCGAACTGCATGTCGCCGCCCATGGTCAAATCCTTCGTTGGGAAGGTTATATCTGAAAACAAAAGCCCGCCGTGTCCGGCCTAGATCCGGCCGGCACAGCGCATGACATTTGTCGCCGGTGCCTGCAAACCGGTTCAAACAGCATTGAGAATTGCTCAGCCAGCAAGCTCGTCGGCAACTTGCGACGCGAGCCACGGCGCGACGGAGTATTTCCCGGTTTCTATCGAATAGTAATTATCGCCGCGTCGGATGCCTATTTCATCGCGCCGATGCAGGGTCGACGCCGGATCGGATAGCAGCCCTTTACCGCGCGCGACGACCCAACCACCCGCAATAGACGATTGTTGTGCTCTTCCAGGAAAATCGAAAACCACTGGAAAATAATCGCCCAATCCCGCGATCATCGCATTGAGTACCTGTTGCTTCAGACCATCATCGATCGTCGGGGGCGCAGGAGCATTCTGCTGGTGGCAGTCGAGCAGCAAGCCGGCGGGGTACCACGAGAGATAGAGATGGCGGCCGTCGTAGTTCTTGATATCGCCGAATGGACCCGTTGCGATAACGACGTTCTCGATTTCCGCCACGGGCACCTGCATAAAAAGAGCGACTCGATAGCGGTACGACAACAATTGTGCCAATGACGGATCAACGCCCGTGTCGATGGCGCTGCGCCCCTGCCACAATGCGTTTACAACGACGTCGAAGCCGTCGCAGTCACCTTGCTGAGTGATCACGCGCCATCGGCCGGCATCTTTGGACAGCGATGTAACCAGACAATCGCACCTGAGGTCGATAAATCGCTCCGATTTCACTCGCTCCGCCATCCTGTCGGCCAGCCAATTGGTGTTTACCGACCTTTCCGGGACGCGGAAGCCCGCAACAATTTCCGGATTCTCGGTGATTTTCGATAGCTCGCTGCGGCTAAGCTGAACGGCCCGCATCTTGATGCCTCCGACGACGGCGGCAAGATCGGAAACGGAGTTGAAGTAACGCCACATCGAATCCGGGTCGACGACGGACCGCGCGTGCGCAAGATAGATGTCGTCGTCGCGCGTCATGTGGTTTTCGATCGAGCTGCCAATCAGGTCTTCGACAACCGGTCGAAACGCAATTCCTCCGGGTATAAGTTTTCGAGCCGTGTCGAGCGAACGGTCGCCCGAATAAAGATAGCCCATGTGAAATCTTGCCTTCGTTCCAGCGGGCTGCCTTGGACATCGGTTCGCTCGCGCCCTCGAACAAGGAAACGCGAATTTTTTTGCGTGCGAGAAGAACCGCTAGCGAGCAGCCCACCATCCCCGCGCCAAGGACGGCAACTCGCAGTTCGCGTCTATGGCTTCTTTTCACGTCGGATATATATCTTACAGTTCGTTCAGATCGCGAATGTAGCTGGCGGGGTCGTAATGTTCACTTGAGAGGACCAGAAGTTTCGATCCTGCCGATGCGTAGGCCTGCTCAGACCAAACCAGCGGCGTCAGGTACAGAGCCAGCCCCGGTCGATCCAGGCTGATCGTCTCTTCACACCCTGAATAAATGACTCTAACCTTGATGCAGCCTGACACGCAGACAAGTAGTTGGTGGGCTGTTCTGTGGGCATGGCCACCCCTCGTAACGCCGGCATCCGAGGGTTGTATAAAAAACAAACGCTCCGGCTGAAATGGCAGAATGGAAAAATCAATCGAGTAAAGACTACCCTGCTCGTCCAGATTAGATTGCAGGTCCAGCCGCGCCACGGCGGGGCCAATTTTGTCGTCTGCGCCGGATCGGCTCATGTTGGATACAGGCGAGTAACGCTTAGTGCGCGATGGTCGGCTTTTTTCATCACCGGGGCGCCAATTCTGTAAGGAATTAAGGCTTCAATTTCGACCATTGTTGCTCGGGAATCAAGATGGAAGCGCCGCGCATTCTCATAGGCGTCCCCGCCTTCCGCGGAGC
Organism: uncultured Alphaproteobacteria bacterium; assembly: GCA_963772235.1. GTDB lineage: Bacteria > Pseudomonadota > Alphaproteobacteria > Rhizobiales > Xanthobacteraceae > Pseudolabrys. Next base: position 47,272 of record CAVYWI010000020.1, read on the forward strand.
GCGGTTTATTCGGGACACGCTCAAGTCGATCAAGCAGCAGGACCACGGCAATTTTCGTGTTCTGATCTCTGTCGACGGCGATGACGCCGAAACAGCCGCAGCGTGCGAATCGTTTCTTTCCGATCCTCGCTTTTCTCTTGTGATGCAGAATCACCGATTGGGTTGGGCCGGCAATCTCAACTGGTTGATGTCGCAGCAAGATTACGATCTATTTTGTTTCTGGCAGCAGGACGATTTCACCACAAGGAACTACATCGCCGAACTGCTGAAGGCCGCGATGGCCGACCCTTCGGCTGTCTGCTGCTTTAGCGATATTCAATGGGTGGGGCTGCGACATAATCTCACGACCACTCCATCCGTAACGGGCTCCCCGCTCGACCGCACGCTATCGGTCTTCGAATTAATGAACGGCGTCCCCTTTCGGGGACTTATCCGCAGGAGCGCGATCGAGCGCACAGGGCCTATCCGCATAACTGAATTTGAAAGCGCGTTCGAAGAATTCGTCTGGGTCGCAAGGTTGGCCCGGGAGGGAAGTCTCCATCGCGTTCAAGGGCCGATTTACTACAAGCGGGCTCACGCCGAATTCCACGCACGACAAATGGCACGTCAAAGATAACACCTGGAAGCGCGCGGTCTGGCTGGAATTCGGCGTGGGGATGCTCGAAACAATTTTGCCGATTGTCCCAGAGACGGAGCATTTAGCTATGCTCGCCCTCGTCCTCGACCGTATTTGCATTCCAAGAGGCGGACGATTTCTTTTCTTCAATCCGGCTTTCTCTGTAATGCCATTTGCCGTTGACTTCCTTGACAAGGTTTTGCGGCGATTTTCGTCGCAGCAGATTGCATCGGCCATCTCACGCCCAGGGCGAAATGCAATTATCTCCGGCCGAATAGGCAGTGACCTTCTCACCCGCGCGATCGACTGGCCGCAGCTTCGCAATGCGACGACCGAAGACAGGCCTCTGACATTTCAATTCGCTGCCGGCGAATTGGGGACGAATTTGCTGCTGTCGGGGTGGTCTTCTCCCGAAGACTGGGGCACTTGGAGCGACGGATCGAGCGCGGCGTTGCATCTCGGTGTCGTTCCGAAGTCGGGCCAGTGGAGGGCAATTCTCACCTTCCGCATTTTCGGGCCTAGGCGAAAAAGAAAGACAATCGGGGTTCGACATGGCGTGGAAGCGGATACGGTCAAGTGGCGCGCCGTGGCGAACCAGATCGTTCGGCAAGAAATCATTTTTCAAGGAAATACCGAGGATGCGATCCTGCACTTCTCGTTCCCCGACGCGCAATCACCGTTTGAACTCGGCATGAGCGAGGATCCGCGAAAGCTGGGCGTTGGATTGATCGCTTTGGAATTATCGCGCGTCAGATGACGCGCGTGCCGGGTCGGTTCTTTGTCTTACAAATAGCGCCGCAGATCAGCCGCCGCGGCCTCGGGCTTGCGATCGAGCTTGAACGGGGCGACGAAACGGCCCTGCTTGTCCATCAGATAGACCAGCGCGGTGTGATCCATGCTGTAGTCGCCGTCCTTGCCGGGCACTTTCTTGGCGTAGACCCGGTAGGCCTTCTCGACAGCGTCAATTGCCTTGCGGTCGCCGGTAGCACCGCGCAGATGCGGATCGAAACTCGATAGATAATCCTTCATCCCCGCCGGCGTGTCGCGATCGGGATCGACGGTGATGAACAGCGCGTTGATGCGGTCAGCGTCCTTGCCGAGCGCGCGCATGACCTCCGACATTTCAAACAGCGTGGTTGGGCAGATGTCGGGACAGTGCCGGTAGCCAAAGAACACCAGGAATGGACGGCCCTTCAAATCCTGGTCGGTGATCGGCTTGCCGTCCTGGTCGATCAGCTTGAACGGACCGCCGATCGCCGACGGGCCGACACCCGTGCCCTGATATTGGGTCGTGAACAGAATAACGCCGAGGAAGATGACGAGGCCGCCCAGAAAGGCCGAGAGGATCAGGAGAATATGCGATGTTCGGGCCGTCATCTTGCGTCACACGGGCTGCATCAGAAGCATGCGGCCCAGCCGGCGCGCACGACTTCGAAGAACACGGCGGTGCCGTAATAGGCCCATAGCACCACCGTCGCCGCCACGATCAGGCCCGCGCCGACCGCCAGCAGCAGTACCGGTCGCGACAGTCTGACGGTTGATGCAATCGCGGGCATTGCAAGCCTCCCGGCGAAACCCTTAAGTCCAGATAGGATCATTCCTGGGCGACAGCAACACGTCGAGGCTGCGACCAGCTGCCGCCGCCGGAATTAACTATTGTGGCACAATAAACACTTGCAATTCCGACCTTTTCGGGGCCCGCGTTGACTCGACTGGGCAAAGCCGCGATGAATAGGCCAGAATCCGAATAAAGCCCTTGATGGGTATGGAGAACCTGATGCGTAGCGCTTTGGCTATAGCTTTTGCGATATTGATGTCGACGGCAGGCGCTGCCGTCTGGGCACAGAATGCGCCCGCGCCGGCTCCGGCTGCTGCACCGCCGCCGGCGGCGGCCGCCGCGCCGGCCCCCGCTTCTGCTCCCGCGCCGGTCATCGTCAAGGCCAAATGCGAGAATCCGAACGCGCTCGGCGTCGAACGCATCGTGCAGATCGACACCACCGGCGGTCCCGGCTTCGGCTTCGAGCAATTCAAGGCGTACGACTTCCTGCGCGACCACGAAGTCGTGCTCACCTTCGATGACGGCCCGTGGCCGGGCAATACCGAGCGCGTGCTCAAGGCGCTGGCCGACAATTGCACCAAGGCGCTGTTCTTCCCGATCGGCAAGCACTCCGGCTGGCATCCCGAGATTCTCAAGGAGGTGGCCAAGGCCGGCCACACCATCGGCTCGCACACTTGGTCGCACAAGGATCTCACCAAGTTGACGCCGGACGAAGCCAAGGCCGAGATCGAAAAGGGCATCGCGGCGGTGAGCATCGCGCTCGGCAACAAGCCGGTGGGACCGTTCTTCCGTTTCCCGGCACTGCGCAACCCGCCCGAGATGGTCAAATATCTCGGCGACCGCAATGTCGGCATCTTCTCCACCGATATGGACTCGTTCGATTTCAAGATTCACAAGCCCGAGCAGGTCATCAAGTCGATCATGACCAAGCTTGAGAAGCGCGGCAAAGGCATTATTCTGATGCACGATTTCCAGCACGGCACTTCGGAAGCGGTGCCGGAGCTGTTCAAGCGGCTCAAGGCCGGCGGCTACAAGGTCGTGCAGGTGGTCGGCAAGACGCCGATCGAGCCGCTGCCGGAATACAAGGAAGCGGTGCTCAAGGAGATGGGCGGCGGCCTCGACGAGGCGCGCCCGATGTCGAGCGTGATCCAGACCATCCAGGGCAACTGATCTTCCGTCCGCAATTCAAGCCGGCCGCGCAAGCTTCGCGCGGCCGGTTTTTTATGACGCGGTGCGCGCGGCTCTATGCAGCATCGCTTGAAAGGCCTTGAAGACCTTGTCCATCTGCGGCGGCTTGTAGGGAAACAGCTCCGGCGAATCCATCGAGTGCACAATCATTGCGGTGCCCACTTCGAAGACCAGGAGCTTTCCATCCCGCGTCTCCGCGCAATCGATCGGCAAATATTCGAGCCCAGTGCGCTCCGCGATCGCCTTGAAGGCCGCCGCATGCCGCACGGCGAAATCGTTGTCGAAATCCGCCATGAAGCAGGCTTCCTCGGCGCGCCTCGCCGCATCGTTCGTCATATTGGCGTTGAGGTAATGGATCATCCAATGCTGCGACACCGCCATGTGGGCCACATAAGGACGGCCGTCGATGAGCACGATGCGGCATTTGCGGAATAGCCCATCGCTTTTGCTGTAGTCGACAAACGGCGCGACATAGAATTCCTCGTCCGCCCATTCGCGCAGATAAGCGTCGATCGCCGAGGCGTCCTCGAATTTCACCAGCCCGATCCCGGCCTGCGACCAGAACGGCCGCGCGATAATCGGGAACCCGCTGCCATCGAGAATGGACTCGATTGCAACTTCGCCGGCGCCGACCTTGGCCAGCGTGGCGCGATCGATGCGCACGTTCATCGGCATGACGATACCCGGCGCGGATTTAAGCAACTCCCAGGTGCCGGCCCGTGTCAGCCGCGCGATGCGCTCGGGCGCGTTGATGACTGGGCGCGGCCACGATTTGACGATCTGCATAACCTCACGCAGCGCTGACGCTGCCGCATCCGATCCATCGATCGCCACCAAAGCGACGTCATGCTCCGGCGGCTCCGGCAACGGCGCGCCCGGTACGACATACATCATGTCGAGCACGATGCTGGAGCCTTCCAGCATGAACTCCAGCGGCGTATTGGCCATGAAATCGCCGGGCGCCATGAAGGCGAGGAGCTTCAGCGGCGGTTCCGTATCGACCGCCGCCGGCCGCCGGTAAATCCGCTGCAGATTCAGGGCGGCCGATTGCAATTCGAGACGATCCTGCGGCCGGCCTTGCAGCTGGGCGATGGTCGACAGATCGAGCAGCGCGGCGGCGTCGTCCGGCTGCGCTTGCACCCGGTGAACGAGATCGTTCCACACCGGCGCCAGATCGAGCCCGTCGAACGCCATCTTGCAGAGTGCCGGCAATCCGATCGGTATGGGCGGAGGCGAGCTGGCGAAGAATTGATTCATGTTGACGGAATTCACGCGCTTCTCCCGCTTAAGCCGCACAGTCTGTCGCCGCGGCCGCGCCAATTCGCAAAACCGCCTTCAGCATCGCGTCGATATCGCGCGGCTCTGTGCGGTGATTGACGATGGCTGCGCGGATCGCGAGCCGATTGCCGATGATGGTCGTCGACGGCGCCGCGATGCCGGATTCGTGCAGATCCGCAACGATCTTGGCGTTCAGGCGGTCGGTATCGTCGCCGCGATAACGGAAACAGACGATGTTAAGCGAAACCGGAGCGAGCAGCTCCAGTTCACGCGACGGTGGTAACTTTGATTTCGAGATAGCGCGCCAGCTGGCAGGTGCGCGATATCATCGCGCCTAGCGCCTCGGTGCCGTAGACCTTCAGCGTGAACCAGGTCTTTAGCGCGCGAAAGCCGCGTGAGAGATCGGGACCGAAATCGCACGGCCACAGCGTGCCGGCGGCGAGGCCGCGCTTCTCGCGCCGCAAATAGGCCGCGGGTGAAGCGAAAGTGTCGCGATGCAACGTGCCGTCGCGCACCAGAATGAAGCCGGCGTCGTAGGGCACCTGCCCCCATTTGTGGAAATCGAGCGCGATCGAGTCCGCCTGCTGGATGCCGGCGAGCCGCGGCGCGATATCCGGCGCCATGATGGCGAGGGCGCCGATAGCGCCGTCGACATGAAACCAGAGTTTTTCCTGGTTGGCGATGGCGGCCAGTGCCGCCAGATCGTCGATGGCGCCGGTATCGACCGTGCCCGCCGTGCCGACTACGAGGAAGGGCGTGAGCCCTGCGTTGCGGTCTTGCGCGATCGCAGCTTTAAGCGCGGCGATATCGATTTGATGACGTTCGTTCGTCGGAATGACATGCAGCGCCGCAGTGCCGAGCCCGGACAAATCCATGGCCTGCGAAATGCAGCCGTGTGCGCCGGCCGACGTATAGGCGACGAGGCGCTTGCCGGCCGCCGCGACACCGTCGCGGCGTACGTCTATCCCCAGCTCGCGGGTACGCGCGATCAGCACGCCGAGCAGATTGGCCATCGACGTGCCGGTGACGAACAGGCCGCTCGCAGTGTCGGGGAATTCGAACAGCTGGCGCAGCCAGTGCGTAATCTGCCGCTCGACTTCGATCGGCATGTGATCGCGGCCACCGAGATTGGCGTTCAGGCCGGCGGCAAGCATCTCCGCCAGCATGCCGGGCACGTTGCCGCCGCCATGCACCCAGCCCATGAAGCCGGGATGGGTATTGCCGGTGGAATAAGGAAGAATGTGTCGCATGAACTCGTCATGCACAGCGGCGAGATCGCCCGGTCCGGTCGGCAAGGCGGCCCGGAAACGTGCGCGCTCTGCGTCCGGAATCGGCTGCCACACCGGCCGCTCGCGGATGTTCTCGATGTAATCGAGAATATCGTCGAGCATGCGGTGGCCTTGCGCGCGGGCGCTCCGCCAATCCGCGGGATCGAGGCTGCCGCCGGAAATCGAGAAGGGGTCTGTCGCCATGCCGCCGGCAAGGTTTCATTAATAGATTAATAAAAAGTATCGTTAGCGAAGTATTAATGCGGCAATGTTGGTGCACCATTCCCATACCGCCAATCGGATTGGCAACGCTCACTTGCGGTGGAGCTTCTCCAGCGTGGCCAGCACCGCCGCCCTGGCTGGCGAATCCTGATAGGTGCGAATAAGCTCTTCGGCTTCGCTCAATTCGAGTTCGGCTTCGCAGCCGCGTCCCGCCGCCCATACCAGCGCGGTCAAAGGTTCGTAAGCGCCGAGCTGTTCCAGCAGTTCGCTGTAGGGCCGAGGCCGATCATCGGCCTTCGGCCGATAGACCTTCGCCATATCTCCATGGATTTGCGTAAGAGCCGCTCGGCACAGCGGCGCGGTCATCTCAAGATCGAGCACCGGCATATATTTCAACACCTGCCACGGGGCGCTGATGTCGTATTTGTCGGTGAGCATCGCGACGGCATCGGTCGTGCGATGATCGAGCTTACGCGCACCGGCCAGCGCCTGGTCGCGGTATTCATCTTTATCGGCGAAGGAAAGCCAAGCTTTCAGATGCGCCTTGGGCGTGGGCATCGAAAACCGTTCGGGATATTCGCGTACCTGCCGGCCGAGGTTTTTCGGATCGCGCAGTTCCCGCAGCTCGACAACGTCGAAATTCGTGTCGCGATAGGCCTTTGCCATGGTCTCCCAAGCCTGCGACTCCGCATCGCAGGAACAATCATGACCAACCAACCACCGCATGGCCGAAAGCGCATTCGCTACCGGCCAGGCGATCTCGCTATAGCGCTTGGAATTGGGCGTTTGCAGCACCAGTGGCGCGACTTGCCGGCGCAGCAGCGCGCGCGCCTTGTCGCAAATGGCGGGCGTTGGGGTGAGATCGATGCGGCCGAGAAAGCCGAGCGGGAAATCGCCGCGATCGAGCATGAGTTCGGCTTCGCTCTGGCGCCGGTCGAGGGTGCGAATATGCGCAAGCAGTTCTTCTTGCTTGGTGCTGTTGGCCGTGTCGAGAAACGGCGCCCATTTCCACAGCGGCGCATCCGGCGGAACTTTGGCGAGGTCGGCATTGTATTTTTCGAGCGCTTCGGCGACACGATTGTCGGCCTCATTGCGCATCTGCTGCAGCGGCACGATGGCAAGGCACAGCAGCAGGACCGCACCCCAGACAAATCCGCCGGCCAGACGCGGCCCGATGATGGTGCGCAGCGGCGGGGTGAGCGCCCAATAGCTGAACGCCAGGACGAGCGGCGGGTACTGCGGCAGGAATGACGAGCGGCCATAGGAAAGGCGGCAAACTCGGTCGGGAGAGCAACTCCAGCACGTCGAGGGTCACGACGCCGGAGGCCGGGATCAGGATGGCAGCCGCCAATGCCGCCGGCCAGGCTATGACGCCTTTAGCCCAGGCAATGATCGCGATGACCGCGAGCAGCCCCCAAAGGACGAAGATATCGATGGCGGCGTAGGCTTGCGCATAGGCATTACCCGCCGCGTCACTGCTGGCGAGATCGGACAGAGTCGCCAGCGCCAAGACCCAGAACATAAGGGCCAAAACGCCGAGGCCAATGCTGACGGCGATCGCGACGGGAGCAGCTTTTACAGGTTCCGCCATTCATCCCCTTTCAATGCCCGGAAGGGCAGGCGCCCGGTATGTCGCCGTGCAAGGGGCAGGGGTTCAAATGGCTATAACATGGCCGCCCACGCCGGGCAGCGTGGCTTATGGGACGGCGCGCCGCGTGAAGGCGGTGAAGATCGCCGAGGCCGCGGTGGCATGATCGTAGGCGATACGGCTCGCCACCACGAACAACGTGGTCGCCAGTACCAGCTGCAAGGCGCGCTCCGGAATGCGGATCGCGAAATAACTGCCGACGAAAATGCCCGGCAGCGAGCCCACCAAAAGCGACGCTATGATGTGCCAATCGACCGAGCCCATCATCCAGTGGCCGAGGCCGGCGATCAATGTGAGCGGCACCGCGTGCGCGATGTCGGAGCCGACGATCTTGGCCATCGGCAGGTGCGGATAAAGTAAAACCAGGATGACCACGCCGATGGCGCCGGCACCGACCGACGAGATCGAAACCAGCACGCCGAGCAACGCGCCGACCAGCACCGTGGTGACAGCGGTGCGCTTTGGATCGAGTTCGCTGACGCGCGCGCGGTAAAGTGCGACGATCGGGCCGCCGAACACCAGCACGAACGCGGTCGCAAACAGCGCGATGCTGAGCACCAGCGTGATCATGCTGCCCGCGGCATCGCCTTTGAGGTTGAAATGAGACAACACCGCCAGCGTGATGAAAGTTGCCGGAATGCTGCCCGCCGCCAGCCGGCGGACCACGTGCCAGTCGATGCTGCGCGCCAATCCGTGCACCAGACTGCCGCCGGTCTTGGTGGCCGCCGCATAGAGCAGGTCGGTGCCGACCGCGGTCGCCGGATGAATGCCGAACAGCAGGATCAGGATCGGCGTCATTATCGCGCCGCCGCCGACGCCGGTCATTCCGACCAGCAGCCCGACGGCGAAGCCCGACAGCGAATAAAGCGGATCGATCATGCGGAACGGCCTCAGCGCGACCGGCGTTATAGCCGCGTGCGGACTTTAAACACATTCCAAGCCGACGGTCATCTCCATGACGCCTTGGCGGGCGGGAGGTTCCACAAATGCATTTCACCACGGCGGCAATTCGCGCAATTTTTTGCGCAGGATGGGTATGATAACGTTGAAATAATGCCTATCTCAAAAATAATGTTTTTTCGTAGCGCGATACCTTCCTAGGGAGCGGTAACGTGCCTGAAATCGTTACTCTCACCATTAACCCGGCCGTCGACATTTTCGTCAATGTCGATCGCGTCGAGCCGACCCGCAAACTGCGCTGCTCACCGCCCAAGCGCGATCCCGGCGGCGGCGGCATCAATGTGGCGCGCGTCGCTCACCGGATGGGCGCCGACGTGCTGACGATCTATCCGATCGGCGGTCAGATCGGAAAATTGCTGCAGCGGCTGGTCGAACGCGAGGATATCGCCAGTCTGGTGACACCGTCGCATGTCGAAACGCGCGAGAATTTTACCGCCTATGACGAGGCGAGCGGCGAGCAATACCGTTTCGTGTTGCCGGGCTCGCAGCTGCACCGGGCCGAATGGGAAGCCGTGCTCGATCGCCTGGCGTCGTTGACCCAATGGCCGAAATTCGTGGTCGCCAGCGGCAGCGTCCCGCCCGGGGCGCCGGACGATTTTTTCGCGCGCGTGGCGCGTCAGGCCAAGGCGCTCGGCGCCAAGTCCGTGATCGACACATCGGGGCCGGCGCTGGCGGCGGCGCTCGACGAGGGCGTCACCGTCATCAAGCCGAATTTTGTCGAACTGGTCGAACTCGTTGGTGCCCCGCTTGACAGCGACGAGAAGCGCGTCGCCGCCTGCCGCCAGCTAGCGGTCGACGGGCGCGCCGAAATCGTCGCGCTCACGCTCGGCGATCAGGGCGCGCTGCTGGTGACGGCTGAGCGCGCGTGGCGCGCGCTGCCGTTGCAGATCGAAGCGGTGAGCACGGTCGGTGCCGGCGACAGTTTTCTCGGCGGCTTGGTGGCCGCGCTCGCCGGCGGCAAGCTGCTGGCCGAGGCGTTCCGCGTCGCAGTCGCGGCGGCGTCGGCGGCGGTGATGATGCCGGGCACCGGCCTGTGTCAGCCGGAAGACGTGAAGCGTCTGTTGCCCGAGGTGAAGATCAAGGAGATCGCGCGGGCGCTGGTGTGACGCAGCACCCGCGTCATAAGAACGGCGCGTGACTATCGATGCGCTCTGACGCGAACGCGCATTTCCATTTGCGCCGCCTCGCACATCCCCGTCCAAACGATCATGGGCCAATAATAAAGCAGTAGCATTTGCTGTCCCTCGTGTACGGTTCGTAAGCAGAAACGCGAGCAATCGACGCGCGGTTCCGGCGCTCACGCGAGCGTGTATCAGCGTGATTTTGCCGATATCGATCCGGTGACGTCGCCGCGCGAGGCCGTCGTGCAATAGCGGCTGGCATAGGTCTCCGCCAACTTCTCCATTCCACTGGCGTAAGCGTTGTGGTCGGTGCCGGTCCATTCGCGCGCAAGATCAGCAAAGGTCACCGGCCGGTGCAGCCGGCGCATGGCCTGCTGAACATCGTCCTGCACCTGGCGCGTACGCTTGGCGACCGGGTCGGGAACGCGCGTGGTCGAATACATCAGGACATGTTGCAGATGCGCGAGGACGCCGGTGGCGGCATCCTTGAAGCGCTCACCCGGTCGGCCGGAGATGGCGGCGCCGACGCCGGCGAAATTGTTATCGGTCGGCACCACCGAGGCGGGCACACCATTGGGCCGGCGGAAGGTTAGGTAGTTGGTTTCGATCAGCATCTGAAAGAAGGCGTAGTCCCAGCGCACCGCCACGCATTGCGCCGGCGGCCGCGCCACGCAGTTGCCGATGCGCTGATAGAGCGAAGCGAGGTTGGTAAAACGCGGATCGATCGTGCGCGGCGGATTGTGCTTGGCGTTGCGCTCGGTGACGAAATCCATGAGTGCGGCGGGCCGCACGCATTGCGGTACCGGATTGTCGGCGCCGGCGAGAATGCGCGGCAGCGCGGCGGCATGGCTCACGCTCGGCAACAACAGAAACGCAAACAGTGCTACTCGGAACAACATCAACACCCGCCTTACACAGGCGGGCACCTAACCGCATTTTAGTTAATTTTCTCCGGAGGGCTCGACCTCCGTCATACCCGGCATGCGGGTCCGGCCTTCGGCCGTTTCCGCATACCGCTCCGAGGATGGGAAAAGAGGAACTGCAGCCCTACCGTTATGCCGACTTGCGATAGGTCGACATGGCCAATTGCGGCTGTATCGTCGCGGCGATCACGTCGAGAATCGCATCGCACGTGTGGCGGCACTGCGCCAGCAAGCGGTGCGCTTCATCGTCGTCGGCCGTCGTCTCCTTATCCGCCTCGTCTGATCGAGCTCAAGGCGGTCGGGTACAAAAGGGCCCAAGTCGTTAGCCGTCATACAGCACTGGGCTGCCCTCTCCCCCTCGATCCATCCGAATGGCTGGTTAGTCCAAGCATTCCAACAGGCCAATTTGGGTTCGTTCTGCCAAAAATTCCTATTTATAGAAATACGAGAATTTATCTCCTATGATTGTGGTTACGCGCAAAAAAAATGCCGCGGTGACCGTCTGCCTCTTTGGTCGATCAGAACTTGAGATGTGCGATCAGCTGCAGATCGTGCAGGCGCGCCAAAGCCCTTTTCTTGCGCGAGTAAGCTCGGCGCTCATAGTGCTCGATGCCGCTCAAGGTGGGCAAGGCCTCCGCGAAGGCGCCGGCGAGCTCGGTCATTGTCGTCGTGTCCGCCTGGTTCGGGACCTTGAGCATCGCCAGTTCAATCGCCGCATACTTTAATCAGCCACGTGTAGTGGTCAGAATGATGGCCCGTCGCCGTCGCCGCAAGATTTTGCATCGCCGCCTGCGCGGTAGTAACTTTGACATCGACCGCACTCATGCCGAACTACGCGGGCAAAGACATTTCGATGTAGTATGACGACAAGAATGCGCAGAATATTCCTGTCGCCGCATAGCTTGACGAGCGCAATTCTGCTGTGGGCGTCACCTCTCTGGCCAACACGGCAAAACGTTGGCCCACGTCATTGGCGCCGGCGGCTTCGACGGGCGCGTTGAGTGCCAGATGATTCGATCGGTGCTCAGAAGGCACTCAGCGAAGTTGTCGCCGGCAACATGTGCTTCATTGACGGCCAAAGTGATACCTTGCTTAATACGGCGATGAGGCTTGGGATATGAAAGGCGAGCGCGATGAAGGTCACGGATATTTCATCGTTTGCAGATCCCCGGCTCAGAATAAGCGCGACAAGATCGTTGTGATCGAAGATCCGATGGGTTACGAGGCTGACAAATTTCCAATCTGCCATTGCTGATTTTTCAGTCGCATAGATTGTCATCGTGCCGCCGGACATAGCATGCGTCGGGTTTCGCGGATTTCGGCAGCATCTGCGCGAAAGAAATAGCCGACGTTGACAGTAAGGATGTCTTTCGGCGGGGGGCTCGACACCGATCGGCGCCGCAAGTAGCTGATTTTATTGATAGCGATGGGGCATGCGGGCGCGCCAACCCACACAGATGTTCCTTGCCGTCACCCCCGGCTTCGGGCTCAGCGGCGCGGAATTCTATCCCGGCGTGTTCGCCGGCGCCGCGGCCGACGCCAGAATCAAGAGCGTCTTTATCTCGCTCTCCGACCGCCCCAGCATCGGCTTCGAGGACCAGGCGCGGCTATATAAGATCATGCGGGAATTGGCGGGAATTTGAGCGTCAATCGATATCGATGAACGTCAACGGCCTCGCCACCATTTCCAGGGGCTTGCGCTCGGCGGCGACGCCCCAGCGCAAGGCCACCAGCCCGCCGGCGATCATCATCGCGGCGCCGGACAGATAGCCGCCGAACACGCTCGCGCGCGAGCCGGTGTCGATCAAGACTCCGAACAGCCACGGCCCGATAATGCCGCCGATGCCGGTGCCGATCGCGTAGAAGAAGGCAATGGCGAGCGCGCGGATTTCCAGCGGAAAGGTTTCGCTCACCGTGAGATAGGCTGAACTCGCCGCGGCGGAAGCGAAAAAGAAGATCGCCATCCAGCACAGCGTCTGCGTTTCCGCCGTGATCAGGTCGCGCATGAACAGGTAGCCGGTACCGGCAAGCAAGATGCCTGAGACGATGTAAGTAAAGGCGATCATCGGACGCCTCCCTTGCGTGTCGAACAGCCGGCCCATTAACACGGGCCCGAGGAAATTCCCCGCTGCGAAGGGCAACAGATACCAGCCGATATGGTCGGACGGCACGTGATAGAAATCGGTGAGGATAAGCGCGTAGGTGAAGAAAACGGCGTTGTAGAAGAAGGCCTGCGACATCATCAAGCTCAAGCCCACCAGCGTACGCTGGCGGTGGCGCTGGAATAATGTCCGCGCCACTTCCGAAAGCGGCGTCGATTTGCGTACGCGCAGGCGCACGTGCGGCAGACCGTGCGCCGGCGGCAGATCGACAAAGCGCGCCTCGATGCCGGCAATCACGCGCCGCGCCTCCTGCACGCGGCCATGCGTCATCAGCCAGCGCGGGCTTTCCGGAATCCACAGCCGCATGAAAAAGATAATCAGAGCGAGACTAGCCCCGATCAGGAAGGCGAGCCGCCAACCGACTTCCGGGTCGATCACCGCCGGATCGAGCAGCATCAGCGAGCCGAGCGCGCCCATGGCGGCGCCGACCCAGAAGCTGCCATTGATGACGAGGTCGCTCCAGCCGCGCACCCGCGCCGGGATCAACTCCTGGATGGTGGAATTGATCGCGGTATATTCGCCACCGATACCGGCGCCGGTGACAAAACGGAACAGCGCGAAGCTCACGAGATTCCATGAAGTCGCGGTCGCCGCGGTGGCGATGAGATAGACCGTCAGCGTCACGAAGAACAATTTCTTACGGCCGAGCCGGTCGGTGAGCCAGCCGAAGAACAGCGCGCCGAGCACGGCGCCCGCGAGATAGGCGCTGGCGGCAAGGCCGATATCGGTATTGGAAAATAGCAGGACCGGGCTTTGTTTCAATGCGCCCGCCAGCGAGCCTGCGAGCGTCACCTCCAACCCGTCGAGGATCCAGGTAACACCGAGCGCGGCCACCACCAGGCTGTGAAAGCGCCCCCAGGGCAGCCGGTCGAGCCGCGCCGGGATGTCGGTCTCAACGATTGCCTGCTTGGCCGCCATCGTCGCCCTCGCCGTGCATCCTCGCGCTGAGAATAACGCATGGCCACCGCCGATGTTCGGCATATTGCCTCGCGCGGACGTTCGGCCGGGTTCCGCGCTCGGTGCCGCTTCGGCTATCCTGCGCTAGCATTCGCCGCTTTCGTGCCAGCTTGGGCCCGGCCACAGACACCCTCCGCCGCTTTCACTATGCCGCCACGGTCAACTGCGGCGTCTTCGAAGCGTTGGTGGTTCACATCGTGTTTACTGTTTTCGGCGTCGGGCTCGACGCGGTGCTGCGAGACTCCTCCGCCGGTAACAAGCAGCAGTTCGCCCCGCCGCTGGCTTGGTGGGCAATCAACGGCGCGAGTTTCCGAGGCTGAACGGTTAAATCTTTGTAACTCTCATCGATAGCTGACCCGGGATATCATATCTATCGCGCGTAACAGCGCGCGTTAAGCCAAGGGTGTATAGATCTCGATGAGACCGTTGGACATTAATGAACTCGCCGCGCTCAAGTTATTCGCCAATGGAAAGGCCGCGGACGAGATAGCGGTCGAACTCGGCGTCAGCAAAAGCATGGCGCAGCATTTTCTGCGCGTGGCAACACGGAAACTGGGGGCGCGGAACCGTGTGCATGCGGTCGCTATCGCCGTGCAAAGCGGCTTGATCAAACCGTCGGATGGCGGCAACTGACAACGCCGCTGCGCAGTCCGCCGTCCTACCCTCGGCTCCCGCCGATCACGACCACCTTCTTTCCTGTCAATGAAAGATTTTTGTCCTCCCGAATGTCACGCGAACTCACCTCATGTCTAAAACCGGCATGGCGACTGAAACTCATCTGTCCTCGATAATTTTTCGCAAACGAGTCTCGCGGAGATTAGGTCGATGCAGTCGTGAACGCGCCCGGGAAAATCGAAGTCCCAACGACCTCGCGATAATCGGGGATTTTGTTCAACTTTCCTTCTTGTTGGGCTGCCCTTTGCCTGTCGTAATCAAGCTCCGTAAGCTACCGTTGATATAAGGGCCCCACGCGTTTGAACGGACATCGAAACACTTATATTCGGGAATCAAAGCCTCGTGGGTGAATCGGATTTCCGCTTTCTTGCCTTTCTTGGCAACTTCGAAGATGATCTTCGTGCCCTTCCACTCGGTCTTGTCCTCGGTGAAATCGAAGTAGTTGTCCAAGGCGAGTCACACGACTTTCTTGTTGGGAACGACCTCCATCAGCTTGATTTTGCAACGATAGACGTCTTTGAAATGATATTTAATATTTAAACTCGTCACCGAGTTTGTCGGTACCGCCTTCGATTTCTTTCGACCACCATCCGCGAACATTGTTGAAAACATCGGAGGCTTCTTTCGGCGTTTGGTCGACTAAAAAGGTCGTGGTGAAATTTGGACTGCTCATGACTTCTGTCTTCCGCGCGATGTTCATAGCGTTCTCCTACTAGTCCAGGGTTGGCCCGCCTGGTTTCACAAGCCGGCCTCATGTGTAAGACCGGCGTGGCGGCTGAAACTCATCGGTGTTTGAAGGTTTTTTGCGACCCATCGGATTGCTCGGCTCGGAAAAGCTTCTCCGAACTTTAAAGTTCCGCACGCCGCACACGAATTGGTTCGGCCGATGCCGAACTATCGCCGCTTGCGGCGGCCGAGACCGCAGCTATAAAATCGTCTATGGTCGCGACGGTAAATATGGTCGAAGTGGCGGCACTGATCGGCAACACCGCCCGCACCACCATGCTCGGCACCGCCCTTTAGGGTTGCTGTAGCGTGCGCGGTTTGCCCATCAGCGCCGGCTGGAACAGCACCGCCGCCGCCAGCGTGCAGACCAGCGACAGCGCCATCAGCTTGCCCATGCTGGACGTGCCTGGATGCTGCGACAGCCACAGGCTGCCGAACGCGGTCGCCGTGGTGAGCGCGCTCCAGATCACCGCGCGGGTGAGGCTCGATTGCAAGAGATTGGCCTGCCCGGTGCGCCATGCCATGATGTAGTAGATCTTGAAGGCGACACCGACGCCGAGCAGCAGCGGCAGCGCGATGATGTTGGCGAAATTCAGCGGCATGCCGATCAAGACGCTGATCTCCAGCGTCACAAGACCGGCGAGCAGCAGCGGCGCCAGCGTCAGCAGCACGTCGCCGAAGCGGCGCAGCACGATCCACAGAATGAGCGCGATCGAGATCAGCGCGTAGGCGCCGGCCTCGATGAAGGCGGTCACGACGGTGTCGCCGGATTTCAAGATCGAGATCGGGCCGCCGACCGCGTCCGGATAGACCGCGAGCACGGCGCGGGCGAAGCTGCGCAGCACCTCGGTATCGTTGGTATCGCCTTTGGGCGCGACCTCGACGCGGGCGTGGCCGTCCGGCGCGACCCATTCCCGCTTGAGGCTGTCCGGCAGGTTGGCGATCGTCACGGTCTCCGCCTTCAGGTAATCGCGCAGATCGTCCACGTCGATTTGCAGCGGCACGACAAAGGCCGCTTGCGCCGCTGCCCGCTGCGCCGGCGTCGCCGCCGCCAGTTTGCGCGCGTCGGCGGCAAGCCGCTTGGCGGCGTCGGCGCCCGCGCCTTTCGCATCGCCGGCAATCCGGTCGAGCTGGTCGGCGACGCCGTTGAGCGCGGCGATGTTGTCGGCGTCGGACGGCGGCCGGCTCGCGGCCGGCCGTTGCAGGATCGGGCCGACGCTGTCGGCGAGCGATTGGATTGCCGCAAGCTTCTTGTCCTGATCCCCCGGCACGAAATTCTGCAGCGTGGTTGCGCTCAAGGCTTCCGGCAGCTTGGCGAGGCGCGCGGCCGCCGTATTGGCGGCGTCGAGCGACGGCAGCACCACGTTGGCCGAATTGATGCCGACGCGCGGATCGCTGCCGAGGTCGAGCAGTGTCGAGATCAACTCGGTGGCGCTGCTGCGCAGATGGATCGGGTCAAAATCGAAGGTGAGGAAATAGAGCAGCGGCGAGCCGAGCAAGGCGACAGCCACGGTGCCGGCGATCACCGGCACGCGATAAGTCTGCAGGAACCGGTCGACCGGCGCGAGAGCGCGGTAGCCGACCGGATGCGCCTCGCCCGGCGGGTTCATCACCGCCAGCAAGGCCGGCAGCAGCGTGATGCTGGTGGCATAGGCGACCAGCATGCCGGCGCCGGCGATCTGCCCCAGTTCGGAGACGCCGCGATAGTCGGTCGGCATGAACGACATGAAGCCGGCGGCGACCGCGGCGGCGGCAAGCGTCAATGGCACGCCGACCTTGGCCGCCGCCTGCGCCAGCGCCGGGCGCAGCTCGCCGATGTCGTGGCGTTCGGCGCGGTAGCGGACCGAGAACTGGATGGCGAAGTCGACGCCGAGGCCGACGAACAGCACGGCGAAGGCGACCGAAATCATGTTCAGCGCGCCGACCATCATCAGGCCGAGCGCGGCCGTGATGCTCAGGCCGACGAACAAATTGATGAACACCGCCGCGATGATACGCGCCGACTTCAAGGCGAGCCACAGGATCACCAGCACGATGACGACGGTGGCAAGGCCGTTGACCAGCGCGCCCTGCTGCACGGTGGCGAATTCCTCGTCGGCCATCGGCACCGAGCCGGTCAGCCGCACGCGCGCGCGGTACTTGCCGGCGAGATCGAGGTCCTTGGCGGCCTGCCGGATGGCGTCGCTGGAGCGCCGGCCAGGCTGCAGCGCCGAATAATCCAGCACCGGATGCACCTCGATCAGCCGCCGCAAGTCGCCTGTCGCCGGCGGATGGCCGTTGAGCAATTCTTGCCAGGAGAACGCAGCGGGACGGTCGGCGAGAACGTCCTCGAAGGTCGCCGCCGCCATCGACAGCGGCCGGGCCAGGGCATCGAGCGTGGTCGAATGGTTTTGCACGCCGATGAAGACCAGCGACAGCGCCCGCGTCAGCCCGCGCAGGCTCGGATCGGAGACCAGCGTGCCGATTAGCGGCCCGGCCTGGCGCAGACCTTGGGTCAGGCGCACAACGTCGTCGGTGGGGCGGAACAACAGGCCGTTGCGCGAGAAGAACGCGTTGCCGGCTATGTCCTCGGCCGCGGTGAACAGCTTTGGCTGCGCCGACAGTCGTCTCGTCAGGTCGGCGCTCGCCTGCGCGGCTAGCTCGGCGGTCGGCGCGTCGACAACCACCAGCGTCGAGCCGAAATGGCCGGGAAACAATCTCTCGAACTCCAGTTCACGCTGGCGCCAGTCGAGATCCGGCGAGATCAGTTTGTTGACGTCGGTATTGATCGCGAAATGCCTGGCCGAATAGACCGCCGAGGCGGCCGCGGCGGCGAGCCCGAAGACGATGATCAGCCAGGGCACACGGGCGCAGACCCGGACGATGGCGGTGACGGCGGAAGCTAGCATCGCGGCCTCCGCACCAGCCCTGTTTCAGCCATTTGCCTCTACCCGTCCCAGGTCGCGCCGCCACCCTGGTTCCCGCATGGAACTCGTACCTACTAATGCGCAGGTCGGCGGCTGGTTGCCGACTAAATTCGCGTAAAGATTTCAATGGGCTGCGATTACCTCCACAGCTCCTGGAACCCCATGGTGGAACTGGCCGTTATGCCAAGCGGGGCCGCGCGGCCGCTTGGCGGCGGCGGCGGACGGGAGCAAGGTCATGCGCGGGCAGAAAACATTCCTCATCATCTTGCTAGCCGCCGCGATGGCGCTGCCTGAGGCGGCGCAAGCGCAATTGTCGCCGCGCGGCATCATCGGCACTTTCACCCACCCCTTGCGCTCGATGCTCGGCCGTTTCGGTCATTTCCCACGCAGGCACCCGTCGTACACCGCGCAGGAGCAGCGCTCGTCCGGTTCGCCGCCGGCGCAATTCGGCGACGCCGGACCGGCCGGCTGGCCGAGCGCTTACGAGGATATCGTCGGCTTCACGTTGTGGCCCGGCCGTTACGCCGGGCAGATACGCGCGCACGGCTTCGACGTGATAGCCGGCGCGCTCATGAGCCCCGGACCCGGCCCCGAGCTCGCGCGCAATACGACCGGCGCCGCGGTGCAGAGCGACAGCAACGGCAATGCCGCCGACGCGTGCGGTCCGCCCGCCGCCGCACAGATCGAATGGCCGGCGTCGCAGATCGAGCGGGATGGCAAGCTCGACGATACGCAGCGTGCGGCGCTCGGCAAGTTGCAGACCGCGGTGAGCGAAGCGATCAAGACCATCAAGACTGGGTGCCGCAATCTGCATGCGCTGCCGCCACTCGAGCGGCTCAAGGTGACGGTGCAAGAGCTGTGGGCGGTGCGCGACGCCGGCGTTACCGTGCGCGCGCCGCTCAAGGCGTTCTACGACTCGCTCAACGACCAACAGAAAAAGGATTTCGTCTGGAAGCAGCCTGACGATCGCGCAAAGCCGAATGCCAAGCCCGATAACGGCGCCATGGCGAAGCAATATCAGGCCTGCGCCGCGCCGAGCATTGGAGCGTCGGAACGGCTGCTGCGGCAGATCGAACAGGAGGTGCAGCCGCGCAAGGAGCAGGACCAGGCCATGCAGGATCTGCGCAAGACCGCAGGCGACATGGCTAAGCTACTGACCGCACCCTGCGCGCAGCCGATTCCCGAAACGCCGAGCGCCCGGCTCGATGCGGCGAACGATCAATTCTCCAACCTGAGCTACGCGGCGACCTCGACGGAAATCGCACTCGACGGCCTCTACGCGCAGCTCGACGACGCCCAGAAGGCGAAGTTCGATTCGCTCGGCCGTTGAAGCGCACACCAGGAGCAGCGATCGGATTTCAGCAAGGCCTGATCAAACCATTGGCTCTTGGATTCCGTATCGGCTCGTCTCTTCACGATCAAACCAAGTGTCGGCGCCAATCTTCCATGGCATGGTGTCGTTTGATTTGTCTCTAAAGAAGACTCTAAATGCAGACCTCTCAGGACCCGGGACGACACCACTTGACGGATCGTCCGTTGTATAAATGTCGTATCGCCCGACTCGGTTGCTACAGAGGGGCCGCCCAGACCGCATCAACCTACTGGAACAAAGAACTTTTTAGATTGGAGCGGGCGAAGGGAATCGAACCCTCGTATGCAGCTTGGGAAGCTGCCGTTCTACCATTGAACTACGCCCGCAAAACCTAAGTTTTCTCGGTCTTTTACCTGCTATTTGCCTGCTGAACTATAGCGTCAGAAAATGCGCGGGCAAATTCTAGGGCTCATATTAGGCTCAGCGGCTGGAAGCGCCAACTCTCCGCCGCCACCATCTTCGCTGCCCATAACAGACCATATTGTGTCGGCTGCAGCTCCCTTCCACCGAAGCCTCGGGACCTGTTGCAAGCAGGCACCCTTGATCCGGGGCGTTCACGACCATACGTAATTAGTTGTCCATCCATAGAGTGGGAGCTGTGCTCCCCGCCAACCTGCCCGACCTTGGGCAAGGTGGTTCAAACCAGGGATGGGCCGGCCAAGCGAATGGCCGGAACTATACGAGGGTCACCATGCGTAGCGAACCGCTCCGACCGTGCTTCACGATCCGTGAAGCCGCGCAATTTCTCCGAATCTCAAGAACGCTTCTCTACAAGCTGATCCGCGAAGGCCGCATCAAGACGGTCAAGATCGGTGCACGCAGAATCGTGCGCGGCGCTGAGCTCGAACGCTTCCTCGATCAGCAGCAAGCTGCGTAGGGAGGCGATCATGAAAAGGCGAACTGAAACTTGCCGGCAGTGTGGGTGCCAGAGATGGTCGCAGCCCAGCTCGCCGAAGCGGCCGGAGGACGTAACAGCCACTTGGGTTAAGCACTTCAGGATCAACCACAGATTTGATCCGCGGGACCTGCCTCAAAAGTATCCGGACGACAATCGCTGCCAACGCTGTGGGGGCCTGCCTGGTAAGTATAGACTTACTTGGGATCATGACCATTGGCTCGAAAGGCGTGGATTTTCTGCATTCGAGTGCTCCCGAGGGTGGACCTGTCGTCGATGCCATGACGAGCTTTATTTTATGGACCAGCCAGGCGATACTGACGGGTCCGAATATATGCTGCGTCTGCGGAACAGACTTGGTCCGTGGGTCAGCTGATCTACCAGGCGGGACTTGTGATCGCTGGTGCCGCTCGCCGGCGAACGCGACGAGAGGCGCTGTCTCACCAGTCTCAGTGGCTCAGGGGGGTCCGCGTAGTGCGCCAGTGCGTAGCACCCGCGGCGCGTCCAGCCTGTGCTCAACCGCTGGTCCAAAGGCGAGTTGGACGAAGGCGACTTCCTGCGCAAGGTCGAGTGGCCGCAGATCTGGGGCTTTGCCGACGCACTTTACCTGCCGCTATTCCATTTCGCCCGGATGCACCACTTGCCGATGCTGGCGCTCAATATTGATCGGGCGACCAACCGTCGGGTTGCGGCACAAGGATTGCCATCCGTGCCGAGCACCGAGCGACAGGGCGTCGGCGATCCGGCACCCGCCTCTTCGTTTTATCGCGACCGACTGTATGAGTGGTTCAAGAAGCACCCCGCCGCCGGTCAGGACCCCCAGGCAAACTCGGAACGGTTTGAACGTTTCGTCTGCGCACAGCAGTTCTGGGACCGCGCCATGGCCGAGGCGATCGCCAGCGCACGACGCGACGCGCGGCAGCCGCTTGTCGTCGGCATCATGGGCAGTGGCCATATTGAATACGGAGATGGTGTGCCGTACCAGCTCGCTGCACTGGGGATCGATGATGTAGTCACGGCGCTGCCCTGGCCTGCCGATACCGAATATCCGATCCACGACCCGCCAATTGCGGATGTTCTTTTCGGCGTGGCGCCAGCTCCGTGACTGCACATATGCATGGTAGAAAAGGCGGACTTAGAATTTCATACGCTTCGAGCAAGCCAGCCAAAAACTCACCCCCGCTCACTATCCAAATGTGCCATTTGAGCTTCTGCGTATCTGGAACCCGCCGCAATCCCCTTAGGCAGGGCTTTTTCAATCGCGAGAAAATCTTTAGGCGAAAGGATAACGTCCAGCGCAGCAAGAGACTCGGCGAGACTTTGTCGATGACGAGCGCCAATAATTGGTACGATGCCTTTGCCACGCGATAGAACCCAGGCGATTGCAATCTGCGCCAACGTCGCGCCTTTTGCCACTGCGATCACCCGAACGGGTTCAAGGAGCTTTAGATTTTTCTCCAAGTTTTCGCCTTGGAATCGCGGGCTGTAACTGCGAAAATCGCCTGGCGTTATCTTATCCTTTGACCAGCGATCGCTGATAAGACCGCGCGAGAGCACCCCATATGCCGTGATGCCAATGCCAAGCTTTTGGCAAGTTGGAAGAATTGATACCTCGATGCCCCGTGAGAACAGCGAATATTCAATCTGCAGATCGCAAATAGGATGAACCGAAACGGCCCGTCGAATTGTTTCGCTTCCAACTTCCGATAAACCAATATTACGAACATAGCCGGCTTTCACCATCTCTGCGATGGCGCCGACCGTATCTTCGATGGGAACGTTAGGATCGAGCCGCGCAGGGCGGTAGATATCGATGTGGTCTGTGCCTAGCCGTTTCAGCGTGTACGCTAAAGCCGTTTTGACGGCAGCGGGGCGTCCATCAAATCCTACCCATTTCCCTGCGGGATCGCGCTGTGCGCCAAACTTGACGCTCAATATGATCTGATCACGCGGTCTGCCCTGGATTGCCTCTGCGATAAGCATCTCATTATGGCCCATGCCATAAAAGTCTCCTGTGTCAAGCAGCGTTACATTGGCATCGAGTGCCGCTCGCACAGCGGCAATGCTTTCGGCCCGATCTGATGGGCCATAGAAGTCAGACATGCCCATGCAGCCCAAGCCGATGGCCGAGCTGGTCGGACCATGCGTTCCAAGTGATCGGGTGAGCATCAAATACTCCTTCTTTTTATAGCCCCTACTCTGCGCGTTTACCGCGCTGACAGGGCGGCGCGCTGATGGCGAGCGTGCTATTTTCCATCAGCCCGTCAGAAATTCGGAAGCTGCTCCAATGTTTGCCTGGACGACCGAGCATGGAAGGCATGCTTGCACCCTCTCTATCACCCGATCAGCAGAGCGCCATCCCGGTCGATATCGCGCAAGCGCCTCGCGCCGCGTTTCCAGTGATGTCGGTGTTCATGACCGCCCACTTTTCCCGCGCGCTGGCCAATCCATTGCGCCGGATATAGTCATGTCGGCGCCTCCTGCGCCACCGACCTGCGTTCGCTGCGACGCCGTCTTCTGAAATCACTTCGCCGTCACCAGCCGTCCGATGAAGGATAGCACGGCGGACGAGAAGTGATCGTTACGGTCGCCCGCCACCATGTGCCGCGCACCGCTGACGTCGACGTAGTCGGCATGCGGGACGAGTTCGAGAAATTCCTTCGCGTGCGCCTCCTTCACCAGTTCTGAAGACGCGCCGCGCACCAGCAGGGCTGGGATCTGGATCCGGCGCGCGGCCGCGATCAACGCGGCTTCGAGCGCGCGACGGTCTGACCCGGCTGCCCGTGGACCATCAAGGAAGCGCGGATCCCAGTGCCAACGCCAGCGGCCATCAGGCGACAGGCGTAGATTTTTCTTTAGTCCATCATTGCTTTTCGGCCGCGGCCGCTGGGGAAGATAGTCGGCGACCGACTGCGCGGCCTCGGCGATCGACGCGAAACCTTCCTTGGCGTTTGCCCGCATGAAGCCGAGAACCTTCGCCACCCCGCTCAGGTCGACGCGCGGGGTGATATCAACCAGCACCAGTGCGGAGAAGACATTGGCGCCCATGTCACGTTCGGTTTCGCCTTCGGCGAGCAGGGCAGCGATGCCGCCGAGTGAAGCTCCAATCACGATCGGCTTTGCGCCCGAGCGGCGGGTGAGTTCGGCCGCGACGACCTCCGCGTCCGCCGCATAATCCGAGAACTCGTAGGCGCCGTTCGCGACCCAATCGGAGTCTCCATGGCCGCGTTGATCGAGCGCATAGGCTGTATGGCCTTTGCGCGCGATCGCTTCCGCGGTTTTGTGCCATGCGTGGCGGGTCTGGCCACCGCCATGCAGCAACAGCACCGGAGAACCGCTGTCGCCGAACACGTCGGCGACGAGTTTGTTGCCGGCGGCGCCGATGAAGGTCGCGGTGGCAGGTGTGGGGTGCCGGGTCACGAACAGGCCGGAATAGAGCTAAAAAAGCTAGTAGCCGCAATTTCTGATTCCACCTCTAGGTAAGTTGGCTTCGGCAGAAAATTGTCTTCCTCCCGAACCAACAGCCCCATTACAGCCTGTACGGCGGTGTCTCTCAATTCCGAATCTTCCGCTTTAAGAGGCGGGAGAGAGCGGTCTTGTGGAGGCACTACGAATAAGGAATCTCGATGCCTTTCTGCCAAGAAATTTAGAGCTTGCCCCGGAGGTGCGGAAGCCCAAGACTTATCAAATTGACTGCTCCAATAAGTTGCTGGCTGTGCGAGATCGGCATGCCAACTATCAGGAAGCCAGGAGAGTTCCCTCGGAGTAATCTTCCGTCGAATGCTCAACCCGAGCACCCGACATGGACCAACGACAAGTTCCGCAAGTAACCCCAATGGAATTTCCGGTGTGTTTCCGCTAATCACATTGGTGCGGAATAGAATGCGAGACAGCGTGAATGAGCCTGTCCGCAATCCGTGTACGGCGGCGGGGGCCATGACGTCTTCTCTCCTCGTCCTTGTTCAATGTGTATATGTTTTGCACCGCGGCAGCCGCTGCAACAACCCGATACGGTCGACGAGGTTGTTCTTGGAGTGCATATGAAGAGGAGCTTTACGATTTCTCGCTAAACTGGTCATACGCTCTCGCCGCATCGGCACCATAGACAGCGGCTGGTCCGCCGCCCATGTACACAGCCAGTGCGATAGTTTCGAGAACCTCCTCACGTGTCGCCCCATGCTGATGCGCCATCTTCGTGTGATAAGCGACGCAGCCATCGCAGTGGACCGCGATGCCAATCGCGAGCGCCATCAGCTCCTTCATTTTCGTATCGATTGCTTTGGATGCCGTCGCTGCCGTCGAAAGAGCCCCAAAGGCTTTCATCGTGTCAGGCGTACCCCGCTGCAATAGCCCGACGCCGGTGATCACGTCGTTGGCGATTTGCGCAAAGTCCTTACTCATATTCCGCTCCTCCTCTCGATAAGTTACTCAAAGAATTCCTAATCATGATGAGGCCATTTCACTGATTCGGGCGCGAGCGCGATTCCCTACTCGCCGCCGATGCACAGCGGTCAGAGCTAATTCAATAAGCCGAGCACGGAATGCAGACTGGCTGGCTGTCTTTCATTCGTAGGTAGCGGTCAAACACGTATTCCCCGCAGGCGCTGCATTTCGTCTTGTTGAACGATCCCTTGACCGGCGAGAACTTGAAATCCGGCTTCGGCTCGACTTTGAAGACGGCATCATCGGGCTGCTCGTAGACCCAGCGGATAATTTTTTCGCTCACCCCAGGTGGAATCTGTGACGGCTCAACTCCTTTTTTGCGATAGGCCAAGAACTCGAACTTGCCCATGGCGTCGATAAAGTCCGGCAAGAGAGAAAAGCGGATCGCTCCCTTTTTTGGGTGATGGAAAATGGCCGCGAGCTTGCCGTAGAAGGTCTTGGCCATCAGCACCTTTCCGTAAGTGGCGCCGGTGGCGGCCTGGATGCCGTCCATCATGCAGGTCTGCGGGTGGCCTTCGCCCAACTCTGGAAAGACGAAAAAGCCATGATCCCGTTCGCGTTCGATGCCAAGTTTTTCAAGGGCAAGTTTCCCCATTCGATAACCGATCGGCATGAAAGGACACTGATGGCCGTGGAATTCGAAGGCCCACTCCGGCGGGATATGTTGCGTGGTCATGTTGTTCTCCTGTGAAAACTTCAACCTACTTGAGCAAGTCAAAGATCATCTTTGCGGCGATCAGCCAGAGCACGACACCGGTCAAGCGTTTTAGCTGGCTGCTGGAAACCTTGGTCGTCATCAAATACGACCCGACACTCGAACCGCCTGCTGCCATAAGTGCCATCAGGCCGATGAACATTGGGTCGAGCCCACCCAAGCTGACATGACCCAGAAAACCTGAGAGTGACGAGAACACCACCACCAGGGCGCAAGTTCCTACGGCGACCTTGGCGTCCAGACCGAGCCAGTTCAGCACCGGCACGATGATATTGCCGCCACCGACACCGAGCAGCCCGCCCAGGAAGCCTGCGACACCGCCCACACCCAAACCGGTCGCCAGAGCCGCGCCGGAGTCCAGCGTCCGTTCGCGCTGCCTGGGTTGGTAAAACAGCATCATTCCTCCGGCGAACAGGAGAAAGGCCGCAAACAGACTAAGCAGCAATTCCTTGTTCACATGAGGCGTCAGCCTCGCCCCCAAGGGCGAGAGCGCCACGGCTGCAATTAAAATCGGCAAGCCGAGCCGCCAGTTGATGAGCTTGTTTCGAAAATAATTGACCGTTGCGACAGATAGACTAACGGCATTGAGCAACAGCGCGGTAGGCACCGCTTCCCCCAGCGGCACACCCATGTAGTAAAAGAAGGGGACGAACAGCAATGCAGCGCCCAGTCCCGCCATTGCCATCAGGCCGGAAAAGAAAAATACGAACAACGAAGTCAGTATGTAGAAGTAAAGCGACACGATGCTGACCTGCTTTCATCGAGTGGCCCACCTCGAATATTCGTCGATGGACCGACTTAATCTCATCTGTCAGCTTGAGTAGGGCGAGCGTCCTGCACGAGGGACGGACCCGATCGAACATTCATCCGTTCGCCCTCAGGCAACTCGTTCCAACGCAAGCGCGATCCCCTGCCCTCCCCCGATGCAGAGCGTGACGATCCCCTTGTTGATCCCGTCGCGTTGCATCGAATGCAAAAGACGCGTCGTGAGCACCGCGCCGCTCGCGCCGATCGGGTGACCATGTGCAATCGCGCCACCCTCCACATTGACGACGTCTGGGGACAAACCGAGGTCCTTCGTGACTGCGATTGCAATGGCCGCGAAGGCCTCGTTGATCTCAATCCGCTGGATATCTGCGATTTTCCAGCCGGCACGGTCGAGCGCCTGGCGCACCGCCGGCACGGGACCAAGGCCGAACATGCCCGGCTCGACCGGGCCGATGCCGTAGGCAACCAGACGTGCCATCGCTTTGAGGCCTTTCTGCTCGGCCCAGGCGCGGTCGGCCACGATTATGGCCGCGGCCCCAGTATTTAGGCCGGGCGCGTTGCCGGCCGTGATGGTGCCGTCCTTACGAAAGGCCGGTTTGAGTTTGGCGAGGCTCTCAAGTGTGGTGTCCGGCCGATTGTGCTCGTCCTTGTCGAATTTTGTCGGACCTTTTCGGGCGGCGATTTCGACCGCTGCGATTTCCGCCGCGAACTTGCCGGCCGCTTGCGCTGCCGAAAATCGCTTCTGCGAACGCTCGGCCCAGCGGTCTTGCTCTTCGCGGGTAATCTGGTGCGACCGCGCGAGGTCCTCCGTGTGCCATCCGGAGTGCTGGCCGGAGAACGCATCATTGAGACCATCCATCAGCATCGCATCGAAGATCTGTCCGTCTCCCATGCGGTAGCCCCAGCGTCCGGAACTCATGAGATAGGGCGCCCGGTCCATGTTCTCCATGCCACCTGCGACCGCACTGTCGATGAAGCCGAGCATCACCTCTTGCGCCGCGCTCGCAATCGCCTGCGCACCCGAGCCACAGACGCGATTAACTGTCATCGCTGGCACATCGACCGGCACGCCGCCGTGAATGGCCGCCTGCCGGGCCGGGTTCATCTTGTTGCCTGCCTGGACGACATTGCCCATGACAACCGTATCCACGTCGCCGGGTGACAGCTTCGCGCGCTCAAGTGCCGCGCGGACGACAACGGCACCGAGATCGACTGCCGGCGTATCCTTGAGCGTGCCGCCATATGTGCCGATGGCCGTGCGAACCGGCGAACAGATCACAACTTCCCGATTGGCCATGGTCTGATCTCCTCATATTGAGCGCGGAAGCTGCGCGGCAGACTCAAGTTTCCTTCTATAGGCTGTTGCTGCTCCGCCGCATTGCGCAAGATCAAGCGATCTCCACCAACGGAATTCTTCGAGGTTCCCAGTCGCTTAAGCGACTGCGCCGGCTTTTGGCCTTGCATGATAGGTAAGCAGTCGCAGCGCATTGAACACGACGACAATCGTCGACCCTTCATGGATGAGCACCGCGAGGCCGAGGCCGGCCCAGCCGAACAGCGTTGCCGGAATCAGCAGGGCAACCGCACCAAGCGCGATGAACAGGTTCTGGCGAATGACCGCTCGCGCCGCGCGGCTCAAGCCGACGGCAAACGGGAGCTTGCCGAGATCGTCGCTCATCAACACGACATCGGCGGCTTCCAACGCAACGTCGGTGCCGGCGCCACCCATGGCGATGCCAACCGTGGCGCGGGCGAGAGCGGGCCCGTCATTGGCGCCGTCGCCTACCATGGCCGCCTGTCCATATTGCTCAACGAGGCCAGCCACTATGGCGATCTTGTCCTCGGGCAACAGGCTCGCGCGAATGTCTTCCAGCCCTACCGTCTGCGCCACGGCACGAGCGACGCGCTCGTTGTCGCCTGTCAGCATGACGGTCTTAGTGACGCCCAACGATCGCAGTTCCGCCAATACCGCCGCCACGCCGGCGCGTGGGGTATCCATGAGTCCGACGACGCCGGCAAAGCGCCCATCCGCCCGCAATAGCATCGTCGTGCGCCCGATAGATTCCAGCCGTTCGACCTGCGCAGTTACATCAGCGCTCATCGCCTCGCCTGCAAATAGCTTGAGATTGCCAATCTCGATGCGCTGGGTGCCGAGGGTGGCGCGGATGCCCTTACCGTTCACCGCCTCTACGTCCGCGGGCTCGCGCCAACTCAGTCCACGTTCCCGGGCCGCAGCGACAATGGCCTGAGCCAAAGGATGGCCGCTGCGGCCCTCTAACGCCGCTGCCAGCGCAAGGACTTCGTTCTCCGTTGCGCCGAACGTCACGATGTCCGTGAGACGAGGCTTTCCGACGGTGATGGTGCCCGTCTTGTCGAATGCGATCGCAGTCAGCCGGCCAAGATTTTCCAGGTGGGCGCCGCCTTTGATCAGCACGCCTAACTGAGCGGCCCGGGCCACGGCCGACAGGACCGCCGCCGGCGTGCCGATGGCGAGCGCACAGGGCGAAGCCGCCACCAGCACCGCCATCGCCCGATAAAAGGAGTCGGCAAAGGGAAAGCCGAACAGCGGCGGCACGGCGATCAGGAGGCCGGCGCCGATCAGCACGACCGGCACGAATACGCGCTCGATACGGTCTGTAAAATTCTGGGTCGGCGATTTCTGCGTCTGGGCGTCGGAGACGAGCCGCACCATGCGCACCAGCGTACTTTCCGTGGCAAGCTTGGTGACCTCTACCAGCAAAACCCCGTCGCCATTGACGGTTCCCGCGAAGACCGCGTCGCCAGAACCCTTATCCACCGGTACCAACTCGCCGGTCACTGGCGACTGATCCACGGCCGAGTTGCCCTCGGTGACTTTGCCGTCGGCCGGCAGGCGCTGGCCGGGCTTAACGGCGACCACGTCACCGCGCAGCAATTCCTCGACCGGGACTTCTATCTCCGCGCCATCGCGGCGCACCAATGCCGTCTTCGGCGCCAAATGGGCCAACGCTTCGATCGCATGGCGCGCCCGGTCCATCGCCGAATGCTCCAGGGCGTGCCCAAAACTGAACAGAAATAGTAGAAGCGCGCCTTCGGCCCAGTCCCCGAGCGCCGCGGCACCTGCGGCCGCGACCAGCATGAGAGTGTCTATATCGAAGCGCTTCGCCAACAGGCTTTGCACAGCATCGCGTACAGTGAAGAAGCCGCCGACTGCATAGGCGGCGATATAAAGTCCAAGCGATACGGTGTGCGGCGCGCCCGCCAGCCCCCCGAGCCAGCCGCCCAGCAGAAGCCCGCCTGCGGTGAGACTGAAAACTAGCTCCCGATGTTCAGCCCACCAGCCGGCATGCGCTTCCAATGCGAAGATTCGGTAGCCCAGCGCTTCGATGCGGCGCGCCACCGTCCGGTGCGACGACTTTTCGCTGTCGTATTCCAGGCGCAGGCGCTCGGCGGCGTAGCTCACCTTGGCTTCAAGCACGCCATCGAGGCGACCCAGTGCGTGTTCGATAACGGTGGCGCAGGTCGGGCAGTCCATGCCTTCGATGCGCAGGCTCTCATGCACGTAGCGTTTGTCGATCGAGGCGCCCGCCGCGGTGACCAGTTGGCGGACTTCAACCAAGCCGATGCGCTCAGAATCATAATGCAAGCACAGCCGCGCCTTGCCGTCTTCGCGGATGACATGCGCCTGATCAATGTATTCGCTCTTGAGCAGAGAAATCAGTCGTTCGACGCAGCCATCCCGCTCGTCAGGGACATGCGGCAGCACGAGCGTCAGATCGAGTACCAATTTGTCAGTAGCCATCGTGGTCAACATGCCATTGCGGATGAGCAAGCCGAACTCGACCGTGAAACGTCGACGGAGGCTACGCCATGGAGATCGAGCCCTTGAGAGGCCGGTTAAAATTAGTAGCAAAGCGCTTGGGACTATCTGTTGCGGTGGATCAAATTGGCATCACCGCGGTCAATCCAAGCCCTCCGCAATTGGCGACCGATGGTGTCGAGGACGATCTTGAGGGTTTTACGTTCTGGAAAGTCAAACACGGAATTCGCTGGACGGGCATGCCCTCATGGAAGGATACGCTTACCGATCAACAGATTTGGACCCTCGCCCTATTCTTAAAGCATATGGACAAGCTTCCACCGGCCGCACAAGAGGCGTGGCAAAAAGTCAAGAATTAGGACTCGCAGGTTTTGAGTCGTGGGGTTCGAACGCGCTGGTAAAGGTCGATTACATCCTGGTTGATCATGCGGATGCAGCCGGAGGAAACGTTTGTGCCGATGGTCCACGGTTCGACGATGCCGTGGACGCGGTAGAGCGTGTCCTTGTTGCCCTGCCAGAGGTATCGTCACGCGTCGGTTCTCTGCGCCATAGGCATCCGGGACAAGCCTACTGCGCCAGCGTCGCCTTGGCAGAATGGCTTTGCTGAACGGCTGATCGGATAGATCCGGCGCGAATGCGTTGATCATATCGTGGTCTTGAGCGAGGCGCATCTGCGTCGGATTCTGCAAACTTACGCCCGTTATTACAATGGACAGCGATGGAGATCTCCCGGTTCCCGATCGCCCCACTCCCGAGCCGCAGATTTATTTTGGATCGTATCCGGTGCTCCTGCCGTGTGTTCGGCCGCCTTGCGCGCTCGACTCAGGTTGCAAGCGGTGTTGCAAGGTGATGCGGGAGAAGGCCTGCGGGCCGAATGAGCGGTATGATGCGTGAATCGTGCCGGCATGTCGTGACGAGTTTCATTGAATCCATAATCTTCGATGACGAGCCATGGTTTCTGAGCAAAATAAAACAGCATGCAATTCGATTGCCAAAACTTAATTCAGCGCCCATTCGCCCGCAATGTGTGACGGCATATCACTCAAACCCAGCGTGCTCATTGCGTACGAGCAATATTGCTCAGCTAATGACTGCGCCGAAGATCAATATCAGCGTCGGTCGGGGGTGACCGGTTGCGTCGGGAGCCTTGAGTATGAATCCAATTACAGCATTTCTGACTGTGGCTTTGATCGCCGCAGGTTCGGCGTTAGGTGCAATAGGGCACCTTTATTTGGCTGCCACATTCGTGATCGCCGCGATCATAATCGCTGCCGCACTGAAAATGGCTAACACTTGGGAGAAATTCGTCATCCTGCGCGCGGGAAAGCTGCGTGGCGTCAAAGGGCCTGGCCTCTTCCTCATCATTCCGGTGATCGACAACGTCGTCGCCGTCATCGACGAGCGCATTCAGACCACGGCGTTCAGCGCAGAGGCGGCACTCACGAAAGATACCGTCCCGGTCAATGTGGACGCGATCATCTTCTGGTTCGTCCATGACGCGCAAAAAGCGGCGCTGAACATCACGAACTACCGCGAAGCAATCGATCGAGTGGCGCAGACGTCGCTTCGCGAAATGATCGGCTCGTCGATGCTGGCGGCGATGCTATCGGAACGGAGTGCCGCCGATGAATTATTGCGCGGCGAAATCGGCCGCAAGACCGCCGACTGGGGCATCTCGGTGAAGTCGGTCGAGATCCGCGACGTCGCAATCCCGGTAGCATTGCAGGACGCCATGTCCCGGCAGGCCCAGGCGGAGCGGGAAAAGCAGGCCCGTGTGATTCTTGGATCGGCCGAGGCGGCGATCGCGGGAAAGTTTGTCGAGGCAGCGATGACCTATGCGGATCATCCGGCCGCTCTGCAGCTACGCGCCATGAACATCATCTATGAGACGACCAAGGAGCGCGGCGCCACGATCCTGATGCCAACGTCGATGGTCGATAGCATGAATCCGGTGGTTGCCCTTGCATTGGCGGGGCAGGAAACCGCGCTGCAAAAGACGAATGGAGCTCTCCCGCTGAGCAAACAGGTTCAGTAATGGGATCCGTCTCTAGAGCGCTGAATTGGATGAGTCATGGCTTTCTCTTACTCAACGATGCTCATGACTTGCAGCTACGATATATCTTTCTCGCGTTCCGAACCATTAGCATAGAACTCAGTTACACCTACACGAAGCTTTGTTCCGCTTCAGATTGAAGTTCGACGGAACGAAGTTGGAGCAGTTAAACCCTAAGCGCGCGATGCATAATACAATTGCCACGCACTGCTTGTCCTGAAGGAGGATCAAATGGAAAAAGTCTGACACAGTCATCGCCGTCTTCGCTGACCACCCTGCGGCGGAAACAGCCGTGAAAAAGTTGACCGCAGCCGGCTTTGAGATGAAGAATCTCAGCATTGTCGGCAAGGGATACCATACCGACGAAAAGGTCGTCGGCTTCTACAACGCAGGTGACCGGATCAAGTTTTGGGGCACGCGGGGTGCGTTCTGGGGCGGCTTCTGGGGCTTGTTCCTCGGCGGCCTCTTCATGACCATTCCCGTCGTCGGGCATGTCATCGTGCTCGGATATCTGGCTACCATTGCGGTCGCCGGCATCGAAAACGCGGTCGTGGTAGGTGGGCTGAGTGCGCTTGGTGCGGCGCTCTACAGCATTGGCGTGCCGAAGGACAGCGTGATCCAATACGAGACCGCCGTTGAAAACCGATAGCTTTCTGGTGATGGCGCACGGCACGGCAGCGGAAATTGCTCGCGCCAAGACGATCCTCAGTACGGCCAATCCCTCACGCCTTGATGTGCATGCCGGCGTGAAAGCGAAAGAGCCAGCAGAATAATTTCATTGCGGCTGTAAAGCTCCGCGCTGCTCCATGAGCCGAAATATCAATTTCGGCCGGAAATGAGTTGATTCCCGGCCGAGCGCGATAAGCCATTTAATACTACGGAGGGTGCCATGAGAACTATCATCGCTTCGATCATAATTGGGCCACTCCTGTTGATCGGCGCACAGTCGAGTTCCTACGCGAACGAATTTGATCCCGGCTTTAACCCGGATACCGGCCAGATCAATCGTGGCTTCGATCCCAAGGTGCCGAGTAGCAGTGCCTCTCCGCCTGCAATTCCGTCTTCCGCCGAGGCGCGGGCGGCTTTCTTTGCGTCCGAGAGCACGGCATCAACCGGGGTCGGCGGCACCCGGCCGATCGGCGCCACCCCGCAAACCATGCCGGCCAATCTCTCCAAAACAAATGACACGCTCGACCGGCTGCCAACCATGGCTTGGCCGCTGGGCCTGAGCGACCAGCAGCGCCAGCAAATCTATCAGGCGGTCATGGCGGACAAAAGTGCGCCGGCGACCGATGCCGGCGGTCTTGCGCGGACGAGCGTATTGCCGGCCCGGGTTGCGCTCAATGCGACGCATGACCTGCCGTCCTCGGTCGGCGACATCGCTCGCGTGCGCGGACTGAAATACGTAAAGACCAAAGACAAGGTGTTCCTGGCCGTGCCGACGAACCGGATCGTGGTTGATGTGATGCCCGACTAGCGAGGCCTAGAAAATGGAGCGTCTGCCGCCTGGCATACTCCCGTGAGGACGTGGCTTCTCAGCCGCGCACATCAATTGGATCGTGGCCGACGAGGGCGGCTTATGTTTTGCGGAAGTCAACGGGAGATTCTTTCGGGCCGGACTTATCGTAGGTCTCCGACCTCTAAAATACGCAGAGACGGCAATCGACGATGACTATGCGCATCGTATGAGAGTGAACGCGATAGGAGATCACGATGGGAGTTGAGTTAAACTCAAAATCAGCGTCGGCAATGAATCCGTTCGGCCTCGATTGGCCTGCTTTTCGGAATTTCTCCGCAGCATCTTCCGGCAACTTCATGACGGCCTGGCCGGAATACATGGTCGATGCGCTCCAGCGCAGCGTTCTCTTCCTCGATCTGCTGCGGCAGCGTGGCAACGAGGAGATCGAGATCACATCACGGCCGATGGCCACTGTGCTGCGTTTCGACCATGAGGAACTGATGAGCGGCCGGTCGTTGCCGCGGCCGATCAACTATTCACTCTTGCGCATCTTGCCGTCGTCAGCGGTCGCGACCGACCCGCGCAAGCGGCCGGTCGTGGTGGTCGACCCGCGGGCCGGCCAGGGGCCGGGCATTGGTGGCTTCAAGGCGGAGAGCGAGATCGGCGATGCCCTGAATGCGGGCCATCCGGTCTATTTCATCGGCTTCAGCGCGACGCCGGCGCCCGGCCAGCAGTTCCTGGACGTCGTCGAGGGACAGGTGAAGTTCTTCGAGCGAGTGGTCGAGCTCCACCCCGATGCACCGCGTCCGTTTGCCATCGGCAACTGCCAGGCGGGCTACCAGACGCTGATGGTGGCCATGCTGCGGCCGGACCTGTTCGGGCCGTGCTTGGTCGCGGGCTCCCCGATGTCGTACTGGCAAGGCGTGCACGGGAAGAACCCGATGCGCTATTCCGGCGGCCTGCTCGGCGGCAGCTGGCTCACCGCAATGACCAGCGACCTCGGCAATGGGAAGTTCGACGGCACCGGGCTGATCCTGAACTTCGACGTCCTGAACCCGGCCAATTGGCTGTGGGGCAAGCAGTACGAGGTCTAAGCCGACATCGACACCGATGCGGAGCGCTTCCTTAAATTCGAGAAGTGGTGGGGCGACTTCATCCAGCTCAACGGCGACGAGTTGCAGTTCCTGGTGGACAATCTCTTCATCGGCGACAAGCTGACCCGCAACCAGCTGCAGTCGCACGATGGCACGACCTTCGATGTCCGCAACGTCACCTCGCCGATCATCGTGTTCACCTCGTCGGACGACAATATCAGTCCGCCGCCGCAGACGCTCGGCTGGATTCTCGATCTGTATCGGGACGTCGACGACATCCGGGCCACCGGCCGGACGATCGTGTACTCGCTGAACCACAAGATCGGGCATCTCGCCCTCTTCGTCTCCGCCAAGGTGGGTGCGAAGGAGGACGAGGAATTCGTGCAGCTGATGGACGTCATCGACTGCTTGCCGCCCGGTCTCTACGAGATGGTCATTTCGCCGCGGCCGACGGACGTGCCCCCGGGCGGCTTCGTCACCGGCGACTGGATCGCCCGCTTCGAGGCCCGCTCGCTCGACGACATCCGCGCGCTCGGCCGCAATAGCCCCGAGGACGACCGCGCCTTCGCCGCTGTGGCCCGGCTGTCGGAGCTGAACCTCTCGATCTATCGCACCTTCATGCAGCCCTTGGTGCGCGCGATCGCCAACCAGACGGCGGCGGACCTGGCCCGAACTCTGAACCCGCTCAGGCTCAGCTACACGATCTTCGCCGATCGCAACCCATGGATGAAGGGCGTACAGAAGCTGGCCGCCGGCGTGGCAGCGGCCCGTAAGCCGGCGGCGGCCGACAATCCGTTCCTCGCGCTGCAGACGCAGGTCTCGGACCAGATTATTGCCGCCCTGGACGCCTATCGCGTGGCGCGCGACCAACTGGCCGAGCAGACGTTCTTCGGCTTCTACGGCTCGCCATTCGTGCAGGCGTTCCTCGGCCTCAACGACAGGCAGCGAGGTGCGGCCGTTCCCCGGCACTTCGCCCGAAAAGCTGGCGGCACGACAGGCCCAGGCGGACGCGTACGCGGCGAAGCTGCAGACCGGCGGGTTCGACGAAGCGCTGACTCGGGCGGTGCTGTACGTCATCGCGGCCGAGCGGATGGTCGACCAGCGCTGCGCACTCGCGTTGAACGTCGCACGCCAGAAGCTCATGCATCTATCGCTCGCCGAGTTCAAGGTGCTGGTGCGGGACCAGTCCTTCGTGCTGCAGCTCGAGCGTGAGCGCGCGGTGGAGGCGCTTGCGTCCATGGTGCCGGAGGCGGACGCGCGGAAGGAACTGCTGAAGCAGGTGCACGCGATCGTCGGCGCGGGCGATCGCCCGCTCGCCGCCGAGCGCGACCGCTTGGCCCGGCTGTCGCAGGTGCTGGCGGTGCCGATTGAGAAGCCGGCGGCTCCTGCGACCTCCGGCCGAACCGCCGCGGCGAGGGCGACCGCCCGGCCCGCCGCGGTGTCGCGCTGAGCGGGAAGCGCTCGCTCACGCTGTGTTAATTGGACGTATGTGCAGCAATGCAGACCATCGTGAACAAGACCTTCGAAGAGATCGCTGTCGGCGACACCGCGTCGGTCCAGCGCACGTTGCAGGCCGGCGACGTGCGGGCTTGGGCCGCCGCCTTCGGCGAGGTGGACATGCTTGCCGGCCCCGGCGAGAGCCAGGAGGCTGCCGGCATCGTCACGGCCATCCTGACCGCGCTCGTTGGTTCAGCACTCCCGGGACCTGGGACCTCGATCCGCACAACCTCGGTGCAGATCAAGGGTGCGCTGCCGATCGGCGCGGCTATGACGGCGCGACTCGTCGTGCGGGAGAAGCGGTCGGATCAGGGGATCGTCGTGCTGGACGGCCAGTGCACCGACCCGGCGGGTCAGGTCTTCGCCACCGCGATCCTGGAAGTTCTGGCACCGACGACGCGACAGCAGCGCCAGGTGCCGGAGCATCGACTCGAGGGGCTTATCGAGCGCTGCAAAGATCTTAAGCCGATGCTGACCGGCGTGGTGCACCCGTGCAGCGCCGATGCATTGGCCGGCGCGGTGGAGGCCGCCGCGGCCGGGCTGATCCTGCCCGTGCTGTTCGGCCCCGAGGCCGAGATCCGGCAGATCGCGGATCATGCGCGCCTGGACATCGCCAAGTGCCGGATCGTGGCCACGGACGGCCCCGAGGAATCGGCGCTAAAGGCAGCTACGGCCGCCGGGGCCGGCGAGGTTGCGGCGCTGATGAAGGGCAGCCTGCACACCGACGTGCTCTTGCACGCGGTCATGCAGAAGGAAGCAAAACTGCGCACCGGACGGTTGATCAGCCACTGCGTGATGGTGTCGGTGCCGACCTACGCGCGCCGCTTCGTCATCAGCGACGTCGCGCTGAATATCGCGCCCGACACCGACCAGAAGCGCGACATCTGCCAGAACGCAATCGGTTTTGCGCGCGCACTCGGCATCGACCTGCCGAAAGTAGCCGTGCTGGCCGCGGTCGAGATGGTGCAGACCAAAATGCCGGCCACGCTCGACGGCGCGATTCTGGCCAAGATGGCCGATCGCGGGCAGATCGTCGGCGGCATTGTCGACGGGCCGCTCGATCTCGATGCCGCAGTGGACGCCGAAGCCGCGCGGATCAAGCATATCTCATCGCCGATCGCGGGCCTCGCCGATGTACTGATCGTGCCGAACATCGAGGCCGGCAACATGGTCTACAAGAATCTCGCTTTCATGGCCGATGCGCAGATCGCGGGCCTCGTGGTCGGTGCGCGGGTGCCGGTGATCCTGACCAGCCGCGCCGACACCGCCGCGGCGCGCCGCTTCTCGGCTGCCGCCGCTGTGCTGTACGCCGATGCGCTGACGCGCGATCCCACCATCCTGCTGCCTGAAACCGCGGAGTGATCGGCCATGAGCGAGGCCATCGTCGTCTTCAACGCAGGCTCCACCAGCCTGAAGTTCGGCGCCTATGCGGTGGACGCGACCAGGGCGCTGCCTCTGCTCTGCCGCGGCCAGATCGACAGTATGGAAAGTGATCCCCATTTTGTCGTCAAGAACGCGACCGGCAAACCATTGGACGCGCATGAATGGGGCAAGGACCACGCGATCGACCATAAGACGGCGCTGCACTTCGTCATCACCTGGCTGGAAGCCAATCTCGCGGACAGGAAGGTGAGTCGCGGCCGGCCATCGTGTGGTGCTCGGCGGCACCCGCTTCGAGGCGCCGGTGCGGATCGACAGCGACGTGCTGGCGTATCTCGACTCGCTTGTGGTCATGGAACCGTCGCACCAGCCCTACAACGTGCTAGGAGCCCGTGCGCTGGCCGAGGCGTTCCCCGGCCTGCCGCAGGTGGCTTGTTTCGACAGCTCGTTCCATCGGACGATGCCGGAGGTGGCGCAGATCTACGCGCTGCCGCAGGACGTGCGCGATGCCGGCGTGCGTCACTGGGGCTACCACGGCATCTCCTACGACTACATCAGCCGGCAGGTGCCGAAGTTCGCACCGCAGGCACGGCGCGTAATCGCCGCGCATCTCGGCGGCGGCGCCAGCATGTGCGCCATGCTGGACGGGCGCAGCGTCGAAACCACGATGGGCCTCGGCGCCGTGTCAGGTCTGCCTATGGCGACGCGCTCGGGCGACGTGCCGTCGGACGCGTTGTTCTATCTGCTGCGCCGTAAGCTGTTCGACGACGCGTCGCTGGAGAAGATGCTGTACGAGCGCGCGGGCCTGCTCGGCCTATCCGGCATCAGCGACGACATGCGGGTGTTGCAGGAGAGCACGGATCCGCGCGCGGTCGCGGCGGTGGAGTATTTCGTATACGCGATGACCAAGTATGCCGGCGCCTACGCGGCCGTGCTCGGCGGGCTGGACGCCTTCGTGTTCACCGCCGGCATCGGCGAGCACTCCGCCCCGGTCCGCGCGGCGCTGTGCGCCAAGCTGGCGTGGCTCGGCGTGAAGCTGGACGAGCAGGCGAACGACTTCCGGCGGACCGCGCATTTCCGCCCCGGACAGCCGCGTGTCGGTCTGGGTCATCCCCACCAACGAGGAACTGATGATCGCGCAGCACACGCTGGCGCTCGTTCGGCCTTAGCTGGACTTTGGCAAGGCGAGGAAGCGCGCGTATCGGGGCACGGCGAAGACAGAAGGAACACCGGTTATGGAATCCAATGCCGAAGCGTCCAAGATTCAAGAATCCAGGCCGGGATCGAAGCCTAAGTCGGCAAGCGCCGCCGATGTCAGCCCGCAGAACGGCCTGACGAGCGATGAGGCCCGCAGTCGGCTGGAGAAGTTCGGCCCAAACGCGATGCCGGATACGAGCATGCATCCGTTGCGCATGGCACTCGAAAAATTCTGGGCGCCCGTTCCGTGGATGCTCGAGGCTGCGATCGTGCTCGAACTGGCGCTCGGCAAATATGTCGAGGCCGCGATCATCGCCGCTCTCCTGGTGTTCAACGCCGCACTCGGGCTGTTCCAGGAGAGCCGCGCCCAGGCGACCCTTGCCGCTCTGAAGTCGCGGCTCGCGCTGAACGCGTCCGTCCGGCGCGACGGCGCATGGAAAACCATACCCGCTGCCGAACTGGTGCCGGGCGACGTGGTGAAGCTTTCACTCGGTGCCGTGGTCGCCGCGGATGTGCACCTCACCGGGGGAGAAGTCCTGCTCGACCAATCCATGCTCACCGGCGAATCGGTACCCATCGAAGCCGGCGCCGGCGTGCAGACCTATGCAGGAGCGCTGGTGCGGCGCGGCGAGGCGGTGGCGGAGGTCACGGCGACCGGAGCGCGCACCAAGTTCGGCCGCACCGCGGAGCTCGTCCGCACCGCCCATGTCGTAAGTTCTCAGCAGAAGGCGGTTCTGCGCGTGGTGCGCAATCTCGCCGCGTTCAACGGCGTCGTCATCGTGATGCTGGTGGCCTACGCCTACTTTCTCAAGATGCCGCTCGCCGAGATCATCCCTCTCGTCCTGACGGCGGTCCTCGCATCGATACCGGTCGCGCTGCCGGCCACCTTCACCCTTGCGGCGGCGCTCGGCGCGCGGGCGTTGGCAAAGCTCGGCGTCCTTCCGACCCGCCTCTCCGCGGTGGATGAAGCGGGAACGACGGATGTCTTGTGCGCCGACAAGACCGGCACGCTGACCCAGAACGCGCTGACGGTGACGACCGTCCGTGCGATGCCCGGCTTCGACGAGGCGCATGTTCTGGCGCTGGCCGCGCTGGCCAGTTCGGATGGCGGGCAGGACCCGGTCGATGGCGCCATTCGCGCCGCCGCCGCGCGCAAGGCGATTTCCGACGCGCCGAAGTTGATCAAGTTCGCGCCGTTCGATCCGGCGAAGAAGATGTCCGAGGCGACCGCAACTGATTCGGCCGGGGGCACGCAACGTATCGTGAAGGGCGCCTTTGCCGCGGTCATCGGCCTCGCGCAACCGTCGCCGACCGCGGCGGCGGCGGCGAAGGAACTTGAGGAGAAGGGCTTCCGGGTGCTGGCGGTCGCGGCCGGACCGCCGACGGCGATGAAGCTGGCGGGACTCATCGCGCTCAGCGACCCGCCGCGCGCGGACTCGGCCGCGCTCGTCACGGAATTGCATGGGTTGGGCGTGCGCACCGTGATGGTGACGGGTGACGCGCCGGCGACGGCCGCCATCGTGGCGCATGCGGTGGGGCTCGATGGCGCCGTCTGTCCGCCCGGGCCGATCCCCGACAGCGTCCATCCCGAGCAATTCGCGGTCTTCGCCGGCGTCCTGCCGGAGGACAAGTACAAGCTCGTCAAGGCGTTCCAGAAGGGCGGCCATACCGTCGGCATGTGCGGCGACGGCGCCAACGACGCGCCGGCGCTGCGCCAGGCGCAGATCGGCATCGCGGTCTCGACGGCAACCGACGTCGCCAAATCGGCCGCCGGCATGGTGCTGACCGAGCCTGGACTCGCCGGCATCGTCGCCGCGGTCAAGGAAGGGCGAATAACGTTCCAGCGCATCCTGACCTACACGCTGAACTCCATCATCAAGAAGATCGTGACGGTGCTCTTCCTGATCGTCGGCCTGATCATGACCGGGCACGCGATTCTGACCCCGCTGCTGATGGTCATTGTGATGATCACCGGCGATTTCCTCTCCATGTCATTGACGACGGACAAGGTGCGACCGTCCCCGATGCCGAATGCGTGGCGCATCGGCAGCTTGACGATGGCGGGCGTCATCATGGGTATCTGCCTGCTGGCCTTCTGCAGCGGGGTCCTGGCCGTCGGCAAATTTGAGATGGGCCTTGGAATCGAGGCGCTGCAGAACCCTCGCCTTTACGGCCTTGGTGTTCGGTAGCCAAGCGACGCTCTACGCCATTCGTCAACGCCGGCACCTGTGGGGCTCTCGTCCAAGCCTCTGGCTTGCCGTGTCGTCTGTCGCCGATATCGCGATCGCTTCGACATTGGCCGTCGGCGGAATCGCGATGACGCCCTTGCCGGCCTTGGTGGTGGCCGGCACGCTTGCCGCGGCGGCTGCCTTCGCTTTCGTCTTGGACATGGTGAAGGTTCCGGTATTCGCTCGTCTCGGGATCGCCTAGGGCGGCTCCTCATCGCCTCAAGAAATGAACACGTCGGACACGTTATTTCAGTTGGGACTCGGGCCAGCTCCAGAGTCACAAGGGAACGAGCAATTCAAGAAGGTCAAAGTCCCGCAATAGCAAAACGCAGTGCATCGATCGGCACCGCCGAAAGGATGAAAATGAAAATCAATTCAAAGGACTTTCGCGTAGCGGAAGGAGACGAGGTCGATCTCGAAAAAGTGGCCGACGAAGGTCGATCCCGTGTACAAGTCGAAGGAGCAATATCAAAAGCTCCTGGAAGAGCACGTTGCGCAACTGAGCTCGCAACAGCAGCTTCTCTACGCATCCAACCGCTATGCCATCCTGCTGATCTTTCAGGCGATGGATGCGGCCGGAAAAGACGGCGCCATCAGGCACGTGATGTCCGGGGTCAATCCCCAGGGCTGCCAGGTGTTCAGCTTCAAACATCCCAGCGCCGCCGAATTGGAACACGATTTTCTCTGGCGCACCAGCCGCGATCTGCCGGAACGCGGGCGGATCGGCATCTTCAACCGATCCTACTACGAGGAGGTGCTGATCGTCCGCGTGCATCCCGAAATTCTCCGCGGCGAAGCGATCCCGGACACGCCGCATGACGACAAGAAGGTCTGGCACGACCGGTATCGTTCGATCGTGGATTTGGAGAGACATCTCCACGACAACGGAACCCGCATCATCAAGTTCTTCCTCCACCTCTCGAAGGACGAGCAGCGAAAGCGCTTTCTGGCGCGCATCGACGAGCCGGAAAAGAACTGGAAATTCAGCCTTGCGGACATTGAGGAGCGGAAATTCTGGAAGCACTACATGAAGGCCTATGAGGAATGCCTCGGTGCGACAAGCACCCGTGATGCGCCCTGGTATGTCGTTCCCGCCGACGACAAGGAGAATGCCCGGCTGATCGTTTCCCAAATCATTCTCGATACGTTCGAAGAACTCAAAATGGCTTACCCCAAAACGAGCGCAAAGCGCCGACAGGAATTGCAGTCGATCCGCAGGCGACTCGCGAAGTGAGATTTGGCGCTATTCGGTCTTTCCTCTTTCTCAGCGAAGCGAACCATCAAGACCGCCGAATCTAATTTTCGGTCGGGACAGTGCTTTCGGGAAAGCTCCACCGTCTGCTATTCGTCTGGCCGTTCCAAAGTTCGTGTGGGGAACGTCGGCTGACGGTGCAAGGAGTTAAGGATCGATGTCGGCCGACGTTGTTGACAAAGTCGACCGGGCGCTTACACGCGTCGCTCGCAGAGCCACGCCAGCGGCGGCACTCGCCGCTCTCGGGATTGTCTATGGCGATCTCGGAACTAGTCCTCTTTACACGATGCGGGTAGCTCTTAACGCCATTTAGATCCACGTCCAGAAGGCAGACATCAGGCGTGTAGCGGAGGACGGTTGCCAGCGCTCTTTCAAAGGTGCTCTCACGCCATCTGAGTTGACATCCATAGGGACAGGTGAATAGCAATAGATGTCTACAAGAAACTAGCTCGTCGAAATTGATGATCCGGGTGCGGCACTATTCGCCAACATGGCCAAGGAAAGCGCGAAGGAACAAAAGAGCCACCCGCACACAGCGCGGATGGCTTGTCGCTCATGAGCCGCCGGGTGGTCAGCTCTTTTTCGAACTGTCATGCACGTTTTGCGAGGCATTCTTGAGTCGCGCCTCGATGGCGGCCGTGCAAAGGTCCGAAAGCTGGTAGTCTACTTGCGTGGAACCAATCTTCGGAACCGCCTTCTGCACGATATCGTTACGGTCGTAGCCTTCACCAGCCTTGGTGAACTTGGCGAGCGCGTCCTTGTTCGCCATAAGCCGGTCGGCGCAAAACGGGGCCAAGACTTGGTCGACTTTCGTCTGTACGGCGTCGCTCGTTTGCTGTTGGGCGGTGGTCGGGCTTACCCAGCCCAGAAGACTGGCGAGCACTATCCACCACGCAACGCCGCCAGCGGCAACGCCGATTCCGCCGATGGTCAATTTTTGTTTGAGAGCTTCCCTCTGTTGGTAGTCCATAGCGCGACCTCCTTGGTCGCCGCCCTTAGAGGGTAATATATAGCTATGCGGCACTAAAGTGCATCCACCTAGCCCAACCGCACAAACGGATACAACAAATTTGAAAATAAAAATGCAAACCCTAAACCCGGCACCGTAGGGGCACCGGGCTTA
The DNA here is from genome assembly GCA_963772235.1 of uncultured Alphaproteobacteria bacterium. GTDB lineage: Bacteria > Pseudomonadota > Alphaproteobacteria > Rhizobiales > Xanthobacteraceae > Pseudolabrys. Next base: position 90,755 of record CAVYWI010000020.1, read on the forward strand.
GCGTCGTCTCCTCCCACCAATCGCTAGTGGTGCTGGCGGCGGCAACGAAAGTGCCGTGTTTTTCTCGCCAACGATGAACCTTACTCCCGGACTGAAGAGCCGATGATTACAAGATCATTAACAATCGGCAATGAAGGTCCTAATCCAAATCGTCGGCGGTGCTAGCCTTCACGAAATCACATTGACATGCGCCAATTGTCACGCAGCGTATCGTATCCGCTGACCGCAAATGGGTTGCTCTTGCTCCGCTCAAGATAGCGGGCAACGGGATCCTCGCCATGGTGCAAAACCATGGTGATCAGCGCCGCCTTGATCCTGCGCGCTGCAAAAACAACATAATGCATACGCTTGCATGTATCGGCTGCTCGTATCGAGCAAGACCTTCCGATCCTTCAAAGCCGTTTAAGGAGCCTGCGCATGCGTTCGATCGAGCCGTAGAAAAGACAATTGCCGCCCTGAAAGCAGGCCGCTCGATTCTGGCGGCAGTCCGCGATTTGGTCACGCGGCAGCGCAAGCTCGCGAAGTATCACCATGAGGTGTAACTTTTGATTCCCCACGGACGCGCCGCTCATGTCGAGCGGTCTAGCTCACCAATAAGAAGATGGGCATGTCGTTCGCGTAAGAAGTACAATGACTGAATTTATTACACAACATAGGAAGCCGAAAAATTGTAGGTGGTTTGATTGCTCGCGGCGCGCTGATGAAACTCAAAACCTTTGATCCAAATCAATAGACCATTATCAACCCATCAGATGATCGACACGTCTCCCGCCTAGAAAAAAGTATTCGTACAGCCCCAGCATAGGGCGAAATGATCGGCATTTTGTGGAGCGTCGAAAATGTACAATCACATTCTGGTCGCAGTCGATGGAAGCAGTACCGCCAACCTAGCGCTTCGAGAGGCTATAAAGCTGGCAAAAGACCAACATTCGGCGCTTCGGCTTGTTCATGTCGTCGACCTAACTCTGGCCTATTCGACGGTCGAGGCGCCCTATGTCGCTGACTACGAGAAAGCGGTGCGGGCGGCAGGCCAGAAGGTGATTGCGGACTGCTCCGCAGCCGTGCACGAGGCCAAAATTGAGTTCGATACGAAATCGATCGTTATCGAAACACTCGGTCAGCACATTTACGACGCGATTGAAGAGGAGGCGAAACGGTGGCCAGCTGACCTTATCGTCATCGGCACTCACGGGCGTCGAGGCTTCCGTCGTCTATTTCTTGGTAGCGTAGCCGAAGGCCTAACCAGGGTCGCAAGCAAGCCGGTGTTGCTCATTCGCGAAGCATAGCGGCGCCGAAGGTTTCCCCTGCCGCCCGGCGCTGGTCCGCGTTGCAACAGAGCTACGCCATGCGCAGCGCGCCAGCGCGGCTAAAGATATCAAGGACAAGTTCGGCGCACGGTCACCCTCGTCGGCGATCTGACGCTTGAACAGCGAGGGAGGTTGCCGAAGATCGCCGAGCACTGCCCGGTGAGCAAGACGCTCTGGCAATGCTCGGAGAGCGAATCAACGCTCGACGAGGGCGCGATTACAGCGCTGGTCTAGATGGTCCGCTGTGTCACAATCCGCCCATTCCGCAGCTCCAGTACGGTGCCGCGATCGAGCGGTTGCCAAAGCTCGCTGGTTAAAGGGACGCTTGCGATCAGCAGCGCGGCGAGCGCGCGGCCCTCAACAGTCACGCCTGCTCCGGCGAACGCTGAGTGAAAATCTGGCCCGCACTGGCGTTGAAGCATCCAGAGGCCGGGTGGTTCTATGACGCCTGGGCGCTGCGTGCGCCGGTCGGCATGGACAAGCAAGCGGCCGTCGGACGCATAGATGATGTTGGCCGGACCGTGATTGCGCATCTCATGTGCGAACGCGGCAAAGGTGGTGAGCGTGTGATCTGACACATCGCTGGTCTCAGGATCAATGCTCGTGGAAAGCCGTTCCATAAGAAGGCAGAATGCGTCCTCTGAATCCGTCTCTCCAACCGGCTGGAATCGTTGCCCGCGCACGTCTTCGGTCAGCATCTCGTCGCCGAGATAACCGTTGTGCGCGAAAACGTGCATCCGTCCGCCCAATTCGCGAACGAACGGCTGCGTGTTGGCAAGTGCAATCGCACCCCGCGTGGCGTGACGAACATGGGCGATCACCGTATCGCTTTGGATGGCATGATCCTGCAGGCAGCGGACCCAAGGCGAGGACGCGGCCGCCAACGGTTCACGGATGAGTCGCACATCCCTGCCCTCCAGAAACGCCACACCCCAGCCGTCTGCGTGAATATCGGTTTCGCCGCCATGGCGCGCCAACTCGCCGAGTGACAGCTTTATATCGACGGGCTCGGTTGCACTCAGGGCAAATAGCTCGCACATCTCAATTGTGCCAATCCGAATACAATTGAACGTTCGTTCAAGACTCGGCAGCGGCTCCTATAACTGTTGATGAAGAAAATTGACTCGAGGCGGAGGGACGCTGTTGGGATCCATTTTAGCTGGACGCTCGGCGGGCGTAAGCGTTTAGTTGCGTACTATAACCTAGGATGGATATGCCGCATTTCAAGTTACTCCCGCATCGTTTATCGGAAAGCACGGCGGGCGCACACACATTTTACAACGATATCGTGAACGTTAGATTTGCAATGTTGCTATCAGAAATAATCCCCCGATGGTGAGCGCGCCTAATCGTTAGGACGTGCAGGATCGACGGGAACCATCGATATAGCTGGATCAAGAACCAGCGGTCGCTATTCGTGAGCCGAACCTGGCCCCGCACCTTGCGCCGTAGAACGTTCAACTGATGTCGGAGCGCCGCATTTTCGGCTTCAAGCCGGCTCTTCGACTTGAATGGTGCGGCCAAGAAGGCAAGTATGAAACGTAGCAGCACGATCATAGTGCGCTGACGTTAGGCGATTCTTTCGCCTAATCAATGCAGATGAGGTTTTCGGTACACACAGGCGACTCGAAACGTCGCTAAGGCGCACCATATTGTAGACATGGCCGATAAGACCCCGCCGCCTTACGACCTTATAATCCGGCCCTGCACGATCCAAGCGGGCCGCTATCGTTGGGACATCCGACGTAGTGGAACGCCTGTCCAATCTTCTATGGAATCGTTCTCAAGCGAGCGAGAGGCACATATGGATGGCCGCCGGGAAGTCGAAAGATTAACGCAAATCTCGAAGTTGAATTGATGACAGCCAGTTCTTTTCTATAGCCGCCCGCAACCACCCTTTTCCGTTTTCGTCACCTCTACGCGAACCGTCATCATACTCGCCACAAGCTCAACCCCGCCCACTTCCCCACCAACGGGCGCGATCACAAGTGCGGCAACTTCAACCTCACAATAGCGTCAGTCGCTCGAAATCAAGTTTTATTGTAGCGGCGGGCATGCGGTGATGATCTTGATGAGATCACCCGCGGCAAAACGAGAATTGATCAACTGCAATCCCGCCTCCGGAACATGTTCCTCAGTACGGCGGTCGAAGCCTGCCCCGTAGGCCCAATACACCCACGGTTCCCATATTTTTGTAATCGCGCGTCGAACGACCCCACTGGGCCGCGTATATTCCAGAAGCCGGATGAGGCCGCCGGGCTTAACAACTCGACGCAGCTCCTTAAGTGCCGGCACCTGAAGCTCATCGGGGAGTGTGCAGAACAGGAACGTCGCTACCGCACCATCAAAATACCGATCAGAATAGTCCAATCGGGTTACATCCATTTGCCGCAATCCGACTGGTGCAGCGGCCAATCCGCGCCTTCGCTCGGCTCTTGTCAGCATTGCTGGGCTCAAATCGATACCAATGACTTTTGCTGTCGGTGGGTAAAATGGGAAATTGCGGCCTGTGCCGACGCCGGCGTCTAAGAGTTGACCCCAGAGACCTTCGAATAAAAGAGGCCTAATCTTCCGGTAACGACCGTATTCAAATGGCAGGTCCAGGAAATCATAGAAAGGCGCTATGCGCTCGTAGCGTTTAAGATTGGACATTCACTAGCTCGCACTGATTACCACGGGAGAGGATTTTCCTATTCAAACTGACACTACCAAATTAATTCATACAGCCGCGATTTAGCACCTATAGAAAGCACAAGGTTACGGGCGGCGGACAAATCTTGCCACGTTCTCAAGAAGCACGCCGAGACATCCGAACAGCAAAACGGCACCCGTCGCTAGCGGAAAACCCGGCATCAACCTCGCAAAAATGCTCGCGAGTACGACGATTGCGAGGATCGCGAGTGCCAGCGACCCATCGTCAACAAACAATCCGGTCAATTCACGAAAGACGGCGACAAGCATGCTCATAGTAAGGCGTCTGTGTTGTTACGGGTGAAGGCAACAGCACAAAGTCCAACGGTGAGGAACAACGCTATGAATGCAACGATGGCCAGATCGGCGCCCGGCCATGCGACGCCAAGACCCTCTCCAGTCCAAAATATGCCAAACGCGGACAACATCACACCGACAGAAAACTTGAGCGTATTTTCAGGGACCCTAGTCAGGGGGCGATGCACAATCAGACCCATGCCGGCAACCAGAAGGCACGCAAAAAGCGCTCCAACGCTCGCCGCAAACATAAGGCCCCGACCAGCGCCTACCGCAATCACAATGAATACAACTTCAAGCCCCTCCAAAACTACCGCTTTGAAACTGGCTAGCATGGCGAGCCTGTTGAGACGTGCGTCATGACGGCGCGCTTGCTCGCGTAACTCTGCGGTTTCGGCCGAAAAGACTCTGGCTTCGTCATGCAGCGGAATAGCACCGGCGGCGCGTAGGATTGCCTTTCGAAGCCAGCGCATGCCGAACAGCAATAACAGCACTCCAATTGCCAGCTGCAAGAGACGCAAGGGAATATGTTCGAGAAGCGGTCCAAACGCGATCACAATCAGGGCAAGAGAAATGAGACCTGCGAATACACCGAGCGCCGCGGGACGCCAGCCGCGAACTGTGGCAACAGCAAGAACAATCGTGAGAGCCTCCACGGCCTCGACGAGAGAAGCTAAAAACGATGCGGCCAATGCCGGCCCAATATGAACCATACTGATCGTCAAGAGATAACCTTCCCGACTAACGCGAATAGATAACGATTCAGCATTGGTGTGTAATGACCCACATTAAAAATTATAGAAGCAACGAGCTTCGTCGGAACTAAGGCCGGAGCAGAGCTCTATTCGCGCGTTGTTCCAATTCTTTCTCATGATGCCGAAAAAAGACAATGCCTGCGACAATTAAGACGATCGCCGTGACAAGTAGCAGCAGACTCACTGGCCCAACAATACGTTTTACTTGTTCGCCGAACAGGTAAGCGCCTCCACCGATCATTAACGCCCAGCAAATTCCACCAAGGGCGTTCATGATAAGAAAATGCGCCCATTTCATGCGGTTGGCGCCGGCGAGAATCGCGGCATAGGTCCGAAGAAGGGCGACAAATCTCCCGAAAAAGACAATCTTCCCGCCGTGCCGCAAAAACAAATACTGGCCGACCTTGAGCCGCGGTTCATTGAGACGAACGTATTTTCCGTAACGCACAAGCAATCGTATTCCGATCGAACGACCAAGCAGATAGCCGATGTTGTCTCCAATTATAGCGGCTGTCGCCGCAATGAGGATGACCGACGTAATGCTAATTTGGTGCGTCGAGCCGGCATAAATGGCGGCCGTCAACAGACCTGTCTCTCCCGGCATCGGTATGCCAACGCTTTCAAGCATGATCACGATGAAGAGCGCCCAGAGACCATAAGCCTGGATAAGGTCATGTACCCAGGCCGATGACAGGAGTTCCATAACAGAGCCTACAAAATGCTGGTGATGATGCGGTCGGCTCGCGTGCCTTCTCGGTACACTAACCGCACCATTGCCGCCGCGATGATGCCGGTAAGGGCGCCGCCGAGAACATCACTGACGTAATGAGTTCCCACATAGACGCGCGAAAAAATCATCAGCAACGCCGCGATGGAGAATACGATCCCGCCGCGGCGCATCCGATGCAGAATAAAAGTTGCCGCGATCGCAAAACTCGCGGTCGCATGATCGGACGGAAACGAATAGTCGACGCTTGGTGCAATCAGGAGATGCGTGATCCCGCTGTCATAGGGACGTAGGCGGTGAACAAACAGCAGAATGAACTGATTTATCGCGAGGCCAAGCAGAAAGGAGAACCCCGCGGCCAACAGAACGTGACGCGTGGATGGGTCGGGCCGAGGACTCCACCATTGGACGATGACGGCGAGTACGAGAAGCGGTACGCCGACGGCGGAGATCGCGACCATCAAGAAATCGAGAGTGGCGTTTCTGCCCGCTAGACTATTAAGCCAACGCGTAACGGCAATATCGAGTGCATACATTTATATTATATCTCCAACGTCGTTAGCGATCCAGGTTGAATTAGAGAGGCGACGCCATCTTCGTGTCCGTATCAGCATTTAATCTTTTGAATGACACGATCGTCAGTCCACGACTACCAAATTGAATTGGACCTATATGAATATTGGGAATTTGTATACTTACGGAAATGTCGGCGTATAGCCGGATCGGTCATGGTCACTGCAAGGGTGTCTCGCGGCGGCTCGTCCACATAGCGACGACGCCGCTTTTTCTTAGCCCGCACGCGTGGGCGAATTTGGAGCAAAGCATGCACGAACGAAAAACTTTCAATCGGGTCTCGCTGGCGGTACTCGTCGGTCTTGCAATTGGAGCAGCGCCAGCATTGGCTATCGCCAAGACTGGTACCACCCAGACGGCCAAAATCAGCATGAGCGAGGCGCGCGCCATCGCCTTGAAGGCCTATCCCGGCAAGATCATGAAAGAGGAACTCGAACATGAAGGCGGCGGTAGCGGCCTGCGTTACTCATTTGATATGCGCCACGGGAATAAGTGGCGTGAGGTGGGCGTGGACGCCATGACCGGCCGGGTCCTCGAAAACACCCGCGAGGGTGCCAATCCGAAGGATTAATCCGGGACCCGTGAGCCGGCGCTGCCAAAGCGCCGGCTCGTCCCTATCTAAAGGCAGCCGACGGAAAACCAACGAGCTTAGCGGATGAAAGTCTTGGTCATCGAAGACGATGCTGAAACGGCGGCCTATATCGCGAATGGCCTCGCCGAGAACGGCCATGTCGTCGACCGTGCCTCCAATGGCCGCGAGGGGTTATTCCTGGCCGGCGGCAGCGCCTACGACGTGGCGATCGTCGACCGCATGCTGCCTGGCCTCGACGGCCTCTCTCTGGTGAAGACTTTGCGCGGAGACGGTATCGGGACAGCGGTGCTCTTCCTAACGAATCTGGGTGGTATCGACGACCGTGTCGAGGGACTCGATGCGGGTGGAGACGATTATCTTGTCAAGCCGTTCGCCTTTTCGGAGCTCCTGGCCCGCGTCAACGCGCTGGGCCGCCGCCCTGTCATCAGTGCTGCCGAGACAGTGTTGCGGTTTGCCGATCTCGAAATGGACTTGCTAAAGCGCAGCATCACCCGCGGCGGCCGGGAAATTGTGCTTCAGCCGCGCGAGTTCAAACTGCTCGAATACCTCATGCGCCACGCCGGCCGCGTCGTGACGCGGACGATGCTGCTGGAGATGGTCTGGGACTTCCACTTCGACCCCAAGACCAACATCGTCGAGACGCATATGAGCCGGCTCCGGGCCAAAATCGACCGCGGCTTTGATAGCGAGCTCATCCACACTATCCGCGGTTCCGGATACTCGCTCCGTGCGCCCAGCTAAGATCTTTCAAACCACAATATTCCGGCTTGCGGCGACTTACGTCCTGCTATTTGCGGCGGCGGTCGCAGCCCTTGGGCTAATCACCTATCTGGCGACGTCGGTTGCACTGGAGCGGCGACTGGACGCGCGCATCGAGAGCGAGATGGCCTCGCTTCAAGCCGTCTATCGATCCGGCGGCCTCAGCGGGCTTGTCGCGGAAGTGAATGCGCGGGAACGAGCCCACCCTGGTGGCGCGCTTGATTATCTTTTGCTCGGCACCCACGGCGAGCGGCTGGCCGGAACTTTGTCGAAAGCGCCGTCGAAGGCCGGCTGGTCCAGCCGCAGTTACAGTGAAAGCGATGGCGGCGAGGACCAATTGCGGGTCCTTGTTACGCCTGTAATCAACGGCGTGCGTCTCGCCATCGGCGCGGATCGTGAGCAGATCGAGGAAGTCAAGACGGCGATTTTCGACGGGTTTGTGTCGGCCTTCGGCGCCGTCGTCGCACTCGGAATTGTCGGTGGCATCGCGCTCAGTTTAGCATTGCTCAAGCGCGTCGAGGCCATCCGACGCACGGCTGAAGCAATCATCGCCGGCGACCTATCGCAGCGCGTGCCCGTACGCGGCACGGGCGACGATCTCGACCGATTGTCGCAGACGTTGAACCGAATGCTCGACCGCATATCGGAACTGATGGAAAGCTTGCGCCAGGTCTCCGCCGACATTGCGCACGATCTGAAAACACCACTTGCGCGACTGCGTCAGCGACTCGAATCCGCTCAAACGCATGCTCTCATCCAACCGACAGGCATAACGCCACAATCGAAGGAGCGATCGCCAGCATCGACGAGATACTCGCGACCTTCGGCGCCCTGCTTCGCATCGCCCAGATCGAGGCCGGAACTCGACGCTCAGGCTTTCGGGAGTTCGATCTCAGTGACTGCTTTCGCAACCGTTGTCGATGCCTTCGCGCCGGCCGCCGAGGACGCCGGCAAGCGTCTCGACGCCAAGATCAAGCCGGCTATCCGCTTTTCAGGCGACCGTGAACTACTAACGCAAATGCTCGCCAATTTGGTCGAGAATGCCATCCGTCACACACCCGCCGGCACGCGCATTGAAGTCTCGCTCGGGAGCGATCACGAGCGGATTATAGGCACTGTCACTGATAACGGTCCCGGCGTGCCGGCGGAGGAACGCCAGCGCATTTTCCAACGTTTCTACCGGTCGGAACACAGCTGGTCGACGCCGGGCAGCGGGCTGGGGCTGAGCCTTGTTAAGGCCGTGGCCGACCTGCACGGCATCGCGCTAGACGCTCACGATGCCGAACCCGGACTGCAAGTCATCATGAGATTTCCTGAGGGAGACCAAACATCCGTCGCCCAAGACGCTCCGGAACCGTTGTAACGTCGTAACTTCGAATTATCGCAATAACCCCAGCATCTGCCACCCTTCGACGCCGCAGTCTTACAAAATCCCAATGTTCCGGTAATGTTTTTTGACTGAACCCGAGGCATTCTTTCCGCCATTGCCTCATTTATTCTTCAAGACATCAGTGGCAGGTCAGCACGTGCAGAAGGTCATTTGTGTGGTCCACCACTTGGCCCGCTTGCAGTCGGTTTGCATTCGCTCGGTCAGCTTTCGTCGAGCGAGTTCGATTACCGCTTCACTCCTCACTGCCGTGGCAATGGCAGGATTGACCGGCTGCGCGACGTACCGTCCGTCACCCTTACCTCACGGCGCCGACCTTGCTGCAAACCCAGGCATTCTTGACGCAACAATCCCGGCAATGCGTGCCAACCATTTAACCCACAGGATTGACCTCAGTCGTCCGCTGACGATCAACCAGATCGGATTACTCGCCATCCTGAACGACCCCGACCTCAAATCTGAGCCAGGGGAATTCGGGATCGCCCGAGCCGGATTGCTGCAAGCCACACTCCTCCCGAACCCGTCGGCCAATCTAAACTATGGCGCGCTCATCAGCGGACCGGGAACGACTTCATCGATTGCCGGGTCGCTTTCTCAGGACTTCGCCGCGGTCATCACCCGTCATGCACGAGTGAGATCCGCCGAGGCCCATCTTTATCAAGTGGATGCCAATCAGTTATGGCGCGAATGGCAGGTGGCCCAGAAGGCACGCCAGCTCGCTCTCGACATTTATTCGGCAAACCGGTCAATCGGACTTACAGATCATGAACGTCAATTGATTAGCCGCGACGTGGGCCAGGTGAGAGCGGCGATCGCTGCAGGCAATTTGACGCTGGCAGCCCTCGCGCCATTACTGGCGTCCGAGGCCGCGACCGAGCAGTCTCTCGTAACATTGCGGCTTGGTCGTCTAAAGAATTGGCAAGCACTCGATGCCCTTCTCGGGCTTGAGCCGACTGTACGATTTGGAATTGTTCCACCGGTATACCATCCCCTGCCGCGCGATCTGAAGACACTGGTCACCTCCTTGCCCAACCGACGTCCCGATTTGATCGCCCTCCGTTTCGGCTATCGCTCGGCCGAAGAAGACGTCCGAGCAGCGATTTTGGGGCAATTCCCTGCGCTGTCGCTCGGCGGTTCCTATAGCTCCGATACCTCGGCGGTGGTGACGGGAGGGCCCACGTTTACGTTTGCGCTGCCGGTCTTCGACCGTAACCAGGGCCGCATTGCAAGAACCCAAGCAACACGCTTGCTGCTCCGCGAACAGTATCAAGCCCGCCTCGATAAGGCCGTGGCAAATGTTTATGCACTTATTGCACAGCTCAAGGAGCTCGCGGCAGATCTTGTACAGGCTCGCAAAGCAGCGACCGCTGCTCAGTCGCTAGCGGCGACGGCTCGACGGGCCTATGCGCAAAACAATCTCGATCAACGAAGCTTGACGGATTACGAAAGGACGGAGCTGGAGCGCGCCCTGGAGGTGGCCACAATCGAACGACAAATTGGCGAAGATCGCGTCTTTTTGGCTGTCGAGCTCGCCTTAGGCTTACCGCCGACTAAGATTGCGCTCAGCGGGAGGACGGAATTATGAACCGGGCGCCCGCTATATTGACGATGGCGATCGCCATTGTCGCAGCCGCACTGTTTGCGACAAGCTTGCAAAATGCGAACGCGTCATCTCAAAGCGAACATAAGCCCAGCGTCTTAGTAACACTAACCAAACTACATAGGGGCACCCTTCCGCGTGTCGTTACGGTGTTTGGGACCATCGAGACAAATGCGAAGACCAAGCAAACGGTTCAGGCACCGGTTTCAGGTGTCGTTAGCGCAATCTACGTGAAAGCGGGAGAAGAGGTAGCCGTCGACACACCATTAATGCGCCTCGGTCCGAGCCCGGATACCGCCGCCGCATATACTAAAGCGCACTCCGCGCTTCACGCAGCACTCGAAATGGTTCAGCGCACGAGCGAACTGTTAAACCAGCACCTCGCAACGCAACAGCAACTTACAGCCGCACAGAACTCTGTCTCGGACGCAAAGGCGACCCTTACTGCGCTCATAGCAGAGGGTGCTGGCAGCCCGCAAACACTGCGGGCACCATTTCAATCCGTTGTGACAGGCGTTTCGATCACCCCCGGCGCTCTTGTAAGCAAGGGCACGGCCTTGCTCAGTCTCGCTAGACAGAATGATCTCATCCTGCACGCCGGCGTAGTGCCAGGAAAAGCCGGCGAAATCCACGCAGGCGACTTGGCGACCGTATCGCCACTCGGCGAGACGACCGTTGTATCGGGAAAGGTTTCTCTGCGCAGCTCGATGGTCGACACAAAGACGGGTCTGGTCTCGATCGACATTAGCCTTCCGGCTGGTAGCTACCTGCCTGGAGAAGCGGCCGAAGCGCGGATCGTAACCGGCAATATACAGGGATACGTCGTGCCACATGAAGCGATCTTGGTAAACGACAATGGCTCCCCTTACGTCGTGCAATCTCCAAATATGACGGCGCAAAAAGTCCTGGTAAAAATCCTGCTCAGTGCAGGCACCAAGGATGTCATCAGCGGACCTCTCGATCCAGAAGCACCGCTAGTTCTTGCCGGAAACCATCAGCTCGACACTGGTATGAAAGTACGAGTGGCCGATCCAAATCCAGTGGGTAGCCGATGAGCTTCGTTGAGTGGATCGAGCATCATCGACGGTCGCTCATTTTTGTCGCCTTCGCACTTGGCCTTGCTGGGCTCTTTGCCGCAATCACTTTGCCCGTCGAGCTATTTCCAATAGTCTCGTTCCCGCGGCTGCGGGTCAACGTTGACAGTGGCAGCATGCCCGCAAAACAGATGCTGATCGAGGTGACCGAGCCGCTAGAGGAGGTCGCGCGCGCGGTACCTGGTGCAATTGGCGTCACGTCCACGACCTCACGAGGCTCAGCGCAGATCTTCGTTGATTTCCCCTGGGGAACCAACATGGGCCAAGCACTCCTCAGCGTCGACGCCGGCTTTGCCCAGGCGCTACCCAATCTGCCGCGCAACACAAAATACGAAGCTATCAGGGTGAGTCCGACCGCAATCGCGCCGTTCCTCTCCTTTGCACTAATCTCGAAGAACGTGTCGCCCGCTGAATTACGCCGACTGGCGCAATACCAGATTGCGCCTTTGCTGACCGGGATCGAGGGTGTGAGGCGGGTGGGCGTTCTCGGCGGTCAGACGCCGGAAGTCCAAGTTTCCATTAGCCCTCAGAAGCTGAAAGCGTACGGGCTCACGGTCGCCGATGTCACCAATGCGATTGCCTCAACGAACACCGTCAAGGCGGCCGGCCGTTTTGAAGACAACGACCTGCTCTACCTCATCGTCAGCAACAACGCATTCGCCTCTGTCGCTTCGGTACGCGATGTCGAGCTGCGCAACAGTGCCGGCGGCATCGTACGGCTGTCAGATGTAGCAAACGTGTCTATGGGAACAGTGCCGCAATGGCTTCTTGTTGACGTTAATGGGCAACCGGCAGTGACATTTGACGTATTTCAGCAGGACCATGCCAACTCATTGACCTTGGCGCGCCAGATCGATCGGCAGCTTGCCGACTTCATGATTACGCAGCCGAAATCGATCAAGCTATACAAATGGTACGATCAAACCCAGCTCGTTCGTTCTTCGATCGCCGCCCTGGAAGAAGCAATCGGCATCGGACTTGTCTTTGCAGCGTTCGTGATCCTCGCCTTTCTGCGCAACTGGCGCGTCGCTCTAACGGCCATGATGGTGGTGCCACTCTCAATTTTGATAACAATCCTCGTGCTTTCCATGCTGGGAATGACTCTCGACATCATGACATTGGGCGGGATTGCCGCCGCAATCGGACTACTGATCGACGACGTCATCGTCATGATCGAGCATATTGCGCGGCGTGCCGGCGTGCCTGGCCTAGAGCAGCCACATACGACGGTCTTGTTGGCGGCGCGCGAATTCTTCTCGCCTCTGCTGGGATCGAGCCTGGCCACGATCGTCATTTTCGTGCCGCTAGCGTTTCTTTCCGGGGTCACTGGGGCTTTCTTTAAATTCCTGGCACTGACAATGACCTCGGCGCTCATCATCTCCTACCTGCTGACAGCCTTTACCGTGCCCCTGCTGGCGCGCGGAATCATCGATTTTGCTCGGTGGGATGACCCACAGCATGGTCGCGAAACTCGGCTACGGCGAGCTCACGGCACGATGCTGCGCGGTTTATCTAAGCATCCATCGCTGATCGCGATCAGTGCAATCGTTCTGGTCGGCATGGGCTATTTCGCCTACCGTCATGTCGGAACGGGTTTTCTGCCGCGGATGGACGAGGGCAGTCTCGTAATCGATTATCAGACGGCGCCCGGCACATCTATAACCGAGACCAATCGTGAGCTCGAACAGATCGAGGGACTCCTCAAGAAAGATCCCAATGTTGACACCTACTCGCGCCGCACAGGAGCCGGTTTCGGTGGCGATTTTGTCGAGAGTTATCAGGGGGATTTCGTCATCCGGCTGGTCGATCCCACCCGACGCCCGCCGATTTGGACGGTGATGGACGAAATATCCAATAAGATCACCAGCAACGTACCGGGCATCTCCTTCGACACGCACCAACTACTGGGTGACATGATTGGTGACATGGTCGGACGCAGGCAGCCGATCGTCGTCGAACTCAACGCCAAGAACCCGGCAGTCCTTCCCGACGTCGCCGCCAAAGTTGCCCAGGCGATTTCGAAAGTGCCAGGTATCGAGCCGGCGTCGATTAACAATGGCGTGGTCCCGGCCGGTGATGCACTCGATATTCGCGTCGACCCCGCGGCGGCTGCGATGGCTGGCGTTACGCCAGCCGAGGTTGAGACGCAACTCTATCATTACCTTCACGGCGCGGTTGTCACGAGCTATCTCGGCACACTCCAGCCGGTCGGCGTGCGGCTGTGGCTCGACCCGCCCGAAGACCGCGTCTACCGGGATCAACTGAAGGAACTGATGATCCGGGCGCCCAATGGACATGTCTTCCCGCTTGGCACTGTCGCGAATGTCAAATTCGTCGCCGGCCAGCCCGAGATTACACGAGCCAATCTTGCACAGATCGTTGCGGTGACTGCACAGATCGGCGGCGGCCATGATCTCGGTTCGACTGCTGCCGCGGTCAACGCCATCATTAGCAAACCCGGTTTTCTTCCCAACGGGGTGTACTATCGAATTGGTGGTGCCTATAAGCAGCAACAGTTGGCAGTCCAGGGCATGATCAAGGTGTTTGCTGCCGCCGTGATCGGTGAAGTCATTCTTCTTCTATTCCTTTACGAGAGCTTTTCACTCCCAATCATCATAATCCTGAGCTCTTTGGTTTCGACGAGCGCGGTTTTCTTCGGACTATGGGTGACCGGGGTCGAACTCAACATCACGGCAATGATGGGCATGGTAATGATCGTCGGCATTGCGACTGAGATGGCGATTTTCCTTGTTTCCGAATATCAGGCGCTCGCCGAGGAAATGCCGCCCCACCGGGCGATCATTGAAGCGGCCCTCAATCGGATGCGGCCAATCGTAATGAGCACGCTTGCGATGATTCTGGCGCTACTTCCGCTCGGCGTGGCAATCAGTGGCTCTGGCGATCAAATGCTGCAGCCGCTTGCTATCGCAATCATCGCAGGGATCACGGTCCAACTACCGCTCGTCTTGCTAGCGATGCCAGTGGTAATCGGGCTAACGATCCGACGGCAATAAGGGAGCGCCTCAAACCGAGATGCCGTTTTCAGATCCTTTTCCGCGCTGTTGGATTTCCAAATGCCGACGTTGACATCGTCATTCGATTACAGGGCAGAGTAGCGTTAAATAATCCTTAATCCAAGTCTCACGTTATCCCTCGTCGAAGTAGCCATGGGGGAAGTCGTGCGACCTTGACCTGACCGGTGTGTGTGCCAAAAACCTAAACCCGGACATAGTGGTGATGCAGCCCGCCGAGCAGGGCGTGTGATTTTATGTTTCCGGTCCGCTGAACCAGACGAGAGACGGGCGCATCTTTGTTCAATGACCAGTGCGTTCTGATGTCATTGTAATAACGGGCGTAAGTTCGCAGAATCCGGCGCAGATGTGCCTCGCCCAAGACGACGATGTGGTCCACGCACTCGCGCCGGATCGAACCGATCAGCCGTTCGGCAAACCCTTTCTGCCAAGGCGAGGCCGGTGCTGTAGGCTTGTCCCGGATTCCCATGGCGCGCATTCGGCGCGTGACAGAGCTGCCATAGATCCGATCCCGATCGCGGATGAGGTAGCGTGGAGCCTCATCCCAAGGGAATGCCTCGGTTAACTGGCGCGCAATCCATTGCGCCGTCGGGTTTGTTGTGACGTTGACCCAGATCAGCTCTCTGCGGTCCACTCGGACGATGATGAAGGCATAGAGCAGGTCGAAGCCAATGGTCGGAACAACAAACAGATCCATAGCAGCAATGTCCGGCGCGTGGTTCCGCAGAAATGTGCGCCATCCCTGACTTGGCGGCCCACCTCGCTTGACCATGTACTTGGCGACGCTCGATTGCGCGACCTCAAACCCAAGCTTGAGCAGTTCGCCGTGGATGCGCGGCGCTCCCCAAAGCGGGTTCGCGATGCTCATCCGCCGGATCAGCGCCCGCAGGGCCGCATCAATCTGGGGCCGCCCTCCCCGAGAACGCGATTTCCAACGCCAATAACGGCGAAAGCCGGCCCGATGCCACCGCACGAGCGTCTCAGGTTGGACGATCGTGAGGACCTGCAGGATCGACGGAAACCATCGATACAACTGGATAAAGAACCAGCGGTCGTTGTTCGTGACCTGGACGCGGCCGTGGACTTTACGTCGCAGAATGATCAACTGATGCCGGAGAACCATATTCTCTACCTCAAGCCTAATCTTCGACTTGAATGGCGCGGTCAATATGGCCAGTACGAAGTACAGCAGCGCAATCATGATGCGCTAACGTTATGTGATTCCCGCGGCTAATCAATGCGGATGGAGTTTTCGGTACACACACCGGGCTGCTCGGGACAATCGTGCAGCGGACACGGTTTCCGCTCGCGGCGCACTGAAACTAACCGCGATTGGCGGCGGAACGCGCGGCGCAAATGTCGTCCATTTCGTTGAAGGCGCCAGTTACCCCAACAGCGCCCAAACTTTCTCCTTGGCCGTCGCTAACTGTTCGCCGCCAGGGCCTACGGGACGGATTAAGTTGATTGGGCGTGTCCTAATTATTGCCGTCGGCAGAAATGGACATGCCCATCGCAAGGAATGGGACGATAATTGCCGCAGAAATAGCGGTACCCGTTTCCAACGTCGTCTGCCACGATCCCCTTACCAGATTCAAGGATTGCAACAGCGCAGTAAGGTCCACAACAACGGCGACAGTAAATCCAATTGCGAAAAGATAAATCAGTGCAACGGATAGACGGCTGAACCCGTGATCCTTCATTGCGAGAACCCTCCTCTATATTGATAGTCCAGTTGCGTGACCTCCCTTCGGTCACTGGCCGTTAATGTTTTTCCAAGGACGCCAGTGCGTCGGATGGATGTCGATGCGTTTTTGCGTTGTCGCATCGATCCATTCAGTTCCAGTTTTCCGGCACGCGAATTCGAGCACATGGATTCCGCTAAAATCCATGACGCAGACCTCAAGATCGGTGCCGTAAGGCGTGATTGAAACCGGCAACCATTTATCGGGTAATGAGTGACTCTCGACCATAGGGCATCAATAATTTGTGCTCTTCCGATTGCATTGACCCACGTCAATCTGTGTCGAAAGAACTGATTTTGCAGTGCGCCAAAGCGCGGCTTGCTTTTTGTCAACTGCCGCTTTCAAGAACGCCGCTCCCGCGACACGCTGGGAATTCACGATTAAAGGCCGCGCCGTGAGCAGGCGCTTACTTATTTCAAGGCGCTGTGTCGACTTGAAAACGTCGCCGCGTGAATCGGAAAAGAACGGGCAGCAATTTACTGCACTGCACTGTCCACCCCTTGACGCGACTATATCCCGAAGCGGACCCTTGCCAGGAACTAACGCGCCTGATCCGGGTTAGTGATGAGGCTCGCAGCCAAATATGGGAGGCAATCTATGCACTGGGCCACTGTTGTTGCCGACATGGGGCGCGCCATCGCCCTGGTCGCAGCGATCAACGTGCCTATAGCTCTCATCCTCGTATTTTTGGCTGGGAGGAAGAAGGTCAAGCAGCGCTAGTTTCACCGAAAATTTATGGCCGACTTCCTCCAGCGTATGGTCGCTGTTCATGCCGATGCCAAAGCGCATACGTAAGATACGCTCCTCGCGCGGCGTCAGTGATGCGAGCACGCGCGTCGTGGTCTCACGCAAGTTTGACTGGATCAGCTTCTTGACGGCGGCGTCCGAATGGTCGAGCAGCGGGCTGTCGGGCGGGGTTTCGGGACCCTCCGTCTTCGGCACCTCTTCCTTCTGTGGCGTCGCAGTGGTCTTGCTTGTCATGAGTCTCTCCACGACCCGCGCCAGGTCGCGATCCTGCCGCGTAAGCGGATGTCAATTTTGGTCTAGCAGTTTGCTGAAAAACTTGGAAATTTCACCTTTTTCTCTTTTAAGTGACCAGGTTTTTGGTGATGTGTTCGATCGTTCGGGGCGCTTTTTTGGTCTGAACAGCCGCGCGCCTACGCT
>CAVYWI010000021.1:0-378306 GCA_963772235.1 uncultured Alphaproteobacteria bacterium
CGGTGTTTTTCGGCCTCACCACGGTGGTCGCGCTGGCCGGAAAATCGATGGTGAATTCGCTGATCAGCCTGTGCGTCGGCCTGCTGGTGGCGACGGTCGGCATCGACAGCATTTACGGCACGGACCGGTTTTCCTTCGGCGTGCCGATCCTGCGCGACGGCGTTCAACTGGTCGAGGTTCTAGTCGGCATGTACGGCCTCGGTGAGATCCTGACTCGAATTGGTCAGGGCCTGCATATCGAGCAGCCGAAAGAGACATCGCAAAAAGTATCGACGCAGTTCCCGACACTCCGCGAACTGCTGGCGATCAAGATCACGCTATTGCGCAGCACGGTTCTCGGCACCGTGCTGGGGATCGTGCCGGGCGCGGGCGCCACGATCACAGCCTTCATTGCCTACGGAATCGAGAAGCAATATGGCCGGCGGCGACATCTATTGGGGACCGGGGTGCCGGAAGGCATCGTCGCGCCACAAATCGGGGCGACCGCTTCAGTGGCTGGCCATATGATTCCGCTGCTCACCTTGGGCCTTCCTGGAAGTGGCGCGACGGCTGTGATTCTCGCGGCTTTCCTGCTGCATGGCGTGCAGCCGGGTCCCATGCTGTTCGAAGACCCCTCCTCGACCCTCATGGTCTACACAATTCTGGCCTCGATGTTCGCCAGCGTCATCGGCATGTGCCTTCTTGGCTTCTTTTGGATCCGGGTCGTCATCAAGGTCCTCACAATTCCACAGGGCATTCTCTCCGCGATCGTCGTTATGTTTTGTCTGGTCGGCGCCTATGCCAATCGCAACAGCATGTCTGACGTTTGGATGATCGTAATCTTCGGCGTCCTCGGCTATTTGTTCGAAAAGTTAAAATTTCCGATCTCGCCGATGGTCCTCGGCGCAATCCTTGGCCCAATCGGGGAGACGGCGTTCATGCGAAGCATGATCAGCAGTGGCAATGATTGGACCGTGTTCTTTAAGGGGCCGATCAGTGGCACTCTGATGGTCGGCTCAATGCTCGCCTTGAGCTATCCCTTGCTGCAGGAGTTTCGGACCGCGCGGCGACGACGCGCGCAAGCAGTATGAAATCGAGAATGACTATGCAAACTTTGGCACCGACGACTGTAGAAATAACGCTCCCGACGCGGTGCCGCTGCTTGGATCTTGGTGGTGTGACCTATGCGTAGCAACGTCGATCATGGAGCCCGCGCGTGCAAACGTCGTGCCGAGGCGCGGCGACTGAACGTCCGAATCCGATGCCCGTCGCACTGCTGGCGCAGACCCGCGAAATTAAGCTCGGTGCCACGGCGCGATCCTTCGCGATCCTCGAACACGTGGCGCGTGCCCGCACGCCGGTCGACGTGCTCGACATCATCAGCTCGCTCAAGCTGCCGAAGGCGACCGCTTATCGACTGGTGGATTGGTTCATCACCCAGGGTTATCTATCGCGCGAACCCGGACGCAAGCGGCTGATCGTCGGACCGAAGCTCGCCACACTCGCCTTCGGCGCCCTGTCGTCATCGATGCGTAACGATGCCCCGCACGTGGTGTTGCAGCGGCTTGTGCACGCGCTCAACGAGACCTGCAATATCGGCACACTGCTCAATGGCGAGGTCATCTATCTCGACCGCGTCGAGGCCGAGCATTGGCCGCTGCGGCTGCAATACACTAGCGGCTCGCGCGTGCCATTGCATTGCAGCGCGATCGGCAAACTGTACTTGGCGCTGGCACCAACGCCGCGCCGCCGTCGCCTGCTGCAAAGCCTGGAATTGCGCCGCTTTACCGACCACACCATCACCGAAGGCGGCCGGCTCGATGCCGAACTACGGCAGATCCGCAAGGAGCAGGTCTCGTTCGACCGCGAGGAATATCTCGCCGGCGTCGTTTGCATGGCGGTGCCGGTGATCGGCAGGAACGGCGAGACTGCTCGCCGCCGTCGCCATTCAGGCGCCGGAAGCGCGCATGAATGTGCAGACCGCGCGGCGCCATCTGCCGACGCTGCGCGGCGCCGCCGCCGAACTTGCCGATATCTTTCAGGCCAAAGACTGAAAAAATATCGCGACGAAATCAGTGAAGCACGGAAAAAGGACGCAGCTATGAAGATGACGACGGAAGAAGCCTTCGTGAAAGTCCTGCAGATGCACGGCATCGAGCATGCCTTCGGCATCATCGGTTCGGCCTTCATGCCGATTTCGGACCTGTTTCCCAAGGCCGGCATCACGTTCTGGGACGTCGCGCACGAGGGCAACGGCGGGCTGATCTGCGACGGCTATACGCGCTCGACCGGCAAGATCGCGATGGCGATCGCGCAGAACGGCCCGGGCATCACCAATTTCGTCACCGCCGATCAAGACCGCCTACTGGAACCACACGCCGATGCTGCTGGTGACGCCGCAGGCGGCGAACAAGACGATCGGTCAGGGCGGCTTCCAGGAAGTGGAGCAGATGGCGCTGTTCCGCGACATGGTCTGCTATCAGGAAGAGGTGCGCGATCCCTCGCGCGTTGCCGAGGTGCTCAATCGCGTCATCACCAAGGCCAAGCGCCTGTCGGCGCCGGCGCAGATCAACATCCCGCGCGACTACTGGACGCAGGTCATCGACATCAACCTGCCGGCGATCGTCGAATTCGAGCGTCCGGCCGGCGGCGCCCAGGCGATCGCGGAAGCGGCCAAGCTGCTGTCGGCGGCGAAATTCCCGGTCATCCTGTCGGGCGCCGGCGTCGTGCTCGGCAACGCGATCCCGGAATGCGTCGCGCTGGCCGAGAAGCTCGATGCGCCGGTCTGCAACAACTACCAGCACAACGACAGCTTCCCCGGCAGCCATCCGCTGGCCGTCGGTCCGCTCGGCTATAACGGCTCGAAGGCCGGCGATGGAGCTGATCGCCAAGGCCGACGTGGTGCTGGCGCTCGGCACCAGGCTCAATCCGTTCTCGACGCTGCCGGGCTACGGCATCGACTACTGGCCGAAGAACGCCAAGATCATCCAGGTCGACATCAATGCCGACCGCATCGGCCTGACCAAGCCGGTCACCGTCGGCATCTGCGGCGACGCCAAGCTGGTTGCGCAAGGCATTCTGGCGCAGCTTTCGCCCATCGGCCGGCGACGCCGGCCGCGACGGAGCGCAAGGCGCTGATCCACACGACCAAGTCCCGCTGGCTGCAGACGCTCTCCAGCATGGATCACGAGGACGACGATCCGGGCACCACCTGGAACGCGGACGCGCGCAAGCGCGAACGCCGACCGCATGTCGCCGCGGCAGGCCTGGCGCGCCATCCAGGCCGGACTGCCGAAGGATGCCATCATCTCCAGCGACATCGGCAACAATTGCGCCATCGGCAATGCCTATCCGACCTTCGAGAAGGGCCGGAAGTATCTGGCGCCCGGCCTGTTCGGGCCGTGCGGCTACGGCTTCCCGTCGATCATCGGCGCCAAGATCGGCAATCCGGACACGCCTTGCGTCGGCTTCGCCGGCGACGGCGCCTTCGGCATTTCCATGAACGAGATGAGCTCGATCGGGCGCGAGGAGTGGCCGGGCATCACCATGGTCGTCTTCCGCAACTACCAATGGGGCGCCGAGAAGCGCAATTCGATCCTCTGGTTCGACGACAATTTCGTCGGCACCGAACTCGACCCGCATCTCAGCTATGCGAAGGTCGCCGAGGCCTGCGGGCTCAAGGGCGTGCACAGTCAAGACGCCCGCCGAGCTGACCGAGGCGCTGCGCGCAGTCCTGCGAAGCGCAGAAGAAGCGGGTGACGACCTTCATCGAGGTGATCCTCAATCAGGAACTCGGTGAGCCGTTCCGCCGCGACGCCATGAAGAAGCCGGTGGTCGTGGCCGGCATCCGGCGCGAGGACATGCGGCCGCAGCAGAGCGCCTGAGCGGAGTCTAGACGATGACTGTTGCAGTGAAATCGCCGGTGGATGCCAACGCCAAGGCGGTGGTCGACGAGCTGATGCGGCGCGCCCGCGCCGCCTTGGCCGTTTTCGCGCAGGCCGATCAGGCGCGCACCGACGAGGCGGTCACCGCGCTCGCCTGGTCGCTGTACAATCCCGAGCACGCCAAGGAGCTGGCGGCACTGGCGGTTGCCGACACCAAGCTCGGCAATGTGCCGGACAAGATCGTCAAGAAGCAGCGCAAGACCTTCGGCACTTTGCGCGATCTCCTGCGGGTGAAATCGGTCGGCGTCATCGAGGAAGACAAGAAGCGCGGCATCGTCAAATACGCCAAGCCGGTCGGCGTCGTCTGCGCCATCACGCCGTCGACCAATCCCGGCGCGACGCCGGTCAACAAGGCGATGATGGCGATCAAGGGCCGCAATGCCATCGTCATCGCCGCCTCGCCCGCCGGCCTGAAGACGACCATGCGCACGGTCGACTACATGCGCGCGGAGCTGAAGAAGATCGGCGCTGCCCGAGGACCTCGTGCAGATCCTGCCGCCGCCGGCCTCCAAGGACATGACGCAGGCGCTGATGCAGGCGGCCGACCTCGTCGTCGCCACCGGCTCGCAGGACAATGTGCGCCGCGCCTATTCCAGCGGCACGCCGGCGATCGGCGTCGGCACCGGCAACGTGCCGGTGATCGTCGACGAGACCGCCGACCTCGACGACGCGGCGCGCAAGATCTGCGCCTCGAAGATCTTCGACAATTCCACCTCCTGCTCGTCGGAAAACTCCGTCATCATCGTCGACGCGGTCTACGAGCCGATGCTGGCCGCGCTCGAGCGCGGTCGGCGGCTATCGCGCCACGGCGGCGGAGAAGCAGCAAATCCAGAAGGCGCTGTGGCCGGACGGCAAGTTGAGCCGCACGCTGATCGCGCGCGATGCCGACGTGCTGGCGCGCGGCTGCGGTCTGCCGGCGGCCGCCGAAGTCGAAGAAATTCTTCATGGTCGAGGAGACCGGCGTCGGCAGCGATTTCCCGTTCTCCGGCGAGAAGCTGGCGCTGGTGCTGACCGTCTACCGCGCCACGGATTTCGACGACGCCGCGGCGCGCGCCAACGCTATCCTCGCGCCACCAGGGGCGCGGCCATTCGGTCGGCCTGCACAGCAAGGACATGGGCCGCGCGCGCAAGCTCGCCGAACAAACCGACGTGGTGCGCGTGCTGATCAACCAGGCGCACACCTTCGGCAACGGCGGCGGCTTCGACAACGGGCTGAACTTCACGCTGAGCATGGGCTGCGGCACCTGGGGCGGCAATTCCATCACCGACAATCTCAACTACATGAACTTCCTCAACATCACCCACCTCGTCACCACCATCCCCGAAGACAAGCCGAGCGAGGACGCACTGTTCGGCGCCTACTGGGCGAAGTACGGGCGCTAGGGGGAAGGTGGAATGAACTTCGAAGAACACGCCGCCAAATCGCTCGTGCTTGCGCCGGCCGGCATTCCGATGCCGCGCGGCATGCTGTGCGTCAGCGCCGACGGAAGCCGCGCATGGCCGCGGCAACGATCGGCCCTTGCGTGGTCAAGGCGCAGGTGCCGGCGGGAAAACGCGGCAAGGCCGGCGGCATCAAGCTTGCCAACACGCCGGCGGAAGCCGAGCAAGTGGCCGGGCAAATCCTCGGCATGCGCATCGGCGACTATAGTGTCGAGCGTCTGCTGGTCGAACAGCAGGCCAAGATCGCGCGCGAATTCTATGCCGCGGTGCTGCACGACATCGGCGCTGCGCAAGCCGCTGATCCTGTTCTCCACCGAAGGCGGCATGGATATCGAGGAGATCGCCGCCGAAAAGCCGAAAGCGATCCGCCGGCTCGCTCGTCGATATCGACAAGGCGCCTTCGCCCAAGGATATCTCCGCTATGCTCACCGGCCTCGACCTCGGCGCGGCGGAAGCCCAAGATCGCCGATATTTTGCAAAAGCTTTACGCCGCCTACCGCGCGCGCGACGCCGAGCTTCTCGAGATCAATCCGCTGGCGCTGCTCGCCGACGGCCGCGTGGTCGCGCTCGACTGCAAGTTCGTGCTCGACGATGCGGCGATCTATCGGCAGGCAGATATCGCCGCCGGCGGCGCGGCCAGCGGCAATGACCGACCTGGAGCAGCGCGGCGCCGCGGCGGGCCTCAAGCTCATCCAGCTCGACGGCAATGTCGGCGTGCTGGCGAACGGCGCCGGCCTCACCATGACCACCATGGACGTGATCCGCCACTATGGCGGCAAGCCGGCGAACTTTCTCGAGATCGGCGGCGAGGCCTACACCAAGGCGGAGATCGCGCTCGACCTGGTGCTGTCCAATCCGGGCGTGAAAAGCCTGGTGATCAATTTCTGCGGCGCCTTCGCCCGCACCGACGTGATGGCGGACGGCGTGGTCAAGGCCTGGGCCAAGCTCAAGCCGACGGTGCCGGTGTTCTTCTCCATTCACGGCACCGGCGAGGACGAGGCGGTGGCGCTGGTGCGCGGTGCGCTCGGCATCGAGCCTTACGATTTCATGGAAGACGCCGTGCAGGCGGCGGTGCAGGCAGCGCAATGATCGTTCGCAAAAAAGACCGCGTCGTCGTGCTCGGCATCACCGGCAAGCAAGGCACGTTCTGGACCGAGAAGATGATCGGCTACGGCACCAATGTCGTCGCCGGCATCAATCCGAAGCGCGCCGGCGAAACGCATGTCGGCGTGCCGATCTTCGCCTCGACCGCCGACGCGGTGCGCGCGGTCGGCGCCGATGTCGCCGTCATGTTCATCCCGCCGCCGATGGCCAAGGAGGCCGCGGTGTCGGCGGCGCAGGCCGGCGTCAAGCTCCTGGTCGTGCTCACCGAGCACATTCCGGCGCAGGACGTGATGGCGATCCATGCCGCGGCGGCGAAGCACGGCACCCGCATCGTCGGTCCCAACACCGCCGGGCTGGTGACGCCGGGCGAATGCTTCGTCGGCATCATGCCGGCCTTCGTGCCGATCCGTGTTCAAGCCCGGCCGCGTCGGCGTGATCTCGCGCAGCGGCAGCCTCGGCACGCTGGTCTGCCTCAACCTGACCCGCGCCGGCCTCGGCCAGTCCGCCTTCATCGGCATCGGCGGCGATCCCATGCTCGGCACCACCACGCGCGACGCGCTCGAAGCGCTCGACGCCGACGCCGGCACCGACGCCATCGTCATCGTCGGCGAGATCGGCGGCGGCATGGAAGAGGCGGCGGCGGACTATGCCAAGGGTCTGGGCAAGCCGATGGTCGCCTTCATCGCCGGCGCCGCCGCGCCGCCGGGCAAGAAGATGGGCCACGCCGGCGCCATCGTCACCGGCAATGCCGGCAGCTATGCCGGAAAGCGCAAGGCGCTGGAAGCGGCCGGCGTGGTCGTCGTCGATACGCCTTCACAAATCGCCGCGGCGGTCGCCGCGGGCCTCAATGCCGGCCGCGCCGGCAGTCAACCCGCCGCTGCTGGTCGGCAATAGGGAACTCCCGTGTCAGCAGAAAATTCGCAAGCTTTGCGGCCATCCATGGCCATGGCCGCCTTATATGCGCCGGGCGTAGCCATGTCGGCGCTCGTCGCCATCATCGGCTATGTCGCCGCACCTTATGTCGCCCATGTCGCGCCGATTCCGAACATCGTGATCGCGCTGGTCGCCGGCATCGTGCTCAATCCGATCGCCGCGCGTCCGGCCATGCTGCCCGGCATGCAATTCTGCGTGAGCACGGTGCTGCGCTGGGCGGTGGCACTGTTAGGCCTGCGCGTGGGCTTGGCCGATATCGCCGCGCTTGGGCCAGGCACCGCCGCCCTGATCGTCGTTGCGATGGTGGTGACGGTGGCCTCGGGCTTCGTATTCGCACGCTGGTACGGGCGGGGGCCGGGCTTCGGCGCGTTGGTCGGCGTCGGCACCGCGGTGTGCGGCGCCTCGGCGACGCTGGCGGTGTCGACGGTCGTGCCGGATTATCCCGGCAAGCAGCCGGACATCGCCTTCGTCGTGGTAGCGGTCAACGCCCTCGCCACGCTGGCCATGCTGATCTATCCGCCGCTCTGCATCCTGCTGCATTTCGATCCGCAGACCACCGGCGTGATGCTGGGCGGCACCATCCACGACGTCGCCCAGGTGGTCGGCGCCGGCTATGCCGTTTCAACGGCGGTCGGCAATACGGCGGTGATCGTCAAGCTGTTCCGCGTGTTCCTGCTGCTGCCGGTGGTGCTGGGCGTGGGCTGGTACTTCACCAGGCAGGGCCTCAAGCACGGCGAGGCCCGCGTGCCGGTGCCGGTGTTCGCCTTCGTGTTCCTGGTGCTGTGCGCACTGAACAGCGTCATGCCGCTGCTGCCGTCGCTGCTGCCGGTCTACGCGCCGGTCAAGAGCGCACTGTCGGAAGCCTCGACCTGGGGGCTGCTGCTGGCGATCGGCGCGCTCGGTCTCGGCACGTCGATCAAGACCATCATCGGTCTCGGCTGGCGGCATATCACCACCGTGCTCGGCTCGACGGCGGTGATTTTCGTCGTGGTGACCGGCGGCCTGTTGCTGATGCGAATCTTCTGATCGTTCAGATCGGTATCATCGTTATGAAGCCAGCCAGTAACGGCGCGCCCGCTCCCGACTGTTCCGCTTCGCCTCTATCCTCGGCGAACAATATGCGGTCACCGATCCAACTCGGTGCAATGAGGATCGATGATGTGGCCACGGTGCTGCCCTGCCCTGCCCTGCGGACACCGAATATCCAATCCCCGATCCCCCAATTGCGGATGTTCTTTTCGGTGTGGCACCGCTCCGTAACTACAGTGTAATAACGGCCCAGGTCCCCCGGTGTTTCGTAATGAAGGAGAACTTCACGTCAATTCCTTCGCGAACTAGGCCGTGGCTTTCTTTTAGGATGTCCCGCTCGGCCTTCAGCTTCGCCACTTCGCGCTTGAGCCGCGCGATCTCAAGCTGCTCGGGCTTCATCTGACCGTTGCCGGGAAAGGCGCGCTGTGGATCGGCTCCTACTCTGCGCGTTTACCGCGCTGACAGGGCGGCGCTGATGGCGAG
This sequence comes from uncultured Alphaproteobacteria bacterium, assembly GCA_963772235.1. GTDB lineage: Bacteria > Pseudomonadota > Alphaproteobacteria > Rhizobiales > Xanthobacteraceae > Pseudolabrys. The sequence goes on from CAVYWI010000021.1 coordinate 8,913, forward strand.
GGTGCTATTTTCCATCAACCAGTCAGAAACTTGGAAGCTGCTCCAATGTTTGCCTTGAGGGCCGAGCATGGAAGGCATGCTTGCACCCTCTCCATCACCCGATATCAGCAGAGCGCCATCCCGGTCGATATCGCGCAAGCGCCTCGCGTCGCGTAATGCCGGCGTTCATGACCGTCTATTTTTACCGCGCGCTGACCAATCCGTTGCGCCGGATATAGTCATGTCGGCGCTTCCTACGCCATCGACCTGTGTTCGCTGTAACGCCGTCTTCTGAAATCACTTCGCCGTCGCCAGCCGTCCGATGAAGGACAGCACCGCGGACGAGAAGTGATCGTTACGGTCGCCCGCCACCATGTGCCGCGCACCGCTGACATCGACGTAATCGGCATGCGGCACAAGCTTCAGAAATTCCCTGGCATGCGCCTCCTTCACAAGCTCAGAGGATGCACCCCGTATCAGCAGAGCGGGAATCTGAATCCGACGCGCGGCCGCGATCAACGCGGCTTCGAGCGCGCGACGGTCTGACCCGGCCGTGCGCGAACCATCAAGGAAGCGAGGATCCCAGTGCCAACGCCAGCGGCCATCAGGCGACAAGCGTAGATTTTTCTTTAGTCCATCATTGCTTTTCGGCCGCGGCCGCTGAGGAAGATAGTCGGCGACCGACTGCGCGGCCTCGGCGATCGACGCAAAACCTTCCTTGGCGTTTGCCCTCATAAAGCCGAGAACTTTCGCCACCCCGTTCAGGTCCACGCGTGGGGTGATATCAACCAGCACCAGTGCGGAGAAGATACTGGCGCCCTTGTCACGTTCGGTTTCGCCTTCGGCGAGCAGCGCAGCGATGCCGCCGAGTGAAGCTCCAATCACGATCGGCTTTACGCTCGATCGGCGCGTGAGTTCGGACGCGACCATCTTCGCATCCGCCGCATAATCCGAGAACTCGTAGGCGCCGTCCGCGACCCAGTCGGAATCTCCGTGGCCGCGTTGGTCGAGTGCATAGGCTATATAACCTTTGCGCGCGATCGCTTGCGCGGTTTTGAGCCATGCATGGCGGGTCTGGCCGCCGCCATGCAGCAGCAGCACGGGCGAACCGCCATCGCCGAACGCGTCTGCGACGAGCTTATTGCCTGCGGCGCCGATGAATGTGGCAGTGCCGAGAATCTGGTGCTGGGTCATGACCATTCGTCTCGGCAACTGGGATCGAAGGAAGGGCTCCCCAGTCGCGCCTCCCGCCCTGCCCAAAGAGTTCCCGCAAAATCGCGTATTCGGCACGGGTTGAGATATATCTGCGTGTACTTCGCCGGATACTTCCGGTCAACGTCGCTCCACCGCGATTAAACGACGCGCAAACTCGTCCCGGGCGCGGCACCGTTGCGCCCGAGCAGAGCTGCTGCGATCATGGCCGAAAGCAGCCGAGACTACGTGATCTGCCCCCTTTGAAGTGGTCCTCCCTGATGTATGCTTTTGACAAAGGAGAAAACGGAGATGGGAAGGAAGAGGCATACGCGCTCGTTTCGGCTTTGCTTTGCTCTGAAATGAAAATTATAACAGCTGCTGGCGGTTTATTATGGTCGAAACCATTTTGAATAGGCTTGAGCAGCGTCTGGGTGGGCGCCTTTATGCGAGACAACGTCTTGGAATCGAGATGGATCATGAGGCACACTGGCTGGCGAATGTCCGTCTTGCGCTGCCGGGGCAGCATGTCTTTGGGCCCCAAAGGTCGCCTTTATTATGCGAACGAAAGCCTCGGCTATCCCCTCGCTCCGCTAACTTTCAATCGAATTCTTTGGCCGCCCACAACTGATAAGAACACACCAAGTCCGCTCAGGCTCACGCGCAACGAACTAGACGTCTGAGCAACATTGCATCAAAATACAGATCCTGCCGTGGAGGTCATCCATGACAAATGTACTAAATGACGACCACCTTCTCATCAGCGGCACCTGCGCGCCGGAATTCACCGCCGTCAAAGAAACCTTTGTCGACAATTTCCGCCGCCGCGGCGAGATCGGCGCCGCGGTCTGTGTCTACAAGAACGGCAAGAAGTTGATTGACCTTTGGGGCGGGCACAAGGATATCGCCCGCACCGATCCGTGGCGAGAAGACACCATCGTCATCATGAACTCGCTCGCCAAGAGCATGAGTTCATTGTGCATGCACATCCTCATCGACCGCGGCAAGGTCGATTTCGACGCGCCGGTCGCCGATTACTGGCCGGAATTCGCCCAGGCCGGCAAAAAGGGGGTGCTTATCCGCCACATTCTCTCGCACACCTGCGGCGTCATCTATTGCGACCGCGCCACGCCCGGTTCGTGGTTCCGCTGGGAGGAGCACATCAAGGCGCTGGAGCAGCAGGAGCCGGCCTGGGCGCCCGGCACCTATGGTGCCTACAATTCGATCAACATCGGCTATCTGCTCGGCGAAGTGATAAGGCGGGTCACCGGCGAGACCGTGGGTAGCTTCCTGCGCAAGGAAGTGACCGACAAGCTTGGCGCCGACTATCACATCGGGCTTAAGCCGGATGAAATCGCTCGTGTCAGCGATATGCACGAGAACCCGAAGAACACTTTCTTCCACATCTCGTCCGATCCTTCGACGCCGCTCGGTCGCGCCTTCAAGTCGGCGCCAAAAATCGACTATTTTCAGAACATCCGTGAAATCCGAGAAATCGAGGTGCCCTCCTTCGGCGGTCACGGCAGCGCGCGCGGCATGGCGCGCATCTACGCCATGCTGTCGATGGACGGCGAACTCGACGGCACCCGCATCCTTAGCCCCGCCGGGGTCGAGCGCACGCGCTGGCTAGTGTGGGAGCGCGACTGCATGATGACCAAGCGCTATCTGCGCATGGGTTTCGGCTTCATGCACAACGAGCCAGAGACGGTGCCAATGGGCAAGAATATGGCGGCCTACGGCCACACCGGCACCGGTGGAGCCTTCGCCTGGTGCGACCGCGACCGCAACATGTCGTTCGCCTATTGCACCAATTTCCAGCGCGAAGGGCCCGGGATCGGCCCGCGCGGCGCCGCACTGGCGGTCGCCGCCGGCGGCGGGGCGCCGCCATCGTGGCTGATGTAGCCGCTACGCTTCCGACGATACGGCCCTACCCGCGCGATTGTGTCTCCAACTCGCGTGCCTTGGGCGGAGCCTTGCCCGCAGCCGTGTTGAGCCCGAACTGGTCCATCCACCAGTCGGCGGTCCAATTACCCATCATCGACAGATTCTCGAAGGCGCAATGCTGACCGCCGCCGTCCGCATCGGTGAAAATCTTCAACTGCTTGTCGGCCGAACCGCAGGCCTCGTAGAGGCGGTGCGCCTGCGCCACCGGTACGATGTTGTCGTCCTGGCCGTGGGTGATCATGATCGGCATGCGGATCTTCTCCGCCACACCCTGCAGCCGGTACTCGAAGCACTTCTCCATCGCCTTATCCATGTCCGGCCGGCCGAGCACCCACGGCAGTTGCCAGATCGCCGACGACGAAATGGTGCCCCCGCTCTCCAGCACCTTGCGCCGATGCACCCAGACCTCGTGATAGTCGAAATGCGCCCCCCAGGCGAAGCAGGCGGCATAGCGATGCTCGAAGGCGGCGATGCGCGGAGCGTAATAGCCGCCCATGCTCATGGCCATGATGCCGATGCGCTTGTTGTCGACACCGTGCCGCTGGCTGATGAAGTTGAATGCCGCGGTGCCTGCCACCTCGTAATCCGAGCGGCTGGGAATGTTGCGCAGGCGCAGCGTCTCGCCCTGGCCGGGGCCGTCGACGCAGAGTACGCCAATGCCGCGCTCGCGCAGGAATAGGCCGCCCCACAGCACGGTCAATTCCTTGCAGGCGTCGAGACCATCGAAGAATACGACGACCGGATCGTTGCCGGTCGGGTTGAGCGGCGCGATCCAATAGGCGGCGAGGCTCGTATTCTCGTAAGGCACGTCCACTTTTTCGAAGCCGGGCACGCGATAGACCATACCTTTCAGATAGTGCGGCAACAGCGTGGCGTAGGATTCGGTCTTGCGCGGATCGGTCGGCGGGATGAAACGCTCGGTCTCGTAACGATAGATGGCACTGCGGATATAGGCGCCGGCCGCAGTGTGCCGATGGCCCTTGGCCCATTCATGGTCGGCGAGCGCCAGCGTCTTGTCAGCCATCCACAGCCAAGCGTCGTGCCAGGCCTCGCCGTCGCCGACCTTGCCCTTCAGCCTCTGGCCGATCAGGTTCAACTCCTGGAAATTGGTGCCGCCCATGGGCGTCAGGCTGATCGTGCTGCTCATCAGCTGCGACCACAGATAATGCTCCGGGAAGTAGCGAAACCAGGAGCCGGCGACATTTTCCTGAAGTCATGGATGGACTCTCCTTGTTACGACATTGCGCGAACCCGGCCACAGCCGGCGCGCGCGGCATTAATCGGCGAGATAGAGACAGTTCTCCTCGGCGAAGGTGAGATCGACCGCGCTGTTCTCCGCGATGCTGATCGCGCGCGGCGCGCGCATAATGATCTCGTGGCCGTTCGCCTGCACCAGATATTCCATGTAGCTGCCCATGTTGATCCGGCGCTGCACCAGCCCGGCAATAGCGTTTCGGCCTGCTTCTGGCGGCGAACCGGTCTCGACCACAGAGATGCTTTCGTTGCGGATGCAGACGAAGCCGGCGGCGCCCTCTTTTGGGGTCTGCTGCTGATGATAGACGCCGCGCAACGGCAGCTTCCCGTCGCCGACATGCGCCTCGACCATGACGCGGCGGCGCTCGCCGTCCACCTGCAGGATGCGGGCGGGAAAGATGTTGGCCGAGCCGATGAAATGCGCCACGTAGCGGCTGACCGGCCGATCGTAGATTTCTTGCGGGGCGCCGATCTGCCGGATGCGGCCCTTTTCCATGACGATGACTTGGTCGGAGACGACCATCGCCTCCTCCTGGTCGTGGGTGACATAGACCGAGGTGATTCCGAGCTCCGCCTGCAGCCGGCGCAGCTCCAGCCGCATGCGCTCCCTGAGCTTGGCATCCAGATTGCTCAGCGGCTCGTCGAACAGCAGCACCTTGGGCTCGTAGACGATGGCGCGAGCCAGCGCGACGCGCTGTTGCTGTCCGCCGCTCAGCATGGTGGCGGGACGCTCGGCCTCGACTTCGAGGCCGACCATCTTGAGCACACGCAGCACGCGCTCATTGGCCTCCGCACGCGACAGATGCATGTTGTGCAGGCCATAGGCGATGTTCTGCGCCACCGTCATGTGCGGCCACACCGCATAGGACTGGAACACCATGCCGAAGCTGCGCTTCTCGGGCGCGAGATGGATTTTTTGCGCCGGATCGGAAACCACACGGCCGTCTATGAGGATGCGACCAGAATCGATGGTCTCGAAGCCGGCGATCGCCCGCAGCGTTGTGGTCTTGCCGCAGCCGCTCGGTCCCAGCAGAGTCAAGAACTCGCCCTTGCGCAGGCCGAAGCTGACATGATCGACGGCCTTGGTTTCCTTGAAGGTCTTCTCGATGTCATCGATCTCAAGAAACATCGCGGCGCCCGGAGCCTTCATTGCGCCACTCCCGTTGTCCGTGTGCGAACGAGAAACTGGAACAGAATGACGACGACCAGAATCATGCCCGATTGCATCATGGCGTAGGCGGCCACCTTGCCGCTGGTGGCGTGCTCCATCAGTTCCCACAGCGCCACCGACATGGTCTCGCTGCCGGTCTGCCAAAGCAGGATCGACATCGGCAATTCGCGTAGATAGATCACGAACAGCAGTATCCAGGCCGCCGCCATGCCCGGCTTGATCAACGGCAACGTGATGCGGGCAAGCGTGCGCCCATAGCCGCTACCGCAGGCGCGCGAGGCCTCTTCCAATTCCGGAGACAGTGACAGCAGCACACCGCCGACGCTGCGCTGCGCGAGCGGCAGGAAGCGCGCCAGGTAAGCGATTAGCAGCACTAGCAGTGAGCCGTAAAGCGGCGTCCTGATCGCTATCAGCAATATGCCCATGGCGAAGGCGATGCCCGGCACGCCCACCGGCAGGGACGCCGCCATGTCGATCAGCCGCCTGCCGGGTAGCCGGCTGCGATAGATCGCCTGCGAAACCAGGAGGCTGAGCGCGACACCGATGGTGGCGCCGACGAGCGCCAAGATGAACGAGTTCTTGATGCCCGACATGGTCTCGGGGATGTAGCTGAGAACCTCCGGATAGTTCGCCCAGGTGAATTGCTTGGTGAGGAACCGCCCGAGCCAGACGTGCTGCAGTGATTGCAGCACCAGCGCGAACAGCGGCAACACCACCGCGATCAGGAAGAAGGTCAGGCTGAAGGCGAAGCCGGCCCAGCGCCAGCGCCCGAGATTGATGACCGCGGGGCGATAGCCGCGGCCGGTCACCGTGGTGTAGTTGCGGCGTAAGATCACGTAGCGATGCAGCAGCACGCAGGCGACGGTGACCACGGCGAGGATCGTCGCCATGCACGCGGCCAGGCTGTAGTCTGGCGTCGCCCGCTGGATGACCTCGAAGATCATAGTGCTGAGCGTCTCGTAGTTGCGCGGTACGCCCAGCGTCAGCGGCACCCCGAATTCGCCGGCCGACGACACGAAGGTCAGGATGATGGCCGACAGGATGGACGGCAGCGCCAAGGGCAAGGTGATGCGCAACATGGTGTAGGCGGTGCCGCGGCCGCAGGAGCGCGAGCTCTCCTCGAACGCCGGGTCCATCTGCGCGAAGGCGGCCGAGGTCATCAGATAAATAATCGGCATGAAGAAGATGCCCTGCACCCAGATGATGCCGGGAATGCCGTAGACGTTGAAGAAGTCTGCCGCCAGACCGAGCTGATGGAAGGCGAAGCTGTTCAGTAGCCCGGTGCGCGGCGCCGCCAGATAGGTCCAGGCGATGGCGCCGACATAGGGCGAGAGATAAAACGGGATGGTGTTGCAGATGTGCAGGATGGGCCGCGCCGGCTGGTTGGTGCGGACATTGAGCCAGGCCAGCGTCACGCCGGTCACAGTGGCGAAGGCGGTGCTGCCGAGGCTGGCGACCAGCGTGTTGCTGATCGCGTAGCGGATCACCTCATTGGTGAAGACGACTTTGAAGTTACGCAGCGTGAAGACAATCGGCGCGCCGAACTGTTCGATGTAGAAACTCTGGCTGAGCAGGACAACGATGGGCGCCAGCACCATGAGCACAACGGCCCAGCTCGTGATTCCCTGCACCAGGGAATCGCTGCGAATTCTCACGAGCGGGACCATCGCGGCGCGCCGATTGTCGGTTCGTCGGGCTTACTGGCCGAAGATCTTGCGGAAGTCCTCCCGAATGGGATCGAGCTTGGCTTTGGTCAGGTTGGCCCAGTCGACCGGCGCCGCCTTGATCTTGCCGAGGTTCGGCACAAAGGGCTGTACCTCCTTGGGGATATCGACATCGGAGCGTAGCGTGGCGATGGCTTCCAACTTGATCAGGATCTCCTGACCCTGCTTGCTGAAGATGAAGTCATTCCACAGCTTGGCGGCGGCCGGATGCGGCGCCTTGGCGAGGATGCCACCGTAATTGCCGTCGACGACGACGCCTTCCTTCGGCCAGGACGCATCGAGCTTGACTTGGTCACGCACCTGATAGGCGCGCGGGCCGTAACCGAGGATGGCGATGGGGAACTCGCCCGACATCACGCGATCTCGGATATCTGTTGAGCGCAGCAGGAAGAACGGCTTCTGCGCCTTGATCTTTTGCAACCAGTCGTCGGTCCACACCTTATCGGTGCGCAGGCCGTAGTAGGCGTCGAGATAGGCGGCCGACTTGCGCACGTCACCGAAGATGATCAGGCCCTTGTATTTGGGATCGGTGAGCTGGGCCCAGGATTGCAGGTCTTCCTTGACGTATTGCGGGTTCCACAAGAGTCTCGAACACAATGGCCGCCACCGACTGGAATTCGCAGCCGCCATCGAGCACACCGGCCTGCTTGCGATAGGTCAAGCCCTCGTATTCGGGGGAACAATATTTCATCAGTTCGCCGCGCTTCTGCAGGTTCTTCCAGAAAGTGGCGAAGTTCACCGCCAGCCAGTCAACGGTGACCTTGTTGGCCTGCAGCTCTTCCGTGGTGCGCGAAACTACCGACGAGGAACTGCCGATGTAGCCCTGCATCTTGAAGGAGCTGGGCAGCTTGTAATAGTCGAGGAAGGCCTGCTGCAGCGCCTTCTGCGTGGTTGGCGCGAACAGGTTGGTGGCATAGACGAGGGCGCCCTCTTTCTTGGCGGCGTCAATGGTGGCTTGATCGGCCGCGAAGACCGTCGTGCTGCCAATGCCCAGCGTCAGGACGGCGGCGACCGCAACTTGCGCGAAACGTGCTCGTACTCCGCTCCTGGAATTCATGGTCGCTTCCTCCGGTGTTGCTGCTGTCCTGCACGCTGTTTCACCGTGCTTATTTTTATGAGGAATGATAGGGATTTATGATTCCGGCGGTCAAATACCGTTCCAGCCTCACGGTGATAACGGATTGCTATCAGGCGGCAGTTTCGACAAGATGGCGCGCCCGACCAGGGGCCGTATCCAAGGGAGTGTGCCGTGGATTTGCGCCAGCTTCGGAGCTTCGTGTCGGTCGCCCAGCAACACGGCTTTCGCCGCGCGGCTTCCTCCCTGAACATCGCCCAGCCAGCGGTGAGCCGGCATATCAAGCAGCTCGAAGCCTCACTCAGGGTCGAGTTATTCCATCGCACCAGTGGCGGCGTCAGATTGACCGAGGCCGGCCAGGCGCTGCTGGGCCACGCCGAGGAGCTGTTTCGGAAACTCGCCCAAATTCGCGACGAAATGTCGGAAATATCCCAGCGCGTGAGTGGCACCGTGCATATCGGCGCGCCCTCCTCCATCGGCGAAATACTATTCGCGCCGCTGGCGCACCGCGCACAGCAGCTCGCGCCGGACATTCACCTCACCTTCACCGAAAGCTCTTGCCGCCTGCTCAGCTTGCTGCAGGCTGGCCACATTGATCTGGCGGTCTTGTCCTGCACGCGCGAACTCAACCGCGCGGAGTGGACTTGCCAACGGCTGGTTGGCGAGCGCGTCTATCTGATCGGCAATCCCGACGCTTTGAACGACCGGCAGAGCATCGCGGTCGAACAGGTGATCGCCATGCCCCTGATCCTGACACCGCTGCCCAATTCCCAGCATCAATATCTTTCCGACGTGGCGCGTCAGTGCGGGCGCAAGCTGAGCATCGTGGCCGAAGCGGAATCAATGGCGGGATTGATGGCGCTGATCGATCACGACCTCGGATTCGGCGTGCTGCCATTCAGCGCGGCGCAACTGGTCGCCCATGCGCATCCGGTGACAACCTGCGAAATCCGCAACTTTTATTCGTGGCGCACGCTGGTGCGCCGCGCCGATTGCTCGCTACCGCCCGCCGGGCAAAAGGCCTGGGACATGGTCGTCAGCGAGATGCAGACGTTGAGCGCGGCCGGCGTTTTCGGCGCGCCCGTCGAGGGCGACCAGCCGTCCTTCGGCAGTATCCCGGTGTTTGTCCGCGCGGCCCTCGCCCCGGAGAGGCCTCCTGTTTAAGAATAGCCGCTGTGCGCCAATTCCAGCCTCGCAACGGCATAGCGTGGCAATCTATTTGCGGGTCCCTTCGTGGATCAAATTGGCATCACCGCGGTCATGTAGCCAATGCGACCGACCTCGCTGAGCTTGGGTAAAGCCATTGCAATTGGCGCGCCCGCGCGCCGGAGAAGATCGACACACATTGTCACAATATAGTGCTCCGTTGAAAAACTTCTGTGACATGTCCGCCCTAAGTATCGGCCAGTTCAGGATGCCCCAACGGGCAGGCATCACAAAGAACCTCCTCGCAAATCGACGACATTCATCGCCCGAGCCGGCATCAATTCCGGTGGAACCCGACGGCATTCCTGACATCACGTGCAACATCTAACCGGACCATGTCCGGCATCATTGGAGATAAGTAATGCAAGAAGTTCAAACGCAACCCGAAACCAAAGGCAAATGCTGCGGCAAGAACGGCGGGCACCGCGCCCAGCGCCGAGGCAAGTGCGGTTCGTCGCACAAGCACGAAGCCAACGCCGCACCAGCCAACCCCCTGGAAATCCTGCAGCAGCGTTTCGCTCGCGGCGAGATCGACACGGCGGAGTTCGAGGAAAAGCGACGCCTTATTACGAACGCCTAATCCTGCTCGCGACATCGTAACACTAGATCGCAGGTGATTAGGTCGCTGGTGGCGAAAGCAAATAGCCTTCGTCGCCAGCCCAACTACGACAGGGTATCGGTCCTAGTGCTGGAGATACGACCGGCCTCGGGGGCTGGTAACTGCGTAAAGCGGCGAATTCGGCGACAGTCTCGCATTAGGCTGGATTCTTGCCCGATATAACCCAGGAAGACGAACCCATCACGATCCCGTCGGCATCTTTCTTTTGAGAATTGATTGCCTCTGCAAGCGCGGCTTCGATTTGCCCTCGCTTCGCCTCAGCCTCTTTGCCCGCTTCTCTAAACACCTCGCCGGCAGGGCCGATGGCAAGCTGAAAATTCACAGCGTCCTCGACGGTTCTCCCGACCAACACCGGGGCGTCGACCCGCTTGAAGGTGATGTCACGGTAACCGGCGATCTCCATCATCTTAGAGACCGTTGCCTCGTCCGCCATCGAAAATGGCCCCGGCCCGCAGGTGAGAGCATCCTCGCCGGGCGGCGGCAGAAACTTCAGGACGACATCCTTGGCCATGCTGAGCCACGGATTGTCGTTGCGCGTACGCCAAACAATATGGGTCATGATCCCACCCGGTTTCAGTGCCTTCCGCATGTTTCTCAATCCTGCGACCGGGTTGGCGAAAAACATCGTTCCGAAGCGCGAAAAGACGAAATCATACTCGGGCTCGAAGTGGTCAAGCAGCGCATCACCATAGACGAACGAAACATTCTGCAAGCCCAGCTTTGCGGCGTCCTTTCGGCCATACTCCAGGAACGCTTCGCAGCAATCCAGCCCGACGACCTTGCCGCTCTGGCCCACTCGCCGCGCCAGCTTTATAGCGGTGTCACCAAAACCACAGCCAATATCGAGAACTCTGTCGCCCTCCTTGACTGGCAATGACGGAAAAATAGCTTCGCTGTGGTGGGTAAGTCCGTCGACCAAGATGTGCTTATATTTGATGAATTTCGGAACCAGGATTTCGTTCCAGAAATCCACGTATTGGGCGCTTTGCACCTTCGCTTCGACTGCGCTCATGGCCTTTCCTCCCAGAATACCAATCAGTGCTAGAGCGTGTGCTCAACCGCTGCTGGCGGTTACGTATTCCGTTTCAGGGATCAACCTCTGCGTAGCGTGTGAATTCATAACATGCTCTCGGAGAGCTTCCCAGAGTCCGGAGGCGTAAGCGTCCCGGTCTTGTGATCGTTGGTCACACGTTGCCAGTGATGACCGGTAGCCTTTGCGGACTCGCAGCTAGGGTGTGAGCATCAGCTTGGAAGCTTGTAGGTAAACTCAATGATTTCAACGAGCCTTGTGTCAAATCGCATCCCAAAACTGTCCTAACCCCCCTATTTTTGCAACACCCAATAAGGTGCGCGGTCCCGGACGCGAGCAGAATGCTTTCAGAGAGGTGGGTGCTGTGTCTGTCTCCGGAGCTAGCAAGAAGCCGCAGGGTAGCCTGAGTGGCCTACTAGCAAGCGCTAACGGTAACCGCAGCCAAAGTGTCTTCGCTGTGGTTGCGGTCGAGGTTCGGCCGCTCGGGTGCGCGCACGCAAGAAATGACCTATGCGCAAGCGAGGGACTTCATCCGCAAGGCGACCGAGATGGGTCAGTCCGGAGCCATGCCAACGGAGCGAGCCCGCTACATGGCGCTCGCAGTCGCTGCTCAGTTTGAGCTTATGCTCAGACAAATGGACATCATCGGCGAATGGATGCCGGCCGCGCCAGGCGTGCCAAATTCTATGATGATCGGTTCTGAAATGTGGGTGGGTGGTTTCCGGTGGGATGCCATTCCCGGCTGGAAGCTGCGGATCAAGACGTCGAAATCGAAATACCGGACGGCGGTAGAATTCGACCTAGCCGCCTCACCCCTGCTGTTTCCTCTGCTCAATGCGGTGCCGCACTCCGAACGCACCGGCGCCATTGTGAAGGGCGAGCATGGTCTGCCCATGCGCGAGCACAGCTTTCGCAAGTGGTTTCGGAAGATCGCTCGCGCCGCCGGCATCCCGGATGAGATCTGGAATATGGATAGCCGCGCCGGGGCCGCGACCGAGGCCGATGAGGCCTTGGCGAACCTGGAGGCGATATCCGACAATCTTACCCACTCCGACGGCCACACCACTGGCCGGTATATCCGGCGCCGGACGAAGCGCATCGCAATGGTGATGCAGGCGCGGGTACGATCCCGAGAGACGGATGGAACGTCGTAAGAACGGCCCGTCAGAACGCTGTCAGAACGGAACGATAAAACCGTCGATATATCAGGTAGATAGTTGGTCGGGGCGGCAGGATTCGAACCTGCGACCCTCTGCTCCCAAAGCAGATGCGCTACCGGGCTGCGCTACGCCCCGACTGTCGACGCGATACTTGCTTCGCGCCGCCGAAGGAAGCAAGCCTCAGTGGGCGTTGAAAATTGGTGAAGCCACCCGGTCGCCGGGGGCAATGCCGAACTTCCGGGCGGTTCCGGCGATGACCTCCAGCACGGCCCGCACCGGCCCCCCCGATGGGATGATCCGCGTCGACAGTGGCTCGGTGTTCTCGGCAATGCGCAGGATGCGCCCGTCGCCGCGGACAAAGATCATATCGAGCGGGATGTAGGTATTCTGCATCCAGAAGCTGACCTCCTGCTCGGCGTGAAAATCGAACAGCATGCCGCGACCTTCCGGCAGTTCCTTGCGGAACATCAGCCCCTTTTCCCGCTCGGGCTCGGTATCCGCGATTTCGACCGTAAACGCGTGTACCCCGGTCTTGCTGGCGATCTCGAGCGTCTGCTGCCCGGCCGGCCGGGCCGGGCCCGCGGCGACCAGAAACCCGATGAGGAGAAAGGCATTCCATTGCAAGGCGCGCATGGCTTCGCCTTTACGCGGATGCCCGTCAGGCGGCAATCGGAAAATCGGGCAAACGTCCTGGCGAGACGCGGACGGAATCAATGGGAGGCGGGACCGAGCGATCCGCCGTCGGGGTGCACCTCGGCCGCCATCAGGCCTTTCGGCCCAGGTCCGAAACGGACCAGCACGGTCTGCCCCGGACGCAGTTCGGCGAGGCCATAGCGGCGCAGCGTCTCCATGTGGATGAAGATGTCGGGCGTGCCCTCGCCACGGGTGAGGAATCCGAACCCGCGCAACCGGTTGAACCACTTCACCTGGGCGCGCTCCAGCCCGCTGGTCGGCGTCACGGTGACGTGGGTACGCGGCGGCGGCATCTGCGCCGGGTGCACCGCGGTCGACTCGTCCATGGACAGAACGCGGAACGCCTGCAAGCCCTTGGGGCGTTGCAGGACCTCGCATACTATCCGCGCACCCTCATAGGCGGTCTGAAAGCCGTCACGGCGCAGGCAGGTCACGTGCAGCAGCACGTCCGGCATGCCGTTGTCGGGGATGATAAAGCCGAATCCCTTGGCGACATCGAACCACTTGATGACGCCCGTCACCTCGATAAGGGTGCCGACCGTTTCATCGACGAGTTCTCTGACGTCACCCGGCCGGAGATCGCTTCCAGGCATTTTTTGTTCAACCCCGTCCGACGCCATGACGCCGCACGCCGCCGCTTCTCTGGCGCCTCTTCCAGGGCGCTTCAACGAATCTGTGGATTCAAGATAACACCGGGCCTGAAGCGGCAAAGTGCAAAATGGGCTTGCGCACAGTTCTGTGCACAGCGCAGCAAGCCACGAATCAGTTCGCGATAAAGGGTTCGAGCACGTCGCCAATATCGTGATTCACCACTAGATCCGCAAGCTCGTCGAACTCGGTCGGCTCGCGATTGATGATGACGAGGGCTGCGCCGTTGCGCTTGGCCATGAGTGGAAAACCCGCCGCCGGCCACACCACCAGTGACGAGCCGATGGCGAGAAACAGATCGCAATGCTTAGTCAACTGCTCGGCCCGCTGCATCGCAGCAGCCGGCATCGACTGCCCGAAGGACACGGTGGCCGTCTTGATGTAGCCGCCGCAGGCACAATCAGGCGCGTGCCGGTCGGCAGCCTCGAATTTTTGCTTAACCCACGACAATTCGTAGCGCAGATCGCATTCAAGGCACACGGCATAGGTCGTGTTGCCGTGCAATTCGACGACATCATCGGGCGCGATGCCGGAAGCCTGATGTAGATTGTCGATATTCTGCGTCACCAGTGCCGGCACTTTGCCGGCACGATAAAGGCTCGCCAGCGCCCGGTGCCCCCGCCCCGGCTTCGCCTTGGCGAAACTCTCCTCCATGACCAAACGCCGCCGCCAGGCCTCGTCGCGCATCTCGCGGCTGGCGAGGAAGTCGCCGAACTCGACCGGCCGGTTCTGCGTCCACAAGCCGCCGGGCGAGCGGAAATCCGGGATACCGCATTCGGTGGAGATACCCGCCCCGGTGAACGGGACGATGGCGCGCGCACCCTCGACCAGGTCGCGCAGGCGTAAAATCGCTGTCTCCAGATCGGACGCTGCCATTATTATATAGTCGTACAGTCCGGGCGGGCCGCCCATCGTTCATGAGGTTCGAGCCATGAGATATCTGCACACCATGCTACGCGTCCGCAATCTCGAAGCCGCGCTCGATTTCTACGTCAACAAGCTCGGCCTCAAGGAGACCCGCCGTCGAGTCGACGAAAAGAACCGCTATACCCTGGTGTTCCTGGCCGGGCCGGACGACGAAAAGTTGGTCGAGGACAGCAAAAAGAACGGGCGCCCGGGCCCCGAGGTGGAACTCACCTTCAACTGGGACACCGAGGACTATGGCGAGGCGCGTTTTTTCGGGCACCTAGCCTACGAGGTGGACGACATCTACGCCACCTGCGACCGGCTGATGAAGGCAGGCGTGACCATCAACCGGCCGCCGCGCGACGGGATCATGGCCTTCGTACGTTCGCCCGACAAGCATTCCATCGAGTTGTTGCAGAAAGGCGCCGCCAAGCCGCCGCAGGAGCCGTGGAAATCGATGCCGAACACCGGAAAATGGTAATTGCCGCTGGCGGCGAAGCTCTTTATACGTCCCCGCCTGAGCGCGGCTAGCAAAAGTGGGTACCGGTTTTGCGTCCGGCCGCGCGAAAACTAAACTGACGCGCCCATTCCAGCCGCGTATGCGCCCTTCGTCTAGAGGCCTAGGACACCGCCCTTTCACGGCGGTAACAGGGGTTCGAATCCCCTAGGGCGCGCCAATAATTTCAAACACTTAAAACAATTCGCTGACGCTACGCATCGCGTTTGCCTACTTTTGCCTAATATCCGCGGCGGCCCCTATCCAAAAATATTTTATCGTCGGTCTCTGGACGTCGATAAATGCGGAGCATCGTCATGGAGGCTTCTGAAAAGACCGTTTCAACGAAAAGGCGCCGTGCCAGACGGCAGAAATCCGCTCGAACGTACGAGCACTTTTTTGCGCTCGTTGAGTCCTGGGAGCACTACTAGTTTTGGACCAGGCGATCCGCGCTTCGATGCGACTCCTTATCGACACACAGAAACATTGGCCTGGACTGGACGCATCATTCTTCCAGAGGGATTTAAGTACCCGCGGGCCGTCGTGACTCTGAGTGCCCAGCAAGGTTTGCTGTCGCGAGATGCCGCGCAAAAACCAATCGGCAGCAACTACGCGAGAAATGGCGTGCTGAACGCCCATGTGTTTGTCCCGGCCGAGCATATGGGTCAGCTCATTGGGCTTGCGGCTTCGGGACGACTTAGGGAAATTTCGTTTGTTGGTGAGCCTCTTTATAGAGGACGAGGATTGATCCGAAGCATCAGCCTAGCAACCGAAACGGAGGAGAGCGAGCTTGCCCTCCCCTAATAATTAGGCGTTATCAGACCGCAAACTTTCGATGGACGTCGTTCTCGGCGGCCTCATTTCAAAGGACAAGATGGCAGCAGGCGTGCTACGATTTAAATGCGAAGATAAATCGGGGGGTATGAAAACCATGCGACGTTCGTCGGCTAAATACTGGTTGATTTCTTGCCTTGCTCTGGTGCTTGCTCCTATCACGCTTAAGGCGCAAACGCCCAAAATCGACCGTATCGTTGTTAAAACTGTTGGCGTCTACGAGGCAACATCTTCAAAACCACACGTTGAAGAACAAGGTGCAGTGGCGGGCTATAAACACCAAACTCTTAACTACAAATTTGTAAAGCTTGGCACCAGCATACCGATGCGCAAACACATCCGCTTTGGTTTTCAATATGTCGTCGAGGGTGTTCCTTCTGGCGCAATCGTTTCGCTAAGACAGGTTACTATCTTTCCGGCCCCCGGACTTCGCAATCCAGCTAAGGGGCAAACCTGGGAGCGCGATGACTTTATGATGAAGAGCAAGATTGGCCAGATTGAACGCACCGGTTATGCAATCGATGACGATTGGGAAATGGTACCGGGAACGTGGACATTTCAATTGTGGGACGCTAACCGCAAACTAGCTGAGCAGAGCTTCCAACTTAAACCGCTATAAGGGCAACGTTAGTGATGTCTGAGTAGGCGGATAGCCACGGTCGAATTCGCTCGCTCGCTGCGCTCATCCCGACAGCGCTATAGACGCAAACTGCCTTCAGTGCGATGGAGCACGTGAAGCTACTCCAAGGCTCCGCTTGATCTTGTTGGTAATACATTGCCTCCACGCACTACCCATGAGATGATGAGGTTTGACCTGTACGCTTGCGGGTTTCACTGCTGACGAGGTGAGGATGACATGCGGGGGCTGAGGGTTATAGGGTTAACGATTGGTCTGGCGGTTGCATCTGCTCCGCTATCCTTTCACGAGGCCGCCGCTACGACCGCTGCGTACTGCGCCTCAAGGGGTGAAGTGTTTGGTCAATGGCCGGATGGGTATACTGCTTGCTGCCCGCGCGGCACAAAGGCAGGCTCCAAGCCCGGTCAGGTACATTGGTGCGTGGGGGGCACCCCTTCCAACTATCACCGCGTGGGGAAATGTATGTGCCCGCCCGACAATAATAAATGCGTCGCCGTAGCGGGTGGCGTCGAGTGTCGACCGTAGTTTCGTTTGATCACGGCGCGGTACTTACGCGATCTGGCATCGATTGCGGTTATGCGAGTAGCCAAGAAAGTCGAAGCGCCGTTCGATGCCGGCGAATGTTGTCCTTGCCGCGGTGCGTATGTCGGCTCATGGCACTTAGCGGGGAAAGATGCTCGAACGTACGAGCACTTTTTTACCCTCTTTGAGTCCTGGGAGCACTACTACGGTGATTGCAGGCGATGACCGCCCTTGCCCTGCCGAATTGAAGAAATTCAGGCCGATTGATAACTTCCGGTTTGCCCACGCGCTCGAAGAGACTCTTGAGCCCGGGCGAGATGACCGCGAGAACATTCATACAATATGTCCTGACCAAAAACGTCTATTCACTTTGCATGGGCGTCAATTCTTGCGTGTCCACCGCCGTATACGTCCGTTGCGCCGCGTCATACACCGCGACCTGGACTACTGGATAACTTTTCTTGAGTTTTAATGCTGCCGTCATGGCTTCGCTTTGAGCTCTCGTATCGCGTTTTCAACTTACCATCGACCGACAGCGCAAAGCCGTCGATTGGCATCGCGTTTGCACGTAGATTTTCAGGCTTCCTGACTTCTTCGAGCTTTGTGTCTTCGTTCTTAGGCTCTTGGCTTGTTGTCTTTTTGCTCATGTGTGTTCCTTTGTCGGGGGCCGCCAACGGCGGACCAACTGTAGTGTCGCGAGATCCTTGCGCGAGTGTCTTGTGAGGATTAAGCGCAAGACTGCGATGTCAAACGTCGGCGGCGCTGAGTTCGTACGAGCCTCTGCGGCCGCGGGCATAGACTTTGGCGGCGATCGCGCAGATGCGCTCTCGGTTGATATCGAACGCCCGCAGAAGATCAACCGCATCGAGCCGCAGGTTTGGTTGAATCCGCTTAAGGGCCTCCACGGTCACAAAGAAGGAGCTTTCCATGGAGCGGTCGTATCCCCAGAAACGAACCGCCTGCCGCGTTGCATCGTAACTGCGGCTGCAGTTAGGAAAACTGATCGCCATGTTTGTGGCCTGCATCTCCTGCGATTGCCATGGGAACCGCATCACTGCACCTTGGCTGGAAGACAGCCAGCTTTGTTGCGGGCCGCCGCGGCATCGCTATCTTGCGCGGCCTCTAGATTGAGCGGATCAATATTCAGCATCTCGAAAGCGCCCTGATAAGACGACGCGGGCACCAGCATCGTTGTCGCGATGCGGCGATAGACGGGAAACGACAAACCCTCGATCAACTCCTCGTCCGTGGCAACCTCATAACTGCCGGCCGGCAGCGTTCGGCCAACAGCCTCAAGCAAAAACGGATTGCTGAATTTTACCACCTTGCGAGTCGTTCGCGTGTTCATTGGACCCGTTCTGAGACGCTATGATTTGGCAGGACGGACTCATCCAACTTGGAGGGTTTTGATTTGAACGTCGCGTGAGTGATGGATACGGTCGTACCGTGGGAATCGCTGGCGATCTCAACGAGAGCATCGAGCTGCCTCGTTAATGCTTTGACAAGACTGGTACCGAGCCCGGGCTTGGACCGGCCCGCGGGCACGTCCGGCTTGCCGATCCCATTATCGGACACCGTCAGCTTCCAATCGGTTCCCGCGACTCTATAGGAAACAACGACCGCCGCGTCCGGCTTCTCGCCGGGGAATGCATGCTTCAATGCATTCATCACCAATTCGGTAACGATCAGGCCGAGGCTCACGGCGTCGCGCGAAATCGCGGCGCCGGCGTCGGCGTCGACCTTGAGCGAGATCGGCCGGCTATCGCCGATCATCGATTGCGCCAGCGTTTCGCACAGTTTGGTAAGGTATGGGCCAATCTCGATCGGCTTGCCTCCACCGGCGACATGCAGATGCTGCTGGACGGCGGCAACCGACAGAACGCGCTGATGCGCATCCTCCAATTGCAATCGCGTCTCCTCTGACTGGACGGTTCGCGCCTTGATGAGGAGGATGCTGGCGATGATTTGCAGGCTGTTGGCGACGCGGTGCTGCATTTCCTCCAGCAGCATATCTTTTTCGCGCAGCAACTCCTGCACCTGCCGCTCAATAGCCCGCCGGTCGGTAACGTCCTCGAATGCCAGCAGCACGTTACTGTGGGTGCCCTTCTCATAAAACACCTTGCGCGCATTCAAGAGCATGACGCGCTGGCCGATCGCCGGAAACTTGCGGTCGACTTCATAGCCCTCGACGGTTGCTTGACCGTTTGAAATCGTCCCTAACAGCTCACGAAGCTCCGGGATGTCCCATTGACCGCCGTCGATCTCGTAAAGCAGGTGACCGCGGACTTGGTCGCGAACCAACCGAAAGGTGTTGTAGAAGGAGCGGCTCGCGGCGATGACGCGGAGGTCGTGGTCGAGCACCACAAGCGGATCGCGGACGGTATCGACGATAGCATGCGCCAGCGTGATTCCGTCTTCTACATCGACGAATGGCGATTCCTTCGACAACGTCGAAGTTAACATGTGAACCTTTCGCCCCGCTTTCGAGCGGTGGCAAGGCAGCGCGAATTTTCATAAAGGCGGCGCGAACGCCGGGACGCTTCGGTAGAGCGTCGAATTGGTGAAACCATGCGCCTTTATTCGTGAAGAGTCGAGAACATTGCGATCACGATTAAGGGACAGATGGGCCGACGTTTATTGTTTAGGCACACCGATAGTCGGAAGACTATTTCTTATTTATGGAACAAAGGCCGGCCCAGCGCATTGGCGTACATCAAGCTCCTGCGCATTGGAGCTTCCCCGACAATATGGAGCGACCATGCAAAAGAGATTTTTGCCAAATAAGTTTATTGTACCCGCGATGCTTCTCGCGACCTTGGCGCTGCCGATGGTGGCGCACGCGCAAGGCACCCTACGTGGCGCTCAGGAAGGCGCGCGCCAGGGTGGACACGACGCCGGCCCGGTCGGCGCGGTAGTCGGCGCAACGGTTGGCGCTGTTGCCGGCACGGTCGGCGGCATCCTCGGGGTCGAAGATCGCCCGCGTTTCCGCGAATATGTCGTTCGCGAGCGGCACCCTTCCTATCGCTACGACCATGACTTCCGCGTCGGTGCCATGTTGCCAGAAAGCGGCGTCACCTATTACGACGTGCCGGCCGAATACCACGTGACCGGCTACCGCTACGCCTACGTGAACGATCATGCCGTGCTGGTCGACCCGCGCACGCACCGCATCGTTCAGATCATCGATTAACACCCGACCTTGAAGGGATAAAACGTGTTGAAGACAATTACACTCGTGGCCATTGCTGCCTTGGCGGTGGCGGTCACGATTACCCCGCAGCCTGCTTTCGCGCGTGATGGCGGCGCGGTCGCCGCTGGCGTCATCGGCGGCCTGGCCGTCGGCGCGGTCGTTGGCTCGCAGATCGACCGCGACCGCAACTATCGCGACCACGACCGCAGTTATCGTCGCGACTGCCGTATCGAGCGGCAAGAAGTCACCGATCGCTACGGCAACGAGCATTTTCGACGCGTTCGCGTCTGCGATTAACGTTTTCGTCTGCGTAAATCTTGAATGAGCCTTTGGGCTCTGACTTCCCAACTTAACCCCGCCGGCGACGGCGGGGCTTTTCTACTTGGCAGCCGCCAAGCGAACCGCATTAAAACCAATTAATTCCCGCCAAAGGCAGCACGCGCTGAAGGATCGACGCCACGCAGATCAACACCACGAGCAGCTTGAGAAGATATGCCAAACGCCTGTCATTAACGAATTTTTCGATGGCCCAAAAACAAATTGCACCGACGACGCAAGTAATCAGGACCCCAATTAAAACTGAAAGCATAGCAATCCCCTGTTTCGATGCGGTAGCGAGCCTCGGCCGCCAATGTCCGCGACCGTTTTTTTACTTAGCCATCCGCCAAGCGAACAGTAGCACAGCGGCGCCGACCGCCGCCGCAATGATCGACATCACCAACCCGCCGTTAATCACAAGCAGCAAAGCGATGTGATAGCCGACGAACGCACCGGCAACACCCACCAGTGCGCTCGTGACGATGCCGCGGGTCGATCCGGAGAATTGGCGGGCGAGCCATGACGGCCCCGCAACTCGGTCGAAGAGAATGCCCGCAACAACGCCAATTGCGAGAACCAGAAGAAACGTTACGACCGGATCTGTGGCGCGCATCGTAGGCGACCTTCGAGCTCAGGCAAGGCAGCGTGATTTTCAATAAGTTGACGCAAGCGCCGCAACGCTTCGATTGAGTAGCTAATATTTGAAATAGTGCGCTTTTTTTGTCGAAAAGTCGAGGATTTATCCTCCTTTTGAAGAGAGCCGTCGGGTCAATTGTCGGTCGAACTCCATTATTTCAACGAACGTTCTTCAAATCTTATGGAACCTTATGCCCTAGAGCGCGTATACCCACGCCCTGATAGCGGCCCGAAAGGGCTCAAATAGCCGTGTTTCCGGCAAAAGAGCTCTGACAACCGCAGTACCAGATGTCACGGTCGAAAGGTTTGGAATGGCCGTGATATTGATCGTCGAAGACGATGTGTTTATCCGCGAAGTCGCGGAAATGATGATCCAGGATTGGGGCCATCAGACTCTCACCGCCTGCGACGTCGACGAGGCGCTTACGTTCCTGCGATCTCCGCAACACATCGACGCGTTGTTTACCGATATCTATTTAAAGGAATTGGTTCACGGCGGGTGCGATCTGGCACTTCAGGCCATTGCGCTGCGGCCGAATTTGCGCGTGCTCTATACGACCGGCAACAACATCACCGACAAGATGAAGGCGCTTCTGATCGAAGGCACGCACTTCCTGCGCAAGCCATACACGCAACATCAGCTCCAAAAATCAGTCAAAGACTTACTCGCTACGTAATTGTGAAATTGGTGCGAAATCACTGGGGGACGACGGCCATGGTTGATTCTGCTCACGGAGCGATAGCCGTGTCCGATATTGCTGCGAGCGACATTGTTGAGACGGTGCCGAGCGCGCTCATCGTCCTCGACAGAAATCTAATCATCACATCTGCCAATCGCGCGTTTTACCAGACGTTTCGCACCAGCCCCAGTGAGACCGAGGGCTGCCTTATTTACGCGCTGGGAAATCGGCAGTGGGATATCACCGCGCTGCGCACTCTGCTTGAGAGCGTGATTCCGCATCGCGCATCGGTCGAGGGGTTCGAGGTTGAGCACGATTTCCCGACCATTGGCCGGCGCACGATGTTGGTCAATGCGCGCAAGATTTTCAGTCCCGGCGACCATGATGGTTCTATCCTGCTCGCCATCGAGGATGTCAGCGAGGAACGCGCGGCGCGGGCCGAGAGCAAGCGCAACTGGCAACTCACGCAGAGTATCGTCGACACGATCCGCGATCCGCTGGTCGTGCTCGAAAACGACATGACCATCGTGACGGCAAGCAAGGCGTTTTTGACGATATTCGGGATTACCGAGGCCGAGACGCGTGGGCGGCGTGTTTCCGAACTGCTGCAGCATCAATGGGACGTTCCGGCACTGCGCCACTTGATGGAAAAGGTGCTGCCGGAAAACAAGCCGATCGAAAGCTTCGAGATCGAAGACATTTTTCCGGGGCTCGGCCGTCGCGTCTTCAACCTCAACGCCCGGAAAATATCGCAGCCGGGCAACCATGCCCATCGGATGCTGCTCGTGTTCGAGGACATCACCGACCGCAAGCAGCGCGAACGCGACGCGCTGAGCTTGACCAACGAAATCTCGCATCGGATCAAGAATAACTTGCAGGTCATCGTTGGCCTGATCGCCTACGAAGCCAAATGGACGCCGGCGCCATGCGTACAAGGCTATAAAACCATGCAGGCGCGCATCGGCGCCATTGCACAGCTTTATGATTTGATATCGCAAACCAGCCGCGGCCGGACCGTCGCCGTCGATGCTTACTTGCGGGAGATTGCCAAAACCATGTCGGCAAGCCTGCTTGGAAACACGTCGGGCATCGACGTAGAGGTTAAGGCCGAGCCGGTGGAAATTGACCCCGATCGCGCCGTTCCCTTCGGCCTCCTGGTCAATGAGCTTACAACCAATGCCATAAAGCACGCGTTTCCGAATGGGAGCGGACATATCATGCTGTGCGTGGAACAGATCGGCGATCAAATTGAGTTGGTCGTTTCCGATGATGGCGTCGGAATGAAGGACAAGGATTTGGTGAAGAGTCCCGAGAAACGCGGCTCCGACTATGTGGCAATCTTCGTACGTCAGCTCGGCGGTACTATCGTCCCGTCGAAGCAGGGGCCAACCGGAACAATCGTCAGAATTCGGCTTCCTTTGCTTCTCGTCCCATCGGGGGGCGCCGAGCCGTTGGCTGCGTAGCGCGTTTATAGGCCGATAAACGACGATAAACATCGGATTAGGCTGTCATTCGTTCGGAATGCTGATCGGGCGCACCGAGCGCGGTGACAGGTGCCACGATCGGCGGCGGCCAGATAATTCCTAGAATTGCGTAATATTCATCGTAATACGCTCAATCATCCCCATATACGGTCTTCAATATTCAACAAGCAGACCAAACGGCGCGATCGAGCGGGCGACCACTCGACTTGCGTCACGGAGGGAGCGCTCATGTTCACGGCAGACCAATATCGCGCCAAAGCAGCCGAGAGTGCTGAATTGCTTAAGCGTACCGATGTTCCCAGCGAAATTCGCGAATTTCAGCGATCGAAGCAGAGCTTCAACGATCTGGCGCAAAATGAAGACTGGCTGGCGGACAACTTCGACAAAATGATTCGTTCGCGAGACATTCATGCGCGAGACGATAGTCGCCGGAAAACACCTCGACGGCAACGCGGTCGCAGAAATCGAGGAGCATATTCTTCGCTGCCTCGGAGCGGCCGTCATCATGCAATGGAACACCATCCCGACGAAGCTCAAGCGTGAGCTTTTCGATACCGCAGGTTCGCTGGGAGACGTGCCGCAAACGATCGTACTGAGAGGGCAGATTGCCCGTTTTCTGCATGACCATAAGGACGAAGCGAACTCCGCCGACTCCTTTTCAAAATCCAACATCATAAATGGAAAATTTGATGGCGCATAAGTTCAAAATCGGTCAGCTCGTCGAACTCGAACCGAGCGTGCTTCGATCATTAGCCACGGGTCCCTATGAAGTTCGTCATCTCATTCCGTCTTCAGACCGAGATCCCAACGACCCAATCTACCGCATCAAGAGCACCACGGAAAAACATGAGCGGGTCGCTCCTGAAAGCGAACTCACGCTTTCGGCCAGCGTTTTCGCCTGATCCCATCGAGGCATCTAAAAATGCTCTTTCGGCCAAATATGAAGCAGGGTTATGACGATTGAACATGCGCATGCGCATTCATTGCCGAAGCCTTGGGGTGTCGTAGATACACGCCCCTGGAGTAGCGCAAGCAACGATGCCAATGCGATCGGCGAAATCTGGTATGAGCGTTCCGATTCGACGGCTGCCCCTCCCTCGCTTCTGCTGAAGCTGTTGTTCACGAACCAGCCCCTTTCCATCCAGGTTCATCCGGATGATGCGTACGCGCAGTCAATCGGGCTGCCAAACGGTAAAACCGAAGCTTGGTATATTCTGAGTGCCGCGCCCGAGGCCAAAATCGCTTTGGGCCTGAAACGGCGTATTAGCCCGGCGCAGTTGCGTCACGCCATCGATGATGGCTCGATTTCGGATCTTATTGTGTGGCAGGCGGTGCATCCGGGCGACACGACTTTAGTCGCCGCCGGGACGATCCACGCGATCGGCGCAGGCCTTGTGATAGCGGAAATTCAGCAACGCAGCGACGCGACCTTTCGCCTTTTCGATTATGGCCGCGGACGTGAACTTCATATCGAAAACGCACTTGCGGTGGCGATTGCCGGTCCCGCCGATTTTCGCGTCACACCGACACGGTTAACCGACGCGCGAACGCTCCTGGTCTCGAATTCTCACTTCACGTTCGAACGGATCGATCTGGCGCCAAACTCCGCGTGGAGCCTGGAAGCAGAACACGAGACATGGCTTCTGGTTGTCAGAGGCGGCGCTCACGCCGGCTCGTTCGACGTGACGACAGGCGACGCCATTTTCGCGCAGTCCGATCGCGTCAACATTCTCGCCGGCAGCGACGGCTTTGCCGGTCTCATAGCGTACACGGGCCGCCTGGCTCCTCAGTTGCTGAAGTGCGTCGACATGGAAACAACTCAATGAAACCAATTCAACGAATAGCATTCATCGGCAATCATCTTCCGCGCCTCTGCGGCATCGCGACCTTTACCCATGACCTCCATCGGGCGGTTTCAATGGCCCGGCCCGATCTTGAAACCGGCGTCGTAGCGATGACAGACCCAGGTGGCGCCTATGACTATCCGCAGGCCGTACGCTTTGAAATTCCAGCCGAAAATGTCGACAATTATGTTGATGCGGCTGAGTTCTTGAACAATGCCGGCTACGACGTTGTTTGCCTTCAACATGAATACGGAATTTTTGGCGGCGAGGCCGGCGGCAATATCACCAAGCTTTTGTCGCAACTCAAGATGCCAGTCGTCACGACGCTTCACACGGTGCTCGCCAATCCGACGCCCGCCCAGCGCGACGTGATGCAACGCATCATCGATACTTCGTCAAAACTCATTGTCATGTCGGAGAAGGGCCAGCAGCTACTCCATTCAGTGCACGACGTACCAGCCGACAAAGTCGAGATCATATCGCACGGAATCCCCGACCTGCCGTTTCGCGAACCGCATAGTGCCAAAGCGAAACTCGGCTTTGCCGGAAAGACCGTCATTCTTACGTTCGGGCTCCTGTCGCCGAACAAAGGCATCGAAACCATGCTCGATGCCATGCCGGGAATCATCAAATCCTGTCCCAACGCCGTCTATGTCATTCTCGGCGCGACTCACCCGAACCTTGTACGCCAACAGGGCGAGGCCTATCGCGATAGCTTGACCGCCCGCGTGCGTGATCTCGGCATCCAGGACCATGTCGTCTTTTTCAACCAATTTGTCGAGCAAGCCAGGCTTCTGGATTTCATATCGATGTGCGACGTCTATGTGACACCCTATCTCAACGAAGCCCAGATGACATCGGGTACGCTCGCCTACAGCTTTGGATTGGGAAAGGCGGTCGTATCGACGCCTTATTGGCACGCCAAGGAATTGCTGAGCGATGGGCACGGCATTCTAGTCCCCTTTGGAGATGCCAAAGCCATCGGCACCGAGATTGCGGCCCTGCTGGCAGATGACGTTCGCCGTCATGCCATGCGTAAGCGGGCTTACGCAGCGAGCCGATCGATGACCTGGCCGGAGACGGCCAAGCGATATCTCACGGCTTTCGAGAATGCGCACGAACGCACCTGGTCCGAAAAGCTGCTGCCTATCCCGGTTGCCCCTGTGCGCAAGGGCCATGCCATTCCGGAGATGAGAATCGGACACTTCCTGTCGCTTTGCGACAGTACGGGCATTCTTCAACACGCGGTCCATTCCGTGCCCGATCGCGCCCATGGTTATTGTGTTGACGACAACGCTCGCGCCCTGCTCTTCGCGAGCGCGCTTCCGAACTCGGCGGAAACGCATTTACCCAGCGAGATAACAGCGCGCTTTGCGGCATTTGTTCAGCACGCATGGAATCCGGACACCCGTCGGTTCAGAAATTTCATGAGCTACGAGCGCCGGTGGCTGGAAGATACAGGCTCGGAAGATAGCCATGGCCGGACGCTTTGGTCTCTCGCCGAATGCGCACGTAGTGACACCGATCCATCTCGCCGTCGATGGGCTGCGGCACTCTTCAAGACCGCACTTCCGGTTGTCGAGGAGTTCTCATCACCACGCGCTTGGGCCTTCTCACTTCTGGGGTTGGATGCTTATTGCGCGCTGGAGGCCGGAGATCTCTTCGCTAACGGCATGCGCAAACTTTTGGCCGACCGCTTGATGGTGCTGTTTCATGCAAACCAACGCAAAGACTGGCTCTGGTTTGAAGACGTTCTCGCCTACGACAATGCGCGCCTTTCGCAGGCTCTGATTCAAACCGGCCTGGCGACCCATACGCCGCGGTACGTCGAAGTCGGGCTCCGATCGCTGCGCTGGCTCATGTCGCTTCAGACCGCTTCATCTGGATGCTTCAGGCCTGTTGGCTCCGAGAGCTTCGGCAAGATTCGCCGCAAGCCCGACGCGTTCGATCAGCAGCCAGTCGAGGCCTGCGCAACGATTTCGGCGTGTCTGGCCGCGTGGCGGGCGGATAAGGCTGCGGAATGGCTGGCGGGGGCAACGCGTGCGTTCGGGTGGTTTCTGGGCGAAAACGACTTGCAGACAATGCTGATCGATCCCGACACGGGAAGCTGTTCGGATGGCCTGCATCCGGACCGGCTCAACGAGAATAAGGGTGCAGAATCGGTGTTATCGTATCTCCTTGGCCTTGTGGAGATGCGGCAGTTTATGGCCATGGTTGTAGTACGCCAGGCGAAACCCGCGTCAACATTATCATCCAACGGCATCGGCATAATTCCAACTCGATCGCCCCCAGGGAGCATCTTTGTCCCAATCCAAATTCGTGAATCGCCAGAGCCTCTATCTGCGCCCGGATCCGGCCAGAGTCGTCGTCAGGCCCTTCAAACCGGCGACTGAGCCTCGCGACCTCAACCCGACTGACAAGGTCCGCGCTAATCATATCGTTAACCGGGTGCTCCGGCTCGACGCCGAGGCTTCCGCGCAGCAGTTGCGTGAGGTGCTCGAAAACTTCGCGGGCCGCCACCGGAACTTGCTCGAAATTTTTGAAACGCGCGCCGCGGAGATGGAGGAGGCGCTCGAACCACATGCACAATTGAATAAAACGCAACGCGGCCTGATCGGGGCTTATTTTCTCAACGAATATTCGTTCGAAGCCTCGGCCTTGTTCAATCCAAGCATCGTCCGCCATCCCGACCAGACCGGCGCACCGGACCATGGCTGCCGATTCATCTTGAGCCTTCGCGCGGTTGGCGAAGGACACGTTTCATCGCTTACCTTCCGGTCCGGCACCATCGCTGCTGATGGCAACGTATCCGTCGATCCAACCGCGCGCCTCGCTTCCGTCCCAATAATTCGAAGCCGGACGTCCACGTCTAATGGAGACGATATCGATGTTATCTTCGGACCGGACGAAGAATTGAGCGAGCGGGTCATCTTTCCTATCACTGACGCCCAATCAAACGGTATCGAGGACGCGCGTTTCGTAGAGTTCAACGACAACGGCCAGAATATTTTCTATGCCACCTATACCGCCTATAGCGGCAGGGCGATTCGCTCTGAATTGCTTGCAACGACGGACTTCCAATCGTTCAGGATGACTCCGCTCGGCGGATCGGCGTCGCGCAACAAGGGCATGGCTTTGTTTCCACGAAAAATCGACGGCCGCTATGCGATGATTGGCCGGCAGGATAATGAGAATCTTTATCTGATCTATTCCGACGACCTTTACTCATGGGAGGGCGGTCGATCCATCCTTCAACCCGAATATCCTTGGGAATTCGTCCAGATCGGCAATTGTGGTTCGCCCATCGAATTGGACGACTGTTGGCTGTTGCTGATCCACGGGGTTGGTCCGGTCAGGAAGTATTCGATCGGCGCTGTGCTTCTGGACAAGAAAGATCCATCCAAGGTTCTCGCGCGTTCGCGCGAACCATTGGTTTACCCCGAGCCTACGGAGCGCGAGGGTTACGTGCCCAACGTCGTCTACACTTGCGGCGCCATGCGTCATCGCGACCAGATCATTCTGCCTTATGCCGTGTCCGACACGTTCTCCAATTTCGCGACGATAACGATATCAGCGTTGATGCAGGCGGTTACGAGCTAGCGGCTGCTGCAGTACAATGGCCCCCTCTTCTAAATTGGAATAACGCGATGAGTGATTTGACAACATCCGAGGTTTCCGTCGAACGACTACGGTCGGAGATTGCGCAACTTGAGGCCAGATATGACGGGATATTTCCACCGGGTGTCTATGCAGTGCTCGAAGAGCTGAAACGCAAGCTCGCTGCGCTTCACAAGACTCTTTGAGCGAATGTTGTGAGATCATGCAGGCCCTCTTCATTGGACATACTTACATCGACGTCACGTTTCTGACCGATCACATGCCGACCGGCGACGAGAAATATGTGGCGTCGGCCTACGCAGTCTCATTCGGCGGCAATGCGGTCACCGCGGCCTTTTGCTGTGCGAAGTTGGGACATGCGCCTGACGTGCTCACGACCCTCGCCGACGATTGGCTCGGTCGCATGTTCCTGGACATGGCCGCCAAGTACGGCATCTCGATCCACGCCAGAAAAGTCAACACGTCATCGTTGTCGTTCATCATGCCGAACGATGGAAAGCGAGCGATCGTTCGTTGTCGCGATGACGATTATCTTCACCCGTTCCCCACCCTTCACCTCGCTGGCTGTCGCGCACTGCACCTCGACGGGCACCAGCCGGATGCCGCAATTCATTACGCAAAGCTATGCCGCCAAACTGGGATTCTCACCTCCCTCGATGGCGGCGGACTGCGGTCGAATACGCATGAACTTCTTGGCTTCATCGACGTGGCGATCGTAGCCGAACGCCTCTGCCAACAGATGGGCCATGAGCCGGCAGCGATGCTGGATTATCTCAAAAGCCGAGGCTGCCGGATTGGCGGGGTGACCCTCGGTGAGCGAGGCTTGATATGGTACGACGAGGCGGGCGTCGTTCGGGAGCTCCCTGCTCTTGCAGTACCGTCGAATCGCGTTCTCGATACCAGCGGCGCTGGAGACGTGTTCCACGGCGCCTACATTCATTCCTATCTCACCGACCCAGCGATCAGTTGGGAGGAGCATTTCCGCTTCGCGCGAGCCGCCGCCGCCTACAAAATCCAGCATCTCGGCAATGAGGCGGGCCTGCCGAACTTGGCGCAGATTGCGGCGGTCGCACGTGAGTTCGAAGCGCCTCTGCTTCGCTAATTGGCCTCTCGATAATGGTGGGGAGACGAAGCCGTGCGGCCATCCGTTTGGTCCCCCGATCGGCGCGGTAACAGGTTGCCGCTCAGCCAAAAATTTATCAGCTGCTCTCTACTAACCGAAAGATGTAAGACGTTGGAACGCGCAGGCACGCCTTTACCTGCGATCGCTCCACGCACGCAGCCATCATGGCTGCCATGCGCGGATATTCTTCATGTCATGCGATATTTAACGTAGAAATTATGGGCCGGATGATTCCGAGTAGCTAGATTAGCCGCCCGGGCGACGAGTTCCGTAAAGGGACGTCAGGCCATGATGAAAAGCAAGAATGTGGTCGCAACGATGCGGCGCGACGCACACTTCGTTATGAACGCGGTGATCGCCGTGGTGTTCATCGGCTTTGCCAGCCTCGCGGTGGCGGCAGCCCTGTACGATCTGCTGGCGATCCGGCACTAGGCGCGCGCCTTACTCCCGCACAAGCGGAGCCGGCGGATAGCGATGCCGGCGCCCCTCGAAATCCTCGACGACAAAATGCGCACTGCCGTTTGATCCGGTCTGCGTCGACATAATTCGGGCCGATCGGCGATTTGCCGTGGCCGCCAGGAATGTCGAGCACGTAGGTCGGCTGGCACAGGCCCGACAGACGGCCGCGCAGGCTGCGCATCAAATCCTGCCCGGTTGCGATGTCGGTGCGCAGATGCGCGGTGCCGGGCGCGAGATCGCCGTGATGCAGATAGTAGGGCTTGATCCGGCATTCGACCAAGGCGCGCATCAAGTCGCCCAAGCACCTCCGGCGTGTCGTTGACGCCCGCGAGCAGCACCGATTGCCCGAGCAGCACGAGGCCGGCGTCGGCCATGCGCGCGCAGGCGGCGCGCGCCGCTCGCGTCAGTTCGCGCGGATGATTGATGTGCACGCGCCACGTAAGTCGGCTTGCCCTTGACCTTCATCGCCCGCACCAGCTCGGCCGTCACCCGCGCCGGCTCCGCCACCGGCACGCGGGTGTGGATGCGCAGCACCTTGACGTGCGCGATGCCGGCAAGTTCCTGCATCACCGCGCGCAGGCGGCGCGCCGACAGCACCAGCGGATCGCCGCCGGTGAGGATCACTTCCCAGATTTCCGGCCGGCTGCGGATATAGTCGAGCGCGCGCGTCAGCGCTTGCGCCGACAGCGCCTTGCCCTTCTCCGGCCCGACCATCTCGCGCCGGAAGCAGAACCGGCAATAGACCGCGCAGACCGGCGTGAGCTTGAGCAGCACGCGGTCGGGATAGCGGTGCACGATGCCTTCGACCGGCGAATGCGCGTCGTCGCCGATCGGGTCGGCGAGCTCTTGCGGCTGCGCGTCGAGCTCGGCCGCATCGGGAACGAACTGGCGCGCGATCGGATCGTGCGGATCGTTGCGGATCGATCAATGTCGGCCAAGGCCTGCGGCAGCGCCACCGCGTAGCGCGCGGCCACCGCGTCCAAGGCGGCGCGCTGTTCGGGCGGCGCCAGGCCGTGGTCGCATAGTTGCGCGGGGGTGCGGAGGGTTAATGACATGATCTTGGTTCCACTCGTCATGCCCGGCCTTGTGCCGGGCATCCACGCCTTTAACAAGTCCGAAAAGTAAGACGTGGATGGCCGGGCCAAGCCCGGCCATGACAGATTAGGTATCGACCACCGGCGTCCAGATCACCTGCTCGATGCGTTGCGCGCCCGTCGCCAGCATCACCAGCCGGTCGAAGCCGAGCGCGATGCCGGATGCCTGCGGCATCGTCGCGAGCGCCGCCAGAAAATCCTCGTCCACCGGATAGCGCTCGCCGTGGATGCGCTGCTTCTCGTCCATCGCGGCTTCGAAGCGCGCGCGCTGCTCGGCCACGTCGGTCAGTTCGCCGAACGCATTGGCGAGTTCCACCCCGCAGGCATAGAGCTCGAAGCGCTCGGCGACCTTGTCGCTGCCCGGTTTCGGCCGCGCCAGCGCCGCCAGCGGCAGCGGGTACTCATATAACAGGGTGGCGCGGCCGAGGCCGAGATGCGGCTCGACCCGCTCGGCCAGGATGCGGCTGAAGATATCGCCCCAGGTGTCGTCGGCCGCGGTGGCGACGCCGGCCTTGGCGGCCGCGGCGGCCAATTTCGTTCGGTCGCCCTGCCCGCCGATAACCGTCGCCAGCAGATCGACGCCGGCATGGCGCGCGAAGGCCTCCGCCACCGTCACCCGCTCCGGCGCGGCGAAAGGATCGACGCTCTTGCCGCGGAAGGTGAACTGCCTGGCGCCGGCCGCGCGCGCGGCTTCAGCCATCAGCGCGGCGCAGTCGTCCATCAGCGTCTCGTAGGGCTCGTTCGCCCGGTACCATTCCAGCATGGTGAATTCGGGGTGATGCAGCGCGCCGCGCTCGCGGTTGCGGAACACGCGGGCGAACTCGAAGATGCGCGTCTCGCCCGCCGCCAGCAGCTTCTTGCAGGCGAATTCCGGCGAGGTCCGCAAGTAAAGCGGCCGCCGCTCGCCGCCGGGCCCGATCAGCTCGGTGGCGAAGGCATGCAGATGGGTCTCGTTGCCGGGCGAGACCTGCAAGGCCGCGGTCTCCACTTCGACGAAATCGCGGGCGTCAAACCAGGCCCGCAGGGCGGCGGCGATGCGGCCCCGCGTCCGCAGCAAGGGCCGGCGGCCGGCATGGACGCCGGGAAGCCAAAACGGCGGGCTTTCTCGCACATTTACCTCAAGGAAATCGGGCAAAAGCCGAACATGAGAAAGACTGGCATCCCGCGCGAAGATCGCTATGGTGCGGCCCGAAACCGCGGTTCCAGGCCGCCCCCAGCTCAAGGATTGCTATCGTGAAGGTCATCGCTAGCCAGCTCCGCAAAGGCAATATCGTCGATATCGACGGTAAGCTCTATGTCGTCCTCAACGCGGAAAGTTTTCACCCCGGCAAGGGCACCCCCACCACCCAGGTCGATATGCGCCGGATTTCCGACGGCGTGAAGACCCAGATGCGCTACAAGACCACCGACCAGGTCGAGCGCGCCCATGTCGAGGAAGTGGAATATTCCTACCTCTACCAGGACGGCGACGGCTTCCATTTCATGAACGACCAGACTTACGACCAGGTCGCACTGCAAGCCGATATCGTCGGCGACATGGCCGCCTATCTTCAGGAAGGCATGAAAGTTCAACTTGCCATCCACGAGGGGATCGCGATCTCGATCGAGATTCCGCAGAAGGTGACGCTGGAAATCACCGAGACCGAGCCGGCCATGAAGGGGCAGACCGCGTCCGGCTCGTTCAAGCCGGCGATCCTGTCGAACGGCGTGCGCACCATGGTGCCGACCCACATCGTGCCCGGCACCCGCGTGGTGGTGATGACCGCCGACGGCTCCTACGTCGAGCGCGCGAAGGATTAGACCCGCACGCTCGCCCGCACTTCCTTCGGAAACAGATCGTCCGGCGTCAGCCGCTGCGCGGTGACGCCCTGGGCGTGCGCGAAGCGGCAGAACGCGTCGAGCGTCTTGCGGTTGGCTTCCAGCCCGTAAGGAAACGGATCGGCGCCGAAACCCTTGCTCCATTCGCTGACGATCGCAGCCGACCACGGCACCGGAATGCGCGACGCCGTAAGGTCCCCGATGCGCTCCAGGCTGCGCTCCTTGGCCTCATCGAATGCCTTGAACAGGTTCATCGCCGCCCACGGATAGCGCTCGAACACCGCGCGGCGCATGGCGATCACATGCATGATCGGGAAGATGCCGGTCGCCTCGTAGTAGCGCATCTCGTCGCCGCGATAGTCCGGATAAAGCCGCGCGATCTTGCCGGCACCCGTCACGAAGGCGTCCGGCACGCGCGCCGAGATCGCCGCGTCGAGCTCGCCCGACTGCAGCATGGCGCTCAGGCTTGAGTCGCGGCGCTGCGAATATTGAATGCCCTTCGGCAGCGTGAATTCGACCTTCTCCTCGCGGCCGGCCTCGTTCATGCCGGCCTGCACCCATTTGATCTTGGCGAGATCGACGCCCGCCGTCTCGCTCAGAAAGCCGCGCGCGTAGATGCCCGCGGTCTGCGCCCATTCCGGAATGCCGACGGTTTTGCCTTCGAGATCCTTCGGCGACTTGATGCCGCGGTCGGCGCGCACATAGAACGCGGAATGGCGGAATACGCGCGAGGGAAATACCGGAATGCCGATGAACGGCGAATTGCCCTGCGAGGCATAGCCGATGAACTTACCGAACGACATTTCGGACACGTCCCACTCGCGGTTCTTGATGAAGCGGAAGAAGATTTCCTCGACCGGCAGCACGAAACCGGTGAGCACGATGCCTTCGGCGCGTACCACGCCGTTCATGAGGTCGCGCACATGATCGTAGTCGGTGGTGGCGAGCGTCAGATGCAGCCGGGCCGTGCCGCCGCTCTCGATGACCTCCGGCTGGCGCTCAGCGCCGCCTCAGCCTGCTTGCTTCATTGACCGTCATATCGCGCGTTTCTCCGTTTATTCCGTCGGGCCGAAGCCTACACCACCGCACCACTCTTGTATGCCGGGAAGCGATGCCGTTAACTTGAGGCAACCGACCTTGCAATCAGGGCTGGCGGGCCGGATGAGGGACACTTGTTGAAACGTGCCGTTGTTGTAACCCTGGCGTTGCTCGTCGGCGGGCCGGTGACGGCGGGCGAGATGGAAAGCCCGGTCATCACGCTGAGCGAGGTCAATTGGGACGCGGCGGCGGCGACCCTGACCGGCCACGCGGCCGAGCCGCCGGCCGAGGCCTTCGCCCGTCTCAACGCGATGACCGGCAAACGCTTTGCCGGCATCGCCAAGAGCACGGTGCCGGTGCTGCTGCCGTTCGACGTCGACGCCTTCCGCAAGGACATCGCCGACAGCAAGCCGGAGGCCGAGACCTCGGACAAATATTTCGGCTCGTTCCATCCGACCAAATTCTTCCTGCCCGGACCGGCCGGCTACGACGCGACCTTCGTTGCCGAGGGCTTCGACACCCATTTCAGCAGGCCGATCGTGGTCGAGATCACCGGCGCCGCCTTCGTCTACGCGCTCGACGGACCCAACAACATTGAAAAAGAAGATCCCCCGCCGAAGGAGTTGACCGAAGCATTTCCCGGCATCCGGCGCGTCTTGAGCGAAGCGCATCTGCGCTACGTTTTCCAGCGCTTCGGCGTGCCTTACGTGGTGTCGATCCAGTGCTACGACATGCACCCGTCGTCGAGACATTTGGGGTGCAGAGGAAGCCGATCCGATCGCGCTCGCCTTCCTGCGCCAGTTGCGCACCGCCGGCGGCGCGCCGGCGAAATTGCGCTGAACCGACATCCGACCTCAGCCGGCCGACGGCCAAATCGGATTTCACCTATTACGCGCCCGGCGATCTGATCGACAACACCGGCTGGAAAAAAATGCCCGGCCGCGTCGACTACCACGTCTATGCCCGCATGCGGTTTCCGATCGCATTCGCGCCGGCTTACGTGAAATCGCAGTCGTTCATGCCGTGGGGCGATTGCTACCGCACCGGCATCAGCGGGCGCATGGGCCGTAAGGGCGCGCCGTATCAATGCAAGGTCAACGGCCTGCCGCTGGTGTTCGATGAATCGGCGGCGGTGAATTTCACCTATCCGTGGCGCGACAATTTCTGCGAACAGCGCGACTTTCTGGTCGGCCAATGTCCCGGCGGTTACGGCCACCAGGGCGAGGACATCCGCCCGGCAAAATGCACGCTCAACAACGCCGAGGCCGACCGCTGCCTGCCCTACCAGGATTATGTCGCCGCCGTGCGGACGGCACGATCCGGCGCATGCCGGGATATCTCGGCGCCTATATCGTGGTCAATACCGCCAACGAGCACGTGCGCTTCCGCTACCTGCACATGAATCCGAAATTCATGGATGCCGACGGCCTGCTCAACGGCCGGCAGGTGAGCGAAGGCGAGATCATCGGCAAGGTCGCGACCTGGGGCGATTTCGAGAACGGCACCTCCTATCACATCCATTTCAACATCCAGGTGTTCACCATCGATCGGCTGGGTGTGGGTCAATCCCTACATGACGCTGGTCGCCGCCTATGAGCGGCTGATCGGCGGCCGCGGCACCGAGATCAAGCCGGGCGAGCCGGCGCCGCCGGTTCCGGTCAAGCTGCCGGTGATCCTGCATCCCGACGCCGCCACGGCGAAGCCGCCGCGGCGCCGCCGGCGGCAGCGCCGGAACCGCCGGCCAAGGTGCGGGAAGCCGCCGCCGAAGCGCGCCAAGCCGCACCGGCGCCGCCACGTCCGTCGTATCCGCCACCGGCGGCGCCACGAGGCCGAGAACTGACGCCGGTTCCATCGCGAAATTCTGCAGCGGGCTATTGATCGCGAAGCCGCGGCGCATAGACTGCCGCCATGCCGCAAATCTCCTCCAGCCAGATCCCCCGATCGCATCGCGCCCGTGACCCGCCGCGCCTGCCTGTCGTTCGCGCTCGGCGCGGCCGCGAGCTTGACGCTTGGCCGGCCATCGCTCGCCGCGCAATCGCCCGCCTTCGCCCGTTGGGTCGCCGGTTTCCGCGCCCGCGCGATCCGGCGCGGCATCTCGGCGGCAACCTACGACCGCGTGATGACCGCGCTCACGCCCGACACCAGCGTGTATCGCCGCAGTACCACGCGCAGCCGGAATTCACCGAACAGGTCTGGCAATACATCAACCGCCGCTGCTCGGACTGGCGCGTCATCACCGGCAAGGAGCGCGCCAAGGAATATGCCGGCCTGCTGGCGCGCATCGAGAAGGACTACGGCGTCGACCGCTACATCATGCTCGGCCTGTGGGGCATGGAGTCGTCGTTCGGCGACGTCATCGTCAATCGGAAATACATGCGGCCGGTGATTCCGGCGCTGGCGGCGCTCGCCTGGGGCGAGCCGCGCCGGCGCCGCTATTGGGAAGCCGAATTGCTCAATGCGCTGACCATCGTCGACCGCGGCTGGGCGCAAGCCCGCCGACATGATCGGCTCCTGGGCCGGCGCCATGGGCCATACCCAGTGGATGCCGGAGGTGTGGCTGCACATGGGCGTCGATTACGACCGCGACGGCCGCATCACGCCGTTCGGCAGGCCCGACGATTCGCTCGCCGGCACCGCGCGCTATCTGGTCGAGCGCGGCAAATACCGGCGCGGCGAAGCCTGGGGCTGCGAGGTGCGCCTGCCGCCGGCCGCGCGGCGGCGACGCGCTGGCGCACCTACGCGCAATGGCAGGCGCTCGGCGTCAGGCGCGCCGACGGCAAGGCTTTCGCGCGGCCGGGCGACCGCGGCGAAGCTCTGGGTGCCGGTGCCGGGCGGGCCGGCCTTCCTGATCGGGCAGAATTTCTACGCCGTCTATTCCTACAACCCGTCGACCAGCTACACGCTGGCGCTTCTGCCATCTCGGCGACCTGATCCGCGGCGACCCGCCGTTCGCGCCAGCAGTTTCCCGGCGGCGAGCGCGTGCCGACGCTGGCCGAGGTCAAGGAAATCCAGCGCCGCCTCAACGAGCACGGCTTCAAGACCGACGGCATCGACGGCCGCACCGGCAGCGACACGATCAAGGCCATCCTCGCCTTCCAGCGCAAGGTCGGCATGGAGCCGGCCGACGGTTATGCCGGCCTCAAGGTGCTGGCCCGGTTGCGTCAGGGCTCGTGATCCGGTTCGAATGCCGCCCGACCCCGCATCGGAGCGGGCATGCCAGGATCCAACACGTGTCGAATTCCCAGCCGCGACAGCGCCGAAAAGCCGCCCGCGCGCGATGCCGCCATCGCCGCGCTCGACCGGCCGGTGCCGGCCGGCGTCAACGCCGCCGGCTTCGGCAGCGACGTGGTCGCCGACGCGCTGCGCGCGCTCGACATCCCCTATATCGCGCTCAATCCCGGCGCCAGCTATCGCGGCCTGCACGACAGCCTCGTCAATTATCTCGGCAACGAGCGCGCCGCAGATGCTGCTCTGCCTGCACGAGGAGAGCGCGGTCGCGATCGCGCACGGCTATGCCAAGGTCACCGGCAAGGCGATGGCCGCGGCGGTGCACTCCAATGTCGGGCTGATGCACGCCACCATGGCGATCTTCAACGCCTGGTGCGACCGCATGCCGATGGTCGTGCTCGGCGCCACCGGCCCGGTCGACGCGGCCAAGCGCCGGCCGTGGATCGACTGGATCCACACCGCGCGCGACCAGGGCGCGCTGGTGCGCGACTACACCAAATGGGACGACCAGCCGGCCTCGCCCGGCGCCGCGCGCGAAGCGATGCTGCGCGCCGCGCTGGATCGCCAATACCGCGCCGCGCGGGCCGATCTACGTCAATCTCGACGCCGGCATGCAGGAGGCAAAGCTCGCCGAGCCGCTGCCGCCGATCGACACCGCAGCGCTTCATGCCGCGCGGTCGCACAGCGCGCCGCCCGCCGAGCCGATCGCGCAAGGCCGCCGACGATGCTGCGCAACGCCAAGCAGCCCGGTGATCCTGGCCGGCCGCGTGTCGCGCAGCCTCGACGCCTGGAACGCGCGCGTCGCGCTCGCCGAGCGGCTCAACGCGCGCGTGGTCACCGACCTCAAAATCGGCGCCGCCTTCCCGACCGATCATCCGCTGCACGCCGGCGCGCCCGGCGACATCTCCCGACGCCGGCGACGCGCCGCAGGCGATCGCGCGCCGCCGACGTCATCCTCAGCCTCGACTGGGTCGACTCGCCGGCACGCTTCAAGGCGCGCCGGCGGCAATGTCGCGGCCAAGGTCGATGCAGGTCTCGCGTCGATCACCGCCTGCACAACGGCTGGAGCATGGACTATCAGGGCCTGCCGCCGGTCGATCGTGTTGCTCGCCTGCCGAGCCCGATGCCGCGGTGCCGGCACTGCTCGAAGCGCTCGGCCCCGGCGGTCCACGCGCGCGTGCGCCGAGCCGCGCGCCGAGTTCCGCAAGCTCGCCGACCGGCAAGCTCACGCGTCGATCATCTCGCCGACGCGCTGCGCCGCGCGGTCGGCGAGCGGCCGACCTCGCTCACGCATCTGCCGCTGTCGTGGAACGGCGCCAGTTGGCCGTTCCGCCATCCGCTCGACTATCTCGGCTCCGACGGCGGCGGCGGCGTCGGCGGCGGCCCCGGCATTTCGGTCGGCGCGGCGCTCGCGCTCAAGGGCACCGGCCGGCTGCCGGTCGCGGTCTGCGGCGACGGCGACTTCCTGATGGGCGTCACCGCGCTGTGGACC
The DNA here is from genome assembly GCA_963772235.1 of uncultured Alphaproteobacteria bacterium. Taxonomy (GTDB): domain Bacteria; phylum Pseudomonadota; class Alphaproteobacteria; order Rhizobiales; family Xanthobacteraceae; genus Pseudolabrys. The sequence goes on from CAVYWI010000021.1 coordinate 48,024, forward strand.
GCGGCGCATTACACGCATTCCGCTGCTGATCGTGGTCGCCAACAACCGCTCCTTCTTCAACGACGAACTGCACCAGGAGCGCGTCGCGCGCATGCGCAACCGGCCGGTCGAGAACCGCTGGATCGGCCAGCGCATCTCCGAGCCGGACATCGACCTCGCCGCCATGGCGCGCGCGCAGGGCGCGCACGGCTTCGGCCCGGTGAACGGCGACCGACGATCTCGGCGCCGCACTTTCGCGAAGGCGATCGCCGCGGTCGACGCCGGCGACGTCGCCGTCGTCGATGTGCGGGTCGAGCCCGGCTACACCGCCGCCATGACCGCGGCGATGACGCGCAAGAGCGAATGAACAATGCCGACCGCCGCACCGAAGGCCGACGACGCCATCCTGGTCGTCGACGATATCGTCGTGCGCTACGAGACGCCGGAAGGCCCGATCACCGCGGTCGACAACGTCTCCTTCAATGTCAGGCCGGGCGAATTCCTCTCGGTCATCGGCCCCTCCGGCTGCGGCAAGTCGACACTGTTCAACGTCATCGGCGGCCTGCTCAGCCATCACCAGGGCGTGGTCAGCGTCGCCGGCGAAACCATTTCCGGCCCGCACCAGTCGATCGGCATGGTGTTCCAGGAGGAATCCACCTTTCCCTGGCGCACGGTGATCGACAATGTCGCCTTCCCGCTCGAGCTCATCGGCATGGCGCGCGCGCAAGCGCGCCGAGCGCGCGCGTCATTTCATCGCGCTGGTCGGTCTCGACGGCTTCGAGAACCGCTATCCGGGCGAACTCTCCGGCGGCATGCGCCAGCGCGTCTCGCTCGCCCGCACGCTCGCCTCCGAGCCGAAGATCCTGCTGATGGACGAGCCCTTCGCCGCGCTCGACGAGCAGACGCGGCTGCTGCTCGGCGACAAGGTGCTGCAGATCCAGCAGCAGCTCAAGCAGACCACGCTGCTGATCACCCACAACATCACCGAAGCGGTGCAGATGTCCGACCGCATCCTGGTGATGACCTACCGGCCCGGCAAGGTGAAGCGCATCGTCGACATCGACCTGCCGCGCCCGCGCACCTCGGAGATCGTCGGCAGCGATGCCTTCGGCCATTACGTCGCGCAGATCTGGAGCGACCTGCGCGAGGAGGCGAGCCGCGGCATGCGCGACGAGGAATCCCACGTGCTGCATCACGAAGGCGCCGCGTCGTGACCGCCGGCCAGCCCGCAAGACTATCAAGCGTCGGCAATTTCACCGCTGATCGTCGGCATCGGCGCGCTGGCGATGTCTTTTGCTGGTCGCCGAGATTCTCATCCAGATCGGCATCATCAACCGCTTCATCGTGCCGCCGCCTTCGGAGATCATCGGCAGCTTCTACCGGGTGATCACGCGAGGAACACGTATTCAGCCGCTTTCTGCTCACGGCTGCCGAATGTCTCACCGCCGGCGTCATGCTGACGGTGTTCGGCATCGCCGGCGGCGTGCTGATGCACCGCTTCAAGCTGCTGCAGCAGGCCTGCGAGACCTGGGTCGCCGCCATGGCCTCGGCGCCGGTCGTGCTGATGTATCCGCTGTTCCTGGTGATCTTCGGCCGCAACGCCTGGACCATCATCATGATCGGCTTCATCGCCGCGCTGCCGCCGGTGATCCTGAAGACCATCGAGGGCATCGCCGGCACCCGCAAGGTGCTGGTCAATGTCGGGCGCAGCTTCAATCTCAGCCCGCGCCCAGCAGTTCTGGAAAATCCTGTTTCCGGCGGCGCTGCCGACGATTTTCGTCGGCGTGCGGCTCGGGCTGATCTTCGCGCTGATCAACATTGTCGGCGTCGAGTTCCTGATCAATTACGGCGGGCTCGGCCAGCTCATCAACGATCTCGCCGAACGCTACGATCTCCCCGGCACCTATGCCGCGATCTGCTTCGTCATTCTGGTGAGCGTGTTGTTCTTCATGGCCCTGGAAAAGATCGAGCGATGGCTGAGACCGGTCGACTGAGGCAAGCGGCGGCTGCCGCGCCGCGCGATTAAGCCCGGTGACGCTGCTGCGCGTCGCGATCATTCTCGGCGCTGCTGGCGGTCTGGGAATTCCTCTCCCATTCCGGCTGGCTCTACCGCGACGTGGTGCCTTCGCTGCTGGCGATCGCGCGCGCGCTGGTCGGACTGCTCGTCAGCCCCGAGCTACTATTTCAATCTCGGCGTCACCGCCGGCCGAGATCGGCGCCGCGCTTGCGATCGGCGGGCTGTCGGGCCTCGTGGTCGGCATCGTGCTCGGCGCCAACCGATTCCTGTCGAAGGCCTTCGAAGCCTATCTCTACTATCTCGGGCCGACGCCGAAGATCATCTTCTTCCCGGTCATGATCATGTGGTTCGGCGTCGGCCGCCGGATCCAAGATCGCGCTCGGCACGCTGTCGTGCTTCTTTCCGGTGGCGCTCGTCGTCGCCGCCGGCATGCGCCAGATCGACAAGGTGCTGATCCGCGTCGGCAACAGCTTCCGCGCCAATCCCTGGCAGATGGTGATGAAGATCTATCTGCCGGCCATGCGCCATCCGATCATCAACGGCGTGCGGCTCGGCCTCGGCGTCGCGCTGATCGGCACGCTGCTCGCCGAAACCAAGCTGTCGAACAAAGGCATCGGCTTCCTGATCATCCAGGCCTACAGCATCTTCGACATGCCGCGCATGTACGCCATGCTGATCGTGCTGTTCGTGCTGGCGATCGGCGCCAATGCGCTGGTCGGCCGGCTCGGCGGCCTCGACAGCATCAAGCGGACCTGACGGGTCACGCCGCCAGCGGATCGAAGCCGCAGGCAAGCCACACCTTGCGGCTCTCCGGCTCGGTCAGGAACCGGATGAACTCCGCCGCCGGCCCAGGCGCCTGGCTGGCAGCGGTGACACCCGCGCCGTAAACGACGTTCAGATTCAGCGCCGCAGGCGGGGCGCCCGCAGAAGCGACGCCCGCGGCATTGGCGATCTCGCTGTTCGGGAAAATGCCGAGTTCCGCCTCGCCGCTCGCGATCATCGCCACACCGCCGGCGAGTCCCGCCTTGTGCGTGACGCGGCCCGCCAGGGCCTGCTCCAGCCCGAGTTCCTTGATGATTTTGTCGCTCTGCGCACCGCTTGGCGTGGCGCTCGGCGGTGCATGCACCACCGTGCGCGCGGCCATGAGCGCGGCGCGCAGCGTCTCCGGCGTCGAGACGTCTGGAACCTTGCCGCCCGCCTTGACGCCGATGGCGAGCCCGATATTGGCGAGCGCCGCGCGGCCGGCCGGCAACACCGTGCCGTCCCGCACATAGGCCTCGATCAGCGGCACCGGCATCACCAGCACGTCGAGCACTTCGTGCGCCGCCACGCGGCCGGCAATGCCGCTCATGGTGTCGTAGAGGGCGTTGATGCGGTTGCCGGTGCGCTGCTCGAGCAGCGGCCCGAGCAGATCGAACACCGGTTTCGGCGCGCCACCGGCGATTGTCGTGATCGTGACCATCATGCGCCCGCGGGCGGGTCGAAGCCGCCGTGCGCCCAGGCCGCGCGGTGTGCCGGATCGCACATGAAGGCGATGAAGGCCACGCCGGCGTCGGGCGCGGCGCTGCTTGCAGTCACGGCGGCCCCATAGATGGTCGTGAGCTGAATGGCGGCCGGCAGCGGCCCGACGAGCTCAAGACCGTCGGTGTTGATCACTTCGCTCTTCGGATAGAAGCCGATCTCCGCCTCGCCGCTCGTCAGCATTTGCACGCCGCCGGCCAGCGCAGAGCGGTGGATGATCTTGCCCTTCATCGCATCGGCAATGCCGAGTTGCTCGATCAGCTTGCCCATGTGCGTGCCACTCGGCGTTTCCCCCGGCGTGGCATGGGTGACAGCGCGGGCGTTGAGAATCGCCTGCTTCACCTTCTCCGGCGTCGACAGATCCGGCTTGGCCGCACCGGTGCGTACCACTGCATTGATGCTGACGAGGCCGAGAATGGCCCGGCCCTGTGCCCTCACTACGCCATCCTTCTGATAGGCGTCGAGAATATTTGTCGGCATCACAAGCACGTCGGCCTTCTCGCCGCCCGCAAGCCGGTCGCGCAGCGCGCTCATCACGGCGTACGAGAATTCGACCTTGTGGCCGCTGCGCTGTTCGAACTGCGGCGTCAGTTGCGTGAAGATTTCCTTCGGCGCGCCGCCGCTCATGATCCGGATGGTGGCCATGATTGCTTCCCGATGTGGACTAAAGCTTGAAGGATTCGTGCGTGCCGGGGTGGAACATCTCCTCCGGCGTCACCAAGCGCGACGACAGGCCCTGCGCGTGATGATGGCGCAGGAATGTCTCCAGCGTCTTGCGGTTGGGCTCGCACGACCGTAGGACCAGAAATCCTCGCCCATCAGCGCGCGCGCTTCGGCAAGCCGCTCCTCGACGAACGGCAGCGTCACCTTGGTCGCCGAGGTATCGCTCAACAGCTCGAGCGCGGCCGCTTTCGATTGCTCGAACGCCTTGAACACCGCCCCCGGCAGCCAGGGATGCTGCTCGGCGAGGCTGCGCCGCACGCCGACCAGATGCATGATCGGAAAAATGCCGGTGCGCTTGAAATAGTCCTTGGCCGCCGCCACCGGATCGGCAAACAGCCAGCCGACATTCGGCGTGTTCCGTCGGCAGCGACGGCGGGCGCGGCGCGATGAAGCCGTCGATCGCGCCTTCCGCCAGCAGCGCCGAAATCGACTTGCCCGCCGGCGCATCTTCGAGCTTCACGTCGGGCGGCAGCTTGATGCTGATCTTCTCCGGCCGGTCGGCATCCTCGATGCCGCCGCGCACCCAGTGGATGTCGGACGGCTTGACGCCGTGATCGTCTTCCAGGATGGCGCGCGCCCAGACATTGGCGGTCAGTTGATATTCCGGCACGCCGACTTTCTTGCCCTTCAGATCGGCCGGCTTCTTGATGCGGTCGGTGCGCACATAGATCGAGGTGTGGCGGAAGGCGCGCGACACGAAGGCCGGCACGCCGACATAGGGGCATGCGCCTTGCGCGGTCTTGACCGTGAAGCTCGACAGCGACAATTCGCAGATGTCGAATTCGGCATGGCGAAAGGCGCGGAAGAAGATTTCCTCCGGCGACAGCGTCATGCCCGGGCTTGACGCCGTCGATCTGCACCGTGCCGTCGATCAGCGCGCGCGTGCGGTCATAGGGGCCGACGGCGAGGGATAGATTGAGTTTGGTCATGAACGTCCCGGCTGGAATATTTGCCGGAAAGTCATAGGCGAAATAACTGTCATTCCAAGCGAAACTGCGGGCCGCTCAGACCGATAAAGACGCTACTCCACCCCGCTCTTCTTGCCTTTGTCGTCTGGCGTGACATCGACCGCCTGCGCGTGGCCGGTGATCTTCACCGGCGGCCCGGCAATTCGCTCATGCACGGGTTGGCGTTCCAGAACGCCTTTTCGGTCTTTTCGCGGTCGTCGTCGTAGAAGCCGTTGGCGTTCGGCATCTTCACCTGCGCCCAGGTCTCCTTCGACAGCACGAATTTGTCGTCGACAATGTCGTTCAGGTTGAGCACATAGGCGGTGACCGCATAGAGCTCGTCGTTGCTGAGCGATTCCGCGTCGCCGAACGGCATGGCGCGGCGGATATAGTCGAACACGCTCGACAGATACGGAAAATACGAGCCGACCGTCTTCACCGGATTGCCGGTGGCGAGCGTGCCCTTGCCTTGCGCGAGCGCCGGCCAGCGTCCGGCGCTTTCGCCGAACTCGCCGTGGCAGGCGGCGCATTGTTCATGTAGACCTTCTCGCCGTCCTTCACCGAACCGTGGCCCGGCGGCGCACCCTCGCCGTCGGGGCGCACGTCGATGTTCCAGCCGGCGATCTCGGCCGGTGTCGCGGCGTGGCCGATGCCGTAATTGCGGATGGCGTCTTTCTTGCTCTGCGCCAGCGCCGGCGTGGCGAGCAGCAGCGCAAGGGGAAACGCGAGCCTAACCCACTTCGACATTCTCGACCTCCCCGTTGGGCTTGAGCGACCAGGTCTGGATGCCGTTGTTGTGGTAGATCGAATTGACGCCGCGGATCTTGCGCAGCTCGTCCTTGGTCGGCTGCACATAGCCGGTCTCGTCCATGGCGCGCGATTGCAGCAGCAAGGGCTCGCCATTCCAGTCGATCTCGACGTAGAAGCGCACGCAGGCTTTGTCGAATACCGGCCCGTCGATGCGCGCGGTGCGCCAGTTGCGCCCGCCGTCCAGCGAGACGTCGACGCGTTTGACCTTGCCGCGGCCCGACCAGGCGAGACCCGAGATCACCGTGAAGCCCTTCTGCTTGCAGCGGCGCCTGCGGCGACGGCGATGTGATCACCGATTTGGCGTCCATCACGAAGGTGAACTTGCGCGCCTTGCCGTTCTCCATGAGGTCGGTGTACTTCGACGTCTCCTCGCGCGTGTACCAGGGCTGGTCGCCGATCTTGATGCGGCGCAGCCACTTCACCCAGACGTTGCCTTCCCAGCCCGGCACCACGAGGCGCACCGGATAGCCCTGCTCCGGCCGCAGCATCTCGCCGTTCATGCGATAGGCGACGAGGCAATCGTCGAGCGCCTTGTCCAGCGGGAGCGAGCGGGTCATCGCGGCGGCGTCGGCGCCCTCGGCCAGGATCCACTTGGCGTTCGGCTTCAGGCCCGCCTGCTCGAGCAACAGCTTGAGCGGCACGCCGGTGTATTGCACGCAATGCACCATGCCGTGGGTGTATTGGCAGCCGTTGAGCTGGGCGCCGCGCCATTCCATGCCGGAATTGGCGGCGCATTCCAGGAAATGGATGCGGTTGACGCGCGGCAGGCGCTTGATGTCCTCGAGCGTGAAGATCAGCGGCTTGTCGACCAGGCCGTGCAGCATCAGCCGGTAATCGTGCGGATCGACCTCGGCGATGCCGCCATGATGGCGCTCGAAGCACAGGCCGTTGGGCGTGATGATGCCGTCGAGCTCGTGCAGCGGCGTGAAGGCGACCGAGGACTCCGGCGTCGCGGTCAGCCACGGCACCGTGCGGCGGATCACGTCCTTCTCGTATTTCGACGGGCGTGCCATAGGGCTGCGCGCCGACGCCGTCGCCGAGACTGCGCGTCCAGTCCGGCACGTTGGGCGGCAGGTTCTTGGCGTCGTCGGCGAATGCGGCGCGCGCGCCCGCGCCTGCGGCCACGAGGCCGGCGGCGCCCGCCAGAAATCGGCGGCGGCGCGGTCGTATCGGTCGGTTCTGTCATCGGCAGCTCCCGGCAGATGGCGTTCGCTCTTATCACATTCTATTTCGTGAATGTAATTAGAAAATACCCCGCGCCCAAATAATAGGCGCGCGCTAGACCCCGGAAATTTTCACGCTGCTATTGGGCGCGATCCGCACGGTTTTCGTGGCCGCCACATAGCGCTCGACCAGGTCCCAGATCGGCGGGCCCTTGCGTGCCCTCGTTGACGCTGGCCCAGCCGGCGACGGTGTAGTCCTTGTCCGGCTCGATCGGCTTGCCGGATTTCAGATGCGTCATGGCCGAGATGCGCTGTCCGATCGGCTTCGCCGACGTCGATGGCGTAGCCGAGCCCGCCGCAGCGCACCATGTCGCCGCCCTGCTGGTAGTAGGGATCGGGGTTGAACAGGTTGTCGGCGACGTCCTCCAGCACGTCCTTGAGCCGCTGCGCCGGTCATGCGTCATGCGATAGACCTGCGGATAGGTGATGGCGGTGGCGTTGTGGATGTCCTCCACGGTGATCGGCTGCCCGGGCAGCACGCTGGTGCCCCAGCGGAAGCCGGGCGACAGCGCGATCTCGGCGTCGCGCTCCTTCAGCAGCGCCGTCGCAGATCAGGTCGTCGAAGGTGCCGTTGAAATTGCCGCGCCGGTAGAGCAGCGAGTCCGCCTGCCCGACCACGCGCGCCAGATCCTTGGCGTAGGGCGCGCGCGCCTTGGCGATCGCCGCCGTCATCTCGGCATCGGGCGCGATCGCATCGGCGAACACCGGGATCAGCTTGTAGCGGAAGCCCTTCACCGCGCCGTTCTGCACGTCGAGATCGAGGCGCGAGACGAACTTGCCGTGGCTGCCGGAGGCGATCAGCAGCGTCTTGCCGACCTTGATCGCCTCGGGCATCGCGTCGTGGGTGTGGCCGGTCAGGATCACGTCGATGCCCGGCACGCGCGCGGCCAGCTTGCGGTCGACGTCGAAGCCGTTGTGCGACAGCAGCACCACCAGTTGCGCGCCGCCCTTGCGCGCCTTGTCGACCTTGGCGCGCACGTCCTCCTCGCGGATGCCGAACGACCATTTCGGCATCATCCAGCGCGGATTGGCGACCGGCGTGTAGGGGAAGGCCTGGCCGAGCACGGCGATCTTGACGCCGCCGTGCTCGAACATCTTCATCGGCTCGAACACCGGCTCGTTCCATTCGGTGTCGCGCACGTTGAGCGCCAGGAACGGGAAGCCGAGCGCCTTGACCAGCTCCTTGACGCGCGCCTCGCCATAGGTGAATTCCCAATGGCCGGTCATGGCGTCGGGCTTGAGCAGCGCCATGCAGTCGACCATGTCCTGGCCCTTGCTCGCATTGGCGCCCAGCGAGCCCTGCCAGGTGTCGCCGCCGTCGAGGAACAGCACCTTGTCGCCGCGCTCGGCGCGCACGCGCTTGACCACGGTGGCGAGCCGGTCGAGCCCGCCGATGCGGCCGTAGATTTCGCCAGCGCCGAGAAATCCTCCGAGGTCAGCGCATAGGCCGCGGCGGACTTCGCCGGAATGCCGAAATGCCTGAGAAAATCCTTGCCGGTGAGATGCGGCGGCTGTCCCCGCGCCTCGCCGACGCCGAGATTGATCGACGGCTCGCGGAAATAGACCGGCATCAGCTGGCCGTGGATGTCGGTCACGTGCAGCAGCGTGACGTTGCCGAGCGCGTCGAACTTCAGCAGCTCGGTTCTCGCGTCAGCCGCTGCTGCGCGAAGGCGCGCGTGAACGCGCCGCCGCCGGCCAGCGCCGCGGTGGCGGCGCCGACCTGGAGAATTTCGCGGCGGGTGATCATCTGTTTGTCCGTTCTCGATCATTCCTGGCAGCGCACGCTCAAGCGGCCGAGCCCGGAGATCGACGGCCACGTACCTGCACCGTCAGACCTGCCGCTCTGGATTCCAGGCCTCGCCGCCTGCAGGCGACGCCCGCGGAATGCAGCTGGCTAATGCCTGATCCCCGGCACGCTCAGCTTCAGCCCGTCGTTCAGCGAGGCGAGATAGAGTTCCAGGTCGCCGTATTCCTTGGCGTCCGGCGGCAGCTCGTCGGCGCGGATGTTGACCTGGCACCACTGGAAGCGCTGGCGGATGTCCCAGACCGCCAGCAGGCTGGTGCGCCAGGTCGGGAAGTGGTCGTACTGGCCCTTCGGCTCGCCCAGCCATTGCCCGCGGATCCAGTGATTGGCCGCTTTGCCGTGGCAGTCGGTGCAGGCGAAGTTGAGTTCGCCGAGCTTGCGGTTGGCCAGTTCCTTGCCGCGCTCGATCGCCGCTTTCGCTTCCGGGCTGGTGGTGTCGACCGCGATCGGCGCGCCGTTGGCGAGATTGTGCAGATAGACCGACATATCGCGGTTCTGCTCGGTCTCCATCAGCCAGCTCGACGCCGGTGGTGGCCTTGGCGTGGCGGGTGATGAACTCCTCGACGCCCAGCACCTTGTTCAGCCGCGGCTCCCATTTCGGCATCGACGCCGCCCAGGTCTTGAACGCCGCTTTCGGATCGCTGTGGCAGGTGCTGCAGGAGAAGCCGGTCGGGCCCGCGCGTCTTCCACAGCACCTGCGGCCTTGTCGATCGCCCACATGCCGGGGTTTTCCATCGGGTCGAGATTGGCGCGCTTCTCGACCGGCGCCGGCCGCTTGTTCGGATCGTCGAGCGTCGGTCTTGAACACCGCCGGCTGTCTTCAGCGTCTTCAGGAAGGCGACCATGTCGTTGATTTCCTGCGTCGTTGAACACGCCGTGGCTGCCCCAGGGCGGCATCACCGTGTCGGGATTATAGACGCGCGCGTCGTAGATGAAGTTGAACAGCTGCTCGTCGGAGACGCCCGGCATTGCCGATCTCGCGACAGATCGGGCCCGACATTGCCCGGCAGGTCGGCGTCGCCGGCCTGACCCATCACGTGGCAGGCGAGGCACGAGCCGCCGCGGTTGCGGTCGGCCACCAGCTTGGCGCCCTTGGCGGCATCGCCGGTGATCGGGCCGGTGAGCTTGCGCGGCGCCTTCGGCGCCGGCGGCGACGACGAGCTTGGCCGAGCGTGTTCCACTTCGATTCGTCGCGCGTCGGCCAGCCGGAATAGCGCTTCCACGGCCGCGCCGACGCGTCGCCCTTGGAGCTCGAGCGGCGCGCTTTCGCCAATTCCGCCTGCGCATGCGCCGCCGGCCGTCAGGCCAGAACGGCGCCGGCCAGCGATCAGTGCGACGGCGGCGACGCCGCTCGCCAGAATCCCTCCACGCGTCATCGATTCCTCCCCGAACGAATTGTTGTCGTTATGCCGTCCCGCGCCGCAGCGGCGCGGAACGGCTGCGTCAGCCCACGGTGATTTTTTCTTCCGCGGTGGTGACGGTGCCGTCGTCGTCGGTCCAGGTGAACTTGAACGTGCCGCTCTCCTCCACCTTGGCGTAGAACTGCATATAGGGGTTGGCCGCGATCGCCGGCTCGAGATCGGCGCTGAACACCGGCTTGCCGTTGAACTCGCAGGTGAACTTGTTGATGATCTTGCGCGGGATCGATCTTGCCGTCCTTGTCCTTGCGCTGACCCGACTCCATGATGTGCGGCATCAGCGTCTTGATCTCGATGAGCTCGCCTTTCTTGGCTTCCTTGGGAAGCTTGAGCCGCGGTTTTTCCGCCATGGTTCTCTCCTCGATTTTTTTCGTTGTTGCGATCAGCCGCCGCAGCCGCCGATGGTGACCTTCACCAGCTTCTGGCCGGTGAAGAATTCGCCTTTGCTGGTCTTGGCGACCACGATGATGTTCTGCGTGGTGGCGAGCCTGATGCGGGTCGCGGCTTCCGCCTTGCCCGACATCGGCGAGAAATGGAACGTGGCGACGCCCGGGTTGGGATTGCCGTCGGCGACCACCAGCACTTCGCTGACGTAGTTGTCGGCGGTCATCGGCGCGTCGACCGCAACCGACAACGGCACGGTGTTGCCGTTCTCGGCGATCTCGGGCAGCTCGATCGAGATCTTGCCCTTGCGTCGGCCGTCTTGCCGCCGGTGAATTTGGCGATCTGCGTCCGCCGCTTCCTTGGCGTCGGCCTGCGCGCGGCCGCCCCAGCCGAAGATGGTGAGCGCCGCGCCGCCGGCACCGAGCGCCAAGCGTTGCGCGACGGGATAGCTGTCGCATCGATCAATCCTCCCTGCATATCGTTTTGGGGCAGACGAACGAGGCCCCGCCCGGCAGCGACCATAGCGGCGGCAGGCGGCCGGTTCAAATCATATTCACAAAAAAGAATATCTATATTCGCGGCCCGCGCCGGCCGGCGGATCAACTCGGCAGCGATTTGACGATATTCGCGGAAGCTCTTGCTCTCATAGGCTTTTTCGCGGACGATAGCGGAACATGGCGAGGAAATCGTCGGGCCGCATATAGCCCGGCAGCGCGCGCCACTTCGCGCTTTGGCGGCGTCCAGCGCCTTGAGCGGGCCGGCGCGTTCCGGGAAGAACTGGAAGGTCGGCGTGAAGCGCACGCCATATTTCGCGGCCAGCGCCTTTTCCGACAATTCGACCCCGTCGAAATCGGTCACCTTGCGCGAGCCGATGATGTTGAGCTGCAGCACCTCGAAATTCGCCTTGATGTAGTCGGCGATGTCGCGCCGCGCGAAATTGACGAAATGCGTCTCCTTGCAATAGGGGCAGCCTTTCAGCTCCCACATGATGGCGAGACGCTTGCCTTCCTTGTGCGCGGCTTCCAGATCGTCGGCGAGTTCGAGGAAGCTTTCCAGGAACCAGGGCTCCTTGTAGAGCCCGTCGTCGGTCAGCATCGGCTCGGCGCGCGCGCCCGACGCACCAAGCGCCGCCAAAGACGCGGCGCCGATCAGCAGATTTCGCCGTGTCGTCATGCTGCCGTCTCATAAACCACGCGGACGAACGGCCCTCGCCGCCCCGTTCAACGCCGCTTATATTGTGAAACTATATATGGCTCCGCGTCAAAATCCGGTGAAGATCGATGCTGCCTAGTATTGCCCGCGCTGCATGCTTCGCGCTCGCTTTTGTGGCGGGCGCGGCCGTGGCCGACGATCTGTCCGATTTCAACGCCGCGGTGGAAAAGGCGGAAAGCCATAACCGGGTTGCTATCGGCTACCTGCGCACCGGCAATGTCGACCTCGCCTCGATCGAGATCGACCGCCTGCGCGACTCCTGGGGCGCCTTGCAGCAGCGCTTCGCCGGAAACCGGCCGCAGGCCTTCGACGGCAAACACTACATCACCTCGATGACTGACATCGCCATGCGGCTCATCACCGCCGACATGATGCTCAAAAGCGGCCGCGCCGACGCCGCGCGCCAATCGCTCGAGGCGATCCGCGGCGATCTCTACGACTTGCGCAAAAGCGCCGGCGTCACTGTGCTGGCCGATTGCGTGCGCGACGCCAATACCGCCATGGACGCGTTGATGGTCTATAACGACCGCGCGCTCGACTGGACGAAAGCCGAAACGCGCGATGGCAGTCGCCAACAAAGCATCAAGTTACGCCGCCATTCTCGATCGCTGCGACGGCATGGCCGGCGAAGCGGTGCGCAAGGCACCAGAATTCCGCCGCCTGGTCGACGGCGCCAAAGCCAGCCTGACGCTGATCCCGAAGGCCATCGCCACCCGCGACAGCGACCTGTTGCACCGCGTCCTGATCGAGCTGCGCTCGTTCGATAATCTGCTGGCGTTCCGCTACGGCTAGGCTGCGGCGGCATCGACATATTCTCATTTTATGATATATTTCCGCACCGTTTGAAGCAGGCTTTTCAGCAAGAGAATGAAGCTAGCGAGCAAACTTTGTATGCGAGAATTTTTTTCTCGTGCCGCGCTATTCGGCGCTATGTTTATTGCATTGAGCCTGTCGCATGCGCGCGCCGCAGAACTCGTGATGTTCGAGCGCGCCGGCTGCGCCTGGTGCGAGGCCTTCGACCGCGAAATCGCACCGATTTACAGCAAGACCGAAGAAGGCTTGCGCGCACCGCTGCGGCGCGTCGATACTGCACGGCCGGTGCCGCCGGACTTGGCGTTCATCGAAACGGAACGGCTGACGCCGTTGTTCGTGCTGGTCGACCGGGGCCGCGAGATCGGGCGCATTCGCGGCTATCCCGGCGAGGATTTCTTCTGGGGCCTGTTGGGGGCGTTAATGAAAAAGTTGGACGCCTCCGCGACGGGCGACGAACGCGCTCAACTGGTTGAAAACGTTTTGCGCGCAAACGACTGATCGCCGGTCGTCGTGCCGGTAGCCGCGAACATTGGTGTCCGAATGGAATTGCAACGACTGGAAGCCCGCGGCCATCCGCACGACCTCGACCGCATGGTCGACAACGCCAAGCGCGCCAGCGATTTCCTCAAGGCGCTCGCGCATGAAAGCCGCTTGATCATTCTGTGCATTCTCGCCCAGGGCGAGAAGTCGGTGAGCGAATTGGAGCAGGAGCTCAATCTGCGCCAGCCGACGGTGTCGCAACAGCTGGCGCGGCTGCGCGCGGACGGCCTTGTGTCCACCCGGCGCGACGGCAAGGTTATCTATTACAGTCTCGCCAGCGACGAAGCGCGCATCATCATCGGCGCAATCTACGACGTGTTCTGCAAACGGCCGCGCCGGCGTTGATCATGGTCTGCTTACTGGCGCGGGCCGCGCCGCGCACCTAGAACTCTTTCCAGTCCTGTTCGCTTTTCAGGGCGGTTGCCGCGGCCGTCCGCACACGTCTGGCGGCGACAGGCGCAGCCGCTTGCTGTTTCGGCGCAGCAGCACCGCGCGCCGGCGTGCGGGTTGCGGGACGCTCTTGGCGGGCCTGCCCCGCCGGCTCTCTGGTCGCTCTCTTCGCCGCCGTGGCATCGATTTTGAAGATCGCAATGCGTTCGTCCATCGCTCCAGCCTGCTGTTCCAGTGTCTTGGCGGTCGCGGCATTCTCTTCGACCAAAGCCGAGTTCTGCTGCGTTACCTCGTCCATCTGGTTGAGCGCAATGTTGATCTGCTCGATGCCGGTCGACTGTTCGGAGCTGGCACTGGCGATATCGGCAATGACCGACGCCACCCCCTTGATGGACTCGACGACTTCGCGCAGCGCGACGCCGGCATCGTTGACCCGATCGACGCCCTCTTTGACTTGCCCGTTCGAACTGGTGATCAAGTCCTTGATGTCTTTGGCCGCCTGCGAAGAGCGCTGCGCAAGGCTGCGCACTTCCGTGGCCACCACCGCGAAGCCGCGGCCGGATTCGCCGGCGCGCGCTGCCTCCACCGCGGCATTGAGCGCGAGCAGGTTGGTCTGCCGGGCAATCTCATCGATGACGCCGATGATGTCAGAAATCTTGCGTGACGACGATTCGATCAGCGCCATGGCGTCGACGGCCTTGCCGACCACCTGGCCGCCGCGATCGGCGACATCGCGCATGCTGTTGGCCGACTGGTTCGCGTGACGGGCATGCTCGGCGTTCAGTTTCACTGTCGACGCGATTTGCTCCATCGAGGCGGAGGTCTGTTCCAAGCAGGCCGCCTGCTCTTCCGTGCGTTGCGACAGATCGGTCGTGCTGGCGGAGATTTCTGCGGTGGCATTCGTGACTTCACGGGTCGCCGCCAGGATAGCCTTGATCGTCTCCTGCAATCGCGTCATGGCGCCGTTGAAGTCGTCGCGAATCTTTTGATAAGCTTCCGGAAACTCGCCCAGGCGGAACGTCAGATCGCCTTCCGCCAAGTTCTTGAGACCCTCCGCCAGCGAGTTGATGAGGCTTGCCTGCTCGGCGGCAGCATCGATACGCGCTTTTTCGACGGCCTTCTCCTGCGTTTTCACCGAATTATTGATGATCTCGGCGGCGACGCGGAACGAACCCTGCAGCCCGCCATAGAGGATGCGCCGATAGTAGATATTGCGGCAGACCGCCTCGAGACTCGCCGTCGCTTCGCGTACGAACGCGTCGCAGCGGTCGATCATATCGTTCACTTTATGCTGGGCATCGGCCAAGCTGCCGCCCTCTGTGACGTCGCCGATGCGCGCCTCGAAATTTCCTTTGCAGATCTCGTCGCAAACCGCCGTAATCTTGTTGATGACGCTGGCTTCGACACTTTCACTCTTCTTCGTCTCTTTGCGGTCGCCTTTCGCCAATAAGACTATCAAAAACACGCCGGCGATCACCGATGCCGCAATCGCGGCATCTTCGACAAGATTGTAGCCGGCCACGCGCGCCATCGCCGCGCACGCCGATGCGGCGAGCGCAACAGCGCCGATCGTCACCGCCCGTGACGAAGCGTCAAAGCGAAAAGATAAGCGCGTCATAGCTCGTGTTCCTCGACTTCAGGAAATTGACGACAAAATCGAAGCCCGCCGCGAGCTCCTTCTGCCCGTTTTGCTGCCGTTTCTCCTCGCGTAAGATGTCCGAGTAGAGCGGGATGATCGTTTTCGTCAGCACGTTGCGATCCGGGACACGCCGGCTTGAATGAAAACCGATAACGCCCCCCTTGGCGTCGTAGGACGGCGTCACGTGCGCGAACACCCAATAATAGTCACCGTTCTTCGACATGTTCTTGACGTAGGCGAAGATCTCGCGGCGATCCAAGACGGTGTCCCATAACAGCTTGAACACGGCGCGCGGCATGTCGGGATGGCGAATGATGCTGTGCGGCTGCCCGAGCAGCTCGGCCTCGGTGTAGCCGGCCATGTGACAAAAAGATTGATTGGCGTAAGTGATGCGACCTTTGATGTCGGTCTTGGAGACGATGATGTCGTCTTCCGCAAAGAAGCGTTCTGTATTGGTCGGCGTGATAGCCGTCTTCATGAGACAACCTCGGCATTTGCGCGTGCAACAGGCGCGATCGTACGCGAGGCCGTCGTGTTGCAGGCACTGGGAAGCGCCTTAATCGATTACCAAATTCACTTTATGAAACTATTAATTTGGAGCGCGCGCACGCGCTCTTTGCCTTGACTTAATTTCCAATCAGAGACTCGCGAGTTAATCTAGATGCTCAGTTTATATTTTGCATTTAGATCTACTTGATCGAGAGCCCCAATGTCTTGACCATTTTGCCCCATTTCGCGACTTCGGCCTTGAAGTAGGTATCTGCATGCTCCTGCGACCCTTCGATCGGATCGAATCCGATCGCGATGAGCTTCTGTTGTAGCGCGGGGTCCTTCATCACCTGCTCAATCGTCGCGTTGAGTTTGGCGATGATCTCCGGACTCGTGCCGGCCGGCGCGAACACACCGACCCAGGACGACGCATCGAACGGATAGCCGGCCTCCGCATAGGTCGGCACGTTCGGCGTGACCGCCGCGCGTTTGGCGCTGGCGACGCCAAGCCCCTTCAGCTTGCCGTGCGCGATCTGCGCCGCCGCGCCGCCGCCGAGTGTGGTCGCCATCAGGTCGACTTGGTTGCCGATGGTCGCGGCGATCGCCGGAGCGCCGCCCTGGAACGGCACGTGCACGGCGTTGACCTTGGCGATCTCCTTGAAGAAGTATTCGGCGGCGATATGCGAACCGCTGCCGACGCCGGCGGAGGCGAAGGTGATGCTCTTGCCTTTCGCGTTTTTCAGGAACTCGGCGAGGTTGGCGGCCGGGTTGGCCGGGCCGGTGACGAAGGCTTCCGGGGACGATGCAACGATGGCGACCGTCTTCAGGTCGCTCGCCGCGAATCCCTTGTTCGGGCGCAGGGTCTCGTTGATCGCTACTGCGGTGGTGGTGACCAGCAGCGTGTAGCCGTCGGGCGCCGCGCGCGCGACGCCCGCCGCCGCGATATTGCCGCCCGCACCGCCGCGATTTTCCACGACCACCGTCCGCCCCAGCCGTTCGCCCAGGCCCTTGCCGACAAGACGCGCCAATGTGTCGGCGACGCCGCCCGGCGCGAACGCAACGATGAATGTGATGTCGCGCGCCGGATAAGGTTGCGCGCCCGCCGAACCCGCGCCCAGCGCGGCAGCGGCCAATGCAATGAAGGCGTGTTTGAGAACCCACATGGTAGTCATGGCAATTCTCCCATTATTGAATCTTGATGTGCGCCGCGTTGATTACGCTGTCCCAGCGGTCGACTTCTTCGCGCATGTATTTGGCGGTCTTGGCGACCGCGCCGCCGTATATCTCGGCCGATAGGCGGTCCCACACCTCAGGCTCTTCCAGGACAGCGTTCACATCGGCGTTGATCTTGTCCACGATGGCCTTGGGCGTCCGCGGCGGCGCCACGATTCCGTACCAAGCGACCGATTCGAAGCCGGGTAATATCTCCGCCAGCATCGGGACGTCCGGCAGCGAAGGCAGCAGCTTGATCCGCGCCTTTATGGAGACAAGACTGCGATAGTCTTGCCGAGGATACAACACGCATGGTTCCGAGCCGGCGGATTTTTAAGCGCTGGCGGAGCAGAGGCGGAGGGATCGATGACAGTGCGGCCCAAGGTCGTGGTGGTTGGAGGCGGGATCGGCGGCTTGTTCGCCGCCAATGCGCTAATCGCGCACGGCCTCGCCGTCTCGGTCTACGAGCAGGCGCCCGCCCTCGGCGAAGTCGGCGCCGGCGTGTTTCTGACGCCGAACAGCGTGCGCCAGTTGCAGCGAGTCGGCCTCGGGCCGGCGGTGGAGAAATTGGGCGCCCGCGTCGGCCCCGGTTCGCATTATTTCCGGCATGACGGCGGGCCGATCGCCCCGGTGCAGGTGACCGACTCCTCCGGCTGGAACGCAGCCTTCGGCATGCATCGCGCCGATCTCGTGAATTTTCTCGCCAATGCCCTGCCCGCCGGCGTCGTGCATACCGGACACCGCGCCACCGGCTTCGAACAGACCGACGACGTCGCCCGGGTGTCGTTCGCCAATGGCGCCACCGCGGAAGGCGATATTGTCATCGGCGCTGATGGCATCCACTCCGAGCTGCGCGCTTATGTGTTTCCGCCCTTGCCTCCGGTTTTCCATGGCTCAGTCGCCTATCGCGGCGTGGTGGAGCATGCGCGAATTCCGGATTTGCCGGCCGACTGCTGGCTGATGTGGCTCGGCAAAGGCAAGCACTTCCTCACCTTCCCGCTGCGCGCCGGCAAACTCATCAATTACGTCGGCTTCGTGCCGGCGGACCAGGAGATGAAGGAATCCTGGTCGGCCCCCGGCGACCCCGACGTGCTGCGCGGCGAGTTCAGCGGCTGGGACCGGCGTATCGAAGGACTATTGCGGCAGGTGCAAAAGACCTTCCGCTGGGCGCTCTATGACCGCGAACCGCTGCCGACCTGGACCAAGGGACGGCTGAGCCTGCTCGGCGACGCCGCGCATCCGATGCTTCCGCATCTCGGCCAGGGCGCCAACCAGTCGATCGAGGACGGCATGGCGCTGGCTACCATCTTCGCGCGCGCCGACCGGGAGACAGCCCCCGCCGCTTTGCTTGCTTATGAGCGGCTGCGCCGCGAGCGGGTGGCGGCGGTGCAGCGCGGCGCGCGCGAGAACGGCTTGCGCTACGACTCCGCCTATTCCGACCTCGGCTTGCGCGACGCCGAGATCACCGCCCACGCCGCGTTCCGCAAGCGGCTCTACGACCACGACGTGGTCCCCGAAGCGCAGGCCGCGGCCACGGCCTTGATGTAGGTGGGCCGGCCGCAACCGGGCATCGGCTTGATTTTTGGCAAGTTGGCCCGCCGGGCCGCCGATTAGCATTCGCGGCGTGGGATGCCATTGAATCGACGCGTCGCGGCCCGGCATCCCGAAACGCGAACCAAGGGGATGAAAATGTCCAAGAAATCGCACTGGCTCGGCGCGGTGGTGTCAGCACTTGCCGCCGCCGTGTTGCTGTTCGGCATGGCTCCCGCCAAAGCCGCCGACCCGATCAAGATCGGTTTCGGCATGGCGCTCACCGGCCCGCTCGCCGCCAACGGCAAGATGTCGCTGGTGGCCATGCAGATCTGGCAAGACGACGTCAACGCAAAGGGCGGCCTGCTCGGCCGGCCGGTCAAGCTGATCTATTACGATGATCAAAGCAGCCCGGCCCAGGTGCCCAGCATCTATGCCAAGCTGCTCGATATCGACAAAGTCGATCTGATCGTCAGCGGCTATGCCTCGACGCAGATCGCCGCCGCCATGCCGACCGCGATCGAGCGCAAGAAGCTGTTCGTCAGCCTGTTCGGCACCGGCATCAATGAGCAGTTCAAATACCCGAAATACTTCTCGATGATCCCGAACGGTCCGACGCCGAAGCCGGCCTTCACGCGCGGCTTCTTCAAGGTGGCGGAGGTGCAGAAGCCCAAGCCGCAAACGATCGCCTTGGCGTCCGCCGACGCCGAGTTCGGACACAATGCTTGTGAAGGCGCGCGCGAGAATGCGAAGGCCTCCGGATTCAAGGTCGTCTACGACAAGAGCTATCCGCCGACGACCGTCGACTTCACGTCGATCGTGCGAGCGGTCCAGTCGACCAAGCCGGATCTCTTTGTGGTTTGCTCGTATCCCCTCGACACCGTCGGCATGGTCAAGGCCATGCACGAAGTCGGCTTCAAGCCGAAAATGTGGGGCGGCGCCATGGTCGGCCTGCAGGCAACGGTGTTCAAAACCCAGCTTGGCCCGATGCTCAACGGCGTGGTGAACTTTGAGACCTGGCTGCCATCGAAGTCGATGGCCTTCCCGGGCTCGCTCGAACTGCTGAAGAAATATCAGGAGCGCGCCAAGGCCGCCGGCACCGATCCGCTTGGCTATTACATGCCGGTCTGGGCCTATGCCGACCTGCAGGTGCTCGGCGACGCCATCGCCGCCACCAAGAGCCTCAATGACGACGTGCTCGCCGCCTATATGCACAAGACCACGTTCAGGACCGTGGTCGGCGACGTGAAGTTCAACGACCAGGGCGAGTGGGCCGAGGAGCGCACGCTGGCGGCCCAGTTCCAGAACATCAAGGGCAACAGCATCGACGACTTCCGCGATTTGAAGACCGAGGTGATCATCTATCCGCCGAAATACAAGAGCGGCGAAGTGATCTACCCCTACGAAAAGGCCATCGCAAAATAGACTTTGCTGCGAGCGCTTTGCGGCAACGACCGACGGCCGGCGCTTGAACAAGCGCCGGCCGCTGCCGATTCATAGGGCAGTTCATCGTCCGATGCTGCGTTCGCTGAACGGATCGAACGCGCTCAGGTACTACTACTTCTTCGGCACTTTGTGGCCGTTCGCCGCGAAGGCTTTGCCGAACGCCGTGTTCGGGCCGCCGCCTGCCGGATTGACGTGACAGCGTCCGCACGGCAGGCCGGTTTGCGCCGCGTATGCCGGCAGCGCGTTGGCCGGACGGGGCGCCAGCCATAGGGCTCCGCCGATGAACAGGATCGCCGCGGCGCCGGCGACGCCATACATGAGCCCCGACACCGGTTTCAAATCGCCATCATACTCGCGGTCAGTCATTTCCGCTCTCCGTGCTTTGGCGTCGCCCCCTGATGCAACATTTTCTTGCGCGTCGCCGCACATGCGCGACGTAGTATGCCATGAAATTTGGTGTTTTGATGCCCGAGACCTGCTCCGGTCGCTTCCCGCCACGGCACCCTAGAGCGCCCAACGGCTTGTGCGGAGGTCTCGTTTTGGACATATCGTTGCCCCTTGGGCCTGGTGCAACTGCTTGCCGACGCCCTCGGCCGCAAACCGGTCGATCAGATCGTTGGCGCCGCCGGTCCGAAGCCGACGATGAAGTGGATCGGATGATCGGGCCATTCCGCGCGCGCCGGTGCGACGGCAACACAAATGAGCAGGCAAGCGGCGACGATGAACGACAGTTTTTCATTATTTCCTCGCTCGACCCCCGTACGGCCTACCTCGATCGAAGGCGCCGCTGGTCAAAGACGGAAACAGCCGGCCCGTGGGCCGGTTGCTCTCGCAACGTGCAATTTTGGGAAGATAGCAGTCAGGCTTCGTCGCGCAGTTCACCGCCGAGAATACCGGCGAGCGTCGCCGCCACGGCGCCAAACAACAGTGCCATGAACGACCAGAAAGAGGCGTAGGCCGCAGCCTTGCGCGCCGCGTCGGTTGTCTCGGCGAGCGGAGCGCCGCCGACATGCGCGGAGAGCGCGCCGAGGATCAGCACCGCCGCGCTCATCAGCGCAACGCCGATCACCCAGGTCATGAAGCCATGCGCGGCATCGCGAAACTTGGTTTCCGGCCCCGGGATATGGTCGCGGATGCGCAGCCGCGCCGCCAAATAGCCGCCGACCGCGAACCCCGCAGTCTCGGCAAAGACCAGCCAGATTGCGCCGCCGATGGTCATGGCGGTTGCGCTCGGCTCGGAATAAGGCGTCGAGATCGCCAGACCAATTCCGCTGCCCAGCGAAATGAAGATGAAAGCCACCGCCCAGGCGGCAAGCGCCCCGGCAATGACTACGCTCCAGGCAAACGCGGAGCGCGCCTTGGTTTGAATGACTTCGATATTTTCGCCGACAATCGCCGTTTCGCTCATGACGTCACACTTCCCCAGCATCGATCGCGGGCGTCCGCAACGTCCCGCTTCGCCCAACTAACATGCCAGGACGCGCCTGGTTCCATCGCTGCCCATTCGGGCGTCAAACGCGGAACCATCTTTTCGCCGCGACATTATCCGGGCAGGCAACACAACCGGGAGCCAGCGATGTTGAATCTGGTCGTTACCCTTTTAATCATCGGCTTGATCGCCGCCGTGCTGGGCTTCGGCGGCATTGCCGGGGCCTCGTTCGGCCTCGCTAAGATCATCTTCTTTATCGTGCTGGTGCTGTTCCTGTTGTCGATCGTCTTCGGTTCGGTGCGCCGCCCGTTGCTTTAGCGAGCCGCTATTTGACGGCGACGTCGACCAACCGCATCTGCACCCGCTCCTCGCCCTGCCAGCGATCGATCGCTAGCGTCCCCGCCGCGTGCATGGGACGGCCGCGATTGTCGAGCAGCGCCTGCCCGAGCGGCTGCCCAATGGCGCGAAACGCAATTGCGTTCACGATCTTGCCGTCGCCGGACTTGAAGCGCGCGCGGATGTGGTTCTCGCCAACCGGATCGGCGTAGCTCAGCGTATGCGCCGGCAGCGCCAGCAGCGGCTCCGGATTGCCGGCGCCGTAAGGTCCGGCGCGCGCCAGCAACTCGGCAAGCGCCAGATTGACGGCGCCGCTGCTCACCGCGCCGTCGATCAAGAGCGCACGCTCGCGCCGCGCCACCTCGACCGAAGCACCCAGCGCATCCTCAAGGAAGGCACGGAACGTGGCGAGCGCGTCTTTCTTCAGCGTGATGCCGGCCGCCATGGCGTGGCCGCCGCCCTTGAGCAGCAATCCGTCGCGCACCGCGCGCCGCACCGCTTGGCCGAGATCGACGCCGGCGATCGAGCGGCCCGATCCGGTGCCGGTGCCGCCCGGTTCGAGGGCGATGGCGAAGGCCGGCCGGCCATAGCGTTCCTTCAACCGCGCCGCCACCAGTCCGACCACGCCGGGATGCCAGCCTTCCGCCGCGGTCACTACCACGGCGCCCTTCTCTTCCAGGCCGAGCGCGGCCATGGCTTCGGCCTCCGCCTGGGCCACGGTCGCGAGCTCGATCTGCTGGCGCTCGCGGTTCAGGCGGTCGAGCTCGGCGGCGATGCGGGCGGCCTCGCTCGGATCTTCCTCGAGCAACAGCCGCACGCCCAAGTCGGCGCGCCCGATGCGGCCGCCGGCATTGATGCGTGGGCCGAGCAGAAAGCCGAGATGCCAAGGCTCGGGCGGGCCGGACAGCCGCGCAGCATCCATCAGCGCGGTCAGCCCGATGTGATCGCGGCGGCGCAGCGCGATCATGCCCTTGGCGACGAAGGCGCGGTTGAGACCCGTAAGCGGCACCACGTCGGCGACGGTGCCGAGCGCGACCAGATGCAAAAGCGATAGCAGGTCCGGTTCGCCTCGCATGCCGGTCCAGAAATTCTGTCGGCGCAGCTCCCGCGTCAGCGCAACCAGCGTGATGAACACCAAGCCGACAGCCGCCAAGTGTCCGAGGCCGGAGAGATCGTCGGCGCGGTTCGGATTGACGATGGCCAAAGCCTCCGGCAATTCCTCGTCGGCCTGATGATGGTCGAGGATCACGACGTCGAGGCCGAGCTTCTTGGCTTCTACGAGCGTTAAATGGCTGGTTGTCCCGCAATCGACGGTGACCAAAAGCTTGGCGCCGCGCTCAGCAAAAGACCTGATGGCATCGATATTTGGCCCGTAACCTTCGAAGATCCGGTCGGGGATATGAACGATCGGATCGAGCCCGCAGTGGCGCAGATAGCGCGCGAGCAGAGCCGCAGCGGTGGCGCCATCCACGTCGTAATCGCCGAAAATCGCTACGCTTTCACCGTGGATAACGGCATGCGCGAGGCGCGCCGTGGCCGCCTCCATGTCGGTGAGCACATGCGGGTCGGGCATCAGCGTCCGGATGCTGGGATCGAGATAGGCCGCGACTTCGTCCGCCTCCACGCCGCGGCCGGAGAGCACCCGCGCCAATAGTTCCGGCACGCCCGCGCGCTGCGCGATTGCCAGCGCACGCGCCTGCCCCCGCTCGTCCAAACGGTCGCGCCAGCTGCGGCCGGTGGCCGAACGCTCAACGCCGAGGAAGAAGCGCTCGGAGTTGTTCAGCACCGTTGCGGGCAAAGCCGCCATCGTCGTTTCCTGCCGGCGTCAGTTCTTGTAGCCATGCTTCTCCAGGATGGTGACCATCCTGGCATTGAGCTCCTGCTGGAACGCCTGCACGCGCGGCCCCATCTGCGCCACCACCTCGCCCATGACTTTCGGCATCGTATGCAATGCCTTGGCGCCGGTCGGCGTGCGGTAGAAGGCGACGATCTCGCGCAGTTCCTGCGCGGTGAAATTGCGCGCATAGACCGCCGGCGACAATTTCATCGTCTCGCCGGCGAAGGCGGCGACCGAACGCTCGAATTCGCCGCGCAATTCGGCCAATGTCGCCGCATCGATCTTCGATGACAGACTGCTTGCGATGGTCGGCCAGATCTGCGCCGTCATTGCCGCGCTCATCTGCGCGATGGTGTCGCCGCTCACCATCGCGGACAGTTCTTGCGCCGCCTGCAGCGCCTCCGACGACGGCGCATCTTCGGCGCGCGCCGCCGGAAGCGCGGCTAAACCGCAAACAATAGCCAGTGCGAAAAGGGGCTTCATGCGAACCTCCATTGACTGGCCGTATATAGGAACGCAGGCGCGAAACGCCCGCAACAAACGCTAACCCAAATGGAATTTGTTGAACTGTCGGTGGTCGGCGCGCACCCAGCGCACGGTGCCGGTGGCCGAACGCATCACCACCGTCTCGGTCTCAATCACGTCCTTGCCGAACTTGACGCCGGCCAGCATGGCGCCGCTAGTCACCCCGGTGGCGGCGAACAGGCAATCGCCTTTCACCATGTCCTCGATCTCGTATTTCTTCTTGGCGTCCTTGATTCCCATTTTCAAGGTGCGTTCGCGCAGGGCTTCGGTATCGATGATCAATCGGGTCTGCATCTGGCCGCCGATGCAACGCAAGGCCGCCGCCGCCAGCACGCCCTCCGGCGCACCGCCGCTGCCGAGATAAATGTCGATGCCGGTCTTCGGATCGGCGCACAGGATCACGCCGGCCACGTCGCCGTCGCTGATCAGACTAACCGCCGCGCCGAGCTTGCGGATCGCGGCGATCTTGTCGGCGTGGCGCGGGCGGTCGAGCAGGATGGCGGTAATCTCCGACGGCTTGACGCCCTTGGCCTTGGCCAGCCGGACGATGTTTTCTTCCGCCGGTGCGTCGAGGTCGATGGTGCCTTTCGGATAACCGGGCCCAATGGCTATTTTATCCATGTAGCAGTCGGGCGCATGCAGCAACGTGCCGCCGTTGGCCATGGCAATGGTGGCGATGGCGCCCGGCATATTCTTGGCGCAGAGCGTGGTGCCTTCCAGCGGATCGACTGCGATATCGACTTTCGGTCCGGACTTGTTGCCGACTTTCTCGCCGATGAACAGCATCGGCGCCTCGTCGATCTCGCCCTCGCCGATCACCACCGTGCCGTCGATCGGCAATTTGTTCAGCTCGCGACGCATGGCGTCGACGGCCGCTTGGTCGGCGGCCTTCTCCTGCCCGCGGCCGCGCAACCTAGCCGACGACACCGCCGCGCGTTCGGTCACGCGCACGATCTCGAGGCTGAGAATGCGCTCCAGCAGAAATTCGGGCTGGACGGTTATCGATGCCATTTCTTCAACTCCCCAAGACAAACCCGGCTCTCTATCCGGTCTTTAGTTCTTCTCGATCCGGATCACCTGCGGTATGCCAGAGATCACCCTATCGCGCCCCACCGCCGCAAGAGCTTTGCGCACGGCATCCTCAGTTGTTGCATAAGTAATGAGGATAACGGGAACAGAACCGGCTTTAGTGTCGGTATCGGCATGCGCCTGGTGGCGCTGCACAATGGATTCCAAGGAAATTTCCTGCTGCGCGAGGCGCTTGGCGATTGTTGCCGCGGTTCCCGGCTTGTCGCGCGCCAGTAGCCGGATGTAGTAGCCGCCCTCGTGCCGTTGCATCGGCGCCTTCCGCACGCTTTTCAACCGCGCAACCGGCCGGCCGAACGGGGCCGTGCGCACCCCGCGCGCGACATCGCCGATGTCCGAGAGCACCGCGGAAGCGGTCGCGGCCCCGCCGGCGCCGGGCCCGATCAAAGTGAGCGGATTGATCCCCTCCACATCCACAGTGACGGCGTTGGTCACGCCCATCACCTGGGCGATGGCCGAATCCTTGCGCACCATGGTCGGATGCACGCGCTGCTCGATGCCCTTGTCAGTCTTCACCGCCACGCCGAGCAGTTTGACGCGATAACCGAGCTCGTCGGCGGCGGAAAGATCGGCCGGCGTGATCGAAGAAATGCCTTCTACATAAATTGCGCTCTGGTCGACCTTGGTGCCGAAGGCAAGACTTCGCCAGGATGGCGAGCTTCTGCGCGGTGTCGTGCCCCTCGATATCGAAGCTCGGATCGGCCTCGGCATAACCGAGTTGTTGCGCTTGCTTCAGGCACTCCGCGAACGGCAGCTTGTCCTGTTCCATGCGGGTGAGGATGTAATTGCAGGTCCCGTTAAGAATCCCGTAGATGCGCTCGAACGAATTGCCGGCGAGGCCCTCGCGCAACGTCTTCACGATCGGAATGGCGCCGCCGACCGCCGCCTCGAAGTTCAGCGCGACGTGATGCTTTTCCGCAAGCGACGCGAGCTTGACGCCGTGCTTGGCGAGCAGCGCCTTGTTGGCGGTGACGACGGATTTGCCTGAAGCGAGCGCCGCCTCGACCGCGCTCTTGGCCGGATCGCCGGCGCCGCCGAGCAACTCCACCAAAACGTCGATCCCGTCCGCGCGCGCGAGCGCGACCGGATCGGGAAACCATTTCATTTTCTTAAGATCGACGCCGCGATCCTTGGCCCGCGTGCGCGCGCAGACCGCGACGATCTCGATCGCGCGGCCGCAACGCGCCGCGAGCGCCTCGTGTTGGCGCGCCACCTGGGCGATCAAGGCGGCACCGACCGTGCCCAAACCGGCGACGCCAACTTTCAAAGGCTGGACCATAAGAGCTAGCGCCGCGTGGCGAGCGGAACGACGTTGTGCAGTTGCTCCGGCCCGGATTTCAGGAAGCGGCCGACATTGCGCGCGGCCTGGCGGATGCGTTGCTCGTTCTCAACCAGCGCAATGCGCACGAATCCTTCGCCGTACTCGCCGAAGCCGATGCCAGGCGAGACGGCGAGATCGGCCTTTTCCACCAGCAAGGTCGAAAACTCCACGCTGCCGAGGCTTTTGAACGGCTCCGGAATCGGTGCCCAGGCGAACATCGAGGCGCGTGGGCTCGGCACGTGGAAACCGGCGCGGCCGAAGCTCTCCACCAGCACGTCGCGGCGGCGCTTATAGACCTCGCGCATTTCCTTGATGCAGTCGTCGGGGCCGTTGAGCGCGGCGATGGCCGCCACCTGGATCGGCGTGAACGCGCCGTAATCGAGATAGGACTTCACGCGGCCGAGCGCCGCGATCACGCGCTCGTTGCCGACAGCAAAGCCGATGCGCCAACCCGGCATCGAGTACGTCTTCGACATCGAGGTAAATTCGACGGCGATATCGATGGCGCCAGGCACCTGCAACAGCGAGGGCGGCGGCTGGTCGTCGAAATAGACTTCCGCGTAAGCGAGATCGGAAAGGACCAAGATTTCGTGCTTCTTGGCGAAAGCGACCAGGTCTTTGTAGAAATCGAGGCTTGCCACCCAGGCCGTCGGATTGGCCGGATAGCAGACCACCACTGCGGTCGGCTTCGGGATCGAGTGGATAATCGCGCGTTCAAGCGTATGAAAGAAATTCGGTGTCGGCTCCGACGGCACCGACCGCACGGCGCCGCCCGCCATCAGGAAGCCGAAGGCGTGGATCGGATAGCTCGGATTTGGAACGAGCACGACATCGCCGGGCGCGGTGATCGCCTGCGCGACGTTGGCGAAACCTTCCTTGGAACCGAGCGTCGTGACGACCTGGGTCTCGGGGTTCAGCTTCACCCCAAAACGGCGTTCGTAATATTTCGCTTGCGCGAGACGAAGCTTGGGAATTCCGCGCGAGGCCGAATACCGGTCGGTTCGCGGCTTGCCCAGAGTTTCCTTGACCTTCTCGATGACATGGGCGGGCGCGGGCAGATCGGGATTGCCCATGCCGAGATCGATAATATCGGCCCCCGCATTGCGGGCCCGCGCCTTGGCCCGATTCACCTCTTCGAACACGTAAGGCGGTAGGCGGCGGATGCGGTAAAAGTCTTCCATGCTTTCAAACCTTTAGGTCGGCTGCCCTGTCCAGCCGGCCGATATAACCCCGGCAGGCTTTTATCATGGGTTGGTCTTTGCGCCATCCTTGGCGGCGGCGGCGGTGTCTTTCTTGGCGGCGGACTTCTTTTTCTTCCGCGGCTTCTCCGGCGCTTCGGCGGTCTTTTCTCGGGTTTCTTGCCGATCGCGCGCGGCCTCCAGGTCTTTTTCCAGCTTTACTTGTTGTTCTTCGGTCATCGGCGCGGCCTCGCGCGGCGGTGGCATATCGTGCACGGCGGGATAGACGTAAGGGGTGGCCGGCCGCGCCCGAGCGTCGGCCGGTTCAAGCCCATGTCGCCCGGCAGCTTGTCGATCAGCGCTCCCGACGAGCAGCCGCAAAGCGCCACCGCCAGGCCCAGGGCCGGCAGCACCGATCGGGCGAAAACGCGCGCCATGCGTCCGCAACATCCATCCCTTAATCGAGGAAATTGATGCAGACTCAATGAATTATAGCATAAACGGGCTATCCGGCTATTATGGCTGGAGCAAGGTCTGAGCGCTGTCATCGGCGCCGTGCGAAAGACCGGCGTAAGCCATCCGCGCAAACGCACCTTGCGGGAGGACGCGGTCCGGGCCAATTCTCATGGCGGGGGCCAATTCAACATCGATGAAAAAGCGTAGCACCGCGCCGGCCAAAGAACCGGTCAAGGAAACGACCAAGGAACAGGCGAAGATCGGCTCGGTCGAGATCGAGGCGTTCGCGCACAATGTCGCCCGCCTGGTCGAGGAAGGCGGCAAGGCGCTCGCCGCCTATTTGAAGCCGCGCGAGGAAGGCAAGATCAAAAGCGAAATGGCCGACGACGTCGCCGACGTGGTCAAGACCGTCGGCCAGATTCTCGAATACTGGCTGTCCGACCCCGAACGCGCGCTGCAACTGCAGACCAGCCTCGGCCGCGCCTTTCTCGATCTGTGGGCGGTCGCGGCCAAACGCATGGCCGGCGAAGAGGCGGCGCCGGCGGTCGCGCCCGATCCGAAGGACAAGCGCTTCGCCGATCCGGAATGGTCGCAGAACCAGTTCTTCGATTTCCTCAAGCAGCTCTATCTGCTCAGCGTGCAATGGGCCGAGCGGCATGGTCACGCGACGCGCGAAGTCGACGAGCACACGCGGGCGAAGGCCGCGTTCTATATCAAACAGATCGCCAACGCGATCTGCACCGTCGAATTTCGTACTCACCAATCCGGAGCTGCTGCGCGAGACGCTCGACTCGAAAGCGGAAAACCTCGTGCGCGGCATGCACATGCTCACCGAGGACATCAAGGCCGGGCACGGCATTCTCAAGATCACGCAATCGGAGCCCGGCGCCTTCGAAGTCGGGCGCAATCTCGCGCTCACCCCCGGCAAGGTAATTTTCCAGAACGAGTTGATCCAGCTCCTGCAATACGAGGCCACCACGCCGGACGTGCTCAAGGTGCCGCTGCTGATCGTGCCGCCGTGGATCAACAAGTTCTACATCCTCGATCTGACGCCGGAAAAATCCTTCATCAAGTGGTGCGTCGATCGCGGGCTCACCGTCTTCGTGGTGTCGTGGGTCAATCCGGACGCCAAGCTCGCCAAGAAAAGCTTCGAGCAATACATGCGGGAAGGCGTGCTGGCGGCGCTCGACGCGGTCGAAGAAGCGACCGGCGAGAAGCAGGTCCACGCCATCGGTTATTGCGTCGGCGGCACGCTGTTGGCGATCACGCTCGCTTATCTCGCGGCCAAGCAAGACACCCGCGTTATTTCCGCCACCATGTTCGCGGCACAGGTCGATTTTACCTATGCCGGCGATCTGAAGGTCTTCGTCGACGAGGAGCGCATCGAGCAGTTGGAAGCGCACATGAAGGAGCAAGGCTATCTCGAGGCCGACCGCATGGCGACCGCCTTCAACATGCTGCGCTCCAACGACCTGGTCTGGCCCTATGTGATCAACAACTATATGCGCGGCAAGAAGCCGTTCCCGTTCGATATCCTCTATTGGAATTCCGACGCCACCCGCATGCCGGCGGCCAACCACTCGTTCTATCTGCGCAATTGCTATCTCAACAACACGCTGGCCAAGGGCAAGATGCAGCTCGCCGGCGAGACGCTGGACCTCAAGAAGGTGACGGTGCCGATCTACAATCTGGCGACGCGCGAAGATCACATCGCGCCGGCGAAATCGGTGCTGTTCGGCTCGAAATTCTTCGGCGGACCGGTGAAATACGTGTTGGCTGGTTCCGGCCACATTGCCGGCGTGGTCAATCCACCAGCCAAACCGAAATACCAATATTGGACCGGTCCCGCGCCGCAGGGCGCCGACCTCGACAAGTGGCTGGCAAAGGCGACCGAGCATCCCGGCTCGTGGTGGCCGGACTGGCTGGAATGGCTCAAGGGCCATAGCGCCGAGACGGTGCCGGCGCGCACCATTGGCGGCGGCAAACTGACGCCCACCGAGAACGCGCCGGGTTCCTACGTAAAAATGAAAAGCTGGACCTGATCGAGCGCGCGCGCCATTTGGCCCGGCGGCGCGGCCATCGGCCTTGATTTATGCATTAGTATTTCCTAATTTAGCGATACCTAATTTAAGGAAACCTCGCCAATGCCCCGCCCAGCTCTCCGCCGCGGCAAAGCGGCCGTCGATACCGGCATGGCCAAGCTCGAACGTAAGGCCGGCGCGGCCGCGCATCTTCTGAAGCTGCTCGCCAACGAGAACCGCCTGCTGATCCTGTGCCGGCTGGTGCTGGCCGGCGAATTGTCGGTCAACGACCTCGTCCACGCCGTGGGCATCAGCCAATCGGCGCTCTCGCAGCATCTCGCCAAGATGCGCGAGGAAGGTCTGCTCGCGACGCGGCGCGAGGCGCAGACCGTGTACTACCGCATCGTCGATCCGAACGCGCAGCGCATGCTTGCACTGCTCAAAGGTATCTATTGCGCCTGACGTGCCGGCGCAGACTTGTCAACAAGGAACCCAAACGATGAAAACCATATCGCCTGAACGGGCCGCCGCCCTCGTGCGCGACGGCGCCGTGCTGATCGACATCCGCGAGGCCTATGAGCATGCGAGCGAGAACATTCCCGGCGCGCGCCATCACGCCTTGTCGCAGATCGACGCCAGGCACCCGGTGCGCGAGGGCGACACCGTTCTGATCTATCACTGCAAGTCGGGCGCCCGCACCAATATGAACGCCAAGCGGCTTGCTGCGGCGTCCGCCAATTGTGAGGTTTACCTGCTGGGCGGCGGCATCGAACAGTGGAAACGCGCCGGCCTGCCGACGTCGGCCAAGAATTCGAGTAAGAATTCTAACAAGAGTTCGGCCAAAAACTCGGCCATGCCCGCCCATCACGCCTCTCCGCGTCCCTCGGGTGGATTGCTCAGCCGCCTGACCGCTCTGTTCCGCTGATCCACAAGATACAATGAACGAGGCCACCATGCTGCACCAACTGCTCGCGGTCGCCTCCGGCAGCCTGGTCGGCTTCACGCTCGGCTTGGTCGGCGGCGGTGGATCGATCATGGCGGTGCCGCTGCTGGTCTATGTAGTTGGTGTTCCGTCCCCGCATATCGCGATCGGCACCAGCGCGATTGCTGTCGCCGCCAGCGCCGCCGCCAATCTGGCCGGGCACGCGCGGGCGCGCACGGTGAAATGGCCGTGTGCACTGGTGTTTGCGCTCGCTGGTATCGTTGGCGCTGCCGGCGGCGCGCAACTCGGCAAGATGGTGGACGGCGGCCGCCTGCTCATGCTGTTCGGCGTGTTGATGGTGGCGGTCGGGCTGATGATGTTGCGGCCGCGTAAATCGGGTGGCAATCCGGACGTCATGCTCACGCGCGAGAGCATGCCGCGGCTGTTGCCGCTGTTGCTCGGCGTCGGCTTTTCGGTCGGCGCGCTGTCCGGATTTTTCGGCATCGGCGGCGGCTTCCTGATCGTGCCGGGGCTGATGGGCGCGACCGCCATGCCGCTGATCAATGCCATCGGCTCCTCGCTGGTGTCCGTCACCGCGTTCGGGCTGACCACCGCGGCGAGCTATGCCTGGTCCGGGCTGATCGACTGGCCCCTCGCCTTCCTGTTCATTGTCGGCGGCGCGCTCGGCGGCTTTGTCGGCATCAAACTCGCCCACCATCTCGCCAGCGGCTACAAGCACGCGCTCGCCCGCACTTTTTCCGGCATCGTGATCGCGGTCGGCCTCTACGTCATCGCCCGTTCGCTCTTGGCCTGAGCCGATGACGGCTTGTTGATGGTGTCGGGGCGCGACAGCCGCGCGCCCGTCTACTAATCTGCAGGCCGCTGGCTCACTCAAGACATGGGGATCGCAATGTCCAAGGAACTGACGTGGCTGACGCTGACGGTTATCTTGACCGGGATTTTGTGGGTTCCCTACATCCTCGACCGCATCATGGTGCGCGGTCTGATGGGCGCCATGGCCAACCCCTCGCGCAACGACAAGCCGCAATCGCCCTGGGCGCAACGGCTCTATTTCGCCCACACCAATGCGGTGGAAAATCTCGTCATCTTTGCCGCGCTGGTGCTGATCCTCAATGCTCAGGGGCATTCCACGCAAAGCACGGCGATCGCCTGCGCGGTCTATTTCTGGGCGCGGCTCGCGCATGTGATCGTTTATACGCTCGGCATTCCGGTGCTGCGCACGCTCGCTTTCGCAGTCGGCTTTGCGGCGCAGGTGGCGCTGGTGCTGGCGGTGTTCGGGAAGCTTTAATTCAGCGGGGTCGCCCGCTCGACGATCGCCCGCAAATCCACGCCGCGCGGCAGCGTGCCGAAGGCGCCGCCGCCCTCGCCGGCGAGCCGTGACGCGCAGAACGCGTCCGACACGGCAGACGGCGCGTGCTTGAGAAGCAGCGCCGCCTGCAAGCCGAGCACCAGATCGCGCACCAGCGCGCGCGCCTGCGCCTCGTCGTTGCGCTCGGGCGCCGTCAGCCGGTCGATGAGCCGATTGGCAAATGTTTTGAGCCGCGCGTCGCCGCCGTCCAACTCGGCGCGCAGCACGTCGGCGATATTCGGCGTCCGGCCGATGGCGCGCAGCACGTCGAGACACATCACGTTGCCGGAGCCTTCCCAGATTGAGTTGACCGGCGCCTCGCGATAGAGCCGCGGCATGATGCTTTCCTCGATGTAGCCGGAGCCGCCCAAGACCTCCATGGCTTCGAGCGTGACGAAGGGCGCGCGCTTGCAGATCCAGAATTTCCCCGCCGGCGTCACCACGCGGCGGATCGCCTGCGAAGCCTCGTCGCTCTCGTCATAGGCGCGGGCGAGGCGCATCGACAGTGCCGTCGCCGCTTCGCATTCGAGCGCCAAGTCTGCGAGCACGTTGGTCATCAGCGGCTGGTCGATCAGCTTCTTCTGGAACGCCGTGCGATGGCGCGCGTGATGCACCGCCTGCGCCACCGCCTGGCGCATCAGCGAGGACGAGCCGACGCAGCAGTCGAGCCGCGTATAGCCCGCCATCTCGATCATGATCGGGATGCCGCGCCCTTCTTCGCCGACCAGTTCGGCATAGGCGCCGTCGAATTCCACCTCGCTCGAGGCGTTCGACTTGTTGCCGAGCTTGTCCTTGAGCCGGTTGATGCGCAGCGCGTTGCGCTCGCCGTCCGGCGTCCAGCGCGGCATGAAGAAGCAGCTCAGTCCCTTGGGCGATTGCGCGAGGACGAGGAAGGCGTCGCACATCGGCACCGACAGGAACCATTTGTGGCCGTGCAGGCGGAAATCCGCCGCCGGCCGGCTCGGCGCGCGTCGTATTGGTGCGCAGGTCCGAGCCGCCCTGGTTTTCGGTCAGGCCCATGCCGATCAGCGCGCCGGTCTTCTCGCCGATCGGGATGAAGCGCGGGTCGTAGCGCGGCGCGAGAATTTTCGGCAGCCATTGCTCGGCGATCTTCGGCGCGTGCCGCAAGCGTCGGCACCGAGCCGTAGGTCATGGCGAGCGGGCAATAGACGCCGCTCTCGATCTGGTTGAGCAGGTAGCAGCCGGCGGCGCGCGCCACATGCGCGCCCGGCTTCGGCTCGGCCCAGGGGCCGGAATGCAGGCCGGCGCCGAGCGCGATCGTCAGCAGTTCGTGCCAGGCCGGATGGAAATCGACCTCGTCGATGCGGTGGCCGTAACGGTCGAAGCTGCGCAGGCTCGGCAGATATTTGTTGGCGTCGATGCCGAGCTGGATGGTCTCCGGCTTGCCGAGCGTCGCGCCGAGCGCGTTGAGGCGGGCCTCGCCCCAGCCGGCGCCCTCGCGCTTGACCGCCTCGCGCAGCACGACGTCGCTCGCGAACAGATTATACGGCTCGAGCGGCGGCGGCTGGTTGCTGACTTCGAACATGGGCGTCCCCCGTCATTCCGGGGCGCGAGCCATAAGCGCGTTTACGCGCGTCTTCGACGCGCTATGGCGAGCGAACCCGGAATCCAGAGCCCTGGATTTCCGGGCCCGGCCACTTCGTGGCCGTCCCGGAATGACGAAGCTAGTGCAATCTCCGATTCACGGAAACAGCGCCACCTGCTCGAGCCCCATGGCCTCGGGATAGCCGAGCACCAGGTTCATGTTCTGGATCGCCTGGCCGGAAGCGCCTTTGACCAGGTTATCAAGCGCCGAAATCACGATGGCGCGGCCGGGGATGCGGTCCTTGGCGACGCCGATGAAGGTCATGTTCGAGCCGCGCACGTGCCGGGTCTGCGGCGTCTCGCCGAACGGCAAAACATGCACAAAAGGCTCCTTCGCGTAGAACTTTAAAAGTAAAACATGAAGGTCTTCCGGCGTTCGCCCGCGCCGGCCCCGCACGTAGATCGTCGACAGGATGCCCCGGTTCATCGGCACCAGATGCGGGGTGAAGGTGACGATCACCTCGCCGCCCGGCCGCGAGCGAGAATTCCTGGTCGAGCTCGGCCATGTGGCGGTGATGCCCCACGCCATAGGCATGGAAACCTTCCGACACTTCCGAGAACAGCATGGCCTCCTTGGCCGCGCGGCCGGCACCAGTCATTCCGGATTTGGCGTCGACCACGATCTCGTCGAGATCGATCGCCTTGGCCTTGATCAGCGGGATCAGCGGCAGCTGCGCGCAGGATGTGTAGCAGCCCGGATTGGCCACCAGCCGCGCCTGCTTGATGTCGCGCCGGTGGATTTCGGTGAGGCCATAGACTGCTTCTTTCTGGAGCTCCGGCGCGTGGTGTTCGTGGCCGTACCATTTGGCGTAAGCCGCCGGATCGGCCAGCCGGAAGTCGGCCGACAGGTCGACAACCTTGGTCGCCGGCGCCTTGGCCAGCAGCTCCTTGATCACCTTCTGCGTGGTGGCATGCGGCAGCGCGCAGAACGCGAGATCGAGGCCCGCGCCCGCCCAATCGAGGCCTTCGATCGCCACCAGTTTCGGCAAGTCGAACGGCGAGAACTGCGGAAACACGTCCCGCATCGCCTTGCCGGCGCTGCGCTCGGCGGTGAGCAGCACGATCTCCGCGCGCGGGTGCCGCAACAGCAACCGCACCAGTTCGGAGCCGGTATAGCCGGAGGCGCCGAGGACGCCGATTTTTGCCTTGGTGACCATGATCAATCCTCATCCAGAGTCTTAACGGACCACCGGACGAAGGCCAACAGCGCGGAGATTTTATCGGGGGATGACGTACCGCGGGCCTCAGTCCGGCGGCACGGGAGACGACTAAATGCGCAAGCGCGCCCGTGCCGTGGCGGTACGGCGGCGGCGGAATTTCGGCGTTGCGACGGGCTTTGTCATATTTGTCATCTCGCGCCCGCGATATAGGGCCGGCGCCCCCGCGGGTCAACCGGACCCGCGCAAGGGCAATGGCTGGTCCGCCAGCATCGCCTTCACCACCTCGCGCGCCAGCGCCGGATCGATGCCGCGCGCCGCGATCATGTCCTTGCAATCGGCGACGATGGCGTCGGCGTCCTGCATGATCTTCAGCCGCTTGAAGTGGTCGTCGTGGTGAAGACCCATGCTGGCGCCGACAATGTCGAGAATATTGATGATGCGGAACGGCCAGTCGCGCTCATGCGCGCACAGGTCGCGGTGATCGGGATGGTAGATCGCCACCAGCGCGTCGATCGCCGGCGGCTTCCGCCGCTTCGAGTTCGGCCAGATGCAGGCCGCGCTTATAGTCCGGCAAGGCGTTGAGGAAATTGCTCATCAGGCCGACCGCCGGTTGATGCAGATCGACGACCTCCACGCCCGGCACCATGCGCAACAGCGCGGTGCCGGCCTCGACCACGCCCTTGATGCCTGGATGCTTGTGCAGCGCGACCTTGATCGGCAACGCGCGGGTGAGCAGCGGCCGCAAGTCGGCAAAGCGCGTCTGCAGGAACAGCATGAACGGCGTCATCTCGAACGGCCGGGCGCCGCGCACTTTCTCGATCGTCGGCAGCGTCGTCTCGGTGAACTGCACGTGACAGCTCGCGCACCAGGAAATGACCCCGGCTTTGCCCTCCGCCAATTTGTCGAGCGAATTGGTGGCGACGCGGCCGGAGACTTCGATGTCGCCGGTACGCGCCTGGACGATGCCGCAGCAGTGGCTGGGACCGCCCATCACGTTGTAGGTGACGCCGAGCGCATCCATGATGTCGAGCGCCAGAAGCGCGATGTGCGGCGTCTTGAGCACGTTGCAGCCGGTGTAGAACACGAAATCTGGGCGTTCGCCGGGCTTGGCCGTCGAACCGCTGTACAGGCGCTCGCCCACGCGCTGGCCGAGCCGCGCCAGATCGGCGTCGTCGAGCTGCATGCGCGAGAGCACGTTGGCGCCATCGGCGACCAGGCGAAAATTCTCGACGCCTTTCTTGCGCCGCTGGCGCGGCTCGTTTGCCCGCCGCGCCATGGCGACGCGCGCCATCGCCAGCAGAAAACGCGGATTGACGCCCTCGGGACACGCCGCGATGCAGTCGCCGGTGAGTGCGCAGCCTTTGGCCCAGGCCTGCGCTGCCTGCGGCCCCTCGCCCATGCGCACGATATCGAGCACGCCGGCGATCACCGCTTTCGGCGTAGCGTCGCCGACGCCCGCCGGTCCCGTCACGGGGCAGATCTCCACGCACTTGCCGCATTGCGTGCAGGCATCGAGCATGTCGCTCGTGCGCGCGGCCAAGGCAGATTCAAATGCGGTTTCCGTCATGTGAGAAGCCGATTCCGAGATTGGTGCTAACTCTACCGCTTCGGCGACATACCGGCCAGCGCGCGTAAACCCCTTGATGTGCGTTTTATTCCGCAAGGCAACGACCGTATGGGACGAAGAGCACCCCATATAGGCGAGCGCCCGCTTGTTGGCTAAGCTGCCCACCTCGACGGTCCGGCATTCACCGGCCGGATCAAAAAAAGCCGGCAAAGACCGGCACTCACCGGGAGGAATACAATGCGTCGAATTTCGATGATCGTAGCGGCGTACGCGGTGATAACGTTTGCAACCGCGGTGAATGCACAGCAGCCGGCAGCGCCACCGCCGTTGCTGGACTACGGCCCAAACATCACGCTCGAGCAAGCGATGAAAGCCGGCCAAGCCGCGCTGGCAGAGGCAAAAAAAATGAACTTGAACGAAGGCATCGCGGTGGTCGATACGGCCGGACGGCTGGTCTATTTCATGAAAATGGACAACTCTCGCGCCATCGCCGTGGAACTCGCGCAGCACAAGGCGCGTACAGCAGCGATGTTTAAGCTCCCCAGCAAGGCGTATGAGGACCGGGTTGCGTCCGGCGGCATCGGTATCACCGTTCTCACACTCGATGACGTCATTGCCTCGGCCGGCGGCATCCCAATCGTCGTGGGTGGCAAGATCATCGGCGCCGTTGGCGTCGGCGGCGGCCCGAACGGAAACGTTGACTCGCAGGTCGCGCAGGCCGGCGTCGATGCGCTGAAATAGAACCATCACGTTCCACGACTGACTCCGCCGGGATCGAAAGTCCCCGGCGGCGTTCGACTTCACAAAGGGAGGACACACAATGATCAGAAAACTTTCAACCGGACTAGCGCTTGGGACGTGCCTCGTCATTTCACAAATCGCGGTGGTTCACGCGGCACCCGCCAAGACGCTCAAAGTGAGCGTCGATTCCTTCAAGAACGGCAAAATGATGCCGAACAAGTACGCGTTCTGCATGCCGGCGGCACAAGGGCATACGACGGCCGGCCCCAATATCAGTCCGCGCGTCTCCTGGTCGAAAGGGCCGCGCGGCACCAAGTCGTACGCCATCATCCTGTACGACACCGACTCGCCCAAGGAACAGCGCGAGAAGATGAATAAAGAAGGCATGACGCTGACCTCGGCGGTTCCGCGGAGGACATTCTACCATTGGGTCCTGGTCGATATTCCGGCGAGCATCACATCACTGCCGGAAGGCGCCGAAGGCAAAGGCCGCGTACCTCACGGCATGCCGGCGGCAACCAAGATTGGGGTGCGCGGGATTAGCGATTTTACCAAAATCTTCGCAACCAACGAGCAGCTGAAGGGAGATTACTACGGCTATACCGGGCCGTGTCCGCCGTGGAATGACGAGAACATTCATCACATGCATTTCACCGTATATGCGCTGAGTGTACCGAAGCTCAGTCTTGGTACTGGATTTGACGGCGCTGCCGCGATGGATGCGATGAAAGGCAAGATACTGGCTCAGGGCGAATTGCTCGGCCTGTACACGCAAAACCCGGCAAAGGGCGCGATAATTCCGAAATAGAACCCGCTACATAAACCTACTACAAACTCCGCCGGGGTGAGAATCCCGGCGGATTTCGATTGTGGAGCATGTGTCGGTTCAAATCTCGCGGCTGTCGAACAGGAACATGTCGACGCCGCCGGTTGCGAACGTCTGCACATCGGCCGCCGCGGCCTGCCCCTCGGCGCTCGCGAAGGCTCTCTGTATCGCTGCCAGATCGTCAAAATGTAACGTCGCAATCAAATGAAAGCCGGAGGGTCCGGCAGGCGTCAGAACAGGACCTTGGCTGACCTCGTATTTTCTTATACCGGGAATCTTCTTTGCCATCGGAACATGCTTTTCAAAATAATATTTGTCGAAGACGCCTGCGTCCTTGGGCGTCTTGTACATTACCACCAGCCGGGCCATTGCATTCCTCCGGGCAATCGAGGTTGCGATCGATATCGTCACACCGCGGGGCGCGCACCCATCCTAGGCAGGCTCGACGTGACTTCGCAATTGCTTCACCACAAGCTCCGCAGCCAGTGCAGACCGATCGATATCCCGTCGCCGAGGGTGAGCAGCACCGCGGCCCACACGAAGGCCGAGGAGAAATTGGCAAGCTGAAAGCGCCAGTACGGCATTTCGAAAATGCCGGCAACCAGCGGCACCACGGCGCGCAACGGCCCGAAGAAGCGGCCGATGAAAATACCGGGGATGCCCCATTTCTTCATGAAGGCCTCCCCGCGCGGGATCAGCTCGGGATGGCGCGACAGGGGCCAGATGTGCTGCACCGAATATTCGAGCTTGAGGCCGATCCAATAGGACAGCCAGTCGCCGCAGGCCGCGCCCAGGCTGGCCGCGATCCACACCGGCCAGAAGCTGATGTCGCTCGACCCGATCAGCGCGCCGATGGCGACCAGCGCAGCCCAGGCCGGGATCAGCAGCGAGATGAAGGCGAGCGATTCCCCGAACGCCAGCGCGAACACGATCGGCGGCGCCCATGCCGCGTTGTCGCGCACGAAGGCGATGACCGACTGGACGTAAAAATCAAAACCCATGCGGGAGAGATCGGCGTGAGAAA
Source organism: uncultured Alphaproteobacteria bacterium (assembly GCA_963772235.1). Taxonomy (GTDB): domain Bacteria; phylum Pseudomonadota; class Alphaproteobacteria; order Rhizobiales; family Xanthobacteraceae; genus Pseudolabrys. The sequence continues at coordinate 87,524 of CAVYWI010000021.1, forward strand.
GCGCGTGTCGTATCTAGCCCGGCGGCCCGTTCTGCGCCAGCCGGCCGTTTGCGATAAAGCGCTAGCCCGGCAAGCTGAGATCGTCACCCGGAAACAAGTGATGCGCGGCAACGAGCCCGACGATCAACAGCGGCGTCGCCAGGAATGCGCCGACCGGCCCCCACATCCATGCCCAGAAGACCAACGACAGGAACACCGCGAGCGGGCTCAGGGTCAGCCTGTGGCCGATGATTGTCGGCGTGATAAAATTGCTCTCGATCGTCGCCAGCGCAATGAAGATCGCCGGCGCAAGCAGTGCTTGGGTCGCGGTCGGAAATTGAATGAGACCGGCGCCAAACAGCACCAAGACCACGATGCCGGGACCGATATAGGGGATGAAGCACAGCACAAAGGCAAGCGTCCCCCATGCGGCCGGATTGGGCAAGCCGACGAAATACGACGCCAGACCGACGCAGAGCCCTTCAACAAAATAGATGGCGGCGACGGTGGCAAAATAAGCCGTCAGATTGCTCTCGATCTCGCTCAATATTCGCAGGGTCCGCAGCCGCGACTCGCGCCCGGCGAACAGGATCGCCGTGGCGCGACGCATCTGCGTCCGCGAGGACAGGAAGAAGAACAGCGTTCCGACGAAGATCAACAATTGGCTGATCGCCGGCGTCACGAAACTGATCGCCGGCGTCAGCAGACTGAGCGCCGGCTGGATGAGGTTCGACACGCCGAGGTCGAGCGGCGCGCTGCGATCGCCCCCCGGATTGAGCGTGTCGCGAAGTCCGCGCAGCCACTGCAGCGGATAATCGATCAGCCACAATTTCTCCTTGAGCCGGGCGGCGATCTCCGGCCCCTTGCTGACCCAGTCGCTCACTGGGGCGGCGAGAATGAGGACCAGCGCGTTCATCGCAATGACGAGCAGCACGACGAGAAATATGGCGGTAACCCATTGCGGGATGCGATGCGCAGCCCCTCGCTCCGCGATCGGCCCCAGCATTGTGCCGATTACGAAAGCGGCCGTCACCGGCAGCAGCAGCAGCCGGGCGAGGTCGAGAAAGGCGCCAAACAGAAGCAGAAAAATGCCGACCGTCGCCACTTGCGCAGCCCCGCGCCAGAAGCCTACGGCGCTGGTGACCGGCGGCGGCCCCTCTGGATCAGCGGCGCGCTCCCGCGCATCCGAATTGCGAACGTCCATCTGAACTCCGTACTCGTCCACCCCCGTTGCAGACCCCATGTTTAATGCAGCATGAAGTCTTTCGTTGCGTGGAACCACCCGGTCTGACCTTGCCGTGCCCAGTCAGATGGCGGTATCTGCCGGCCCCCTGGCAAAATCGGCTGTTGGTCGCCCTCATCCGGCTGGAAAGCTGCCATTAAAGCTCATTTTACCCCAGCCGCCATTGGCCAAGGACGCTCTCAGCCCCGACCCTCGCATGGCATAGTAACTAGCAACTGATTCGCTCGGCCCCTATGTGAAAGCATCCATGGCAAAAACCGCGACAAAGAAGAAACCGTCGAAACAACCCGATTTGTTCGACACCGCCCCCCGCGCGGCCAAATCGACTGCGCGCAAGCCGGTTTCGAAAGCTTCCGACCGCGCCAAGCCGTCGCGCGGGCGCAGCGCCGAGAGCGGCTATACCGCCAAGCACATCGAGGTACTGGAGGGGCTCGAGCCGGTGCGCCGCCGCCCCGGCATGTATATCGGCGGCACCGACGAGAAGGCGCTGCACCATCTGTTCGCCGAGGTGATCGACAATTCGATGGACGAGGCACTCGCCGGCCACGCCAACTGGATCGAAGTCGAGATGGAGGCGAACGGTTTTGTTTCCGTCACCGACAACGGCCGCGGCATCCCGGTCGACCCACATCCGAAGTTCAAGAACAAGTCGGCGCTTGAAGTGATCATGTGCACGCTGCACGCCGGCGGCAAATTCGACTCCAAGGTCTATGAAACGTCGGGCGGCCTGCACGGCGTCGGCGTCTCGGTCGCCAACGCGTTGTCCGAGCGCATGGAGGTCGAGGTCGCGCGCGAGCAGCAACTCTACCGGATGGCGTTCGAGCGCGGCAAGCCGAAGGGCAAGCTGGAAAAGGCCGGCCGCGCGCCCAACCGGCGCGGCACCAAGATTCGTTTCAAGCCAGACCCCGACATCTTCGGACCGAAGGCCGCGTTCCAGGCCGAGCGCGTGTTCAAGATGGCGCGCTCCAAGGCCTACCTCTACGGCGGCGTCGAAATCCGCTGGCGCTGCGCCAAGGAATTGCTCAAGGGCGTCGAGGACGTGCCGGAAAAGGCGACGTTCCATTTTGCCGAAGGCTTAAAAGACTATCTCGCCGAGAGCCTTTCCGGCGCGACGCTGGTGCATCCCGACATCTTCACCGGCTCGGCCGGCAAGACCGGCCGCCATGGCGCGGTCGAATGGGCGGTGGCTTGGACCGCCGATGCGGACGGCTTCCTGCAGTCCTACTGCAACACCATCCCGACGCCGGACGGCGGCACGCATGAATCCGGCCTGCGCACCGCGCTGCTGCGCGGCCTGAAGGATCACGCCGCCCGTGCCGGCCAGGAAAAGCGCGCCAAGGACGTGACCAGCGACGACGTGATGACCGGCGCCGGCTGCATGCTCTCGGTGTTCGTGCGCGAGCCGGAATTCCAGGGCCAGACCAAGGACCGCCTCGCCACCGCCGGCGCGCAGAAGATCGTCGAGAACGCGATCAAGGACCCGTTCGACCATTGGCTGTCGGGCAACCCGCTGCAGGCCAATAAGCTCCTCGATTTCGTCATCGAGCGCGCCGAGGAGCGCCTGCGCCGCCGCCAGGAAAAGGACATCGCCCGCAAGACCGCGGTGAGGAAGCTGCGCCTGCCCGGCAAGCTCGCCGACTGCTCGAGCTCGGCCTCGGAAGGCTCGGAGATTTTCATCGTCGAAGGCGACTCGGCCGGCGGCTCGGCCAAGCAGGCGCGCGACCGCCGTACGCCAGGCCGTGCTGCCGCTGCGCGGCAAGATCCTGAACGTCGCCAGCGCCGGCAAGGACAAGCTGGCGCAGAACGCGCAGCTCGCCGATCTGATCCAGGCGCTCGGCTGCGGCACCGGCGCGCATTATCACGAGAAGGACCTGCGCTACGAGAAGGTCATCATCATGACCGACGCCGACGTCGACGGCGCCCACATCGCCTCGCTGCTGATCACCTTCTTCTACCGGCAGATGCCGAAGCTGATCGAGGACGGCCGGCTCTATCTCGCGGTGCCGCCGCTCTATCGGCTGCAGCACGGCGGCAAGATCGTCTATGCGCGCGACGACAAGCACAAGGACGCAGTTGATGAAGAAGGAATTCAACGCCAACGCCAAGGTGGAAGTGTCGCGCTTCAAGGGCCTTGGCGAGATGATGGCGGCGCAGCTCAAGGAAACCACCATGGACCCGGGCAAGCGGACTTTGCTGCGCGTGGTGCTGACCGAGAACGAAAAAAAGCCGACGCAGAAAGCGGTCGAGCGGCTGATGGGCTCCAAGGCCGAAGCGCGCTTCGATTTCATCCAGGAAAACGCCGAGTTCGCCAGCGAGGCGCTGTTGGACGTGTGAGCGTTCCGACGCGTAGGGTCGGCGAAGGCGCGGAGCGCTGTGCCCACCGGTTGCATCGCAGAAACTTCGCCTGCACTTTGTCGGTGGGCTTCGCTTCCGCCTCCGCGCTTGCGAAACACAGCATAGCCAAAGCCGCTTGATCTCTCGGCCTTTTGCGGCGACTAGGACTATAATCACAATTGCGTGAGAACATATTCCCATTTGGTCCGGGCTCGCTTATAGTGTCCGGGTTCTGCTCGTGCGAGGGCGTCATCTAGAGGCGTCTTGGTGATGGAGCAGGATGCGGCGCCCGCGGGCAGGTCTCGCAAACCTGCACTCGGGAGGCCCCGGCCAGCCGTCCGGCCCCACTATGGGGGTCTGCCTTCAATGGCTGGACGCGGCGGAACGAAGGGCGGCGGAAGCCGCCCGGATGGAGGGCCCGAGAGGCTCTCGTTCCCGCCCGGAAGCTACGGCGCCGGGGACAGAAAAGCCGCGATGGAGCGCCGAGAGGCGCCCGCGTTCTTGGCAACGGGAGCGCGGCAAGACGGAAAGACTGGTGCGCCGCTTGGCGCTCCATTCCCTCGCCTGCGAGGGCGAGAGCAAGGGAAGACGGCCGACCCGGGGCCGCTAAAGAATACGGGCGGCGGAGCGTTGGCTAATGGGCTGTTTGAAAATTGAATCGGGAAAAGCAAGCGCGAAGCCTACTCGCACTTGTTCAACACCGGCGTCTTGGCGCCGCGCGCGAGCACGATGCCGTCCTTGACGCGCACCGGCCCGTCCTGTGGCTGATTGAACATCGTGCGCCGCGTATCCTTGCGCACCTGGAACACCAGCTTCTGGTGTTCCTCGGTCTCGGTGCCGGGCTGGAAGATCACCTCCACCGACAACTCGTCGGCAGACAGCCGCTCCGCCGACAACATGCTGTAGTGATTGACCGTGTAATTCGGACCGAGGTCGTGCTCCTCCCGCACCAATCCTGGGCTTGGTATGGTGATACTGACATGTGGATTGGCGGGAGTGGCCGGTTGTTTGCAGTCGGGCGCCCACGTGCCGAACAGGCCGAACTCCTGGAACAGCGTATCGACCGGTGCGGCGGCGGCGGATGTCGCGGCCACAAATACCAGCACCGCCACCAACCGCATCACGTGACCGCTCCGCCGACTCGAAAAATGCTCCTCCGACAATAGCAGCGCGCCGCGCGGCGGCAATCGGTGCGCGCAAATTCGCGTACAGTGTGGCGCGATTGTTACTTGAACGTCAGCTTGGCCGCCTTTACCACATCGCCAAAGGTCTTGATGTCGGCATCGATGCGCTGCTTGAATGCGTCGCCGGTCGGGCCGCCCGGCGTCACCGCCATTTTCCTCAAGCCCTCCTGCACACGAGGATCGGCGAGCGCGCGGCCGAGTTCGGTCGTGAGCTTGGCGACGATCGGCGCCGGCGTGCCGGCCGGCACGAAGAACCCGCTCCACAGGTGGATGTTGATCTCCGGATAGCCGGCCTCGGCCATGCTCGGCACATCGGGAAGCTCGGGCGAGCGCTCGGAACCGGTCACCGCCAGCGCGCGGGTCTTGCCGCCCTTCACCAGCGGAATCGCCGGCCCGCCATCGGAAATGGTGAACAGGCACTGTTCGCTGACCACGCACAGGTTCGACTCGTTGGTGCCCTTGAATGGGATTGCCACGCCGGGCATGCCGGTCTTGAGCTTGAGCAATTCGCTGGCAATGGTGAAGGGTGGCGCCGACGTGCCGTAATTCGACTTGTCGGGATGGGCCTTGGCCCAGGCCACCAGTTCCTTCACGGTCTTGGCCGGATGGTTCGCCGGCACCACCAGCACCAGCGGGAACGAGGCGATCATGTTGAGCGGGATGAAGCTCTTGGTCGGGTGATAGGTGAGATTGGGATAGATCGCGGCGGCGATCGACATCTGCCCGGTGGCGCCGACCAGCACCGTGTAGCCGTCCGGCGGCTGATGCGCCACATATTCGGAGGAGATCCGCCCGCCGGCGCCCGGCTTGTTCTCGACGATGGCGGTGGCGCCGGTGTTCTCCTGGAACTTCTTCACCACCAGGCGCGCGAACAGATCGTTGCCGCCGCCGGCGGCAAAGCCGACGATGAAGCGGATGACGCGGTTGGGATAGGCGTCCTGCGCGCGCGCCGCGCCGGAAGCGGCCAAAACCAACGCCATCGACAGACAAACAACCAGGCTGCGAACTCCGCATCGATCCCTCCCATCCGTTCACTGCCGGAACGGTCGGGCAAAGTGTATACCGGCCGCGGGCAATCGGAAATCGCGATGTGTTATCGTTCGCTCGGCAACAATCCCCGTCGGGTCAGGATGACCGCAACTCCCGCAGAAATGGCCGACAATCAGGCGTCAAGCCCCGACCTCTTCGGCCATCCGCGCGCGCTCACTTTTCTGTTCGCGACCGAGATGTGGGAGCGCTTTTCCTATTACGGCATGCGCGCGCTGCTCGTGCTCTACATGGTCAAGTACCTGCTGCAGCCGGCGCAGCGGGCCGTGCTCGGGCTTGCCTCGTTCCGAGCCGCGCTGGAGTTCGTGTTCGGCCCGCTCGATCTGCAGCCGTTCGCCTCGCAGATCTACGGCTTCTACACCGGCCTCGTTTATCTCACGCCGATCTTCGGCGGCCTGCTGGCCGACCGCGTGCTCGGCCAGCGCCGCACCGTCATTCTCGGCGCCGCGCTGATGGCGATCGGCCATTTCATGATGGCCTTCGAGCACCTGTTCCTGTTCGCGCTCGGCTTGCTCATTCTCGGCAACGGCTGCCTTCAAGCCGAACATCTCGACCCAGGTCGGCGCGCTCTACGCGCCCGGCGACCGCCGCCGCGACCGCGCCTTCTCGATCTTCTATGTCGGCATCAATCTCGGCGCGTTCCTCGCGCCGCTGGTCTGCGGCACGCTCGGCGAAGAGCTTGGCTGGCATTACGGTTTCGCCGCCGCCGGCGTCGGCATGACCACCGGCCTCGTCATCTATCTCTTCGCCACGCCGACCCTGCCGAAGGACGAGCTTCGCCAAACGCGCGGCGGCGCAGCGCCGCTCGACCGCACCACCTGGCGGCCGATCGGCGCGCTGCTGGTGCTGTTCGTGCCGGTCAGCCTGTTCTGGGGCATCTACGAGCAGCAGGGCAACACCATCGTGCTGTGGGCGAGCGACTACACCGACCGCCATCTGTTCGGCTGGGACATTCCGGTCACCTGGTTCCAGGCGTTCAATCCGTTCATGATCTTTGCCTTCACGCCGTTCATCGTCACGCTCTGGCGCCGGCAGGGCGCGCAAGAGCCGTCGACGGTCGCCAAGATGGCGATCGGCTGTTTTCTCGCCGCCTCGCCTATCTTGTTGTGGTCGCCGCCGCGTATCTATCCGGCAGCGGGCAGGCAAGCTGGCTCTGGCTGTTCGTCTATTTCGTCATTCTCACCGTCGGCGAACTTTATCTGTCGCCGACCAGCCTGTCGCTGGTGACCAAGGTCGCGCCGCGAGCTTGCTGTCGATGATGATGGGCGTGTGGCTCGCCACCAGCTTCGTCGGCGGATTTCTCGCCGGCTATCTCGGCACGTTCTGGTCGAGCATGAGCAAGGATCATTTCTTCCTGATGCTGGCGGTCATTGCCGCGACCGCCGGCCTCGCAATCGCGCTGCTCAACCGCCCGCTGCGCGCCGTCCTCAGGACTAATCCAGCGGCAGCCCGACATATTGCTCGGCCAGCATTTTCGACGCGGCTTCCGAGTGCGTGATGTAGTCGAGATCGGAAAGCTGGCGCCGGCGGTCGAAGGCGGTCTCGTGCGGGAAACGGTGCAGGATCTGCGTCATCCACCAGGAGAAGCGCTGCGCGTACCAGACCCGGCGCAGGCAGGTCGCCGAATAATTCTCCAGGCCATCGTTGCGCTCGCTCTTGTAGAACGCCTCGAGCGCGCGCGACAGCACCACCACGTCGGCGAAGGCCAGGTTCATGCCCTTGGCGCCGGTCGGCGGCACGATATGCGCGCTGTCGCCGGCGAGGAACAGCCGGCCGTGCTGCATCGGCTCGACCACGAAGCTGCGCATCGGCGTGATGCCCTTTTGCAGGATCTTGCCTTCGGCGAGCTGGCGCGCGCCGCCCAGCCGCTTGTGCAACTCGTCCCAGATGCGCGCGTCCGGCCAGTTCTCGATGTCCTCGTCGTGGTCGCATTGCAGATAGAGCCGCGACAGCGACATCGAGCGCATGGTGTAGAGCGCGAAGCCGCGGTCGGTGTAGGAATAGATCAGTTCGTGATCCGGCGGCGGCGATTCCGACAGAATGCCGAGCCAGCCGAACGGATAGTCGCGCTCGAAGACCGTGAGCACGCCGTCGGGAATGCTCGGCCGGCAGATGCCGTGGAAGCCGTCGCAGCCGGCGATGAAATCGCAGTCGATCTCCTGCGCCTTGCCGTCGTGCGTGAAGCGGATCTTCGGCCGCTGCGCGGTCGACGTCATGCACGCTGACGCCGTCGACCTCGAACAGCAACGGCCCGCCGTCGGCAAGCCGCGCTCCACCAGATCCTTCACCACTTCCTGCTGGCCGTAGATGGTGACGCGCTTGTCGACCAGCGCCTTGAAATCGATGCGGTGCAAGTCGCCATTGATGCCGATATTGATGCCCCAGTGCAGGATGCCTTCGCGCTTTCATGCGCTCGCCGACGCCGACCTCGGTCAGCAGATCGGCGGCCCAATGCTCGATCAGCCCGGCGCGGATGCGGTTCTCGATGTAATCGCGGCTGCGGTTCTCGATGATGATCGACTCGATGCCGGCAAGGTGCAGCAGCCGCGCCAGCATCAGCCCGGCCGGCCCTGCTCCGATGATGCCGACCTGCGTGCGCATGCGATTCTTCTCCCGGCGAATCGAATTTCAAGCCCCCTATAGGCGCTCGCTTTCGCACTGGCAAAGGGACGAAGCCCGGAAAGCCTGGGATAAATTCGCGTCGCCGGCTAGAGCGGCCAGCCGTAGCGCGGCACGCGCGCCTTGTAGGCGCGATAGGCGTCGCCGAATTTCGCCTCGAGGTAGCGCTCCTCGCGCTTGACCACGCCGAAATGGATCACCAGCACAAAAACAATCGTCATCACCAGCATCCAGTCAGATGCCAAAGCCATCGATAGCGCGACGAGAAACAGCGTCAGGCCGACATACATCGGATTGCGCAGCCAGCCGAAGATGCCGCCGGTCACCAGTGCGCTCACCGGTTTCCACGGCTCCACATGGGTGCCGGCCGAGCGGAAGCCGAGCAGCGCAGGGATTGCCAACGCGGTTCCTGCGCCCACGAGTATGACGGCGATGACGATGCGCTCCCACAAGGTCAGCAGCACCGTCAGCACATAGGCCGGCATCAGCCAATCGAGCGCGAGGCCGAGCACGACCGCCGTCAGCGCGATCAGCGGCGGCGGCGCGATCACTCCGGCATTGTCGCGGGTCTCGGTCAAGGCCATGGCTCCTTTACAACGCGCGACCGGCGCGCCGGTTCACGCGCGCAGCCATTCGGCGAGCGCCGCGTTCACGGCCTCGGGTTGCTCGAGGGTGGTGAGATGGCCGCTATCCGGAATGACCGTGAGCTTCGCGCCCGCAATACCGTCGGCGATTTCCTTGTTGAGCTCCGGCGGCGTCGCGACGTCGGCGTCGCCGACCACGACGAGCGTCGGACAACGGATCGACGCCAGCATCGGCCGCGAATCCGGCCGCGACATGATCGCCTTAAGCTGGAGCACGAAGGACTCCGGCCCGGTTTCGGCGATCATCTGGCGCACGATCCCCGTGAGCCGCTCGTCGCGCTGATGTTTCGCATTCAGATAACGCGGGATCGACAGATCCGGAATCTCGGCGTAGCGGCCCGACTGCGCCATGGCGATCTGCGTGTGGCGACCCGCTGTCTGCTCCGGCGTGTCGGGGCGCGCCGAGGTATCGAGCAGCGCCAGCCTGGCAATGCGCTCGGGCGCGAGCCGCAGCATGGCGAAGGCGATGTAGCCGCCCATCGACAGGCCGGCGAGCGCGAAACGCGGCGGCGCATCCTTGAGAATTCGCGCGGCGATCGCCGCCATGTCGGCGTCGCGCCGGTGATCGGCCACGGCCACCTGCCCGAACGGCCAGAGCGCCGTGATTTGCGGGCCATATAGCCGCGCCGTACAGGTCAGGCCGGGCACCAAAACGAGAGGTAAAGATTGCAGCATTGTGACGCTCCAATAAGCAAAGATTAAGCGTTAACGGCCCTTATTGCACGGCCGTAGCATTGACTTTCGGCCCTGCGCCCCTATGTTCCCGTCAAACGGCTTCGAACGAAGAGTCGACCGTCCTTTCCCCGCGCATCGAAACCCGTTTTTTCAAATCCGGCGCGGGCGCCCGACGGTTCCAACTAGAGGTTATATGTCTTTTTCGCATCTTGGCTTATCCGCCAAAGTTTTATCGGCCATTGAATCGGCCGGCTACAAGACCCCGACCCCCATTCAAGACCAAGCGATTCCGCACGTTCTCGCGCGCCGCGATGTGCTCGGCATCGCGCAGACCGGCACCGGCAAGACCGCCGCTTTCGTGTTACCGATGTTGACGATGCTCGAACAAGGACGCGCCCGCGCGCGCATGCCGCGTACGCTCATCCTCGAACCGACGCGCGAATTGGCCGCCCAGGTCGCTGAGCAATTCGAGAAGTACGGCAAGAACCACAAGCTCAACGTCGCGCTGATCATCGGCGGCGTGTCGTTCGGCGATCAGGACGCCAAGCTGGTCCGCGGCGTCGACGTGCTGATCGCGACGCCGGGCCGCCTGCTCGATCATTCCGAGCGCGGCCGCCTGCTGCTCTCCGGCGTCGAACTGCTGGTGATCGACGAAGCCGATCGCATGCTCGACATGGGCTTCATTCCCGACATCGAGCGCATCGGCAAGCTGGTGCCGTTCACGCGCCAGACGTTGTTCTTCACCGCGACCATGCCGCCGGAAATCCAGCGCATCGCCGACAACTTCCTGCACAATCCGATACGCGTGGAAGTCTCCAAGCCCGCCACTGCGGCAACCACCATCACCCAGTTGAAGGTCGCCACCGGCCGCGATCCGCACGAAAAGCGCGAGACGCTGCGCCGCCTGATCCGCTCGGCGGAAGGCTTCAAGAACGCCATCGTATTCTGCAACCGCAAGCGCGAGGTCGCGCAACTGCATCGCTCGCTGCTGCAGCACAAGTTCAACGCCGCCGCACTGCACGGCGATCTGGACCAGTCGGCGCGGACCGCAGCGCTCGAGTCCTTCCGCAATGGCGAGGTGACGCTTCTGGTCGCCTCCGATGTCGCCGCGCGCGGCCTCGATATTCCGGCGGTCAGCCACATCTTCAATTTCGACGTGCCGCACCACCCCGACGATTACGTCCACCGTATCGGCCGCACCGGCCGCGCCGGTTTGAGCGGCACCGCAATCACCATCGTCGCGCCGATCGACGGCAAGTCGGTGACGGCGATCGAACGGCTGATTGGACAAAGCATCCCCTGGATGGGCGAGCCAGCGCCGGCCGAGCCGCGCGAGAGCCGTCCGCCCGAGGGCGAGCGCAGCCAGCGTGGCGGGCGCAATCGTGGCCACAGCCGCGAACGCCAGCCGCAACCCCGTCCGGAAAAGCAGCGCCCGCAGGCCGCCAAGCCGCAACCCCAACAGCGCCCGCAGCCGCCGCGCGAGGCCGCCGAGGACTCCGATGGCAGCCACCTGCCCGCTTTCCTGTTGCGTCCGGTGTCGCTGAAGGCCTGATAACGGCCCATTTCACGACCGGCAGTAGCAACGGTTGCAGCAAATTCAAACGCAACCTGTTTTAAATTTACCGGCGATTCACCTCCCTAACCTACCGTCCGTGCTTGAGGCGACGCGGCTATTCGGCTGCGCGGCCTGCTGTTTTATGGGTAGATGGCCCGTTCGGGGGTTTGGCGATGCCCGAGTACGCCGACGAGCACGAACGCACCATGGCGTTCGCGGAGATCGCGCTCGGCCAGATCAAGGCGCTGCGGCAAGCGGCCACGCCGCGCAACTACGAGATTTGGTACGCCTACGCCACCGGCTATCACCCCTCGCTCAACCAGAAGATCAACGAAACGCTCAAGCAAAATGGCGCCCTCGCTGAGGCCAATCTTGAGAACATCTACGCGACTTTTCTGTCGCCGACGCGGCTGACCGACCGCATCGACGAGGTCGGCAGTCAGGTCAAAGGCGAGATCGAGCAGGTGATGTCGATGATCGACAGCGCGGCGGGCTCGGCCTCAAACTACACCGAGAGCCTCGTCGACATGTCGGAACAACTCCACCAGTCGAAGGACCGCGATGGCCTACGCACGATCGTGGAAAGCCTGGTGCATACCGCCAAGGAAATGGAAGTTTCCAACATCAGGCTGGAAGAGTCGCTCAACGCATCCAAGCGCGAAATCCTCGACCTGCACGCCCATCTCGAAGCGGTGCGCAGCGAAAGCCTGACCGATCCGCTCACCCAGCTCTCCAACCGCAAGTTCTTCGACAGCACGCTGGAGAAAGCGATCGACGAAGCGCGCGCCAAGAACGAGGCGCTGTCGCTGCTGCTGGCCGACATCGATCATTTCAAGAATTTCAACGACAGCTTCGGCCATCTCACCGGCGACCAGGTGCTCCGCCTGGTGGCGATGGCATTGAAACAGAACGTCAAGGGCCAGGACACCACCGCCCGCTATGGCGGCGAGGAATTCGCCGTCATCCTTCCGAACACGGTGCTGCGCTCGGCGATCACGGTAGCCGATCACATCCGCCGCGCGGTGATGACCAAGGAATTGATGAAGCGCTCGACCGGCGAGCATCTCGGCCGCGTCACGGTCTCGATCGGCGTCGCGACGCTGCACAGCGCCGACACCTTCCAATCCTTGATGGAGCGAACCGACGGCTGCCTCTACGCCGCCAAGCGGCACGGCCGCAACCGGGTGATCTGCGAGACCGACCCGGAGGTGGGCGCCGGAACCACCACCATGGAAGTAGCCTAGGCGCTACCGGCTTTTTCCCGCTCCCCTTCGACGCACCTTCGACTTGGCGGCAGCCTTGTGCTGGGCGACGGTCAGTGCCCGCTGGGCCCACTGCGCAAGCTCGTCAGGGTCGTCGTAGAGCCGGTCCGGCAGCCGCCAATAGGACATCCCCCGCCCGCTTGCCGGTCTTGGTGCCGTATTCGAACGGCTGGCAGCCTTCGCCGACGAAATGGGGTGACGTCGCCGCGTCGGCCTTCAGATAAATCCGGCCGTCGGACACGATACCGAACATGACGCCGTCGGCATAAAGGCCGGCGCCGCCGAACATGCGGCGGACTTGAACGGCGCCGAAGGCCGCAAATGATTCAACGATATAATCGGGGTCCACGGGATGCTCGCCCCGCAGCGGGGCTTTGCGCCCTACTCCGCCGCGTTCTTGGCCGGCGTGAGTTGCACGGATTCGCCGCAGCCGCAGGCCGAGGTCTGGTTCGGATTGTTGAAGACGAATTGGGCCGACAGTTTTTCGGCCTTGTAGTCCATTTCGGTGCCGAGCAGGAACAAGACCGCCTTCGGATCGACCAGGATCTTGACACCCTTGTCTTCGACCACCTCGTCGGTCGGCTGGACCGCTGTCGGCATATTCCATGGTGTATTCCATGCCGGCGCAGCCGCCGTTCTTGACGCCGACGCGCACGCCGGCGACCGGCTTGTCGGCGCGCGCCATCACATCCTTGATGCGCAGCGCGGCGGCGTCGGTGAGCCGCATCACCTGTGGTCGGGGCCGTGCAGTCGCCATGGCAGTCCTCTCAATCCAAACCTTATATCGTGTCCCGGTTACGCAAACGCAAATCACCACATATTGAGCACGAGACGGGCCTCATCCGACATCCGGCTCGGGTCCCAGGGCGGATCCCACACCACCTCAACTTTGGCATCGCGCACCCCCGCCACGCTGGCTACCGCATTTTCCACCATCACCGGCAGCTCCTGCGCCGACGGGCAATTGGGCGAGGTCAGAGACATGTCGATTTTCACCGCCCGGTCGTCGCCGATGTCGATCTTATAGATCAGGCCGAGTTCGTAGATATCGGCCGGGATTTCCGGGTCGTACACGGTCTTCAAGCCGGCGATGATGTCGTCGGTGAGCCGGTCGAGTTCGTCTTGCGGCAGCGCGGAGGAACCGCTGATGGCGGCGTTCTCCGGCGCCTTTTCCGCGGCGGCATTCTCGGTGACAGGCGTATCGTCGGTCATGCGAAAAATTCCTGCGCCTTGATCAGCGAGGCGGCGAGCACGTCCACCTCGTCCTTGGTGTTGTACATCGCAAACGAAGCGCGGCAGGTGGCGGTGAGGCCATAGCGCGCGAGCAGCGGCATCACGCAGTGGGTACCGGCACGCACCGCCACGCCTGAGCGGTCGATGATGGTGGCGACATCGTGCGGATGCGCGCCCTTGATCTCGAACGAGACGATCGGGCCTTTGTCCGGCGCATTGCCGATGATGCGCAGCGAATTGATCTGGCCGAGCCGCTCTTGCGCGTATTTGACCAGCGCGCTTTCATGCGCGCGGATGCGCAGCTTGCCCACGGAATTGATGTAATCGAGCGCCGCGCCCAAGCCGATCGCCTGCACGATCGGCGGTGTGCCGGCTTCGAAGCGGTGCGGCGGCACGCCGTAGGTAACGCGGTCCTGGAACACTTCATTGATCATTTCGCCGCCGCCGTTGAACGGCGGCATGGCCGCGAGCAGATCGTATTTGCCGTACAGCACGCCGATCCCGGTCGGGCCATAGAGCTTGTGGCCGGTCAAGACATAGAAATCGCAATCGAGGTCGCGCACGTCGACGTCCAGATGCACCGCGCCTTGCGCGCCGTCGACCAGCACCGGAATGCCGCGCGCATGCGCGAGCCTGACCACCTCTTTCACCGGCACCGCGGTGCCGAGCGCGTTCGACATCTGCGTGATGGCGACCATCTTGGTGCGCGGGCCGAGCAGCTTCTCGAATTCGTCGATCAGGAAATTGCCCTCGTCGTCGACCGGCGCCCATTTGATCACCGCGCCTTGGCGCTCGCGCAGGAAATGCCAGGGCACGATGTTGGAATGGTGCTCCATGATCGAGAGCACGATCTCGTCGCCCGCCTGGATGCGCTCGCGGCCGAAGGTATAGGCGACCAGGTTGATCGCCTCGGTGGCGTTGCGGGTGAAGATGATCTCTTCAGGCCGCGCCGGCATTGAGGAACGCGCGCACTTTCTCGCGCGCGCCCTCGTAAGCTTCGGTCGCCTCGTTGGCCAGATAATGCAGCCCGCGGTGCACGTTGGCGTATTGCTCGGTATAGGCCTTGCTGGATGCGGTCGAGCACCGGCTTGCGGCTTCTGCGCCGAGGCCGCGTTGTCGAGATAGACCAGCGGCTTGCCATAGACCTGCATCGCCAGCGCGGGAAAATCCGCGCGGATCTTGGCGACGTCGTAGGAGCCGTTGCTTACCGCCGGATGCGTCATGGCCGGCTCCCCAGCCATTTGAGCGCGGCAAACATCAGTGCGTCGCGGATGCCCTCGTGCGCGATTTCCGCGATTACCTCGTCGATGAAGGCCTGGATCAGCAGCGCCTCCGCTTCGGCCGCCGGAATGCCGCGCGACATCAGATAGAATTTAAGCCCCGGATCGAGCGCGCCCGCCGTCGCGCCGTGGCCGCAGACCACGTCGTCGGCGAAGATTTCCAGCTCCGGCTTGTTGTCGGCTTCGGCCTCGTCCGACAGCAGCAGCGCGCGCGTCATCATCTTGCCGTCGGTCTTCTGCGCGTGCGGCTCGACAATGATCTTGCCCTGGAAGATGCCGTGACTTTCGCCGTCGAGCACCGACTTGAACCGCTCGCGGCTCACGCAATGGCCGGCGGCATGGCTGATGACCAGCGTATTGTCCACATGCTGGCGGCCCTTGAGCAGGCTGGCGCCGTCGATTGCGCCTTCGCTGCCCTCGCCGCCAAAGCGCACGAAAGTCTGGTTGCGCACCACCGCGCCGCCGAGGGTGAAGGTGAAATCCTTGTAGGTCACCTCGGCGCCGACCGTGACGCCGAGCGTGGACACGCGCAGCGCCTGATCGCCGTCGCAGCCGACCTTGATGTGATCGACGCGCGCGCCGTCGCCGATGGCCAGTTCGAGCGCCGAATTGACCTGATAGTCCATGCCTTCAGGCCCGGAGAACGACTCGACCAGCGTCACCTGCGCGCCCGGATCGACAATCACCACGACACGCGTATACATCGCAGCCGCGGCATCGCCGGAAAATACATGCGCGACATGGATCGGCTTGGCGACGGCCGCACCACGCTTAATACGCAGCGCGACCCCGCCGCTCATGAACGCGGTGTTGAGCCATTGCGCCGGGTCGTCGCCGCCGGGAACCTGCCCCAGCCGATAATCGGGATTGTCTGCGAGGAACTTGAACAATTCGGCGAAGATGACGCCCGGATCGGACGCCTTGAAGTTGCTCCAGGCCGGTTCATAGCGGCCGTTGACGATGGCGATGTAATCGGCGTCGACGCCGGTCAGGATCGGCGCGATGTCGCCTTTCGGCTTTGCGCCGACCGGGCCGGCCAACGGCTTTGCCTCGCGCATCAGCGCGCGCAGGTCGGTATATTTCCATTCCTCGACGCGCCGGTGCGGCAGGCCTTTGGCGTCGAACCGCTTGAACGCGTCGTCGCGCAAGGCAGCGACCGCGCCCTTGCCGGGCAGCTTGCCGCGCGCCGCCGCAAAGGCGCTGGCAAGCGCCTGCTCGGCCGGGGTCTTGGTGGCGCGCACTTCCACGTTCATCACGCCGCCTCGTCCGCGAATTGCGCGTAGCCAGAGGCTTCAAGTTCGAGCGCAAGTTCCTTGCCGCCCGACTTCACCACCCGGCCCTTGGCCATCACATGCACCACGTCGGGCACGATGTAGTTGAGCAGCCGCTGGTAATGCGTGATCACGATCATCGAGCGCTCTGGCGAGCGCAGCCGGTTGACGCCGTCGGCCACGATCTTGAGGGCGTCGATATCGAGGCCGGAATCGGTCTCGTCAAGCACCGCCAGCCGCGGCTGCAGCACAGCCATCTGCAAAATTTCGTTGCGCTTCTTTTCGCCGCCAGAGAATCCGACATTGACCGCGCGGCGCAGCATCTCCTGATCGATACCGAGATGCTTGGAAGTCTCGCGCACCAGTTTGAGGAATTCCGGCGTGGAGTATTCCGGCTCGCCCCGGTGCTTGCGCTGCGCATTGAGCGCCGTGCGCAGGAACGTCATGGTGGCGACGCCCGGCACCTCGACCGGATACTGGAAGGCAAGGAACACGCCCTTGGCGGCGCGCTCATCCGGCGCCATGTCGAGGATGCTCTCGCCGTCGAGCAGCACCTCGCCCTCGGTGACGCGGTAATTGTCCTTGCCGGCCAGCACATAGGCGAGCGTCGACTTGCCCGACCCGTTCGGCCCCATGATCGCCGCGACCTGGCCCTTTTCGATGGTCAGCGTCAGGCCCTTGAGGATCTTCTTGTCCTCGACCTCGACATGCAGATTTTTGACTTCCAGGAGTGCCACGTCTTCGTCCTCACAAACTTGAATAAATCGATTCAGATTCCCGTTGCGTTCGAGCGGTTGCCCCAGCGCCAACGCCACTCGCCGTCGGTCCGCCGGCGGCTGAACTGGACGAACCACAACGTCGCCAACGAAATGAGCACAGCCCACGCGAGCCATGCCGCAAGATTGGACCGGTCTACGAGCACGTTCATTGCAACGATCGATCCGGCCACGACAAGGACGGCGGCTAACGTTACCGCCCAGCCCTGCCAGGTCACGGGCGTCGCACCGTAACCGTAGTTCTTCGGTTTGAACCAATACTGCGTCATCGCCTTAGCCTACGCTGCCTTCGAGCGAGATCGAAATCAGCTTCTGCGCCTCGACCGCGAATTCCATCGGCAACTGCTGCAGCACATCCTTGACGAAGCCGTTGACGACAAGCGCGGTCGCCTCCTCCGCCGACATGCCGCGTTGGCGGCAGTAGAACAGCATGTCCTCGGAGATTTTCGAGGTGGTGGCTTCGTGCTCGAACGTGGCGGAAGAATTCTTCGCCTCGATATAGGGCACGGTGTGCGCGCCGCATTGGTCGCCGATCAAAAGCGAATCGCAATTGGTGAAGTTGCGCGCACCCTTGGCCTTGCGGTGCGCCGAGACCAGGCCGCGATAGGTGTTGTTGGATTTGCCGGCCGCGATGCCCTTGGAGATGATGCGGCTGGTCGTGTTCTTGCCGAGGTGCAGCATCTTGGTGCCGCTGTCGACCTGCTGGCGGCCGTTGGAGATGGCGATCGAGTAGAATTCGCCGCGAGAATTATCGCCGCGCAGGATGCAGCTCGGATATTTCCAGGTGATGGCCGAGCCGGTCTCGACCTGCGTCCAGGAGATCTTCGAGTTCTTGCCGCGGCAGTCGCCGCGCTTGGTGACGAAGTTGAAGATGCCGCCCTTGCCCTCGGCGTCGCCCGGATACCAGTTCTGCACGGTCGAATACTTGATCTCCGCATCCTCAAGCGTGACCAGTTCGACGACGGCCGCATGCAGTTGGTTCTCGTCGCGCATCGGCGCGGTGCAGCCCTCGAGATAGCTGACGTATGCGCCTTTGTCGGCGATGATCAGCGTGCGCTCGAACTGGCCGGTATTAGCCTCGTTGATGCGGAAGTAAGTCGACAATTCCATCGGGCAGCGCACGCCGGCCGGCACGTAGACGAACGAGCCGTCGGAAAACACCGCGGAATTCAAGGTCGCGAAGAAGTTGTCGGTCACCGGCACGACCGAACCGAGATATTTCTTCACCAGATCGGGATGTTCGCGGATCGCTTCCGACATCGGCATGAAGATCACGCCGGCCTTTTTCAACTCCGCCTTGAAGGTGGTGGCGACCGAAACCGAGTCGAAAACGGCGTCGACCGCGACCCCGCCGGAACGGAATTCGCCGCCGATCGCATCGCTGTCGAGCGTCGACGGCTCGCCCTGCTTGCGGACGCCCGCGAGAATCTCCTGCTCCTTGAGCGGAATGCCGAGCTTCTCGTAGGTGCGCAGGATCTCCGGATCGACTTCGTCGAGCGAGGCCAGCGCCTTCCTCTTCGGCGCCGAATAGTAATAGGCGTTCTGGTAGTCGATCTTCGGATAGTCGACGCGCGCCCAGGTCGGCTCGCGCATGGTCAGCCAGCGCTTATAGGCTTCCAGCCGCCACTCAAGCATCCATGCCGGTTCGTTCTTCTTGGCCGAAATGAAGCGAACGGTATCTTCCGAAAGACCCTTGGGGGCCTTCTCGGATTCGATATCAGTCACGAACCCATATTTGTATTGATCAACGTCGATGCTGCGGACGCGCTCGACGGTCTCTTCAACGGCCGGCATTCTTTCCTCCGCTACGGTTTCAAGGACCGCGGGTTGAATTTGTCGGTTATGGTCGGTTCGCTATCGCGTTGCGATCATCCCTATGCTGGAACTCAGGCGGCTAGCCCTGAGTCCGAGCGTGAATTCTCATGGTTCTTAAGTAAGAACGAACTGACTTTAGTCAAAGCATTGAGCAGATTCTCGACGTCGCGGTCGCTCGTCGACCAGCCCAGGCTGACCCGCACCGCGCCCTGTGCGAGCGAGGGTTCCATGCCCATGGCCGCCAGAACGTGCGAGGCCTGCACCTTGCCGGACGAGCAGGCGGAACCCGAAGATACAGCTATCCCATTGAGATCAAAGGCGATTACGCCTGTTTCCGCCTTCATGCCGGGAATGGCGAACAGCGTGGTGTTGGGCAGCCGCGGCGCGCTTGCCCCGAAAATGACCGCCTCAGGCACTGCCGCCTTGAGGCCCGCCTCGAAGTGATCGCGTAAGCTTGCCATGCGGGGAGCGTCCGCCTGCTTTGCGGCAACCGCGGCCGCGGCGCCGAAGCCAGCGATGGCAGCGACACTCTCGGTTCCCGCGCGCAGGCCGCGCTCCTGCCCGCCGCCCTTGATCATCGGCTCGCCGATATGGACGTCGCTGCGGCAGATCAGCGCGCCGGCACCTTGCGGCCCGCCAAGCTTGTGCGATGAGATGGTGATCAGGTCGGCGCCCAGCGCCGCGATATCGCAATCGACTCGCCCGGCGCCCTGCACCGCGTCCACATGCAGCACGCCATTGGCGGCGTGGACGGCCTCGGCGATTTCGCGGATCGGCTGGATCACACCGGTCTCGTTATTGGCGAGCATGACCGAAACAAGCGGACGCTCGGCCCGAGCAATGACCCTTCTAAGAGCGTGAAGATCGACCACGCCGTCGCTGTTGACCGGCAATTTTTCGACTTGTTCCGCGGCAAATCGGCCGCCGCTCAGCACCGAGGAATGCTCGATGGCGGAAACGAACAAGCGGTCGCAAGCGGTTTTGCGCCCGCCAACCCGCAGCGCGGGTGTCAGCGCCAGCATGTTGGTTTCGGTCGCCCCGCTGGTAAAGGTCACGTTCCTGGCCTCGCAGCCGACCAGGCCGGCGACCTGCGCCCGCGCCTTCTCGACCAAAGCCCGGGCGGCACGGCCTTCCGCATGTACCGAAGAGGCCGTAGCGGTGACGTCGAGCGCGGCCAGCATCGCAGCGCGCGCCTCGTCTCGCAGGGGGGCGCTGGCATTCCAGTCGAAATAAGCCCGTTCGCTCATGGACGATGCAAGTATCCGATTACCATTGGGGCCCAGACCTTGCGCAAAAAGCTTGCTTTTTGCCCTAGGGGTCGTGTTAGAAGCCGCCATCACGCGGCAACTTATAGCCTGTGTTGCCGCCGTGAACAGCGGAATTCATATATTTAGAATAATTCTAAACTAGCGCCCGATTCATGGATTTGATCGGTCGTCGGACACAAATCCAGTGCCGCGAACAGCCGCGGCCAGTCTGCTTCGAGGTCTTAAGCGATGCCTGAAGTCATCTTTACCGGTCCAGCCGGACGGATCGAGGGCCGGTACCATCCGGCGCGGCAGAAGAACGCGCCGATCGCCATCGTGCTGCATCCGCACCCGCAGTTCGGCGGGACGATGAACCACCCGATTATCTACCAGCTCTACTACGCCTTCGTGCACCGCGGCTTCTCGGCGCTGCGCTTCAATTTCCGTGGCGTGGGCCGCAGCCAGGGCTCATTCGACCACGGTACCGGCGAATTGTCGGATGCCGCGGCCGCGCTCGACTGGGCGCAGACCATCAACCCGGAAGCCAAGAGCTGCTGGATCGCCGGCTTCTCGTTCGGCGCCTGGATCGGCATGCAGTTGCTGATGCGCCGGCCGGAGATCGAGGGATTCATCTCGATCGTGCCGCCCGCCAACCTCTACGACTTCTCGTTCCTGGCGCCCTGCCCGTCGTCCGGGCTGATCATCCATGGCGACAAGGACGCGGTGGTGCCGCCCAAGGACGTCACCACGTTGGTCGACAAGCTGAAGACACAAAAGGGCATCGTCATCGAGCAGAAGGTGATCCCCGGCGCCAACCACTTCTTCGACGGCAAGGTCGAGCCGCTGCTCACCAATATCTGCGCCTATCTCGACAAGCGGCTCAAAACCGACCGCAAGCCGACCGCGGCGTAAGGCGTCGTCTAAGAAAACTTCTTCACCGCCAGCACGGCGTTAAGCCCGCCGAAGGCAAACGAGTTCGACACCGCGGCGTCAATCGGCATCGCGCGCGCCTTGTTGGGCACGTAGTCGAGATCGCAGGCTGGATCCGGGCCGAGATAGCCGATGGTCGGCGGCACGATTGCGTCCCGGATCGCCAGTATCGTCGCTGCCAGTTCAAGCGCGCCCGCCGCGCCGAGCGCATGGCCGATCATGGATTTGGTCGACGACACCGCGAGCTTGCGGGCGTGCGCTCCGAACACCTGATGCAGCGCCTGGGTCTCGGCCGAGTTGTTCGCGGCGGTGCCGGTGCCGTGGGCATTGACGTATTGGATATCCTGCGCGGCCAGCTTGGCTTCGTTGAGCGCACCCTCCATCGCGCGCGTCATGCCGCCGAGATCGGGTGCGGTGAGATCGGCGGCATCCGCGCTCATGCCGAAACCGACGATTTCGCCGAGGATTTTTGCTCCCCGCGCGCGCGCGCGCTCCAGCGGCTCCAGCACAAACATCGCCGCGCCTTCGCCGAGGATCAACCCTTTGCGGTCGATTGAAAACGGCCGGCAGGCGTCGGGCGCCATCACCCGCATCGCCTCCCAGCCGCGCAGCGTGCCGAACGTAATGCAAGCCTCGGTCCCGCCGGTAACCGCACAATCGACCTGGCCCGACCGCACCATTTGGAGCGCAACGCCAATCGCGTGGGTGGCCGAGGCGCAGGCGCTCGCCACCACGAAGGCCGGTCCGCGCAACCCGCAATGCATCGTTATCTGGCTGGCCGGCGCATTGACCATCAACTTGGGAATGCTCAGCGGGAATACACGCGTCTTCTTCTCCAGATAGACCCGGCGGAAGCTCTCATCGAGGGTGTTCTGGCCGCCGGCGCCGGTGCCGACAATGGTCGCGGTTCGCAGCGAGAGCGGCATATCGAAGGTGATGCCGGATTGCGCGATCGCCTCGCGCGCGGCTACCACCGCGAACTGCGAGACGCGGTCGAGCGTCGAGAGTTCGCGATCCTCGAAATGCTTGAGCGGGTCGAAATCCTTGACCTCGCCGGCGACCTTCTGGGTCAGTTCTTCCGGCGTCACCGACAGCGTGATCGGCCCGAGCCCGGAGGCGCCCTGCTTGAGGTTTTCCCAATAAGCGGCGGCGGTGTGCCCAAGCGGCGTGATGGCGCCGAGGCCGGTGACGACGACACGGTTCACGGCATTCACGACTTCTTGTCGACCAATTTCTGGATCGCCTTGACGACGTCGCCGACGGTGTCGAATTCGTTGCGCGGATTGTTGGTATTGGCGTTGTACGGAATCTCGATATCGAACTTCTCTTCGAGATCGAAAATCATCTCGACCGCGTCGAGCGACTCGAGGCCCAAATCTTCCAGGCGGTCGGACAACTCGACAGTCGGTTTATCCACGCGCTTCTTCTTGGCAATGATCGCAACCACGTCGCTTGTTACGTCGCTCATAACGCTAGAGCCCCTCTCATTTCTTATCCGTTCGTTCCATTGCGTCGACACGCGATGCTAGGCGTTCCAACTTTCTCATGAAACCGCTTCTGCCGGCCCATGTAGATATATTGCTCCAGCGCGCGGTGGTGCGGGACCGCCGGAGAGCCCGATACGAAGGCACCTGCCGGCACATTGGTGGCGACCCCGGAGCCGGCGCCGATGACCGCTTGATCGCCGACGTGCATATGATCGCCGATACCGACCCCACCGCCGATCCGCACGCGGTCGCCGATGGTCACGCTGCCGGAAATACCAACTTTACCGCACAAAAGACAGCTTTCGCCGATGCTGACATTGTGGCCGATATGGACCTGATTGTCGATTTTTGTGCCGCTGCCAATCCGGGTGGATTCGATCGTGGCGCGGTCGATGGTGGTGCCGGCGCCGATTTCCACGTCGTTGCCGATCACGACGTTGCCAAGCGAGTGAACCCGCGTCAGCGTCACACCGGGCGCGAAAACCGCCGTCGACATCAAGTCGGGCGCGAAACTGAAGCCATCGGAACCAATGACCGCATTGGGGTGCACGATCACCCGGTCGCCGATCGCGCAGCGGTCGCCGATCCGCGCGCCGGAATGGAGCAAGCTCTGCGCGCCGATCGTGACGTCAGCGCCGATCGTGACCTGCGGCAGGATCAGCGTTCCGGCGCCGATACGACTGCGCGCACCCACCACCGCAAAGGCGCCGACGCTGACTCCGGGGCCGAGCTTGGCGTCGGGCGCGACAACAGCTGCCGGATGAACGCCTTGATCGTGTTCCGGCCCGCGGTCGAACAACGCGGTCAGATTTGCCAACGCGATGCGTCCCTCGCTGATGGCGATGACCGCCCGATACGAACCGGGTGGAACCGGATGATCGGCTGACACCACCACCGCCTGCGCCTTGCTGTCGCCAAGCGCCGCAATGGCGTTCGGGCTGATGGCGAGCGCAAGGTCAGACAGCCGTTCAGCCCGCGCGGGGTGAACGATGCGGTCGATCTCAATTGCGCCGTCGCCATCGAGCCGGCCCGCAAGCGCCTCTGCGATATCTTTGGTTCGCATGAATTCTATGTGAGATTCTAGATGGTTAGCCGAGTACCCAGCCGGGCAAAAAAGGTTTTACCAAGGCGGCGAAACTGCGCTAGATCGGCCATCCGGTCAACTGCGCGGCGAGATGACAATCCCGCCCGGCAGGGGCCGGCTTACCCCGGTCGTGGCCGGAAACGTGATCGGTAAGCCGTTCAGCGTGCGCACGGCAAGGTAAGCGAAAGCCTGCGCTTCGATCGATTGCGACGACCAGCCGACCGCGTCGGCGGTCTCGACCGTTGCCGGCTGCAGCCGCTGCGCCAGCATGCGCATGAGCGTTGGATTGCGCGCGCCGCCGCCGGCCACAATCCATGCGCGCGGGGCGGCGGGTAAATGCGGAACGATGCGCGCGACCGATGCGGCGGTCAGCGCCGACAAAGTCGCCGCGCCGTCGGCGATGGAAAAATCCGGCAGGCCGATATTGGCGAAGGCGAAGGCATTGCGGTCGAGCGACTTCGGATACGGCAGGGCGAAGAAGCCGTCTTCCAGCACGCGCGCGACAAAGGTTTCGTCGACGCGGCCTTTCGCCGCCTGGTCGCCATCGCGGTCGAGCGGCGCGCCGGTGCGCGCGCGCATGAAATCGTCGATCAACGCATTGCCGGGACCGGTATCGCAGGCGATCGGATCGCCACCGTCGACAAAGGTAACATTGGCGACGCCGCCGACGTTGAGCACGGCGATCGGATGCGCCCGGGCGAGGTCGCGCGCCAGCGCCTGATGGAACACCGGTACCAGCGGCGCGCCCTGGCCGCCGGCGGCCACATCGGCGGCGCGGAAATCATGAACCACGGTCATGTCCAGCCGCCGCGCCAGCGTCAGGCCGTCGCCGATCTGCACGGTCAGCCGGGCGGCCGGCTTGTGCAGCACGGTCTGGCCGTGAAAGCCGACAACATCGACGGTCGATTTGTCGATTCGCTCGGTGGCGAGAAAGTCCTCTACCGTCTCGGCATGCACGCGGGTCACGAAAGCGTCGGCTTGCGCCAGCACGCCCGGCCGCGCCGTGCGGTCGGTCAGGGCTGCGCCCTCATGCAGCGCCTGCCGCAGCAGGGCCTGTTCGGCATCCGAATAGGGCCGGTAGCCGGTCGGCCCGAACCAGGCGATGCGCTCGCCATCGGTATCGATCAGTGCCACGTCGACGCCATCGAGCGAGGTCCCGCTCATCAGCCCGATCGCCCGTACTACGCCCAAACCCGAACCCCTTTTCCTTTACGCCGGACCTGTTACACCACCGCCCCAAGCACCCGGCAAGCCGCGTCCAGAGCCCGATCAATGAGCGCCTATAAATCCGACTTTCTCAATATTCTCGCCGAGCGCGGCTTCATCCACCAGGTGTCGGAGGCAGACGTGCTGGACGCGCGCGCTTCGGCCGGCGCGATCACCGGCTATATCGGCTTCGATTGCACGGCGGCCTCGCTGCATGTCGGCTCGCTGCTGCCGATCATGATGCTGTACTGGATGCAACAGACCGGACACCGGCCGATCGCGCTGATGGGGGGCGGCACCACCCGCGTGGGCGACCCCAGCGGCAAGGACGAGAGCCGGCGCATCCTTACCGACGAGATGATCAATCAGAATCTCACCGGCATCCGCGCGGTCTTTTCCAAGTTCCTGAAATTCGAGGACGCCGGCGGCAATGCCATCATGGCCAACAATGCCGACTGGCTCAACACGCTCAATTACATCGACTTCCTGCGCGACGTCGGCCGGCATTTTTCGGTTAATCGCATGCTGTCGTTCGATAGCGTGAAGATGCGGCTCGATCGTCAGCAGGAACTCTCGTTCCTGGAATTCAACTACATGGTGCTGCAAGCCTACGACTTCGTCGAACTCAACAAGCGCACCGGCTGCATTCTGCAGCTCGGCGGCTCCGACCAGTGGGGCAACATCGTCAACGGCATCGATCTCGGCCGCCGCATGCTGAATGCGCAATTGTTCGCGCTCACCTCGCCGCTGATCACCACCTCGTCTGGCGCCAAGATGGGCAAGACCGCCGCCGGCGCGGTCTGGCTCGATGCCAATCTGAAAAGTCCCTACGACTACTGGCAACACTGGCGCAACACCGAGGACGGCGACGTCGTGCGCTTCCTCAAGCTGTTCACCGTGCTGCCGCTCGACGAGATCGCCAAGCTCGGCGCGCTCAAGGGCAGCGAGATCAATGAGGCGAAGAAAGTGCTCGCCACCGAAGCAACCGCGCTGGTGCATGGCCGCGATGCGGCGGACCAAGCAAGTGAAACGTCGCGCAAGACGTTCGAAGAAGGCACGCCGGCGGAGACATTGCCGACAATCGAAATCGAAAAGCGGAATCGGAATCTTAAATGCGGCGGTCGCAACTAGCGTCGTATCTTCAACCAGCGAGGCACGTCGCCAAATCAAAAGCGGTGGCATCAAATTGAACGGCGTTGTCGTAACCAACGAAAAAATGACGCTAACAAACAGCAACGCGACGCCCGAAGGCGTGCATATCCTTTCTTTTGGCAAGAAGCGTCACTTTCAACTCACGCGCAAGTCAGAATAATAGCGCGTCTATCGTTGACGCGGTTACATGACTCACCGCGACGGCGCAATGAAATTGTGATCGAAATTGTCGGGCGACGGGATGAATTTGCGCAGCAGCCCGGGCGCGATCGCGGTCACCGGATTGACCGTGATGCGCGGTGAGCCCGGCGGACCGGATGCCTCGTAGGTGATGCCGACCAGACCCTCGTTGCTGCCGGCGCCAAGGAACAGCCCGACGATCGGAATCTGCCCGAACATGTTGTTGAGGCCGTAGAACGGCACGAACGTCCCGCGCAGGTGGACGTCGTTCTTGACGTAGTCGATCTGTCCTTCGATGGTCGCGCCCACCGCCGGTCCGCGCACCACGCCGTCGCGCACCGCCATGCGTCCGGGCACCCGCGTGAATTCGCAATGCAGTTCGGAAAACTGCACGCCGCCAGACGTCTGGCCGGGCGCGCCCGAGACGATGCGATCGAGCCCCGGTTCGCCGCGTACGACGAAATTGCGGATATAAAGATTGCCGATCTGCGGCGGATGTTCCGGCGTCGGCGGGTCCATCGCCACCCACATTTTCCCGCCGAACATGCGCGGATACATGTCGGTGAACCGGAACAAAGCGCCGGCATCGTCGGTCTCGAAATAAATAACCTGGTGATTGTCGCGGCTGCGCATGCGCAAGTCGCCGTTGAGCGGCGTGTCGCGGCCGATCTTGGCGTTCATCGCGAAAGCTGCGGATGTGGCCGCTCCGGCGCATGAGCTTGAGATCGAGCCCGCGCAGCGTTTCGCCGTTGTTGCCGATGACGGTGCCGAGCTTGATGTCGAGATCGAGATCCGTCTGCTTGGGCTTGGATTTGTCCGGCACCACGCCGGCCAGCGAGGACTTCACGAAATTGATTCCGTCGAAGACGTCGCCGCGCATCGCCACGCGCAGTGCGCCGTCGCTGCCGCGGTCGGCCTTGAGCGCGGCCTTGTCGCCCTCCGACAGGCTGAACACCGGGAAATTCGCCGACATGATGTCGCCCGCGCCGTCGAGTTCGACCGAGCCTTTCACGTTCGTGCCCGAACCGGCGATGGCGAGATCGTCGATATGCACGGATTGGCCTGTCTTGAACATCGTGTAGGTGGCGTGCGCCGGCTTGCCGGCCGGCTTCACCCAGCCCGGCAGCAGGTTGTCGATCTTCACCGGCGTCAAATCGGCATCCACGCCCATTGGGGCATCCTTGCCGTTATCGCTGATGCGCGCCGCGAGTCTGATCGGAACTGTGCCGGTAACGGCTCCGCCGAAATCGATACCGAGCCGGCGGCGCGCGGCTTCGTCGATCATCGCCTGCAACCGCAACTCGGCGTCGGCGGCGCCTTTTTTCTTGGTCAGATCGATGGTGGCCGGCGTGCCGTTGATCTTGACGTTGCCGGTGACCTCATAGCCGTCGTTGGACGCCGTCACCCGCAGCGCGGAACCTTCGATCTTTTGCCCCATCATCACATTGTCGGCGGCGAAATTGGTCAGATCCGCCGTAATCATATATCTCGCCGCGTTGTCCGGAGCGTTGCGCCCGATCGGCAGATCGATCCCGACCTGGGCAGCGACATTGCCGCGGCTGGTGGCGGGATCGAGCGCGAGCCCGGCGCTGTCGCGCAACGCATCGCTCGCCAGCAGCGCGGCCACCGCCGGCGCCGCTCCATCGATGCGGAAACTGGTGTGCGCCGGCGCCGGTTTGAGATGGGTGTTCGGTATTTCGAAAACACCGCTGGCGATATTGAGCTTGCGCCCCTGCGTCACCTCCACGGTACCGCGGCCGAGGCTTACATTGGCGGTGCTGCCAGTGATGTGCACCGTGAGATCGGCATCGCGGATGGCCGGCAATGTGGTGAGCGGACGCAGCGTTGTGCCGTTGGTCTCGATATCGACCGACAGCCCTTCATCGGACATTGGCGGGCCGCTGGCCTTGAAATTCGGCAGCGGCGAATTGCCGGCAATCACTACCCGCTCGACGATGCCGCCGGACATGTGACCTTCGACCCATTCGCGCACGTGCACGGCGGTGATTACCGGCCACAGGCGCATCATCACCCACAACGGCATGCGCGTGCCCGCAACGCCGAACGCCAAATGCGGGACCGCGCCGGAATAGTCCAGGCTGCCTGTGACGGCGACGGCGACGTTATATACCGGCCGCGTATCGACACGGCTAAAGTCGCCTTGCTCGAGATCGATGTGGCGGCGCACCGTGTCAATGCGCGCGCGCAGCGCAACTCGGTTGAACGCAAACCCCTCCTCGTCGGATTTTCCAGCCGTAGCCAGGATAACAGGGTCAATGACCGGATCGCTGCGCCCCAGGTTGAATAACCAGACGCCCTTCTGATCGGCCGGCATTTGCAGCGTGGCGCGCAACGTGAATTGATTGCCGCCCGACTGAATCTGGAACGGCATGAGCAAGACCCGTTGGCGCGCATCCCAATTGAAACGAATGTCGGCGCGATCGATTTTCATGGTGACATTGTCGCCGGCATGATCGGTAATGGTGCCCGCATCCGCGAACACCTGGCCCTGCAGGTGGTGCAACGTGCCATCCGACGAGATTTCCGCGCGCACGCTCGCCGACAACGGCAAATCGACGTCAAGATCGCCTTCGTTGAGGCGCATGGCCAGCAGAAGGTCCTTGGACGATACGTGCCGCGCCTCGATGCCAACCGCGCGCACGCCATCGCCGAGCGGCCGCATCGCGGCACTGAACACCCAAGGCCGGGTGGGCTCGTCCGACGCCAGGCGAAAAATCACGCCGCCCTGTTCCGGGCGCGTCAAGCTGATGTTGATGCGGCTGAACGTCCAATGCTTGCCGTTGCGCTGGTCGTCGACGATCAGATTGCCGTTCTTGAGACCGAGTTCGCGCAGATCGTGACCATCGAGCCCGGTCGCGCCCAGACCGTCGATCCATGCGAGAACGCTCACAATGTCCCGCGCGCCGCCGCGCAGCGGTCCCGGCGGCGCGGTCCCGGCCGCCTGGCCAGGCTGCGCCGCAGGCAATTTGGTGGATGCGGTGGCGATCGGCCGCTTGTTGGCGCCGGCGAACACGGTGACCCGTCCGTCGGTTTCGATGCGCACCGACATTTCTGCGCCGACCAGATTGAGGCTTTCCGCGCGCACATTGCCGATCAGCAGGCCCAAGCCGGAAAGGCCCACTTCGGCTTTCGGCGCGGTCGCCACCACGATGCCGTCGGCGTCGCGCACGACGATGTCGCGCAAGCGCAAGGATGTGCGGCCGTTCTCGTCGCGCTCGATCTGGGTGCCGCCGACCACGACGGTCTGCTTGCCGCCGAAATTCTTCTCGATCGCCGCCTTCAACCACGGCGTCGCCATATCGAGTTCGATCGGACCACTGGCGAGACGCCACCATAGGCCGGCTATTGCGACCGCGATGACGCCGACGGTAAGCGTCGTACCCCAAAGGATCCGGCGCACCCACGGCAGCCGGAAAACTTTGGCCACGCCGCGGCGCCATGCGTTCCTATGCCGGCGTCCAGAACGGTGCGCATGATGAGGCTCGTGATGAGTCTGATGTTGAGACCCATGTTGAGACTCATGTTGAGGCTTGTGATGCGTGCGATGACCAGAACCCGCGGCTTGGCGGGCCGAACGCTTATGATCGTGGTCGCTCGGTGTCATGCGCTATCGGGCGCCCCTCGTCCGGCACATTGCGCGTTTATTGCCGCTGGCCGAAAAATCGTCCAGTGCGGCACGCAACACGTGTCCGTGGAACCGCTTGCGCCCACCCGACGCAACTGGCATGGCCTCCATTGACCGGTCGAAAGCGACGAAAGGAAGGCATATGGCACGCGAACTTGTCGCGGGCTCGAAGGCGCCGGCCTTCAGCTTGCAGCGCGACGGCGGAACAATGGTGGCGTTGAAGGACTTCAAGAGCCGCAAACTCGTCCTCTATTTCTATCCCAAGGCCGATACCCCGGGTTGCACCAAGGAAGCCATCGCGTTTTCGCGCCTGCACGCCGCCTTCACCAAAGCCGGCACTGACATTCTCGGCGTTTCCGCCGATTCGGTTCAGGCGCAGGATAGATTCAAATCCAAGCATAAGCTCAAGATCGCGCTCGCCTCCGACGAGGCCAGGAAGATGCTGGAAGCTTATGGCGCTTGGGGCGAGAAATCGATGTACGGGCGCAAATACATGGGCGTCATCCGCAAGACTTTTCTGATCGACGGCGACGGCCGCATTGTCCGTATTTGGCCAAAGGTGAGCGTACCGGGCCACGCCGAAGAGGTACTGGAAGCCGCAAAAGATCTGTAGATTGCCGGCTGCCGCGTGCAAACGTACCGGCAAACGGCGCAAATTTCCGCTTTTTTAACCATAAGCGATTGATATCGGCGGGCTGGTCCACCGGCTCAATGCGCGGCCGACCCGGCGCGGAGAGTCGATGTCGCATTCGTCCCAATCGTACTACCCGACCGCCCCGCGCGCCGGCCGCCGCGTACAATCGGCCGCCGCGGTGTCCCGCCATCTGCAACGTGCGCATGGCGGCTACACATTGGTCCACGGCGGACGCCAGGTGCGCATCGGCCCCATCGCTTTCTGGATCGTGGTCGGTACGCTGGTGGTCATGGCGATTTGGTCTGTCGCCACCGGAACTTATTTCGCATTCCATGACGACGTTCTCACCCGGCTGATCGGGCGCCAGGCCGAGATGCAGTTCGCCTACGAGGACCGCATCGCCGAATTGCGGGCGCAGGTCGATCGCATCACCAGCCGGCAATTGCTCGACCAGGAGCAGTTCGAGCACAAACTCAACGCGTTGCTGCAACGGCAGTCGACGTTGGAGCAACGCACCACCGCGCTTGGCGGCGATCTCGCCGCGACCGGCTCGATCCGGCCCGCACACAAGGCGCTGCCGGCACCCGCGCCGGCCGAACTGCCGATCAAAGCCTCACCGATCAACGACACGGTGATTTTCATGGCCCCGCCCGACCGCGAGGCGCGGCTGGAATCGCGCGAATTGCCCGCGAGCATGACGCGCGTCGCCAACCGCGGCGATGGCGGCGGGCTCGACGGCATTCTCGGCCGAATTTCCGCCGCGCTCGACAAAGTCGATCGCCGGCAGACCGCCGTGCTGACCGGCATGGAAGAGCGCATGGACGGCAGGGCGCGCCGCTTGCGCAGCGTGCTCAGCGACCTCGGCGTCAATCCGACCAAGGCGCCGACCGGCGTCGGCGGGCCGTTTGTGCCGCTGAAGCCGCCACGCTCGGGCGCCAGCGCCTTCGACCGTCAGCTATACCGCATCAACGTCGCGCGCGCCGAGATCAACCAATATTCCCACACGTTGGTTTCAGTGCCGGTGCGCAAGCCGGTCACCGGCGAAGTCGACATGAGTTCGCCGTTCGGCATGCGTCTCGACCCGTTCAACGGCCGGCCCGCCGTCCACACCGGCATCGACCTACGCGGCGACATCGGCGAACCGGCGCACGCCACCGCCGCCGGCCGCGTGACCATCGCCGGCCGCGAAGGCGGCTACGGCAACATGGTCGAGATCAATCACGGCAATGGATTGGCCACGCGCTATGGCCACTTATCGAAGATCCTGGTGAAAGTCGGGCAAACCGTGCACATCGGCGACGTCGTCGGGCTCATCGGCTCGACCGGGCGCTCGACCGGTCCGCATCTGCACTATGAGACTCGCATCAACGGCGAAGCGGTCGATCCGCAGAAATTTCTGCGTGCGGGCGTGCGGCTCGGCAACGCGCTGTCGGGCTAGGCCCTATTCCACATCCTCGACCTGCTCGGGCCCGCCGCCGAACGCCTTCTGCGCCAGCGCCGCCTGCATGAACGGGTCGAGATCGCCGTCGAGTACGCCGCCGGTGTCGGAGGTCGACACGCCGGTGCGCAAATCCTTCACCATCTGATAGGGCTGCAACACGTAAGAGCGGATCTGGTGGCCCCAGCCGATATCGGTCTTGGCCGCCTGATCGGCGACCGCCTTGTCCTCGCGCTTCTTCATCTCGGCCTCGAATAGCTTGGCGCGCAGCATGTCCCAGGCCATGGCGCGGTTACGGTGCTGCGAACGGTCCTGCTGGCACTTCACCACGATATTGGTCGGGATGTGGGTGAGCCGCACCGCCGACTCGGTCTTGTTAACGTGCTGGCCGCCGGCGCCGCCCGAGCGCATCACGTCGGTGCGCACGTCCTTCTCGTTGATCTCGATCTTGATCCGGTCGTCGACGACCGGGAAGACCACGACACTGGCGAACGAGGTGTGCCGGCGCGCATTGGAGTCGAACGGTGAAATGCGCACCAGCCGGTGCACCCCGGCCTCGCTCTTGAGCCAGCCATAGGCGTTGTGGCCCTTGATCACCACGGTCGCCGACTTGAGACCGGCGCCCTCGCCTTCGGTTTCCTCGATCCATTCGACCTTGTAGCCGTGCGCTTCCGCCCAGCGCACATACATACGCATGAGCATGCCGGCCCAGTCCTGGCTCTCGGTGCCGCCGGCGCCGGCATGGACCTCGAGATAGCAGTCGTTGGCATCGGCCTCGCCGGAGAGCAGCGCTTCCAATTCGCGCCGCGCCACTTCGGCTTTCAGGCGCTTGAGCGCGGCTTCGGCCTCGGCGATCGTCTTTTCGTCTTTTTCGGATTCGCCGAGATCGCTCAGCATAAGCTGGTCGTCGAGCTCCTGCTCCATGCGGCCGATGGCTTTGAGGCTGTCTTCCAACGCGTCGCGCTCGCGCATGGTGCGCTGCGCTTTGGTCTGGTCGCTCCAGAATGCGGGGTCCTCGGCCGCCTTGTTCAGCTCGGCCAAGCGGCGCGTCGCGGTATCGACGTCAAAGATGCCTCCTCAGCAGCTTCAGCGACTGCTTGATCTCTTCGACAAGGCTCTGGGTTTCCGCGCGCATTGAATGCAATTCCCGCTGCTTTGTTCCCGCATGTAGCGTTCCGGAACCCGTCCTGCAACTTATTTTGCGCCGGGGCGAAGAAGCGCAGGCGTTCCTGGAACCATGCACGGCAACCCGCATTGATTTCCAGAGCATACCGCTCCCCCAACAACTAGACCAAGCGAGGACAGACAATGGGTATCTTCAGCAAAGACATCAAAACGCTCAACGACCTGTTCGTGCACACGCTGCGCGACATCTACTACGCCGAACAGCAGATCGTGAAGGCGCTGCCGGACATGATCGAGAAGGCGACCGACGCGCGGCTGAAACAGGGCCTGCAGGTGCATCTCGGCGAGACCAAGAACCACGTCAAGCGTGTGGAACAGGTGTTCAAGATGCACGGCGTCGAGGCCAAGGGCGTCGATTGCCCGGCGATCGACGGCATCATCGAGGAAGCCGACGACGTGGCCGGCGAGGTCGACGACAAGACCGTGCTTGACGCCGCTTTGATCGCGGCGGCACAGGCGGTCGAGCACTACGAGATGACGCGCTACGGAACGCTGATCGCCTGGGCCAAGCAGCTCGGCCGCGCCGATTGCGCCAGCGTGCTGCAGCAGAACCTCGACGAGGAGAAAGCCGCCGACACCAAGCTGACCGCGATGGCGGAAAGCAACATCAACGCCAAGGCGGCGTAAGGCTTCGTAACGACAAAGGCCCCGGCGATAACCGCCGGGGCCTTTCCGCTAACGACAAACGTCGTGCGATCAGTACAGTCCGCCGGTCCCTGAGCGCACCGCGCGGTCGGCGTCGGGGCTGACCCGAAAGAAGCCGGGCGGACCACGTCCTGGCGCTTGTCCTTGTTGCTGCTGATCATTGCCGTAACCGACCACCGAATAGTTGTCTGGCGGGGCGGTCCCCGGCTTGAAGGCTTCCAGGATCACCTTTTGGCTGTCCGGCCCGGCGCGCCGGCCGGTCTTCAAGTCGACGCGGATGAGCTTGATGCCGGGCGGCACGCGGAACGGCGCCGCCGGCCTATCGGCGAGCGCTACCTTCATGAAATCCTTCACGATCGGCGCCGCCAGATGGCCGCCGGTCGCGCCGCGGCCGAGATGGCGCGGCTTGTCGTAACCCATGTAGACGCCGACAACGATATCGGGCGTGTAGCCGATGAACCAAGCATCCTTTTCGTCATTGGTCGTGCCGGTCTTGCCCGCGACCGGTTTGCCGACTTCCTTTTGGAAGCCAGCGCCCGCCGCCGTGCCGCGCAGGACCACGCCTTCCATGATGGAGGTGATCTGATAGGCGGTCATCGGGTCGAGCACCTGCTCGCGCCTGTCGATCAGCGAAGGCTCCGGCTGGTTCTCCCATTTCTTGGCGTCGCAGCCGATGCATTCGCGCTCGTCGTGGCGATAGACGGTGTGACCGTAGCGGTCCTGGATGCGGTCGATCAGCGTCGGCTTGATGCGCCGCCCGCCGTTGTCGAACATACCGTAGGCCGTGACCATGCGCAGCAGCGTGGTCTCGCCGGCGCCGAGCGCAAACGACAAATAGGGCGGCAAATTGTCATAGACGCCGAACCGCTTGGCGTATTCGGCGATTAACGGCATGCCGATATCCTGCGCCAGCCGCACCGTCATAACGTTGCGCGAGTGTTCGACGCCGAAGCGCAGCGTCGACGGCCCGTAGAAATCGTTTTCGTAATTTTCCGGCTTCCAGACGCCGAGGCCGGGGCCCTGATCGATCTCGATTGGCGCATCGAGCACCAGCGAGGACGGCGTGTAGCCGTTATCGAGCGCGGCGGCGTAGACGATCGGCTTGAACGAAGAGCCGGGCTGGCGCAGCGCCTGGGTGGCGCGGTTGAACTGGCTCTGGTCGTAGGAAAAGCCGCCGACCATGGCGAGCACGCGCCCGGTCCAGGGATCCTCGACCACCATGGCGCCGGAGACTTCCGGAATCTGCTGCAGCCGGTATTGTCCGGCGACTTTATCGGGCGCGACATAGACGACATCGCCCGGCGCCAGCACCTGGCTGACTTTGGCCGGCGGGCGACCTTTGATCTTGGCCCATTTCACGCCGTCGAGCGGCACGATGCCGACGTCGCGTGCCTTGCTGACAGCACCGCCCGGATCGCGCCCCGGCTGCAAGCCAATGCGGGCCGACTGGTCGCTCGTCTCCAGCACGACCGCCAGGCGCCACGGCGCCACGTCGGCCAGTGCCTTGACGTCGGCCAGCTTGACGCCCCAGTCGCCCGAGATGTCGACCTTGGCGACCGGCCCACGCCAGCCTTGACCCTCGTCAAATTTGACCAGCCCGTCGGTCAGCACCTTGCGCGCCAGCACCTGATATTTGGTGTCGAGCGTGGTGCGCACCGACAGGCCGCCTTCATAAAGCTTCTTCTCGCCATAGCGGTCGAACAGCTCGCGCCGCACTTCCTCGGCGAAATACTCCGCCGCAAAGGTGTGCGCGGTGGTCGGCTTCTGCGTCACGCCGAGCGGCGTGCGCTTGGCGGCTTCGGCCTGGACGGCGGTGATGAACCCGTCCTGCGCCATCTGGTCGATCACCCAATTGCGCCGCTCGAGCGCGCGTTCACGCGCCCGGAACGGATGATAATTGTTCGGCGCCTTCGGCAGTGCCGCGAGATAGGCGGCTTCCTGCACGGTGAGTTCGTTGACGCCCTTGTCGAAATAAGTGAGCGAAGCCGAGGCGATGCCGTAGGCGCCGAGCCCGAGATAGATCTCGTTCAAGTAAAGCTCGAGGATCTTGTCCTTCGAGTAAGTGCGCTCGATCTTGAGCGCCAGCAGCGCCTCCTTGATTTTGCGCGAAAACGAAACTTCGTTTGATAACAAGAAATTCTTGGCGACTTGTTGCGTGATGGTCGAAGCACCTTGCGGGTGGCGGCCAGAACCGAAGTTCTGCACATAGTTCACCGCCGCGCGCGCGATGCCCATGAAATCGAGCCCGCCATGCTCGTAGAAGTTCTTATCCTCGGCGGCGAGGAAGGCATTGATCACCAGTTTCGGCACCGCCTGGATCGGGATGTACAGGCGCCGCTCGCGGGCATATTCGGCGACCAGCGAACCGTCGGCCGCGTGCACGCGCGTCATCACCGGCGGCTCGTAATCCTGCAATTGGGAATAGTCCGGCAGGTCCTTGGAGTAGTGCCAGAGCAGGCCGGAGACCGCGGCCACGCCCACCACGAACAGAATGGTGCCCGCCGCGAACAGGAAGCCGAGGAAGCGTAGGATGAGCTTCATTAATGAACCGTCCCGCCTGGCATCCGGCTGCGGCCCTCGGTGCCGTCCGCCGGCCGTGCGGCCCGCAAAACCGACAGGATTTTCATGGGCCTAGCGCCGTCGCCGGACCATCCGGCCAAGGCTGCGGCGCGCCCTTTTGGTGGCGTGGTTTTATGTTGAAACTGAGGCCGGGCGCCCATCTCAATTGGCCCCGCTGGTGCCGGCTATGCGCGGCGCGAAAAATTCGTCAACGGCATGGACCACCAAATCCGCCGTGCGCGAGCGCCAGTCGGTCGACATCAGATGCACCAAGTCGTCCTTTGTCGACATATAGCCGAGTTCGACCAGCACCGAAGGTACGTCCGGCGCCTTGAGCACGATGAAGCCAGCCGATTTCAACGGATGCAGGTGCAGCCGCGTGGCGGTTTTGAACTCGCCGACCAGGTTGCGGGCGAACTGCAGCGAGAACGCCTTGGTCTCGCGCTGCGCCAGATCGATCAGGATATTGGCGACGTCATTGGGCTCAGCAGTCAGATCGACGCCGGCGATCACGTCGGACTTGTTCTCGACTTCGGCGAGCCGGGCTGCCTCGGCGTCGGAAGCGCGGCTGGACAAAGTGTAGACCGACGCGCCCTCGGCCTGCCCTTCGCTGCGCGGGATCGAGTCGGCGTGGATCGAGATGAACAGCGACGCCTTGCGCGCCCGCGCGAAGCGCACCCGTTCGTCGAGCGGGATGAAAGTGTCATCGCTGCGCGTCATCGCCACGCGGTATTTGCCGGTCTTCTCGAGCTTGTCGCGCAGCATCAGGCCGAAGGCCAGCACGACGTCCTTCTCGTCCTGCCCGCGGCCCGACTTGGTGCCGCTATCGATGCCGCCGTGACCGGGATCGACCACGATCAGCGGCCGCGCATCGCCGTCGGCTGCCAACTGCGGGCTGACACTGGTCTTGCTGCTGGTGTGCAGGCTGCGGTCCTGCATGGTGATGCCACGCAGGAAGGTCTCACGGTCGGTGGCAGTGAGGTCGATCACCAGCCGCGCCGGCTGGTCGTCGACGGCGGCCAGCGTGAACGCTTTGTCCACCCGCACCGGCCCCTTGGTGTCGAGCACGATGCGCGAGCCG
This sequence comes from uncultured Alphaproteobacteria bacterium, assembly GCA_963772235.1. GTDB lineage: Bacteria > Pseudomonadota > Alphaproteobacteria > Rhizobiales > Xanthobacteraceae > Pseudolabrys. The sequence goes on from CAVYWI010000021.1 coordinate 124,915, forward strand.
CCCTGCATGATCAGGCCAAAGCGGAACGCCTTGACCAGGCCGCGGCCGTGCTCGCCGGCTTGCGCCGGCAGTTTGAAGGTCACCTGCGGTAGATCGATCACCACCCGATAGGGATCGGCCAGCGTGAAGGTCGCCACATCGATTTTCTGGCTCAGGTCCACGACAAACCGCGTCTGCCTGTCGTCGCCGCCCACCCGCACGTCGGTGGCGACCGGAAACGACGTCGATTCCGCCCCCGGCGCAAGCTTGTGCGCCGTCACGCCCGGCTCGGCCGCCATAGCAGCCGAGCCGGCGAATAAACTCACGCCCAATACCAATGAGATCGCGCGGCTAGTCACGAATCCGGACCCTTTGCGCCCCCGTTTTACTCCATTAGGGGTGTTTCGGTTAATGGAACTTGAGCGAAAGCGACGTTCTGCGCGCGGGTGTGGCCGGCCTGCACAAGCTCCCTTGCCAGCAGGGGTTTTCGACCGTATGTAGGGTCTGCTGACGGTTAAAGTTCCGGTTGTGCCGCGTTCGGGCCCCCGGCCCGCCAGTCCAGGATCGCCCCCTCGAGGAAGTCGGGCGAACGGACGGCGAAGCGAGCCGAAACCCTTGTGAAGGACTTCCGGATCAGCGCGCGGCCACACGGGCCGTTCGCATTCAGACGGTCAGCGACGAGAAACCTCGGCGGCGCCCAATGGGCGCGGCTGCAGCGCTACGGGTCGTAAGTTTCATGCTGCCAAGTTCGCAGCAAAGGCAATTCGAGGCCCCCCGCTTTCGCGAGACAATCGTGAGTGCGCGGCTTGCTATGGGCCAAATTTCGAATCTTGCCGAGCTTTCGCGTGAAAACGCGCCCCTTTTCCTCAATACGTCCCTCAACATCCAATTGGCCGACCGCCCCTCGCGTCGCCTTGCGCCGTCAACAGTGCGCGAGAACGCGGGAGCGTCCGCCTCAGTGAGAATTTCCAATGGCCGACAAAATGCTCATCGACGCGACCCATCCGGAGGAGACCCGGGTCGTGGTGCTCCGCGGCAACCGCGTCGAGGAATTCGACTTCGAGTCCGCTAACCGCAAGCAGCTACGCGGTAACATCTATCTCGCCAAGGTCACGCGCGTCGAACCGTCGCTGCAGGCGGCCTTCGTCGATTACGGCGGCAACCGCCACGGCTTCCTGGCCTTCTCCGAAATCCATCCCGACTACTATCAAATCCCGGTCGCCGACCGGCAGGCGCTGCTGGCCGAAGAAGAACGCGACCACCGCGCCGCCGATGCCGACGCCGATCACCGCGCCAACCGGCGTGGCGGGCGCAACCGCAACCACCACCGTGGCGCCGATCGTCCACGCGATGTGGTCCGCAGCGCGCCGCTTCCCGGCGAGGAGCAGCCGCACGTAGAAGCGTTTCCAGGCGAAGCCGCTTTGGGGGGCCTGCCGCCCGAGTTGCCGCTCGAGGCCGAGATGCCGGCATCAACGCCGGCCCCTGCCGATCTCGACGCGCAAGCAGACGCTCAAGACGAAGCGCGCGAGGCTTACGAAAGTCCGGTGGGCGATATCGAGCCTGCTGTCGCGCCGGCCGCCGAAATCCCGGCCGTCGAAGTCGCCGACATCCCGGCGGTTGAAGCTCCAGTCTATTCCGCGCCGATGCCAGAAACCGTCGAAGATCATCCGGAAGGCGGCGAAGACCACGGCGAGACCGGCGATCACCTCGCCATCCCCGCCGAGACCGAGCCGTCCGACGAACCGGGCGCGCGCAGCGATCACAGCAACGGCGAAGAGCACCACGAAGACGAGCAGGTCGAATCCGTCGGCGGCGCCGACGCCATGGAGGAAGTGCAGGAGCGCATGCCGCGCTTCCGCCGCCAGTACAAGATTCAAGAGGTGATAAAGCGGCGCCAGGTCATGCTGGTGCAGGTAGTCAAGGAAGAACGCGGCACCAAAGGCGCGGCGCTCACCACCTATCTCTCGCTCGCCGGCCGCTATTCGGTGCTTATGCCGAATACCGCGCGCGGCGGCGGCATTTCCCGCAAAATTACCTCAGGCGAAGATCGCAGCCGGCTGAAGGAAATCGCCCAGGAGCTGGAAGTGCCGCAAGGCATGGGCGTGATCCTGCGCACCGCCGGCGCCAGCCGCACCAAGACCGAGGTCAAGCGCGATTTCGAGTACCTGCTCCGGCTCTGGGAGACGGTACGCGACCTGACGCTGAAATCGATGGCGCCGAAACTGGTCTACGAGGAAGGCTCGCTCACCAAGCGTTCGATCCGCGATCTCTACACCAAGGATATCGACGAGATCATCGTCTCCGGCGAGGAAGGCTACAAGGAAGCGCGCGAGTTCATGCGCATGCTGATGCCGAGCCACGCCAAGCACGTGAAGCTCTACAAGGACAATCAGCCGCTGTTCACGCGCTACGGCATCGAGAGCCAACTCGACGCCATGTTCTCGCCAACGGTGCAGCTGCGCTCCGGCGGCTATATCGTGATCAACCAGGCCGAAGCGCTGGTCGCCATCGACGTCAACTCGGGCCGGGCTACGCGCGAGCACCATATCGAGGACACCGCGCTCAAGACCAATGGCGAGGCGGCCGAGGAAATCGCCCGCCAGCTGCGCCTGCGCGATCTCGCCGGGCTGATCGTCATCGACTTCATCGACATGGACGAAGGCCGCAACAACCGCACGGTGGAGCGACGGTTGAAGGACGCGCTCAAGCACGACCGCGCCCGCATTCAGGTCGGCCGCATCTCGCATTTCGGCCTGCTCGAAATGTCGCGCCAGCGCATCCGCACCTCGGTGCTGGAATCATCGACCGAGAGATGCCCGGTCTGCGGCGGCTCTGGACACGTGCGCTCGGTATCGTCGGTGTCGCTGCAGCTCTTGCGCGCTATCGAAGAGACGCTGATCAAAGGCGCTACGCATAATCTGATTGTGCGCACGCGCCCGGAAGTCGCGCTCTACGTGCTCAACCACAAGCGCGCGCATCTGCGCGACCTGGAAGAGCGCTTCCGCATCACCATCACGATTTCCGCCGACGCGACAGTGAACGCGCAGATGCCCTACGCCGTCGACCGCGGCGAGCAGGTGCACACGGTGGAAGCCGCCAAGGCGCTGGCGGCGGCGGCGCAGCCTCCGTTGCCCTCGATGGTCGAAGCCGACGAAGACGTGCTCGACGCCGCGGCCGAGGCCGATGTCGACGAGGAAGCCGAGGCTGAAGCCGCGAGTGAGAGCTACAGCGGCGAGGTGTCCGAGGCGCCGGGATTCGCGCCGGCCGAGGGCGGCGGCGAAGCGCCGCGCGACGGTGGCGAGCGCGACGGCCGCCGGCGGCGCCGGCGCGGACGTGGGCGCGGACGTGGCCGTGGCGGCGAGCCGCGCGAGGGCGCCCCGCAAATCACCCGCGAAACGGTGCCCGAGCATGTCATCGCGCACGAGGATCACGAAGCCGGTGCACCCGAGGAGATCGGTATCGACGAGCAGCAGCTGCGTCAGGGCGGTGCCCCCGAAGATGCCGAGAGCGGCGAAACCCGCCGCCGGCGCCGGCGCGGCCGGCGCGGTGGACGCCGCAACCGGCAGGGCCGCGAGGGTGAAGTACCGTCCCAGGGAAACAATGGCGGCGGACCGGAACGTGAAATACAGCATGCTCGCGCGGAATTCCCGCCTGTGAGCGACGAGGATGCTTCGGCCATCGCGCCGCCGTTCGACGAACCGGCGACGGAACGGCCGATCATCGACCGGCCGTACAGCCAGCCGCCGGATTTTCCGTCCGAGCCGCAGCCGGCTGCGCCGGTGCAAGCCGAGCCGGAGCCGCCGCGCCGGCGCTCAACCATCCGCGAACCGGCGCCGATCGCCATTGCCGGCGCACCGCCGCCGGCTCCGGTTCCGAGCGCACCGCCGCCGGCCCCGATCGTCTCCTCAACGGCGAGCGAGGAGACCGGCCAACCCAAGCGCGGCTGGTGGGCCAAGCGCCTGCTGGGCGATAAAAGCTAGCGTATGATCCCGAAAATTCGGCGAGGGTTTTCGGTCATACGTAGGGCGCAATGAAATCTGCCTGGAACGAGCAAGACGCCAAGGCCGCGGTCGATCGCTACGCGAAGGCCGGCGTCGACGCCGATCTGGCGTTGCGGATTTATTCGACGCGCCTGCTCGGCCGCGATCCCAAACTCGTCCTGCATGGCGGCGGCAACGCATCGCTGAAGACCACGGCGCGCGACCTTGCCGGCGCGAACGTCGCGGTGCTGCGCGTCAAGGGCTCGGGCTCCGACATGGGTACCATCGAGCCCGCCGGTTTTCCGGCGGTGCGGCTCGAACCGCTGCGCGCCTTGCGCGCGCGCAAGACGCTGTCCGACGACGACGATGGCGCAAGGCGCAGCGCGCCTATTTGATCGATCCGCAGGCGCCCTCGCCTTCGGTCGAGATGCTGCTGCACGCCTTCATGCCGGCGAAATTCGTCGACCACACCCACGCCACCGCGGTGCTCAGCCTGATCGACCAGCCGAACGCGGCCGAGCTGTGCGCGGAGGTCGTTCGGCGGCCGGCTCGGCTTCGTGCCCTATCGCATGCCCGGCTTCGGCCTCGCCAAAAAAGCCGCCGAGGTGTTCGACAAAAATCCAAAGGTCGAAGGGCTGATCCTCGACAAGCACGGCATCTTCACCTTCGGCGACGACGCGCGCGAAGCCTACGAGCGCATGATCGAATTCGTCACGCGGGCGGAAGACGCGCCTAAAGAAGAACCGCAAAGCGGTCTTTGTCAGCGCCAAACTGCCGCAACAAGTTGCGCCCGCGATCGAGGTCGCGCCGATCCTGCGCGGCGCCTGCACCTTGCGCGACGCCGGCGGCGAAGGCGCGCACAAGCGGCCGATCCTGGAATTCCGCGCCAGCGATGCGATCCTGAATTTCGTCAACGGCAAGGACATCGCGCGTTACGCCCGCGCCGGCGTGATCACGCCCGACCATGTGATCCGCACCAAGCCTTGGCCGCTGATCGTGCCGGCGCCGCAGGCGGGCGAACTCGCCGAGTTCAGGCGCGCCGCGCGCAAGGCCGTACGCAAAAATTCGTCGACGACTACACCGCCTATTTCGCCCGCAACAGCAAGCGCGCCAAGGACGCGGTCATGCACGATCCGGCGCCGCGCGTCGCGCTGGTGCCGGGCGTCGGCCTGTTCGGACTGGGCAAGAGCGCGAAGGACGCCCGCATCGCCGCCGACATCGCGCAAGCCGCGGTCGAAGGCATCACCGATGCCGAGGCGATCGGACGTTTCACCTCGATTTCCGCAGGCCGACATGTTCGATTGCGAATATTGGCCGCTGGAACTGGCCAAGCTCGGCACGCGCCAGGATCTGCCGCTCGCCGGCCAGGTCGCGGTCATCACCGGCGCCGGCGGCGCCATCGGCGCCGCCACCGCCCGCGCCTTCGCCGCAGCCGGTGCCGAGGTGGCGCTGCTCGATCTCGATGCCAACGCGGCGCAGGAGAAAGCCGCGGCCATCGGCGGCGCGGCGATCTCGCGCTGCCATGCGACGTGACCGATGCCGCCTCGGTGCGCGATGCCTTCGCGCAGGTCGTCGCCGCTTTCGGCGGCGTCGACATCGCGATCTCCAACGCCGGCGCCGCCTGGCAGGGCCGCATCGGCGAGGTCGACGAGGCGATCTTGCGCCAGAGCTTCGAATTGAATTTCTTCGCCCACCAGAAAGTGGCGCAGGCCGCGGTCAAGATCATGCTGGCGCAGGGCACCGGCGGCTGCCTCTTGTTCAACGTGTCGAAACAGGCGGTGAACCCGGGCGCCAATTTCGGCCCCTACGGCCTGCCCAAGGCGGCGACGCTGTTCCTGGTGCGGCAATACGCGCTCGACTACGGCGCCGACGGCATCCGCGCCAATGCGGTCAATGCCGACCGCATCCGCTCCGGCCTGCTCACCGACGACTTCATCAAGCAGCGCGCCAAGGCGCGCGGGTTAAGCGAGAAAGACTATATGACGCGGCAATCTGCTCGGCCGCGAGGTCACCGCCGAGGACGTGGCGCAGGCCTTTCTGGCCCAGGCGCTGGCGCTCAAGACCACCGCCGACGTCACCACCGTCGACGGCGGGAATATTGCGGCGGCGCTGCGATAAAATGCTATCGTGATTCCGAATCGAGACCCGTCAAAGGAGCTATGACCATGCTGCGCACCATTGCCGTCATCGGCCTACTGCCTCTCCTGCTTGCTGGCGAGCCCGGCCTCCGCCGCTCCCACCAAGGCGCAGAAGATGGAGACCTGCAAATTCGGCGCCGACGACCAGAAGCTCGAAGGCGCCAAGCGCAACGCCTTCATCAAGAAGTGCATGGCCCAAGGCAATTTCGAGCCGCCGGGACGCAAAGTCGCCAAGAAGCCGGCGCCAAAGAAACCGAAGAAGCCGGCCGCCATGGCCGCGCCGCAGCAGCCGGCGCCGCCCCCGCCGCCGAAACAATAGATCAGAGACGCGCGATCGCCGCGTGAGCCGCCACCGGCGGCCGCGAAAAGGAATCGATATGCCGGAAGCCGACAAAGCAGGCGAACGCTACCAGGCCGACCGCCCACAGGCCGCGCCGGGCTTTTTCCTGAAAGGCTCGCACCAGCTCGATTGGGGCATGAAGAACCGCCTCGCCCGCGTGTTCAATCCGGCGTCCGGGCGCACGGTGATGCTCGCCGTCGACCACGGCTATTTCCAGGGGCCGACCTCGGGCCTCGAGCGCATCGATCTGTCGATCGTGCCGCTGTTGCCGCAATGCGACGCGCTGTTCTGCACGCGCGGCATCCTGCGCTCGGTGATCCCGGCCGATTCGCAAAAGCCGATGGTGCTGCGCGCCAGCGGCGGGCCCTCGATCCTGCGCGAGGAATTGTCCGACGAGCAGATCGCCATGGACATGGACGACGCGGTGCGGCTCAACGCCGCCGGCGTCGGCATCCAGGTGTTCATCGGCGGCGAGCACGAGACGCGCTCGGTGCACAACATGACGCGGCTGGTGGATGCCGGCCTGCGCTGCGGCATGCCGGTGATGGGCGTCACCGCGGTCGGCAAGAACATGGTGCGCGACGCGCAATATTTCCGCCTCGCCTGCCGCATCATCGCCGAGCTCGGCGCGCAATACGTCAAGACCTATTACGTCGACGACGGCTTCGACACCGTCACCGCCTCCTGCCCGGTGCCGATCGTGATGGCCGGCGGCAAGAAGCTGCCCGAACTCGACGCCCTGACGATGGCCTACAACGCCGTGCAGCAGGGCGCCGCCGGCGTCGACATGGGCCGCAACATTTTCCAGTCGGAGGCGCCGAAGGCGATGATCGCAGCGGTCAACGCGGTGGTGCACAAGAACATCAAGCCGGCCGAGGCGCTCGACATCTATAGGTCGCTCAAGAGCAAGGGCTGAGCCCCGGCACCGACCGCCGGCTTTCAACCGTTCACGCGGCGTTTCGGAATTGTGGAGCGCGGATCGCTCGCGCGCACGCGGGCAACCACACTACCATCTTCGTACCCTTCCAGCCTCGACTCGAACATGGCGATGATATCGTGCGCTGGGCGTGGCGGTGAGAACACGTAGCCCTGGATTTGGGTACAGCCGGCGTCGCGCAGCTTGGCGACCTGGTCGGTCGATTCCACGCCCTCCGCCGTCGTCGACATGCCGAGCGCTTCGGCAAGCGCGACGATCGCCCGGATGATCGCCAGGCTCGTCGTCGCGCGCCGCCACGTCGTCGATGAACGACTTGTCGATCTTGATCTTGTCGAACGGAAATCGCCGCAGGTAGCTCAGCGACGAATAGCCGGTGCCGAAATCGTCGAGCGCGGTGCGAACGCCCAGCGCGCGCAGGTTCTTCAGCATCGCCCGGACATGGTCGCCGCCGTCGAGGAAGACCGACTCGGTCACTTCCAGTTCGAGGCGGCCAGGCGGCAGTCCGCTGTCTGCCAAGGCCGCGACCACGGTCGCCAGAAACTTCTGGTTCCTGAATTGAACCGGGGACAGGTTCACCGCCACGACCGTATCGTCGGGCCACTGGCGCGCCGTCTTGACGGCCTCGCGCAGCACCCATTCGCCGATCGGTTCGATGAGTCCGGTTGCTTCCGCGACCGGAATGAACTCCGCCGGCGACACGGCGCCCCATTCGGGCGAGGTCCACCGCACCAGCGCCTCGCAGCCGGCGATCTTCCAATTGCGCATTTCGACTAAAGGTTGGAATGCCACATGGATCTCGCCGTTCTCCAGCGCCGATCGCAATCCGACTTCCAACGCCCGACGACGATGCGCCCACGCTTCCATCTTCGGCTCGAAAAAACGGTAGGTCCCGGCGCCGTCCGCTTTGGCGCTGTAAAGGGCGAGATCCGCCTTCTTCATTAGCGAATCTGCCGCCCAGCCGTCGGCCGGCGCGATGGCGATGCCGATACTGGTGCCGATCACGATATCGCCGTGTTCCAGCTTGAACGGTTCCTTGAAGGCATCGACGATCAGGCGCGCCAGCATCATCGGTCCGGTCGGCAGATCGGGGGAAAGTTGCAGGATCGCAAATTCGTCGCCGCCCAGCCGGGCCACGATGTCCCGGCTGCGTACGCAAGACCTGATGCGTTGACCGACCAGCTTGAGCAAGGCGTCGCCGACCGCATGACCGAGCGTGTCGTTGACCGATTTGAACTGGTCGAGATCGAGACAAAGCAGCGCCGCCGATTGTCCGTTTGTGCGCGCCTCGGATAACAGCCTATCGATCTCGTCTTGGAAAGACGTGCGGTTCGGAAGTTCCGTCACCACGTCATAACGCGCCAGACGGATAATGCGCTCGTTTGCCAGCCGCTTCTCGGTCACGTCGGCGCCGACGCCATGATAGCCGGTGAACACGCCCGCATTGTCGAAAACCGGCTTGGCGGACAGCATCCAAAAACGCCGTTCCGCCCCGACGCGAACCGGCAGCGTGACGTCGCGAAACGCGGCGCGCAGCGTCATGCGTTTGAGGACATCCGCGAGCTCCGGGGGCCGATACTCGCGCTGGCCGTCGATGACGTCGGACAACAGCGCGCCGTGAAGTTCCGACTGCGTCTTGCCGGCGGCTTCGGCAAAACGGTCCGATACGCGGGTCAGCGCACCGTTGACATCGGTCTCCCACAGCCAGTCGCTCGCATTTTCCTGGAAATCGTTGAGCAGCAGGCCGATGAGTTCGCGCTGCGACTCGATCTTCAACTCGTAGCGCAGACGCTCGAAAAACAAGCGCCCGTGCGCGACCAGATTGCGTGACATGAACACCGCATAGATGATGAGTAGGATTGCGGTGTAGTTAAACACACTGTAGGCGGCGGAAAGCAACGCGCTGCCCGAGGCGAGAACGATCATCCAGGTATAGGCCAGTCCGGCTTGCGGCACCGTCGAGAGGCAGAACGCGCCGCCGGAAATCATTCCCGCCATCGTCGCGGCGAGGAACAATTGATGCATCGTGTCGGCATCGGGAAACAGGACAAAGGACGCGGCGCCCCAGACGATGCCAAGAATGGCAGCGTGCAGAATCGTCCGGTTGATCCCGCGCGGCGAGGCGCCCTTGGGCGGATTTCGCCGCGTACGGCGCCAAGACAAGAAAGCGGCCCCGGCGACCCCAGCGATCAGCCCGCCCCACACCGTAAGGAACGAGTTGGATCCGGTGTCCCAAAAGACGTAGACGATGACGCAGGCGTTCAGGATGTTGACCGTCATGGTCAGCGGCACAAGCTGAACCACGGCACTGATCTGCGCTGCGCGGACGCGGCGGCGCGCCTGTTCGTCTAGGTCGTCGAGGTGGTCAGTCGCCCCGAACAGAAACTCGGGCAGAGACCTCGTCAGCAGGCCTAACTTCATCACGCGTTACCGGGTCCCTGGATCGACGAAGCGGAAGACAACAAAATTGGCCAGTAATAAGCCCTGCACTTTGCCGCTCATTCGCTAAGCAACCATGAGACGAGATGTTAATCTGAAATAACAAAGTGCCATGTAGCCGGTGGATCGGCATCGGTGAGCGATTGTGGGACATCGGCGGCTGCGATGGGGACTTGACTCCTCATTAACCACTTGTGACACCCGCTGCGTTTCACCAGCACATGCGGCCGAAATCGGAGTATTGGGGTAGCGATGATCAGAATCCTATTGGCGGCGGCGTGCCTAGTGCTCCTTGCCGCGACCGTGCAAGCCGGCGGTGCCGACGATCTCAAGGCCGCGAATGCTGCGGCCCAACAGGGCAAGGTCGACGAGGCCATCAACCTGTTCACCCAGGCGCTCGAGGCCAAAGACCTTTCGCCCGCCGATCAGTTAATCGCCCACAAGGGCCGCGGCAGCGAATACACCTCCAAAAGCCTGATCGCCGACACCTTCGAGCGGCTTGACCAGGCGCGCGGCCTGCGTGACAGCGCCATTGCTGATTATACCGCAGCGCTCGCCATCAAGGCCGATGACGCCAATATTTATGCCGCGCGCGGACAAGTTTATCACATGAGCGGCCAATTCGATGCCGCGATCGCCGATTTCGATGCAGCTTTCAAACTAAACAAGTCGCCGATCGCGCTGATTCAGCGCGCCGGCAGCGAGACCGGCAAGGGCGACTATGATCGCGCGGTCGCCGACTTCGGCGCCGCACTCGACCTCGTCGGCAAGGACGCCAAGGATGCCGGCATCGACGCCATGGATATCTATACCGAACGTGGCCACACGCAATTTATTGCGGCACGCTATGGCGCCGCCGCCGCCGATTTCGAAAAGGCCCTGACGCTCGGCGCGGAGGCGCGCAAGGGCGACGTGCTATGGCTGCCCTACCAGGCGGCTTGGTTGCACATCGCGCGCGCCCGCGCCGGTGAGAACGACGCCGAGGAACTTGCGCGCAACGCCGGCAAGATCGACGTCAAGCAATGGCCCGGCACGTTGGTTGCGTACTTTCTCGGTCAGGCCAAGCTCGATGAATTGACGCCGCCTTCAAGCCACGGCGCCATGGGCCATGCGCGCGAATGCGGTGTGGCGTTCTTTGCCGGCGAGCAGGCGCTGGCCAAGAAAGACACCGCGGCAGCGACGCAGCAGTTCACGCGCGCCCGCGCGGCGTGCAACATCCACACCATCTATTATCTCGCCGCCGGCGTCGAATTAAAGCGCCTGGGAAAATAACGCCAGACACCCTCAAGCGGCCCGCAACGCGGGTCGCTCCAGCGGCGTCACCTCGAACGTCCGCAAGGTTCCGCGCCGCAGCACGTCAATGGCGAGCTTGCGTCCGATCCGCTCGCTGTTGAGCAGCCGGATCAGGTCGTCGACGCCGGTGACCGGCGCGCCGTCGGCCCGCACGATGGTATCAAGCGCCATCAGGCCGGCGGCCGCCGCCGGTCCGTTCGGTTCGAGCGCGGTGATCATGGCGCCGGCGGCGTTGTCGATGCCGGCGTTGCGCGCGTGCCGGCGCGGCACCGCCGCGGTCTGTCCCGACACGCCGATAAATCCGCGCCGCACGCGCCCGTGCTTGATCAATTCGCTGAGCACGAATTGCGCGGTATTGCTGGCGACCGCGAAACAAATGCCCTGCGCGCCCACGATGACCGCGGTATTGATGCCGATGACCTCGCCGCGCGACGACACCAGCGGACCACCGGAATTGCCGGGATTGAGCGCGGCGTCGGTCTGGATCACGTCCTCGATGAGCCGGCCATTTCTGGAACGCAACGAGCGCCCGAGCGCCGAAATGACGCCGGCAGTGACGGTCGAACTCGAAGCCGAGCGGATTGCCGATGGCGACCACCAGCTGGCCGCGCCTGAGCGCCTTGGAATCGCCGAGCGCGGCGTGCGGCAGATCGCGCGCCGAGTCCGCCCGCAACAACGCGAGGTCGGTGTCGGGGTCCTCGCCGAGCCGCCGGGCCTCCACGACGCGCCCTTCGGCGTCGGCGAGCCGGACTTCTTTGGCGCCCTGCACCACATGGCTGTTGGTCAGCACCAGGCCGTCCGGTGCGATCACCACGCCGGAGCCGACCCCGCCGGAGCGGCCTTGCGGCCCGCGCGTCTCCACGCGCACCACCGCCGGGCCGACGACGTCGGCCACGGCGATCACCGCGTTGGAATAGGCGTCGAGGAGTCCGGCGTCAGGCGAAGGCGCTGCCCTCGTCCCGCCGATGTCCTCGACATCGGATGACGAAGTAAAATCGAGCATGTCTGGCTCTGGGGATGTGTTGATGCGTCCGTAGATGTAGGATGGCCCGGCAAAAATGGAAGATGCCGGTCAAAGGGGCCGCCAATGACCGCCCATCACATCAAGCTGCAAAGCTCCGTCGGCGATTTCAGCCCGGAATTCGTCGAGCGCCTGCCCGCATTGGAAAAGGCGATGCACGACCATGGGCTCGATCCGTCAGCATTTGTCATTTCCAGGAACATGGCACAGAGCACATTTTTGCCCATTGCGTTCCGGCCGGACGGCAACCTGCTCGAATACACGGTATTCGTCAAAGATCGCTCCTTTACGGTTACACAGCCGAACGATATGCGCTTCCTTGAGTATTTTTATGAGCTCTGCGTACCGCCGGAGCATAAGACCGACCCACATTCGACGCTGCATACGGCCGAACAAAAATTAAACTCGCTGTTCGGCCGCGCCGCGCGCTGGCTCAACAAACCGATCTAGCCGATGCAGACTCTGCCTCCCCTTGAACTCGCCGGACGGCTCGCGCTCGCGGTCGGGCTCGCTGTATTCATGGGGCTCGCCTTCGAGGAGACCTACAAGACCGAGGAGCGGTCGAGGCCGGGCGGCATCCGCACCTTTCCGATGCTCGCCATGTGCGGCGCCACGCTCTATTTGATCGAACCGGCATACGCGCTCGCCTTTATCGCCGGGCTTGCGGCCTTGGCCGCCTGGCTGCACGCCTATTTGCGCACCGCGCCGGTAAAGCCCGAAGCGCCCAGCTTCATGATCCCGGCGTCGAACCTTCTCGCCTACGTGATCGGGGCGATTGCCTTGATGCAGCCACCCTGGGTCGCGGTCGCACTCACCGTCGCCGCCGTGTTGCTGCTCGGCACGCGCGAACGGCTGCATCGGCTCATTCACATCGTACCGCGCGACGAACTGCTGACTCTCGGCATGTTCCTGATCCTGATCGGGATTATTCTGCCGCTGGTGCCGCACCAGCAGGTCAGCAGCCTGACGCCGCTGACGCCCTATGGCGTCTGGCTGGCGGTGGTGACGGTCTGCACGCTGTCCTATCTGAGCTATCTGCTGCAGCGCTACGCGCCGATCAAGCACGCCGCATTGCTGCCGGCCGTCCTTGGCGGGGCCTATTCGTCCACCGCCACCACCGTGGTGCTGGCCAAGCGCCTGCGTGAGGCCAAGCACGCGTCGGCCGATATTTCGGCCGGCATCGTGGCGGCCACCGCGATCATGTACATCCGGCTCGGCATCGTCGTTGCCGTGTTCGACGTGAAATTCGCGCTGACGCTGGCGCCGGGGTTGGCGGCGCTAAGTGCCATCGGCGCGGCGATGGCGATCTACGAATGGCGCCGGCCGCGGGCGCGCAACGCCAAGACAAATCTGGCCGTTGTGCCGAAGAACCCGCTGCAGATTCCGACCGCGCTCATCTTCGCCGTGCTGATCGTGGTCATCTCGATCGTCTCAGCCTGGGTCAAAGGCGCGTTCGGCGAAAGCGGCATTCTGGTGCTGTCGGCGGTTGTGGGCTTAACCGATATCGATCCGTTCGTGCTCAATATCGCGCAAGGCGGCATCGCCGGCATGACGGTCGCGAGCTTGAGCGCCGCGGTGCTGATCGCGGCCTCGTCGAACAACCTGGCCAAGGCGGCTTATGCTGTCGGCTTTGGCGGCGCCGCGGCGCGCCGGCCGGCCATCATGCTCCTCGCGCTGGCGCTGCTCGGCGTGGGCGCTGCGGCGATTTATATCGCTTACGTCTGAGCGGCGAGATTCAAAAAAAGTCAATCGCTCTGCAAAATAACGTTCTTCACCATCGGATAGATCTGGTTCTGCCAGGTGCGGCCCGAGAACACGCCGTAGTGTCCGACGCCGGCCTGCATATGATGGCGCTTGCGATAAGGGCGCAGCGACGTGCACAGATCGTGCGCGGCTAGCGTCTGCCCGACCGCGCAGATGTCGTCCTTCTCGCCTTCCACCGTGAACAGCATAGTGCGCCGGATCGCCTTCGGCTCCCACTTTGCCGCCTTCGTAAGTGAGCGCGGCGCCCTGCCTGAACTCATGACGGCATCAAGGTCTGGGACACGCTGGCGATCGGCGAATATCTCAACGAGATTCTGCCGGAGGCTGGGCTGTTGCCTGCGGACCGGACCGCGCGCCCACTGCCGCTCGATCTGCGGCGAGATGCATTCCGGCTTTTCCAACATGCGCTCGGCGCTGCCGATGAACCTGAAAGCGCATCACCCCCCGCTTCAAGGTGTGGGCCGGCGCGCAGGCCGATATCGACCGCATCATCTTCATCTGGCGCGAAGGTCTCGACACCCACGGCGGCATGTTCTTGTTCGGCGACAAGCCGGGCATGGCCGACGCCATGTTCGCGCCGGTGGTGACGCGGTTCCTCACCTATGACGTCAAGCTCGAGTCCGATTGTGCCGGCTATTGCAAGGCGGTGATGGCGTTGCCGGCGATGCAGGAATGGATCGAAGGCGCCAAGGCCGAGCCGGACGAGGTGGTCGAACTCGACGTGGAGTTTTAGCGCGGCGCTTTGTCTAACCAGATGCCGATGCGCTCCACCGCCTCGCGCATGTCGGCCGCAGAACCCGCGTAGCAGAAGCGCAAATAATTGCGGCCGTTAACGGGATCGAAATCGATGCCGGGCGTCGTCGCCACGTGCGCCTCGTTCAACATGCGCTTGGCGAAATCAAGACTGTCGCCGGAGAATTTGGAAATGTCAGCGTAGAGGTAGAACGCACCATCGACCGGTAGGAATTTGTCGAGCCCGGCTTTCGGCAGGCCTTCGCTGAGAATACGCCGGTTCTCCTCGTAACCGTGCTTGACCGCCTCCATCTCGTCGCGGCCGTCGAACGCGGCTTGCGCCGCCACCTGCGCCAGCGTCGGCACCGAAATCGCGAGATTACCCTGCAGCCGCTCGACCGCGCGCACGAGACTGTCCGGCACCACCATCCAGCCGACGCGCCAGCCGGTCATGCAGAAATATTTGGAGAACGAATTGATCACCAGCGCGCGTTCCGACAGTTTCGCCGCCGTTTCGGCGGCGAAGGCATAATTGAGGCCGTGATAGATCTCGTCGGAGATCACGCGAATGCCCTCGCCTTCCGCAGCCGCGATCAGGCGCGCGAGCGTGTCGGCATCCATCATGGTGCCGGTCGGATTGGCCGGGCTCGCCACCATCAGGCCGGCGAGCGGCTTCTTCCGATGCTCGGTGATCAGCGCCTTGGCCGACAGCGCCCACCGCGTGTCCGCCGAGGTCTCGATCAGCACCGGCTCGCAGCCGAGCGCCGAGAGGATGTGCCGGTAAGGCGGATAGCCGGGATTGGCCAGCGCCACCCGGTCGCCCGGCTCGAAGAGCGAAAGGAACGCCAGCACGAATCCGCCGGAGGAGCCGGTGGTGACCACCACGCGCGCCGGGTCGAGCGCGAGGTCATAGGTGTCGCCGTAATGGCGGGCGATTCGCGCCCGCAATCCAGGGATGCCGAGTGTCTCGGTATAGCCGATACGGCCAGCGCTGAGTGCCATCTGCGCCGCTTGCCGCGCCGTGGCTGGCGCGGGCGCCGCCGGCTGGCCCACCTCCATATGCAGGACGCGCGCGCCCTTGGCCTCCAGAGCCGCCGCCGCGGCCATCACGTCCATGACCATGAACGGCGGCACATTGCTGCGTTTCGAGGGCGTTAGCAGGTGTTTTGCCACCTCAAGCATCGCTAATCGCTCCGTGCGGTACGGTTCCCGCCCCGCTGTTGCCCTATTTGCCGGGTTGCTTGGCGGCTTGCGTTTTCCATGACCCAGACGTGATCGCAAGCTGCGTTGACCGCCCCAGGGCGCGTCACTAGGTTCACGCGATCCGGTAGCACATAGATCGGCATGAGCGAGAACAGGACACCTATCAGGGCATGGCGCATGGCGCCAGCAGGGCGCGCGCTCGCCTTTGCGACGGCTATCGCGGTCGCCGCCGGCGGCGGACCGAGCTTCGCGCCGGCCTCCGCGCAGGCGCAGGCCAGGGGTATACCGCTCATTCGCGATACCGAGATCGAGCAGTTGCTGCGCGACTACGCCGCGCCGGTCCTGAAAGCGGCAGGTTTGGCCAAGCAGAACGTCCGCATCGTCATCCTCAACGATCGCGCCTTCAACGCCTTCGTCATGGACGGCCGCCACATCTTCATCAATGTCGGCGCATTGTTCGACGCGCGCACGCCGAACGAGGTGATCGGCGTGCTTGCGCACGAGACCGGACACTTGGCGGGCGGTCATTTGATGCGCTTGCGCGAGGAACTCGCCCGCGCGCAGACCGCCTCGATCGTGGCCATGCTCGCCGGCGTCGGCGCAGCGGTTGCCGGCGCGCGCGCCGGCGGCAGCAGCGGCAATATTGGCGCCGCCGCGATCATGGCGCCGCAATCGGCGATCCAACGCTCGCTACTCGCCTACGTCCGCACGCAGGAAGATCAGGCCGACCATGCCGGCGTGAAGTTCCTCACCGCCACCGGCCAGTCCGCCCGGGGGATGCTCGAACTGTTCAAGCGGCTGGGCAACGAGTCGCTGTTCAATTCGCGCTATGTCGATCCCTATCTGCAGAGCCACCCGATGCCGCCCGAGCGCGTCGCCGCGCTCGAAGTGCTGGCCAAGGCGAGCCCTTATTTCGACCGCAAGGATTCACCGGAATTGCAGCTCCGCCACGACATGATGCGCGCGAAATTGTCCGGCTTCCTGGATCGACCCGACACGGTCTATCGCCGCTATCCGCTCAGCGACCACAGCCTGCCCGCGCGCTACGCCCGCGCCATCTCGACCTATCGATACGGGAATGGGCACGACGCCATCGCGCAGATCGACAGCTTGATCCAGACACAGCCGAACAATCCGTATTTCTATGAGCTCAAAGGCCAGGCGCTGCTGGACGGCGGCCACCCGGCGGAGGCGATCGCGCCGCTGCGCCACGCGGTGACGCTCGCGCACGGTGCGCCGCTGATCGACATCATGCTCGGCCAGGCGCTGATCGCCACCAATAACACCAGGAACGCCGAAGAGGCCGTCCCGCTTCTGCGCACGGCGCTCAGTCGCGAACCAGAATCACCCGACGCCTACACCCAGCTCGCCATGGCCTATGGCCGCAAGGGCGACCTCGCCCAGGCCGACCTCGCCGCCGCGCAGGCCGCCTTCACGCGGGGCGACGTCAAGACCGCGCGGCAACTCGCTTCGCGCGCCAAGACCCGCCTGCCCATCGGCTCGCCCGCCTGGGTGCGCGCCGACGATATTGTCAGCGTCAAGGCCCCGGCCGCCCCGAACAGATGACCACAGCAAGGACAAAACCGATGACATCGAGCCTGCGCATTATCGCCGCTGCCTGTGCCGCGTTGCTGGCTGTCGCTGCGCCGCAAGCCGTGCGGGCGCAGAATTTTTCGCCTGCGCAGCGCTCCGACATCGAGCGCGTGGTGCACGACTATCTGCTCGCGCATCCGGAAGTGCTGCAGGAAGCGATGAGCGAATTGGAGAAGCGTCAGACGGCCGCGCAGGCCGAGAAATATAAAGTCGCGGTCAAGGAGCACGCGCAGAAGCTATTTTCCTCGCCCAATCAGGTCACGCTCGGCAATCCGAACGGCAATGTCACCTTCGTCGAGTTCTTCGATTACAATTGCGGCTACTGCAAGCGCGCCATGGACGACATGCTCACGCTCTTGAAGGACGATCCCAAGCTCAAGGTCGTGCTCAAGGAATTCCCGGTGCTCGGGCCCGGATCGCTCGAAGCCGCGCGCGTTGCCGTTGCCGTGCGCATGCAGGACAAAACCGGCAAGAAATATCTCGAATTCCACACCAAGCTCTTGGGCGGCCGCGGTCCTGCCGACGAGGCGCACGCGCTTGCGGTCGCCAAGGACATCGGCATGAACATGGCCCAGATCCAAAAGGACGCGAAGAGCCCCGAAGTGAAGGCGACGCTCGACGAGGACTTCAAGCTCGCCGAGGCGCTCGGCCTCAACGGCACGCCGAGCTACGTGATCGGCGCCGACGTGGTGGTGGGCGCGATCGGCCTTCCGGGGCTGCAGGAAAAGATCAACACCGCGCGCTGCGGAAAGCCGACCTGCTGACGGCGGCTTAGCGCCCGCCTATCGTCGCTTTGACCGGTAAAAAGGCCGTCGGCTCGCCCGGCGGCCGTTTTTACGCCACCATGCGGCGGGGAACCCACCTTCACCCGAACGGGTTGTTGCGCGCATGTATACGGTCGGCATGGAAGAAGAGTATTTCGTGTTCGACGCCAAGACGCGCCGGGCCGTGCGCCGCATCGACAAAAAATTCATGACCCTCGCGCGCGAGCGACTCGGCGACCGCGTAATGACCGAGATGCTGCAATCGCAAATCGAGGTTGCGACGCCGCCCTGTGTCACAATGAAAGAGGCGCGCGAGCATCTCGTGCACTATCGCCGCACGCTTGGCGACGCCGCGGCCCAACGTCAGCTCGGTCTTGCCGCTATGGGCACCTTCCCGCTCGCGTTCTGGCCTGAGCAGATCGTCACGCCGAAGGCGCGCTATGGCGCAATCATGGACGACCTGCAGATGATCGGATACCGTAACATGTTGTGCGGCATGCATGTGCATGTGCAGGTGCCGGACGTCGACAGGCGCATCAATCTGATCATGCGGTTGACGCCCTACCTGCCGCTGCTGCTCGCGCTCTCCACATCCTCGCCGTTCTGGCAGGGCCATCTCACCGGCCTCGTCGGCTACCGGCTCGCCGCCTATGACGAACTGCCGCGCACCGGGCTGCCCGAACTGTTTCGTACCAACGACGACTATAACGAATTCGTCGCCGCGCTCACCTGGGCGAAGATCATCCCGGACGCGAGTTACATCTGGTGGGCGCTGCGGCCATCGCTGGGAAACCCGACCGTCGAATTGCGTGTCGCCGACAGCTGCACCCGACTCGACGATGCCGTCGCGATCGCCGCTCTGTTTCGCTGCCTGGTGCGCGCGCTCGACCGCGACCGCGCGCTCAATGCCGGCTTCGACCGCGTCGGGCGCGCCATCACCGTGGAGAACAAGTGGCACGCTCAGCGCTACGGCATCGCCGCCACCTTCGTCGATCCGTTTTCCCGCTCGCCGCTCACGCTCCAGCAATGGCTCGACCAGGTTTTCGATTTCATCGCCGAAGACATTGACGCGCTCGGCTGCGCGGCCGACATCCGCCGCCTGCACCGCATCGTCGCTGAGGGCACCAGCGCCGACCACCAGATCGACCTTTACACCAAAGCCAAAGCCGCCGGCCGCAGGCGGTTGACGGCGATGAAGGAGGTGGTCGATTGGGCGGCGCGCGAAACCACAAAATTCTAAAACTCGTCATTCCGGGGCGCAAGCGCAAGCGAGCAAACCCGGAATCCGGAAGCGAGATTCGGTAGTTGCATCTGGATTCCGGGTCCGGCGCTGACGCTCCATCCCGGAATGACGAAGGTCGGCGGCAAAGACCTGTAAATCCGAGCGTGGTCCGGGCTTCCCCTTGCCGCCCGGGCCACCTATAAGGTGCCGAAGTTTCACGCGTATCGACCACGAAAACGCGCGCCAGCCGCCGGGAAGCCATGCCCAAGACGCTCTACGTCCTCAATGGACCGAATATGAACCTGCTCGGCACCCGCGAGCCGGAAAAATACGGCCGCACCACGCTCGCCGACGTCGAGAAGCTGTGCCGCGCGACGGCCAAGCGCTTCGGCCTCGACATCGTGTTCCGGCAGTCGAACATTGAGGGCGAGCTGGTCAACTGGATCCAGGAGGCGCAGGCGAAGAAGGCCGTCGGCCTCGTCATCAATCCGGCGGGTTACACCACGACCTCGATCGCCATTCTCGACGCGCTGCTCACGCTGAAAATGCCGATAGTGGAAATCCACGTCACTAACATCCATCAGCGTGAAACATTCCGGCATAACTCCTATGTCTCGAAGGCGGCGAAAGCCGTGATCTGCGGTTTCGGCGCCGACGGCTACGCGCTGGCAATCAACGGGCTGGCCGGCATGGTCGGCGCCAAACCGAAAAAATAGCGCATGATCCTGAAAAGCGGGAACCGGCTTTCGGAAACGATCATGCGCGACGAAAAACATTAACGGAATGCGTTGATGGCAAAAACGCCGAGAGCCCCCATCGTCGATCGCGATTTGATTCACGAGCTGACCAAGCTCCTGGACGAAACCGGCTTGACCGAAATCGAAATCGAGCAGGACGGCCAGCGCGTGCGCGTTGCGCGTAACGCCGCGGCGCCCGCTGCCGCCGCGCCGCGTGCCGCGCCGGCGCCCATCCCGCAACCGATGGCGGAAGCGGTATCGGCGCCGATCGATCCCGCGAAACATCCGGGCGTGGTAATCTCGCCCATGGTCGGCACCGCCTATGTCGCGCCGGAGCCCGGCGCCAAGCCGTTCGTCGAAATCGGCTCCCAGGTGAAAGCCGGCGACACGCTGCTGGTCGTGGAAGCGATGAAGACCATGAACCAGATCCCGGCGCCGCGCGCCGGCACCGTGATCCAGATTCTGTTCGAGGATGGCCAGCCGGTCGAATTCGGCGAGCCGTTGGTCATTATTGAGTGAGCTCTCTTTCCCTCTCCCCGCTTGCGGGGAGAGGGTGGCGAGCCGCGGTAGCGGCGAGCCGGGTGAGGGGCCGTTTGGAATCTCGCATTCAAAGAAAGAGCCCCTCACCCGACTTCCTCGCTACGCTCGGAAGTCGACCTCTCGCCGTAAAAACGGGGAGAGGTGAAGGAGAATGAATGTTCGATAAAATCCTCATCGCCAATCGCGGCGAAATCGCTATGCGGGTGATCCGCGCCTGCAAGGAGCTCGGCATCCCCACCGTCGCAGTGCATTCCACCGCCGACGCCGACGCCATGCATGTGCGTTTTGCTGACGAGAGCGTGTGCATCGGCCCGCCGGCGGCCAAGGACAGCTATCTCAACGTGCCGGCGATTCTGGCCGCCTGCGAGATCACCGGCGCCGACGCTGTGCATCCCGGCTACGGCTTCCTATCGGAGAACGCCCGCTTTGCCGAAATCCTGGCCGAGCACAATGTGCACTTCATCGGCCCCAAGGCCGAGCACATCCGCCTGATGGGCGACAAAATCGAGGCCAAGCGCACCGCCAAAAAGCTCGGCATCCCGGTAGTGCCGGGCTCCGACGGCGGCGTCACGTCCGACGTCGAGGCCGCCAAGATCGCCGACGGCATCGGCTACCCAGTGTTGATCAAGGCCGCCGCTGGTGGCGGTGGACGCGGCATGAAGGTCGCGCGTACGCCGGCCGAGCTTTCCACTGCGCTCGCGACCGCGCGCGCCGAAGCCAAGGCCGCCTTCGGCGACGACGCGGTCTATCTGGAGAAATATCTGGAGAAGCCGCGCCACATCGAAATCCAGGTGCTCGGCGACGGCAAGGGTAAGGCCATCCATCTCGGCGAGCGCGACTGCTCGCTGCAACGCCGGCATCAGAAAGTGCTGGAGGAAAGCCCCTCGCCCGCGCTCAACCGCCAAGCGCGCGATGCCATCGGCGAGACAGTGGCCAAGGCGATGCGCGAAATCCAATATCTCGGCGTCGGCACCGTCGAGTTCCTTTATGAGGGCGGCCAGTTCTATTTCATCGAGATGAACACGCGAATCCAGGTCGAGCATCCGGTGACCGAGATGATCACCGACATCGACCTGATCTTCGAGCAGATCCGCGCCGCCGCCGGCAACGACTTCACGCTCAAGCAGAGCGACATCGAATTCCGCGGCCATGCCATCGAGTGCCGCATCAATGCCGAGAACCCGGTGTCGTTCCGTCCCTCGCCCGGAAAGATCCTGCACTACCATGCGCCAGGGGGCCTGGGCGTGCGCATCGATTCGGCGGTGTACCAGGGCTACGCCATCCCGCCTTACTACGACTCGCTGGTCGGCAAGTTGATCGTGCACGGCAAGACCCGCACCGAGGCGCTGATGCGGCTCAAGCGCGCGCTCGACGAAGTGGTGGTGGACGGCATCGAAACGACGCTGCCGTTGTTCCGCGCGCTGCTCGCCGAGCCCGATATCATTGACGGCAACTATCACATACACTGGCTCGAACAATTCCTCGCCCGCGGCGGGATGGTGGAGAGCGAGCCGCTGAGTTCTTAATTTCGTTTCTGCGCAGACGGCCTCGGCAGCGCGACCGCCGCCACATATGCGGAAGTTTCCGAGGGCCGCGCTGCTCCAAATAGCCGCTACTTATCGACTTATCGCTTGAAATTATGCGCGAATTGCCCGTCGCCTTGATTTAGCGCAAGGCGCGTATTCGCCATTATGCTAAACGACCATCAACAAATCTGCGGATGCTGGGACCCTTGATGCGGGGCGGTCCAGCCCCTGATCTCCGGTTTCGGTCCTCGCGGGTAAAGAAACGCCCAAGGAGATGACCGATGACAACGCGCAGCGAAAACCACGATTACATAACCGGCAGCGTTGCGGGAATATTGACGCTGGTGATCATCGCGGCCGGCCTCGTGCTGCTGGCGGCGTGGTTCTACGGCCATTGAATGGCCGATGATAAAGGCGCCCGGCCTTGACCCGGGTTTGCTGCGAACTTGCGATGAATTCTGTCTGTCGGCGTGCGGTCATTCCGTGCGGGTTGATGATTTTTGCCTGTCCGGCCGATCGCCGATCTCAATGCCGTATGCCTGCCGTCAACCGCTCTAGCAGACGGCACAAATCGGTCGGACTGTAAGGCTTCTTGACGAAGACCGAACGCGGCACCGGGGGCTTCAGCGCGGACGGCGAATAGCGCCCGGAACAATAGACCACCGGCAATTCGGGCCGTTGCGCGCGCGCCTCGCGCGCAAGCGTCGCGCCATCCATTGGCCCGAGCAGATTGATGTCGGTGAACAGCACGTCCACTTCCGCCCCCGATTCGAGATAGCGCATGGCCTCCTCGCCGGCCGCCACCGCGTGCACGGCAAAGCCGCCCTCGTTCAAGACCTCGGCAATCAGATCGCTGATGAGAACCTCGTCTTCGACTACAAGCACACTGGTACGCCGCGCCGGCATGTTGCATTCCCCAAAAGTTCCGGCCCCCACAGCGATCGGTTCTTTCGCTGGCCAACGCGTGGCAGCTATTTGTGTTCAATCTTTCGCCAATTTGGCCGGGTTATGGTGAGCGGCCGGTTAAAATCCGCCCTCCCCAGCCGCTCCGCCGACGCCTAGAATGAAACTTCACCAGCGAATCCGGTCCACATGGCCAACCGCGAGAACAGCCTGATCGACATCACGCCGGAAGTGCTGCTCAAGGCCTATGCCTGTGGCATCTTCCCGATGGCGGAAAGCGCGGACGATCCGGCGCTCTATTGGATCGAGCCGGACATGCGCGGCATCATCCCGCTCGAAGGGTTCCATCTACCGGCGCGCCTGGCGCGCACCGTGCGCACGACGCCCTTCACGGTTTGGGTGAACCGCGACTTCGACGCGGTGGTCGACGGCTGCGCCGAGGCCAAGCCCGACCGCGCCCGCACCTGGATCAACGACCGCATCCGCAGGATATATCGCGGTCTGTTCGAGCACGGTCATTGCCATTCCGTCGAGGTCTATGACGGCGATACCCTGGTGGGCGGGCTTTACGGCGTCTCGCTCGGCCGCGCGTTCTTCGGCGAAAGCATGTTCCACCGCGCGCGCGACGCATCCAAGATCGCGCTCGTGCATCTGATCGCGCGCCTGCGCGCCGGCGGCTACCGGCTGCTCGACACCCAATACGTCACCGAGCATCTCAAATCTTTCGGTGCGGTCGAGGTGGCCAAGCGCCGCTATCACCGTCTGCTGGAAGACGCGCTGGTGGGCGAAGCGGATTTCGCCGCCCTTCCCCTCGACCGTCCGGTGAGCGGCGAGCAGGCGCTCGCGCAACTCCGCTAGCGGATGAATCCGGGCTGTTGCGCGCGAGGCGGCGCGCGCCGCAGCGGCTGGCGCGCCGGCTGCTTGGGCGGCGCTGGCTGATCGGGCGGCGCTTCCGCCACGTTTGGATTTTTTCCGCCTTTGCAGTCGGTCAGCCACACGTCGTAGATCGGATGCTCGACCGCGTGCAGGCCGGGGCTGGCCGCGAACATCCAGCCGGTGAAAATGCGTTTGATCTCGCCCTGCAGCGTCACCTCGTCGACTTCGACAAAGGCATCGGTGTTCGGCGTCTCGGTCGGCGGACGCGAGTAGCACACGCGCGGCGTTACCTGCAGCGCACCGAACTGCACGGTCTCGTTGATGGCGACGTCGAATGAAATGATGCGGCCGGTGATCTTGTCGAGGCCGGAGAACACCGCGGTCGGATTGCTGATGCGCTGCGGCGGCGGTTCGACCACGATCTCGTCGCCGGGCTGCGGTGCGGTATCGCCCTGCAGCGGCGCGCCACGCGGCTGCCTGATGCCGGGCGCCAGCCCGGGCAGCGTCGGCACCGGAGCGGCGGCGCCTTGCGGCGGCGGTGTGGTCGCCTGCGGCGCCGGCGCAGCACCAGGTGGCGGCGCGAGCGGCTGCGATTGGATATTGCCGCCGCCCGGGCGGTTCGCCGGCGGCAGGCTCATCGGCGCCGGCAACGGTTGCGCCGGCGGCTGATCGGTGCGGACGGCGCCAGGCGGGCGAACGCTGTCGTCGCGCGGGTAGCTCTGCGGCGGTGGATGTGGATAATAGACCGGCGGCGGCGCCGGCGGCATGTTCGGCACATCGGCCGGCGGCCGCGGCGGGGAATCGTTGAAGATCGATTGCGCGAAAACTGGCGTTGCCAGCAGCGCCGCCACGACAAGCCAGCAAGCGGTGAGCGAAGTTCGCGCCATATAATCCGGGTGTTTCCGTTGGGTGAACGGCGCGGGTTCGCCGTCGCCCGCGGCAAAGCCCGGTTAACACGGGGAATACGGCAGCGAAAGGGCGATATGTCGCCCCTTCCAAGCCCGGATTACGGGCTCCACGCCTTGTAGTCGCCGGTCGCCTTCGGACGGCGGTTGGCGGCGAGCGTCGAACCGGGCGGCCTATAGGCGTCGGCCGTGCCGGTCATGTTGGGCCGGTGCGGCTTCTCCCACTCGTGTGGCTTGTAGTTCTCTTGTGTCGGCGGGGTATCGACCGTGTGGTGCAGCCAGCCATGCCAGGACGGCGGTACCGCCGAGGCTTCGGCATAGCCGTTGAAAATCACCCAACGCCGCTCGAAGCTGAGCATGCGCGGATCGATCTTACCGCCGCGGGTACGGTAATAGCGGTTGCCGAATTCGTCTTCGCCGACCGATTCGCCGTACATCCAGGTCCAGAACTGGGTACCGAAGGTCTGCGAATTCCACCAGGTGAACAGTTTGAGCAGGAAACTTTTCATCGCTGCCGCGCATTGAAAGACGTTGAATACGAGGCGTTCTGCCACCTCGCCAAGCTCCTGTCCAGGGCGCACTTTTGCTAGACTGCCATGCTCACGGTATCGGCATGAAAGCTATTGAATACGCATGGATTCAATTCGTAGCGCTTTGAACGCCATTAAAAGCCTGCTTGTTTGGCTGCCCGATCCGGCGGTCGCCGCCATTATTTTGGCGCTGGCTTTGGCGATCGCCTGGTCGCTCCATCGGATGGTGCGCA
Source organism: uncultured Alphaproteobacteria bacterium (assembly GCA_963772235.1). Taxonomy (GTDB): domain Bacteria; phylum Pseudomonadota; class Alphaproteobacteria; order Rhizobiales; family Xanthobacteraceae; genus Pseudolabrys. The sequence continues at coordinate 150,567 of CAVYWI010000021.1, forward strand.
AGCTGATCCGCCGACTGCTGGCTGAGCGTTATCCGTTCGTCTTCTCGATCTTCGGCCGAATGCGCGGCGTCACCCAATTCGCGCTGCTGATTCTCGCGGTATTCATCGCCATTCCGGTGGCGCCGATCGGCGCCGACACCGCCGATTTGCTCGAGCGGTTGATGCTGATCGGGGTGGTCGGACTAATCGGCTGGGCGGCAATGACCGCGCTGAGCATTGGCGCCGATCTTTATCTGCGGCAATTCCGGCTCGACGTCGAAGATAACCTGCTGGCGCGCAAGCACGTGACGCAGGTGCGCGTGCTGCTGCGCACCGCCGACGGCCTCGTGGTGCTGCTCACGTTGGGCGCCGCGCTGATGACTTTTGAGCCGGTACGGCAATACGGCGTGAGCCTGTTCGCCTCGGCCGGCGTCGCCGGCATCATCGCCGGCCTCGCCGCGCGGCCGGTGCTGAGCAATCTGATCGCAGGCGTGCAACTGGCGATGACCCAGCCGATTCGGATCGACGACGCGGTCATCGTCGAAGGCGAATGGGGCACCATCGAGGAGATCACGTCTACTTACGTCGTCGTCAAATGCTGGGACATGCGGCGGCTGATCGTGCCGCTCAGCCACTTCATCGAAAAACCGTTCCAGAACTGGACGCGCGAAGGCTCGGCGCTGATCGGCAGCGCGCTGTTTTACGTCGACTACCGCGCGCCGGTCGGCATCATCCGCGACCAGCTCCAGGAGATCGTCAAGAACTCGAAGAATTGGGACGGCCGCGTGGTCAACCTGCAGGTGACCGACGCCAAAGAGCAGACCATGGAACTACGCGCCACCATGAGCGCACCCAACGCGGGTACCGCCTTCAGCCTGCGCTGCGAGGTGCGCGAGAAGCTCATCGATTTCCTGCAGCGCGAACACCCCGAAGCGCTGCCGCGCCAGCGGTCCGAGGTCGCGGTCTCTGACGATGCGAATGGCAAAACGGCGAAAGCCAAGGCGGTGCGTCACGCCGCCGCCGGCAGCGCCGCGCAGCGCTAGTTCCGCCTATGTTGCAGTGCATGTTGCGTTTTCTCCGCCCGGACGTCTATCCTGCCTAGGAATTCATCAGCGCGGGACTAATTCATCAGCGCCGGACTTGGGTCGCCTAGTTCCGTCTCAGCAGCGCTGAAATTCGAGGATGACAGTGCCGGTGCGAAAGGCGGGCCCTTATAGAGGGTCCGCCTTTTTCGTTGGAAAACAAGATCGCTCGGCGGTAGTCACGGGCGCTCTGCGCCACAAAATTGAATTCACAGGCTTGGGTATCGTCCCCACCCTCCGCCAGCGCCGGCGCGTTGCACCTAAGGCACTGACCTCGTTTTGAGAATCATCAACTCCTGGGAACAGATTGGGTGGGTTTTCCCGGCCTTATCCCCGCGCGCGCGGAATCCCGCATTTTGCTGCAGATAACCCGCAAAGCGCGATTTTGCGTCATTTTTCCTTCATCCTGGGAGGGATTTAAACCTACTCCACCGCGGCGATAAAAATGCTTTTCCCGCCCCCCGATCGCTCAATACTGGCGGCGGTTTCAGGGTGGGTTGTCCCCGCAGTTCACCGGCTTGCCACAAGATTTAGTGTTTGATTCAGATTTGATGTCTATCTATTGTTGACGCGTACATCAAGTCCTCCTAGCTTTGGTGAGTTGCGTGAGTTGCGTTTTCGGTTCCCGCCGAGCTTCCAAAATGACGCCCAGCGCTAGCAGCCCGCGCCAGAAATGGTGTTCCGGGACGGGGGATTTCTGCGCGCCAGGGGTAAAAAAGCGGGGATCGGCCGGTGCCGATAGCAGGGAGCCGGCCCACATATGAGTAGCGGGTTGTCAAACAGCGTGCCGAGCAAAACAGGCGGACAAGACAGGGTCCGTCAGGGATAATCGAGCGGCCGCCAGCCGCCGGCATTGAAGGGGCTAGAGAAGAAAATGCGGATCGAACGGCGATATACGAAAGAAGGACAATCGGCTTACGAAAACATGACCTTCCGTCATGTCGGAAGCGAGATCCGCAACCCGGACGGCTCGGTGGTGTTCAAGCTCGACAATGTCGAGGTCCCCGAATTCTGGTCGCAGGTCGCCTCCGACGTGCTGGCGCAGAAATATTTCCGCAAAGCCGGCGTCCCCGCGCGGCTGAAGAAAGTCGAGGAAAACACCGTCCCCTCGTTCCTGTGGCGCTCGGTTGCCGACGAAGAACGGCGCTCCATCTGCCCGAGAAGGAGCGCTATCATCGGCGAACAACGCTCCAAGCAAGTCTTCGATCGTCTGGCCGGCACCTGGACCTACTGGGGCTGGAAGGGCGGCTACTTCGACAGCGAGGCCGACGCCCAGGCCTTCTTCGACGAACTGCGCTACATGCTGGCGGCGCAGATCTGCGCGCCGAATTCGCCGCAATGGTTCAACACCGGCCTGCACTGGGCCTATGGCATCGACGGGCCGAGCCAGGGCCACTACTACGTCGATTTCGAAACCGGCAAGCTGACCAAGTCGAAGAGTTCTTACGAGCATCCGCAGCCGCACGCCTGCTTCATCCAGGGCATCAACGACGACCTGGTCAACGAAGGCGGCATCATGGACCTGTGGGTGCGCGAGGCGCGCCTGTTCAAATACGGCTCCGGCACCGGCTCGAATTTCTCGGCGCTGCGCGGCGAAGGCGAGAAACTGTCGGGCGGCGGCAAGTCGTCCGGCCTGATGAGCTTCCTCAAGATCGGCGACCGCGCGGCGGGCGCGATCAAGTCGGGCGGCACAACGCGGCGCGCGGCCAAGATGGTGATCGTCGACGTCGATCACCCCGACATCGAGACCTATATCGACTGGAAGGTGAAGGAAGAGCAGAAGGTGGCGGCGCTGGTCACCGGCTCCAAGATCAACCAGAAGCACCTGAAGGCGGTGCTCAAGGCCTGCGTGAATTGCGAGGGCTCGGGCGACGACTGCTTCTCGCCGGAGAAGAACCCCGCGCTCAAACGCGAGATCAAGCTCGCGCGCCGGAATTACGTGCCCGACAACTTCATCAAGCGCGTGATCCAGTTCGCCAAGCAGGGCTACACCGACATCCAGTTCCCGATCTACGACACCGATTGGGACTCTGAGGCCTATCTGACCGTCTCCGGGCAGAACTCGAACAATTCGGTGCGCGTCACCGACGGCTTCCTGAAGGCGGTCGAGTCCGACGCCAAGTGGGACCTGACGTATCGCAAGAACGGCAAGATCGCCAAGACGCTCGACGCCCGCGCGCTGTGGGAACAGATCGGCTACGCCGCCTGGGCCTCGGCCGATCCTGGCCTGCAGTACCACACCACGGTGAACGACTGGCACACCTGCCCGGCCTCGGGCGAAATCCGCGCCTCCAATCCGTGCTCGGAATACATGTTCCTCGACGACACCGCCTGCAATCTGGCGTCGATGAACCTGCTGACCTTCCGCGACGAGAAGACCAAGGTCTTCAACGTCGAGAACTACGAGCACGCGGTGCGGCTGTGGACCGTGGTTCTGGAAATCTCGGTGCTGATGGCGCAGTTCCCGTCGAAGCAGATCGCGCAGCTCTCCTACGAGTTCCGCACGCTCGGCCTCGGCTACGCCAACATCGGCGGCCTGCTGATGAGCTCCGGCATTCCGTACGACTCGGACGCCGGCCGCGCCATCGGCGGCGCGCTCACCGCCATCATGACCGGCATATCCTACGCGACCTCGGCGGAAATGGCGGCAAGCCGCGGCACCTTCCCCGGCTTCAAGAAGAACCGCGAGCACATGCTGCGGGTGATCCGCAATCACCGCCGCGCCGCCTACAACGAGCGCACCGGCTACGAGAAAGTGGCGACGCCGCCCGTGCCGCTCGACCACGCCGCCATTCTCGACGGCGCGCACCACTACACGGCGCTGGTCGCCCGCGCCAAGAGGGCCTGGGACCTGGCGCTCGAACTCGGCGAGAAGCACGGCTACCGCAATGCGCAGGCCACCGTGATCGCGCCCACCGGCACCATCGGCCTGGTGATGGATTGCGACACCACCGGCATCGAGCCCGACTTCGCGCTGGTCAAGTTCAAGAAGCTCGCCGGCGGCGGCTACTGGAAGATCATCAACCGCGCGGTGCCCGAGGCCCTGCGCACGCTCGGCTACAGCGAAGCCGAGATCGCCGAGATCGAGGTCTATGCGGTCGGCCACGGCTCGCTGGCGCAGGCGCCCGCCATCAACCACACGACGCTGAAGGCCAAGGGCTTCACCGACGAGGCGATCGCCAAGGTCGACAAGGCGCTGCCGACCGCCTTCGACATCAAGTTCGCCTTCAACAAGTGGACGCTGGGCGAGGAATTCTGCCGCGACACGCTCGGCATCAGCGCCGAGGACCTTGGCGCTGCCGACCTTCGACCTGCTGGCCGCGCTCGGCTTCTCCAAGCGCGAGATCGACGCCGCCAACATCCACGTCTGCGGCGCCATGACGGTGGAAGGCGCGCCGCATCTCAAGCCCGCGCATTATGCGGTGTTCGACTGCGCCAACCCGTGCGGCCGCACCGGCAAGCGCTACCTGTCGGTCGAAAGCCACATCCGCATGATGGCGGCGGCGCAGCCGTTCATCTCGGGCGCCATCTCCAAGACCATCAACATGCCGAACGACGCCACCGTCGAGGACTGCAAGGCGGCGTACCTGCTGTCCTGGAAGCTGGCGCTGAAAGCCAACGCGCTCTACCGCGACGGCTCGAAGCTGTCGCAGCCGCTCAACTCGCAGCTCATCGCCGACGAGGACGACGAGGACGACACGGTGGAAGCCTTCATCGAGCGTCCGGCGGCGGCGCGCGCCACCGGGCTTGCCGAAAAGGTGGTGGAGAAGATCGTCGAGCGCATCACCGTCTTGCGCGAGCGCGAGAAGCTGCCGTCCCGCCGCAAGGGCTACACGCAGAAGGCCGTGGTCGGCGGCCACAAAGTGTATCTGCGCACCGGCGAATATGACGACGGCCGGCTCGGCGAGATCTTCGTCGACATGCACAAGGAAGGCGCGGCGTTGCGCTCGCTGCTTGAACAACTTCGCCATCGCCATTTCGCTCGGCCTGCAATACGGCGTGCCGCTCGAGGAATATGTCGACGCCTTCACCTTCACCCGCTTCGAGCCGCAGGGCCCGGTGCAGGGCAACGACTCGATCAAATACGCCACCTCGATCCTCGACTACGTGTTCCGCGAGCTGGCGGTCTCCTACCTGGAGCGTTTCGACCTCGCCCATGTCGACCCGAGCGAGGCCGGCGGCTTCGACGCGCTCGGCAAGGGCGAAGCGGAAGGCAAAGCCGCGCCCGCCACGAACTTCGTCTCGCGCGGGCTGACGCGCTCGCGCACCGACCGGCTGTCGGTGGTGAGCAGCGGCACGCAGGCGGTGGCGGCGCCCGTGGCCGGCTCCAACGTCACCGCCTTCTCCGGCGCCGCGACCGCGCTCAAGGCCGAGCCGGAGGCGAAGCTCTCGCCGGCCGACAAGCTCGACCTGCGCATCGATCCGCTGGACGCGCGCGTGCACGCCAAGCACGCGGCCTCCGAGAAGCGCGCCGAGGCGCGCGCCAAGGGCTACGAGGGCGAGGCCTGCGGCGAATGCGGCAACTTCACTTTGGTGAGAAACGGGACGTGCATGAAGTGTGATACCTGCGGCTCGACGACGGGGTGCTCGTGAGCTCGAAAAGCCCGAAGGACATGGAGCGCGCGCAGGCCGCGTTCCACAAGAAGGAAGCGCAGCAGCGCGAGGGCGCGACGGCCACGGCGGAATACAATGCCGCCAGCACCGCCATGCGCGCCAAGACCGAGCGGCTGAAGGCGCTGCGGCTCGCCAAGGAAGAACAGGACCGCGTGGCCGCCGCCAACGCGCCGCCGCCGGTGGCCAAGGGAAAGGCGAAGGCGAAGGCGAGCAAGGCGGTGAAGGCGAAGAAGAAGTGAGCTGCAGTTTTGATTGCAATGGCGCTCGCGTGAACCGCAATAGGGATGGGTCAACGACGGTGTGTAACCCACCCTACGGTCTGGTCACCTGCTCCCACTTGGCTTAGGCTCGCCGCCGTGTTGCCCAAGCGGCACGCGGCCGAAACGGCCGCGCCGGCGTTGGAGGCCGCGCCGTGAAACGCAGGCATATTCCTTTGCTGCTGCTGCTCGCCTGCCTCTGCATGGCGCAGATCCGCTTTCCTCCGCAGCCGCATACGCATTTTCGCGTCACCGCGGTCTACGGCTTTGGCGACAGCACCATCGATTCCGGCTGGTTCATGACGGAAGCCAGCCCCGGCGTCTATACCGGCGACACGACCTATGATCCGCTGCTGGCCATGGCGCTGCCGTTCGGCGCCGGTAAGCCAACCACCAATCCGGGCCTGATCTCGATCGAAGTCCTGGCCGCGTATTTCGGCCTCACCGCCAAGCCCGCGAACCAGTCCGGCACCAACTACGCAGTCAGCGGCGCGCGCAGCAAAGGCGCCAACGGCGACGACCCGAAGCTTTTTCCCAATGCCATTCCCACGGCAAGCCAGATCGCCGGTTTCCTGAAGGCGCATCATGGCATCGCCGACCCGCACGCGATCTATGTCGTGAGCGCGGGGAACAATGACGTCGCCCACGCCATCGACGTGCCGACCGACCCGCAATGCCCGTCGAATCCGGTCGGCTGCGTGCGCGCCGCCGCCCGCGATCTTGCCGCCGCCATTGTCCGTCTGCGCGCGGCGGGCGCGGCGATCATCATCGTTCCCAATATGTTTGAAAGCTACGGCACGGCGCCGAAGCCGACTTACCGGCAGGCTTTCGACGCGACGCTCGCGGCCGCACTTGCCGCCGCCCATGTCGAGGTCATCGCCGCCGACATGGACGGCCTGCGCACCGCCATCGTCAACGGCCACGGCGCCTTCGGCGTTCATCTCACCAAAACGGGCGACAACAGCACGTCCCGGGCCTGCACGCAGCCTGCGCAGCTCGGTTCGTCATGGGCCCTGTTGTGCGCGACGCAGTCGCCGGTGTCGAGCATCAGCCCGCCGGGCGTCGACGCCGATTTCCTGTTCGCGGATGACGGGCACTTCACCAGCGCCGGCCAGAAAATCGCCGGCGATTATTTCTACTGTCTTCTGGTCAAGCGGCTGGTGGACGCAAACGTCACGATCGACAATTTGCAGTCGGTGCTCGGCTTCCCGAAATCGCTGCCGCGCCCGGATTGCACGAATGCGTCTGACTTTCCGTTTCGCTTATAGAGCCCGTAGGGCGGATGAGCCGCAGGCGTCATCCGCCATTCTCGATAAGGCGGCGCGATACGCTCCTGCCTTCGCTCTCCGAGCTTCGGCGGGCTAGTCGCTAACGCGCCCTACGCGCTTCGGCGGACAAATTGCTCAGTCTAGCCCCACGCTCCCAGCTTTTTTCCTGGTATCCTGCGGCGCTCAACCAAGCGGGGCCCGCGCCATGCTCTATCTCGCGCTCAAAGCCGGCCTGTCCGGCGTCATCATCGCCGCAGCGTCCGAACTCGCGCGCCGCGCACCGGCGCTCGGCGCGCTGATCCTGTCGCTGCCGCTCATCTCGCTGCTCGCCTTCGTCTGGCTCTGGCGCGACACCGGCGACAACGCGCGCATCGCCGCGCTGTCCGAGTCGACGTTCTGGTATGTGCTGCCGACGCTGCCGATGTTCCTCTTGCTGCCGGCGCTGCTGCGTCACGGCGTCGGCTTCTGGGCGGCAATGCTCGCCTGCTGCGCGCTGACCTTCGCGCTTTATCTGCTGACGGTCTGGACGCTCGGCAAATTCGGCGTCACGCTCTGAGCAAACGCAAACGCTCAGCCCGCCCTACTTCCGCGCTTGCGCCTTACGCGCACTGCGACGGATCGGCCAGCGTCATCCACCAGTGAAATTCCGGCGGCTCGCTCGTCTCCGGCGCCCGCTCCTGCGCGTCATACACGCGCACCTCGTGCCCGGCATCCTTCTGCCGAAGCGCCAGGCCGGCCTTCAGCGCCGCCGTGATGCTGCCGTATTCCGAGTTGAACTCGCCGCCGACTTCGATGACGTAGCCCTCGCACGGGTGAACGGCGGCCGGAATGGGATCTTTCATGAGACCCTCCTGTAGCGCGGCGAAGCGGAGATGCCGGTCCCAATGGCATAGGCAGCAAGGCCTTGCGGCCTGTTTAAGCGATCCGGTTAATTTCCGCTGAAACGGCGCCGTAGCCCCGTAGGACGGATGCGCGCGGCGTCTCCGCCGGCCGCCGTTTGCCGCAAAGGCACCGGCCTGGAAGCAACTAGGTCAATGTATCTGACCTAATTGTGTGCACTAAGGAACATTCCTGAGTTGTTGCGGTTGCTTTGTACCGCCACGTTGCCGGTATGGCGGTGAAGTTTCAGAATCTGCCCGAGGACTGTACGTGCCTGGGCGAAGGCCCGGCGCCGGTCAGCAGCGTGCCGCGCGTCGGCGCGTTGCCCGAACTGGTCACCTATCAGTGCCCGGCCTGCGGCCACGTCGAAACGATCGAGAAGCAGCCGTCCCCGCCGAAGCCTGAGTAGGCCAACTGCTTTATCGCGGACGGGCTGTTATTGCGGCAGCACCGGATTGCTCATCAGCACGACCAGCAACAAAGCCACGATGAGGACGACGAGCAGGTAGCCGCCGACGCGGCCATAACCCGCGCGATACGGGCTCTACCAGATTGTGATGGGCACGGCTGAGCATGGGACCCTCCCGTTTTGGTGCGGGACACCGACAGCATGCGTGTCATCAATACCAATTCGCCAGCCGCCGCAATGATTTGGATCAAATGCGGCCATCGAGCCGGTCACGCAGATGTGCGGTCTTAAGCTCCTTCAATGAAATGAAATCCGGGCTTTGCCCCCTTTTCATCCGTCTGCGTTGTGATACATGGCCGCCTGCCTGCCGACCCGGAGCAGGAACTAACGAGAGCGCGCGCCGTGAAACTCACCATCAAGCATCGCATCCTCATCTTCGTCCTCACCATCGGCGCGCTGATGACAATCGCAGGCGCGATGGCGCACGCCGAAACCATCAACGTCTCCGACAATCATGGCGGCAGCGTCGCCGCCTACGACGCGCGCTGGGCGGGCCTAGCCGCGCGCGGGGTCAATGTGCGCATCGTCGGGCCGTGCCAGTCGGCCTGCACCGTGCTGCTCGGGCATATTCCGCGCAGCCGCATCTGCGTGACGCCGCAGGCGAGCTTCGGCTTCCACCAGGCGCACCTGCCGCAGATGACCGCGGTCTTGTGGAGTTCCTACGCCGGCGACATCAGGGCCTGGATCAACGCCCATGGCGGGCTGCAGAAGGACTTCGTCTGGATGCGGGCGCCGGACATTTATCGCTATTTCAAGAAGTGCTGAGGCGCGGGAGTTTTCACGCCCGCTGCCGGTCGTTGTCAATCGGGATGACCTGCCCGGAGATCGCCTTGGCCGCGTCGGAGGCGAGAAACACCGCCAACTGCGCGATGTCCCAGGGGTCGATCATCGACTTGATCGACTGGTTGGCCATCGCCTCCGCCTGCACTTCCTCAAGCGACCGCCCGCTGATCTGGGCACGGCCCTGGAACACGCGCACGATGCGCTCGCCCTCGACCGCGCCGGGCGCGATCGCGTTGGCGCGGATGCCCCATTCGCCAAGCTCCGCGGCCAGCGTCTTGGTCAGGCCGATCACGCCCCATTTCGTCGCCGAATAGGGGCTGCGGTTCTGGAAGCCGAAGCGGCCGGCAATCGAGCTCATGTTGATGATGCAGCCGCCCTTCGACTGCTTGAGGTGCGGGATCGCCAGCCGGCTGACGTCGAACATGGCGGTGAGGTTGACCGCGATCACCTTGTCCCAGGCGTCGGGCGGCATCTGGTCGACCGGCAGCGTCAGCCCGGCGATGCCGGCGTTGTTGATCAGCACGTCGAGCCCGCCGAGCGCGGCCACCGCCTCGGGCACCATGCGTTCGATTTCGGCGCGCACCGCCATGTCGCAGTGGCTCGCGACGACGCCGGGGATCTCCTGGACGATGGCGCTAAGCGCCTTGTCGTCGATGTCGCAGACGAAAACCTTGGCGCCGTTGGCGGCGAAGGCGCGCGCGAATTCGCGGCCGATGCCGGCGGCGCCGGCGGTGATGAGAACGCGTTGCGGCATGGGCTCCCCCGTTTGCGACTCTTGTTGTTTACCCCAGGCGCGTCTCAGTTTCACCACGAACGGCGTCACCAATGTGCGTTCTGTGCTATCGTGCCGGAAGACCTTTCATGCCGCGAACTTTGTCAGCCGCCCTCGCCCTTGCCGTGCTGCTGTCGCTCGCGCCGGCGGCGCTGGCCGCGCCCGCCCACAAGAAGCATCACGTCACCCGCCACTGGCGCGGCTACGGCTTCCTGCCCGGCGTTCGGCCGCCCGAGGTGGTCGCGCGCGAGCGCTGGGAGCACTACGACCGCCTCTACGGCCACCACTATTATGGGCCGGCCTGGCCGCGCTTCTATCGCGGGCGCTGGAATGGCGGCGGCTTCGGCCCCTGCTGGACGCAGACGCCGATCGGCTACATGTGGAATTGCGGGCAGTGCATGATCCCGAAAAGTGGGAACCGGTTTTCGGACAAGATCATGCACCAACGGAATAAGGCGCGCGCCAACGCGCGTTGCGGACCACCGCGCCATTCCGCGCTAGTGGATGAACCGCTCCGCCCAATCGACAAAGGCCGTGAACTGGTCCGGGTAGAGCGTGAAGTACAGAATTGCCGCTACCGGCGCCACCGGCCAAAACCACTCACGCACGGGTACCCCCGCTGAGAAGACAACGGCGGTATCCTGCGGTGCAGGTCTGTAGAATCGCCTAGCGAGGTGAGCAAATTTTTCGGCAAATTCGAACGATCGGACGGCGGCCTATTCTTCCTTCTCGGTCGTGAAATAAAGCGGATAGCCCTTGGCCTTGCCCATCTCGGTCGCCTCCTTGGCCTTGGTTTCCGCCACGTCGCGGGTATAGACGGCGATGACGCAGGCGCCTTTCTGGTGCGCCGTCATCATCACCCGATAGGCTTGGCTTTCGTTCATGCGGAAGACGGCCTTAAGCACCTCGACGACGAATTCGCGCGGGGTGAAATCGTCGTTGAGCAGGATCACCTTCCACAGCGGCGGCCGCTGCGTGACCGGCTTCACTTTGGTGCGCGGCTTTTCGACGGTCTTCTGGCTCATCGCGAACGTCCTGCGCGGATCGCCGCAGATGATTCAACAGCACTGGGCGTCCCGGCAAGCCCTTCGCCGCCTCGCCTCTAGCCGCGCTTGCGGCGCAGCAACGCGTCCAGGCTCCACGGCCCGGCGCCCGCAACGGCGAGATACAGGAATATGAAGCAATAGAGGATCGCGCCGTCGCCGCGATTGAGGATCGGGAAGAAACCGTGTGGCGCGTGGCTGAGGAAATAAGCGAAGGCCATTTCGCCCGACATGATGAAGGCCGCGATGCGCGTGAACAGGCCGAGCGTGAGCAGCGCGCCGCCCCCCAATTCGATTGCGCCAGCGAACCAGTACACGCTGAACAACGCCGGCGTCGGCAGCGGCGACGGAAATCCGAACAGCCGCGACAGGCCGTGCTCGAAGAACAGCACCGCCACGACGATGCGGACGATGGACAGGACATAAGGCTGGTAGCGCGCAATGGGATGCGCAGAATGGCGCGCGGCGGATTGCAGTGCGTCCGTTCGATCGATGTGTAACACGAGGGTTCCCGGCGTTAACGAATTCGCCCGAGGTATAACCAAACCGGCGCGTGCATACACCTCACGATTCCGTAAATACGGTCGAAACCGCCGCACACCAGCTATGCGCATCGAGACGTCAGCGCCACAAGTTTGACTCAATCTGTCTCGTTCCGTCGCAAAAATTTCATCCGACTCTGATCCTGTTACGTCAGCCTTGCTGCTTCACTCCGGCGCGCGTCGCGATACGATGCCCGCAACGAATATCGGGGTGGAACGAGGCACAAAAAAATGATCGGAGGATACCCCATGGATCTTCATATTCGCGGCGCAAAACGTCGGCGTCCACGTCTGCAGCTTGAATGCGCGCAGTGCGGCGAGTCGCTGTTTATGCCGGAATGGTCGGAACTGGTTGACGAAAGCCGCGTCCGCCATCTGTGGCAATGCGACATCTGCGGCTATGCGTTTGAAACCACGGTCCGCTTCGCGGCGGCCGCCTAGCACCGAGCGCGGCGGCCGCTTCACGGAATTTTGCGCGCGCGGGCGCCGCCGGTAGGTATACTGCGGGTCATGATCAATCGCCGATATTGGCTGCTGGGGGTCGCGCTGACCGCGTTGGTCCCTCGCCTGGCGCAAGCCGCTACCATGAGCCGCATTACCGCCTACGCCTTTACCTTCAAGGGCCTGGACGGGGCCGATATCCTACTCGCGTCTTTTGCCGGCCACCCGATCCTGGTGGTCAATACCGCGTCGCTATGCGGCTACACCCCGCAATACACCAGCCTGCAGGCGCTGTGGACGCGCTATCGCGCCAAGGGCCTCATGGTGCTCGGAGTGCCGTCCAACGACTTCGGCGGCCAGGAGCCGGGTGGCAAGTCCGAGATCTTGCAGACCGCCCAGGGCGACTACCATGTCACCTTCCCGCTTACCGAAAAGGTCGCGGTCAAGGGCGCGAACGCCCACCCGTTCTACAAATGGGCGGCACAGGAACGCCCGCTCGAGGCCCCGCGCTGGAATTTCCATAAATACCTGATCGGCCGCGACGGCCATCTGAAGGCGGCTTTCACATCCGCGACGGAACCCAACGATCCGCGCCTGATTACGGCGATCGAGCAGGAATTGGCGGGGGAATAGCCCAAAACGGGCATTATTCCCTGCCGGTCACATTCCGAGGTTGCCGTCACAAATCCGATAAATTCCAGATTGACGAATTGGGCTGCCCATGACGAAGTCATGGTGCAATTTTAGTCACGTCGGCCGGCGCTTGGTCGCCGACCCGTTACGAGGTTCCTCCCGCGTGGCGTTTAGACTGGGCGGCCGCAAGGCCGCCCCTTTTCGTTCGCCGGACATGACGGATTGGGGCGCTCAGGCGGCGTTGACTTTGCGCGCCGATTTGGGCGTCGGCCAATTTTTCTTGCGGGGCGGCGGCCGTCAGCGGATCGATGGCTTCGACCAGTTGCAGGAAGGCTTTGCCGGGCAGCGGCGGCGCGAACACATAGCCTTGCGCGGAGCGGACGCCGAGTTCGCGCAGATAGACCACCTGTTCGAAATTCTCCACGCCCTCGGCGACCACGTCCATGCGCATATTGTGGGCAAGATCCACCAGCGTTTCCACGATGGTGGTGGAGTTGCGGTCGGTGCCGATGGCGTCGACGAACATCTTGTCGATCTTGATGATGTCGACGCCGAGCTTGAGCATGTAGGACAGTCCGCTGTGGCCGGTGCCAACGTCGTCGATGGCGATGCGCACCCCGAGTTCCTGGAATGCCGCGATGGTCTGCCGCGTCGCAGTGAAATTCTCGATCGGGTCGCGCTCGGTCACTTCCAGCACCACCTGCGAAAGCTTGATCGGCGAGCCGGAAAAGATCTTACGCACGTCCTTGACGATCGAGTCGTCGCTGAACAGCTGGCCGGCGAAATTGAACGAGATCTTCAGCGCCGGCCGGCGGCCAAGCGCGCTGCCCGCTTCGGCGCAGACCCGCCGCATCAGATCGCGGGTCATCTCGCGGATCAGCCCGCTCGATTCGGCGAGCGGGATAAACGAGCCGGGCAGCACCAACGTGCCGTCGGGCTTGCGCCAGCGCACCAGGACTTCGGCGCCGCGCAACTGGCCGGAACGGATGTCGACGATCGGCTGGTAGTAAGGCACGAATTGGCCGGCCTGCAGCGCGTTTTCGATCTCGGTTACCGGATTTCCAGGCGTGCGCCGCGGCATCAGCGCCAAGAACGCCCCCAGCGCGATGATAATGGCACCAGTAGCGAACATGCCGAGCCACTTCAGGTCCGTGTGCCCGGCGATGACGCTGCTGCGCGACATCGATATTTCGGCCTCAAAACCGAATTTCTCCGATTTCAGGTTGGCGGCGAAAACAGCAGCGTCAGCCTTGAGCCGCGTGCCGCTATTGCCGATCACGGCGCCGTTCGCGGTCGTGATGTGCGCATAGGCGCTAAACGGATCGCCTTGGCTGGACACCTGCGGCAGAAACAGAAATGCCGGCACCAGCGCGGCAATTCCATTGGGGCCGGCGCCGACCGTCCGACGAAGACGCACCATGACCTGGCCGCGCTCAAGCCGGATGATTTCGATCGAATAGCCGTTGGCGCCGAACAGCGGTTCCGACGAGACCACCTCGCGGTTGCCTAACGGCAAGCCGAGGTCGGTGCACAGCGTTTGCCCGCCAGGACCGATAAGCGCGACTTCCTTGATCGGCGCGGCGTCGAAGTTAGCCTGCCGCATAGCCTCAATATTGCCCGGTTCACAGCTGTTCACGCCGCGCTTCGCCAGGTCGTCGAGCGTGCCGATCGTTTGCGTGACGCGGAATTCCGCGAGCGAGATTGCGCGCTTGGCGGAGGTGTCGACTTCCTCCTGGCCCTGCCGGTCGATCACGCCGCTGAGCCAAAGATCAAACGCAAGCACCGGAGCGCCGGCGATAAACACGCCAACGAAAACCGCAAAAATATTCTTGCGCGTGAGTTCGCGCACAATCAGACCCATCCTGGCGTCCGGCAAACCGATCCCATCCTGGTATCCGGCCAGTGAGCCATGTCGCCGTAAAGGCCCTATTAAGCCTATGGCAGCCTGCGTCCATAAGACGAGCAAATGGGGCCCATGCGGCCGCGCATGGTTAACAAAGTGTTGACGGCAGAGCCGTGGATTACCGTGCGCCTATTCGGCTACGCTTTAATCCAGTCGGGACACCGTGGCCGGCCGGCCAACCACCGGTCGATTCGCGCACCAAGACAATGAGGGGAGGACCACCATGAAACTCTATATGCATCCGGTTTCCATGACCTGCCGGCCGGTGCGGCTGTTCGCGGCCGACAACAACATCGCCATGGACGAGGAATTCATCGACCTGATGACCGGCGCGCACATGCAGCCGCCCTATTCCGCCGTCAATCCGAATTGCCTGGTGCCGATGCTCGAGGACGGCGACCTCAAGCTCACGGAAAGCTCCGCGATCCTGAAATATCTCGCCGACAAGATCGGCTCGCCGGCCTATCCCAAGGACCTGAAGCAGCGCGCCAAGGTCAACGAGGTGATGGACTGGATCAACACCAATTTCTATCGCGAGTGGGGCTACAATCTCTGCTACCCGCAATTGTTCCCGCACCTCAAGCGGCGCAGCGACGAAGCGCAGGCGGCGACGCTCGAATTCGGCAAGGCCAACGCCAAGCGCTGGCTCGCGCTGCTCAACGACTATTGGATCGGGCCGAACAAGACCTATCTTGTCGGCAACACGATCACCATCGCGGATTATTTCGGCGCCGGCATCGTCACGCTGGGCGAGATCATCGGCGTCGATTTTTCGCCCTATCCGAACGTGACAGCGCTGGCTCGCCGCCATGAAGAAGCTGCCGAACTGGGGCAAGATCAACGAGGCCTTCGACGGCCTGCGTGAGGCCGTGAAAGGCCAACAATTCGTGACGCTGGCGTGAGCCCTTCGGCGCCCCGCTGTATATGAGGAGTCGAGAATGAGCTTCTTTCCCGGCAAGGATCCGCAGGCCGGCGATACCTACGCCTGCGAGGCGATCGCGCATGTGGTGGTGCCGCGCACGGTCGATCTCGGCGACGGCTTCTCGGTGCGGCGCGCGCTGCCCTCGGCGCGTTCGCGCATGGTCGGGCCGTTCATCTTCTTCGACCATTTCGGGCCGGCGGAATTCCGCGCCGGCAACGGGCTCGACGTGCGGCCGCATCCGCATATCGGGCTTGCCACCGTCACCTATCTGTTCGACGGCGAGATCATGCACCGCGACTGACTCGGCACCGCGGTGGCGATCAGGCCCGGCGAGGTGAACTGGATGACGGCCGGGCGCGGCATCGTGCATTCGGAACGCACCGGCGCCGAGAAGCGCGCCGCCGGCGGGCCGATCCACGGCCTGCAGATGTGGGTGGCGCTGCCGGCGGCGAAAGAGGAGATGGACGCCGGCTTCGCCCATCACGAAACCGACGAATTCCCCATGATCAACGACGACGGCGCCTTCGTGCGCGTGGTCGTCGGTTCGATCTACGGCAAGACGTCGCCGGTGCCGACGGTGCACGATACGCTGTTCGCCAATATCGCGTTGCGCGCCGGCGCGACGCTGCCACTCGACGCAGTGTACGAAGAGCGGGCGCTCTATGTCGTGGACGGCACCATCGAGATCGCCGGCGACAAATTCGAGCCGGGGCGCCTGCTGGTATTCAAGCCGGGCGACCGCATCACCATCAAGGCCGCCACCGATACGCATTTCGTCATTGTCGGCGGCTCGCCAATGGACGGCCCGCGCCACATCTGGTGGAATTTCGTCTCCTCGCGCAAGGAGCGCATCGAGCAGGCCAAGACGGAGTGGGCCGCCGGCCATTTCGGCAAGGTGCCGGGCGACGAGATCGAGTTCATTCCGCTGCCGGAGAAGTGACGGGCCAATGGGGGCTGACGCATTCGATTTCTCGGGTCGCACCGTCTTTATCGCGGGCGGCACCAGCGGCATTAGTCTTGGCATCGCCGAGGCCTTTGCCGCGGCCGGCGCCAAAGTCACGGTCATCGGCCGGTCGCAGGAACGGCTCGATCGGGCGCTGCAACACTTGCGCGGACTCGCACCAGACGCCACCGGCTTTTCTGCCGATGTGCGCGACGCTCAGGCCGTCGCAACAGCGCTCAAATCGACGCATGACGCGTTCGGCGCGATCGACGTGCTGGTCTCCGGCGCGGCTGGCAATTTTCCCAGCACGGCGCTCGGCATGTCGCCCAATGGATTCAAGGCCGTGGTCGATATCGACCTCCTCGGCACCTTCAACGTCCTGCGCATGGCGCACGAATTCTTGCGCAAGCCAGGAGCGAGTATCGTCAATATCTCGGCGCCGCAGGCGGTCGTTCCGATGGCGATGCAGGCGCATGTTTGCGCCGCCAAGGCCGGCGTCGACATGCTCACGCGTGTGCTCGCGCTCGAATGGGGCGGCGATGGCATCCGCGTCAATTCCGTTATCCCCGGTCCGATCGAAGGCACCGAAGGCATGGCGCGGCTCGCGCCGACGCCCGAGGCTGTGCAGAAGGTCGTTGGCAGCGTTCCGCTCGGCCGCATGGGCACCAGGAAGGACGTCGCCGATTTGGTGATGTTTCTGGCGTCGCCGCGCGCGGCCTACATCACGGGCGCGATCATTCCCGTCGATGGCGGATGGAGCGTGAGCGGTGCAACCGGCTTGGCTTTGGACGCAAAGACGTAAACGCTACTTCTTCGGCAAATCCAGCCGGATATGCAGCTCCTTGAGCTGCTTGGCCGTCACTTCCGACGGCGCGCCCATCATCAGGTCCTCGGCGCGCTGGTTCATCGGGAACAGCACCACCTCGCGCAAATTTTCCTCGCCGGCCAGCAGCATGACGATGCGGTCGATGCCGGGCGCGATGCCGCCGTGCGGCGGCGCGCCGAGCGACAGCGCGTGCAGCATGCCACCGAATTTCGTTTCCAGCGCCTCTTCCGGATAGCCGGCGATGGCGAAGGCCTTCTTCATCACCTCGGGGCGATGGTTACGGATGGCGCCAGACGATAGTTCGGTGCCGTTGCAGACGATGTCGTACTGGATCGCCAGGATGTCCAGGATCGACTTGTGGTCCGCCGCGTCGAGCGCGAGGAAGTCGTCGGCCGGCAGGTTCGGCATCGAGAATGGATTGTGCGAGAAGTCGATCTTCTTTTCTTCCTCGTTCCATTCGTACATCGGGAAGTCGACGATCCAGCAGAACTCGAAGCGGTCCTTGGCGATCAAGTCGAGTTCGTTCGCGATGCGCGTGCGCGCCTCGCCGGCGAACTTGTACTGTTTGGCCGGCACGCCGCCGACGAAAAACACCGCGTCGCCGGCCTCGAAACCGTGCGGCCGCAGGTCGGCATATTTGCGGATGAATTCGCCGGGTAGGCCGACCGGGACCTTGACGTGTTCGGCGGCATGCACGCCGAAGAATTTCTTCAGCTGCGCGGTGCGCTCGGGCCCGAGGTTCTTCGCGATCGGTCCGGCGCCGTCTTCCTCGCCTTCGCGCCAGAAGATGTAGCCCAGCCCCGGCTGGCCCTCGCCCTGCGCCCAGGAATTCATGCGGTCGCAGAAGGCGCGGTTGCCCCCGGTCGGCGCCGGAATGGCCCAGACCTCGAAACTCGGATCGTTCTTGATGCTGTTGGCGAAAATCTTGAAGCCGGAGTCGCGGAAAATGTCGGTGACGTTCGCCATCACCAGCGGGTTGCGCAGGTCGGGCTTGTCGGTGCCGAAGCCGCGCTGCGCCGCCGCGTAAGGGAATGAGCGGAAACTTCGGCGTCACGCGACTTGCCGTTGCCGAACTCCTCGAACACGCCGCGGATCACCGGCTCGACCGCGTCGAACACGTCCTGTTGCGTGACGAAGCTCATTTCCAGATCGAGCTGGTAGAACTCGCCGGGCGAGCGGTCGGCGCGCGCGTCCTCGTCGCGGAAGCAGGGCGCGATCTGGAAATAGCGGTCGAAGCCCGCCACCATGATGAGCTGCTTGAACTGCTGCGGCGCCTGCGGCAGCGCGTAGAATTTTCCCGGATGAATGCGCGAGGGCACCAGATAATCGCGCGCGCCTTCCGGCGACGACGCGGTGAGGATCGGCGTCTGGAATTCGAAGAAGCCGCCCTCCTTCATGCGCCGGCGCGATCGAGTCGATGACGCGGCCGCGCAGCATGATGTTGGCGTGCAGCTTCTCGCGCCGCAGGTCGAGGAAGCGGTACTTGAGCCGGATCTCTTCCGGATAGTCCTGCTCGCCGAACACCGGCATCGGCAGTTCGGCGGCCGGTCCCAGCACCTCGATCTCGTCGATATAGACCTCGACCTGGCCGGTCGGCAGCTCGGGGTTCTCGGTGCCGGCCGGGCGCTTGCGCAGCTTGCCGTCGATGCGCACCACCCATTCCGCGCGCAGCGTCTCGGCCAGCTTGAACGCCTTGCTGTCGGGGTCGGCCACCACCTGGGTGAGCCCATAATGGTCGCGCAGGTCGATGAACAGCACCCCGCCATGGTCGCGGATGCGGTGGCACCAGCCGGACAGCCGCACCTGTCTTGCCGATGTCGCCCTCGCGCAGGGCGCCGCAGGTATGGGTGCGATAACGATGCATAAGGTGGTCCGGCCGGCAATTCTGTGCTGGTTGTGAGGCGCGCGAAAAGCGCATGGGGGGCCGGCTTTGTCAAGGCAAGCGGCCCGGCAAATGCCTCGACAGCGTGCGAGCGATCTGCACATTCTGCGCGGTCGACGAGCCGGACCGCGCCATGCCCAAGACCAAAACGCCCGATCAAGGCCAAGCCGACCGGCCGTCGAGATGTCGACCGGCGAGGCCACGACCGCCACGCTGATCGCGCATGGGCTCGATACCGTCTACGCGCTGCCGGGCGTGCACAACGACCACCTGTTCGACGCCTTCCACCGCGCCGGCGACGCGCTTGCGCGTCGTCCACACCCGCCACGAGCAGGGCGCGGCCTATATGGCGCTGGGCGCGGCGCTCGCGACCGGCAAGCCGCAGGCCTATGCGGTGGTGCCGGGCCCGGGCCTGCTCAATTCCGGCGCGGCGCTGCTCACCGCCTACGGCATGAACGCGCCGGTGCTGGCGATCATCGGGCAGATTCCGCGCAGGCGCGATCGGCCGCGGCCTCGGCCAGTTGCACGAAATCCGCGACCAGGCCGGCATCATCGCCCGGCTGGTCGATCACTCCGCGCACATCCACGCGCCGGCCGAAGCGCCGGAAAAGGTCGCCAAGGCGATCGCCTCGATGCGGCAAGGCCGGCGCGGCCCGGCCGCGCTCGAATGCGCCATCGACGTCTGGGGCAAGCGCGGACGCGGTGACGCCGCGTGCCGCCGCTGCCGGAGCGCGCGCCGCGCATCGACGAGGACGCCGTGCGCGCGGCGGCGAAGCTGCTCGGCAAGGCCAAGCGCATCCTCATCGTCGTCGGCGGCGGCGCGCAGGATGCCTCGCCCGAGGTGACGCTGCTCTCCGACATGCTGCAGGCGCCGGTGCTCGCCTACCGGCGCGGCCGCGGCGTGCTCGACGGCCGCAACCCGTTCAGCGTCACGCTGCCGCTCGGCCGCGACTTGTGGGGCGAGGCCGACGCGGTGCTCGGCATCGGCACGCGGCTGCTCAATCCGATGACGGCCTGGGGCGTCGACAAGGATTTGCAGATCGTGCGCGTCGATGCCGACCGCGAGGAGCCGGCGCGCCTGCACAAGCCGAAGGTCGCGCTGATCGGCGACGCCGCGCCGATCCTGCGCAGACTGATCGACGCGCTGGCGAAAACCAATACGCGCCGCGCCTCGCGCCGCGACGAGATGCTGGAGCGGCAGGCCGAGATGGCAAGCGCGCCTGCAAAAGCTCGCCCCGCAACTCGCCTTCGTCGACGCCATCCGCGCCGAACTGCCGGAGGACGGCATCTATGTCGACGAGGTCACGCAGGTCGGCTTCGCCGCCCGCCTCGCCTTTCCGGTCTACAAGCCGCGCACGTTCCTGTCGCCCGGCTATCAGGACAATCTCGGCTGGGGCTATGCCACCGCGCTCGGCGCGCAACGCGCGCGGCCCGACGTGCCGGTGCTTTCGATCAACGGCGACGGCGGCTTCCTCTACACCGGCAACGAACTCGCCACCGCCATGCGCCACCGCATTCCGCTGGTGGCGGTGGTATTCGCGGATGGCGCCTTCGGCAATGTGCGGCGCATCCAGCAGGAGCAGTTCGGCAACCGGGTGATCGCGTCCGACCTCGCCAATCCGGATTTCGTCAAATACGCCGAAAGCTTCGGCGCCGCGGGCCGGCGCGCGCGCAGCCCGGCCGAGCTGGGCGCCGCGCTCAAGGCCGCGTTTGCCGCCCGCGAGCCGACCTTGATCGAGGTGCCGGTGGGGCCGCTGCCCTCGCCCTGGGAATTCATCCACATGCCGCGCGTGCGCGGAAAATGAAGCGGGTTGCCATGACCGTGCCGGATCGGGTTAGGTTGCCCGCAACCATGGATTTGATCACCACGAGCGGAGAACTGGCCGAGGTTTGCGCGCGCATGGCGCGACATCCCTTCGTCACCGTCGATACCGAGTTCCTGCGCGAGACCACCTATTACCCCCTGCTCTGCGTGGCGCAGCTGGCCTCGCCCGACGAGGCCGTGGTGATCGATGCGCTGGCCCCCGGCATCGATCTCGGCCCGCTGTTCGCGCTGATGACCGACGAGAACGTGGTCAAGGTGTTCCACGCCGCGCGGCAGGACATCGAAATCGTCTGGAACATGGCGAAGAAGATCCCGCATCCGATCTTCGACAGCCAGGTCGCCGCCATGGTGCTCGGCTACGGCGACTCGATCTCCTACGACCAGCTGGTGCAGCGCATCACCGGCGACCAGCTCGACAAGTCGCACCGCTTCACCGACTGGACGCGGCGGCCGCTGTCCGACGCGCAGGTTTCCTATGCGCTCTCCGACGTCACGCATTTGCGCGCCGTCTACCTCAAGCTCGCCGCGGATCTGGCCAAGCGCGAGCGCACCAACTGGGTCGAGGCGGAGATGAACGTGCTCACCTCGCCCGACACCTACCGCGCCGACCCCGAACGCGCCTGGGAACGGCTGAAGACCCGCGTGCGCAAGCCAAAGGAGCTTGGCGTGCTGATCGAGATCGCCGCCTGGCGCGAGCGCGAGGCGCAGACGCGCGACGTGCCGCGCTCGCGCGTGCTCAAGGACGACGTCGGTCGGCGACATCGCGGTGCAGGCGCCGACCACGATCGAGCGGCTGGGCCATCTGCGCTCGCTGCCGAAAGGTTTCGAGCGCTCGCGCTGGGGCGAAGCGATCATCGAGGCGGTCAAGCGCGGGCTGGAGCGCGATCCGAAGACGCTGCCGCGGCTGGAACGCTTCAAGCCGGCGCCGAACGGCGCCGCCACGGTCGAACTGCTCAAGGTGCTGCTGCGCATGACCGCCGAGAGCCACGGCGTCGCCGCCAAGGTGATCGCCACGGTCGACGAACTCGACCGCATCGCCGCCGACGACGAAGCCGACGTGCCGGCGCTGAAAGGCTGGCGGCGCGAATTGTTCGGCGACAAGGCGCTCGCGCTCAAGCACGGGCAACTGGCGCTCGCCGTCGAAAAAGGCCGCGTGGTGGCGGTGGCGAAGAACTAGACGGCCCCCACCTGTCCGTTAAGGACGGACAGCATAAGATAAATTTGCAACTAAATTTAATTTAGACGTGAATTACTTTTTAAAATCTCCGGCGTAATGAGCATCGAGAAAGCGCGTCCAGTTGACAGTTATCGGCTTATTCAAGCCAGTCTCATTCGGCCGTACGATGTTAGAGCGCAGACAAGACCGCCGCATTTCAACATCCAAGCGTGGGCTGATCAAGTTCGGCGCGGCCGGAACTGGGATCGTTTGCAGCGTCAACGACCTGACGCCTCGCGGCGCCGGCCTCAGCGTTATCAGCAGTTTCGGTGTGCCGCGTCTCTTCCAATTGGCGATCGATGGTGAAACCGGCACTCGGCACTGCAAAGTGATTTGGACGGACGGCAAAAAGCTCGGCGTTTCATTTGAGTAAGTACCGCGCGCCGTATCCCGTTCTGGCTTCCGCTGCCAGATTGTGAGTCAGCGCGCTAACCCTCGATCACCGGCTCTCTGCCGACCAGCCGCGCGAGCTGGCGCAAGCGGCCGTACAGCCGGTCGCTGCCGAGCGGCGCAAACCGACCCGGCAAGGTCAGCACCAGTTTGCCGCGTCGCACCCGCATCGGCGTCCTCGGCAGCACGCCACCCTGCCCGGCGGTGATGATATAGGCGACCCGCATGGCGGCGCCGAGCACGCGCGCGCGATCGAGCATGCGAGTGGTGGCGAGCTCACGCAGGCGCGGTGACAGGTCCTCCTCGCTCAGGCCCGCGTGGCGGAAATAGACCGACAGCGCGAGATAGGCCCGGCTCGGATGATCGACCGCGACGAAGGCACCATGCGCGATGACGTTCATCGACTGCTCGCCGCGATAATCCGGATGCGCGCGCCAGCCGATGTCGGCGAGCAGGCAGGCGGCATGGCGCAGCCGTTTCTCGTCGGCGGTTTCGTCGAGGCCCGACGACGCCATGAAACGGTCGGTCCAATCGATCAATTCCTCGCCGTGATGCGGCGAGCGCGAGCGCAGCACGTTGAGATCGGCGGCGGCCTGGATCAGCGGATCGCGCCCGCGTTCTTGCGGCTTGAGCAGCGAATAGAGCAAGCCCTCGCGCACGCCGAGCACCGAGATGATCACCTGCTTCGGCCTGATCGTGCGCACCAGGTGTTCCATCACCAGCGCGGCATAGGCGAGCAGCGGCCGGCGGGCGGCGTTGACGACTTCGATCTTGGACAGCGTCTCGGTATCGACCCGGTGCACCAGCCGCGAGAACTCGAGCGCCTCGCGCGCGGAGATGCGATAGTTGTGCATCACATGGAATGGATAGCCGGTCTGCCACATGTACAGCCGCGCCAGTGCGCGCCAGGTGCCGCCGACCGCGTAGAAGGTGCGGCCCTCGCCCTCGTGCAGCATGTCGAGATCTTCGAATGCCTCCTCGACGAATTTTTCCGCTTTCTTGAGCGAGCGGCCGGCGATGTCCTGCAAAGCCAAGCCGCCGAGCGGCAGCGTCACGCCGCCGCGCACGCGCGAGCCGTGCACGTCGGTCAGTTCGAGCGAGCCGCCGCCCAGGTCGCCGACGATGCCGTCCGGCTTGTGGATGCCGGACACGACGCCGAGCCCGGTGAGATGGGCTTCGCGTTTGCCCGACAGGATCTTGATCGGCGTGCGGCTGATGCGCGCGGCTTCGTCGATGAAGGCGCGGCCGTTGCGCGCGTCGCGGCAGGCGGCGGTGGCGATCGCCCAGATCTTGCGCACATGCAAGGTGTCGCACAATGCGCGGAAGCGTTTGAGCGTCTCCAGCGCGGTATCGATTGCGGCCGGCGCCAAGAGGCCGGTGGTCTGTACCTGGCGGCCGAGACCGGCCAGCACTTTTTCATTGAAGATCGGCGTCGGCGAACGCGTCAGGCCCTCATAGATGACGAGGCGCACCGAGTTCGAGCCGATATCGATGACCGCGACCGGCGGCCCGTGGTCGAGCCGGCCCTTGGCCGAATTCATGCTCGGATGCTTGACGGGCGAACGCTTACGCCCCTTCGACGAGGCGGCGTATAAGGCTGCGCGGTGAGGATTCTTTGAGCGATTTCCCACGGCCCGACAGGCTCGGATTTGTCATGAAATACTTGTGGGCGTTGAACGGTTCCTCGCCCGGCGCGGCCTTTATGCGCGTGGAACTGCCGTCCGGCAAGAGCTTCCAACTTTGTTCGTTATCCTTAAAGTTTGCGACCATAATCTGGCCGAGAACCTGCTCGTGCACGGTCGGATTAAGAATCGGGCACAGCACCTCGACCCGACGGTCGAGATTGCGCGGCATCATGTCGGCGGAGGAAATATATACTGCCGCTTTGGCGTGCGGCAGCTTGTATCCCGAACCGAAGCAATAGATGCGGCCGTGTTCCAAGAAGCGGCCGACGATGGATTTGACCCGGATATTGTCGGATAGGCCCGGCACGCCCGGACGCAGGCAGCAGATGCCGCGCACCACCAGATCGACGTCGACGCCGGCGCTCGACGCATCGTAAAGCGCGTCGATGATGCCGGGATCGACCAGCGCATTCATCTTCATCCAGATCGACGCCGGCTTGCCGGCCTTGGCGTTGGCGATCTCCTGGGCGATGTGGTCTAGAATACGCTTGCGCAGGTTGATCGGCGAGATCGCCATTTTCTCGAGCTCGGCCGGCTCGGCATAGCCGGTGATGTAGTTAAAGATGCGCGCCACGTCGCGTCCGATCACCGCGTCGGCCGTAAAGAACGACAGATCGGTGTAGATGCGCGCAGTGACCGGGTGATAATTGCCGGTGCCGGCATGAATGTAGGTCGCCAGAGCCCCGCCCTCGCGGCGCACCACCAATGACAGCTTGGCGTGAGTTTTCAGTTCGATGAAGCCGTAGACGACTTGGACGCCGGCGCGCTCCAGATCGCGGGCCCAGCGGATATTGGCCTCTTCGTCGAAGCGCGCCTTGAGTTCGATCAGCGCGGTGACCGACTTGCCGGCCTCGGCCGCTTCGATCAGCGTCTTGACGATCGGGGATTCGGCGGACGTGCGGTACAGCGTCTGTTTGATGGCGACCACGTCGGGATCGCGTGCCGCCTGCTGGAGGAACTGCACCACCACGTCGAAGGATTCATAAGGGTGGTGGACGATCAGGTCCTTCTGCCGGATGGCGGCGAAGCAATCGCCGCCGTGATCGCGGATGCGTTCTGGATAGCGCGGATTGTACGGCACGAATTCGAGATCGGGCCGGTCTAACCTGTTGAGCTGAGACAGATCGTTGAGGGCGATCACGCCGTCGACAAGAAAAACCTCGTCGTCAGCCACCGCCAGCGCGCGCTGGACGAAGCTGCGCAACTCCACCGGCATGGTGGCGTTGAGCTCCAGCCGGATCACCGAGCCGCGCCGCCGTTGCTTCAGCGCGGTCTCGTACAGCCGCACCAGGTCTTCCGCCTCTTCCTCGATTTCGACTTCCGAGTCGCGGATGGCGCGGAAGGCGCCCTGACCTTTGACCGTGTAACCGGGGAACAGGCGGCCGATGAACAACGCAGTGGTCTCCTCGAGCGTGATCAGCCTGATGCCCTGCTCGGGCTCGCTCGGCAGCTTGATGAAGCGCTCGATCTTCTGCGGCATGCGGATCAGCGCGTTCATGGCGCGGCCGTCCTTGGCGCGCGACAGTTGCAGCGCGATCGAGAAGGCGAGATTGGGAATGAACGGGAACGGGTGCGCCGGGTCGATGGCGAGCGGCGTCAGCAGCGGAAACACATGGGTGAGGAAGCGTTCCTCCAGCCAGACGCGCTCAGCCTTCTTGAGATCCTTGCCGTCCACCAGAACGACTTCGGCCGCCGCCAGCGCCGGCCGCAATTCCAGCCAGCGCTTCTGCTGATCGCTGGCGAGCTGCGACACCGCCTCGCCGATCCGCGTGAGCTGTTCGTTCGGGGTGAGCCCGTCCGGGCTCTGGGTCGTGATGCCTTGGCGCACCTGGCCTTTCAGGCCGGCGACGCGCACCATGAAGAATTCGTCGAGGTTGTTGGCCGAGATCGACAGGAAGCGTACCCGCTCCAGCAGCGGATGGCTCTCGTTGCCGGCCTCGTCCAGGACGCGGCGGTTGAAGTGCAGCCAGGACAATTCCCGGTTAATGAATCGCTGCGGTTGCGACCTCAACCCCGCGCCCGGCGCGGAGCGGGGGGCCGAAGGAGCATCGTCGCGGTCGGCGACCGGAACGATTTCCTCAACCGAGGCAATAGCTTGTGCGCGATCTGCCATTGTAATGAGGGCCTGAATGGCCAATTCCCTAACCGAAAATAATGGCCGGCGGATGACAGTTCGCGCCCGAACGACCCGCTTCGTCAAGCAAAAGTGGTTTGTGTCGTTAAGCCGAAGTATCTCTGAAAAGCTCCGCTGCCAGCGTCCGCGTCACGGGGCGGTGCTGGCGCATCGAACTCTTCGTCGAGCCGCGCAACCGCGGCGCGGGCGCCGGCGAAGGAACGTTCGATGCGGTTGACCAGATAGTTCACCAGGCCCTCGTCGACGGTGAGCTGGCGGTCGGCGGCGAGCTTGACGATCAGCTTGCGCAGCAGCGCGTCGTCGGGGGCGGTCAATGCGACACTCGGCAGCGCGCGCAGGCGCGAAGCGAGATCGCGGATCGCCACCGGAAAGGTCGCCAGCGGCGAGCGCGAGGTGATGAGGACAAAAGCGCCCTCCTCGCGCGCGAGATTGATCAGATGAAACAGCGCGCGCTCGTCGAGCTCCGCGAACGCCAAATCCTCGAGCACCAGCGCGCCGGTCGCCAAGGCCGTCGGCAGATCGCCATGCTCAAGCAATTTTCCCGCCAGCACGCGTGCGCCTGTCGCTTGCGCCCAGATCGCGGCGAGATGGCTTTTGCCCGAGCCTTCCGGCCCGATCAGCGCCACGATGCGATCCGGCCAATCCGGCCAGCGTTCGATCAGCGCCAGCGCCGCGGCGTTCGATGGCCCCGCGAGGAAGTCTTCGCGCGCGAAGCTTTCGGCATGGTCGAGCGCCAGAACAAGCTGACGCGGACTGACTGCCATGCCGCTCACGCCGATGGCTCCCCGGTATAGAGCGAGCTTTCGCGATAGCGGTGCAAGGCAAAGCGCACGAGCACGCCGATGGTGGCGGCCAGCGGCACCGCGACGAGCAGTCCGACGAAGCCGAACAGATAGCCGAAGGCGAGCAGCGCGAAGATCAGCCAGACCGGATGCAGGCCGACGCTCTCGCCGACCAGCTTGGGCGCCAGCAGATTGCCTTCGAGGAATTGGCCGACCAGGAACACGCCGAGCACCATCAGGATCGAACTATAGTCCGGCCAGAACTGCGCCACCGCGACGCCGAGCGCGAGGATCAAGCCGGTCATCGAGCCGACATAGGGAATGAAGGTGATCACGCCGGAAAGCAGCCCGATCAGCAGGCCGAAATTGAGGCCAGTCAGCGTGAGCGCCACCGCATAGAACGAGCCGAGGACCAGGCAGACCGCCGTTTGTCCGCGCACGAAGCCGGCAATGGCGGCGTCGATCTCACGCGCAAGCTGGCGCACGGTTTCGCGCTGGTTGACCGGGATCCAGCTGTCGGCAGTGCGGATCATGCGGTGCCAGTCGAAGATCAGATAGAACGCGACCACCGGCGTCACCACCACCAGCGAGAACAACGAGACAAGCGCGCGGCCGCCCGACCATAGCGATTTCAGGAAGGCCGTGAGCCAGCCCACCCCTTGCGTCACCAGGTCGCCGATCGATTTGTCGGCACTGAAGCTCGCGCCCAGAATTTTCTGCAGCCACGGCCGGCTCGGATCGCTGAGCAGCGACTGCAGCCGCGCCACATAGCCGGGGATGTTGTCGATGAAGGACGACAACTGGCCGCCCAGGATCGGCGCT
This sequence comes from uncultured Alphaproteobacteria bacterium, assembly GCA_963772235.1. Classification (GTDB taxonomy): domain Bacteria; phylum Pseudomonadota; class Alphaproteobacteria; order Rhizobiales; family Xanthobacteraceae; genus Pseudolabrys. Next base: position 178,659 of record CAVYWI010000021.1, read on the forward strand.
ACCAGCAGGATGATGATGACGATCGCCATCACCACCAACGTGATGATCGACAGCGCGGCGGCCAGCCGGTTGACGCCCAACCGTTCGAGCCGGTCGGTAACCGGCGTGAGCAGATAGGCGATGGCCGCGCCGGCGACGAATGGCAGAAGGATATCGCTCAGCAGCCACAGCATCAGCACGAGGACGGCGAGCGCCGCCAGCCAGAACATGACTTGCCGCTCGACCGTCATGCCACCGCCTTTCGGCGGCTCGGGACGCGGATGCGGCTTCGCGCGCGGGCTCACGGTTCGGCCGCCGTCGTGTTCATGTGGCGGATCCATTCCGCGACATAGGCGGCCACCGACAGCAAGGTCAGGACGGCGACCAGCCCCATGAGGATGAACGTGAGCGTCGGCAGATCGTAATTGAAGCCGAGTTCGCCGAGCACCACGCAGGCGAAGACGATCTGCGCCACCGTGTTGAGCTTGGAGACCAGCAGCGGCTTGATCTTGAGCGGGCTGCCGATCACCCACGCCAGCATGATACCGCCGACAATTAAGATGTCGCGCGACACCACCATGATGACCAGCCAGCGCGGGATCAGGTTGTTGATGCCGAGCGTGAGGTAGATCGAGACGATCAGCGCCTTGTCGGCGAGCGGATCGAGATAGGCGCCAAGCACGGTGGTCATGGCAAAGTGCTTGGCGAGAAAGCCGTCGACGGCGTCGCTGACACCGGCGACCAGGAACAGCACGAAGGCGATCCACATGGCGCCGGGCGTCGCGATCGCCCAGACCACGATCGGCACCAGCAGAATACGCGCCAGCGTAATGAGGTTAGGAATACTCAAGGCCATCCCGGCTGTGGACTGTAGCCCCGGCTGGTTCCCCCGAACGCGCCGGCGATTTCCTCAGAGTATAACGGTGCTCGGACCATTGCGCGACTTGCAATTTCCACGTAGGACCCCGGCGTTGGAGCGGCCCATCATGACAGAAAAGGAGCGCGGCCTCACTTACGCGCAAGCCGGCGTCGATATCGATGCGGGCAACCGGATGGTGGAGCTGATCAAGCCGCTGGTGCGTGCCACCGCGCGCGCCGGTGCGGACGCCGAAATCGGCGGCTTCGGCGGGCTGTTCGACCTGAAACCTCTGGGGTTCAAGGATCCGATCCTGGTGGCAGCCAATGACGGCGTCGGCACCAAGGTCAAGATCGCGATCGAGACCGGCCGCCACGACACCATCGGCATCGACCTGGTCGCCATGAGCGTGAACGACCTGGTGGTACAAGGCGCCGAGCCGTTGTTCTTCCTCGATTACTACGCATGTGGAAAACTCGAGCCGGAAGTCGGCGCCGCCGTGGTCGCCGGCATTTCGATCGGCTGCAAGGCGGCCGGCTGCGCGCTGATCGGCGGCGAGACCGCCGAGATGCCCGGGCTCTACCAGGGTGACGATTACGATCTCGCCGGTTTCGCGGTCGGCGCCGTCGAACGCGGCGCGCTGCTGCCGCGCGGCGATATCGCGGAGGGCGACGTCGTCATCGGGCTCGCCTCCTCCGGTGTGCATTCCAACGGCTATTCGCTGGTGCGCAAGGTCGTGGCCAAGAGCGGTCTTTTGTGGAGCGCGCCGGCGCCGTTCGATGCCGCGTGTTCGCTCGGCGAAGCGATCCTGACGCCGACACGCATCTATGTGAAGGCGTGCCTCGCCGCCATCCGCGCAACCAAGGCCGTCAAAGGCCTCGCGCATATCACCGGCGGCGGCTTTCCCGACAATATCCCGCGCGTGCTGCCGAAGGGTTTCGGCGCGCGCATCGATCTCGCCAAGGTACCGGTGCAGCCGGTGTTCAAGTGGCTCGCCGCCGAAGGCGGCATCGCGCAAAACGAAATGCTGCGCACCTTCAACTGCGGCATCGGCATGATCGTGATTGCTGCGCCCAAGGATGCCGCCGCGGTGATGCAGGCCTTCGCGCAGGCGGGCGAAAAGGCGGTCGCCATCGGCAGCGTGGTGCGCGCCGCCGGCGACGCGCGTGTCGTCTATGACGGCAAACTCGATCTGGCCGGGTGACGCGATGCAGCGCAAGCGCGTCGCCGTCCTGATCTCCGGCCGCGGCTCCAACATGGCGGCGCTGATCGAGGCGGCGAAGGACAAGGATTATCCGGCCGAGATCGCGCTCGTGCTGTCGAACAAAGCCGACGCCGCTGGTCTCGCAGCCGCGCGTGCGGCCGGCATCGCCACCGAAGTCGTCGATCACACGCCGTTCGGCAAGGACCGCGCGGCTTTCGATGCTGCCGTACAGGCGATGCTCGTGAAGCACCGCATCGACATTGTCTGTCTCGCCGGCTTCATGCGGCTGCTGACGCCCGGCTTTGTCGCGCAATGGCCGCAGCGCATGCTCAATATCCACCCGTCGCTGCTGCCCGCGTTCAAGGGGCTCGACACGCACAAACGCGCGCTCGAAGCCGGCGCGAAGGTCCACGGCGCCACCGTGCATTTCGTGGTGGCGGAACTCGACTCCGGCCCGATCATCGTCCAAGGCGCGGTTGCAGTGCACAAAGACGACGACGAAGCGACGCTCGCGGCGCGCGTGCTCAAGCAGGAACATCGCATCTATCCGTTGGCCCTCAAACTATTGGCCGAGGGCCGCATCCGTATCGAAAACGGCCGTTGCCTGATCGACGGCGTGCCGGTGCCGGATGCAGCATCCCTCGTCCCGTCCGCGTAATTTTTCCCCACAATTCAACGTGAATACCGCGCAGGGCCGCGGTGTTTATAGTTGCGAGCGGCCATCGATCAGAGCGGCCGAAATAAACTTCGAATAAACGTGGGGAACTAAAGTAAATGAATGGGCAGGCCGGCAGCGAACCGAAGCTGCTGTTTCCGGGATTGGGCGGGTATTATGCTGCGGTTTCGGATCTCTGGTATCCGATGGTGCGCACCGTTTTCGGAGCTTCGCTCCTTTATTATGGCTGGGGCAAAATCGCGGGCGGTCATTTCACGGTTGGACCAAACCTGGCAAAATGCGGCATCGAGCCGTCCGGTCTGTTCGGCTACGTCGTCGTGTTCCTCGAAACGATCGGCACCCTTTGCGTCATTCTCGGGTTGGGCACACGCTTTTTCGCGGCTGCAATCGCGATTGAGATGGCCGTCATCGCCTTCAAGGCAAAGATGCCGGCGGGCTATGGACAGATGGAGCTTTTCGTCCTGTTCGGCATCGTATTTTTCGCCATCGCGCTGCGTGGCGGCGGGCCCTACTCGCTCGACCGCGCGATCGGCAAGGAACTATCGGCGTGGGGCGCAACACCAGCGATCGCCGATGCCCACCGCAACTGCCCACTGGGGATGAACGAGCGAGGGGGGTTTGCACATGCCCGCGCGGGGTATCATCATGGATGTCGATGAGGGAATAACCCATGTCGGGTCACTGAGGGGGAGGTCTAACCATGCCTAATTATCTGCAAGCGATCAGCCGCGTATTGATTTCGGCTGTCTTCATCGTCTTCGGATATATCCAATTCACGCATATCGGCAATTACATTGCCAACCCTGTGGTCATTAAAGTAGCGGGATGGACGGGTATCCTTACCCCGACGATCATCGCCTATCTGGTCGCGGCAATCGATCTATTCGGCGGAATTCTGATTCTCGTCGGCTATCAAACGCGCTGGACTTCGGTTGTCCTCATCGTGTTCGTCGCGCTCACGCGCATACTCGTGCACAATTTCTGGGACCATGGAAGGCCCGGCGCGCGCAGCCAACCAAGGGACACTTTTACAAGAACCTTGCGATCATCGGCGCACTCCTCTTGATCTACGTGCACGGCCCCGGAACCTGCTCGCTGGAGCATCGCTTCTCGAAAAAGTAACGGACGAAGCCGGCCGCTATATAACGCAAGGTATCGCGCTAAGCCGCTTACGCCTTGCGGACCCACACCTTGTTGTCGTGGACCGCCGCGCCGCCATAAGGCGCGATCGAATCGGCGCCGGTGAGCGAGTTGATGCCGCAGCCGTCTTCATAGGCCGAATTCGGCCAGATCAATTCCGCGATCAGCACGCCGCGCCGCACGCCGTCGAACAGCTTGCGCGTGCAGGCGCACCTCGCCGCGCGTGTTGCCGAGCACGACAAAATCGCCGTCGCCGATGTGGAGGACGGCGGCATCGTCGGGATGGATCATCACCGTCGGCCGCTTCTCCTGCGCCAGCGAGGTCGGCGTTTCGTTGAAGGTCGAATTGAGGAAACCCCGCGCCGGCGACGTCGCGAGCCGGAACGGATGCTCGCGGTCGGTCTGCTTCGATCGATGTCCAGTGATCCGGCAGCGCCGGCATGTCGGCGACCGGTCCGCTCTTGTACGGGCTGCGGAACGGCACGTTGTTCCAATCGGGCTTGAAGCGAAACCTGCCGCCCGGCCATTTGAAGCCGTCGAGAAAATGCGCCTGGCGGAACGGCGGCTGGCAATCGAGCCAGCGGTCGGCCTCGAGCTCGGCCAGCGTGCCGCGCATCGATACTTGCAGCATCTGGTCGATCAGTTCGCGCGGGCTCATCGTGAAACCGCGGTGCTCGGCGCCGAGACGCTTGGCCAGCGCCGCAGATCACCTCGTGATTGTTGCGGCATTCGCCCGGCGGCTCGACCAGCTTGGGCCCGAGGATGATGTATTGATGGCCGCCGCCGCGATAGATGTCGTCGTGCTCCAGGAACGTCGTCGCCGGCAGCACCACGTCGGCCATTTTCGCGGTCTCGGTCATGAACTGCTCGTGCACGCAGACGAACAGGTCCTCGCGCGCAAAGCCGCGCTTGACCTGGTTCTGGTCGGGGCAGACCGAAAGCGGATTGGTGTTTTGCACGATCATCGCCATCACCGGCGGCCCGGCGTGCAGCGCCTCGGCCTCGCCGGTGAGGATCGCGCCGATGCGCGACTGGTCGAGCACGCGCACCGAGCGATCCCAGACATCGAGACCCTCGATGATGGTCTTGTCGAGCTTGAAGATGTCGGCATTCATGTGAAAGGCGCCGCCGCCTTCGTGCTGCCAGGCGCCGGTCACCGCCGCGAATGCAGCTTGCCGCATGCATGTTGGCGGCGCCATTGCGCGAGCGCGAGAAGCCGTAGCCGAGCCGGAAAAAGCTGCGCTTGTTGTCGCCGATCAGCCGGGCGAACTGCTCGATCGTCTCGACCGGCGCGCCGGTGATCGCGGACGCCCATGTCGGATCGCGGCTGCGCAGATGCGCCTCCAACTCGCGCGGCGCGTCGGTGTACTTGTCGAGATAATTCCAGTCCGCCTTGCCGTCACGGAACAGGCAATGCATCACCGCGCAGGCGAGCGCACCGTCGGTGCCGGGCTTCAGCAGCACCGGCAGGTCGGCCTGCTGCATGGTGCCGTTCATGTAGATATCGACGGCGACAATCTTGGCGCCGCGCTCTTTGCGCGCGCGGATCGCGTGCGTCATCACATTGACTTGCGTGTTGACCGCGTTGGTGCCCCAGATCACCACCAGATCTGATTTCGCCATTTCGCGCGGATCGACGCCGGCGATGGTGCCGGTGCCTGCCGCAAACCCGGCATAGGCCGGATTGACGCAGATCGAGGAGTGGAAGCCGGAATATTTCTTGACGTGGCGCAAGCAGTTGATGCTGTCGCGCATCACCAAGCCCATGGTGCCGGCGTAATAGTATGGCCATACGCTCTCGGCGCCGTGGCGCTCCTCGGCCTGCAGGAACTTTTCGGCGACCAGATCGAGCGCGTCATCCCAGGAGATTTTCCGGAATTGGCCGCCGCCCTTGGCGCCGGTGCGCTGTAACGGATGCAACAGCCGGTCCTTGTGATGCTCGCGCTCGGCATAGCGCGCGACCTTGGCGCAGATCACGCCGGCGGTGTAGTCGTTGTCCTTGGCGCCGTGCACGCGGCCGATGGTGCGCTCGTCGAGCAGTTCGACTTCGAGCGCGCAGGTGGACGGGCAGTCGTGCGGACATGCCGTGTAGCCGATCCGGGGCGTCTTCGGGAGCGGGACGGTTTGATTCATCGCAGCCCACTATAGCCGAACGGACTAGATTTCGCTTTCCACCTTGGCCTTTGAGCGCCGCCAGGTTCCGCCCACCACCAACACCAGCACGGCGCCGAGCATGGCCGCGCCATATTCGACTTTATGCGCGACGACGACGCCGTAATTGCCGTTGAGATAGCCGAACACGACCGGATCCGTGGCGATCACCTCGCCGACGATCCAGCCGAGCAGCGCGGCGCCGGCCCAGACCAGAATCGGGAAACGGTCGAGCAACGCCATGATCAACGCCGCGCCCGCCACGATCAGCGGAATGCTGATGGCGAGCCCGAGAACCACCAATGCCATGTTGCCGCCCGCCGCCGCGGCAATGGCGATCACATTGTCGAGACTCATGATGATGTCGGCGATGGCGACGATGCGCACCGCGCGCCAGAGATGTTCGACCGCCTCAGTCCCCTCCTCCTCCGGATCGTCGGGCACCAGCAGCTTGGCGGCGATGTAGAACAGCGCCAGCCCGCCGACGATCTTCAAATAAGGCAGCAGCATCAGCGAGGCGACGACGCCGGTGAAGATAATGCGCAGCACGACCGCAACGCCGGCGCCGAGGATCATGCCCCACAAGCGCTGCCGGGCCGGCAGCCCGCGGCAGGCCATGGCGATGACCACGGCGTTGTCGCCGGAGAGCAGGATATTGATCCAGATGATCTTGGCGACCGCGACCCAGAATTCTGCCTCGCCCAGGTCGTTCCAACCGCTCGTTAGCAAAACGGCCCAGTGCGCCGGAGCCAGCATCTGCGCAAGTGACTGCATCCAGCCCCCGTTGCTCGCGACGCGCGCTAGCCGACGATCTCATTCTCCGAGAAGAACTGGGCGATCTCGCGCGCCGCGGTGTCAGGCGCGTCGGAGCCGTGCACGGAATTCTCGCCGATCGACTTGGCGTGCACCTTGCGGATCGTGCCGGCCGCGGCCTTGGCCGGATCGGTGGCGCCCATCAGTTCGCGATAGCGAGCGATGGCATTCTCGCCCTCGAGCACCTGCACCACCACCGGCCCCGATACCATGAAATCGACCAATTCGGCGAAGAACGGCCGCTCTTTGTGCACGGCGTAGAACTGCCGCGCCTGCGGCAGCGAGATGCGCACGCGCTTCTGCGCGACGATGCGCAGGCCGGCCTGCCTCGATCATGGCGTTGATGGCGCCGGTCAGGTTGCGCGCGGTCGCGTCGGGTTTGATGATGGAAAAGGTGCGCTCGAGCGCCATCGGGTCATCCTTCACTGAGATTGATCGGAGCGTTGACTTGCATTGATTGGAGCAAGGAACTCGCGCGGCTTATACCGGGGGGCGTTTCGCGCGGCAAGATCGCGCGTTTTTGTCGCGGTTTAGCTATGATTTGGCGCGCCACAGGAGCCATTCATGAAATCCCGCTACCAGATGTTCGCCGGCTATAACGCCTGGTGCAACGAGCGGCTCTATGCCGCCGCCGCCACCGTGACCGACGCCGATTACCGCGCCGACCGCGGCGCCTTCTTCAAGTCGCTGCATGGGACGCTCAATCATCTGCTGGTCGGCGACCGTATCTGGATGCGGCGTTTCACCGGCGACGGCGAGGTGCCGCCGAGCCTCGACGCCATCCTGTACGACGACTTCGAAGCCCTGCGCGCCGCGCGCCGCAGCGAGGACACGCTGCATCAGCCGCTATATCGCGCGCCTGAGCGACAGCGACCTCGTCGGCACGCTGCGCTACCGCACGGTCGTGCGGCCGGTCGACATCGAGCAACCGCTGGCGCCGGCGCTCGATCATTTCTTCAACCACCAGACCCACCACCGCGGCCAGGCGCACGCCCTGCTCTCCTCGATCATCGGCAACGATGCGACGCCGAGTTTCGACCTGATCATCTACCAGCGCGAGACCGGGCAAGGCGGCTTGCGCCAGCCGGGCTAACAATTCTCTTGCGTCGCGCGGCGCGCTCGGCCAAAAGGCGCGGGCCATGCTCGTCATCGACGACCTCACCGTCCGCATCGCCGGCCGCACGCTGCTTGAAGGCGCCTCCGCGCGCATCGTCCCCGGTGCCCGCGTCGGCCTGGTCGGCCGCAATGGCTCCGGCAAGACCACGTTATTCAACGTGATCGCGGGCGATATGTCGTCCGAACACGGCTCCATCGAGCTGCCGCCGCGCTGGCGCATCGGCCGGCTGGCGCAGGAAGCGCCGAACGGGCCGGAAAGCCTGCTCGAGGTCGTGCTGAAGGCCGACCGCGAGCGCAGCGCGCTGCTGACCGAGGCCGAGACCGCGCACGACCCGCACCGCATCGCCGAGATCCAGACCCGGCTCGCCGACATGGGCGCGCACGCGGCCCCGGCCCGCGCGGCCTCGATCCTGTCGGGCCTGGGCTTTTCCAACGCCGACCAGGCGCGCCCGTGTTCGGAATTCTCCGGCGGCTGGCGCATGCGCGTCGCGCTCGCCGCCACGCTGTTCGCCGAGCCCGATCTGTTGATGCTCGACGAGCCGACCAACTATCTCGATCTCGAAGGCACGCTGTGGCTGCAGGATCACCTGGCGCGCTATCCCGCACACGATGATCATCATCAGCCACGACCGCGACCTGCTCGACAACGCCGTCGACCAGATTCTGTCGTTGGAAGCACAAAAGCTGACTTTCTATCGCGGCGGCTATTCCGACTTCGAACGCCTGCGCAGCGAGCGCATGGTGCTCGACCAGAAGATGATCAAGAAGCAGGAGGCGCAGCGCAAGCATCTGCAGGCCTTCGTCGATCGCTTCCGCGCCAAGGCCAGCAAGGCGCGACAGGCGCAATCGCGCGTCAAGATGCTGGCCAAGATGCAGCCGATCAACGCGCTGGTGACCGACGAAGTGCGCCCGATCCACTTTCCGGCGCCGGACAAGCTGCTGTCGCCGCCGATCATCGCCACCGACGATGTCGCGGTCGGCTACGAGCCCGGCCATCCGATTCTGTCGGGCCTGACGCTGCGCATCGACAATGACGACCGCATCGCCTTGCTCGGCTCCAACGGCAACGGCAAATCCACGCTGGTCAAGCTGCTGGCCGGCCGGCTCGCGCCCGAGCATGGCACGGTGACGCGCGCGGCGACCCTCAAGGTCGGCTATTTCGCCCAGCACCAGCTCGACGAACTGGACGAGGATCGAAGCCCCTACGATCACGTCCGCGACCTGATGCCGGATCAACCCGAGGCCAAAGTGCGCGGCAAGGCGGGCGCGATCGGATTTTCCGGGCTTGCCGCCAACAATGCGGTGAAGACGCTCTCCGGCGGCGAGAAGGCGCGGCTGCTGATGGGCTTGGCCACATTCGCGGCGCCGCATCTGGTCATCCTCGACGAGCCGACCAACCATCTCGACATCGACAGCCGCGGCGCGCTGATCGAGGCGATCAACGACTATCCGGGCGCGGTGATTTTGGTGTCGCACGACCGCTATCTGTTGGAAGCCTGCGCCGACCGGCTGTGGCTGGTCGCGGGCGGCAAGGTCGCCCCGTTCGACGGCGATCTCGACGATTACCGGCGCATGGTGCTCGCCGGAGAGAGCCAGGGAATTACTGTCGGGTCGAAATCATCGGCGCGCGTCGATCCGGTGCAAGCCCGCCGCGCGGCGGCCGACAAGCGCGCGGAGACCGCGCCGTTGCGCAAGCGGATTTCGCAAGCCGAAGTCCTGATCGCGCAGCTCACGCGGCAGCTTCACAAGCTCGATACCACGCTCGCCGACGGCGCACTGTTTGCAACGCGATCCGGCGCGCGCCGCCGATCTGTCGAAGACCCGCGCGCAAGTGGTGGCGGCGATTGCCGAGGCGGAAGAGGAATGGCTGGCCGCCAGCGCGGCGCTGGAGACGGCGTAGCCGCCAGCGTCACTGCACGTAGGCGCGCTCGATCTCGCGGGTGGCAGTCTTCGGCTTGGCCGTTTTCTTGGCCTTTTGTTTTTGCTTTTTAGCCGGTTTGACCGGCGTCTCCGGCACCGGAGCCCGGTCGACGACCTTCAGCCGGCCAGCGTCGAACGTGTAGATGCCCGGCCAGGTGCCGGCGAGGTAGGTGAGCACAACCTTGCGCTCGCCTTTGTCGCCGGCGCCGATGTTGACATTGCCGGGAACACCGGCGCGGCGCACCACATCGCATTCGGTCATGCCGAGCGCGATGCCGCCCGCGACCGTGGGGCCGCCTTGCTGGTCTTGCGGGACGGCATTGGGGTTGGCCGCGGCCGGCGCAGCAGCCGGCATGGGGGCGTTGGCGAGGTCGCCGGCCATGCCGCCGACCTGCCGATCGGCCGGCGGGGTCGGCGCTGCCGCCGGAGCCGGCGGTGCTTCCGCCACGGCCGGCGCACCGCAGCGGCCGTCCGCGCTAACCAGCTCTTCCGGAGCGACCGGCCCGCGCGGATTGAGCTGGACATTGTTGTTGTCTTCGCCGGTGGGCCGCGCCCAACTGGGCTTGGCGAACACGTCCACAGGCTTGGAGAACCAGCCGCCCTCATTGTTGTCCGGGAGCAGCCGCACCGAGTTCGTGCAGCCGGCGACGGTCAAGGCGAGCTCGACGGCAAACACAACGAGCGCAAGCCTGGAAACGACGCGACGACGCAAAACAATCTCCCCCGGGGCGACCTATCCGCTTGTCCCTTAATACGTATTTTGCGTCATCACGATGGCGGCGACAAGCCAAAGGCTGACCAAGGGGTTAATCAGGCCATTGGCGGATAGGGCATTGGCGGATAGGCCATTGGCCTAGCTGCCGATTAGGCCTTCTTGGCCCAGCGCCCCTGCTCGTCCGGCTGCCAGTAGGTCGCCTCGAACCCCTTGGCTTTGGCATCGCTCCAAGCACTGCGCGCGGCGGCGACCGCGTCGTCGTCCTCGCCGTTGAACACCAGCACGATGCGCTGATAGGCCGCGGCGTCGGCCGGCATCGGCGCGCCGTCGATCAGGAAGCGCACGGTGGCCGCATTGGGGTTGCCGTCATTGACGGTGAGCAGCACCGGCTGCGCGGCGGCGTCCTGCTCGCGCCAGGTGCCGTGCGGCAGGAAACCGTCGTCGCGGTAGGTCCACAAATGCGCGTCGAGCGCCTCGATGCGCTCTTCGGAAGCGCCCTGCACGATCACCTTCCAGCCGCGCTCAACCGATTTCTCCAGCAGCGACGGCAGCACGCCTTCGAGCTTCTGGCCTTGCAGGTGGTAGAAGAGGATTTCGGTCATGGCGCTCGCGCCCTCACCGTTCGTAATAATCCGCCACCAGCCGATCCAACAGCCGCACGCCCCAGCCCGAGCCCCAGCTTTTGTTGATGTCGGTTTGGCGCGAGTCAAAACCGGTGCCGGCAATGTCGAGATGCGCCCACGGCGTCTTGTCCGCAACGAGGCGCTGGATGAATTGCGCCGCGGTGATAGCGCCGCCCCAGCGGCTGCCGCCGGTGTTCTTCATGTCGGCGAATTTGGAATCGATCATCTTGTCGTAAGCGGGCGCCAGCGGCATGCGCCAGACCAGTTCGCCGGTCAATTCGCCGGCCTTGGTCAGGCGTTCGGCCAGCTTGTCGTCATTGGCAAACATGCCGGCATATTCCTGGCCGAGCGCGACGATGATGGCGCCGGTCAGCGTCGCCAGATCGACCATGAATTTCGGCTTGAATCGCTTGGCCGCGTACCAGATCACGTCGGCCAGCACGAGGCGGCCCTCGGCGTCGGTGTTGATGATCTCGATGGTCTGCCCCGACATCGAGGTGACGATGTCGCCCGGCCGCTGCGCATTGCCGTCCGGCATGTTCTCGACCAGGCCGATGACGCCGACCGCGTTGACCTTCGCCTTGCGCGCGGCCAGCGCCTGCATCAGGCCGATGACGCAGGCCGCGCCAGCCATGTCGCCCTTCATGTCCTCCATGCCGGCGGCCGGCTTGATCGAGATGCCGCCGGTGTCGAAGCACACGCCCTTGCCGATGAAGGCGACCGGCGCATCGCCGGCCTTGCCGCCGTTCCAGCGCATCACCACGACGCGGCTCTCGCGTGCCGAGCCCTGGCCGACGCCGAGCAGCGCGTTCATGCCGAGCTTCTTCATCGCCTTGAGGTCGAGCACTTCGACCGTGACGCCGGATTTTTTCAACACGCCGGTGCGGCGGGCAAATTCTTCCGGATAAAGGACGTTGGCCGGCTCGTTGACCAGATCGCGCGCCATCAGCACGCCGCCGCCGATCGCCTCGCGCGTCGCATAAGCCTTGCGCGCGGCGGCGACATCGCCGACCGCGATCGTTACGCTACGCTTGGCCGGCGGCTTCTCGTCGTCCTTTCGTTTGGTCTTGTAGCGGTCGAAGGCATAGGCGCGCAGCACCACGCCGAGCGCGAGGTCGGCGGCCTGCTCGGCCTTGAGCGCGCCATTTGGCCATTCGGCGAACACGACGCCTTCGCTCGCGGCCAGCGGCAGCTTGCCCATGGCAAGCCCGCCAAGCTTGAGCAGATCCTTCTGCTCGAGGCCTGCGGTCTTTCCGGTGGCAGATTTGCCGGTGCCGATCACCACCAGGCGGGCGACTTTCAGTCCCTCCGGCACGATCAACTCGAGCGCGGTGCCGTTCTTGCCGGTGAAGCGTTCGCCCTTGGCGGCGCGCGCCACCAGTCCGGCGGCGGCGCCGAGCGCCTTGGCGGTAACCGGGCCGAACTTGAGGCCGTCATCGCAAAACACGACGAGAACGCCCGATGCGCCGATTCTGGCTGGGGCGGCGAAGGGGGCAAACCCGAGCTTGAAGGCATCGGACATCGGCTCGATCCTTAATCTTGGGGACATCGGTAGTAGGCAGGTCCTGAAACCCATATGGCCCGGTGCGCGCCCTCTGCAAAGCCAAAAATCGCTCGATTTCCAGCGTTTTCACCGCCCCGGCGAGCCATCCCGCACGAAGGCGCGGCAAAACCCGCCTATGGGGCGCGCTTGGGACGTCCAGAGCACACTCCCGGTTTTTACTTTTTGTTGTGCATATTCAAAGGGTTTGCCTTTGCACGGCCATTTTGTAGATGGATCAAGGTAAACTTGGATGGGTGGGGATTAGGTTGGCTACGCTGAACGTCCGGTAGGGGTACCGGGCGGACGGCGGGGCTTGCCGTATTTGGGGACGACGCGTCGGATGGGGTCGATCGGCCGATATATCTTCCGCACGACCATCAGTGCGTTCCTGGTCATTTTGATCAGCCTGACCGCCGTGATCTGGGTCACGCAGGCGCTGCACGATATCGACCTGATGACGACCCAGGGTCAATCGATCCTGATTTTCGTCGGCATCACCGGCATGATCGTTCCGCTGCTCATTCTGGTGATCGCGCCGATTGCGCTGTTGATCGCGGTCGTGCACGTGCTCAACAAAATGTCGACCGACAGTGAAATCATCGTGATGAATGCATCCGGCATGTCGCCGTGGATCCTGTTCCGTGCCTTCCTGGCGGCAGCGGTCGTGGTCTCGATCCTGGTGATGGCAGTCAGCGCCTATTTCGCGCCCAAGGGCCTGCGCATGCTGAGCGATTGGCTCACCGAGGTGCACGCCGACGTGGTGAGCAACCTCGTGCAGCCGGGCCGCTTCACCAGCGTCGCATCCGGCGTCACGATGCGGATCCGTGAGCGGCGCAGCAACGGCCAGATGGTCGGCATTTTCCTTGACGACCAGCGCGATCCGGCGCAGCGCGTGACCGTGATCGCGGATGTCGGCGAGGTGCTCAACAGCCCGAGCGGCACATTTCTGGTCCTGCAGAACGGCATGGTGCAGCGCTTCGAGGCCAAGGAGCGCGACCCGACCATGGTGGTGTTCGATCGCTATGCCTTCGACCTGTCGACGCTAATCCCGGGGCGTCAGGCGATAACCTATTCGATCCGCGAGCGTTATCTGTGGCAGCTGTTGTTTCCCGATCCGAACGACAAGCTCTACGTCAACGAGCCGAACCAGTTCCGTGCCGAACTGCACGACCGGATAATCGCGCCGATCTATCCGATCGCGTTCGCGGTGATCGCATTCGCCTACCTTGGAGCGCCGCGCACCAACCGGCAAAGCCGCACGATTTCGATGCTCGGCGCCATCGGCGGCGTGGCGCTGCTGCGGCTGGCCGGATTTGTATCCACCGTGTTCGGCGCCACCATGCCGTGGATGCTGGCGCTGCAATACGTGGCGCTCGCGATCGCTTTCAGCGGTGGCTTGTACGTGATTCACCGCGGATTGATCCTGGAGCTGCCCGCGTTCATCGACAATTGGCTCGCGGCAATCACCGAGCGCGTGATGCAACGCGTCGCCACGCCATGAGTTCGTCATGCGGATGATCGGCGGCACACTCGGGCGTTATTTCGGGATGCGTTTCCTGGGCTCGGTGCTGCTGGTGTTCGGCGCTATCTTCGCGCTGGTCGCGCTGATCGACTACATCGAGACGATGCGCCGCGCCACCGATATTCCGCACGTTTCGGCGATCTTGGTCGCGAAAACGTCATTCTACCGCGTGCCGCAAATTACCGAACGGATTTTGCCGTTCTGCGTGCTGATCGGCACGATGGTCTGCTACCTCAATCTGTCGCGGCGGCTGGAATTGGTGGTCGCCCGTTCGGCCGGCGTGTCGGCCTGGCAATTCATTTCGCCGGCGGTGATCGTGGCCCTGCTGCTCGGCGTTGTCGCCACCACCGCATACAATCCGCTTTCGGCGATCATGCAGGAGCGATCGAAGCGCTACGAGGCGATTCTGTTCGGCAACAAATCGAGCGAGTTGCACGGTGGTGGCCCGTTCTGGACCAGCCAGCGCAGCAGCGAAGGCCAAGCCATCATCAATGCCAAGGCCAGTCGCGACCAGGGCGTCAACCTAAGCGGCGTGACAATCTTCGTCTTCGACGATGCCGGCCATTTCAAGCGGCGCATCGAAGCGCGCTCGGCGACGCTGGAACCCGGGGTCTGGCGGCTCATGGATGCCCGCGTCAACGAGCCGGGCACCTTGCCGACCAACCACGCGGCCTACGAGCTCAAGACCAGCCTGACGCCGGAACAGGCGCGCGAAAGTTTTGCGACCCCGGAAACTGTGCCTTTTTGGGAGCTGCCAGCGTATATTACGATTGCCGACCACGCCGGCCTGGTCGCCGCAGGCTATAAATACCAATTTCAGAAGCTTCTGGCGCAGCCTTTTTTGCTGGCCGCTATGGTATTTCTTGCGGCCTCGGTCAGTCTACGTTTCTTCCGCTTTGGCGGGGTGCAAAAGATGATTTTAAGTGGCGTCGCAGCGGGCTTTCTGCTTTATGTTTTATCGAAAGTGACTGAAGATATGACGAAGGCCGAGCTGATGCTCCCTGCGGCAGCGGCTTGGCTGCCTGTGCTTGCCGGGGGCCTGACAGGGTTTATTGCGTTGTTGTACCAGGAGGACGGGTGATGGCGGGGCCGGTTTGCGCTCGTCCACCAGTGCCGAAGCCCCGTTGGCGTGCCATCGCAGGGGCTATTGTCGTCCTCGCCGTGCTGGCTTGCGGCAGCGTGCTGACGTGCGCACCCGCTCGCGCCCAACAGATGTTCAGTTTCCCGGCGAGCCCGCCGCCAAAACCAAAATCCGCGATTGCTCTGGCGCGTGAAAAACCCGGCACGCAGCAGCAGATGCTCGTGAAGGCGGATGAGATCGATTACGACTATGCCAATCACCGCGTCGCCGCGGTCGGCAATGTGCAGATCTATTATCGCAATTCGACGATCGAAGCCGACCGGGTCGTCTACGACCAGACCACCAAGCGCCTACACGCTGAAGGCAATGTCCGGCTCACCGAAGCGGACGGCAAGGTCACCTACGGCGCCATCATGGACCTGTCGGACGATTATCGCGACGGGTTCGTCGATTCGCTGCGTCTGGACTCTCCCGATCAGACGCGTATGGCGGCCGCCCGCGCCGAGCGCAGCAACGGAAACACCACCGTCTTCCATAGCGGCGTCTACACCGCCTGCGCACCGTGCAAGGACGATCCGAAGAAACCGCCGCTGTGGCAGGTGAAAGCCGCGCGCATCATCCACGACCAAGGCGAGAAGATGATCTATTTCGAGGACGCGCGCCTCGAATTCTTCGGACAGCCGATCGCCTTCCTGCCGTATTTCTCGGCGCCCGACCCGACCGTCAAGCGCAAGACCGGCGTGCTGATGCCGATCATCACATCGAGCACCATTTACGGACAGGCGGTCGAAATCCCCTACTACTGGGCGCTGGCGCCCGACTACGACGCTACCTTCTCGCCGATGATCACCACCAAGCAGGGACCGTTGCTGCAGGGCGAGTTTCGCCAGCGCCTGCTCAACGGCGCCTACTCCATCCGCGCCGCCGGCATCTACCAGCTCGACCGCGCCTATTTTGCGAACAACAACGGCGTGTCGGCGCCCGGTGACCGCAATTTCCGCGGCAGCGTAGAAAGCGAGGGCAAGTTCGCCCTCAACGACAAATGGGTCTGGGGCTGGGACGGAATATTGCTGACCGACAAGACGTTCTTGTCGGACTACAACCCGCGTCTGTCGACCTATCACTACACCGATACGCTGGGGGCCGCCGCCAATTCGGGCCTCTCGCAGATCTATCTCGCCGGCAAGGGCGACCGCAGCTATTTCGACATCCGTTCGATCTACTACTACGGCTTTTCGACCGCCGACGTGCAGAAGCAGATTCCGGTCATCCACCCGGTGCTGGATTACGACTACACGTTCAATCATCCGATCATGGGCGGCGAGCTCGGCTACAACGTCAACTTCACCAGCCTGACGCGCAACCAGGCCGAATTCGACGCCATCAACCGCGACGCGCCAACTGTTCGCAACACTGCCGATCCGACATATGGCGGCCAACTGCCTGCTGCGCGGCATTCCCGGCACCTATACCCGCATGTCGGCGGATGCCCACTGGCGCCGCAGCTTCACCGATTCGTTCGGCCAGGTGTTCACGCCGTTCATGTCGCTGCGCGCCGACGCGGCATCGCTGCAGGTCAACAACGATCCCGGCGTGTCCAACTACATCAGCACCGGCGACAGCAATCTGGTGCGCGCCATGCCGACGGTCGGCCTGGAATATCGCTACCCGTTCATCAACGTGCAGTCCTGGGGTACGCAGACTTTCGAACCGATCGCCCAGGTGATCGCGCGGCCGAGCGAACCTCAGGTCGGAAAGTGGCCGAACGAGGACGCGCAAAGCCTGATCTTCGACGACACCAATCTGTTCAAGGTCGACAAGTTCTCCGGCTATGACCGGGTCGAGGGCGGCGGACGCGCCAATTACGGCGTGACTTACACCGCGCAATTCAATCAAGGCGGCGCCTTCAACGCGCTGTTCGGCCAATCCTACAGCCTGTGGAACAATTCGTTCGCGCAGGGCGGTATCGCCAATAGCGGCCTCGACAGCGGGCTGGACACCACCCGCTCCGACTATGTGGCGCGGGCGACCTTCCAGCCCAATGCCATCTATAAATTCAGCTCGCGTTTCCGCTTCGACAACGACACGT
Source organism: uncultured Alphaproteobacteria bacterium (assembly GCA_963772235.1). Lineage (GTDB taxonomy): Bacteria > Pseudomonadota > Alphaproteobacteria > Rhizobiales > Xanthobacteraceae > Pseudolabrys. The sequence continues at coordinate 196,087 of CAVYWI010000021.1, forward strand.
TTGCCGTCAGACGGACCGAACTCGAAGCGGCCGCCAACTTCGACCGCTGGTCCGTCAACGTCCTCTACGGCGACTATGCCGCCCAGCCCGATATCGGCTTCCTCAACCGCCGCCAGGGTCTGCTCACCGGTGGCTCGGTCAAGCTTGACGCCAACTGGCTGCTGCGTGGCTCCGCAACCTTCGACCTCCAAACCAGTAAAATTGCTCAAGACTCGGTCGGCATCGCCTACGTCAACGATTGCCTAATTTTGGGCCTAAATTACATGACTAGTTACGCTTATGGGACCGGCTCGCCCCAGCTCAACAATACGATCATGGTGCAATTGAGCCTGCGCACGCTCGGCGATACATCAGTGAGCCAGAACGTTGGGCCAAACGCGAACTCGCATTGATAGCAACCGCGAATGACGCTTCGGACCGCCGGGTGCGCTCGCCGCAATGGATATCGCGATGCGGAGAATTAGCTTGAGATTTGCTTCTGTCCGCGGCTGGACTATTGGCGCCGTGCTCGCCGTTGCCATGCCAGCTGCGGCCTTCGCGCAGGTGGTGGTGGTCGCCAACGGCTCACCGATCACAGCCTACGACATCGAGCAGCGCACCAAGCTGATGGCGACCTCGACCCACAAAACCCCTACGCGCCAGGAGGTCATCCAGGAACTGATCGACGACCGCATCAAGATCGCGAAGGCCAAGAGCTACGGCTTCGAGATCGGCGACGCCGAGGTCGACCAGGCGTTCGGCAACATGGCCAAAAGCCAGCACGTATCGGTGGCGCAATTCTCCCAGATGATCGAGCGCGCCGGCATTGCCCCGGCGACCATCAAAGCGAGAATCCGCGCCGAGCTGACCTGGAGCCAATTGGTACGCGGCAAGTTCAGTTCGTCCTTGCAGGTCGGCGAATCCGACATCGCCAACGCCTTGCGCTCCCGCAACGAAAGCGACACCGACACGGTCGGCTATATCTACACCCTCTATCCGATCATGATCCTGGTGGCGCCAGGATCGAACGCAGCCGCCGTGGACGGCAAGCGGCGCGAGGCGGAAAGCCTGCGCGGCCGTTTCGTCTCATGCGCAGAGGGCCTGGCCTTTGCGCGCGCGCTGCGCGACGTCGCGGTGCGCGAGCCGATTACGCGCAGTTCGGCCGATCTCGCGCCGCAACTGCGCGACATGCTCGCCAGCATCCCGGTCGGCCACCTGACCGCGCCTGAGGCGACCGAGCAAGGGCTGCAGATGTTTGCGCTGTGCAACAAGAAGGAGAGCAAGGTCGACTCTCCGCTCAAGCGTGAAATGCGCCAGGAGTTGTTCGCCAAACGTTACGACGCCGAGGCCAAGAAATACCTCGATGAAATTCGCAAACAGGCGATGATCGAATACAAAGACAGCAAATACAAAGACAACAAATGAGCGCGCGCGCCCGGCTTCCTCTGGCGTTGACCCTCGGCGAGCCGGCGGGCATCGGTCCCGACTTGACGCTCGCCGTTTGGCGACGCCGGGTCGAACTCGACGTGCCGCCCTTCTACCTCATCGGCGATCCGGATTTTCTGGCGAAGCGCGCACGTATCCTCGGCCTCGATGTGCCGCTCGCCATCGTCGCACCGGCCGAGGCAAACGCCGTCTTCGAGCGCGCCTTGCCGGTGGTCCCGCTCGGCCTGTTGGTCACCGTCGCGCCCGGTCATCCCGACGCCAGCAGCGCGCCGGCGGCGATCGCCTCGATCCGGCACGCGGTCGCCGATGTGATGGCCGGCCGTGCCGCGGCGATCGTCACCAATCCGGTCGCCAAGAACGTGCTCTACCGCTCCGGCTTTGCCGAGCCCGGCCATACCGAATTCCTCGCCAAGCTTGCCGCCGAGGCGACGGGCAAAGCCGTGCAGCCGGTGATGATGTTGTGGTCGCCGGAACTCGCGGTGGTGCCGGTGACCATCCATCTGCCGCTTGCGCGAGGTGGTGTCGCGCTTGACCACCGATCTCGTGCGTGCGAGACCGGCCGCATCGTCGCGCGCGATCTCGCCGCCCGCTTCGGCATCGCCCGCCCGCGCCTCGCGGTCGCCGGGCTCAATCCGCATGCCGGCGAGGAAGGCGCGCTCGGCGAGGAGGACCACACCATCGTGGCGCCGGCGGTCAAGCAACTGCGCGCGGAAGGCATCGACGCCGTCGGCCCGGTGCCGGCCGACACGCTGTTCCATGAGCGGGCGCGCGCGAGCTACGACGTCGCGCTCTGCATGTATCACGACCAGGCGCTGATCCCGATCAAGACGCTGGCTTTCGACAATGCGGTCAATGTGACGCTCGGCCTGCCCTTCGTGCGCACCTCGCCCGATCACGGCACCGCCTTCGACATCGCCGGCACGGGCCGCGCCGATCCGTCGAGCCTGGTGGCGGCGCTGGCGCTCGCCGCCCGGCTTTCCGCCAAGACGCCGGCGCTCGTACCCGCCAATTAACGAATGGCCCAGATCGACGACCTGCCGCCGCTGCGCGACGTCATCCGCCGGCACGGTCTGTCGGCCAAGAAATCGCTCGGCCAGAATTTCCTGCTCGATCTCAATCTGACCGCGCGCATCGCGCGCGCCGGCGGCCCGCTCGACGGCGTAACGGTGGTCGAAGTCGGCCCCGGACCGGGCGGCCTGACGCGCGCGCTGTTGGCGGAGGGCGCGCGGCGCGTCATCGCCATCGAGCGCGACGACCGCGCGATCGCGGCGCTGGAGGAGATTGCGGCACGCTATCCCGGTCAGCTCGAGATCGTCCCCGGCGACGCCTTGGAATTCGACGCGCGCGCGCATCTTGGCGCCGGCCGTGCGCGCGTGATCGCCAACCTGCCCTACAATATCGCGACCGCGCTGCTGATCGGCTGGCTGACCGGGAGCCGTGGCCGCCCTGGTACGACATGCTGGTGCTGATGTTCCAGCGCGAGGTGGCCGAGCGCATCATCGCTGCCCCGGGCGGCAAATCCTATGGCCGGCTGGCGGTGCTGACGAGCTGGCGCTGCGAGAGCAAGATCCTGTTCGACGTGGCGCCCAACGCCTTCGTGCCGCCGCCGAAAGTGACGTCATCGGTCGTGCGGCTGATCCCGCGCGCAGAGCCACTCACCTGCGACGTGGACGCCTTGCAAAAAGTGACCGAGGCGGCATTCGGGCAGCGCCGCAAGATGCTGCGGCAGAGCCTCAAATCGCTCGGCGTCGATGCGCTCGCGCTGCTCGCCGAAACCGGTATCGCACCGACCGCGCGGGCCGAGGAAATTCCGGTCGAGGGGTTCGTCGCGCTGGCCAATATTTTTGCTGGGCAGGCGAAAGCCCGCGTGTAAAGTTCGCCCATCATGCAGATGCACCGCCAATCCCTCACCGCCTATGGCGCGCCGCTGTGCGAAACGGTCGTGGACGCGCCTAGGCCGCAAGGCAGCGAAGTGCTGGTGCGCATCGCGCGCTGCGGCGTCTGCCATTCCGACCTGCACATGCAGGACGGCTATTTCCTGCTCGGCGACGGCAAGCAGCTCGACGTGCGCGTCCGGCCGCACGCTGCCCTTCACCCTCGGCCATGAGATCGCAGGCGAGGTCGAAAGCGCGGGGCCGCAGGCGAATATTGCTCCGGGCGCGAAAGTCGCGGTCTACCCCTGGATCGGCTGCGGCCAATGCGCGGCCTGCAAGGCGGGCGACGAGAACATCTGCGTGGCCCCGCGCCATCTCGGCATTACGGTCGACGGCGGCTACGCCACCCATGTGCTGGTGCCACATCCGCGCTATCTGATCGACTATGCGCCGCTGTCACCGTCTTACGCCGGTGCGCTGATGTGCTCGGGGCTCACCGCCTATGCGGCGCTCAAGCGGCTTGCCGACCGCGCCGCGCGTGCGCCGCTGCTCTTGGTCGGCCTCGGCGGCGTCGGCTTGATGGGGCTCGCGCTGGCGCGCGCTATGTACGGCACCGCGCCCTACGTCGCCGACATCGACGCTAAGAAGCGCGACGCCGCGCTCGCTGCCGGCGCCAAAGAAGCCTTCGATCCTGCCGATGCGAATGCGCGCAAGGCACTGCTGAAGGCGAGCGGTGGCATTTATGCAGCGCTCGACTTCGCCGGCTCCGACAAGTCGCTCAATTTTGCCACCGGCGCGCTAGCCAAGGGCGGCAAGGTGGTGGTCACCGGCCTGATCGGCGGCGGCTATTCGACCGCGGTCGCCATGTTCCCGCTCAAGGCCATGACCATCGAGGGGACGCAGACCGGCACTCTGGCGGAAGCGCGCGAATTGATCGACCTAGTGCGCGAAAAGAACATTGCGCCGCCGCCGATCGCCGAACGGCCGCTCGATCAGGCCTCGGCCACGCTCGACGACCTGCGCGCGGGCAAAATCGTCGGGCGCGTGGTGCTGACGGCGTAACGGCTAGCCACCGAGCTTCTTCAAATCGGCCAGCAGGCGGTCGGCAAAGCTTTCCAGATCGAGCATCTTGACGCGCTTGAGCCGCTCGGCGGTCAGGATCGCGCGCACGCGCAAGAAGCTCTTGTCAAGGTCGCGGTTGACCAGAATGTAGTCGTATTCGCGCCAGTGCGAAATCTCTTCGATGGCGTTGCGCAAACGCTGCACGATGATGGCCCCGCTGTCTTCCGCCCGGCGCTCCAGCCGCGATTTGAGCTCTTCCGCCGAGGGCGGCAGCACGAACACGGTCACCACGTCGTCGCGCATCTTGTCGAGCAACTGGCGTGTGCCCTGCCAGTCGATGTCGAACAGCACGTCGCGCCCGTCAGCAAGCGCCTTTTCCACCGGCTCGCGCGGCGTGCCGTAGAAATTGCCGTGTACTTCGGCCCATTCCAGCAACTCGCCACCGTCGCGCATGGCTTCGAAGTGCCGCTTGGTCACGAAGTGATAATGCACATCTTCGATTTCGCTCGGGCGCCGTGCCCGGGTGGTGACCGAGACCGACAGCGAGACGTTGTCTTCCTGCTCCAGCAAGTTGCGCGACAGCGTCGTCTTGCCCGCACCGGACGGCGAGGACAGCACCAGCATGATGCCCCGGCGGGTTATGTCGCCATCTTGGCTCATTCCAGATTTTGCACCTGCTCGCGGAACTGCTCGACCACGCTTTTCAATTCCAGGCCGATATTGGTGAGGTCGACGTCGTTGGCCTTGGCGGTCAGCGTATTCGATTCGCGGTTGAGTTCCTGCGCCAGGAAGTCGAGCCGGCGGCCGACCGGCGCCGCCGTCGGCGATCAGCTTCTGCGCCTGCGCGACATGGGAGGCAAGACGGTCGAGTTCCTCGCGGATATCGGCCTTGGCTCGCCAGCATGATCGCTTCCTGGTGCAGGCGGTCGGAATCGAAGCGCTGCGAGGCCGACAACAGCGTCGCCACCTGCTCGGCGAGCCGCGCCTTGATCGCTTCCGGCTTGCGGCCGGGCGCTGCCTCCGCGCGCGCGGCGAGCACGGCGATTTCCGCAAGCCGCGTCGACAGCAGTTGACCGAGCGTTGCCCCCTCCGCCTGCCGCATGGCGAGGAGATCGGCGAGCGCCTGTTCGAAGCCTTTCAGGATCGCGGCCTCGGCGGCGCGGCGATCCTCCTCGCGCTCGTCTTCCTCGGTCACCTCGATGACGCCCTTGAGCGCGAGGATGCCGTCGAGCGTGGGCGGCGCGGCTTCGACCTTGCCGCGCAGGCTATCGAGCGTCGCCAGCACGGCATTGAGCACCGGCTCGTTGACCTTGACGGCCGGCGCCACGCCTTTGCGGTCGACGGTCAGATTGGCGTAGACCGTGCCGCGCGACAGCTTCTCGGTCGCCGCGCGCGCGCGCCGGCACTTCGATCGCGTCCCAACCCGGCGGCAGGCGCAGCCGCAGATCGAGGCCCTTGGCGTTGACCGATTTGAGCTCCCAGTTCCAGGCATAGGCGCCGGCGACGCCGTGGCCGCGCGCGAAGCCGGTCATGCTCGACAAGGCCATCGGATTTATCTCGTGTTGGTTGACCGGCGGAAAGCGCGGGCGAACTTAGCCGCGAGGCTTGATGCTCACAAGGGACTACGGCTTCGCGGATTGCGGGTCGGGTACTGAGTTCTTCTCAATCGCGCGCAGGCGCGCGACGTTTTTCTGGTGCTGTTCGTAAGTTTCCGAGAAGACGTGGCCGCCGCTGCCGTCGGCGACGAAATAGAGGTCCTTGGTGCGCGCCGGATTGGCCGCGGCTTCGAGCGAGGCGCGGCCCGGATTGGCGATCGGCCCCGGCGGCAGCCCGTCGATCACATAGGTATTGTAGGGCGTCGGCTGCTCGATCTCGCTCTTCAGGATCGGGCGGCCGAGCGAGCCTTTGCCGCCGGTCAGGCCGTAGATGATGGTCGGATCGGACTGCAATCGCATCTTGTTCTTCAGCCGATTGACGAACACCGAGGCCACGCGCGAGCGCTCGTCCGGCTTGCCGGTTTCCTTCTCCACGATCGAGGCGAGGGTGACCAGCTGCTCCGGCGTCTTGACCGGAAGATCCGACATGCGGTGCTCCCAGACCTCCTGCAACAAACGCCGGTGCGCCTGCTGCATGCGCTGGATGATCTGTTCGCGCGTCATGCCGCGAGTGAATTTGTAGGTCTCCGGCAGCAGCGTGCCTTCGCGCGGGATTTCCTTGATCTGGCCGGAGAGCGCCTCGGTCTCCAACAGCTTGGCGACGATCTGCTCGGAGGTCAGCCCTTCCGGAATCGTCAGCGAGTGCTGCACCACCTTGTTCTCGATGATGGTGGCGACCACGTCGGCGAGGCTCGCGCCCTTGGTGAACTGGTATTCGCCGTGCTTGAGGTCGCCGCGCGCCTTGAGCACCATCACCCCGCCGATGAACACCCAGGGCTGGTCGATCACGCCCTCGCGCTGCAGCAGATCGGCAATATCACGGATGCCGAGCCCGCGCGGAATATTGACCACCTTGTCGGCGGCGAGCGGCCCGGGCGTTTCGAAACGCTGCCGGCCGACGTAGAGCGTGCCGCCGACGACGACCGAGATCAGGACCAACACGGTGAAGATGGCATTGCCGGCGATCACCAGCGGATGACGCACCCGTTGCGAGCGGCGATTGGGCAAGGGCACGCGTTCCGGCTCAAGCGCGGCGCGCGGGCTGCGCGGCGGCTTTGGCGCGCTCGCCGGAGGCGGCGGCACCGGCACGGGCCCCGGTTTGCTCGTGGCCCTGCGGCCCTCGCCGCCATGGGGCGGATCGGAAATCACGCGCCCGCTCCCGCTATGGCGACCTGCAAGCTCACCTTCGACACACTCCCGTTCGACGACCGGCCGCGGCTGAATTGGAAATCATTAGCAGCTTTCGCACGTTAGGAAGAATTGTGGCGAAAACTTGGGAAGCAGCAGGCGGGCTAGCCGGCATAGCGGGTGAAGATCAGCGAAGCATTGGTCCCGCCGAAGCCGAACGAATTCGACAAGGCGATGTTGATCTCGCGCTTGCGCGCCTTATGCGGCACCAGATCGATCGGCGTCTCGACCGACGGATTGTCGAGATTGATGGTGGGCGGGGCGACCCCGTCGCGGATCGCAAGGATCGAGAAGATTGCCTCCACCGCGCCGGCGGCGCCGAGCAGATGGCCGATGCAGGATTTAGTCGACGACATCGACACGCGGCCAGCAGCATTGCCGATGAGGCGCTGCACCGCGCCGAGCTCGATTTCGTCGCCGAGCGGCGTCGAGGTACCGTGCGCGTTGATATAGTCGATATCGTCGGCCGTAATCCCCGCGCGCTTGAGGGCCATGCTCATGCAGCGGAACGCGCCGTCGCCGTCCGGTGACGGCGCGGTAATATGATAGGCATCGCCCGACATGCCGTAACCGATCAGTTCGGCATAAATCTTGGCGCCGCGCGCCTGCGCGTGCTCGAGCGCTTCGACGACCACCGCGCCCGCTCCCTCGCCCATCACGAAGCCGTCGCGGTCCTTGTCGTAGGGACGAGAGGCGCGCGTCGGCTCTTCGTTGAAGCCGGTGGACAGTGCGCGCAACGCGGCAAAGCCAGCAAGTGAAATGCGGTTGACCGGCGATTCCGTACCGCCCGCCACCATGACCTCGGCATCGCCGAGCGCCACCATGCGCGCGGCGTCGCCGATCGCATGCGCACCGGTCGAACAGGCGGTCACAACCGCGTGGTTCGGCCCCTTCAGGCCGAATTCGATGGAGACGTAGCCGGAGGCAAGATTGATGATGCGGCCGGGAATGAAGAACGGCGAAACCCGGCGCGGTCCCTTCTCGTGCAGAATGACGGCGTTGGCGGCGATGCCTTCGACGCCACCGATGCCGGAGCCGATCAGGACGCCGGTGCTGGTCTGCTCCTCATAGCTCTGCGGGCGCCAGCCGGCGTCATCGAGCGCCTGCTTGGCCGCGGACATCCCGAACAGGATGAAATTGTCGACCTTGCGCTGCTCCTTCGGCTCCATCCATTGGTCGGCATTGAAGGTGCCGCCGCTGCCGTCGCCGCGCGGCACCACGCACGCGATCCTGCAGGAAATGTCGGAGACGTCGAAGGTATCGATCTTCTTGGCGCCGCTTTCGCCCTTGAGCAGGCGTTGCCATGTCGTCTCGACGCCGCAGCCAAGCGGAGAAACCATCCCCATCCCGGTGATGACGACACGCCTCATGCCAAGCTCCGAATCAAGTCAAGCGCTCCCATGTGCCGCTTTACCGGCCATAGTCCATAAATTTGTGACGAATGGAGCTATCGAATCGCCGGAGCGGCTTACGCTCAACTTTTCGCGTTCTTTTCGAGAAACTTGACGGCATCGCCGACGGTCAGGATCGTTTCGGCGGCATCGTCCGGAATCTCGCAGCCGAATTCCTCCTCGAAAGCCATCACGAGTTCGACGGTGTCGAGACTATCGGCGCCAAGATCGTCGATGAAACTCGCTTGTTCGGTCACCTTGTCGGGTTCTACCCCGAGGTGCTCCACGACGATCTTTTTAACCCGCTCGCCAATATCACTCATCGTTCCAACCTCGTGCTTTTTAGATTGGGCTGCGTCCGGGACCCGATCGCAACCATCGCGGAATGGCCTCGTCGTGGTTGACGCGGTGTGACGACCTTCGATCGCAGAGCATCAATTGCGACGTCCGCCATCGGCCGCCCCAGCCGGGCCGAATTTCGGTTACCACACTTCAAATCCGTTGACTAGCGCGCGCGAGCGTAGCCCGACGCGCCCTGAAAAGCCAAGCATTTCCGCCCCTTGTTTGTGCATGATCTGATCGGGATCATGCGTTATTCGCGCATGGTCTTCTCCGGAAAGCGCTGGCCATCCCCGATCGGGTCGTGGATAAACTTTTCGGGATCGCGCGCTAAATCATCGCCATACCGCCGTTGACGTGAATGGTCTGCCCGGTGACATAGCCGGCCTCTTCCGAGGCCAGATAGACCGCCGCCGCGGCCACGTCGGCCGGCGCTCCGAGCCGTCCGGACGGCACCCGCGCCACAATTGCCTCGCGCTGCTTATCATTGAGCCGGTCGATCATGGCGCTGGCGATGATGCCAGGCGCGATGCAGTTGGCGGTAACGTTGCGCTTGGCGTATTCGGCGGCGACCGACTTCAGCATGCCGACCAGACCGGCCTTCGCGGCGGTATAGTTGCCCTGCCCCGGATTGCCGGTATAGCCGACGATCGACGAGATGCCGATCACGCGGCCCCAACGCCGGCGCATCATGGTCTTCACCGCCGCGCGGGTGAGCCGGAAGGTGGCGGTCAGGTTAACCGCGATGACCTTTTCCCAGTCCTCATCGCGCAATTGCACGAAAAGATTGTCCCGGTTGACCCCGGCATTGGCGACCAGGATGTCGAGCTTGGTCATTTTTTCTTCCGCGCTCGGCACCAAAGCCTCGACCGCGTCCTTGTCGGCGAGATCGCAGGGCAGCACATGCACGCGATCCTTCAGCTCGCCGGCGAGCGCATCGAGCACCTCGCGGCGCGTGCCGGAGAGCGCGACGGTCGCGCCCTGGGCGTGCAAGGCGCGCGCAATGGCGCCGCCGATGGCGCCGGTTGCGCCGGTCACCAGCGCGGTCTTGCCGCTGAGATCGAACATCAAAAACTCCTTCTCGCCTTGAACGCGGCGACATCGTCAGGGTTATTGATCGCGGTGGCGGTAGCGCCCTCGGCGACGCGCTTGATGAGACCGCTCAGCACCTTGCCGGCCCCCACTTCGTAGAAACTCGCGACGCCGGCAGCCGCCATGGCGGCGACCAACTCGCGCCAGCGCACCGTGCCGGTGACCTGCGCGACCAGGGCGCGCACGATTTCTGCGGGATCGCTGATCGGCTTGGCCAGCACATTCGCCACCACCGGCACCACCGGCGGCTTGACGGTCACTTGCGCCAGCGCCTGTGCCATCACGTCGGCGGCGGGCTGCATCAACGCGCAATGGAAGGGGGCGGACACTTGCAGCAGCATCGCGCGCTTGGCGCCCTTGGCTTTGGCGATCTCGACCGCGCGTTCGATCGCCGCCTTGTCGCCAGACACCACCACCTGCCCCGCGCCGTTGTCGTTGGCGGCCTGACAAACCTGTCCTTGCGCGGCCTGCGCGGCGACCGCAACCGCCGCGTCGTAGTCGAGCCCGAGCAGCGCTGCCATGGCGCCAACGCCGACCGGCACCGCCCTCTGCATCGCCTGCCCGCGCGTGCGCAGCAGCCGCGCGGTGTCGGCGATGGTGAAGGCGCCGGCGGCGGCGAGCGCGGAATATTCGCCGAGCGAATGACCCGCGACGAATTGCGCATCGCGTTTGAGATCGAGACCGGCTTCGGCTTCCAGCACGCGCATCGTGGCGAGCGAGACCGCCATCAGCGCCGGCTGCGCATTCTCGGTGAGCGTGAGCGCATCGGCCGGACCCTCGAACACGATGGCGGAGAGCCTTGCGCCTAGCGCTGCGTCGACCTCTTCGAACACTTGCCGGGCCGGCAAAAAATTTGCCGCCAGCGCCTTGCCCATGCCGACCGCCTGGCTGCCCTGGCCCGGAAACACGAATGCGACCGCCATACCCCCTCACAAATCGTCTTTTGCCTGAATTGAGCCGAGAGACACCGCAGCACGGGTCCTGTCAAGTTTGGCAATGGCCGGTAAAAGCGCGAAATGGTGTATCGGGTTAGGGCGGCTTTTTATCGGCGGCATAGCCGTTTCGTGCCGCAATTTGTCAGTGAAGATGGCTTCTCAGGCGGTTTGACGGCCAGTGCTCAGACGGATGCTTATGCTTGCCTTTTTGCGCCCAATCCGCCTATAACCCGCCCGCTCCGTCGATCCTGGTTGGGAGCTGAACGGACGGCCGTTTCATGACCTTCGGTCATGAACGGTAGGGTCAGTGGACCCGGCGTCCCGTGTTCCCGCCTTCAGAGCATTCGAGCCTTTCCCGAAGGGCTCGAGGGGCTAGGCGCCAGGATCGAGGACATGGGTACCAAAAGGAAAGGCTTTTCATGCCGCTCTACGAACACGTCTATCTCGCGCGCCAGGATCTGTCCGCGCAGCAGGTCGAGGAATTGACCGCGAAACTTTCCGGCATCATCACCGAAGCCGGCGGCAAGATCACCAAGACCGAGTATTGGGGGATGAAGTCCCTCAACTACCGCATCCGCAAGAATCGCAAGGCGCACATGACGCTGCTCAACGTCGACGCGGCACCGGCCGTGCTCAGCGAGATCGAGCGCCAGGAGCGGATCAACGAAGACATCCTGCGCTACCTCACCATCCGCGTCGAAGCGCACGAGGACGGCCCCTCGGCGATGATGCGCAAGTCCGACCGCGACGATCGCGGCGAGCGTGGCGACCGCGGAGATCGTGGTGACCGTGGCGATCGTCCGCGCCGTCCGCGCCGCGACGACGACGTCGATGTCGCAGCGGTGGAGGAATAGACCATGGCATTCGGATCATCCCAAGGTGGCGGTGGTGGCGGCGGCGCGCGCCGTCCGTTCTTCCGCCGGCGCAAGACCTGTCCGTTTTCCGGCGCCAACGCGCCGAAGATCGACTACAAGGACGTCAAGCTGCTGCAGCGCTACGTGTCGGAGCGCGGCAAGATCGTGCCGAGCCGCATCACCGCGGTGTCGGCCAAGAAGCAGCGCGAGTTGGCGCAGGCGATCAAACGCTCGCGCTTCCTCGGTTTGCTGCCTTACGTGATTCAGTAAGACGCGAACACAACGAGGCTTGCGGGGACACCCGCGAGCCGATGGTTGGGGCGGAATGGTTCCGTCTCTAACCGCTCGAAACTGAGCGGGACAGCTCGTGATGATGCAGTTCGGATTGATCGGTATCGGTGCCGGCGCTGCGGCGGCTTTGCTGTTCGCCTCGGTGACCTCGGGCGTATGGCTGTCGATCCCGCTGTTCTATCTCGCGCCGCTGCCGATCATGATCGCCGGGCTCGGCTGGAGCCATTGGTCGGCCATGACCGCGGCACTTGCGGGCGCGCTCGCGCTCGGTATTGCGTTCGGGCCGGTGTTCTTCTTCTCGTTTCTGGCCGGCGCCGGACTCCCAGCCTGGTGGCTAGGCTATCTCGCGATGCTGGCGCGCCCCGCCGGCAACGGCGCCGCGGCGCTCGAATGGTATCCGCCCGGCCGTTTGGTAGTCTGGGCCGCCCTGCTCGGCGGACTGGTGGTGATCGCCGCCATCCCCAATTTCGGTCTCGATGCCGAGAGCTTCCGTGCCGGCTTGCGCCACGCGCTGACACACATTCTGCGCGTGGAAACCGGAGCCTCGGCCGGTGCCCCACTCACCCTGCCGGGCGAGACCAATGCCACCCATTTGATCGACTTCCTGGTGGCCGCCATTCCCCCGGCGGCAGCCGTGCTCGCCACCATCACTAACGTGCTCAATTTGTGGCTTGGCGGCGTGATCGTGAAGTTTTCCGGCCGGCTCAAGCGGCCGTGGCCGCCGCTGGCGGCCATGAGTTTTCCACGCTCGCTGACCGCGGCGCTGGCGATCGCCATCGTCCTGAGCTTTGTCGGCAGCCTCATCGGCATCGTCGCGGGCGTGTTCTCGGCCAGCCTGCTGATGGCCTATGGCGTGCTTGGCTTCGCGGTGCTGCACGCCATTACCCGCGGCATGGCGAGCCGTATGTTCCTGCTCGCCGGCGTTTACATGGCAGTCATCGTATTGGGCTGGCCGGTGCTGGCGCTCTGCCTGCTCGGCCTGATCGAGGCCGTCATCGACCTGCGCGCGCGCATCGCCGCAAAGCGCGGCCCGCCGGCCCGCACCTGACGACGCGACATTCACCCATGACCAAAATTCAAATCAACCAAGTTCAAATCAAGGAGAGACGACAATGGATGTGATCCTGCTCGAGCGCGTCGGCAAGCTCGGCCAAATGGGCGACGTCGTGCGCGTGAAGGACGGTTTCGCCCGCAATTTCCTGCTGCCGCGCGGCAAGGCCTTGCGCGCGACCGTCGACAACAAGGCGCGCTTCGAGGAGATGAAGGCCGAGTTGCAGGCGCGCAACCTCGAACTCAAGGGGGGCGCCGAGAAAGTCGCCGCCAAGCTCGACGGCAAGACCATCGTGGTGATCCGTCAGGCGAGCGAAGCCGGCCAATTGTTCGGCTCGGTGTCGCCGCGCGATATCGCCGGTCTGCTCAACGCCGACGGCGCCGAGGTGAACCGCTCGCAGGTCGCGCTCAACACGCCGATCAAGACCATCGGCCAGTACAAGGTGCCGCTGACGTTGCATCCGGACGTCGAGACCCTCATCACCGTCATCGTCGCGCGCAGCGCCGGCGAGGCCGAGCGGGTCGCGCGCGGCGAGGACGTCACGGTGCAGCGCACGGAGGCCGAGGAAGACGCGGCGGCCACGCTGGAAGCCGCGGAAGCCTTCTTCGAGCCGGACGCGGCCAAGGCGTTGCGGGAGGGTGAGGAACCGGAGACGGACGCCGAGACGAACCAGTACACTGCCGCAAGTCCTCCACCTGCGCTTACCAGCAACCGCACCGCGTTTGCGGTCATCGCTGCAAAGCCGCGGCCGTATCCTTGGCATACGAAGAACAGCCCAAGGCCGAGACCGAAACAGACATAAACCGGCCCGACGATCCGCAGATACATCGCACCAAGGCGTGCAACTTCTGCATCGTTACTGAATAATCCCAGCCAAATGCTGGGTTGTGCTGCGACGATCAATCCCAGGGTCCCGCATAAAAGCGCGATCGTCACCGCGCCCGTCCAGGAGATCTGGCGAGCGCGGCTATACTGCTGCGCGCCCCAATTCGTCCCCACCATTGCGACGATCGCCGTTCCAAAACCAAAGGCGATGGGCTGCATGATGTATTCGAGCCTCGACCCCATCGCGTAGCCGATGGCAGCTTCACGTCCGAACTGGCCAGCGATGCCCGTCAGTACGACCACAGACAGGTTGGTAATTGCGGTGTTGATCAAGCCCGGTACGCCAACCTTGAGAATGTCGGCGAATAACGCCCATTGCGGAGCTGCTCCGTAGAAATTCAAACGAACGATCGAGCGGGACGAGCGAAGGTAGGCAATCATGATGAGGCTGCCGACGCCGAAGGGGATCACCAGACCCCAACCAGCGCCCGCAGGACCCAACGCCGGAACCGGCCCATAGCCGAAAATTAGAAGAGGCGCGAGTGCGATGTGCGCGATCACGCAGCCGACCAGAACGCCCGCATGCAGGCTCATATTGCCTGTTCCCCGCACTACGTTACCGAGCAGGTTGAGCACGGTGATGCAGACGGCGCCGCCGAGGGCAACATTGGCGTATGAGAGCGCGTCCATCAGCATCTTGTCGCGCCCGCCCATCCAACCAAATATAAAAGGAGCGGCAAGCAGCATCACTGTCGAAAAAATTCCAGCAAGCGCGAGAGCCAGCAGAAATGCGTGAAAGGCGAGTTCGTCGGCGCGCTCGCGTTTGCCCGCGCCGAGCGCGCGCGCGACGGCAGACGACACGCCGACGCCCATGCCGCTGTTGGTGGTTTGCAGAACCAGCATGATCCATGGAAACGCCAGTGAAGCGCCCGCAAGCGCGTCCGTTCCGATTTTGCCCAGGAAAAAACCATCAAAGGTGATCACGGCAACAAATGCGAGCAGGTTGAGAATGTTCGGCGCCGCCAGCCGCAACAGAGTTGCAAAGATCGGTCCTTCAAGGAGCAATTTTGTGCGGGCCGCTACGGGGCGTGCCGTTGAAGTTGCCGGGGCAGACGCGGCCAACGTAGTCTGACGAATGGAAACGCTTTGATTGCTCATAGGCGCTCCTCCCCATGCGGGGCTGGAGCAGCGCTTGAGACAAGGCGTCTTCAAGAACCGGGCGGCTGCTTGGAGAGCCCGACCGCTTCGAATGAAGCGTCAGGCACTATCTCCACATTGCAATTATCCGCAACGCATTTTTTCTCGGGTATGCCTGAGAAAATCTAATTAACTGGGGCAGGCAGATTGGTCGATATGTTGCTGTAATCGCCGGTTTGCGGTACTCTTGATTAGATTTCCTCATGAGCAGCCAATGGCGCGTCGTCTCCCACCGCTGAATGGCCTGAAAGCTTTCGAGGCTGCGGCCCGAAGCGAAAGCTTCACACGCGCCGCCGAGGAATTGAACGTCACGCAGGGCGCCGTCAGCCATCAGGTGAAAGCGCTCGAAGATACACTTGGGGTCAAGCTCTTCCATCGCGAACGACAACGGCTGATCCTCACCGAAGCTGGACGCAATTATTTGGCCGTCGTCCGCGATGCACTGGACCGGATCGCCGTTGGCACCGAGAGGCTATTGCAGCGTCAAGAAAGCGGAGTTCTTACCGTTAGCACCTCGCCCGATTTCGCCGCCAAATGGTTAGTCAACCGGCTGAGCCGCTTTGCGGAGAAGCATCCCGACGTAGATCTACGTGTTGCAGCCACGACACAATATGTCGATTTCGCACGCGACGACGTCGATATCGCGATCCGACACGGCGACGGGAACTGGCCGGGGCTCGATGTGGAGCGGATTTATTCCGAGCGATTGTTTCCAGTGTGCAGCCCAAAGCTCGTCGTGGGACGTAACCGCATCACGAAGGCGGCGGACCTTTTGAAATTTCCACTGCTGCGTCTTGAGGACGCGAAGAATTGGACACGTTTGTTTAAAGCCGCAGGCGTGAAGGCCACCGTTGGCCCTGGCCCTGTTCTGAACCGTGCCAGCATATTGATCGACGCGGCGATCGACGGCCAGGGTATCGCCTTAGCGCGCACGGCGCTCGCGGCGTGGGACTTGATCAACGGCCGCCTTGTGCGGCCAGTCGACGTTTCGTTGAGGGTGGCCAATACCTACTGGATTGTATGCCCCAAAGCGGTATCGAATATTCCGAAGATTGCAATATTCCGGAATTGGGTCGTCGCGGAAGCGGCCGAAGATACTCGCCGCCTCAAAGCGCTTGCGCCATGATTGATACCGGCTATTGGTCCTTTTCGGAAGTGCCGTAATGTCCGACTTAAGTCCAGAATGCGCACCAAAGCGCGCGACCGTCGACAACAAGGCGCGCTTCGAGGAGATGAAGGCCGAGTTGCAGGCGCGCAACCTCGAACTCAAGGGGGGCGCCGAGAAAGTCGCCGCCAAGCTCGACGGCAAGACCATCGTGGTGATCCGTCAGGCGAGCGAAGCCGGCCAATTGTTCGGCTCGGTGTCGCCGCGCGATATCGCCGGTCTGCTCAACGCCGACGGCGCCGAGGTGAACCGCTCGCAGGTCGCGCTCAACACGCCGATCAAGACCATCGGCCAGTACAAGGTGCCGCTGACGTTGCATCCGGACGTCGAGACCCTCATCACCGTCATCGTCGCGCGCAGCGCCGGCGAGGCCGAGCGGGTCGCGCGCGGCGAGGACGTCACGGTGCAGCGCACGGAGGCCGAGGAAGACGCGGCGGCCACGCTGGAAGCCGCGGAAGCCTTCTTCGAGCCGGACGCGGCCAAGGCGTTGCACGAGGCCGAGGCGCCGGACACCGAGGCCAGGGCCACAGAAGAGGCCAAGCCCGCCAAGAAGACCAGGAAGAAAGACGAGGAAGCCTAAGACGCTAGTCGGACTTCTCCGGCTTGTCCGGTTTGGCGGCCGGCGCGTCGTCCGATTTCGGCTTGCTCTTTTTTTCCTTCGGCGGCGCGGTCTTGGCGTCCTTTAACTTCGATTGCGCCGACTTCGCCTCGCCCGTCTTAGGTTCGGTCGTCTTGGGTTCGGTCGTCTTGGACCCGGGCTTCTTGGCGCCGATCTTCCGCTCAGGCTTTTCTTCAGACTTTTGCCCCGATTTGATTTTGGTCTTCGGCCCGGAGGTCTTGGCCTCTTCGGGCTTGTGGGTCTTATCGGACTTTTTGGATTTGGCCTCGTCGGTTTTCGGCTTGGCCTTTTTCTCCTCGTCGACTTTCGCCTTCTCTTCGCCCTTGGGCTTCTCCTTGCCCCTAGTTTCGCCGGCTTTCGCTCCGCCCTTCTTATCTTCTCCTGCCTTGGTCTTCTCCTCGCTCTTGGCGTCACCGGATTTCGACTTGGTCTTTTTCTCCTCGTCGGTTTTGGCCTTCTCCTCGCCCTTGGATTCACTGGATTCGGGCTTGGCCTTCTTCTCCTCACCGGACTTGGCTTTCTCCTCGCCCTTGGCCTCGCCGGATTTGGCCTTGGTCTTCTTCTCCTCGTCGACCTTGGCCTTCTCCTCGTCTTTGGCCGGGCGTTTGGCCGTGCGCTTGCTCGGCGCCGGTGCGTTGCCGGTCGACTCGATATAAGGCCGCGATGGAGGCAGCCGATTCCTTGCTCGCTGTGTAATGCTCACGCAGGAAACTGGACAAGCCAAACATGCCGCCGGATTTCTTCAGCGCCTGAGGGCTCTTGTGGCAAATGGCACAGTCGGCGGCGTACAGCTGCGCGCCGGTTTTGCCTGAATCGAGGTTTTCCTGCGCCCCCGCCGGCGCCGCCACTACGAGCGTCAATACCGCCATCGCCAGCCCGATGCCGCGACTAAAGGCCGTCATTATCCTAGACCTTTCAATGGTTTAATTCGCATTATCCGGGCACTTAGAGCCGTCTGCCGCCGCGTTGATAGCCTATTATTGAGGAGTTGTGACCGGCGTTTTGTCCGAGGCATGCATCCAATTTGTGGCATTGCTGGGCCAACGGAACTTTGATTGAATACTTCCGTTAGGCATTTGAGCACCCTTCAAGGTAGTTGGGTGTGGGGAGATCATAGCCAGTCGCGGCGATTGTCAGAATTGTCAGGGTGACGGGGGCGGCCGATGGACCGGTTGCTTCAATTTCTGCTGAAGACCTTTATTAGGCGAGGCACGTTCCGGGTTACCACGTCGCGCGGAACCGTCTTGACCTTCGGCGATGGGACCGGCCAGCCGGTATCGGTTCGTTTTGCCACCCGCAAGGCCGAATGGGGAATTCTCCTCGATCCCGAACTCAAATTCGGCGAGTCCTATATGAACGGCACGTTCGTGGTCGAGCAAGGCTCGATCGCCGATGTGCTGGCCATCATGCTTGGCCAGAAGTCCGAGGTTCCGCACTGGGCGCGGCCGCAAGGGCTGCTACGCTACCTCAAGCGCCGCTTGCAGCAGTTCAATCCGCGCCGGCGCGCGCGCCATAACGTCGCGCATCACTACGATCTCGACGGCCGCCTCTATTCGCTGTTCCTGGACGCCGACCGGCAATACAGCTGCGGCTATTTCGACAGCCCCGAGCTATCGCTTGACGACGCCCAGCTCGCCAAGAAGCGCCACCTCGCCGCCAAACTGCTGCTGCGCGGCGAACGCGACCTGCGCGTGCTCGACATCGGCTGCGGCTGGGGCGGGCTCGGCCTCTACTTGGCTGAGGTCGCCGGTGCCGACGTGACCGGTGTCACGCTGTCGCAGGAGCAACACGCCATCGCCAACGAGCGCGCCGCGGAAAAGGGCCTATCCGACCGCGCCCGCTTCAATTTGCAGGACTATCGCGATCTCGCGGGGTCGTTCGACCGCATCGTGTCGGTCGGCATGTTCGAACATGTCGGCGTCAATCATTACGACACGTTCTTCCGCAAAAGCGCGCAACTACTCGCCGACGACGGTGTCATGGTGCTGCACTCGATCGGTCGTTCGGAAGGGCCGAACGTGACCAATCCCTGGATCGCGAAATATATTTTCCCGGGCGGCTATATCCCGTCGCTGTCCGAGGTGCTCCCCCATATCGAGAAGTCCGGACTGCTGATCACCGATACGGAAATCCTCCGGCTGCATTACGCCGAGACGCTCAAGCACTGGCGCGAACGTTTCCTTGCCCATCGTGAGGAGGTCGAGCGAATCTACGACCAGCGCTTTGTGCGAATGTGGGAATTCTATCTGGCGGCGTCGGAAATGTCGTTCCGCGAGCAGAATTTGATGGTGATGCAGATCCAGCTCACCAAACGGCAGGACGTGGTGCCGATGACGCGGGACTATATCGCCCGCGAGGAGCGCAGGCTGCGCGATGCCGAGGGCGAGCACCACCAGCCGCTGCGGCTCGCCGGCGAGTAACGCGCAAAACCACCGCGCGCGCGGCGGCAGGGTCAAGAAAAATCGGCATTTCCCACCGCAGAATCGCGTCATGTGATTCATTGTGGATTGCGTGCGCAAGCGCGCACTTCACACTGCCGCCACAAATGCGCGTGCTATGCCACAATTTCCGGGTAAGCATAGAAATCCATGGCCCCTCTCAATTCGGCTCTGCGCAAGCAGGTTGCAGAACCTGCCCAGAATTTCCGTTCCGCTCCGCACAACATCGAGGCGGAGCAGGCGCTATTGGGCGCCATCCTGGTCAACAACGAGGCCTTCTACCGGGTCTCCGATTTCCTCAATCCGGAGCATTTCTTCGAGCCGATTCACCAGAAAATCTATCAACTTGCGCGCGATCTGATCCGCGCCGGCAAAGTGGCGACCCCGGTCACGCTGAAGACCTTCATCGGCGCCGACATCGATATCGGCGGTATGACCGTGAGCCAGTACCTGGCGCGGCTTGCCGCCGAGGCGACCACCATCATCAATGCCGAGGATTACGGCCACACCATCTACGATCTGTCGATCCGCCGCGCGCTGATCATTGTCGGCGAGGACATGGTCAACGTCGCCTTCGACGCGCCGGTCGATTTCTCGCCGCGCAACCAGATCGAAGACGCCGAGCGGCGGCTGTACGAGCTGGCCGAGACCGGGCGCTACGACGGCGGCTTCCAGCGCTTCGCCCAGTCGCTCACCACCGCGATCGACATGGCGGCGCACGCCTTCCAGCGCGACGGCAAGCTGTCCGGCGTCGCCACCGGCCTCGACGATCTCGACCGCATGATGGGCGGCCTGCAGCCGTCCGACCTGATCATCCTCGCCGGCCGGCCCGGCATGGGCAAAAGCGCGCTCGCCACCAATATCGGCTACAACGTCGCGCGCGCCTGGCGCGGCGAAGTGCGCGCCGACGGCCACACGGTGACCGCGAACGGCGGCATCGTCGGCTTCTTCTCGCTGGAAATGTCGGCCGAGCAACTCGCCACCCGCATCATCGCCGAGCAGACCGGCATTCCGTCGAACCAGATCCGGCGCGGCGGCATCACCGAGGCCGAATTCGAGCGCATCAAGGACCATTCGATCGAATTGCAGCATCTGCCGTTCTACGTCGACGAGACCGGCGGCCTGTCGGTGGCGCAGCTCGCCGCCCGCGCGCGGCGGCTCAAGCGCCAGCGCGGCCTCGATCTCTTGATCATCGACTATCTGCAATTGCTGCAGGGCTCGACCCGCCGCTCGGCGGAAAATCGCGTGCAGGAAATCACCGAGATCACCACCAAGCTGAAAGCGCTGGCGAAAGAGCTCAACGTGCCGATCCTGGCGCTGTCGCAGCTCTCGCGTCAGGTGGAAAGCCGCGACGACAAGCGCCCGCAGCTGTCGGACCTGCGTGAATCGGGCTCGATCGAACAAGACGCCGACGTGGTGCTGTTCGTGTTCCGCGACGAGTACTATCACCAGATGCGCAAGCCGCTAGAAACCAACCGCGAGAAATTCGCGGAATGGCTGGCGGAGGGCGAAAAGGTGCACGGTCGCGCCGAGGTCATCATCGGCAAGCAGCGCCACGGCCCCACCGGCACGGTCGAAATGCAGTTCGAAGGCTCGATCACGAAATTCTCGACCCTGGCCAAGGCCGACCACCTGCCGGAGCGCTTCGGCTAGCGCCCATTATCCCCGCATGGACGGCCCGCATCGGTGCCGCTAAACCCTTGCCCATGGCCGAGGCAGAACCCGCAATTCACCAGGAAGTCAGCCCGCCGGACGAGGTCCCGGCGGATCAGGTCGTCACGACCGGCCCGCCGGCGGCGCAGGCCGGCGGCATCCTCACCGTCGATCTCGCCGCGATCGAAGCCAATTGGCGCGCGCTCGGCCGCCTCGCCATGCCGTCGGAATGCGCCGCCGTGATCAAGGCCGACGGCTACGGCTGCGGCATCGAAAAGGTCGCGGCCGCCCTCGCCAAAGCCGGCTGCAGGACGTTCTTCGTCGCCGACCTTGCCGAGGCCGGCCGGGTGCGCACCGTCGCGCCGGAACAGACGATCTACGTGCTCAACGCCCTGCTCCCCAACACCGCGGCCGCCTACGCCGACATCCGCGCGCGGCCGGTGATCGGCAGCATGGTCGAACTGGCGGAATGGGACGTCTTCTGCAGCGCCAATCAATGGCGCGGCGGCGCCGCGCTGCACGTCGACACCGGCATGAACCGGCTCGGCATTTCGGCGAATGACGCCGCCGCGCTGGCGCACCGCATCCGTTCCGAAAACCACGGCATCACGCTGTTGATGAGCCACTTGGTCAGCGCCGAGGAGCCGGAGCATCCGCTCAATGCGCGCCAGATCGAGGCATTCCGCGAGGTGCGCGTCCTTTACCGCGGCATCCCCGCCTCGCTCGCCAATTCGTCCGGCATCTTTCTCGGCGCCAAAGCGCATTGCGACATGGTGCGCCCGGGCGCCGCGCTCTACGGCGTCAATCCGACCCCCGGGCAGAAAAATCCGATGCAGCCGGTGATCGAATTGCAGGCGCATATCGTGCAGGTGCGCTCCGTGCCGCGCGGCGAGACCGTCGGCTATAACGCCGCCTGGACCGCCAAGCGCGCGACCCGCATTGCCGTTGTCGCGGTCGGCTATGCCGACGGCTATCCGCGCGCGGCCAGCGCCTCGGACGCCGCGCCGGGCGGCGACGCCATCGTTGCCGGCGAGCGTTGTCCGCTGGCCGGCCGCGTCTCCATGGATCTGCTGGCGATCGACATCACCGATCTGCCCGATAATGCGGCCCGGCGCGGCGATCTCGTCACGCTGATCGGCGGCGAGGTGACGGTCGATGCGGTCGCTGCTGCTGCCGGCACCATCGGCTACGAAGTGCTCACCGGCCTCGGGCGGCGCTACCGCCGTCTATACCGCAGTATTTAATTATAACGCGTCCCATGCCGCTCGAACGCCCCCCTGCCCTGACATTCGACCTCCCTCATCTGCTCAGCGGATTCCGCGGGGTCTATATTGTCAACGCGGTGGTCGCCATTCTTTTTGCCGCTTCCGCGCCAGTGGCGATCATTCTGACGGCGGGCGCGGCCGGCGGCTTGGCCGAAGCCGATATCGCATCCTGGCTATTCGGATGCTTTTTCATCAATGGGCTGATCTCGCTCGCCTTCTGCCTCGCCTACCGGCAGCCGCTGGTTTTCTTCTGGACTATTCCAGGCACGGTGCTGGTCGGCCAGGCGCTGCAGCATCTGACCTTCGCGCAGGTGATCGGCGCCTATTACGCCACCGGCACGCTGATGTTGATCCTCGGCCTGAGCGGCTGGATGCGCAAATGCATGAACCTGCTGCCCATGCCGATCGTGATGGCGATGGTGGCCGGGGTGTTCCTGCAGTTCGGCCTCAATCTCATTTTCGCGATCCGCGACGGCTTCATCATCGCGGCGCCCATGACGGCAGTATTCGTGCTGCTCTCGGCCGTCCGCGCGCTTGGCCGCGCATTGCCCCCGCTGATTGGCGCGCTCATCACCGGAATTATTGCCATCGCCCTGTCAGGCACGTTCGAATTGGGCGAAACAGCAGCCTACACTTTTGCGAGCCCCAACCTTTACGTGCCGGAATTTTCCGGGGCCGCTATGGTGGAACTGGTGCTGCCGCTCGCCGTCACCGTGCTGGCGGCCCAGAATGCACAGGGCTTCGCCGTGATCGAGGCGGCGGGCCACAAGCCGCCCGTCAACATGATCACGGCGGCGTGCGGCATCGGCTCCCTGATCTCGGCATCGGTCGGCACGGTTTCGACCTGTCTCACCGGGCCGGTCAACGCCATCATCGCGAGCAGCGGCGACAAGGACAAGCATTACGCCGCCGGTGTCCTGGTTGCGCTGCTGGCCTTGCTGTTCGGGATTTTCTCACCGCTCTTTACCCGCTTCATGCTGGCAACGCCGAAGGCCTTCATCGCCGCGCTTGCTGGGCTTGCCCTGGTGCGCATCCTAGAGCGCGCCTTCATCGTCTCCTTCAAGGGCGGCTTCACCCTCGGCGCCACGGTCACCTTTCTCGTCACCGTGGCCAATGTCCCGATCCTGTCGATCGGCGCCCCCTTCTGGGGCTTGCTCATCGGATTTGCCGTGTCCTGGGCGCTTGAAAGGTCCGATTTCGAGCTGCTTTCCGCAAAATAGAAAGGCTCGATCGGAACTTAGACGGAGTGAACGCCGGTTTTGGAGGCTGATCGCCATTGGAATGCACTCCGTATTGTTGACGGCCGATGCGGGTTTAAGTCCCCTTACCGGCGATATTTATGTGACCCGCATCGGAATTTATGCGGCCGGTCACATCCGCGCGCCCGGTGATGAATAACTTCGCCGCATGGGCAGACGGGCGCTCGGTTGTTTCGAGGACCGCGAGGACGGCGGCTGGGTTTGCATTCGCGCAACCTCCGTCATCGGGCCGAAGGGATCCGTTGCCGTGCGCAAAGGCCAGTCTTTCAGCCGCAAAACCGTGTTCGCGGGCTACGACGATTTCGCGGCGTATTTGGCGAGCGTGAGCGTCGAGAGCACGCCGACCGCTCCGCACGAACGCTAAGGGTCCAGTTTCAAGAATGCCGGCGGCGGACGCCGACAGCGGCCTTTTCCTCAGCCAATTAAGCCCTTCGTAAACAATGTTCTTGTAATGTTCTCATGGGCGCAATAGCATCCAGAACACTGATTTGGCGGCGATTCCCCTCATGTCCAAACGCAATCTCAGCTTCGTCTGCCAGAACTGCGGCGCCGCCTTCAGCCGCTGGCAGGGCAAGTGCGAGGCCTGCGGCGAGTGGAATTCGCTGGCCGAGGAAGGCGCCGAGCGCCCGGCCGGCCCGGGCCGCAAGCCCGGCAAGGGCCGTCTGTTCGCGCTCGAGCCGCTGACCAGCGAGGCGCACGAGGCGCCGCGCCTGCCCTCCGGCGTCGCCGAGCTCGACCGCGTCACCGGCGGCGGTTTCGTGCGCGGCTCGGTGCTGCTGATGGCGGGCGATCCCGGCATCGGCAAATCGACTTTGTTGCTGCAGGCCACCGCGGCCATGGCGCGCGGCGGGCACCGCGCGATCTACATCTCCGGCGAGGAAGCGGTAGCCCAGGTGCGCTTACGCGCCGAGCGGCTGTCCTTGAGCGGTGCCGCGGTCGAACTGGCGGCGGAAACCTCGGTCGAGGACATCATCGCCACCCTGTCCGAGGGCAAGACGCCACGGCTGATCGTCATCGATTCGATCCAGACCATGTGGACCGAACTGGTCGAATCCGCGCCCGGCACGGTGACGCAAGTGCGCGGCAGCGCACAGGCGCTGATCCGCTATGCCAAGCGCTCCGGCGCCGCCATCATTCTGGTCGGCCATGTCACCAAGGACGGCCAGATCGCCGGCCCGCGCGTGGTCGAGCACATGGTCGATGCCGTGCTCTCCTTCGAGGGCGAAGGCTCGCACCAATTCCGCATCCTGCGCGCGGTGAAGAACCGCTTCGGCCCGACCGACGAGATCGGCGTGTTCGAGATGACCGGCTCAGGCCTGCGCGAAGTCGCCAATCCGTCCGAGCTGTTCCTGTCGACGCGCGATCTTGGGAGCCCCGGCACCGCGGTGTTCGCCGGCATCGAAGGCACGCGGCCGCTGCTGGTCGAAATCCAGGCGCTGGTGGCGCCGACTTCGCTCGGCACGCCGCGGCGCGCCGTGGTCGGCTGGGATCCGAGCCGGCTGTCGATGCTGCTGGCGGTGCTGGAGGCCCATTGCGGCGTCAAGCTTGGCGGCCACGATGTTTACCTTAACGTCGCCGGCGGCCTGCGCATCCAGGAGCCAGCGGCCGATCTCGCCGCCGCCGCCGCGCTGGTCTCTTCGCTCGCCAATGCGCCGCTGCCGGCCGATGCGGTTTATTTCGGCGAAGTCTCATTGTCGGGAGCAATCCGTCCGGTGGCGCAAGCACCGGCCCGGCTCAAAGAAGCCGCAAAGCTCGGCTTTACCCGCGCCGTCGTTCCGGAAGCCGCGCGCGCGGAAGCCGGGGAGCCCGGCCTCAAGGTTACCGATATGGCGAGCCTTGCCAGTTTGGTTGCCGACATCGCCGCCCGCGGCAGCCGGGCCAATGGCGGTAAAACCCGTGGACAAGACGGGTGACGGCACCGTGATGCCCCGCTATACACGGGGCGTCGAAACCGCCCCGCGCGGGCCCCTCAGGCCGGCGCAAAGGCGAGCAGAAATAGGCGTCAAATTAGACACTTAAGGCCAACAGCGCCGCCCTGTTTCACAGCCGCCGCGGCACAGGCGGATTCGCCTCGCCGCCGTGCCTTGGTGCGCGGCCGCCGCCGCGCCCGGCCGGCAAGCTGACGAGGCCGCGATGCCGATCACGTTGCTCGACATCATCCTCCTGGTGGTCATGTTGATCTCCGGCCTGCTCGCCATGATCCGCGGCTTCATGCGCGAGATTCTGTCGATCGGCGCCTGGGGCGTCGCCGCGCTGGTCACCCTCTATTCCTATTCGCGCGTGCTGCCGATCGCCAAGCAGTACATCTCCAGCGACATGGTGGCGACCGGCGCCAGCGTCGGCGTGGTGTTCCTGCTGACGCTGCTGGTTGTCTCGATCATCACCGTGCGCATTTCCGACATGGTGCTCGACAGCCGGGTCGGCGCACTCGACCGCACGCTCGGCTTCCTGTTCGGCCTCGGCCGCGGGCTGATCATCGTGGTGGTCGCCTTCCTGTTCTTCGCCTGGCTGGTGCCGGACCGCAGCCAGCCGGAATGGGTGCGCGGCGCCAAGTCGAAGGTGGTGTTGCAAAGTACGGGACAATGGTTGATGTCCATGTTGCCGGACGACCCCGAAAGCACCATCTTGAAGCGGTTGAAGCGCCAGAAGCCGGAAGACCAGGAACCGCCGGACAGCGCTCCCGATCGGAAATCGGAGCTCACCCCACGGACCGGAACGCGATAGCAATGCAGCAACAGCCGCAAGACCTCGTGCAGACGGCAGGCGCCGAATTCGACCCGGATGCCGACCGGCTCCGCGAAGAATGCGGCGTGTTCGGCATCTTCAACCATCCCGACGCCGCCGCCATCACAGCGCTCGGGCTGCACGCGCTCCAGCATCGCGGCCAGGAAGCCGCCGGCATCGTCAGTTTCGACGGCAAGCGCTTCCACTCCGAACGCCGCCTCGGCCTGGTTGGCGATGCCTTCGCCAAGCGCGATGTGATCGACCGCCTGCCCGGCAGCTCGGCGATCGGGCACGTGCGCTATTCGACCACGGGCGAAACGGTGCTGCGCAATGTGCAGCCGCTGTTCGCGGAGCTCGAAGGCGGCGGCTTCGCCATCGGCCACAACGGCAACCTGACCAACGGCATCGCGCTGCGCAAACAGCTGGTGCACGAAGGCGCCATGATGCAGTCGACCACCGACACGGAAGTGATCCTGCATCTGGTGGCGCGCGCACGCCGCAATCGTTTCGTCGACCGTTTCATCGAGGGCCTGCGCCAGCTCGAAGGCGCCTATGCTTTCGTCGGGCTGACCAACAAGAAGCTGGTCGGCGCGCGCGATCCGCTCGGCATCCGTCCGCTGGTCATCGGCAGGCTTGACGGCTGTCCGATCCTCGCCTCGGAGACCTGCGCGCTCGATATGATCGGCGCGCAATACGTGCGCGACGTGGAAAACGGCGAAGTGGTGGTATTCGACGAGGACGGCGCTCAATCGCACAAGCCGTTCCCGCCGATGGCGCCGCGCCCGTGCATCTTCGAATACATCTATTTCTCGCGGCCGGATTCCATCGTCGGCGGCCGCCACGTCTACAATGTGCGCAAGACCATGGGCGCCGAATTGGCGCGCGAAGCGCCCGCGGCCGTCGATGTGATCGTGCCGGTGCCCGATTCCGGCGTGCCGGCGGCGATCGGATTTGCCCAGGAGTCCGGCATTCCCTACGAACTCGGCATCATCCGCAATCACTATGTCGGCCGCACCTTCATCCAGCCGACGCAGGCGATCCGCGATCAGGGCGTGCGCATGAAGCACGCGGCCAACCGCGCGGTGGTCGAAGGCAAGCGCATCGTGCTGGTCGACGATTCGATCGTGCGCGGCACCACCTCGCGCAAGATCGTGCAGATGATGCGCGATGCCGGCGCCAAGGAAGTGCACTTCCGCATCGCCTCGCCGCCGATCACGCATCCCGACTATTACGGCATCGACACGCCCGAGCGCGACAAGCTGCTCGCCGCCACCCACGATCTCGAAGGTATGCGAAAGTTCATCGGCGCCGATTCGCTGGCGTTTCTGTCGGTCGACGGCATCTACCGCGCCATGGGCCTGCCGGGCCGCGATCCCGTCCGCCCGCAATTCACCGACCACTGCTTCACCGGCGACTACCCGACCGCGCTCACCGACCTGGCCGCGCAAGAGGCGAGCCCGCGGCAGTTGTCGCTGCTGGCGGAAGCGATCTAATAAACTGTCATGGCCGGGCTTGTCCCGGCCATCCACGCCTTTACAAGGCTTCCGAAAGCAAGACGTGGATGCCCGGCACATAGGCGAGCGAAGCGACGCCGTTCTTCGAACGGCTGTGGCCGGGCATGACGGGTAATTAATGGCCGACAAACCCCTCGCCGACCGTATCGCGCTCGTCACTGGCGCCTCGCGCGGCATTGGCGCGGCGCTCGCCTTGCAGCTTGCGCAAGCCGGAGCGCATGTGGTCGCCGTTGCGCGCACGGTGGGCGGCCTGGAAGAGCTCGACGACCAGATCAAGGCGGCCGACGGCTCGGCCACGCTCGTCCCGCTCGATATGAAGGACAGCGAGGGCATCGCCCGGCTCGCGCTCGCGCTCAACGAACGCTACGGCCGGCTCGACGTGCTGATCGGCAATGCCGGCATCCTCGGGCCGCTGTCGCCGCTCGGCCATATCGAGCCGAAGGACTGGGACAATCTGCTGGCCGTCAACGTCACCGCCAACTGGCAGCTCATCCGCTGCATGGACCCGCTGCTCAAGCGCGCGCCGGCGGGCCGCGCGGTGTTTCTCACGTCAGCCGTCGCTTACAAGGGCCGCGCCTATTGGGGCCCCTACGCCGCCTCGAAAGCCGCTCTCGACGCGCTGGCGCGCGCCTACGCGGCGGAATGCGCGACCACGCCTGTGCGCGTCAATCTGTTCGCGCCCGGCCCGACGCGCACCCGCATGTATCTCGGCGCCTTTCCCGGCATCGATCCGGAGACGCTGCCGACGCCGGAAGACGTGGCGAAGGCGATCGTGCCGCTGTGCCTGCCCGATTGCGCCGAGAGCGGAAAAATATACGATTTCCGCGCCGGCAAGTTCCGGGAATTCCTGCCGCCGGCCTAAAGTTTGCGGCCAAGTTTCGGCGCGTGCTCGTCGATCGCCGTGCCGAAGACATGATCCCATAGAGCCGTCGTCACGCCGAAATTTCCGCTATGGGATGAATGATGGTGGTGGGCGTGGCGCAACCGCGCTCGATAAAGATAGGAATTCCGCCGCGGCTGCCAATGGTGGGTCGTGTAATGGACGAAGACGTACCAAAGATAACCGGTGACGAGGCCCGCCGTCGCCGCCGTCCCAAGATCAAATCCGAGCGCCGCCCAGGCCGGGCTGGCAACCGCGACCAATCCGACCACGACGCTCACCCACGCCGGCGTGCCAATCAGGTCTCGCGGCGATTGGTGGTGGCGGTCGTGGATGTGCGAGAGAACCGGCGCGTGATGAAACAGCACACGATGCAGCACATATTCGAACAACGTCCAGGCCATCAGACCGGCGCCGTAGACGATCGCCCATGGCAAGGGATGCAGCGGCGTCGAACTGCGGAAGGCCACCAGCGTGGCGACAAGAACGAGCGGCGGGAAAAGCAAAAACTCGGAAAAATAGCCAAACTTGCTCATTTTCATGGCGTTACCCCAGAGGCCGTATGGCCGGCGACCGCAGGCCGTTGCTGCATGCGCCGCCCCCGAGTTACGCGAGACGATATCAACAAAGCGTCCTCGTTAGAACAATGTTCCGCACGTCGTCGGAAAAATAGGCCGATCTCGCGCCCGGCGAGAGCAATAAAGCCTTCATGATGGCGGCATTGTGCCCCAAATCGACTATGGACCTTCTATAGCAGGGCGATCCTGCGACGAGCCGGCCCCGCACGGTCGCGCCGACAGATTTGTGGCCTTGGTCTGATCGAACAAAAACGCCTCGCCATACGCCGCGTCGATATCCGGTGTGCATTCGCCGCCTGACATAACTTAGCGTCTTATTCGGATATTCCTGACGGTAATCCGGGTTTCGTCCGAGCACGTTCCGAGTTAGCCTTATTGAAAGGTACGAAAAGAGTCGTCTTGGGCAGGCACCCGCTTCGTTCGACCGGCCAGGCTGTCTTGTCCGTTTAGGGGAGGAGCACCATGCGAATTCTAACCACACTGGCATTCGTTGCCGCCGCTTTTCTGCTGGCCGGCTGCTTCGAGGGTCCGCAGGGGACGCCCGGATTGCGCGGCGCGCAAGGCCCGGCCGGCGACCAGGGTCCGGCAGGACCTCGCGGACCGGCTGGGCCCGCCGGACCCAAGGGTGAAGCCGGGGTCGCGGGGCCGAAGGGCGATCCGGGTCCGAAGGGGGAGCAAGGTCCGTCGGGTCAGGCCGCGGGGCTGCGTGTGGTCACGCTGGGGGACTCCGATTGCAGCGCCGCGGGCTGCAGCGTGACCTGCAACGCCGACGAAGTTAATCGCGTCGGCCGTGTGCGTCGCCGCCAAGCCGCTTCAACCGCTGGTGCATACTTCCTCGGCCCAATGCGGCCCCGCCACCGGGATGACCGCGATCTGCGCCCATAAGTGAGGAGGGCGCATTGGCGCACGCAGTGGCCGCCTGCGCGCGGCCCCGCAATCGCCAATTAGCGGTTGTCAGTGCTTGCGCTTCGCGCGGCCCTTAAACGGGTTGTCCTTCTCGCGCAGCGTCAGGCGGATCGGCGTGCCGGGTAGCTCGAAATTCTCGCGCAGGGAATTGACCAGATAGCGCTTGTAGGCGTCGGGCAGCGCGTCGGCGCGCGTGCAGAACAAAACGAAGCTCGGCGGCCGGCTTTTCGCCTGCGTGATGTAGTTGAGGCGCAGGCGGCGGCCCGACACCGCCGGCGGCGGATGTGATTCGACCGTCGCCTCGAACCAGCGGTTAAGCGCCGAGGTCGGCACGCGCTTATTCCAGACCGAGAAAGCGTCGACGATCGCCTGCATCAGCCGGTCGAGACCCTCGCCGGTCATGGCCGACACCGCCACCAACGGCACGCCCTTCATCTGCTTTAGCTTCTCATCGGCCTGCTCGCGCAACTTGCCGATAGCGCCGGCAGTCTTTTCCTTCAGGTCCCATTTGTTGACCGCGATGACGATGGCGCGGCCCTCCTGCTCGACCAGATCGGCGATGCGCTGGTCCTGTTCCTCGAAGGCGTTCTGGACGTCGAGCAGCACGACGACGACCTCGGCAAAGCGCACGGCGTTAAGCGCATCGGCAACCGAAAGCTTTTCCAGTTTCTCATCGACACGGCCGCGGCGGCGAATACCGGCGGTGTCGTGCAAGCGGAATTTCTGCCCGCGCCAATCGAGATCGACCGCGATGGCGTCTCGGGTAGTGCCGGCCTCCGGCGCGGTGAGCAGCCGCTCCTCGCCGAGCAGCCGATTGACCAAAGTCGACTTGCCGGCATTCGGGCGCCCGACAATGGCCACGCGGATCGGATGCGGACCGGACGGCTCGGCCGCTGCTTCGATCTGCGCCGCGGTGCGTTGGGCAAGAGCCGCGCGTAGCGCGTCGTAGAGATCGGCACAGGCCCTCGTTGTGCTCGGCGGAAATCGCGACCGGGTCGCCGAGGCCGAGCGCATAGGCGTCCAGCCTGCCAGCCTCACCGGCGGTGCCCTCCATCTTGTTGGCAATCAGCACGGCGGGCTTGCCTGACTTGCGAACGAGTTCGGCGAACACGCGATCGACCCCGGTCGGGCCGGCGCGCGCGTCGATCATGAAAAAGATCGCATCGGCCTGCCCGATCGCGGTCTCGGTCTGCGCCCGCATGCGGCCGGTGAGACTTTCGGGCGCGGACTCTTCGAGGCCCGCGGTATCGATCACGGTGAAATCGAGATCGCCGAGCCGGGCCTCGCCTTCGCGGCGATCGCGCGTCACGCCCGGCCGGTCGTCGACCAGCGCGACGCGCCGGCCGACCAGCCGGTTGAACAGAGTCGATTTGCCGACATTGGGGCGGCCGACGATGGCGACGGTGAAGCTCATGGTTCTTTCTATCCCCTCTCCCTTTGCAGGAGCGGGTAAGAAAAGATCAGCGTGACAAAGTGCTGGGAGGCGGCGGCGCCGACAGCCAGGGATCGCTGCCTTGCGCGGGCGCGGGCTGTTGCTGCGGCGCCGTACCCGGCCACGGTTCGAGCTTCTGCTCACCGCTGCCTTGGCTTTGGGCGGCCGGCTGCACGGTAACTCGCGTAGGCGGTTGCTTTGCCGTATGCGGCTTCGGCTTGCGCTTCGGCTTCGGTTTAGCCTTGGGCTCCTGCGCCGGCTCGATCGCGGCGGTCTTTGCCGGCGGCGCGGGCGGAGCGGCTTTGTCGCCGGGCACCGGCGCCGCAGCACCATCCGGCGCAAGCGCTGTATCCGCCTGCTGCTGATTGCCCTTCAGGTATTCCGGCGGAATGCCCTGCGTGACGCCCGGCACGCCGCCGGGGAACACATCTTGCGCTCGCCCGGCAGCTTCTTCTTCTCGTTGAGGTCGAAAGACGTCGAGCTTGTCCATGTCGAAATCCTCGCAGCCGGCGAGCACCGGCGCCAGCGCGACCAGCCCGGCCATCAACGCGATGCGATAGCATGCGACGCATAGAGTAACCCTCAGCTCTTGCCGCTCGGCGGCGATCAGCGCCGAGAGCATTTCGGCGCGCGCGCGCGTACCCGGCGGCGTCTCGGCGTCGGCCGCGATCATGTCGATATAGCGACGCGCGGCGGCGAAATCGTGATTGCGCCAGGCCGACAGCGCCAGCAGTTCGCGCGCGCTGTGGCGGAAGCGTGCGGCCCGGCTCGGCGAGCGGCTCGAGCCGCCGCTGCATGTCGGCGAGCGGGCGCGTATCGACCAGCAGCATGCCGGCGCGCACGGCGGCGAGATCCTGCAAGGTCTGCGCCGAGCGAGCCGTCGGCGGCGAGCTCGTCGTAGGCCTTCACCGCGTCGGCCGGCTTGGTCTGCGCGAGCTCGGCGGCGGCGCGCAAGCGCGCCAGCACGCGATAGCCGGCCGGCGCCTCGGCGGCGATCTTGGCGAAGGCTGCGTCCGGCCTCGGCGTGCTTGCCCTGCTCGCTCAGCGTCAGCGCCGGATTCGAACTGCGGCGCCGGCGGCGGCGGCCTGCTTGGCGTCCCACCATTCATAGGCGCGCCAGGCGCCGATGACGGCGACGATCAGCACGGCGAGCGCGATGATGTAGATGCTGTAGCGATCCCACAGCTTTTGCAGCCGTTCGCGCCGGACTTCCTCGTCGACTTCATGAAAAATATCGGCCACGAACGGCTCCAAACCCCCGTAAACGCCCATCCCCGGGCCGATGGCGGCGTAACCTAACGATGTGGCGGACGCAAGGCAAAGCTAGTCCCGGACAATCGTTAAGATTCAGGGGATCTTAGGGCTTTTTGCCCTTCATCGGATAGACGTGCTCGGGCCCCGGGAAGGCGCGCGAGCGCACCTCGGCGGCATAGTCGGCGATCGCCTTTTCGATGCCGGGGCCGAGGTCGCCATAGCGCTTGACGAATTTCGGCACCCGCGGCGACAGGCCGAGCATGTCCTCCATCACCAGCACCTGCCCGTCGCAGGCAACACTCGCGCCGATGCCGATGGTCGGGAATCGGCACCGCCGCGGTGAGCTTGCGCGCGAGCGGCTCGGCCACCGCCTCGATCACCACCGAAAAGGCGCCGGCTTCGCGCCACCGCCAGTGGCGTCGTGCCTCGATGCGCGCCCAGTCGGCCTCCTCGCGCCCTTGCGCGCGGAACGAGCCGATCGTGTTGATCGACTGCGGCGTCAGGCCGACATGCCCCATCACCGGCACGCCGCGCTCGACCAGGAAAGCGATGGTCTCGGCCATGCGCGTGCCGCCTTCGACCTTGATGGCGCCGCAGCCGGTCTCCTTGAGCACGCGCGCCGCGTTCATGAAGGCCTGCTCCTTCGAGGCCTCGTAGGAGCCGAACGGCATGTCGACCACCACCAGCGCGCGCTTGGAGCCGCGCATCACCGCGTGGCCTTGCAGGATCATCATGTCGAGCGTGACCGGAACGGTGGTCTCCAGCCCGTGCATCACCATGCCGAGCGAGTCGCCGACCAGGATCACGTCGCAATGCTTGTCGACGAGGCGCGCGGTATGCGCGTGATAGGAGGTGAGGCAGACGATCGGCTCGCCGCCCTTGCGCGCGCGGATGTCGGGGGCGGTGAGCCGCTGATTCTCGTCTTGCACCGACACGGACGTCTAGCTCCCGAACACCGGCACGCCGATGACCATCGGATGGAAGGCGTAGCCGAGCGCGAGAAAGATGACGATGCCGAGCGACGACGACAATGATGTCGTTGGTCCAGCCGGCGGGCGCGGTGGTCGTGCCGACGGTCGCCGCGCCGCTTGGCGGCGATGCGGGCATAGACGCCCCAGGCCAGGAACGACGCCGAACAACAGGATCGAAGCCGAGATCGCCGTTCGACAAGCAGATGCGCGAGCGCCCAGGTCTTCACGCCGGCGAGCATCGGATGCTTGATCCAGGCCTTGATGTGGCTCGGAATGAAAGCGGCAGCGAAGAAGATCGCCGCGAACAGCATCAGGCCGACGGTGATGTGCCGCATGAACGCGGGCGGCGACCAGACCTGCGACCCATTCATGGGCGCGATAATCGCGCATAGCCCCAGACGATCAGGGCGAGGCCGACGATGACGACCAGCGCGAACAGCACGCGATAGCCAACGCCCAAGCCGCGCGATCAGCGCGGCGCGCGCGTCGCGGAACGTCACGAAGACATGGGCTGCCGAGAAAGACGACCAGCCCGAGGATGAGGATTGCCGAGGCCCATGCTATCACTCGCTGCGCATATTGCCGATGCACAGGCGCCGCAGTAGAGGATAGCGGCCGTCAATGCAAGCCGCGCCGCTGGGCATACGATATCGACGATGATCGCAGTCCGATCGCGCATATTCTCAAACGCCTTGCTCTCGTGACTTTCGCTGCTGCTGGCCGCCGCGCTGCCCGCAGCCGGCGCAGACCTGGCCGCCGAAAACCGTGCGCATCGTGGTACCGTTCGGCGCCGGCTCGACGCCCGACATCGTCGCCCGCGTCGTCGCCGACCGGCTTGCAGAAGAAATATCCGGGCAGCGCCTTCGTGGTCGAGAACAAGCCGGGCGCCAGCGGCAATATCGGCACCGACGCGGTGGCCAAGGCCACGCCCGACGGCGCGACCATCGGCGTCAGCATCGGCGGACCGCTCGCCATCAACACGCTGCTGTTTTCGAACCTGCCCTACGATCCGCGCAAGGACATCGCGCCGATCACCCAGCTCGTCACGCAGCCGAGCGTGCTCGCGGTCAATCCGGATCTCAAGGTCAACACGGTCGGCGAGCTGGTCGCGCTGCTCAAGGCCAATCCCGGCAAATACAACTTCGCCTCGATCGGCAACGGCTCGCTGTCGCATCTCGCCATGGAGGCGATCGCGCATCAAGGCCGGCACGCAGCTGGTGCACGTGCCCTACCCGAGCTCGCCGCAGGCGATCACCGCGGTGATCCGCAACGACGCGCAGATGGCCTGCCTGCCGGCGATCTCGGTGACGCCGCAGGCGCAAGGCCGGCAAGGTGAAAATCCTGGCGGTGTCGACCGCCAAGCGCTCGCCTATCTGCCGGACGTGCCGACGCTGAAGGAGAGCGGCATCGACGTCGAAGCCGACGCCTGGAACGGCTTGATCGCGCCGGGCGGCACGCCGAAGGCGATCATCGACGCAGATCAACAAGGACGTGGTCGACGATCATCAAGCAGCCGGCGGTGCGCGAGAAGCTGGCGGCGCAATTGATGGAGCCGGTCGGCTCGACGCCGAGGAATTCCGCGCGCGCATCGACGGCGAGATCGCGCGCTGGGCGCCGGTGATCAAGGCGGCGAATATAAGAGTGAACTAAGCCGCGGCCTTGTCCTTCACGTCCTTGATGTCGGTGAAAACGATGCCGGGCGCGCGCTCGCCGGTGTAGTCGAGGATGAACTGGTTGCGCGCCATGAACACTGGTCGCCGTCGAGGTCCTCGGCGCACGCTGGAATAATTGGCCTGCACGAAGTCGTCGAGCTTCTTGGCGTCGGCGCAGGCGATCCAGCGCGCCAGCTGGAATTCCGGCGTCTCGAAGCCGATGTCGAGGCCGTATTCGTCGGCAAGCCGCACCTTGAGCACGTCGAGCTGCAGCGGGCCGACCACGCCGACCAGCGCCGGCGCGCCGTCGAGCGGGCGGAACACCTGCACGACGCCCTCCTCCGCCATCTGCTGCAGCGCCTCTTTCAGCTTCTTCGCCTTCATCGGGTCGCCGAGCTTGACGCGGCGCAGGATTTCCGGCGCGAAGTTCGGCACGCCGAGGAAGGCGATGTCCTCGCCCTCGGTCAGCGTGTCGCCGATGCGCAGCGTGCCGTGGTTGGGGATGCCGACCACGTCGCCGGCATAGGCCTCGTCGGCGAGCGCGCGGTCCTGCGCGAAGAAGAACTGCGGCGCCGACAGCGTGATCGGCTTGCCGGTGCGCACCAGCTTGGCCTTCATGCCGCGCGCGCAGCTTGCCCGAGCACAGCCGCGCGAAGGCGATGCGGTCGCGGTGGTTGGGATCCATGTTGGCCTGGATCTTGAAGACGAAGGCGGTCATGGCGCTTTCGTGCGCGTCGACGGTGCGCTTGTTCGACACTTGCGCGCGCGGCGGCGGCGCGAAATTGCGCGAGCGCGTCGAGCAGGTCCTTGACGCCGAAATTCTTCAAGGCCGAGCCGAAGAACACCGGCGTCAGATGCCCCTCGCGGAACGCGTCGAAATCGAACGGCCGGCAGGCGTCCTTGACCAGCGCCAGCTCCTCGGCGATCGCCTTGGCATCGAGCATCGGGTTCTTGGCGGCGAGCGCGGCAAGATCGAGCGGCCGGCGGTCCGCCGTCTTGCCGTCGTCGTTGATCAGCCGCATCTCGCCCGGTGGCGAGATCATAGGTGCCGGCGAAGTCGCGGCCGCGCCCGATCGGCCAGGTCATCGGCGCGGTGTCGAGCGCCAGCGTCTTCTCGATCTCGTCGAGCAGCTCGAACGGATCGCGGCTCTCGCGGTCCATCTTGTTGATGAAGGTGATGATCGGAATGTCGCGCAGCCGGCAGACCTCGAACAGCTTGCGGGTGCGCGCCTCGATGCCCTTGGCGGCGTCGATCACCATCACCGCCGAGTCGACCGCGGTGAGCGTGCGGTAGGTGTCCTCGGAGAAGTCCTCGTGGCCCGGCGTGTCGAGCAGATTGAAGACGCGGCCGTCGTAGTCGAAGGTCATCACCGAGGTGACCACCGAGATGCCGCGCTCGCGCTCGATCGCCATCCAGTCCGAGCGGGTCGAGCGGCGGTCGCGCTTGGCCTTGACCTGGCCGGCGAGATTGATGGCGCCGCCGAACAGCAGCAGCTTCTCGGTCAGCGTGGTCTTGCCGGCGTCCGGGTGGGAAATGATGGCGAAGGTGCGCCGGCGCTCGACCTCCGCCGCGAGCGGCGTGAGCGGGATCGAATCGGCGGCGGCGAGCGGCTTGTTCATGAGGCGCATGTGGCAGGGAAAGTGGCGCTAATCAAGAGGCGCGGCAGCGCGGCTAGAGCATGCCGGGGCGGAAATACCGGCGCAGGTTGAGCGAGCGGCCGGCGACCATGAACATGCCCTCGCCGCGGTAATGGATGGTCTTGGGGTACTTCGGCGTGGGCGCCGCGTGCGCCTTCACCACCTCGAAAATGAAGACGTTGTATTTGTCGCGCAGGCTGCCGTCGACCAGTCTGCATTCGAGGTTGGCGTAGCATTCGGCGATCAGCGGCGCCTTCACCTGCTCGGCGTCGATCGCGGTGAGCTTGAACTTAGCGAACTTGTCGACGCTCGCGCCCGAGCAGTTGCCGATCTTGGCGACCACCGGCGCAAGCTCAAGGGTCGGAATATTGATCACGCATTCCTTGCTGCGGCTGACCAGCTCGTAGCTGTGATTGCCGCTGGAGATCAGACAGCCGACCAGCGACGGCACGAATTCCATCACCATGTGCCAGCCCATGGTCATGATGTTGCGCTCGCCCTTGTAAGCCGACGAGACCAGCACCACCGGCCCGGGCTCGAGGAAGCGGCGGATGTCGGAGACAGGGAAGTCGTGCTTTTTGTAGATTTTCATCGCAGGTCCATCCGCCGTCATGCCCGGCCTCGTGCCGGGCATCCACGCCTTATAGCGCGCATCTAAGAAGGCGTGGATGGCGACGAAACTCGGGCTTGCCCGAGTTTCGCGCGTTTAGGTGTCGAAAGTCGGGTATACCCGACTTTCGATGACAAGCCCGGCCATGACGGTCAGCCGAGGGCCGCGTCGTATTGTTCCGGCTTGAAGCCAACCAGCAGCTTGCCGCCGCCCAGTTCGAGCACCGGCCGCTTGATCATCGACGGCTGCGCCAGCATCAGCGCGATGGCCTTCTTCTCGGTGACGCCTTCCTTGTCCTTGTCGGGCAGCTTTTTGAAGGTCGTGCCGGCGCGGTTGAGCAGCGTCTCCCAGCCGGCCTTCTTCGCCCAGCCTTCGAGCTTGCCGCGCTCGATGCCGGCGGTCTTGTAGTCATGAAAGGCGTACTCGACTTTATGCTTGTCGAGCCAGACGCGCGCCTTCTTCATGGTGTCGCAGTTCTTGATGCCGTAGATGGTGATGGGCATAGGCTACCTTGGCCTTTTGGAATTACGCTAATCGGCGACCCAGCTCGTTACAATGTTCGCGAAGTCATTGAATGTCATCTCGGATGTTTTCAGGTCGAGGCTTCGACATAAGGATGGAAGCGCCGCGTTAAACCGGCGATACCGTCGATAAATGTGGGCACCGCCCGGAATTACCCTTCGGGAAGTTGTGCTGAGCCAGCCCCTTGTCAGACCGATTACCTGCTTTTCTGACTTCGAATGGGCCTTGATGTCTTGACCAGAGATGTCAGAAATATATTTTTGATATCGATGTGGGTCCCGATCAAAAATCAAACACGACTTCATTCGTTGACGTGGCGCACCGAACTGCTTGGCCCCGAGAAACAGTCCAAGCTCGAGCGGCATGTTGAAACGCGGCAAACGACTAACGCGATCGAGCTCTGTTCGCGAAATATCGTGAATGCCATAGCGGCAGGCTTCCACAATCTTCAAAATCTTATCAATTCTAACTTGGCTGCTGTCGTCGATTTCCTGGGCGCAGCGCGCTCGAAATCCACAATGAATGACAGCAAAAATAATAGAGCGAAAAAGCTTGATATACGCCGAGTCGAATGGGCAATTGATAAAGACGCTGAGATGATATTCGTCTGTGCGCCTACTTGGCCTTGCGCGCGGCATTAGACTTGTCGATGGCCCGGCGAATTTCAGCTACCGAGGTGCTACTCGGACCTTTAGCCGGGCGCACGATTTCGACCCCCACGAATTTCCCAGTCTTTGCATCACGCCATTCATATCGCCCCTCGCGGGGAATATTTGGCGTTTCGCGCTTTGTCGTTTTGGTTGTCATTTGCCCTTCTCTCTACCTATAATAATGAAGTCTAACGCCACCGAATTCAAGACCCTACTCCCACTCAATCGTCCCCGGCGGCTTGCTGGTCACGTCGTAGACGACGCGGTTGACGCCCTTGACCTCGTTGATGATGCGCGTCGCCACCATGCCTAAGAACTTCATGTCGAACGGATAGAAATCCGCCGTCATGCCGTCGGTCGAGGTCACCGCGCGCAGGCCCACGACATATTCATAGGTGCGGAAGTCGCCCATGACGCCGACCGTCTTCACCGGCAGCAGCACGGCGAAGGCCTGCCAGATGTCGTCGTACTGCCCGGTGCGGCGGATTTCCTCGATGAAGATCTCGTCGGCGAGCCGCAGGATGTCGAGCTTCTCTTTGGTGATCGCGCCCGGGCAGCGGATGGCCAGCCCCGGCCCCGGGAACGGATGGCGGCCGACGAAAGCCTCCGGCAGGCCGAGCTCGCGGCCGAGCGCCCGCACCTCGTCCTTGAACAGTTCGCGCAGCGGCTCGACCAGCTTCATGTTCATGCGCTCGGGCAGGCCGCCGACATTGTGGTGCGACTTGATGGTGACCGACGGGCCGCCGGTGAACGACACGCTCTCGATCACGTCCGGGTAGAGCGTGCCTTGCGCGAGGAAGTCGGCGCCGCCGATCTTCTTCGCCTCGGCGCTCGAACACGTCGATGAACAATTTGCCGATGGTCTTGCGCTTCTGCTCGGGGTCTTCGACGCCGGCGAGCGCCTTCAGGAACACCTCGCTGTCGTCGACATGCACCAGCGGGATGTTGTAGCTGTCGCGGAACAGCGTCACGACCTTCTGCGCCTCGGCGAGCCGCAGCAGGCCGTGGTCGACGAACACGCAAGTGAGCTGCTCGCCGATCGCCTCGTGAATGAGCACCGCCGCGACCGCGCTAGTCGACGCCGCCGGACAGTCCGCAGATCACGCGGCCCTTGCCCACCTGCTTCGCGGATTTTCTCGATCGCCTCTTCCTTGAAGGCGCGCATGGTCCAGTCGCCGGAGAGCCCGGCGATCTTGCGCACGAAATTGCGCAGCAGCGCCGCGCCGTGCGGCGTGTGCATCACCTCGAGATGGAATTGCGTGGCGTAGAACTTGCGCGCGTCGTCGCCGATGATGGCGATCGGCGCATTGGGCGAGACGCCGAGCACCTTGAAGCCTTCCGGCAGCTTGGTCACCCGGTCGCCGTGGCTCATCCACACCGGATATTTTTCGCCCTTCTCCCAGACGCCCTCGAACAGCGGGCTGTCGGCGACGACCTCGACTTCGGCGCGGCCGAATTCGCGGTGGTGGCCGCCCTCGACCTTGCCGCCGAGCTGCGCCGCCATCGCCTGCTCGCCGTAGCAGATGCCGAGCAGCGGCACGCCCGCCTCATAGATCGCCTTGGGCGCGAGCGGCGCGTCCTTGTCGAGCACCGAGGCAGGTCCGCCGGACAGGATCACCGCCTTCGGCTTCATCTCGCGGAAGGCGGCCTCGGCCTTCTGGTAGGGCACGATCTCGCAATAGACCTTTTCCTCGCGCACCCGCCGCGCGATGAGCTGGGTGACCTGCGAGCCGAAATCGACGATGAGGACTTTGTCGTGCAAATTTTTGTCCAACTGGGCGGCTTGGCCGCGAACGGCGCCGGAATCGGCTCCGTTCGGAGCGGCTTTGTGGGATTGCGTTCGGGCAAGGTCAAGCGGCGTCAGGCTCCGGTTAACTACGCCAAGTTTCGACGCTATTCAGATAACCCTCCATTAGCCCGCGCGTGAGAGATAAAGGCGAAGAATTTCGCCATTTCCACACGTTTGGGGACCAGGTTTGGCCTACCACGCCGACCATATGGCGCTTTCCGCGCGGCCTGCGGCCGACCGCCGCGCCGCGCTGTTCCGCGAGAGCCTCGCCGACAAGGCCGCGCGCTGGACGCTGGGCGCGGCCTGGGCGCTGATGCCGGCGCGCATTGTCGGGCCTGCCGAACCTCGCGCGGCTCTGCTTCCAGGAGATGCTCGCGCCCGACTACGCCCTGCCCGATCCCGAGCACGCGCTCGCCAACCCGCCGGGTCTTGCCGGCATCGTGCACGATCTGTCGCTGCCGACGCTGCTCGCCGCCTACCGGCGCGGGCTCTATCCGCTCGCGCATATCGCGCCGCTGAAATGGTGGTCGCCGCCGCAGCGCTCGGTGCTGTTCTTCAAGAATTTCCACATCTCGAACAATCTGGCGCGGCTGATGCGCCAGGACCGCTACAGCGTCACCTTCGACCGCGATTTCGAGGCCGTGATCGCCGCCTGCGCCGGACGCCGCGCAGGGCCGCTGGCATCTCACCTGGATCACGCCGCGCATCATGCGCGCCTATGCCGAGGCTTTCGACGCCGGCTATCGCGCATTCGTTCGAGGTCTGGAACAAGGCGGGCGAGCTGGTCGCCGGCGGCTACGGCGTGGCGATCGGCGGCAGCTTCACCGCCGAGTCGCAGTTCACGCACGAGTCCAATGCCTCGCGCATCGGCATGACCGTGCTCAACTGGCATCTCGCGCGCTGGGGCTACCGCTTCAACGACGGCAAGCTGATCGGGCCGTTGTGGGAGAACATGGGCTTCCGCGACGTGCCGCGGCACGAATTTCTGGCGCTGCTCGCCGCAGGCGATCAAGGCGCCGGGCAAGAGCGGCCGCTGGCAGGTCGAAACCGACATGGAAACCGTGTCGCGCTGGCAGCCGGGCTGACCCGGCCCGCTTACGGCAGGCCGTTATCGATCACGTTGCCCATCAGCGGAATTTTCGCGATCCAGCGGCGGACGCGAGACCGGTGGTCGTTCGCCTCGGCCGCGGCCACGCTCGGCCGGATCGGGAATCGCGCCGGCGGCACCGGATGATCGGCGTCGGTTTGCGGCGCGGGCGGCGCCGCGACGACAGCCGCGGGCGCTGGGACCGCTGCCGCAGGCGGCAAAGCAGGCGCAACCGGCGGAGCAAGCTGCGACCGGTGCCGGCGCGGCGACGGCGTCGGCGTCGTGACTGGCGCCGCGGCCTCGCGCAGCGCTGGCCGCAACACAGGCGGTTGCGGCGGGAGCAACCGGCGCCTTGACGGCCTCAGGCGCAGCCCGGTCCGCATCATGCGTCACCAAGGCTTGCCGGACCGCATCGAGCCATTGCGCATCGCTGACGCCTGGCTCGCGGCGAGCCGCGCTCGGCGCCGGGCCACGCCGTGGCCGGCATTTTGGCGGCCGTCTGCGGCATGCGGCTCGACCTTGCGGACGATGTCCTTCGCCGGCGCTGCAGGAACTGGCGCGGCCACCGGCGCGGCCGCCGCCGTCGCGGGCTTTCGGCCGCCAGCAAGGCCTTGAACGCCGCCGTCGCGTCGGGATCGACCGCGCCGCAGCTTTGCTCGAACTTCTCGACGTCGCGGCGCACCAGCATGCGCCGGGTGCGCGGCGTCGACGCTCTTGTCGATCATCGAGATGATGTCGCCGCGCAGGCTTTGGCAGGTCGTCTCGACCGAGAAATTGGCGTGGTAGATCGAATAGGCGCTGGCGAGGCCGACCGGGATCGCCAGCAGCGAGCCGATCACCTGCAGCATGCTCACGGTCGCACGAGCCGCGGAGTACGCCGGCCGCGGCATCTTGCGCATAGGGGGCATCGTGCGCGCCAGGATGAAAGGGATCGCGCCTGGCCACCAGCATGTCGTGGAACCTCGCTCGGGGGAATTCGAGCGTCTCAGTCACGAAATTTTCGCGGAGAAATTGGGCCGGGATTGCGGCGCAATCGGGGTAATCGCGTAATAGAAGCGTTAACCCGGCGCCCGCGCTTAAGCGCGGCGGAGCACGCGACGAAGAACCCGTCCGTCTCGGTCGTGCGCGGCGTCATCAACAGGCCTTCGTCCGACAGCCGCGCCGCCTTGGCGAACATGAAGGCGCGCTCGCCCAGCGCGTTGACGACATCGGCCGGCGGCTGCACGGAGAACTCCGCATGGCGCGCGAGGAATGCGCGCACCTGCGCGCCGTTTTCCTCGTCCAGCACCGAGCAGGTCACATAGGCGATGCGGCCGCCGGCCTTGAGCAGCGGCACGGCGCGGTCGAGGATCTCCGCCTGTTCCTTCTGCCGCTGCTCAAGCGCGCCTGGCCGC
Organism: uncultured Alphaproteobacteria bacterium; assembly: GCA_963772235.1. GTDB lineage: Bacteria > Pseudomonadota > Alphaproteobacteria > Rhizobiales > Xanthobacteraceae > Pseudolabrys. The sequence goes on from CAVYWI010000021.1 coordinate 239,266, forward strand.
ATGCGCCATTTGGCGTCCGGGTTGCGCCGCCAGGCGCCGGTGCCGGTGCAGGGCGCGTCGATCAGCACCAGGTCGCAGCGCCCCGCGAGATCGTCGATCTCGCCGCCGACCGACTTCGGCGTGCGCACCTGCACGTTGCGCGCGCCCGAGCGCTTGAGGCGGTCGTGGATCGGCGCCAGCCGCCGCTTGTCGTCGTCGGTGGCGAAGATCTGCCCCTTGTTCTCCATCATGGCGGCGAGCGCCAGCGTCTTGCCGCCGGCGCCGGCGCAGAGATCGATCACCTGCTCGCCGGGCTTGGCGCCGGAGAACAGCGCGGCCAGTTGCGAGCCTTCGTCCTGCACTTCGACCATGCCTTTGAGAAAGGCCGGCTCGGCATGGATCGCCGGGCTCTTGGCGTCGGCGGATAGACGGATGCGCAAGCCCCAGGGCGACCAGCGCGGTCGGCTCCGGCTTCAAGTCCGACAGCATGGCAGCCGCCTTGTCGCGGTCCGCCTTCAATGTGTTGACGCGCAGGTCGAGCGGCGCGCGCGAGGACAGCGCCGCGCCCTCCTCCGCCCGCGCTTCGCCGAAGGCGCGCGTAAAATGCGGCTCGAGCCATTCCGGATAATCGCCGGCGACATAAGCCGGCGCGCCGTCATGTCGGCGGCATCGAGGCGCTTGCGCTCGCTCGTCGCTCAATGCCTCCGCCGCGTATTTCTCGCCGCTCGCAAGCTGTCGCGATCGCGTCGCTGTCGAGACCGCGCTCGCGCTTGAGCATGCCGAGCAGGATCGCGCGCGGCGTCTCGGCGCCCATCAGAAAGGCGCTCGACGCGCGCCGGCGCAGCGCGTCGTAGACGAGGCCGGCGATGGCGGCGCGGTCGCCGGAGCCGGCGAAGCGATGCGCCAGGCCCCAGCCCTTGAGCGCGTCGGCCGCCGGGCGGCGCTCGCTCTCCAGATTTCCGAACACCTCGATGGCGGCGGCGAGCCGCGCGGCCGGCGTCATGGCAGGCCGGCGAGGATGCGCACGATGAAGATGAGCCACATGATCATCAGCACCAGCAGCGCCAGGCCGAAAACAGGACCGCGCACCGACAATCTGTTGCTCGTCACATGCACATAAGCATGCGCAATACGCACCAGCACGAAAATCCAGGCCATCACGCACGAACAGTACGTCGGCGTGGTGTGTAATGATGGCAAGGATAGTCAAGACATAAAAGAGGACCGGCGTTTCAAGCTGGTTATGCGCGGCATTGGCGACCTGCAGCACGTGCGGCGGCCAATTCGGCTCACGCAGCGCGACATCGCGTGGATGCACGGCGCCCCGGCGGATCAGCCCGACGCGGTGATACGCCATCATGGAATAGAGCACGAAGGTCAGCACGACCTGGACGAACAGCGGCAGCAGTACGAATTGAATAGACATTCGCAGCTCAGCCCGCGCTCGGATAATTCGGGCTCTCGCGCGTGATCGTCACGTCGTGCACGTGGCTCTCGCGCAGGCCGGCGCCCGAGATGCGCATGAACTCCGCCTTGCCGTGGAACTCGTCGAGCGTCTTGGCGCCGACATAGCCCATGGCGGCGCGCAGGCCGCCGGAAAGTTGATGCAGCACATTGGCGACCGGGCCCTTGTAGCCGACCTGACCCTCGACGCCTTCCGGCACCAGCTTGAGCGAGTCCTTGATGTCCTGCTGGAAATAGCGGTCGGCCGAGCCGCGCGCCATGGCGGCGACCGAACCCATGCCGCGGTAGCTCTTGTAGGAGCGGCCCTGGTACAGAAACACCTCGCCCGGCGTCTCGTCGGTGCCGGCGAGCAATGAGCCGACCATGGCGCACGTCGGCGCCGGCGGCCAGCGCCTTGGCGAGATCGCCGGAATATTTGATGCCGCCGTCGGCGATCACCGGGATGCCGGCTTTCTTCGCCGCCTCGACCGAGTCCATGATGGCGGTGAGCTGCGGCACGCCGACGCCGGCGACGATGCGCGTGGTGCAGATCGAGCCGGGGCCGATGCCGACCTTGATGGCGTCGGCGCCGCAATCGATCAGCGCCTTGGCGCCTTCGGACGTCGCGACATTGCCGGCCACCACCTGCACCGCGTTCGACATTTTCTTGATGCGGTTGACCGCGTCGAGCACGTAGCGCGAATGGCCGTGCGCGGTGTCGACCACGACCAGATCGACGCCGGCCGCGATCAGCGCCTCGGTGCGCGCGAAGCCTTTGTCGCCGACCGTGGTCGCAGCGGCGACGCGCAGGCGGCCCTGCTCGTCCTTGCAGGCGTTCGGATTGGTCACCGCCTTTTCGATGTCCTTGACCGTGATCAGGCCGACGCAGCGGTATTGGTCGTCCACCACCAACAGCTTCTCGATGCGGTGCTGATGCAGCAGGCGCTTGGCTTCGTCCTGGCTGACGCCCTCGCGCACGGTGATGAGCTTGTCCTTGGTCATCAGCTCGGCGACGCGCTGCTGCGGATCGGTGGCGAAGCGCACGTCGCGGTTGGTCAGGATGCCGACCAGCTTGCCCGGCTGGTGATCGCGCACGCGCTCGACCACCGGAATGCCGGAGATGCGGTTCTCCTTCATCAGGTCGAGCGCTTCCTGCAGCGTCGCGCCGGGCTCGATGGTGAGCGGGTTGACCACCATGCCGGATTCGAACTTCTTGACCTGGCGGACCTGCGCCGCCTGCGCGTCCGGGTCCAGATTGCGGTGGATGACGCCGATGCCGCCGGCCTGCGCCATGGCGATGGCCATCTGCACCTCGGTCACCGTGTCCATGGCGGAGGCGATGATCGGGATATTCACGGCAATCGAGCGGGTGATGTGCGAGCGGATATCGACGTCGGCGGGCAGCACCTCCGACAGGCCGGGCCTGATCAGCACGTCGTCGAAAGTGAGCCCTTCGCGCGGGCTTCCGTTGTTTTTTGCAGCCATCGCCAACTCCGTCACACCCGAAAAGGCCAACGAGGCCGTCTGCCGAAGGCTGATAAAATGCCTGTCGCGAGGGGCTCCTCGCGCGACGTCACGGCCCGCTTTTGGGTTGGCGTGGGTCGTTAGCACGGGATGAACCCGATTCCTAGGGCAATATCCGGCGAAGTGGATAGCGCGCCGCGCGGCCCTCATGCGCATTCGCGGATGGCTGTTATGACCTCGCCAAATCGGTCTTCCTTCCGCCACCGCTTTGCTGTTCAAGACGCAGGCCTTGAGCCGGACACCAAGCCTATTTTCCCATGCGCCCTGACCGCATCGTTCCGCTGATCGTCGCGGTCGCGCTGTTCATGGAGAACCTGGATTCGACCGTGATCGCGACGGCGTTGCCGGCCGTCGCGGCCGATATCGGCACCAATCCGCTGGCGCTCAAGCTGGCGATCACCTCTTACCTTCTGTCGCTGGCGATCTTCATCCCGGCGAGTGGCTGGACCGCCGACCGCTTCGGCGCGCGCACCGTGTTCCGCGCCGCCATTGCCGTGTTCGTGCTCGGCTCGATCGGCTGCGCCATGTCCGGCTCGCTCACCGACTTTGTCATCGCCCGCATCGTGCAGGGCATGGGCGGGGCGATGATGACGCCGGTCGGACGCATGGTGCTGGTGCGCTCGATCAGCCGGCGCGAACTGATTGCCGCCATGGCCTGGGTGACGACGCCGGCGCTGATCGGGCCGGTGCTCGGCCCGCCGGTCGGCGGCTTCATCACGACTTATGCGACCTGGCATTGGATCTTCCTGATCAACGTGCCGATCGGCCTCCTCGGCATCGTTCTCGCCACCCGCTACATCGAGGACCTGCGCGCGGAAAAGCGGGAGCGTTTCGACATTTTCGGCATGGTGCTGGCCGGCCTCGGCATCGCCGGCGTCGCCTTCGGGCTGTCGGTGCTGGGGCTGAATTTCCTGCCCTGGACGGTGGTGGCGGCGCTGGTCGTCGGCGGCGCCTGCTTTATCGCCGCTTATCTGGTGCACGCGCGGCACACCGCCAATCCCGCGCTCGACCTGACGCTGTTCCGCGTGCCGACCTTCTTCGCCAGCGTGACCGGCGGTTTCATTTTCCGGCTCGGCCTCGGCGCGCTGCCGTTCCTGCTGCCGCTGATGCTGCAAGTCGGCTTCGGCATGACGCCGTTCGAGTCCGGCATGATCACATTTGCGACGGCACTCGGCGCCATGGGCATGAAATGGGCGACCACGACCATCCTGCGCCGCTTCGGCTTCCGCACCATTCTGGTGACCAACGCTCTGATCAGCTCGGCCTTTCTCGCGGTCTGCGCCGCCTTCACGCAGACGACGCCGATCCTCGTCATCGTGCTGCTGCTGTTCGTCGGCGGCTTCTTCCGCTCGCTGCAGTTCACCAGCATCAACACCATGGCCTATGCCGACATTGACGCCGGCCGGGTCGGCCGGGCGACCGCGCTGGTCAGCGTCGCCCAGCAACTGGCGGTATCGAGCGGGGTCGCGCTCGGCGCTTCGGTGGTCGAACTTACCCAGCACTTCAAGGGCGGCGGCGCTTTGCAGGCGAGCGATTTTCCGCCGGCGTTCCTGGCGGTCGCCGCGATCTCCGCGCTTTCCGTATTGATTTTCCTGCGGCTTTCGCCCGACGCCGGAGCGGAAATGACGGACCGCGTGCCGGCTCCGAGCGATACCCCCGACCAGCGGCCTGGCTAGGGGTTAAAATCTGACACTTGGTACCCACGACATGAATTGCAGCCCGAAGTGTGGTCGGACCGCTTTTGGCAATTGCGTTCATTCTTGGCACTGCAATAGTTCGGTCGCTTTCGGAGCGAAGCGGACAAGTACCAGCGTTGACCTTGACCAACTCGGTCGCGAATGACCCAACTGCGACATTGCCTATCGATCTTGCGGTTGCCGGACGCGTTTAAACCGCTCAGCCGGCGATGCAGAGTGCACGGATTTCTGTCTCACAAGTGCTGATGCCGAACATCGTCAGTGCCCCGAGATAGTGCTGGAATTGGTCACCGTCACGGTGCGCGGCCTACCTACACAGCTTTAGGCGTTCACTTTTTTGAGCATTTGATCTCACTGCTTAATATAACCGGCATATAGTCACCCGAAACAAGGTCCCAACCTGAGCCACCCGATAATTGAGCCAACTCCCCAGTGGCGCTCAACGTTTCGCCGACACTACATTTATTGTATGGGTCGGTAAGGACTCGAATGGGGCGACAATCGAGTGAAGCATCATCGACATACAAAACTCTGCCCTGCACACCATTTGACCGCTCCGTCTTTGTAATTGTGCCATTCAGCGTAATTTTGGTGTTTGACGTACAAGAAATTGCCACGCTGACGCGTTTGAACGCGGCGAGCAGGTCTTTATTTCCCGGATCCAACTTCTGCGCCACGCGGTAATCGGCGATGGCATTGCTGCGCTGGTGCTTCTTTTCATATGAGAGCCCACGAAAGTAGTGCGCTTTGAAGGTGTCTGCATAATTATAGTAGCGACTACCCTTGCTGGGCAGGGTCGCAATCGCTTTGGTTAAATCTGGGATGGCCTTGTCGTACAGGCCCTTCTTAAAATAAGAGTGGCCGCGATTAAGGTAGGCCACGGGTAATACCGCCGCTTCCTCCTGGCCTGATTGAATATCAGCGGTGCAGCCACTGATGCTAATATCCGGATTGTCGTTCATGCATCTCGCTCGATTTTCGGCTCTCGTCTGCGCCCAAGCTGGTAGAGCGATATACGCGAAAACCAATCCAACAAAAATTCTGCGCATGCTTGAACTCCTCTAACCTTCGACCGATTATCACTGTTCTGAAGTTGCGGCGTCTGAAGCCGCGTCGGCTAATATCTGTCGAGACATAAATTCGTCCGATTGTTCGGTTCGATTTGCTACTCCTAATCCCCTAGCATTTTTACCATTGTGAAACACAAAAAATAGTCATCCGCACTGAATTCCGTCTGAGCGAAGCGGACATCGGGCCATAATTCAGTGTTGTTCGGAAAGCCAAATGGGCCCAAGATTACGTCGCAACCGCCAGCAATCTGGAGTGTGCTGGCTAAACGGAGGCGGCCCCATTGAAAGTCTCGCTCTTGGCGGCTTTGGCCATAATGTTTTCTACGGCGTGTCAAGCATGCAATTTGTCAGACAGCGACTTCAAGGCGCTTGCCGCGTCTCCATCTCATCTCACACCGAGCGCGGTATCAGCTCTTCCTTTGGCGGACCAGGAATCTCTTTGCAAAACGCGCGCATGCATCAAGCTGGTTGACGACCAAAAGGGCGTCATCAATGACTTTTGCCCTTTCTCTTTGAAATATCTGACCCAAGCTGAGAAAGGCCGAATCGATGCCGCCTACGGCGTCCTCCTCGAAAGACGCCTGAAAGCCCAAATGAAAATTTGAAGTCCTGGCAAATGTCGAGCACAATCTTTGAGATGACCGCGCGAAGAAGTAATTCGAATACAAGTCGTGACAGTTGACGGTCTGTTGCATTTTTAAGCAATCGTGCGATGTTGCTTATTGGCACATCGCGTCATTTCGCTGCGCCGCAAAGTTAGGTCGCCATTCGAGGCATAGCGGACATTGTTCGGCACTGAACTCCGGCATCTTCCCCGCCCAGAGCCTGAAACAGAGTGCCAAGTGTCGGAATTCAACCACCAGCGCCACCTATTCGCTACAAATTAATGGTTTATCCCTAACTCTTGGACAAACCGCTGGCGCATCACGTATTTTCCGCGCGCTTGGACCTTAGTGGAGGGGTAAGGCTCATGCAGGGGACTAGACCGGCACAGCTATTCGCGGCCGCTTCGCTCGCTGCGTTAGCCGCCGCTTTGCCGCTTGGCGCGGCCGCCCAGGCTCAGTCGCGCGAAGCGGAACTCTGCGCCAACCAGAGCGAAAGCCAAGCCGATCAGCGCATCGCCGCCTGCACCAGCATGCTCGGTTCGGGACGCCTGCGCGGCAAGCAGGAAGGCGTCGCCTATGAACTGCGCGGCCTCGCTTATCTCGACCGCGGCGACATCGCCCACGCCATAGCCGACCTTAACCAGGCGATCACGCTCGCTCCGGATTTCGCGCCCGCCTACCAGAACCGCGGCAACGCCTGGTATGCGCGCGGCAATTACGGTCAAGCGCTCGCCGACTACGACATGGCGATCAAGCTCGATCCCAAGGCGCCGGCGCCTTACGTCAATCGCGCCACCGTGCGGCGCGACCTCGGCTATGTCGACGGCGCGCTGGAGGACTATCAAAAGGCGATCGGCCTCGGCGGCGATAGCGCCCGTCTCTACGGCGGCCGCGCCCAGCTTTATCTGCGCCAGCGCGACTACGCCCGTGCGCTTGCCGATTTCGACCATGCCTTGAAGCTGGAGCCGAGCGCGGCGAATTACATGCAGCGCGCCCGCGCCAAGCAGGATAACGGCGACTTCGACGGAGCGCTGGCCGATTACGCCGAAGCCGCGCGGCTCGATCCGAAGAACATCGGCGCCTACACCGCGCAGGCCGCGATCTGGACGATGAAGGACGATTTCGACAAGGCCATCGCCGCCTACGATCGCGCCATCGCCGCCGATCAGACGCGCGCGGCGACTTATGCCTTGCGCGCGCATGCCTACGACCAGAAGGGCGACCGCAAGCGCGCCTTGGCCGACATCGGCCGCGCGATCAGGCTTTCGCCGAAAGCCGACTTCATCGAATTGCGCGGCACGTTGAAGCTGCAGGACGGCGACGTCGACGGCGCGCTGCGCGACGCCGAAGCGGTGCTCAAGGGCGACGGCAACAACGCCGCTGCCTTGGCGCTGCGCGGGTCAGCGTTTGCACGCAAGAAGCAATATGACCGGGCGCTCGCCGATCTCGACCGCGCGATCAAGCGCGATCCGAAGAACGCGCTCGCCTATAACGAACGCGCGCAGGTCTATCTGGCGAAGTCCGACAATGACCACGCGCTCGCCGATCTCAGCCGCGCCATTGCGCTCGGATCCACGGGCGTCGCAAACTATCGCGCGCGCGCCGCGATCTACACCGCCAAGGGCGATACCGACCTGGCGCTCGCCGACCTCAATACGGTGCTGTCGCGCGAGCCGGACAACGTCGGCAGCCTGATCGATCGCGCGCGGATCAAACAGACCCGCGGCGAGACCGCCGCCGCGATGGCCGACTATGACGCCGCGCTGACGCGCGATCCGAAAAACGTTACCGCGCTTACGCCCGCGCCGCGGCGCTGATCCGCGCCAGCAGCTACGACAAGGCGATCGCGGACCTCGATCGCGTCATCCAGATCGACCCCAAGAACGCGAAAGCCTACTACCAGCGCGGCTTCGCCTACGAACAGCAGGGTCAGCGCGCCAAGGCCGTCGATGACTACAACAAGGCGATCGCGCGCGACGCCGATGCCACCGCCGCGCGCGAGGCGCTGACGCGGGCCACTGCCGAGGAACGCAAGCAGCAAGAACTGCAAGCGGCCGATGCGCAAAAGAAGCAGGAAGAGCTCCGGCTGGCCGACGAGCGCAAGAAACAGCAAGACCAGGAACTGGCCGAAGCCAAAAAGAAGCAACAGGCCGCGGACGAACTCGCCAGACAGAAGGCCGAACAATTGGCCGAGCAGAAGAAGCAGCAACAGGAAGCGATCGAGCTCGCCAAGCGCGAGGCCGCGCAACTGGCCGAAGAGAAAAAACAGCAAGAGATGAAGCTCGCCGAGCAGAAGAAGCAACAGGAAGAACTGAAGCTGGCCGAGGAGAAAAAGAAACAAGAAGAGTTGAGGCTGGCTGAGCAGAAGAAGCAGGAAGAAGAGCAGAAGCAGGCCGAGTTGAAGAAACAGCAGAAGAGCAGAAGCAAGCCGAAGAAAAAAGCAGGAAGAGCAAAAGCGCCGAGCTAAAAAACACAAGATGAGCAAAAGCAGGCCGAGCTGAAGAAACAGCAGGAAGAACAAAAGCTAGCGGCACTAAAGCAGCAGCAGGAAGAGCAGAAGCTGGCTGAACAAAAGAGGCTGGAGGCCGAAGCCGCCGCCAAAGAAGCCGCCAAGATAGCTGCCAAGCCAGCCGCGCCGCCGGCGGCCGTGGGTTCCGTTGCGCCTAGCGCTCAAGCCGCAAAACAGCCGAACAAGACCGCCACTATTCCGGCCGAGGCCGCGACGCCGCCGGCGCCCGAGGTCAAGCAGGCAGCGGTGGCGCCGCAAGAGCCTAAAACCGGCGAGTTCGCCGTCACTCCGCACGAGAAGACCGTGCACGCCACCGGCCAACGCGACCGCAGCAGGCGCGCGTTGCGCGAGGCCGAGCGCCGCCGCTATTACGCCCGCGTCGAGCAGGCGCGCCGCCGCGCCTATTACGAAGAGGAACTGCGCCGCCGCGATCAACCGCGGCCCCGCGGCCTGTTCTTCACCGACGTCTGGCCCGAAGGCTCGTGGCATCAAGACGAGCGGCGGTAACCCGTCGCCAACAGATAGAGCTCGGCCGAGTCGGCACGGCTCGCCGCCGGCTTCACGTGCTTGACGCTGGCGAAGTCGCGCTTGAGCGTGGCGAGCAGCGCGCGCCTCGGTGCCGCCTTGCAGCACCTTGGCGAGGAATGAACCGCCCGGCCTCAGCACTTCGCGGGCGAAATCGGCGGCCGTTTCCACCAGCGCCATGATCTTCAGGTGATCGGTCTTGGCGTGGCCGGTGGCGTTCGCCGCCATGTCGGACAGCACCACGTCGGCCGGCCCGCCGAGCATGGCTTTCAGCTTGTCCGGCGCGGACGGGTCGAGGAAATCGAGCTGCACGAAATCGACGCCGGCGACCGGCGTCCATCGGCAGGATGTCGATGGCGACGACGCGGCCCTGTTGCGGGGCGCCGACGCGCTTGGCCGCCACCTGGCTCCAGCCGCCGGGCGCGGCGCCGAGATCGATCACCCGCGCGCCTTTCTTGAGGATGCGCGCTTTGTCGTCGATCTCGATGAGCTTGAAGGCGGCGCGCGAGCGAAAGCCTTCGCGCTTGGCGCGCGCGACATAAGGATCGTTGAGCTGGCGCTCCAGCCAGATGTTGGAGGACAGCTTGCGGCGCTTGCTGGTCTTGACCCGGACCTTCAAGGCACGCGGGCTGCCGCCTTTACCCGTCGTCACGATAGCGCCGCCTGGCTGCCGCCGTCCCACACGCCGTCCTCGCGCATCATCTGCACCAGCATGCCTTCGCGCAGGCCGCGGTCGGCGACGCGCAGGCGCGGACACGGGAAGGCGCGGCGGATCGCTTCCAGGATGGCGCAGCCGGCGAGCACCAGATCGGCGCGCTCGGGGCCGATGCAGGGGCTGGCGACGCGTTCCTCGTAGCTCATCGCCAGCAGCCGCTCGATCACCGCGGTGATCTCCTGCGCGCTCATCCAGCAGCCGTCGACGCGGTTGCGGTCGTAGCGCTTGAGATTGAGATGCACGCCGGCGATCGTCGTCACCGTGCCGGAGGTACCGAGCATATGGACGCCGTGCAAACCGCCGCCGGCGTGTTCGCGCGCGAAAGGCGCGATCGTTTCCGCCACTTCTCCGACCATCGCCTCGTAGCTCTCCGCGGATGACCGAAACGCCGCCGTGGCGCTCGGCCAGCGTCACCACGCCGTGCGGCAGCGAGATCCAGCCGCTGATCTGCGGCAGCGGCGGCCCGCCGTGGCTCTGCTGCGGCCGGCTGAGCCGCACCAGTTCCGAGGAGCCGCCGCCGATGTCGAACAGCACCACGCCGTCGGCGTTCGGATCGATCAGCGGCGTGCAGCCGGTGGCGGCGAGTAGCGCCTCGGTCTCGCGGTCGATCACTTCGAGCTCGATGCCGACCTCCTGCGCGACGCGCGCACGGAAATCGTCGCCGTTTTCGGCCACGCGGCAGGCTTCGGTGGCGATCAGACGGGCGCGGGTGACGCCTTTGTTCTTCATCTTGTTGCGGCAGATCGTGAGCGCCTCGATCGCGCGCTCGATCGCCGCCTCGCTGATGCGGCGCGAACTGGAGACGCCCTCGCCGAGCCGGATGATGCGGGAAAACGCATCGACGACGCGAAAGCTGTCGCCGGCCGGGCGCGCCACCAGCAGGCGGCAATTATTGGTGCCGAGATCGAGCGCGGCATAGGTCGCCCCGCCGCGATCGCTGCCAACGCCGCCGTCGAACCGTCCAGGCGACCGCCGACCCCATCGGGACCGCGCAGCGGCGCCCGATCCATAGCGGGGTCGAGGCCCGGGATATCCCCGGCCTCGCCGCTCATATCTCTAAGCCTTCCTGCCGCCCCCGCGCCGCCTCCCAGCGCTTCGGGCGCAGCAATTGTTCCCTCGATCGCGAAAAGTCTAACAGCGCCGGTAGCCCACGCAACCCTCCTGCCCGAAAGCTATTCTTGTCGAAGCGGCCTGCCTGCTTTATTTGATGTTTTCCCCTGATAACGACCTGCAAAAGCCCCGGCATGGACGATCAGAACCACCGAAACCGCGCTTTCGCTGACCAAATTCGGCATCGGCCAGCCGGTGCTGCGCACCGAGGACCCGACGCTGGTGCGCGGCGAAGGCCGCTACACCGACGACATCAATCGGCCGGGCCAGGCCTATGCGGTGATGGTGCGCAGCCGCGACGCGCATGGCGTCATCCGCGGCATCGACACCGCCGCCGCCAAAGCCATGCCGGGCGTGCTCGCGGTCCTGACCGCGGCCGATCTCACCGCCTATGGCGGGCTCAAATGCAATCTGCCGCTCAAGAGCCGCGACGGCTCGCCGATCCGCTATACGCCGCGGCCGGCGCTCGCCGGCGACAAGGTGCGTTTCGTCGGCGATCCGGTTGCCTGCGTCATCGCCGAGACCGTCGCGCAGGCCAAGGACGCCGCCGAAGCGGTCGCGCTCGACATCGAGCCGCTGCCGGCGGTGGTCAGCGCACGCGAGGCGGTCAAGCCGGGCGCGCCACAGGTCTGGGATGACGTGCCGGCCAATATCGCGCTCGACTATCACTACGGCGACACCGCGAAGGTCGCCGAGGCATTTGCCAAGGCCGCGCATGTCGTGAAGTTGCCGCTGATCAACCAGCGCCTGGTGGTGAATGCGATCGAGCCGCGTTCGGCGATCGGCGAGTTCGACGCCAAGACCGACAAATGGACGCTGTACTCGTGCAGCCAAGGCGTGTTCGGGCTGAAGAACATGCTGCGCGACGTGCTCGGCGCGCCCGCCGACAAGGTGCGCGTCGTCACCGGCAATGTCGGCGGCTCGTTCGGCATGAAGGCGGCCGTCTATCCGGAATATGTCTGCATCCTGCACGGCGCGCGCACGCTCGGCCGTCCGGTCAAGTGGACCGACGAACGCTCCGGCAGCTTCATGTCCGATCATCACGGCCGCGACTACGACATGACGGTCGAAGTCGCCTTCGACCAAGGCGGGCTGATTCAGGCGCTCCGGCTCACCGGCTACGGCAATCTCGGCGGCTATTGCGCGGCCTTCGGTCCGCTGCTGCCGACCCTCAACGTCAGCCAAGAACATCGTCAGCATGTACCGCACGCCGCTGATCGAAGTGGCGACGCAATGCGTGTTCACCAACACCACGCTGGTGTCGGCCTATCGCGGCGCCGGGCGGCCCGAGGGCGCGTTCAACATGGAGCGCACGATCGACTATGCCGCGGCCGAGCTCGGCATCGACCGCTTCGAATTGCGCCGGCGCAATTTCATCAAGGCGCGCGAGATGCCGTTCAAGGCCGCGTCCGGCATGGTCTATGACTGCGGCGATTTCCCCGGCCTGTTCAAGGAGGCGCTGGCGCGCGCCGACGTCAAAGGCTTCAAGCAGCGCAAGCGCGACAGCAAGACGCGCCGGCAAGCTGCGCGGCTTCGGCGTCGCCTGCTATGTCGAGACCACCGCGGCGATGACCACCGAGCTAGGCGGCGATCCGCTTCGATGCCGACGGCACGGTCACCATCGTCACCGGCACGCTCGACTACGGCAAGGCCACGCCACGACCTTCGCGCAGGTGCTCACCGAAAAGCTCGGCGTTCCCTTCGAACGCATCCGCCTGGTGCAAGGCGACAGCGACCAGCTGGTCATCGGCGGCGGCACCGGCGGCTCGCGCTCGGCCATGCTGAGCGGAACGGCGATCGCGCAAGCCTCCGACAAGGTGATCGAGCACGGCAAGCAGATCGCCGCGCACGTGCTGGAAGCTTCCGCCGGCGACATCGAATTCAAGGCCGGGCGTTTCGTCATCGCCGGCACCGACCGCTCGATCGGCATCATGGAGTTGGCCGCAGCGTTTGCGCGGCGGCCTGACGCTGCCCGAAGGCGTGCCCACCTCGCTCGACGTCACGCACGTCACCGAAGCCGGTCCCCGGCACCTTCCCGAACGGCGTTCATGTCGCCGAGGTGGAGATCGAGGCCGACACCGGCCTCGCCCGCACGGTGAAATACACCGCGGTCAACGATTTCGGCACCGTGGTCAATCCGCTGCTGGTCGAAGGCCAGATCCAGGGCGGCGTGGTGCAGGGCCTCGGCCAGGTGCTGCTGGAAGGCGCGGTCTACGACGCCGACGGCCAACTGGTCACCGGCTCGTTCATGGACTACGCCATGCCGCACGCGCGACGACGCGCCGATGATCGACGTCGCCAACCGCCCGGTGCCGACCAAGAGCAATCCGATCGGCGCCAAGGGCTGCGGCGAGGCCGGCACCTCCGGCGGCCTTCCCGCCGTCGCCAATGCGGTGATCGATGCGCTGTCGGAGTACGGCATCCGGCACCTGGAAATGCCGATGACGCCGGCACGAATTTGGCAGGCGATCGAGAAGGCGAAGCAGAAGCGGGCGTGATGCGTCCATCCCCGCGGGATGGAGCGGAGCAAACGCAGCGAGCAATTATTCTGTCATGGCCGGCCAAACCCGGCCGCCACGCGTGGCCGTTTCACTTCGCCGCCACTTGTATTTAGGGATTCTTCATGCGGCGCTGCGAAGAGTTCCGGCGCTCGCCGCCCTGCCCCATACACATGGCCAACCCACTGGAAACGCGCTGGATTGACGCAACTTGCCGGGCCATAGTCCGGCCCCGGCCTGGAACCCGCCCACAATGAGTCAAGCCACCGAACTCCTGGCCGTGAGCCGCGCGCCGCACACGCGCATCGTCGGCATCGTGAGCGCAGCGCATTTCGTCTCGCACTATTACATCATCCTGCTGGCGCCGCTGCTGCCCTTCGTGCGCGCGGACTACGGCGTCAGCTACACCGAGATCGGCTTTGCCTTCGCCGCCTTCAACGTCGTGTCGGCCGCGCTGCAGACGCCGGCCGGCTTCCTGGTCGATTGGCTGGGCGCGCGCATCCTGCTGATCGGCGGGCTGGTGATCGGCGCTTGTGCATTCACGATGGTGGGATTGACGCACTCGTTCTGGGTGATGGTGGCGATGTTCGCGCTCGCCGGCGTCGGCAACACGGTCTACCACCCGGCCGACTACGCAATCCTGTCGCACCGGGTTCCGTCCGATCGCATCGGCCAGGCCTTCTCGGTGCATACTTTCTCCGGCATGTTGGGCTCGGCGGTCGCCCCGGCGAGCCTGTTGATGATGCAGAGCCTGTGGGGCTGGCGCGGCGCCTTCGTCGGCGCCGGCGTTCTCGGCTTTGCGGTCGCCGCGTTGCTGCTGGCGGTGCGCGACAGCGCGGAGATAACGGCCGCGCCGGCGCCGCGCGCGCCTGACGCCGCGACCGCGGTCGGCTGGCGGCTGTTGCTGTCGCCGGCGATCCTGCTCAATCTCCTGTTCTTCGTGCTGCTCGCGATGATGAGCGGCGGCATGTACAATTATTCCGTGGTGGCGTTCGGCGCGCTCTATGGCACGCCGGTGACCGTCGCCAATGCAGCGCTGACCGGCAATCTGCTGCTGTCGTCGATCGGCGTGCTGATCGGCGGCTTGCTGGTCGGCCGCACCACGCGGCATGGGCTGGTGGCCGCCACGGGTCTTGCCGGAATCGCGCTGTTCATCGCGCTGGTCGCTGAGATCGACGTCGGCTCGCTGGCGCTGATCGCGGCGATGTCGGCGGCCGGGTTCTGCTCGGGCGTCATCATGCCCTCGCGCGACATGATCGTGCGCGAGGTCACTCCGCCCGGCTCGTTCGGCAAGGTGTTCGGCTTCGTCACCACCGGCTTCAATATCGGCGGCATCGTTTCGCCGCTGATTTTCGGCGCCATCATGGACCACGGCAGCCCGCGGCTGGTGTTCCTGCTGGTGGCTGCGTTCAGCCTGCTCGCCATCCTGACGGTGGTGACACGGCCTAAGCCGGCGCATGATCCCAGGTAGCCCGGTCGCTGGATCGGGCTTGTCAAATCGGCCGAATTGCCCCATGTCAGGGGCCTCCGGCACAGCGACGGCGGGCTATTTCGACCGCCAAGCACCCGGCCCTGCTGGGGGATAGTTCAACGGTAGAACTGCGGACTCTGACTCCGTCAATCTAGGTTCGAATCCTAGTCCCCCAGCCAATCTCAAATGACGCCCGGCGCGGCGGTGCACAAGGATGGTTCAGACGCTGCGCGCCCTTATGCGCGATCGCTTTGCGGCTGGTCGTGCAGAATCAAATTCAACAGCGAGTTATTCACTTCGATGTGGCCGTTGTAATTGATGTACCCCAGTTTGCGGAACTTGTTCATGAACTGATTGATGCGCGAGCGCGTGGTGCCGACCATGGTCGCCAGCATTTCCTGGATCGCCATGGTGATGGTGTTGGATTGCGTTCCCAGTCCGGTATTCGCCAGCGTCAAAAGAATTCGCGCCAGGCGCTTCTCGCTCGAATTGAACAGTTGGTCGATCAAGTCCGCCTGTAATTTTTGATTTCGATCCAGCATAAAGTGCATGAAACTTTGTGCGAACGCCGGATCGTCATTCAGAGCGGCCACGACGACCGGGCGGTCGAGCCGGACGATCTCGCAGGCGGCCGTAGTCGCAATCGTCGAGTTTCGCAACAACTGCCCATCCAGACAGCCCTCGCCAAAAAAATCGCCGGGGCCGAGAATTCCGATCACAGCTTCCTTGCCGTACTCGGAAAAGATGGTGACCTTGACCGCGCCGTCGACGATATAAAATAGCGCGTCGGCGTTGTCGCCCTGCGCGTAAATCATCTGCTTGTCGGCGTATTTCGAAACGCCGCCGCCACCATGCTTGGCAATGAAGGCGCGGTAATCGAACGGCTCGTTCTTTTTATCTTCTGTCACGACTCAACGTACCCCGTCATGTGTCCAATCCGGCAAACGACACCATGACCTATCCCCGCCCCGCGCTCAGTAGCCGTTTCTCCTCTACGGTCCTCGGGGTCAATGATCTCAATGTGGCGAAGTTGCAAATCAGACAAATGTGCATTGCGACTTTGTGCGCATTGCGAATTGTGCGGAGAATTTACCTCGATTTCGGAGCGAAATCGAGCGTGAGAATGTGAAATCTCACTAGCAATCCCCCTGGAATCGCGCTGTTCCGTTTTAAACACTGGGCTGTTGAAAGTTTTGCGCGCAAATTATTGTCGAGAGGAAAGCGCCAACATGGCGGTCGCGTGCCGGATTTTTACGCCGGCATGCGCTAGCGCCGCGGCATTTGAATATCATCCTATTGCACAGGACGGGGCAGAGTTGCGCCGTGCCCGGCGTATTCGCCGCCGCAGCCCGATTCATTTTTTCGATCGGAGATCGCCCAGGCGGCTACCGGGAGCCGAATATAAAAACGAACAGGGCCTCCGCGAGGGCCGGAGGAGACCGTCTCACCGGTCATTGCACTCCTTAGGGCGGCCCGATGGCTCGCAATGCAGCAATACCAAATAGTGAGCTATTTACGGCGGAAATTCGAGGCAAAGTCCGTTCGTTTTTCACGAACCGAAATCGCGCCATCGCCATCAACATCCATTTTACGTTTGCCTGGAGACGGGGCTAGGCAACGGTACAATAGTATATCATTCTTCGGGGGTGCTCATAAGCACGAATTATAAACGGGATAGGGGGAATTCGCCGTGGCTCAAACAATTGAGGGATTCGTCGGCAACGCGTTGGACGACGCGAAAATATCGCCGCTCCATGTCAAGGTGATCGCACTCATCGCGGCCGGTTACTTCTTCGACGTCATCGACCTGATCGTGCTCGGCGCACTGATCCCGGACATGATCCAATCCAAATTCGCGACCGGGGCCGAAGCCGCATGGATCGGCAGCGCCACCGTGTTCGGCATGTTCCTCGGCGGCATCGGTCAGGGCGAATTCAGCGATCGCTTCGGCCGCAAGACGGTCTACCAGTTCAATCTATTGATCTTCGGCGTCTTCACCATTCTCGGCGCGCTCGCGCCGACGGTGATGTGGCTGGTGGCGGCGCGCTTCATCGCGGGCCTTGGGCTCGGCGGCGAGCAGCCGCTCGCCTTCGCCTATGCCGGCGAATATTCGCCCAAGGCGCATCCGCGGTCGCATCCTGGCGCTGGTGCACTTCATCGGCGGCGCTTGCGTGTGGCCGATCTCGACGCTGTTCACGCTCTACTTCCGTGAGTCGATCGGCTGGCGCGGGGTGTGGATTGTAATCGGCGTCGGCGCGCTCATCGTCTGGGTGCTGCGCTTCGTGCTGCCGGAATCGCCGCGTTATCTGGCGACGCATGGCCGCGGCAAGGAAGCGCTCGACGTTCTCGGCAAGATGGGCATTGCCGGGCCGAAAGAGACGTTGTCGACGGACGCCGCCAGCAACACCAAGAGCGATCCCTTCGCCATCGTCTTCTCCCAATTCCCGGTGCGCGTCGTCGCTGGCATGATCTGCTTCTCGGCGTTCTTCGGCGTCGCTATCGGCCTCGGCGGCTGGCTGCCGAACATCATGCATGACAAGGGCTTCAGCATCACCAAATCGCTGCAGTTCACGCTGGTGATGAACTTCGCGGTTCCCGTGGCGAGCTTGTTCATGATGTACGCGCTCGACAACTTAGGCCGCAAAGTCACGTCGATCAGCGCCTTCATCGGCGCCGGCATCATGGCGGTCGTCTTCGCCAACGCCGGCAGCGAGGCTCAGTTGCTGATCTTCGGCTTCATCATGGTGTTCTTCATCCAGGTCGCCGGCAACTCGATGCAGATTTTCGCCTCCGAGGTGTTCCCGACCAACGCGCGCGCCTCCGGCTTCGGCTGGGCGGCGGGCGTCGGCCGGCTGTCGACGGCGGGCATCTTCATCGCCATCCCGTGGCTGCAGAAGGGCTATGGCCTCAACGCGGTGTTCGGGTCGATCGCCGCCTTGCTGATCATCGCCGCGTTCTGCGTGACGTTGCTTGGCCCGGAGGCGAAACAGAAGGGCCTCGACGAAATCGCCCCGCCGACCGGCTAGTCTGCGCGGCGCAAAGCTGAAGGGGCCCGGTCCGGCGTAATGCCAGGCCGGGCCCCGCCCGTTCAGACCCTAAATTTGATAGTCTCCCCGCATGATCCCTCCCGGCGCCTCCGCCAAGAACATCCGCTACGTGTCGCGCTGCGATCAAGGCGGGCGGCCGGACGGCGTGCAGGTGATCCTGCACAAGGGCCACGCCTTCATCGGCCATATGTTCAGCGACGGCTTTTCCGTCGTCGACGTGCGCGATCCGCTACACCCGAAAACGGTCAATTTCATCGTCGCGCCGAAAAACACCCGCTCGCACCACCTGCAAATTCACGGCGACATCCTGCTCGCCGTCAACGGCCCGAACATCTGGGCGATGCAGCAATATGCCAGCCAGTCCGACTACTACGGCAAGTCGCTGGCCGATTCCGTGCAGACCGAGCAGCCGTTCGGCGCGGGTATCCGCGTTTTCGACGTGTCGCAGCCGGCGAGCCCGCGGGAGATTGGCTTTCTCAACACCGCTGGGCTAGGCGCCCATCGCATCTGGTGGGTCGGCGGCCGCTACGCCTACGTGTCGGTCCATTTCGAGGGCTTCATCGATCACGTGCTGGCGGTGGTCGACGTGTCGGACCCGACCAAGCCCACGCTCGCCGGACGCTGGTGGCTGCCAGGGATGCACCGGGCCGGCGGCGAGGAAAAACCCGCCGCGTTCGGCAAGCGCACTGCGCTGCATCACCTTATCAGCGCGGGCGATATCGGCTACGCCGCCTGGCGCGATGGCGGCTACACGATTCACGATTTGAGCGATCCAGCCAGTCCAAAACTGCTCAGCCATCGCAACTATGCGCCGCCTTTCGGCGGCGGCGCGCACACGCCCCTGCCCTTGCCCGGCCGCAAGCTCATGGTGCTCGCCGACGAGGCGACCGCGGCCAATTGCGCCAATGGGCTCGCCTATACGTGGGTGATCGACGTGCGCGAGCCGGCGAACCCCGTGTCGATCGCCACGCTGCCGACGCCGACGGAAGAGGATTTCTGCGCCAAGGGCGCCAAATTCGGACCGCACAATCTGCATGAGAACCGGCCCGGCGCGATGCAAACAGAAGACACGGTCTTCGCCACCTATCACAATGCCGGCTTGCGCGTGTACGACATCCGCAACGCGTTCGAGCCCAAGGAAGTCGCCTATTTCGTGCCGCCGCCGCCGGAGCACATCGTCGACCAGCGGCCGAACCCCGCCAAGGTGATCCAGTCCTGCGACGTTTTTGTCGACAAGGACGGGTTGATGTATCTCACTGACACCAATGCAGGACTTTACATTTTGCAGTACGAAGGCAAATAACCGCCCCGTTGCAAAGGAGCACTCAAGGCATGACGGACAAGTTCGGGCGGCTCGCCCTGCATATGTGGACGATCGACACCACGCCGCTGGCCACCGCGCTCGACGCGGCAAAACAAGGCGGCTTCGACGCGGTCGAACTGCGCCGCACCGATTTCAAGCGCTGCTTCGACGCCGGCATGAGCAATGCGCAGGTGCTCGACCTGATCAAGAAGGGCGGCATTCCGGTCGGCGTGCTCGGCGTCGAATACGGCTGGCTGTTCGCCACCGGCGAGGAGAGCAAGCGGCTGTTCAAGGTTTTCCGCGAAGTCCTGCGAAAACGCGGTCGCGCTTGGCTGTGAGATGCTGATGAGCGCGCCGGGGCAGATCAGCGGCCCAATCCCGCAAGCGATCAAATTTCTGCGCGAGGCCGGCGACATCGCCGCCGAATACAAATTGAAGTTGGCGATCGAGTTCAATTCGCAGCACGACGTGCTCAACAGCCTGGGCGTGCTGACCGAATTGATCGAGAGCGCCAACAAGCCGAATTGCGGTTACCTGATCGACGCCTATCACTTTACCCGCAGCGGCGCCGGCGGCCGCGGCTTCGAGAGCGTGCCGGCCGACAAGATCTATTGCTTCCAGTACAGCGACCTGTCGCCCAATCCGGTGACCGGCGTGCGGCGGCCAACCGACCGGCTGCCGCCCGGCAAGGGCGTGGTCAAATGGCGCGAGATGCTCGGTCTGTTGGCGGAAAAGGGTTACACCGGCTATCTGAGCTACGAGGCGCCCAATCCCGAGCAATGGGCGCGCTCGCCCTATGACGTCGCGCGCGAGGGCGTCGAACTGACCAAGCAATTATTGCGGGACGCCGTCCCGGGTTATCAAGGTTGAGGGTTTGATCATGGCAGAAGAACTCCCGCTCTTTCTCGGTCTGAACGACAAGACCGTCACCGACATCCCGAAGACGGTCGAGAAGCAGCGCTTCATGACCAGCGTCGCGCCGAAGGCCGCCAATCCCGGCAAATGGGTCGAGCAGCCGCGCATGCCGATCCCGACCGGCGAGCACGCCGTGATCGAATGCCAGGGCAAGATTCACTCCATCGCCGGCTATGCCAAGCATCGCGTCGACCAGAATTTCCATCAGGTCTACGATCCGGCGAGCAAATCCTGGTCGCTGAAGGCGCCCTTCCCGCATCCCTGCAACCACGTCGCCGGCGTTTCCATCGGCACGAAGATTTACACCTTCGGCGGCTTCGTCGAGCAGAACCGCTGCCCGCATTCCAAGTGCTTCGTCTACGACACTGCGACCGACCAATGGGCGCCGATCGCGCCGATCTCGCGCCCGCGCGGCGCCATCTCGGCCATCGTGCTCGACGGCAAGATCCATCTGCTCGGCGGCCGCGACGTGCGCTCGGTCGAATGGCACGAGGTCTACGATCCGGCGACCAACAAATATTCCGACCGCGCCGCCATGCGCGGCTCGACCGGCACGCAGCCCTTCGTCGGCCAGCGCGACCACATGGGCGTCGCGGTGGTCGACGGGAAAATCCACGCCATCGCCGGCCGCATGGATTCCTACGACTTCAACACCGGCTTGAACGCCGTCTACGACCCGAAGACCGACTGCATGGTCGCTTCCGCGCGCCGCTGCCGACCGCCGCGCTCGGGTCCGTCCTGCGTCTATATCGGCGGCAAGATCGTCGTGTTCGGCGGCGAAGCGACCGGCAAGGTGTTCGGCACCAACGAAATCTACGATCCGAAGACCGACAGCTGGGAAGCCGGCACGCCGATGGCGATCCCGCGTCACGGCCTGCATGGCGCGACCTGCGCGGTGATCGGCAACATGGTGCACGTGCCCGGCGGCGGTCCGGTGCCCGGCGGCCAGGTGCAGGGCGCCTATCACGACGCTTTCACCTTCGGCTGAACGCGCGACGAATAAAATAACGGCCGCCCTCGCAACGAGGGCGGCCGTACTCTTCCGACTAGCTACGCGACGGAAGCTCAGCGCGCCGGCCGCAGATCGAGTCCGGCGACGCCGGCCGCCACATTGAGGCCGGCCTGCCCCTGCACCGATACCGGCTGCAAGGTCACGGTGCGGTTCGAGCCGCCGACCAGGACGTTGGCGCCGACACCGGCGCCGACCGTCGCCTCGGCGGTGGCGCCGCCGTAGTGTCCGGCCAGCGCGCCGAACCGGCGATTGGTCGGTGCATAGACCGCCCAGACCATCTCGCCGCCGGCGGTCGCGCCGAGATCGAGGCCGAATTTGCTGATCGATCCGGTATAGACCTCACGCGGACCCGGCTGGGACGGCGTGAACATGCAGGTCAGTTCCTTTTTCGACGTGATGATCAGACCGATGCCGGCGGAAATATCGCAGGTCAACGTGCCGACCTTGGTCCGCTCCGGGACCTGCGCCATCGACGATGTCGGCGCTGCCAACGCCGCGACGATCGCCAAGGCGGCGAAAGCGCTGAGACGCTTGTGCATGTCAATCTCCCATTGTGATTGAGATTGTCCAACAACGTGACGCGCCGCGAAAGGTTCCGTATACGTCCGACGGCGCTGTTTTCATCCCGTCAGCGGACGCGCTATTTCCGCAACGCAGCGGCCGGAGGCATTGGTGCGCGCCGACGCCAATAGCCGGCTGAACGGTGGATCGCATCCAATCATAACTGGCAGCGGCGGCTCGGGCGCCTGCTGCTCGCCGACAGACGTCGGCAGGCTCAAGCGGTCACCCTTATGAGTCCGGTCGACGAATTGCGTTATTGCATTCGGTTCCGCCGATGGCGTTGCGCGAACCACGAAGCCGAGACCCACCGGCGGCGCGAAAAAATCCATCGTTAGCACCACCAGGATGCCTGCCAACAGATAGGAAGCGAGACCGCGCATCGACAATCTCCCGAGCCCCTCGACTCGTGGGTTTTGTAGCGGCGACTTTTTGCAAGGGACGGACGGATAACAGCCGACAGCGAAAAAGGTTCCGCCGCGCGTTCAGCGTGCGGCGAGAATCTGGCTTGCTGGAATCACAATGTGACAGCGCAAGCCGTCTGGCTCAAACTCCATGTCGACCTGAGCATCGAGCGCGCGGGCAAGATTGCGCTCGATCACCATGCTGCCGAATCCTCTCTTTCGCCGCACCTTCACCTTCGGACCGTTATTGCTCGCGCCAATTCAGATCGATGGCATTGTCGCGCAGCGCCCAAGTCGATCGACACGCGGCCGCCGGGCACCGACAGAGCTCCGAATTTCGCGGCGTTGACGGCGAGCTCGTGCAGCGCCAGCCCGAGATTTTGCGCCGCTTCCGGCTTGAGCGCGACGGGCTCGCCGTCGACAGCAATCTGACCCTCGCCGCTGCCGATATAGGCGGCCAATTGCGATTGGATCAGTTCGCGCAAGGATGCGCCGTGCCAGCTCTCGCGCACCAGCAGATCGTGCGAGGCGGCCAAGGCCTGCAATCGCGCGGAGAACTGGTTGAGAAACCCGTCGATCGAACCGGCGTGACGCGCGGTCTGCCGCGCCATCGCCTGGATCACCGCCAGCAGGTTCTTCGAGCGATGGGTCAGTTCGCGCATCAGCAGCCGCAAATGCGCTTCGCCCTCCTTGCGCTCGGTGACGTCGACCGACGCGCAGGTCAGGCCGACAATGTCGCCGGCTTCATTGCGCAGCGGTTCGATATGCAGATCGTTCCAGCGCAGGCCGGCGCCGTTTTCGAAGGCGAATTCGGCTCGTTTCGGCTGGCCGCTCGCCAGCGCTTCGCGTTTCAAAGCGATCACGGCCGCGCCGCTGTCCGGCGGCAAGATGTCGTCATCGGTGCGGCCGAGAATGTCGTCGACCGCGCGACCCAACATGGGATTGCTGATCGAGGTGTAACGCAGGTCGCGATCCTGGGTGTACACCGTGACATGAGAGCCGCGCAGCGCCGTTTCGTAACGCGTAAAGCGGGCCCGCAGCAGGCCGAGTTCCGAGCCTTGCGCACTCACCTGCGCTTCGAGCTGCCGGCATTCCCGGCGCAGCCTGGCCAGTTCGGTGTCCGTCGCCCCCGACAGTTCCTGTGTCATGTCGGTCAATCTGTTCACATCGGCACGGTGGTCGCAGCTCGTCGTAAGCGGCTAGATCAGTGAGATTGGAATCGACAGGGATAATGAACACGGATGGCGCCGGCTCTGTCAATCAATGAGGCCACGTCACACCTCGCACCCTGCCCCATACGCGGATGGCCGATTGGGGCGGCGGCAGAACATGGTAACGCCGGCCCTGTCGAATAAACGCCGATCGGGTCGAAGAGTTGCGCGTCCGCGCAAAGAGTTGCCCTGGTCGCGATGTTGGCCGACCTCCGGCGGTTTGGAACCATCGCAGCGGGATTGGCGTTGGCCATAGACGGGTTCCGTGAACAGCAAGACAGGAATTGACGATGACCACACGTGCGACCAAATCCGCGAACGCCGAAGAAATCGCCGCCATCGAAGATCTGGTCAGCGATCTTGAGAAGCGGCTGCGCCGGCTGACTGCCGGTGCAAGCCGCGAGGTGTCGGGCGCGTCCGGCGACGTCGGCAATTTTGTCAGCGAAGCCCTCGCGCGCATCACGAACCGCGTGCGGGACAGCGCGTCCGAAGCAAGCAAGTCGTTGGCCGATGAAGCGACCCGCTTCGGCAGCGACGCATTCAAGAAACTCACCGACGAGGTCGAACAACGTCCGCTGCTGATGTTGGCAGCCGCCGCCGGCATTGGATTCCTCGCCGGCCTGGCCAATCGCAGGTAGACCCATGCGGATTGAAGACGTCGCCGGCGTCGCGTTTGCCCATGTATTCGGGCACTTTTTCCGCCGCGCCCTACTCGCAGTTATTGTCGCAGCCTTAGCGGTTGTGGCGCTTTACTATTTTACTTTGGCCGGAACGATTGCCCTGGAAATGCGATACGGCGCGCTGGACGCGCGTGTGATCATGGGCGCGATTTACGCCGCGGTCGCCGTCGTCGTCGCGATCGTATGGGCCGCGCGCGGCAGGCCGGCCAACTCTAGCGCGCCAGTGCCGAGCGGCCAGCGCGACATGCAGATCGCCATGCTCATAGAAGCCGTGATGCTCGGCTATGCCCTGGCCGGTAAAGGCTCCAGAGCAAATTAGCTCGCCTTCCTCTCCCGCCGCCGCGCATTGCGCTCGAAGAACAGCGCCTGGCTCAACACCGCCGACACCGTCGCCGGCTGGAACGGCTTGGCGATCAGGAAGGCCGGCTCCGGCCGCTCGCCGGTGAGGAAGCGCTCCGGATAGGCGGTGATGAAGATCACCGGCACCTCGAACGAGCGCAGCATCTCGTTCACCGCATCGAGCCCGGAAGAGCCGTCGGCCAATTGAATGTCGGCAAGGATGATGCCCGGCCGCTTGGCCTTGGCCAGCGCCATCGCCTCGCTGTGGGTGCGCGCGACGCCGAGCACGCGATGGCCGAGCCCTTCCACCAGGCCCTCGAGATCGAGCGCGATGAAGGTCTCGTCCTCGATGATCAGCACGTCGGTGGCGATCTCGGCGGCGAGTTCGCGGCCCGAGTCCTCGACCAGTTCGCGCAGCTTCGGCACGTCGATATCGAGCACCTTGGCGGCGTCGTCTTCCGACAGCCCTTCCAGCGCCACCAGCAAAAAGGCCTGGCGCGGCATCGGCGCGATCTGGGCGAGATGCCGTTCGACCGGCTGGTTACTGTCCGACGCGCCGGCTGTGCCTTGCCGTTGAGCGCGACCGAATTCCAGATTTTGGTGAACAGCCGATAGAGCGCGATGCGGGTCGATGCGGTGGTGTCCAGAATTTTGGGGTCCTGGACCAGCGCCTCCAGGGTCGCCGCCACATAGGCGTCGCCCGAGGCCTGGCTGCCCGAAAGCGCCCGGGCATAGCGCCGGAGATAAGGCAGATGCTGCGCAACTGTCTGAGATGTCGACAATAATCCCTCCCGAACCAATGTGCCCTGGGCGTGACGGGCAAGGCCCCCAACGTTTCGATCTAGCGTACTCGAGTGTTCTAACTAGGACACTGGAAAAAAGTTCCCTTTCCATGGAACCATCTGCCAATTCAGGGGTTTCGCATGGACGCAGAAGGGGGACCTGCGCCTGGCTTCGGCAAGGGGATTTGGGGTTGATCGATGACTGAACGCAAACCCGTGGGACAACAAAAACCAATGGAAACCGCGGAAACCCGCAACCGTAAACCCGGGTCCAAGCCGGCCAAGCTCAGCCGCGAGGTGCAGGCACGTCTCGGCCAGCAACTGCGCTCGATGTACGACGACGTGGTGAACCAGGGCGTACCCGACCGGTTCGCCGAACTGATCAATCGCATCAATGGCGACGGTAAGAAGGACGGGCAGTAACGCATGGACGAGCAGGTCCGTAAAGCCGTTCTCGGTGCGGTGCCAAGCCTCCGCGCATTCGCGATCTCGCTGTGCGGGAACGTCGATCGCGCGGACGACCTGGTGCAGGAGACGATGCTGCGCGCGATCGCCAATATCAACTCGTTCCAGCCCGGCACCAATATGTCGGCTTGGCTATTCACCATCCTGCGCAATCATTTCCGCTCGGAATATCGCAAGCGCCGGCGCGAGGTCGAGGACGGCGAAGGCCGCTATGCCGAGACGCTGAAAACGCAGCCCGAGCAATATGGCCGCGTCGAGTTCCGCGAATTCCGCGAGGCGCTGACGCAATTGCCGGCCGACCAGCGCGAGGCGCTGATGCTGGTCGGCGCATCGGGATTTTCCTACGAGGAAGCCGCCCATATCTGCGGCTGCGCCGTCGGCACCATCAAGTCGCGCGTCAACCGCGCGCGCACGCGGCTGGCCGAGCTGATGGCGATCGAAGGCACCGACGAATTCGGGCCAGACCAGCAGACCCGCGCGGCAATGGCCGGCGGCGGGGAGTGATCGCCCCCGCATGCGCAAACCCGCCTGACTAAGGAATCCGATAAAACGGATTGGGCAGCAGAAACTGCCGTGCACGATCGTCGGGGATACCGCCGGCGAGATCGCTCGGCTGATCGCCCACGTTGACGATGATCGTATAACCGGCCGCGGCAATTTTTGCCCGCGCCGGCGCCTTGAAATCCGAATCTGACTTATATTTCCGGCCGCGTTCCGCCATCACGAGACCGGTCCAGCCCCGATAACCGGCAGCGCGCAGATTCCGTGCAGTCGCCGCCCGCTCGCTTTCGTCGCGGCCGGTGATAAAAAACACGTTGACGCCCTTTGTCCGCGCGGCGTTGAACAAAGCTAGCGTCGGCGCGATCGCCTGCGCCTTCCCCATCAGTTCCCATGCGCGGGCGCCGCAAGGACCTTTCGGAAGTCGATTGCAGCTGCCGCTCGGGATGTAGCCAAAATCATCGGCGACGATGCGTGGCCAGTTCGACAAGGAGGTCTCGTCGATATCGAGCACCAGCGCCGGACGCGCAACCTCGCCCGCGTGCTGTTCGATAGCGTCCCGCGCCTCCGCCGCCACCGCCGCCAGCTGGCGTTCATAATCGCCGGATTTCCGATAGACGAGGAGTTGTTGTTTGAGTTCGCCAAGATTTGGCGGCTCGCCGCTGCGCGCCTCGATCGCCGGTTGCGCGAAGGCCGCGCCGGCGAGGAGGAATGCCGCGACCAGCGACGCCGACAGAGTCCTGAAAACCTCAGATTGTGAAAAGATCGACCGCGGGATGCGCATGGTTAAGGCACCCGGCAGGACGGCAACAGCGCTGCAATGTCTACAAGCGTCGGCCCGGGCCGCAAACGCGCGCGGTGCCGGGCGGCGGCGGGGAATAGCATTCTACCAATACGCGTAGGGCCCTGGCGTTTTATGACGCCGTGCCGCATAATCTTTCCATGGAAATCCGGCACCTGCGTTATTTCGCGGCCGTCGCGGCGGAACTGCATTTCGCGCGCGCGGCCGAGCGGCTAAACATCACACCGCCGACGCTCAGCCAGCAGATCAAATGGCTTGAATCGCATCTCGGCGTCACGTTGTTCATTCGCAACACCAAGAAAAAGGTCGAACTGACGTTCGCCGGCCAGCAGTTTCACAAGCGGGCATCGACCCTCATCGAGAGCTTCGAACAGGCCGAGCGCTTCGTCCGCGAAGCCGCGCGCGGGGAGGTCGGCGAGGTCCGTCTGGGTTATGTCGTTTCGGCCGCGACATCGGGCGACCTCAAGAAAGCGATCGAAGCCGCACGGGCTACCGCGCCTAATGTCACGGTTCACATCCAGCGCATGGAGACACTTCCGCAAATCAAGGCGATCACCGCCGGCAGCCTCGATATCGGATTCATGCGGCGCATGTATACGTTTCCGGCGGGCATCGTCGCCTTCAGCCTGCCCCCGCAACGGCTGCGTCTGTTCATCCATCGCGACCATCCGCTGGCCGCGCAAAAGCGGATCACCGCGGCGTCTTTGGCCAGGCATAAATTCGTCAGCTACGAACTGGACGCCGAAGTCGGTTTTTGGCGAAACATCACGGCGGTGGTTGCGCCCGCCGCGGTCCCGCAAATCGTACAACGCGCGCCGGACGCGATTTCACTGCTGACATTGATCAGCGCCAATGTCGGCATGTCGGTCTTGCCGGAGTCGTTCAAGACCATTCTCCCGCCTGAGGTCGTCATGCGGAACATTGAGGGGCTGCCGAAATACTCGCAAAACGCGGTCGCTCATCGCGCGAATGAAGCGTCACCGGCGGTGCGCACTATCGTCAAATCGATCCAATCAGCGTTTGCTTCATCGTAGCGTGCGCGAAAACATCGCGAAAATCTCGGCCCAGTCCTTCTCGGCGGCGGCGCGATCGTAGACGTCGCGGTCGGGGATCGCGTAGCCGTGGTGCGCACCGGCGTGCGTGACCGACCGGTATTTCAAATTCGGCCGGCTTGCCAACAGACCGTCGAGCGTCTTGGCGATACGCGACGGCACGTAAGGGTCGTGCTCGG
Organism: uncultured Alphaproteobacteria bacterium; assembly: GCA_963772235.1. GTDB lineage: Bacteria > Pseudomonadota > Alphaproteobacteria > Rhizobiales > Xanthobacteraceae > Pseudolabrys. Next base: position 267,659 of record CAVYWI010000021.1, read on the forward strand.
CAAATCCGCAGTACATCTCGCCGCGGAAACGGTCGGCAAAACGATGCGGAGAATCCGGCTTGTCGCTGACGAGCTGCGTGCCGTGTAGCGACGCCGTCGCCGCCATCCGCTCGGGCCGTGTTCCAGCGATATACATGGCGTGCCTGCCGCCCATGCAGAAGCCGACCGAACCGGCGGCGCCCTGGCTCACCGGCTCGCTTTCGAAAAACCGCAGCACGGCGCCGACGTCCGCGTCCGCCATGTCGTTGGTGAGCGCGGCGCCATGACGGCGGACCGCCTCCTGCTGCTCCTTGGAGGCAAGCTCCATCGATATCGTCTGGCCGCGCGCGTTGCGGAAATCGAAGTCGTTCACGCCGTCGCGGTGATAGAAATTCGGAACCACCGCGCAATAGCCTTGCGCCGCGATCCGCTTGGCGATCTCGAACAGCTGCGGGCGGACGCCCCAGATATCCATGCACACAATGACCAGTGGGACTGCGGCGCTGCCGGGGGGGCGCGCCACGAACGCATTCATCGGACCGGCCGGGGTCGGAATATCGACCTGTCGCTCGATCAGCGACGTCACTTTTTGCCGTTCAATTTGATGTTCGCGTCTTTGATGACCTTCGCCCACAAAGTGTGGTCGTCGGTCATCCGCTGCGCCAGTTGCCCGGGTGGCCCGCCGAGAGTGCGGAAGCCAAGGAAGCCAAATCGCTTGCGCGCCTCATCGGTGCGCAAAAACTCGTTCACCGCGGCGTTGAGCTTCTCGACGATCGCGGGCGGCATATGCGGCGGACCGAACAGGGCAAACCAGGTCGAGGCATAAACGCCGGGGAAACCCGCTTGCTGCATGGACGGAACACCCGGCAACGACTCGATTGGTTCAGGCGTCATGACGGCCAAGATGTGCGCCGATTTCAATTGCGGCGTATAGGCGGCGCAGCCGATATCGACGCGCCCGCCCATTAAATCCGGCAGCATGTCGCCGCCGCCGCGATAGGCAATATAGGTCCCGGTCACGCCTGCATGCGATGCCAGCAACAGCGCGGCCAGATGTCCCATGGTGCCGGGTCCGGGATGGGCGACGGTCAATCGCCCGGGATTTTTCCGCGCCCAGTCGATAATCGCCTGCAGCGATTGCCCCGGGGCTTTGGCGCCACCGAGAATGACGTTCGGCGTATCGCCGAGCAGCACGATCGGCGAAAAATCCTTCGCCGAATCGTATCCGACCGAAGGATCCATAATCGGCCGCAAGATCACCGGCCCCACCGCCTGAATCGCGATCGTGTAGCCGTCCGGCGGCGCCTTGGCGATGGCGACGGCGGACACGACGCCGCCGCCGCCCGGGCGGTTTTCAACGACAACCGGCTGGCCGAGTTTTTTCGAGATGAATTCGGCAACGGTGCGGGCGACGGTGTCCATGCTGCCGCCGGGCCCGGCACCGACGAACAAGGAGATCGGCCGTACCGGCCATGTTTCCGCATGCAGGGAAGGACCGGCCAAACCGCAAAACACCAACGCGGTGAGCGCCCGCGTGAGCAACAATTGGAATGACGTCATGACAAACGCCTTGCATGAACCAAACGGCATAATCGTCGTAATTAGACTATGACCGATAGCGACCGTCAACCGCGAGTTGCGTCGAATGTCTTCCAGTCTGTCGGTGGCAACACGTGTCTGTCATCCTTGGCGCCGACATTGCGCCGGCCGCGTGAATCACCACATGAAACGCTTGCATGACGAATAGCGAAACCGACGTCGCGATCATCGGTGGCGGCGCGGCCGGCATTGCCGCCGGGCGGCGGCTGCGCGCGGCCGGCATCGATTGCGTGGTGATCGAAGCGAGGGCGCGGCTGGGCGGGCGGGCCTGGACCATGACCGATGCATCGGGCTACGCGCTCGACCTCGGCTGCGGCTGGCTGCATTCGGCCGACCGCAATCCGTGGACGAAAATTGCCGAGAGCCAAGGCCGCACCATCGACAAGTCCCGCCCTCCCTGGGGCAGACCCTCGCTGCCGGTCCGCTTCTCCCTCGCCGACCAGCAGGATTTTCGCAGAGCAATGGACAATCTCTATGACCGGCTCGAAGCCATCCTGGCGAAGGGCGGCGACCTTCCGGCAAGCGAGGCGCTGCCGCCCGGCGGCCGCTGGAATGGTCTGATCACCGCGGTCGGCACGTTTATCAGCGGCGCCGAGCTTGGCCGGGTATCGGGACGCGATTTCGTCAATTATCAGGACACGGACAGTAAATTGGAGCGTCGTCGAGGGCCTTGGCGCCACCATCGCCGCAGCTGGAGCCGAGTTGCGCACGGACGCTCGAATCCCCGGTCACCAGGATCGACCACAGCGGCAAGCGGCTGAAGATAGAAACGGCGAAAGGCGCCGTCGCCGCCGATCAGGCGATCGTGACGCTGCCGACCGCCGTGCTCGCCGACAACGAGCATCTGTTCGCGCCGGCGCTGCCGGACAAGACGCAGGCCGCGCGCGGCCTGCCGCTCGGGCTCGCGGACAAGCTGTTCATCGCGCTGGCCGATGCCGAAGAATTCGAACCGAACAGCCGCGTGTTCGGGCACACCGACCGCGTCGCCACCGCGAGCTATCAACTGCGCCCGTTCGGGCGGCCGATGATCGAGGCCTATTTCGGCGGCAGCCACGCCGCGGCGCTCGAAGCGGGCGGCGAGCGCGCCTTTTTCGATTTCGCGCTGTCGGAACTCGACCGAACTGTTCGGCAGCGGCTTCGCACGCCGGCTGAAGCCGATCCATATGCATCGCTGGGGCGCCGATCCGTTCGCGCGCGGTTCCTATTCGTATGCGCTGCCCGGCATGGCGGATTGCCGTGCCGCGCTGGCCGCGCCGGTCGACGGCCGCCTGTTTTTCGCCGGCGAGGCGTGCTCGCGCGGCGATTTTTCCACCGCGCATGGCGGTTGGTTCACCGGCGTTGCCGCCGCCGAACAGGCGATCGCAGTGCGGCAGGGCACGCAGGTCTGATATACCGCCGCGGCCCGTTTGACCTAGCTCAACAACCCGGTAGCGGGATCATGCGACTTGCTCGGCTCCAATTGCTGGGAAGCCGCGTTGGACGACGTTACACTCTTCGCGCGCTCCCGACCGTAAACCCGAATGCACACCGGCTTACCTCCACGTTCGGCCGATGGCTGCCCGTAATCATTTGATCTTGCTGGGGTACTTTCCATGAACAAACCGAACTTGGCGGCCGCTCCGTCGACCACTCACGATATGCCGCACGGAATGGCGCTGCTGCGCGATCCGCTGCTCAACAAAGGCACCGCTTTCACGGACAAGGAGCGCGATGCGCTCGGCTTGCGCGGGCTCTTGCCGGCGCATGTCCAGACGATGAAAGCGCAGGCCGAGCGCGTGCTGACAAATCTGCGCAAGCTGCCCAACGACCTCGACAAATACGTCGCGTTGAACGCGCTGCACGACCGCAACGAGGCGCTGTTCTTCCACATCGTGGCCGACAACATCGACGAGATCCAGCCGCTCATCTACACGCCGACGGTCGGCCTCGCTTGCCAGAAGTTCGGCGACATCTTCCAGCGCCCGCGCGGCCTGTTCGTCAGCGCCAACGATCGCGGACGCATCGCTTCGGTGCTGCGCAACTGGCCCTATTCGCCCAAGCTGATCGTCGTCTCCGACGGCGAACGCATCCTCGGCCTCGGCGATCTCGGCGCCAACGGCATGGGCATTCCGGTCGGCAAGCTGTCGCTTTACTCGGCCTGCGCCGGCATTCACCCGAAGCTCTGCCTGCCGGTGATGCTCGACGTCGGCACCAACAACGAAGCCTTCCTGACCGATCCTTATTATGTCGGCATCCGCCAGAAGCGTCTTACCGGCGCGGCCTATGACGAGTTCGTCGACGAATTCATCACGCGCCGCGCGCAGCGTTTTTCCTGGCGTGCTCATCCAGTTCGAGGACTTCGCCAACCACGCGGCGTTCCACCTGCTGCACAAATATCGCGACAAGATTCCGACTTTCAACGACGACATCCAGGGCACGGCGGCGGTCGCGCTCGCCGGTCTGTTCTCGGCGCTGCGCGTGACCGGCGGCAAGCTGAAAGACCAAACCATCCTGTTCCTCGGCGCCGGCGAAGCCGCGACCGGCATCGCCGATCTCGTGGCGTCGGCCATGGTGGCGGAAGGCGCCAGCGAAGCCGAAGCACGCGGTCGCATCTGGCTGGTGGATTCCAAGGGCCTGGTGGTCAAGGACCGCGCCGGCCTCAATGTGCAGAAGCTTCGCTACGCCCACGCGCATGCGCCGGTCGGCGATTTCCTGTCGGCGGTCAGGACGCTCAAGCCGACGGCGATCATCGGCGTCGCTGCGGTCGGCGGCACGTTCACGCCCGAGGTGCTGAAAACGATGGCGGAGATCAACAAGCAGCCGATCATCTTCGCGCTCTCCAACCCAACCTCGAAGGCGGAATGCTCGGCCGAAGAGGCCTACCGCCACACCGGCGGGCGCGCGCTGTTCGCCTGCGGCAGTCCCTACGATCCGGTGAAGATCGACGGCAAGACTTTCGTGCCGCGCCAGGGCAACAACTCCTACATCTTCCCCGGCGTCGGGCTCGGCGCCATCGCCAGCGCCACCAAGCTCGTCACCGACGAGATGTTCATGGCGGCGGCGCATACGCTGGCGGAAATGGTGAGCGAAGAAGACCTCAAGCAGGGCAGCCTCTATCCGGCGCTGCCGCAGATCCGCGAAGTGTCGGCGCGCATTGCCGCGGCGGTGGCCGCCGTTGCCTATCAACGCGGCCTTGCCGACGGACCGGCGCCGAACGACCTGAGCGCCCTGGTGCGGTCGCAGATGTACGATCCGCGCTACTGAGCGGCGTAAAAAAAACCGAGGCCCCGTGCAGCGGCTGCCGCGCGGGGCCTCGTCGTTCGAACGATTACGGTGACGCTACGGCACAGTCGGCGCGCGCCCTCGTATCAGCCCCACCAGCGCGGCGATGGCGAACAGGACGACCGCCACGAAGAACACGATCTTGGCGGCTTCGATCGCCAATGCCGCCAAAGCCAAGCACGGCGGCGATCAAAGTGATGATGAGAACCGTAACGGCCCAACCGAACATGGCGGTCCCCTTTCATTTGTTGCGGATGAATTCGCGTGTCAACAAAACGCGACGGCCGGAAAAATATCCCCGGCCGGGGATGCGCGCCTCCCGGCGCCGCTCGACTAGGGCGCCTCCTCCTTGAACTCGGTGTTGTGCCTCGGAAACCAGACGTAGCCCTTGAGCATGTAGTGCCAATACATCAACGGCAAGCCGGTGAGCTTAATCCACCAGCCGACCCAGCGCTCCTTGGACGGCGTCAGCGGCAGCGTCGGCGTGACTTTGCCGCCATAGCAGAACTCGGCGAGGATGGTCTTGCCGAGGGCGGTGGTCAGCGGGCACGACGCGTAGCCGTCATAGGCGCCGGGAACGAGCTTGCCGGCAATCGCCGACAGAATCTCGTCGGCGACGACCGGCGCCTGTTTGCGCACCGCCGCAGCGGTCTTCGAGTTCGGCGTCGAGCAGACATCGCCCAACGAATAGACGTTGGAATAGCGCACGTGCTGCAGCGTGGTTTGGTTGACCTCGACCCAGCCGGCGGCGTTGACCAGCGGGCTTGCCTTGATCTCGTCATGCGGGCTCTGCGGCGGCGAAACATGGAGCAGATCGAAGGGAACGATCTCGCGTTCGCCTTTTCGTGTTTCGCCGACGAATTCGAAGGTCGCGCGCTTGGCGGGCCCATCCACCGCCACCAGGTTCTGCTGATAGTGCACGTTGATGCCGTAACGCGCGGCGACCTTGACCAGCGCGCGCGCGAAATAGGGCACGCCGAAGATGGCCGGGGCATGCGTGAACAGGTCGAGCTTGCAGTCCTTGAGGATGCCGCGGCGGCGCAGGCGATCGGCGATCGGCGATCAAATAGACGATCTTCTGCGGCGCACCCGGACATTTGAACGGCAGCGGCGGCTGCGTGCACACCACTTTGTCGCCGGCTTTGAGCGCCTGCACGCAGTCCCAGGTGTAGCTCGCCGTCGTCGGCGAATAGTTGCTGCACACGCCGTTGCGCCCGAGCGTCTCGCTCAAGCCGGCGATCTTGTTCCAATCCAGCTTCACGCCGGTGCAGACCACCAGGTAATCGTAGGTGAGCGTATTGCCGTTGAGCAGACGCACAGTGTTGCGTTCGGGTTCGAAGGTCTTCGCCGCGCTGTTGATCCAGGTGACGCCAGACGGCATCACGCTCGCTTGCGGGCGATGGGTTTTCGCCAACGGATAAACGCCCGCCCCGACCAGCGTGAGCGAGGGCTGGTAATAATGTTCCTGCTGTGGCTCGACGACCGCGATATCAAGGCCGCGTCCGCGGCGGCGCAGAATTGCGGCGACCGTGATGCCGGCGGTGCCGCCGCCGACGATCAGAACCTGATGATGCCCATTCGGCATAGGCTATTGCTCCCTGGTTTGCTTCTTGTTGAGCGCCCAAGCGGCGCCGATTCGCGCCGGCGTTCCAGCCGGACGGACGATCAAGTCACAACATATATTGTAATTGCAATACGTTTTTTAACGTCTTCCGGTGGGATAGAGGAAACGTCCGCGATTTCAGCGGCTTGTGTCGTGGGCGCCGCCGGGGCGATCGGCGCCGCACCCTGGAACCGCGGAACCCGGCCGCGCGTTGACCGGCGCGCGCCTCCGCGCATCGCGGGCGGTGCGCCGTTTTTGGGGATCTATGACTCAGAGATCGACCCATACCGCCACGCACGAGCGGCCGAACGGCTCGTCAACCCTCGCCGGCCGCTTTGCCAAATTCGCGCAGGCTACCGCGCAGTGGACCGGCCATCCGTTCACCTTTTTGCTGGCGGTTGCCGTGGTGCTGGTATGGATCGTCACCGGGCCAATCTTCGACTACAGCGATACCTGGCAGTTGGTGATCAACACCGGAACCACCATCGTCACCTTCCTGATGGTGTTCCTGATCCAGAACACGCAGAACCGCGACACGCTGGCGATCCAGCTCAAATTGTCGGAGTTGGTGCTGGCGATGAAGGGCGCGGAGAACAAATTCGCCTCGATCGAGGATCTCACCGACGAGGAGCTCGCGGAACTGCACGACGAATGCCGGGCGCGCGCCGACATGACGCTGCAACATCTTACCAGCCGGCGTGACACGGACGCGCACAAGCCGCGCGCGGCGGCGCACCGCGCCAAATCCGCGCGGCGGACGGCGAAGTCCACGCATTGAGGCGCGAAGTCATATTTCTGCCGCGCGCGTGCGAAAGGGATGGCAACGAAAAAGGGTTCGCGGAGGGGTGGATGATCCGCAGCAATTGGATGGTGGCCGGAACGGCGGTAGCGTTGCTGCTTGCCTGCGCGCCAGCGCACACGGCCACCCTAAAGCAGATTTCCGGCGTCGCCGCTTACTACAGTAAGGGTTATCACGGGCTGACCGCCTCGGGCGAACGCTACGATCCCAACAAATTCACCTGCGCACACCGCACCCTGCCGTTCGGCACCCGCGTCCTCGTCACAGACGCCAGGACGCACCGCAGCGTCGTGGTGACCGTCAACGACCGGGGGCCGTTCAGCAAAGGCCGCGTCATCGACCTGTCGATGGCCGCCGCCAAAGAGTTGCACATGCTCGGCCGCGGCCTGATCCGGGTGACGGCGGCGGTGCAGTAGCCGGATTACGACGGGTCCAATATTTCGAGCGAGCTGATCGACGGCGAGCATTGCCAGGCCAAGCGTGGCGGTGAGTATCTGAAGTCGATGGCCAACCATGGCGTGCGCCCTCGCGGGTTGTGAATTTTCGGTCGACTTTGCACTATACTGAGCAAAGCCTGCATCCCACGTCACGCCCCCGCCCTTCGACCACCCTGCCACAAGGAAACTCCCATGCCCGCCAAGCGTCCCGCGCCACGCCTGCCCGTCCTCGACGAAGCGCAGATGAACGATACCCAGCGCGCGCTTCTGGAGGCGATCCGCTCCGGACCGCGCGGCAAGTCGGTCACCCCGCGCGGGCCGTTCGCGGTTTGGCTGCATGCGCCGGAATTCGGCCACCTGGCGCAGGCACTGGGCGGTCATTGCCGCTACAAGACCGCGCTCGCGCCGCGGCTCTCCGAATTCGCCATTCTGTGCACGGCGCGGCTGTGGAAGGCGCAGTACGAGTGGTTCGCCCATGCGCCGATGGCCGAGAAAGCCGGCGTAAAGCCGAAGACGATCGCGGACCTGCGCGCCGGGCGCGAACCGAAATCGGCGCCCAAGGACGAGCGCGCGATCTATGCCTTCATCCGCGAACTCTACAAGACCAGCCGCGTGAGCGACCGCACCTACAAGCGCGTGCACGCCTTCCTCGGCGACGCGGCAACGGTCGAGCTGGTCGGCATCCTCGGCTATTACGTGATGATCTCGATGACGCTCAACGTGTTCCGCATGATGCCGCCGGCGGACGCCGAATTGGCATTCGCCGAGCGGTAGTCACGGCCGTCACTTCATCTGCATGCCGCCCATGCCCGGCATGTCGTGATCGCCGCCGGGCGCCTTGGCGCCGATGCCCTCGACGACGAAGTCGACGTCGACCTTGCCGGCCTTGGCGAACTCCAGCGTCGCCTTGAAACGGCTCGCCCTGCTTGAGCTGGCTCCTTCAGCCCGACGAACATCACGTGATAGCCGCTCGGGTCGAGCGTGACGGTCTGCGCCCGGCTTGATCTCGAGGCCGCCGGCGACCGGCCGCATCTTCATCACGCCGCCCTCCATCTTCATCTCATGGACTTCGAAGCTCTTGCGACATGTCGGTCGAACCGCCGATCAGACGGTCGGGCGTCGGTTCCGGTGTTGGTGATCTTCATATAGCCGCCGCCGACGCTGGCGCCTTTCGGCGTGGCGCGCGCCCAGGGGTGGTCGATCTTCAAACCGCCGACGGTATAGTCGTGAGCGAACGCCGGCGACGTAGCCAAAGCGGCGAAAACGGCGGCGATCATGAATGCAATCCGGGTCATGGTTCAGTCTCCTGACGATGCAGCGCGCGCTTCGTCGAAGCGCGGCGTGCCGATGAATGATGTGACGGGAATTGAAATTCGGAAAATCAGACCGCGGGCGGCGCGCGCGGGATTTGCGGGCTGCGATCGGCCAGTCGAATGACCGGCTCGAGCGCGGGCGCCGGCGTCATCGTGACGGCGCGCGTCACGCCGCAGCATGACCGAATAACTTGCGGCGGGCCGGCCAACGTCTGCGCGCAGCATTGCATGCCGCAGCCGGCGGCGCAGGGGCAGCCGCTGTCGTGGCCGGCCGGCGACGTGCGAGCCGCCGTCCGAGACGCGGCGGCGCACAGGCTCGTCGCGAAGGGGCTCGCGGCCGCCATCGACAGCGGCAACAGCAAGGCCTGCAGCGCGACCACATAGGCCGCGATCAGCGCGATGACGTGCCGGGCGCGGATCGTTCTGCTCATCGTTGCCAAGTCTACGCGGGTCGCGTATTTGCGTCTACTGAACCAAGATTCGCCGGCTTACCGACCCGGTCGAACAGCGGCGCCCGCCGTGATAGACTGCTCGCATCATGACCGGGGATCGATCATCGTCCTCCGACCGCGACTCGCGCGTGGTGCGGTTTCCGCGCGGCCGGGCGGCCGCGCGCTGGCGGGCGAGCGCCCCCTCGCCGGTGGACGATCTCGCCAAATTCGAACGCGGCGAAGGCACCGACGATTATCGCCACCGCATGACCGTCAATATCGCCGCCTTCGTGTTCGTGCTCGCCTTGATCGGGGCCGGCCTTTGGCTCGCCGACACCATGGCCGAGATGCGCAAGAACCAGGATTGCGTGTTGTCGGGGCGGCGCGGTTGCACGCCGGTCGAGGTGAACTCGCGGCCGCTGGTGAGGCCCACGCGGGGACCAAGCGGCGCACGGCGCAGGCACCGGGGCCGTTTGCCTCTTTTCCCAGCAAATACCGGCCGCCATTGAACTTGAGGCGGCGCTTCGCTATACGGGCTGCCTACCGCATGCCGGTGAATGGCCGTGCCGGGGGCTAGCGCGCGGAACCGGACATCGCGGCCGTCCGATCGCCAGAACTCCAAATTAATCAGAGAGTTACCGATGTCTTCGACGTTTGACACCATCGCCAATATTATCGCCGAGACCTGCGATATTCCGCGCGACACCATTACGCCCGAGAGCCACGCCATCAACGATCTTGGCATCGACAGCCTGGATTTCCTCGACATCGCATTTGCCATCGACAAGGCGTTCGGGATCAAGATGCCGCTCGAGCAATGGACGCAGGAAGTCAACGACGGCAAGGCCACCACCGACCAGTATTTCGTGCTCAAGAACCTCGAGCGCCCGCATCGACGAGCTCGTCGCTGCCAAGAGCGCTTGAGCCGGCGACGCCGATGCGCCTTGAGTATTTTCTGCTGGTCGACCGGGTCCTCGATCTCGATCTCGCCGCTCGCACGATCAACTGCGAGGCCACGGTGCCGACCGAGAGCACGATCTTCGAGGGACACTTTCCCGGCTTTCCGCTGATGCCGGGCGTCCTGCTGATCGAAACCATGGCGCAGACCTCGGGCTGGCTGCTGGTCGCGATCAACAAATTCGAGCGCATGCCGTTTCTGGCCTCAGTCAGGGAAGCCAAACTCCGCACCTTCGTGCGGCCGGGCCAACGGCTGACGGTTGAAGCGAAAGTCACGCATGACGGCTCGGGCTTTGCGATGACCGACGCCAGCATTTCCTGCGACGGCAGGCTTGTCTGCAACGCCACCCTTACGTTCCGCCTGGTGCCATTCCCCACTCCCGAATTCGCGGCCGAAATGCGCAAGCGCGCCGAGGCGGTCGGCTTGCTGACTGACGAGGCGCGGGCCGATGGCTGAGGCGGCGCGCGAAGCTTGGATCACCGGAATCGGCATTCTCTCCTGCCTCGGCGAAGGCGCGCAGGCACACTGGCAAAAGCTGATGCAGGCGCAGCCAAGCGCGGACACGACAACGTTCGCGCCCTTCGTCGTGCATCCGCTGGCGCCGGTTAATTTCGACGCCCAGATCCCGAAAAAGGGCGATCAGCGACAGATGGAAGCCTGGCAGCGCATCGGCACCTATGCGGCCGGGCTCGCGCTCGAACTCGGCAGGCGTCAAGGGCAAGCCCGATATCCTTTCGCACATGGATATGATCGTCGCCGCCGGCGGCGGCGAACGCGATCTTGCCGTCGACAGTACGATTCTTTCCGGCCTGCCGCAGGCGAAAAATCCGGCGGCCTTTCTCAACGAGCGGCTGATGAGCGACCTGCGGCCGACTTTGTTCCTGGCGCAACTGTCCAATCTGCTCGCCGGCAATATTTCCATCGTGCACGGCGTGACCGGTTCCTCGCGCACGTTCATGGGTGAGGAATCGTCCGGCGTCGACGCCGTGCGCGTCGCCCTCGCGCGCATCGCCGCGGGGCAGAGCGACATCGCGCTGGTCGGCGGTTCCTATAACGGCGAGCGGCCCGATCTGCTGATGCTTTACGAGTTTTCCGGTTCGGCCCTGAAGGATCGCTTTGCGCCGGTATGGGAGCGCGGCGATAAAGGCGGTGTCGCGCTCGGCTCGCTCGGCGCTTTCCTGGTGATCGAAGAGCGCGGCCATGCCGAAGCGCGCGGCGCCAGGCCACTGGCGCGGCTGTCGGCGGTTTATTCCGACCGCTCCAAACGCGCGCCGGCCGATGTCACCAAGGCGCTCGCGAAGTTTTTGCACAAGATCAAGGACCGGATCAAATCCGGTCACGCCGCGGCGCTCTCCGGCGCGAGCGGCGCGGCCGCCGCGACTGCCGAGGAACGGGCTTTTCTGGCGGCGCATCCGGACCTTGCCGTGCGCGCCACCGGCACCTATCTCGGACACGCGGCCGAGCCGCAATTCGTCATGAACGTAGCGCTGGCGGCCATTGCTCTCGATCATGGTAGTCTGTTTCCGCCCTGCGACGCGACCGGGCTGGAAAAGCCGATGAGCGGCGATTTGCAGCAGGTCGTGGTGACCGGGGTCGGACATTGGCGGGGCGAAGGCCTCGCATTGGTCGAACGGGCCGGCTGAGGGAGGGCGAGATATGCCATCAAAGGACAGACAGGGCCGACCGACCGTCGTGGTGACCGGACGCGGCGTGATCACCTCGCTTGGCGCCGGCAAGACCGACAACTGGGCCAAGCTCACCGCCGGTGAATCCGGCATTCGCGCCATCACCCGTTTCGCGACCGACGGCCTACGCACCCGCATTGCCGGCACCGTCGACTTTCTGCCGCCGCAAAGTTCTACGGCGGCGCTGACCGAACGCTTTGCCGAGATCGCCGCCGAAGAGGCGATCGCCGAAGCCGGCATCGGCGCCAAGGGCGATTTTCCCGGACCGCTGTTTGTGGCCGTGCCACCGATCGAGGTCGAGTGGACGCAGCGCATCGAAATCGCGGCGAAATCAGGTTCCAACGACAAGGTGACCTACAGCGACCTCCTGCGGGCGAGCCCGAATTTCGCCGGATACCATGATCGTTTCATGATCGGATCGGTCGCCGACTATCTGGCCGACAAATTCGGCAGCAAAGGTTCGCCGATCTCGCTATCCACCGCTTGCGCCTCGGGCGCAACCGCCATCCAGCTCGGCGTCGAGGCGATCCGGCGCGGCGAGACCGATGCCGCGCTTTGCGTGGGCACCGACGGCTCGATCAGCGCGGAAGCGCTGATCCGCTTTTCCCTGCTCTCGGCGCTATCCACCAGCAACGACGTGCCGCAGGCGGCGGTGAGGCCGTTTTCCAAGAACCGCGACGGCTTCGTGATGGCTGAAGGCGCCGGTGCGCTGGTGCTCGAGAGTTACGACTCGGCCAAGGCGCGCGGCGCCCAAATCCTCGGCGTGCTGGAGGGATGCGGCGAGATGACGGACGCTTTCCACCGCACGCGCTCGAGCCCGGACGGCAAGCCGATCATCGGCTGCATCGCCAATGCGATCAAGGATGCTGGCCTGACGCCGGACGACATCGATTACGTCAACGCGCACGGCACCAGCACACCGGAAAACGACAAGATGGAATATCTCGGCTGCGCCGCCGTGTTCGGCGAGCGCATCAAGGACGTGCCGATCTCCTCCAACAAATCCATGATCGGGCACACACTATCGGCGGCCGGCGCGGTCGAGGCGGTGTTCTCGCTGCTCACATTGCAGCACCAGCGCATCCCGCCCACCATCAATTACAACATGCCGGATCCGGCGATCCCGCTCGACGTAGTGCCGAACAAGGCGCGCGACGCGCGCGTCAGGCACGCCATTTCCAATTCTTTCGGTTTCGGCGGGCAGAACGTCTCGCTGGTGATGGGCCTCGAGCCGGCCTGATAGCGCCGGCTCAACCCCGCCATGCACGCCCTAAGACTCATCGCCGATCGCAAGCTCGAACTTGCTGACGTGCCTAGCCCGCCGCCGCCCGGCGACGGCGAGGTGCAAATCCGCATCGCAGCGGTCGCGCTCAATCATCTCGACCTGTGGGGCTTCCGCGGCATGGCCTTCGCCAAGCGGAAATTGCCTTTGGTGGTCGGCGCGGAAGCCTCGGGCGAGATTGCCGCGGCGGGCTCGGGCGTCGCCGGCTTCAAGCCCGGCGACAAGGTGGTGATGTACGGCGCCATGACGTGCGGCCAATGCGCCGCCTGCCGCGAGAGCCGCGACAATCTGTGCGAGAACGTCGGCGGCATCATGGGCTTTCACATCGACGGGTTCGCGCGCGAGTTGATCAATCTGCCGGCGCGGCTGGTGATCCCGGTGCCGGCCGGCGTATCGCTGCGCGATGCGGCCTGCGCGCCGATCGCCTTCGGCACCGTCGAGCACATGCTGTTCGACAATGCCAAGCTCAAGCCGGGCGAAAGCATCCTGGTGCATGCCGGCGGCTCGGGCATCGGTTCGGTCGCCATCAAGATGGCAAAGGCAATCGGCTGCACCGTCATCACCACGGTCGGCGACGACGCCAAAGCGGATAAGGCCAAGGCGCTCGGCGCCGATCATGTCATCAACTACAAGACCGACCGCTTCGAGGGCGTCACTCGCAAGCTCACCGCCAAAAAAGGGGTCGACGTGGTGTTTGAACATGTCGGCGGCGAAGCCTTCAACGCTTCCCTGCTCTGCCTCAAGCGCGGCGGACGGCTGGTGACCTGCGGCTCGACCGCCGGCCCCAGCGTCACCATCAATCTGATGCAGCTGTTCCAGCAACAGTATAAGATTTTCGGATCGTTCGGCGCCTCCATGCGCAATATCCGCGACAGCCTGTCCAAGATGGCGACCGGCATGACGCCGATCATTGACAGTGAGTTCGCAATCGCCGATTTCGAACAAGGGCTGGCGCGGATTGAAAGCCGGCAGGTGTTCGGCAAGGTGATCGTGCATTTCTGATGCCTAGTCCGTTCAGGCGAACGATCCGGCGCACGCGCCGCGCGGCAAAGCGCATCGGCAACGCCGTGATCGGCACGCTGGCGATCGGGCTGATCAAATCATTGCGCCTGGTCGATCCCGACCGCATGGCGAACGCTGCCGGCGCGGTGATGCGCAAGCTCGGGCCGCTGCTGCCGGAAAACAAGATCGGCCGCGCCAATCTCACGGCCGCTTTCCCCGAGAAGACAGCCGCAGAAATAGAAGCGATCCTGAGCGGCGTCTGGGACAATCTTGGCCGCGTCGGCGCGGAGTTCGCCAACCTCGACCGGCTGTGGGATTTCAACGCCGAGCACCCCGAGCGTGGGCGCATCCAGGTCGATTCGAGAGATATCGAGCGCTTCCGCGTCCTGGCGGAAGACGGCAAACCGGCTTTGATCTTCGCCGCCCATCTCGCCAATTGGGAACTGCCGGCGATATCCGCGCCGACTTATAAGCTCGATAGCGCCGTGCTCTATCGGCGGCCCAATATCGCGCTTCTCGATGAATGGATCACCAAGACGCGCGGCGCCATCATGGGCAAGCTGATTTCGGCCGGGCTCTTCGCGCCGATGAAGCTCGCCGACGCGCTCGCTCGCGGCGCCCATGTCGGCATGCTGGTTGACCAGTATTACGTGCGCGGCGTCGAAGTGACCTTTTTCGGCCAGCGCACCATGGCTAACCCCCTGCTGGCGCGGCTGGCCCGCCATTTCGAATGCCCCATCCACGGCGCGCGCATTATCCGGCTGCCCGGTCACCGCTTTCGCGGTGAATTGACCGACGAGATCAAACCGGCGCGCGATGCGGACGGCAAGATAGACATCGCCGGCACCATGCAGATCATCACCGGCGTGGTCGAAGGCTGGATCCGCGAATATCCGGAACAGTGGCTCTGGCTGCACCGGCGCTGGCGGCCGGAAGACCGGAAACAAACTTAGCCGAACGGCCGAGGTTCAGCTTTTGGTCGGAAGGCCCGCCGCTTTCCAGGCGATGATGCCGCCGGCAAGATGAGACTTGTAGGGATAGCCCCCGTCCTGAGCGGCGAGCGAAGCGGTAACCGAGCGGCGCCCGGAACGGCAGGCAAACACCACCTGCTTGCCTTGCGGGTCGGGAATGGCGGCCGGATCGAAAGCCGATAGCGGCACGATCACCGCTTCCGGATAGCTTTCCGCCGCCGTCTCGTTCGCCTCGCGCACATCGACCAGCAGCATACGGCCTTCGGTCAAGCCCCGCGCCACTTGCTCAGGCGTCAGATTCTCGACCTCGTTCGCGCGCGCCATCTCATCGGCCATGACACAACTCCGGGTCCTTGAGCCGCGCTTTCTAGCCCGAATTTATCAGACGGTCACCTGGGTGCCCACTTCCACCACCCTTCCGGTCGGAATCTGGAAATAGTCGGTGGCGTCATTGGCGGCGCGGGTGAGCCCGATGAACAGCCGGTCCTGCCAGCGCGGCATGCCGGAATGGGCGGCCGGCTTGAGCGAGCGGCGCGACAGGAAGAACGACGTCGACATGATGTCGAACTGCCAGCCGAGCTTGCGCGCGATCGCCAGCGCCTTCGGCACGTTCGGCGTCTCCATGAAGCCGAAGCGCAGGTTTACCCGCGAGAAGGTCTCGCCGACCGGCTCGATGCGCACCCGCTCGGCCGGGTTGACGCGCGGTGTGTCTGCCGTCTCGATGGTGAGGATGACGTTCTTCTCGTGCAGCACCTTGTAGTGCTTGAGGCTGTGCATCAGCGCGGTCGGCGCGCTCTGCGGATCGCTGGTTAGGAACACCGCGGTGCCGGGCACGCGAGCCGGCGGCTTCTTTTCCAGTTTGGCGACCAGGACTTCTAGCGGCATTTCCTGGCGCCGTGTCTTCTCGAACAGCAGCCGGCTGCCGCGCTTCCACGTGTACATCACCATCATCACGAGCGCGCCGAGCGCGAGCGGCATCCAGCCGCCCTCCACGATCTTGAGCAGATTGGCGGCGAGGAAGGTGAAATCGATGAACAGGAACGGCAGGATCAGGGCCATGCGCCCAGACCAGGCGCCAATGCCACACCCGCCAGATGACGATGATCGCCATCATGCCAGTGACCACCATGGTGCCGGTGACGGCGATGCCGTAGGCGGAGGCGAGCGCGCTCGACGAGCGGAACAGCGCCACCAGCAGCAGGACGCCGGCCAGCAGCAGCGAGTTCACGCGCGGCATGTAGATCTGCCCGAACAGCGCTTCCGAGGTGTGGCGGATCTCCAGACGCGGCAACAGGCCGAGCTGGATCGCCTGCTGCGTCAACGAATAGGCGCCGGTGATTACCGCCTGGCTCGCGATCACGGTGGCGGCGGTCGCCAAAACTACCATCGGCAGCAGCGCCCATTGCGGGAAGAGCAGGAAGAAAGGATTTTCGATCGCCTTCGGGTTGGACAGCACCAGTGCGCCCTGTCCGAGATAGTTGATCAACAGCGACGGCAGCACGATGACGAGCCAGGCAAAGCGGATCGGCCCGCGGCCGAAATGACCGAGATCGGCGTAGAGCGCTTCCGCGCCGGTGACCACCAGGAACACGGCGCCGAGCGTATAGAAGGCGATGATGCCGTGGTGCAGGAGGAAGTGGACGCCGTAATAGGGATTGAAAGAATATAAGACCTCGAAATTCTGCCCGATATGCCAAAGGCCGCCGACGGCGATGACGGCAAACCAGATCAGCGTGATCGGACCGAAAAATGTGGCTACCTTCGCTGTGCCGCGCGACTGTACGGCAAACAGCGCGATCAGGATCACCACGGTGAGCGGCACCACGAAATCGTCGAACGCAGGGGTCACGACTTTCAAGCCTTCGATCGCCGAAAGCACCGAAAGCGCGGGCGTGATGATGGCGTCGCCGTAGAACAGCGCGCCGCTGATAATGCCGAGCAGGATGACGATCGCGCCGCCGCGGCTGCCGCCCAGCGCGCGCGAGGCAAGCGCCATCAACGCCAGCGTGCCGCCCTCGCCGTTATTGTCGGCGCGCAGCAGGATCAGCACGTATTTGGCGGTGACCACCAGGAACAGCGCCCAGATGATCAGCGACAGGATGCCGAGCACCACTGGCTCGTCCGCCGGGTGGCCGGCGCCGACCGCCGCCAGCACCGACTCGCGCAAAGCGTAGAGCGGGCTGGTGCCGATGTCGCCATAGACGACGCCGATGCAGCCGATCGTCAGCGCCCAGAAGCCGGCCTTGGCTGGCGAATGATCGGCGTCACCATTGGCCGCGAGCGAGCCGCCGCGGGCGGCGGCAATAGTTTTGGACATGGGGGATTGGCCTAGGCCTGTTGCAACGCAATAAAATTGGGCCGCGGCTTATACCTCCACAAGGGGTCGCCCTGCATCGCCATTTGCGCAATGCGCGCCGGCGAGCCATGCGCAAAGTGCAGACCAAGAACAAGATTCTTTAACTTTATCAATCGATTAGATGCTGACTTAGCGTCCACCAATTGGCCGGTTTATTCACACCGTTACCTGGGTGCCGACCTCAACCACCCGCCCAGTCGGAATTTGGAAAAAATCGGTGGCGTCGCTGGCCGAACGCGCCAGCGCGATGAAAAGATGATCTTGCCAACCCGGCATGCCCGATTGCGGCGAGGGTTTGAGCGAGCGCCGCGACAGGAAGAACGAGGTCGACATGATGTCGAATTGCCAGCCGATGCTTGCGCGCAATCGCCAGCGCCTTCGGTACGTTGGGCTGCTCCATGTAGCCGAACTTCAAGGATACCCGCGAAAAATGCTTCGACAGCGGCGTGATCTGCACCCGCTCATCTTCGCGAACGCGCGGCGTGTCGGCGGTGATGATGGTGAGGATTACGTTGTGCTCGTGCAGCACCTTGTTGTGCTTGAGATTGTGCAGCAGCGCGGTCGGCGCAAAATCAGGATCGCTAGTGAGAAACACCGCCGTGCCCGGCACGCTATGCGGGGGCTTCTTTTCAAGACTACGCAGCAGCGTTTCGACCGGAACCTCGGTGCGCCGCGTCTTGCCGACCAGGATTCCGCTGCCGCGCCGCCAGGTGAGAATCACCAGAACCAAAGTGGCGCCGAATAGGAGTGGCGCCCACGCGCCCTCGAACAATTTCAGGAAATTGGCGGAGAAGAAGGTGACATCGACAATCACGAAGGGCGTCATCAGAAGAGCCGCCTTCCACAGCGGCCACTTCCATTGTTTCCATATCACGATGAAAGCGAGCACCCCGTCCACCACCATGGTGGTGGCGACCGCGATGCCGTAGGCGGAGGCGAGCGCGCTCGAGGTGCGGAACAGTCCGACCAGCAGCAGGACGCCGAGCAGCAGCGACACCGTCACCCGCGGAATGTAGATCTGGCCGACATGCGAGGCCGAGGTGTGCAGGATCGCGAGCCGCGGCAGCAGACCGAGTTGGATCGCCTGATGCACCAGCGAATAGGCGCCGGTGATCACCGCCTGACTCGCAATCACCGTCGCCGCGGTCGCCAGCACGACCATCGGCAGCAGGAAGGTTTCCGGCACCAGGCGGTAGAACGGATTTTCAATTGCCATCGGATCGGCCAGCACCTTGGCGCCTTGGCCGAAATAATTGATCAGCAGCGCCGGCAGCACGAGGCAAAGCCAGGCGGTCTGGATCGGCTTGCGGCCGAAATGTCCGAGATCGGCGTAGAGCGCCTCGCCGCCGGTGACCACCAGGAAAACCGCACCGAGTGTGACCAGACCGATCTGGCCGTGTTCGAGCAGGAATTCGATACCGTAAAGCGGATTGATCGCGGTCAACACGTGCGGATCGTCGCGGATATGGAGCGCGCCGGCGATCGCGATCGCGACGAACCAGACCACCATGATGGGGCCGAACATCGCCGCCACCTTGGCGGTGCCGCGGCTTTGCGCGGCGAACAGGCCGATCAGGATGGCGACCGCGAGCGGCGCCACGATGTCGCTGAAGGCGGGACTCGCGAGCTTCAAGCCCTCCACCGCCGACAGCACCGAGATTGCCGGGGTGATCACGCTGTCGCCGAGAAACATCGCGGCGCCGATGACGCCGACGACTAAGACGAAAGCGGTCCGCCGCCCGAGCGCGCGGCTGGCCAGCGCCGTGAGCGAGAGGGTGCCGCCCTCCCCGTTATTGTCGGCGCGCAACAGGATCAGTACGTATTTCAGTGTCACCGTGACGATCAGCGCCCACAGGATCAGCGACAAGACGCCAAGTACGGTGTCGCGGGTAACCGGCTGATCGTGGCTCGCCGCGATCGCCGCCTCGCGAAAGGCGTAGAGCGGGCTAGTACCGATGTCGCCATAGACCACCCCGACGCTGCCGAGCGCCAGCGCCACAAAGCTTTGTGGTGCCTCTCTGCCGCCATTGGTGATACTGGCCTCGGCGGAAGCCGCGCTTTCGTTCACGCCGTCACTCATTGAGGTTGTTTCGGCCGCCGCAGGGTTGAAAGGCGGGCCTTATATCATCGTCAGCTTGGCGAGAATACCGACCATTTTCCGCGGCCAATTGACCCGGATCAATAGCCGGCCGGGCCCAGCGCAGCGATTTCTAGGGGGCCAAATCGGCTGGGATCGGCGGCTCTTCCCGCATCAAGGTAATGGTAACGCGCCGGTTCGGCGACAGATACGGGTTGTCGGGAAACAGCGGATCGGTGTCCGCCTTGCCGGCCACCATGAAGATGTGCCCGGGCGGCACGCCTTCGGCGGCCAGAATTTCGCGCACCGCGTTGGCGCGGTCGGCCGAGAGTTCCCAAGCGCCGTAACCAGGCTTGTCCGGGACTTTGCTCGACGCGGTATGGCCGGTGATGGAGATACGATAGGGCATCGCCTTGAGCGCCGGCGCGATCTTCTGGATCAGCTTGCGGGTGCGCTCATAGGGTTCCTTGGCGCCGTCCGCGAACATCGAGCGGCCGTCTTGGTCGACGATCTCGATGTTGAGGCCCTGCTTGCTCTCCTCGATCATGATTTGTTTGGAGGCTTCGGCGATTTCCGGCATGTCCTGCAAGGCCTGGCGCAACGAAGCCGAAGCCAGCGCGAACTGCTGATCCTTCTTGAAGTGCTGTTTGTCGGTGCGTTCGCGATGCTTGTCGTCGGGGGCCGGCATCGAGGACGCCTCGGACGGATCGACCTGGGCGGCATTCTTGAGTTTCGGCCGCGTCGGCAAGCCCAATATCTCGATGATGCCGGAATAGCGCACGGCATCCTGCACGCCGAAGGCGTCGCGCATCGAGCCGGCGACCATCTTCAGCTTCTCTTGATCTTGGGAGGAAAACGCGACCAGCATCACGAAGAAGCTGACCAGCAGCCCCATCAGGTCGGCGAAGGTCACGAACCAGCCGTGACCGCCATGAGCCGCTTCCTTGCGTCGGGCCATTGTTGTTGCCGTTCGGACGCGCTGTCTTAAGCGGCGACCGCCTCCGCCTCTTTGTCTTCGTCTTCGTCGTCAGAATCGCTGTGGCGATGTTTCTCGGGCAGATAGGCGAGCAGCATTTCGCGCACGAGGGTCGGACTCTTGGCTTCGCGGATCATCAGAATTCCGTCGATGATCAGGGTGCGGTTGACCTCTTCGTCGACCAGCTTGAGATGCAGTTTGTCGGCGATCGGCAGGCAGAACAGATTGGCGAGCGCGGCGCCGTAGAAGGTGGCGAGCAACGCGCCGGCCATGTAGGGGCCGAGCTTGGACGGATCGGTCATGTTGGCGAACATCTGCACCATGCCGATCAGGGTGCCGATCATGCCGAAGGCCGGCGCGCAGTCGCCGACGGCGCGGTAGATCTTCTGACCTTCGTCGAGATGGGTGAGGAAGTTGTCGCGGTCGCGCTCGAGATTGTCGCGGATGAAATTGGTATCGTAGCCGTCGGCGACGAAGCGAATACCCTTGGCGAGGAACGGGTCTTCGCTCTCGACTTTTTCAAGCCCGATCGGACCTTGCTTGCGCGCGATTTCGGCGATCCCCGCCAGTTCGTCGACCAGCTCGCGCTGGGTCATGCGCCGCATCGAAAAGGCGAATTTGGCGCCGAGCGGCAGGCCATGCAAGATCGAGGCGAGCGGAAAACGGATCAGCGTGGCGGCAAAGGACCCGCCGAAAATGACGATGAAGGCATGCTCGCTGACGAACATGTGCAGGTCGCCACCCATCAAAATCACGAGGGTCACGACGCCGACGCCGCACAGCAGGCCTAAACTGGTGGCAATATCCATGACTTCCCTACCAACGCGCACGTCATGCAGCACAAAACGGTATGGCGGCCGCTACGAAGGACCCTAGACTGGCGCTGTTAAGAGGCGGTAAAGGCTAACTGTTGGTGAAAGAAAAACGCCCGCCTTAACGGGCCCAGCCCGTGACCGGCCGGCAAAAAGCTGCAAAAATCGCGGCAGATGGGCGCCAAAACCCCAAAGTCCCGACCAAGGACCCGTTAAGAATCGGAGGAGAGCGATATGCGCGAGATCGGCCATTTCATCGGCGGCAAGGCGGTCAAAGGGACCTCCGGACGATTCGGCGACGTCTTCGATCCCAATACCGGCGAGGTGCAGGCCAAGGTGGCGCTCGCCAAGCATTCCGAGGTCGAGCACGCCATCGCCAACGCGCAGGCGGCGCAGCCGGCCTGGGCGGCGACCAATCCGCAGCGGCGCGCCCGCGTGATGTTCAAGTTTCTCGAGCTGGTGCAGAAGGAATACGACAGCCTCGCCAAGCTGCTCTCCTCCGAGCACGGCAAGACGCTCCCCGACGCGCGCGGCGACATCCAGCGCGGGCTCGAGGTGGTGGAGTTCGCCTGCGGCATTCCGCACCTGCTGAAGGGCGAATACACCGAAGGCGCCGGCCCCGGCATCGACCTCTATTCGATGCGCCAGCCGCTCGGCGTCGTCGCCGGCATCACGCCGTTCAATTTCCCGGCGATGATCCCGCTGTGGAAGTGCGCGCCGGCGATCGCCTGCGGCAATGCCTTCATCCTCAAGCCGTCGGAGCGCGATCCGTCGGTGCCGATGCGGATCGCCGAACTGTTCCTCGAGGCCGGCCTGCCGGCCGGCATGCTCAACGTCGTCAACGGCGACAAGGAAGCGGTCGACACGCTGCTCACCGACGACCGCGTCAAGGCGATCGGCTTCGTCGGCTCCTCGGCCGATCGCCGAATACATCTATTCGACCGGCTGCGCCAACGGCAAGCGCGTGCAGTGCTTCGGCGGCGCCAAGAACCACATGATCGTGATGCCCGACGCCGACATGGACCAGGCCGTCGATGCGCTGATCGGCGCCGGCTACGGCTCGGCCGGCGAACGCTGCATGGCGATCTCGGTGGCGGTGCCGGTCGGCCAGAAGACCGCCGACACCCTGCTCGAGCAAGCTGATCCCGCGCGTCGAGAGCCTGAAGATCGGCCCCTCCACCGACGACGCAGGCCGACTACGGCCCGATGGTCACCAAGGCAGCTGCTCAACAAGGTGCGCGGCTACATCGATACCGGCGTCAAGGAAGGCGCCAAGCTGGTGGTCGACGGCCGCGGCTTCAAGCTGCAGGGCTACGAGAACGGCAATTTCATCGGCGGCTGCCTGTTCGACGAGGTCAAGCCGGACATGAAAATCTACAAGGAGGAGATTTTCGGGCCGGTGCTCTCGGTGGTGCGCGCCAAGGACTACGAGGAAGCGGTGCGGCTGCCCTCCGAGCACGAATACGGCAACGGCGTCGCCATCTTCACCCGCGACGGCGACACCGCGCGCGATTTCGTCAACCGCGTGCAGGTCGGCATGGTCGGCGTCAACTTCGCCATTCCGGTGCCGCTCGCCTATTACACCTTCGGCGGCTGGAAGCGCTCCGGCTTCGGCGATCTCAACCAGCACGGGCCGGATTCGATCCGCTTCTACACCAAGACCAAGACCGTCACCTCGCGCTGGCCGTCCGGCACCAAGGAAGGCGCCGAATTCGTGATCCCGACCATGAAGTGAAGATGCGCGTTACGGAATGCCGACAATGCCGGATCGCCGGCGGCGCTCTCGTCGCATTGATGGTCGCGGGTTGCGCCGGCAATCCGCTTCGGCGGCGCGACCGCCGGCCGCAGCGCCGCGCGGCGAATGTCATCATGACCGGCCGCTGGGTCTTGTCGGCGCCCGATGCGCCGTCCTGCGGCATGAATTTCGCCAGCGCGCCGGCGCGGCCAGGAAGGCACCATCGCGCCCGAGGGCGGCTGCCCGGGCAATTTCTTCACCAGCCGGCACTGGACGCTTGCGCAAGGCGCGCTGATCGATCGACGACCAGAACAACCAGCCGCTGGCGCATCTCGCTTTCGCCGACGGCCGTTTCGAAGGCCAAGCGACCGCCGGCACGGCGGTGACGCTGTCTCGCTAGCTCCCCGCACCAAACAGGACCCCCAATGGCCGACTATCAGCTCTATTGCTTCGCCCAGTCCGGCAACGCCTATCGCGCCGCGCTGATGCTCAATCTGATCGGCGCCGACTGGGAGCCGGTCTGGTACGACTTCTTCGGCGCGGCGCCGCAGCGCACGCCGGAGTTTCGCGACGACCATCAACGAGATGGGCGAAGCGCCGGTGCTGGTGCACGGCAAGAAGAAGCTCAGCCAGTCGGGCGTGATCCTCACTTATCTCGCCAACCACACCGGCAAGTTCAAGCCGCAGGGCGAGGACGAGGAACTCGAAGTCGCTGCGCTGGATCATCTTCGACAACCAGAAGGTCAACGGCTTTCTCGGGCCGTTCCGCTTCCTGAAGAATTTCGCCAAGCCGGCCGGCGATCCGGCGGTGATGGCGTTCCTGCAAGGGCGCATGCGCACGGCAGCGCTCGCCATCGTCAACAAGCGGCTGACCGGGCGGCAATTCCTGGTGAGCGACAAGCCGACCATCGCCGACATTTCGATGACCGGCTATCTCTACTATCCGGCGGAGGAGTTCGGCTTCGACATCGCCAAGGACCACCCGGCGATCGGCGCCTGGCTCGAGCGCATGAAAGCCCTGCCCGGCTGGAAGCATCCTTACGATTTGATGCCCGGCTATCCGTTCGGCACGCAGGGTTACCGCAATAAATGACACTGCGCATGATCATATCCGAAAACCGGTTCCCACTTTTCGGGATCATGCGCTAGTGATCGTGGTCGTGCGCGTGACGGTCGTGCGCATGGTCATGATCGTGATGCGCGTGCCGTGCCGTGCGATGAGGCATAGGCGCCGCCTTCCGGCTCGAACGGCGCTTCGATGAGGGCCACTTTCGCGCCGAGCGACGTGAGCAGGGCTTCGACCGCCGCATTGCGCTGCGCGCGGATGCGATTGGGCAGCACCTGGATCGGCACGTGGCGGTCGCCGAGATGCCAGGCGAGCCGCGACAGGGCGGCCACGTCGGCGGCGCGCGCTTCGATTAGCGGCTCGGGCGCGGCCACGACTTCCACCAGCCCGCCATTGTCGAGCAGCAGCAAGTCGTCGGTGCGCAGGCGCGCGGTTTCATGCAACTCGATTTCGAAAGCACCGCCCTTGACGCCGGTGACTGCTATTTTCTGCGCGCTGCTGCGCTGGGAGTAGTCGAGGATGACCGTATCGAGCAGCGGCCGTTCGCGGCGTTCGGCGGCGGCAAGGACGCTCGTGGCGCGCATAACGTTTAACCGGTGCCGTGGGTGCTGTCGGTCAATTCAGCCGCGCCGGCCGCTTATCATCGGAGTCGCCGGCCGGGACATGGTCCGCCATCGCCATTGGCGTTTCGCTTGCGGCCGACGCGGTCGCGGCTGCAGCCGCCGCATCCTTACGTTGATAGTCGCGATAAGACAGCCAGCCGAACGGAAGACAGCCCAGGTAAGCGAGCGTGCCGATGGTGAGCACTTCCCACGGATAGCTGATGAGCAACGCGAAGAACAACACCACCACCACGAAGACCGGCAGCACCATGTCGGGCGGCACGCGCTTGCCCACTCGCTTGCCGGAAAACACCGGCAGGCGCGAGACCATCAGCAGCGCGATGGCCAAGGTGTAGAGGAACGTCAGCCACACCGTGACCAGTCCGTTGGAGACGCCGAGGAAATTAAGATAGATCGGCAGCAGCACGGTAATGGCGCCGGCCGGCGCCGGAATTCCGGTGAAGAAATTGCCCGCCCAGGCCGGCTTGTTCGGATCGTCGATCATCACGTTGAAGCGCGCGAGGCGTAACCCCGCGCAGATCGCGAACACCAACGCGGCGATCCAGCCCGCCGATTTGAGCTCGTGCAGTCCCCAGAAATACAGGATCAGCGCCGGCGCCACGCCGAAATTCACGAAGTCGGCGAGACTGTCGAGTTCGGCGCCGAAGCGCGACGTGCCCTTGAGCATGCGCGCGATGCGCCCGTCGATGCCGTCGAGCGTCGCCGCCAACACGATCGCGGCCAGCGCCAGATCGAGCCGGCTCTCGACCGCCATGCGGATCGCGGTCAGCCCTGCGCAAAGCGCGAGCAGCGTGATCAGGTTTGGCAGCAGCGTGCGCACCGGGATCGACTTGAACCGGCGGCGGGGCGGCGGAGCGGGATCGAACGGCGGAAATACCATAGCGGGCAATATAGACGCTTGCGGGCTCGCGCGCCACGGCACGTCAGTGCGGTTTCTCGGCCTCGTTAACGATTTATCCGCTCCGGAAGGCGCGGTCGCCGACGTTATTGCTCAAGTCGGCAAGCACGGTTTCGCCAGCCAGCGAAGTTTGCCCGACTGCCACCATCGGCAGCGTGCCGTCCGGCAGATAGACGTCGAGGCGCGAACCAAAGCGGATCATGCCGAAGCGCTCGCCGGCGCCAAGCGGCTGGCCCTCGCGCACAAAGCAGACGATACGGCGCGCGATGAGGCCGGCAATCTGCGTGACCGCGATGCGGGTGCCGGCGGTGGCGATCACCAGCGAATTGCGCTCGTTGTCGGCGCTCGCCTTATCGAGGTCGGCGTTGAAGAACTTGCCCGGCTGGTAGACGATCTTCTCGATGCGGCCCGCGACCGGGCTGCGGTTCACGTGGCAGTCGAACACGCTCATGAAGATCGAGATACGCAGCAGCGGCGCATCGCCAAGCCCGAGTTCGTGCGGCGGCGGCACGGTGGTGATCTGGCTGACGCGGCCGTCGGCCGGCGCCACCACCAGACCGTCGCGCACCGGGGTCACGCGAGGCGGGTCGCGGAAGAAATAGGCGCACCAGACCGTCGCCAGCGTACCGAGCCAGCCGAGCGGGCTCCATAGCCAGAACAACACCAGACTGGCGAATGCGAATGCGCCGATAAAGGGATACCCCTCCGGGGTGATCGGCACGATCTGCGCGCGAATCGAATCGTAGATCGACATGTCGTATCCTACTCCGCGGCGTCGGCAGGCGCCTCGATCGGCCGTGCAGCGCCGTCCGAAATCGTATCCTCGACCGGCGGCGGATTGCGGTTGGGCGCGATCTCGGCTTCCGCCACACGGGCGAGCTTCTCGCGCGCCTCCTCCGCCTCACGCTGGCGGTTCCACATGCTGGCGTAAAGCCCATTCGCATCGAGCAGCGCGAAATGCGTGCCGCGCTCGACGATCTCGCCCTGATCGAGGACGATGATCTCGTCGGCGCCGACAATGGTGGAGAGCCGATGCGCGATGACCAACGTGGTGCGGCCCTTAGACACCCGTTCCAGCGCGTCCTGGATTTCCTTTTCGGTGTGGCTGTCGAGGGCCGAGGTTGCCTCGTCCAGCAGCAGGATCGGCGGCGCCTTCAGGATGGTGCGGGCGATCGCCACACGCTGCTTCTCGCCGCCCGACAGCTTGAGGCCGCGTTCGCCGACCTCGGTCTCGTAGCCCTTCGGCGCCAGGCGGATGAGCGGGTCAATCTGGGCGAGCTTGGCAGCCTCCTCCACCTCGGCATCGCTCGCTTCCCAGCGGCCATAGCGGATGTTGTAGCGAATGGTGTCGTTGAATAGCACGGTGTCCTGCGGCACCATGCCGATCGCCTGGCGCAGCGACGTTTGCGTGACCCTGGCGATGTCCTGGCCGTCGATCAGGATGCGGCCACCGGCCAGATCGTAAAAGCGAAACAGAAGCCGCGAGATTGTCGACTTACCGGCGCCCGATGGGCCCACGACCGCCACCGTCTTACCGGCCGGCACATCGAAGCTGATCCCTTTCAGAATGCGCCGCGCCGGCTCATACGCGAAGCGCACGTTCTCGAAACGGATGGTGCCGCTGGTCACCGTCAACGGCGGCGCGTCGGGCACGTCCTTGATTTCCGGTTCGCGCGCCAAGATCGAAAACATCAACTCGATATCGGTTACCGCCTGCTTGATCTCGCGGTAGACCATGCCCATGAAATTGAGCGGCTGGTAGAGCTGGATCATCATGGCATTGATCAGCACGAAATCGCCGACGGTCTTGGTGCCGGCGCGCACCTCGTAGGCGCACATCACCATGGCGGCGGCGAGCCCGAAAGTGAAGATCACCGCCTGCCCGGCATTGAGCACAGCCAACGAGGTATAGGCCATGGTGCTGGCGTCTTCGTAGCGCGCCATCGACTTGTCATAACGCTCGGCTTCGCGTTGCTCGGCGCTGAAATACTTCACCGTCTCGTAATTGAGCAGCGAATCGATCGCCTTGACGTTGGCATCGGTGTCGCTCTCGTTCATGCGGCGGCGAATGCCGATGCGCCATTCGGTGGCGTGATAAGTGTAGGTCATGTAGATGGCGACCGTGATCATAATCGCCAGCACGTAGCGCCAGTCGAACTTCCACATCAGCACGCCGACGATCAGCAAGAGCTCGATGATGGTGGGCGCAAGCTGCAGGATCACCATGCGCACGATGGTCTCGATCGCGTTGCGGCCACGCTCGAGCACGCGGGTGAGCCCGCCGGTCTTGCGCTCGAGGTGGAAGCGCAGCGACAATTCGTGCATGTGCACGAAAGTGCGGTAGGCGAGCCGGCGCACGGCATGCATCGCCACTTTGGCGAATAGCCCGTCGCGCAACTGCGTGAGCGCGGCCATCAGGATGCGCATGCCGCCATAGGCAATCGTCATGGCGATGGGCGCGGCCATGGCCCAAACCAACCATTGCGAGGCAGCAACCGGGGCGCTGCCGTGACCTGCGAGCGCGTCGGTCGCCCATTTGTAGGTGAAGGGAACGGCAACCGTTGCCAGCTTGGCGGCCAGCAGCAGCAGCATGGCGCCGAGCACGCGCAGTTTCAGGTCCGCCCGGTCTGACGGCCAGATATAGGGCCAAAGGTGGACCACTGTGCGCAGCAGCGCGCCGCGGTCGCTGGATACCTGGGCGCCACTATTGGCCGTACGATGATGATGGTGATGGTCGCTCATTCAGGGCCTTCATATAGGCGGTTTCTCAGCGGTAATCACCCCGGCCGCCGCTATCGACGCCGATAAATGATTGCCCACCGCCGCCTTGACGCTGCCCTATGTGCGGAGCACATGCACTGGCATGAACCGAATCGAGAACCCTGCGAAAATACAAAAGATCTGCGTCTATTGCGGTTCCGGGCCGGGCACCGACCCAGCCTTTGTGGAAGCCGCCCGCGCCTTCGGAGCGGTCATGGCCAAGAACGGCATCGGCCTCGTCTATGGCGGCGGCAATGTCGGCATGATGGGCGAACTGGCGCAGGCCGTACTTGCTCATGGCGGCGAGGTCACCGGCATCATCCCCGACTTCCTAGTGGCGCGCGAACACGCCATCAAGGGCGCGCATGGGCTGATCGTCACCCGCGACATGCACGAGCGCAAACGCAAGATGTTCGAACTGGCGGATGCCTTCGTCGCGCTGCCCGGCGGCGTTGGCACGCTGGAGGAAATCGTCGAGCAAATGACCTGGGCGCAGCTTGGCCGCCACAAGAAGCCGATCTTGCTCGCGAATATCGCGGGCTTCTGGCAACCGCTCTGCGCGCTGCTCGATCACATGAAGTCGCTGGAATTCATCCGCGGCGATCTCAACTTCGACCTGCTGGTGGCAGACAAAGTCGCGGACATCCTGCCGATGCTGCAGAAAGCGGCGCAAGCGCTGCCGGAGGCAGCCAAGAAAATGACCACGGCGGACGCCGATCGGCTGTAATCACTGCTTGGCAACGAACGTCACCGCTTCGATGCGGTTGCCGTCGGGATCACGGATGAAAGCGGCGTAATAGTTCTCGTGATATTGCGCGCGGAGGCCCGGACCGCCGTCGGACGTGCCGCCGGCGGCAAGCGCGGCGGCGTGGAAGGCATCGACCGCTTCGGTAGACGACGCGCGCAGACATACGTGCACGCCACTATCGGCCGGCACAGACGGCATATCCGCACGTCGATTGATCCAGAGCTCGGGATATTTCTTGCCGTAGCCGATCGCGGCGTCCGGCCATTCGCGCAATTTAATCATACCAAGCGTGGCGAGCAGCCGCTCGTAGAAGTGCGCACCCGCTTTAAGATCGCGCACTGCGATGGAAACGTGGTCGATCATGGCCGTACCTATCTCACGTCGGAGCGCCGGATTTCACTAGCTTATAAATGATGGAGTCCATCAACGCCTGAAATGAGGCGTCGATGATATTGGGCGACACGCCGATGGTGGTCCAGCGGTCGCCATTCTCGTCCTCACTCTCAATCAGCACGCGGGTCACCGCCTCGGTGCCGGAATTGAGAATGCGCACGCGGTAATCGGTCAGCTTCAGACCATCGATGTATTTCTGGTATTGGCCCAGGTCCTTGCGCAGCGCGCGGTCGAGCGCGTTGACCGGGCCATTGCCTTCCGCCGCCGAAATCATGTTTTCGTCGTCGACTTTCACCTTCACCACGGCCAGCGTGACCGTCACGCGTTCGCCTTTGGCGTTGTTGCGCTGCTCGACATTGACGTCGAATTGGGTGACGTCGAAATAATCCGGCACCGTACCGAGCATGCGGCGTGCCAGCATCTCGAACGAGGCATCCGCCGCCTCGTAGGCGTAGCCGATGGCCTCGCGCTCCTTGACGATCTCCAACAGACGGCCGATGCGCGGATCGTCCTTGTCGGCCGCAATGCCGATGCGCTCGAGCTCGGCAAGAATGTTGGATTTTCCGGCTTGTTCCGACACCAGCACCTTGCGCTTGTTGCCGACGCTGTCGGGCGCGACGTGCTCGTAAGTCGCCGGATCTTTGGCGATCGCAGAGGCATGGATGCCGGCCTTGGTAGCGAAGGCGCTCTCGCCGACATAAGGCGCGTGCCGGTTGGAGCTGCGGTTGAGCCGCTCGTCGAGTTCATGGGAGACGTGCGCCAGCTTTTTCAGCGCGGCGTCGCTGACGCCGATCTCGAAGCTTTGCGAGAATTCCGGCTTCAGCTTGAGCGTCGGAATGATCGATACCAAATTGGCATTGCCGCAGCGCTCGCCCAGCCCGTTGAGCGTGCCCTGGATCTGCCGCGCGCCGGCGCGCACCGCGGCGAAGGAATTGGCGACCGCCTGCTCGGTGTCGTTGTGCGCGTGGATGCCGACATGATCGCCGGGGATCGCCTTGCACACCGCGCCGACGATCTCCTCGACCTCGTGCGGCAGCGTGCCACCATTGGTGTCGCACAGCACGACCCATCGCGCGCCGGCGTCATAGGCCGCCTTGGCGCAGGCCAGCGCATATTTCGGATTGGCTTTGTAGCCGTCGAAGAAATGCTCGCAGTCGAGCAGCACTTCGCGGCCCTTGGCCTTGGCCGCTTTCACGCTGTCGCGGATCGAGGCGAGGTTTTCCTCTTCCGTCGTCTCCAGCGCGACGCGCACGTGATAGTCCCAGGCCTTGGCGACAAAGCAGATGGCGTCGGCCTTGGCGTCGAGCAGCGCGGCCAGGCCTGGATCGTTCGAGGCCGAGCGGCCCGGACGCCGTGTCATGCCGAAGGCAGTGAAGGTGGTATTGAATTTGTGATCCTCGCCGAACAGTTCGGTGTCGGTCGGATTGGCGCCGGGGTAGCCGCCTTCGACATAGTCGATGCCGAGTTCGTCGAGCATTTCGGCAATCGCCAGTTTGTCGGCGAGCGTGAAATCGACGCCATTGGTCTGCGCGCCGTCGCGCAGCGTCGTGTCGAACAGATAGAGGCGTTCTTTGCTCATGGCACCCTCAGATCACTCCGAAATAATAGAGCGCGAACAGGATTGCCGCCGCCAGCACGGCGAATTTGAGCACGATGTAGTAGAGCCAATGGCGCGGGAACGGGGTGTCGGGCTTGGTCATGAGGCCTCCCGCTTGGCAGCGATTTGTTTGTGCAGCGTGGTGTTGGCGAGCCATTCATCGCCGACGGAAACGGTATTGCGCTGTTGCGCGACATAGCCACGCTTCTCGAAGAAGCCGCGCGCGCTGTCGCTGGCGTCAACCGTAAGCTTGGCCGCGCCGCGGCCGCCCGCGAGCTTCTCCAACGCGTCGACCAGCATGGCGCCGACGCCCTGCCCGGCCGCCGCCGGATGCACATAGAGCATGTCGATCTTGGCGCCGCCGGCCAGCGAAGCAAAGCCGACCGGCGAGCCAGCCATGGTGGCCACCAGCGTCAAATGGCTGGCGAGCCTCTTGCCGAACTCGGCTTCGTCATCTGCGGTGGAAGCCCAGGCGTCCTGCTGGGCCGGCGTGTAGTCCTCGTCGGTCAAATCCGCGATGCTGTCGCGGAAGATCTCGCGCAGCAGCGCGGTGTCGGCCGGCAAGAAAGGCCGCAACGCCAGCTTGGGATGCGCCTGCGCCATCATCGCGCGATCTCCGGTGGTCGTCGTCCTCTGGATGTCCTTCAGCACGAACGCCCATGGCGGCGAGTTCGTCGCGGATCCGATCGGATTCCTTGAAGTTTTTCGCTTTGCGAGCTGCGGCGCGCTGCGCAATTAGATTATCTATTTTGACTTTAAGTGAGGAGATATCGCCCTGGACTAACGTTAAACGGCCGTCTTTAGCGATCTCAACATCCAATCCATCCTTCTGAATTAGTGAGATCAGGCTGGTCTTATGCTCATCTGAAGCATTGTTAGCGATTGCAGCCCGTAGGTGTTCTACCGTTTCCGAATACTTGAACAGGTTTTGTTGCCCAACGTTTAGCGCTGATACCCCGAACGCAAACAAGCCGGCTGACTAAGCTTACGAAATCCCATGAAGCGACAATTTGCGGCGAATTCCATTATCTGCTGAAAGCCACCGTTCTTGGCTCGCGAATACAAATCCCGCAAAGCTGTTATAGCACTTGGAGTATTCAGATCATCCGACAACGCCTCAACGACAGCACGAGGCTGGCTCTCGTTCTAAACTCGTAATGTGCGCCCAAAACGTGAGCCCAGTCCTCCAACTCATTTCGCGCTAAATTCGCACCATTTTCTGTCCAATCGATCGGCTGTCGATAGTGGGTCGCATAGCATTTGTAGGCGCAGTACATCGCCAGGCCAATTCTGTCGAGCAAGCTCGTGAATGGTGACGAAGTTACCGAGCGCACTTCGACATCTTCTCGCCTTCGACCTGCAGGAAGCCGTTGTGCATCCAGTAATTCGCCATTACCGGCGTGTGGAAGGCGCAGCGCGATTGCGCGATTTCGTTCTCGTGGTGCGGAAAGACCAGATCGATGCCGCCGCCGTGGATGTCGAAGGTCTCGCCGAGATGCTGCCAAGCCATGGCCGAGCATTCGATGTGCCAGCCCGGGCGGCCCGGCGTCTTGATGCCGGCCGGCGACGGCCAGCTTGGCTCGCCCGGCTTCGACGGCTTCCACAGCACGAAGTCCTGCGGGTCTTTCTTGTAGGGCGCGACCTCGACGCGGCTGCCCGCGATCATCTCGTCGAGCGGGCGCTTTGAGAGTTGCCCATAGTCCGGCATCGACGGCACGTGAAACAGCACGTTGTCTTCCGCCGCATAGGCGTGGCCGCTTTTCACCAGCCGCTCGATCAGAACTTTCATCTGCTCGATGTGTTCGGTCGCGCGCGGCTCGACGGTCGGCGGCAGGCAGCCGAGCGCCGCCACGTCTTCTTTGAAATTCTTGTAGGTCTCTTCGGTCAGATCGCGGATCGAAACGCCGCGCTCGGCCGCGCGCGCGTTGATCTTGTCGTCGACGTCGGTGACGTTGCGCACGTAGGTGACGTGCTCCGGCCCATAGAGATGCCGTAGCAGGCGAAACAGCACGTCGAAGACGATCACCGGGCGCGCATTGCCGATATGGGCGAAGTCATAGACCGTCGGCCCGCACACATACATGCGCACGCGCGCGGGATCGATCGGCGTGAACACCCGCTTCTCGCGCGTCAGCGTATCGTAGAGCCGTAGTTCCATGGGTCACCGATAGCCGGCGTTCCCGCTGGCCGGGCGTCCCTTTGTATCTCGATTCGAGAAAAGACGGCCGCAGCCAGCGTGGTGCGCTAGCTAATAATCTCGCGGCAAATGCCGCAGATATGGTTAAGGCCGTTCATCGGGGCGCACAATGCTGCTTCGCGGCGCGCAGCGTCAAGGCCCGCCGATCCGGCGCCGGTACGGTTAAGAAACCCTTAACGATTTTGCTCGCATTCTAGCGATCAGCGCCGGGGCTGGCGCCTTCAATAAATGCGGGCTTTTTCATGCGTACATTCTTGGCAGGAATAGCTGCCGTCCTCTGCATCGCCACGTCAGCGCAGGCCGAGCGGCGCATGTTCATCATCGCCAATGACGGCGACGGCTACGGCGTCGACCGATGTCTCGCCTCCGGCGACAAATGCGGCGCAGCGGCGGCCAACGCCTATTGCCGGACGCACCAGTTCGCCTCGGCCGCGTCCTACCGCAAGGTCGACCGCAACGACATCACCGGCGCGATCCCGGCCGGCGGCTCCGGCGGCTGCCGGAACGGCAACTGCGACGTCGTCGCCATCGTCTGCTCGCGCTGAGAACCTAAATCCTCATCCCTGCAGCGCCGCCCACATTTCGCGGTCGCGCTCGACGGTCCAAATCACCGGCCATTCGATGCCGCGCGCCTCGTCGTAGGCGCGCACGACACTGAACGGCAGGCAGTGCTCGTAGATCGCGAAGGTCTTGAACTTCGGGTCCATGGCCAGACGCGCGAAATCGAAGGCGTCCTTCAGCGATCGCCCCTTGGTGACGCTCTCGCTCACCGAGCCGTAGAGCGTCGAGATGAAGTCGCTGGTGAGCGCGAGGCCTTCCGCCACCATCTCCGGGGTCGTGAGCGCGGCGCCGCGGCCGGGCACCAGCGCAACCGGCTGCATTTCCGCGAGATGATCGAGCGTCGCCAGCCAATCGGTGAAATGCGCGTCGCCGCAATAGCAGGCGGATTTGTATTCCACCAGGTCGCCGGCAAACACCACGCCGGCGTCGGGCACGACGGCGATCGTATCGCCGGCGGTGTGACCGCGTCCGACGTGCATGATGCGCACCTCGCGCCGGCCGAGCCAGACCGAGATCTGGTCGGGGAACGTGACGGTCGGCCAGGTCAGGCCGGGGATCGTCTCCGCGGCGCGGAACAGGCGCGGAAGCCGGCCGATCTCGGATTCCATGTCCTGCTTGCCGCGCTCGGCAATCAGGCCGCGCGTGGTATCGCAGGCAAGAATTTCGGCGCCCTGATAGGCCGAAGCGCCGAGCGTGCGCACCGCGTGATAGTGCGTGAGCAAGACATATTTGATCGGCTTATCGGTGATCTTGGCGACGCGCGCGATCAGTTCATTGGCTATGGCCGGCGTGGGCTGGGCATCGATGACCATGACCGCATTGTCGCCGACGATGATCCCTGAATTGGGATCGCCCTCGGCGGTGCAGGCGTAGAGGCCGGAACCGATCTGGTCGAGAGAGACTTTCCTTTCGGCCGTATCTTCGGTGGATGCGAAGGCCTTCGTGGTCATGGCATCACAATTCCCGGCCAATCAACGCATCCAGCGACCATGGACCGCCGCCGCGCACCAGGAATTGCAGTACCACGATCGACCAGAACAGCGGATGTTCGATACCCCGGTTCTCCCATGCGAATCCGAATTGCCGGTGATAGGTGACGATAGCGATGACGAGAAAGCCGATGATCGGCGCGGCGACCACGCGGGTCAGCGAGCCAAGCGCGGGACAGAGGCCGCAGACGAATTCGACCGTGCCAACGATATAGGTCCAAAATAATCCATCCTGGAACCCGACACTTTCCACGAATTTTGCGGCGGCCGCTTTGTTGCCGAATAGGATCGGGTAGCCACGGACGGCGAGAGAGCCGCCCGCCGCCACACGGATCGGCGGCTCAGTGATCGGCGCGAATCTGCGATAGAGGGTGCCAAACGCCGGAATGAGCAGTTGCGGCCGCTGTTGCATCGTCGTCCCCGCGCGCTTCGCACGTCAACGCGAATAGCCCTACCACGGCAGCGTGGCCGACGCGGCAATCACGACAATATCGCCAACCGGCCTTGCCGCAGGTAAATTACCTGTGACGTTGCCTTTGCCGCCTGGGAGATGCTCATGAAGCTCTATAGTTACTTCCGCTCGTCCGCGGCCTATCGCGTGCGGATCGCGCTCAATCTCAAGGGCCTGCCCTATGAGATCGTCTCCATCCATTTGATCAAAGACGGCGGCCGCCAGCGCGCGCCCGAGTTCCGCGCGGTCAATCCGCAGATGCGGGTGCCGGCGCTCGCACTCTCCAGCGGCCAAGTGCTCACCCAATCGCTGGCCATCATCGAATATCTCGACGATATCCACCCCGAGCCGCCGCTGTTGCCGGCCGATGCGCTCGAACGTGCCAAGGTCCGCGCCGTCGCGCAAATGGTCGCCTGCGATATCCACCCGCTCAACAATCTCGTCACGCTGCAATACCTCAAGCGCCAACTCAAGCACGAGCAGCCGGAGATCGACGCCTGGTACCACCATTGGGTGATCGAAGGATTTAACGCGATCGAAGCGATGATCGCGCCGGGGCCCTATGCCTGCGGCGCCCACGTGACGCTTGCCGACATTTGCCTGGTGCCGCAGGTGTTCAATGCGCGGCGTTTGAAGGTTCCGCTCGATCAATTTCCGAAAATCGTGGCAGTCGAGACCGCCTGCCTGAAGCTGCCGCCCTTCGACAAAGCGCGGCCCGAGAATCAGCCGGATGCGGAGTGACGGCGAGCCGCCGTCTTGTTAGACACAGCCCGCGCCCTCTTTCCCCCTCACCTTTTGGCGAATCATTCTGTGATTACCAAC
The DNA here is from genome assembly GCA_963772235.1 of uncultured Alphaproteobacteria bacterium. Classification (GTDB taxonomy): domain Bacteria; phylum Pseudomonadota; class Alphaproteobacteria; order Rhizobiales; family Xanthobacteraceae; genus Pseudolabrys. The sequence goes on from CAVYWI010000021.1 coordinate 304,040, forward strand.
AAGCTCGCCCGCGTCGTCCTCTGGATGATCGGCACGTTGCTCTCGTTTTCGGTCATGGCGGTGTCGATCCGCGAATTGGCCAAGGCGAACTTGAGCATTTTCGAAATTCTCGCCATCCGCAGCGGCGTCGCTCTGCTGGTGCTGTTGCTTGCTGCTGCTGTTGCGCCCGGATTTGCGCGTGCACGCGCTGCCGCGCCGCATGAAACTCAACATGCTGCGCAACGGCGTGCATTACGCCTCGCAATATGCCTGGGCGCTGAGCATCACGATGCTGCCGCTCGCCATGGTGTTCGCGCTCGAATTCACCATGCCGGCCTGGACCGCGCTGCTCGCGGTCTGGCTGCTGCACGAGCGCATGACGCCGAGCCGAATCGGCGTGGTCGTGTTCGGCCTGATCGGCGTACTGGTGATCCTGCGGCCAGGTATCGCCAGTTTCAATCCGGCCGCGTTTCTCGTGCTGGCCGCGGCGTTCGGTTACGCCATCACCATGATCACCACCAAGAAACTGACCATGACCGAGACAACCTTTGGCATCGTGTTCTGGATGGCGGTGATCCAGTTTCCGCTTTCGCTGCTCGGCAGCGATCCGGCGGTATTTTTCCATCTCGAAGCGCGCCATATTTTGCCCGCAATTGGGGTCGGCATTGCCGGCTTGACGTCGCACTACTGCCTCAGCAATGCGTTCCGCGCCGGCGATGCCACGCTGGTGGTTCCACTCGATTTCATGCGCATTCCGCTGATCGCGGTTGTCGGCTGGGCGTTTTATGGCGAGCGGCTCGATATTTTCGTGCTGCTCGGCGCCCTGATCATCATCGGCGGCGTGTTGTGGAATCTGCGCGCAGAGACCGCACGGCCGCACTGAGCGCGAGGCTCGCACCGCCATGATTTTAGCGTTAGAGTGCCGGTCATGAATAATCGCTTTTTGAAGCTTGCCGTCGTGACGGCGACAACGTTGGCGTCATGCGTGGGCGCGCTGGCGCAGTCGACTAATCCGAACTGCCAGCGGCTGGAAGCGCAGTTAGCTTCGCTCGACCGCGGCAACAACGACCCGGTGCGCGCCGACCAGATCCGCCATGCCGAGGACGCGGTCCACCGCCAGCAGTTCGAGGTCGACCGGCTGGTCGCGCAATCGCGCCGCATGGGCTGTGAAAACTCAGGGTTCTTTTCAATCTTCAATAACCCGCCACCGCAATGCGGCAGCCTGACCCGGCAAATCGACCAGCAGCGTAACGCGCTCGAGCGCCTGCAGAACCAGCTTGAGCAGTTGAGCGGCGGCACCACCGAACGCGCGGCGCAGCGGCAGTCGCTGCTGATCGCGCTCGGCGACAATGGCTGTGGTCCGCAATACCGGTCCGCCGCGTTGCAGGGCCAGCAGGGCGGCTTCTTCGATCGCCTGTTCGGCGGCAATGGCGGCGTGTTTTCCGCTCCGTCCGGACAGATGGGCGGCACCTTCCGCACCATCTGCGTGCGCACCTGCGACGGCTTCTACTTCCCGATTTCGTTCGAGACCACGCCGGATCGTTTCCGCGACGACGAGGCGGCGTGCCAACGCATGTGTCCGGCGGCGGAAGTGCGAACTCTACACCTATCACAACCCGGGCGAGGACGTGCCGCAGGCGGTTTCGCTCAACGGCCGGCTCTACACCGAACTGCCAACCGCGTTCAGCTATCGCAAGGCGCTCAATCCGGCTTGCAGTTGCCGCCGGCCGGGCGAGAGTTGGGCCGAAGCGCTCAAAGCGACGGGACCCGACCAAACGGTGGCACCCGGCGATGTGGTCGTCACGGAACAGAACGCCAAGCGGCTGTCGCAGCCGCTGGTCGGCGCCGACGGCAAGCCGATCCGACCAGATCCGCGCGCGAAGACACCGGCGGGGCCAGCCTCGATCGCGGAAGCACCGGGCGAAACCGACCGCACCAAACGCACCGTTCGCACGGTTGGACCAACGTTTCTGCCGGTTCACTGACTAGAAATCGACAGCGCCGGTTGTTGTCGGCGTGCCGTTGACCAATGTCGCATCCGGCGCCGGCAACGGCGTGCCGGGGTCGCGGAACCGGTTGGTGATCGGATAGCGACGGTCGCGGCCGAAATTCTTCAACGTCACCTTCACGCCCGGCGCCGCCTGCCGGCGCTTGTATTCGGCGATGTTGAGCATGCGCTCGACCCGCACCACGATGTCGCGGTCGAAGCCGGCCGCCACGATCGCCGAGATCGGCTCCTCGCGCTCGACCAGCCGTTCCAGAATCGGGTCGAGCACCGCATAAGGCGGCAGGGAGTCCTCGTCTTTCTGGTTCGCGCGCAATTCGGCGGTCGGCGGCCGCGTGATAACGTTCTCAGGAATGACAGGCGCATCCGGGCCCATGGCGCCCTCCGGCTTCCAGCTGTTGCGCAACCGCGACAGGCGAAACACCTCGGTCTTGTACAGATCCTTGATCGGATTGAAGCCGCCGTTCATGTCGCCGTAAAGCGTGGCGTAACCGACCGACATTTCCGACTTGTTGCCGGTTGTCACCACCATGACGTTGAACTTGTTGGATATCGCCATCAGGATGGTGCCGCGCGCGCGCGCCTGCAGATTCTCCTCGGTGACGTCGCGCGACAACCCAGCGAAAGCCGGCGCCAACGTCGCTTCGATGCCTTCGACCGCTGGCGCGATCGGCAGAATCTGGTAGCCCACGCCCAGCGCCTTGGCGCAGGCCGCCGCATCGTCGAGCGATTCCTGCGCGGTGAATTTGTAGGGCATCATGACGCAGCGCACGCGCTCGGGTCCGAGCGCGTCGACCGCCATCGCCGCGCATAGCGCCGAGTCGACCCCGCCAGAGAGGCCGAGCACGACGCCAGGGAAGCCGTTCTTGTTGACGTAGTCGCGCAGACCCAACACGCAAGCCGCATAGTCGGCGCGTTCGGCCTCGACCGGAGCGACCATGGGCCCATCCTCGCAGCGCCACGTCGTGCCGCGCCGGTGCCAGTGGGTGGTGACAACGACTTCCTGAAACGCCGCAAGCTGGAACGCCAGGGAACAATCGGCGTGCAGGCCGAAGGATACGCCGTCGAACACCAATTCATCCTGGGCGCCGACTTGGTTCACATAGACGGTCGCCAGCCCTTGCTCGGTGACGCGTGCGACCGCGATGTTGAGGCGCACGTCGCCTTTATGCCGCCAATAGGGCGAGCCGTTCGGCACCACCAGCAATTCGGCGCCGGTTTCGGCCAGACATTCGACGATCTCCTCGCCCCAGATGTCCTCGCAGATCGGAAGTCCCAGCCGTACGCCGCGGAAATTCACCGGCCCCGGCATCGGCCCTGGTGCGAACACGCGTTTTTCGTCAAACACGCCGTAGTTCGGCAGGTCGACCTTGAAACGCAGCGCCGCGATCGCGCCGCCTTCCAGCAACGCCACAGCATTGTAGAGCTTGCCCGCGTCGACCCAGGGCGTGCCGACCAGGAGTGCCGGGCCGCCGGACACCGTTTCCCGGGCTAGCGCCTCGATGGCGGCGCGGCAGGCGGCCTGGAAGGCCGGCTTGAGTACCAGGTCCTCGGGCGGATAGCCGGCAATGAACAGTTCGGGGAAAACGACCAGATCGGCGCCCTGCACGGCGGCTGTCATGCGCGCGCGCCTTACCTTATCGGCATTGCCGGCGACGTCGCCGACGATGGAGTTGAGCTGCGCGACCGCGATCGCGAGCTTATCGGAAGGTCGCCCGTTCATGTCGATGATCTAGCGCCTGCGCTTTCGCGCCGCAATCAGGGGCCTGGGCAGCGGAAAACGCAGAGCTTCCAGGGGTCACAGCCCGGCAACCGCCGGCATCGGTTTGGCGCGCCCATTGCGCTCTTTCCGCAGGAGCTCGGCCAACAGGAACGCCATGTCGATCGCCTGCTCCGCATTGAGCCGCGGGTCGCAGACCGTGTGATAGCGGTCGTTGAGGTCGGCATCGGTAATGGCGCGGGCGCCGCCGGTACATTCGGTGACGTTCTGCCCGGTCATCTCCAGATGCACGCCGCCGGCATGGGTGCCTTCGGCCTGATGGATATCGAAGAAGCCGCGCACCTCTTTCAGGATCAAGTCGAACGGCCGTGTCTTGTAGCCGCTTGCCGAGGTGATGGTGTTGCCGTGCATCGGGTCGCACGACCACAGCACCACTTTGCCCTCGCGTTTAACCGCGCGTACCAGCGCCGGCAGTTGGTCGCCGACTTTCTCGGCACCGAAGCGGCCGATCAGCGTCAGACGTCCGGCTTCGTTGTCGGGGTTGAGAATGTCGATCAGGCGCAGCAGATCGTCGGCTTTGAGCGACGGCCCACACTTCAGGCCCAGCGGGTTCTTGATGCCGCGCGCATATTCGATATGGGCGTGGTCGTATTGCCGCGTGCGGTCGCCGATCCAGATCATGTGGCCGGAGGTTGCGTACCAGTCGCCTGTGGTCGAATCGACGCGGGTGAAGGCCTGCTCAAAGCCGAGCAGCAGCGCCTCGTGACTGGTGTAGAAGTCGGTGGTGCCGAGCGCGCTATCGACCGCGAAGGTCAGCCCACAGGCGCGCATGAAATCGAGCGCGCCGGAAACGCGATCGGCGAGATCGGCATAGGCTTTCGACTGCGGCGAGCCGGAAACCGACTGCAGCATCCACTGATGCACGTTCTCGACGCTGGCGTAGCCGCCTTTGGCGAAGGCGCGCAGCAGATTGAGCGTGGCCGCCGACTGGCGATAGGCCTCGATCTGCCGGCGCGGATCGGGACGGCGCGCTTCCTCGGTGAAGGCGATGTCGTTGATGATGTCGCCGCGGTAGCTCGGCAGTTCCTTGCCGTCGCGCTTCTCGGTCGGCGAAGAGCGCGGCTTGGCGAACTGGCCGGCGATGCGGCCGACCTTGACCACCGGCAAGGCGCCGGCATACGTGAGCACGATCGCCATCTGCAGGAAGACGCGGAAAAAGTCGCGGATGTTGTTGGCACCGTGCTCGGCAAAGCTCTCGGCGCAGTCGCCACCTTGCAGCAGGAAAGCCTGGCCGTTGGCGACACGCGCCAGCGACTTCTTCAGGCTGCGCGCCTCGCCGGCAAAGACCAGCGGCGGGAACGTCGCAAGCTGCTTTTCGACATCATCCAGCGCCTGCCGGTCCGGATAATCCGGCACCTGCTGGATCGGTTTCTTGCGCCAGCTATCGGGCGTCCAGCGTTCGGGCATCAACAAATACTCCAATGACTTGCGCGGGTTATACACGAGGGCGGCCCGCCAATGCCAGAGATTCACGAAAGTCGGTTAGTTTAAGGCTATTCCGCCGCTGCGCGGCCGTAACTGACGGCTTTTTCGCGCATGGTGACCAGTTCCTCGGCCGCAGTCGGATGCACCGCCATGGTGGCGTCAAAATCGGCCTTGGTGGCGCGCATCTTCACGGCGATGCCGAGCACCTGGATCAGTTCGCCCGGCGTCGGGACCGGCAATATGGCAGCCGACCACCCGGTCGGTGATGCCGTCCACCACCAGCTTCATGAACACCCTGGTGTCGCGCCCGGACAGCGTCGCCTTCATCGGCCGGAAACTCGTCTTGTAGATGTCGACCTTGGCGAGCCGCTCGCGCGCCTGCTGCTCGGTCAGACCGATGACGCCGAGCTCGGGTTCCGAGAACACTGCGGTCGGCACATTGGAATGATCGACGGGGGTCGGTTTGCCGCCGTAGACCGTATCGGCGAAGGCATGGCCTTCGCGGATCGCCACCGGGGTCAGATTCACTCGGTTGGTGACGTCACCGACGGCGTAGATGTTTGGCACCGTCGTACGCGAATACTCATCGACATCGATGCCGCCGTGCTCATGAATTCTGACGTTCAAATTCTCGATCCCCAGCCCCATGACGTTCGGGCGCCGGCCGATCGCGAACATCACCTTGTCGGCCGCGATCGTGCTGTTGTCGGACAGCTGCGTCACGAATTCATCGCCTGATTGTTCGATCGCAGCGACGGTGTTACCGCAGGTGACCGTGATGCCGCGACCGCGCATCTCCTTGCGCAGGTGCCCGCGGATGTCGTCGTCAAAACCGCGCAGAATATTCTCGCCGCGATAGACCAGTGTGACCTCACTGCCGAGGCCGGCAAAGATGCAGGCGAATTCTACCGCGATATAGCCGCCGCCCTGGATAACGATCCGCTTGGGGAGAACCTTCAGATGAAATGCTTCATTCGAGGAGATGGCGTGTTCGAGGCCGGGAATTTTCGGCCCGTAATGCGGCCAGGCGCCGGTCGAGATCAGGATCGTATCGGCGCGCACACGCGTGCCACTCGCTAGGCGCACAGTGTGGTCGTCTTCCAGCACGGCGCGGCTCTTCACCAGCGCGACATTGAAGCGCTCGAGCGTCGCGGTATAGGCGGCTTCCAGCCGCGTCACTTCGCGATTGACGTTGCCGATCAGCGTCGGCCAGTGGAATGTGGGTTCCGACACGGTCCAGCCGAACCCGGCGGCGTCCTCGAATTCGCCGGAAAAACGCGAGGCATAGACCAGGAGCTTTTTCGGCACGCAGCCGCGGATGACGCAGGTGCCGCCGACCCGAAATTCCTCGGCGATCATCACGCGCGCGCCATAGCTCGACGCGATGCGCGCGGCGCGCACGCCGCCGGAGCCGGCTCCAATGACAAAAAGATCGACGTCGTGGTCCGTCATCAACGATTATCGCCCAATGCGCCAAGGCCGCCGGAAAAATATTCCGGCAGCGGCCGCTTACATAGGGTGCCCTCTTTTCTTCAATTCGTCGCGCATCTTCGCGATTACCTGGTCGGATAGCTTGTTGGCCCAGTCCTGCGCATATCTCATGCTGGCGTCGACCACGGTCGGCTGCTCCGCCAGCAACTTCTTGCCAACCGGGGACTGGTAGAACACCAAAATGGCCTTGAGTTCCTGGTCGGTGAAATGGGTCGCATAGAGCTTAGCCATCTCGTCGCTCAGCTCGGAAAAGCGCGGCGCCAAATCGGTGCGCATCTTTTCTGCAATTTCGTTGAGATCCTTGGCGAGGCCCGGGTTCTGCTGAAGGAACAGGAGTTTCGCCTGCTCGACCACGCCGGCGATCAACGGGTTGAACAGGGTCGTCGCCTGGGTCGCGGCGATGAGTTCCTTGGCGGTCGCTATCGCCGCGACGGAAGTCTGCTGGCTGTGCGCGACCGGGCCAAACGCGACCAGCGCGACGGCGACCGCAGCCAAGCGGCTGGTACGTTTAGTGGCCTGAATGATGCACATCTTCATAACTCCGTTTTCATTCGAGAAATCACGGCCGCTCGACGACCGTGACGCCGTCCGGTCCGGCCAGAATGGCGGTCTGCGCGAGACCGATAAACAAACCATGCTCCATGACCCCGGGAATGCCCGAAAGCGCGGTTGACATCGCTTTCGGATCGTCGATCCGTCCTAGAACGGCGTCGATGATCCAGTGACCGCCATCGGTGACGAAAGCATGGCCATCCTTGCCCTGTCGAACCGCCAGGGGCCCAGTCCCCTGGCACGCGGCAATGGCTTTGTGCAGCGCGATCAGCGTCGCACCCAGGCCGAACGGAGCCACCTCAATCGGCAGCGGAAAGCGGCCGAGCCGAGCCACCCATTTGCTCCGGTCGGCGATCACAACCATGCGCGCCGAGGCTGCGGCAACAATCTTTTCCCGCAACAGCGCGCCGCCACCACCTTTGATCAGGCTGAGATCGGGCGCAATCTCGTCGGCGCCGTCCACGGTCAGGTCAAGCTCCGGCGTTTCATCGAGGGTGGTCAGCGCAATACCGCAACGCTCGGCATCCGCGCGGGTCGCCTCTGACGTCGGCACCGCAATAATGTCGAGGCCGGCTCGCACGCGCTCCCCGATCAACTCCACGAAGTGCTTCGCGGTCGAGCCGGTGCCCAGCCCGAGCCGCATGCCGGGGCGCACGAATTCGACGGCGCGAGCAGCAGCTGCGCGTTTTTGGGCATCGGCGTTCATCGCGACCGGTTGCGAATTGGCGTGTGGATCAGTGACTTAATGTCACGCCTATCTAGCCCCGATCGCCCCGCCTGGGTAGCCGAAAATCGGTTAGCCAAGGCCTTCCACTTGACGGGATCATGCGCTAGCGATCCGCCATGGCCGCTCCGACCATCGTTTTCGACCTCGACGGCACCCTGATCGATACCGCGCCCGATCTCGTCGACACCCTCAATGTGGTGTTCAGCCGGGAAGGATGGCCGCCAGTGCCCTATGAATCCGCACGCAATCAGATTGGTGGCGGCGCCAGGGCAATGATCGCGCGCGGCGTGGCGGCAGAAGGCATCACCGTCGCGCCCGCAAAGATCGAGCAATTATTCGCGGATTTCATCGCATACTATACCGAGCACGTCGCCGACCGCTCGCGCCCCTTTCCGGGATTGACCGAAGCGCTCGATGAACTCGCGTCTCGCGGCTGCCGGCTCGCCGTCTGCACTAACAAGCTCGAACGATTGTCGGTGCTGTTGCTCAAGCAACTCAAGCTGGCCGACCGGTTCGCCGCCATTTGCGGGCAGGATACTTTTGGGATGCAGAAGCCGGACCCGGAGGTACTGCGCCGCACTATCGCGGTAGCCGGCGGTCACCTGACGGATGCGATCATGATCGGCGATTCCGTCACCGATATCCGGACCGCGCGCGCTGCCGGTATCCCGGTCATCGCCGTCGATTTCGGTTACAGCGATCGTCCGGTGTCCGAGTTCGATCCAGACTGCATAATCAGCCATTTTGCACAATTACAGTCGGCTATAGCCGCAATTTTGCCTGCAATTTGATGCGACTGGTAGCCGCAACGGTGAATACGGTATGGTTAACGGGGTGCGAAAGGTTGCACGCTGATCACAGCAACCGTATTCTGTGAGTGGGCTGGCGCTTTCTGTCGTCAGAGCGGACGGGTTGAAACATTATGTATCGAGTGATCGCGATTGCATGCGGGGGTCTTGCCCTTGCGGCATGTTCCTCCGCCCCGGATTGGATGAATCTCGATGCGCTGAAGCCGGCGCCGATCATGGACACCGTCCGTTTCGAGTCGACGCCGCCGGGCGCTGAAGCCAAGACCTCCAACGGGCAAACCTGCCGCACACCTTGCGCGCTCGCCTTGCCGACCAGTGCGCCGATGACCGTTATCTTTACGCTCAACGGCTATCTGTCCGACTCCGAAGATATCGAACCGGTGTCCTCCGGCTCCGGCGTGCCGGAGTTTCACCCCAACCCGGTGCAGGTCGAATTGATGCCCGCGCCGCCGCCGCCCAAGCCGGTCAAAAAACCGGTTCGCGCGAAGAAGACGTCGACCGCCAAGCCGGCGGTGAAGCCTAAGGCCAAGCCGAAAGCTTCGGCAGCGCCCGCCCCCGCCCCTGCGGCGGCAACTCCGGCGCCGCAGCAAGCTCCGGCGCCGTGGCCGGCGGCGCCACCGCCAAGGCAATAATGCTACTTTCGCATGCCGATGATTTGCGCCGCGGTATTGTTCGCGGCGCATGATCGGGCGCGTCGCGTCGGCTGGACGCTATGGCCAATATCGGCGAAACTTCCTATATGCGGAGGGCGCTGATTGCCGCGCGGAGACGAACTATGATTGTGAACCCCGGCACACCCTCACTTGATCTCCACAGCGCCGGCACCCGGCCGCGCGCGCTGATCGATCCGTTTCAACGCGCCATCACCTATCTGCGCGTTTCGGTGACCGACCGCTGCGATTTCCGCTGCGTTTACTGCATGTCGGAACATATGACGTTCCTGCCGAAGGCCGACCTGCTTAGCCTGGAGGAACTCGATCGGTTGTGTAGCGCTTTCATTGCCAAGGGCGTGACCAAACTGCGTCTGACCGGCGGCGAGCCGCTGGTGCGGCGCGGCATCATGACGCTGGTGTCCTCGCTGTCGCGGCATCTCGAAAGCGGCGCACTCAAGGAGCTCACGCTCACCACCAACGCCTCGCAATTGGAAAAATACGCCGCCGAACTCAAGGCGCGTGGCGTCCAGCGCATCAATGTGTCGCTTGATACGCTGGATCCCGACAAGTTCCGCGCAATCACGCGCTGGGGCGAACTTGCCAAGGTGCTGGCTGGCATCGATGCGGCGCTTGCCGCCGGCCTGCAAGTAAAGATCAACGCAGTGGCACTCAGAGGCGTCAACGAAGACGAAATAGGCGCCCTGCTCGCTTGGGCGCATGGGCGCGGCATGGACCTCACGGTGATCGAGGTGATGCCGCTGGGCGATATCGGCGAAGACCGGCTCGACCAATACATGCCATTGTCAATGGTGCGGGCGCGGCTGGCGGAACGCTATACGCTCGAAGACATCGACTATCAGACCGGCGGGCCAGCGCGTTATATGCGCGTCAAAGAAACGGGCGGACGGCTCGGTTTCATCACGCCGATGACCCATAATTTCTGCGAGTCATGCAATCGGGTGCGCATCACCTGCACCGGCACGCTCTATATGTGCCTCGGCCAGGACGATGCCGCCGATCTGCGCGCGCCCCTGCGCGCCTCCGAAAGCGACCATTTGTTGCATGCAGCCATTGACCAGGCGATTACCCGCAAGCCCAAGGGGCACGACTTCTTGATCGACCGCCGTCACCGCCGCCCGGCGCTGGCCCGCCACATGAGTACGACCGGCGGCTAGAGCATGATCCCGAAAAATGGGCACCGGGTTTCGGATGAGATCATGCTCAAAAAGACTAAGCTGCCCGCTCCTGCGACGCCACCAGATCGCGCAATTCCTCGAGCCGCAGGCGCGCCGGCGTAAAGCACAGCCCAAATCCATCGCCAGTTTCGCGCACAATCTCGGCGGCGATCGCTTTCATGCCCGGGAACGTCAAGGCGACCTGATCGCCGACCGCAATGTTCTCCGCAGCATCGATGCGGACGCCACCTTCGCTGACGTCAAGGACCATCACCTCGATCGCCTGCTCGGCTCGGTCCAAACGCGCGGTCAGTCTCACATCGTAGCGCGGAAATTCGCGCAAATCGGCATTGACTGCCTTGCGCACGATGTCGGGGATCTCGCGGCATAGAATCTGCGACGTCGCTTGCATCGTCTCGGCAACGGTCGAAACGTCCTGCGCGCTGGCGCGCGAGCGATGCACCATATCGGCGATGCCGGCCATGCGGCCGACGATATCGGACGTTGCGGCACTGGTTTCGCGCGCACTGGCCGCGAAGCTTTCGGTGGCGTCCCTCTGCCGTTCGATCGCTTCGGATACCAAAACCGTGACGTCGGAAAGCCGATCGATGGTCTCGGCGACGTTCGATAGCGCAGCCACGACTTCGCGCGTGGTAGCCTGAATCTCGGCGACCTTGGCGCCGATTTGGCCGGTCGATTTGCCGGTCTGCGTCGCCAACGTCTTGACCTCGGAGGCGACCACCGAAAAGCCACGTCCGGCCTCGCCCGCGCGCGCCGCTTCGATGGTCGCATTGAGCGCGAGCAGATTGGTCTGCGACGCGATGTTGTTGATGACGGTGACGATGTCGCCGATCTGATTGGCCGCCTTGGCCAGCGCGTCGATGGTGGCACGCGAGGCATTGGCACGGGCAACCGCTTCGCGACCGAGCCCGCTACCAAGCCGCACTTTTTCGGATATCTCGGTGATCGCCTTGATCACCTGACCGGACAATTGACCGGCGGCCAGATTCATGGCGTGCGAGCCTTCGGCGGCGTGGACAGTTTCGTCGAACGCCACCCGCACGGTCTCCAACGCTGCCAACATGTCTTCCGCCTTGAGATGCAAGGTCGAGGCGCCATCGATGATCGGCTGAATACCAACTTCGGTTGCCGACTCGACTTGGCGTGTCAGGTTGGACAAATTGCTGCGGCGCGCGGCCTGCCAGGTGCGGTCGAGATCGTTATGCACCAGTTCGCGACGCTGGCGTTCGCCGATGACTTCGGCGAGCCGGTCGGTCGCTATCAACAGGCGCGCTATTTCGTCGCGGCCGGACGGCAATGGCGTCGAGGAATCCAACTCTGCATAAGCAAGGGCGTCGATGGTATCGGCCACCTGCGCCAAGGGCCGCACGATTCCGCGCGCAATGACCAGGACCACCGCGCCCGCGATGCCGACAGCGACGAAGCCTATGAAAATCTCGGCGTAGGCGACGTTTGCCCGGTCGAGCGACGGCATCAGCGTCGCGGTCAAAAACGGACCGGACAGCGCTGCGGCCAGCGGCAGAAGAACGGCCGCAGTAAGCCGCTCGGCGATCGTGAGCTGCCGCATGCTCTTTCCTCGCGCACCCGAATTCGACCGACGGCCGGAATGGACGGGTCCGCCGCCCCGAAGGGCCGCACGGTACTCTTGTAGCGGCAAGCTGGTTAACCGAGGGTTGTAAGTTCCTTAACCTAGGGTTTCGGCGGCTAGCCAGGGGGCGAAGGGCCCGATGGCGGCCCGGCATCGGGCATTCTGCTACCAATTTGGCCATTGACGCCCTATAGCGGCGTCGGATTAAGGTGGCGGGCTTGGCCTTGCGGCTAAGCCATGGGGACGTAAACAAAAATAACATCGCCGGCCGGCGGACTGGCCGCAGAGGGGAGATGCACGTGGGCGCTCTCGACGCAGTTCTGAAGGCGTTGCTGCCGATGACCCGGGTCATCGATGCTGTCACCACTTGGATCGGCAAGCGCCTGTCCTGGCTGATCATAGGCGCGGTGCTGGTCTCCGCGGTCAACGCCACGGTCCGCAAAGTTTTCGATACCTCGTCGAACGCCTATCTCGAACTGCAATGGGTGCTCTTCAGCATCGTGTTCCTGCTGTGCTCGCCCTGGACCCTGCTGGCGAACGAGCACATCCGCATCGACATCGTGAACAACCTGCTGCCGCAAGCGGGTGCGCAACATCATCGACGTGGTCGGTCATGCATTCTTCCTGCTGCCGCTGTGCGTCGTCATGATCCTGACCGGCGTTCCGTTCTTCCTCGTGTCCTACTGCCAAAACGAACAGTCCTTGAATGCCGGCGGGCTGCCGCAGTGGCCGTCGAAGGGACTGATCATGGTCGCGTTCATCTTGCTGTTCGTGCAGGGCCTATCCGAACTGATCAAGCGCATCGCCGTCATGCGCGGCCTTATCCCGGATCCGCATGCGGGCCAGAAGAGCTCGCTGGAAATCGAGGCCGAGGAATTGATCGGCGCAATCGAAAAACACTAGCAGTTCTGCTGGGGTAATCGGGGTCACGCATGGAAGCTTTCTTCATCGCCAACATGGCGCCGATCATGTTCGGCGCCTTGGTCGTCTTTCTGCTGCTCGGATACCCGGCGGCCTTTTCGCTCGGCGCGGTCGGGCTTGATCTTCGCTCTGATCGGCATCGAGCTCGGCCAATTTCAACCCGACTTTCTGCAAGCCTTGCCCGATCGCGTCTACGGCGTGATGAGCAACGACACGCTGCTCGCCATTCCGTTCTTCACCTTCATGGGATTGGTGCTCGAACGATCCGGCATGGCCGAGGACCTGCTCGACACCATCGGGCAATTGTTCGGCACGGTGCGCGGCGGCCTCGCCTACGCGGTGGTGTTCGTCGGCGCCCTGCTGGCCGCCACAACGGGCGTGGTCGCGGCCTCGGTCATATCGATGGGACTGATCTCGCTGCCGATCATGCTGCGCTACGGCTACGACCGCCGGGTCGCCACCGGCGTGATCGCGGCGTCCGGCACGCTGGCGCAGATCATCCCGCCATCGCTGGTGCTCATCGTGATGGCCGACCAGCTCGGCAAGTCGGTCGGCGACATGTACGAGGGCGCGTTCATTCCCGGCCTCGTGCTGGCCGTCCTCTATGCCTTCTACGTTTTCCTGGTGTACGTTGGTTTTCCCCAAGGCGACGCCGGGCCTGCCGGTGGACGCCGTCGGCTTCCGCGAAGCCAGCGGCAGCCGCGGCGTCTGGCAGCTCGGGCTCCTCGTCGTGTTCGCTGGCATCATCGGCTATTACGTCATTGAACGGACCGACGTGAAGGCTGGCGCGGACTTCGTCGTCCTGACCATGGGCGTCGCTATTTCCGCCGCTTTCATTTGTTCCGTGCTCAACAAATATTTTGGCCCGGAAAAGATTTATATAACGGCGATCGTCACCGCGTTGCTGGGCGGCGCTTGGTACTTTTTCGACGGCAGCGGTCACGAAAATTGGGCGCTATTTTCGAGCACGCTGTTCGCGGGCGCAGCCTATGCGCTTGTCGCGGCGTTGATCGAAAGCGAGCACAGGCTTCCGTCTCATTTCGAACCTTGGCCGAGCAGGTCATCTTCGTCATGGTGCCGCCGCTGGCGCTGATCTTCCTGGTCCTCGGCACCATCTTCATCGGCGTGGCCACGCCGACCGAAGGCGGCGCCATGGGCGCAACCGGCGCCCTCCTGCTCGGCGCCGCCAAGCGGCGGCTGACTTTCGACCTGATCCGCCAGGCCACGGAATCGACGGCCAAACTCTCGGCCTTCGTGGTCTTCATCCTGCTCGGCGCGCGCGTCTTCTCGCTCACGTTCTACGGCGTCAGCGGGCATATCTGGGTCGAGAACATGCTCACCTCGCTGCCGGGCGGGCAAATCGGCTTCCTGATCTTCGTCAACGCCTTCGTCTTCGTGCTCGCCTTCTTCCTCGACTTCTTCGAGCTCGCCTTCATCGTCATTCCGCTGCTTGGGCCCGCCGCCGACCATCTCGGCATCGATCTGATCTGGTTCGGCGTCATCCTCGGCGTGAACATGCAGACGTCGTTCATGCACCCGCCGTTCGGCTTCGCGCTGTTCTACTTGCGCTCGGTGGCGCCGCGCGAACCTTATAACGACCGGATCACCGGCAAGCGCACCGACGGCGTGACCACCGGGCAGATCTACTGGGGCGCGATGCCCTTCGTCGTCATTCAGGTGATCATGGTGCTGCTGGTCATTATGTTCCCGGCCATGGTGATGCACTACAAGGGAGCCCTGTCGACCGATCGACCCCAACAAGGTGAAGATCGAGCTGCCGCAGATCGATCTGCCGCCGCCGATCGATTTCGGTCCGCCGGCGAAATAGCCGCTGCCGCGACGCCAATAAAAAAGCCCCGCAGCTTTCGCTGCGGGGCTCTTTCGTACCGGCCGCCTAGGCCAGGTGGCGGATCATGAACGAGTCGTAGCTAAATTCCGCGACCCGGAACCACGGATAGGCCGCACCCTGGAATGCCTCCATCGAGTCATAGACCTTCTTGAAGCTTGCGTTGGTCTTGGCGATGTCTTCGTGCAGTTCCTTGCGCCGCTTTCCAGCAAGCGTCCATGATCTGCGGCGAGAAGGCACGCAACTGAGCGCCGTTGGCGATCAGCCGTTTCAGCGCCGGCGGATTGACCTGATCATACTTCGCGACCATCCAATCGTTGGCATAGGCCGCCGCGTTGCGCAGGATAGCCTGGTAGCTTTTCGGCAGCGAATTCCACTTGTCGATGTTGATGAAGGCGCCGAGCATTGAACCGCCTTCCCACCAACCTGGCGTGTAGTAGTACTTCGCCACCTTGTAGAAGCCGAGCTTCTCGTCGTCGTAGGGACCAACCCACTCGGCCGCGTCGATGACGCCCTTCTCCAGCGCCGGATAGATGTCGGGAGCGCCGAGCAACTGCGGTACGCCACCGAGCTTTTGGATGACGCGTCCGGGGAACCCGCCGATGCGGAATTTGAGGCCCTTGAGATCATCCACACTCTTGATCTCTTTGCGGAACCAGCCACCCATCTGGCAGCCGGTATTGCCGCAGAGCAGCATCATGACGTTGTACTTTTTGTAGAATTCGTTGAGCACATCGCCGCCGCCGCCCTGGATGAACCAGCCCTGATTGAGGCGCTGGTTCGGGCCGAACGCCACGGACGTGCCGAAGGCGAAGGTCGGGTCCTTGCCGAAATAATAGTAGGACGCGGTGTGTGCGATCTCGACGGTTGCGTTCGAGGCGGCGTCGAGCGCCTGCAACGGCGGCACGATTTCGCCGGCGGCAAAGGTCTGGATCTGAAATTTATTGTCGGTCGCTTCGGCGACCGCTTTCGACAGCACTTCGCAGGCACCGAACAGCGTGTCGAGCGACTTTGGCCAGCTCGCCGTAAGGCGCCATTTCACTTCCGGCATAGATTGCGCGACCGCCGGCGAAGCGACCGCGGTGGCGGCCAGGCCAACGCTCGCGGCCTTGATGAATTGACGACGTTTCATGAATTCCCTCCCTCTGTGTTTTTTATTGCGGGATAGACCCCGCCGCCCCGCGCTTGTTTGCCCGATGGCTCGGCCAAAAGCATGACCGAGCGCACGGACGTATTCCAGTGTGGACTCATTCGACTAAAGTCGTAAAGGGGCGATCTAAGAGGCGGCCAAAATGCCATCGGGGCCGGCTTGGCGCCGGCCCCGACATTCGTGCAACAGTGTTTTAGTTTATTCAGCCCTTGGTGCGGCTGCGGATCATGAAGCTTTCGAAGGTGTATTCAGCCACTTGCCACCAGAGGTTCTCGTCGTTCTTGAACGCGTCGATCGACGCCAGCACCTTCTTGTAGTTCGGGTTCTTCGCCGACTCTTCCGCGTTCACTTCGTTGGATGCCTTCAGGGAGGCTTCCATGATCGCCTGGCTGAACGGGCGCAATTGCGTGCCGCCGGCGACCAGCCGCTTGAGCGCCTGCGGGTTGCGTGCGTCGTAGCGCGCCTGCTCTTCCACGTTGGCGTAGCCGCAGGCCGCTTCGACGATCGCCTTGTAGGCCTTCGGCAGCGCGTTCCACTTGGCCGAGTTGATCAGCAGATGGTTGGTCGTGCCGCCTTCCCACCAGCCCGGGTAGTAGTAGAACTTGGCGACCTTGTAGAAGCCGAGCTTCTCGTCGTCATAGGGGCCGACCCATTCGGCGGCGTCGATGACGCCCTTCTCCAGCGCCGGATAGATGTCGCCGCCGCCGATCTGCTGCGGAACGACGCCGAGCTTGGCCATGGTCTTGCCGGCCCAGCCGCCGATGCGCATCTTCAGGCCCTTGAAGTCGTCGACGGTCTTGATCTCCTTGCGGAACCAGCCGCCCATCTGCGTGCCGGTATTGCCGGCGAGCAGGGCCTTGCAGTTGTACTTGGCGCCGAACTCGTCGATCAGCTTCTGGCCCTCGCCCTCATAGAACCAGGCATTCTGCTGGCGGGCATTGAGGCCGAACGGCATGGCGCAGAACAGCGCCCAGGTCGGGTCCTTGCCGATGTAGTAGTACATCGCGGTGTGGCCCATCTCGACGGTGCCGTTCTGCACGGCGTCGAGCGCCTGCAGCGGCGGCACGATTTCGCCGCCGGCGAAGGTCTGGATCTGGAATTTGCCGTCGGTGGCTTCCGATACATACTTGGCGATGGTCGTGCAGGCGCCGAACAGCGTATCGAGCGACTTCGGCCAGCTCGCCGTCATGCGCCACTTCAGTTCCGGCATCGACTGCGCGATCGCCGGCTTGGCGATGGCGGCGACCGCGGCGCCGGCGCCGAGTGCGGTCAGAAATTTGCGTCGTTTCATGAGGGACCTCCCGTCAATTGTTGATTGGCTCAGCGAGCAGCCGGTAAGCGCCGCCCCCTATGGCGCCACAATGCGGCCCGGACCGTTCTTGCGCAAGCCGCCATGGCGCAAATTGGTAACATATCAAGCTGTTGCGCGCCATCGGGGTGGCAGGCGCAGAAGTTGCGGTACAGGCCTTTCGACGTTGAGACAATCGGTCGCGCGTGTCGTGCAGCGTGCCCGGATACCGCCCTACGCCTCGATCACGATCTTCGGCGCCACGCGCCCTGCCCCGCCCTTAATCTGCTCGAGCACCTTGGCGGCGATCTCGCGATAGATCTTGGCGTGCGGGCCGTCCGGCTCGGTGGCGACCACCGGCAGGCCGGCGTCCGACTTCTCGCGGATCGTCATGTGCAGCGGCACCTCGCCGAGGAACGGCACGCCCTGGCGGTCGGCCTCGTGACGCGCGCCGCCATGGCCGAAGATGTCCGAGCGCGTGCCGCAATTCGGGACAGAGGAAATAGCTCATGTTCTCGACGATGCCGAGCACCGGCACGTTCACGCGCTTGAACATGGCGACGCCGCGCCGCGCGTCGATCAGCGCGAGATCCTGCGGCGTCGAGACGATGACCGCGCCCTTGAGCGGCACCTGCTGCGCCATGGTCAGTTGCGCGTCGCCGGTGCCCGGCGGCATGTCGACCACCATGATGTCGAGCTTGCCCCACTCCACCTCGCGCAGCATCTGCGTGATCGCCGACATCACCATCGGCCCGCGCCAGATCATCGGCGTCTCTTCCTCGATCAGAAAACCGATCGACATCACCGACAGCCCGTAACGGTCGATCGGCTTGAGCTTGGTGCCGCCGACGGTCTGCGGCTTTTCCTTGATGGCGAGCAGCTTGGGCAGCGAGGGCCCGTAGATGTCGGCGTCGAGCATGCCGACCTTCAGGCCGAGATCGCGCAGTCCGAGCGCCAGATTGACCGCGGTGGTCGATTTGCCGACGCCGCCTTTGCCGGAGGCAACGGCGATCACCGCGTCGACGCCGGGGATCCCCGGCTGCACTTTGTCGGCGGGATGGGCATGAGCGTGCCCGCCTGCGGCGCGCGGCTGTTGGGCTACGTGCGCCGGGTTCGGGCCGCGCGCGGCTGCGCCCGCGCTGCGTTCCGCAGTCAGCGCGACCAAAGCGGATTGCACGCCGGGCACCGCGCGCACGGCTTCTTCAGCCGCCTTGCGCACCGGTTCCCAATCCTTCACGGCCGCAGCGTCAACCGTCATCGAGAAGAACACCTTACCGTCGGTGACGACAACGTCGGACAGAACGTTTGCATCGGTGAGCGCCATGCCACCGGGCGCCGGCACCTGCGCCAAAGCCGCCAAAATCTGTTCCTTGCGCACCGCCATGATCGATATCCTTGCCTCGCCCGCCTGCCCCTTTGCGCCGACACCATAGGCGCGGCAAACCAGGGTCAATGCAGGCGCGGATCAAGACCGGTTGACGCGGCCGCCTGCCTTTTGAGAGATAGGCGGCACGCCGCGGCCGGCCAAGGCCCAGGACAAGATTTCAGGGAGAACGGCGATGGCAAAGGTGGCGTTTCTGGGTTTGGGCGTCATGGGCTATCCCATGGCCGGACACCTCAAGACCAAAGGCGGGCACGAGGTCACGGTCTATAACCGCACCGCCGCCAAGGCCGACAAATGGGTCGCGCAATATGGCGGCAAGTCCGCCCCCACCCCGAAGGCCGCCGCCGAGGGCCAGGATTTCGTCATGTGCCTGCGTCGGCAACGACAACGACCTGCGCGAGGTGACGCTGGGCGCGAACGGCGCCTTCCAGGCATGGGCAAGGGCAAGATCTTCGTCGACCACACCACGGCGTCGGCCGACGATCGCGCGCGAACTGCACGCGGCCGGCAAGAAGGCCGGCTTCGACTTCATCGACGCGCCGGTCTCCGGCGGCCAGGCCGGCGCCGAGAACGGCGTGCTGACCGTGATGTGCGGCGGCGACGCCGAGCCCTTCGCGCGCGCCGAGACGGTGATCGCCGCTTACGCGCGCGCCTGCAATCTGATCGGCGACGCCGGCGCCGGCCAGCTCACCAAGATGGTCAACCAGATCTGCATCGCCGGCCTGGTGCAGGGCCTCTCCGAGGCGCTGCACTTCGGCAAGAAGGCCGGCCTCGACATCGAGAAGGTGATCGCCACCATTTCCAAGGGCGCGGCGCAGTCCTGGCAGATGGAGAACCGCTACAAGACCATGACCGCCGGCAAGTTCGACTTCGGCTTCGCCGTCGAATGGATGCGCAAGGATTTCGGGATTTGCCTCGGCGAGGCGCGCAACAACGGCGCCAACCTGCCGGTCACCGCGCTGGTCGACCAGTTCTATTCGGAAGTCCAGGCGATGGGCGGCAAGCGCTGGGATACGTCGAGCCTGATCGCGCTGCTGGACCGGTGACGACGGCACTCGCGGGCACCCACATCGCAGGGTGGCCGCGGGACTTATTTTCAACTATCATTTTAGTCCTTCGGAATGCCGACGCCCCCAAGCTCAGTGAGGCGCACGATGGGCCGGTCGTTCAAATCGCCAGTCCGCGTCATTCTGGTTGCCGTTTTCATTAGCACGGCGGCGCTCGGTGCACTGATGGCCTGGAATGTCTATGAGACGCGCTCGCTGGTCGAGACCGCGCGCCTTAAGGGTAAGGAGCTCAAAGGAACTGAGATCAGTTCGGCGAAGGAACGGGAAGACTTCATCGGCAAGCGTTATGAAAACGACGCGCGCGGACTTATCGTCAATTACCTGCTCACCAATTTTGCTTCAGCCGTGACTCTGTTAGGGGCGCTGTGCGGAGGGCTGCTCGCGCTTTACGGCTACATGGACGCGCGACGCAAGGAAGCGCTTGACCGGGCCGCCAACGATCTAAAGGACACACTGACGCACCTTGCCAGCAAGGAAGCGCAGGAGCGCATGGTCGGCGTCGTCGGGCTGCAGTATTTCCTCGTCGCAGACCGCAATGAATTCCATCGCGCCGCACTGACGGCGCTCGTGGCCGCGGCACGCACGGAGAAGACTCCGAGGTGCTGCATAGTCTGCGCATTGCGATCGAGCAGGCGATGCGCGTCGTCGCCAGTGACGTTCTGTCGCAGGTCTCATGGGAAAGAATAAAGGCCCAGAAGGCCGACCTTACAGGTTTGCACCTCGAGAGCCTCGACTTGCGCGACGCGGACTTGCAGGACGCCCAGCTCGCGGGCGCGTGGCTTTCCGGCGCCAATCTCACCAACGCGCAACTGCAGGGGGCAAAGCTGAACGGTGCCCATCTTGCAGGAGCCGATCTCACCTACGCCGACTTGGCGGGAGCCAGTATGGTCGGCGCCGATCTCACAGGTGCCAAATTCAACAGCGCCAAAGTCCTCAACCTCGATCTCGACCGGGCAAATCTGGAAAAGCTCGACGTCGAATGGGAAACGGTACCGTGGAGCAGAATCCACAATTGGCGCACGGCAACATTCGACCCGGAGCAGCGCAAAAAGCTAATTGCGCTTTTTGGGCCGGCTCCGAGCGGTCCGCGCGTGCTGATGGTCCTGTGGGAGATTCCACCGTTTGTCGCCGGCGGAACCTGGACTGCGTGCTACCATTTTGTCCGCGATCTGCTTCGTCGCGGAGCCGATCTGACGATCGTCGTGCCGTGGAACGCAGCAGCCATCGCAACAGCGCCGTTCGGCACCGACGTCAAGATCGTGGCCCTGGGTATCCAACCACCGCAAGAGTTTCACTCGCCCTATTCCGGCGATGGCGGAGTCCGTTTATCTCCCTACGGCGCTCCGAGCTGGTCGCCCTATTTTGGGCTGCCGCCGGCGCCGTCGCCTTATGGTCTGCCGGGAAGCTCCTGGTCTCCATATGCGGGCGCCGGAAACGTCGCCGTAGATATCTACGGAACCGGACTACGAAGCGGCGGGACGGACACGACGAATAGAACTCCGTCGATGCGGGGATCGGTCCTATTCCGCCTCATCGATGAATTCCGCCAACGATTTCTGCGCTACGTCGACGGTGAAACACCCGATGTCATTCATGCCCATGATTGGGTGACCTTCGAGGCGGCGCGTGACGGCGCGCAGCTCAAGCGCGTGCCGTGGATCGCGCACGTCCACTCGACCGAAATCGAACGCCGCCCCGAGGGTCCCGACCCTCTGATCGAATTACGAGAGCAACAATCGCTGAAAGCCGCCAGCCGGATCGTCGCCCCAAGCAAAATCACCCGCGAGGCCATCAGCTCGCGCTACCGAATTCGGGCGGAGCGCATCGACGTCGTTCCGAATGTCCTTTCGGCCGAGCGCATTGACGCCGATCAAACCGGCCGCTTCGAGAGCAAGCGCGTGATTTTTCTCGGCCGGCTGTCTCATCAGAAGGGATTGGACCGTTTTCTCAATGTTGCCGCGCTGCTACGCGAATGCACCCCGGATATCCGGTTCGAGGTCTATGGGGGCGGCAATTATCCGGTGCCCCCCGAATTTAACTTTGTGTCTTTTCGCGGTGCGTTAACCTGGGAAAGGCGCGGCGAAGCTTTTCGCGACGCCTCGGTGCTGGTGGTGCCATCGCGCGCCGAGCCGTTCGGCATGGTGATCCTCGAAGGAATGCTTCACCGCGTGCCTGTGATCTACGCCAAGCAAGCCGGCGCAGCGGAGGTTCTGACAACGGGAATTCAGGTCGATGCTGGCGATCTTCCCGCCTTGGGGCGCGACACGCAACGCCTGCTGGACGACCTCGTTCACTGGGAAAACGTTGTCGAAGAACAGGCCAAGGTAATCACCGATTATCCGGCGCGTGGCTATGAGGACGCGCTGATCGATCTGTGGCGAACCATTGCAAAGAGTCGTTGACCGACACTGCGACCGGCTGACAACAGCCCGGATGACGTGTCCACGCTAAATTTCGACCACCAGCCCGTCGTCGGCGGTCAACACGCCGGCAGCTTTGATCTCGTCGAGCCGCGCCAGCATGGTCGGATTCATGTGCGTGAGCATGAGGCGCTTCGCCGCGAGCGCGGAAATTTTCGTCCGCAGGATTTCCCAGCTCATGTGCCCGGTGAGCTTGCCGGCATAGGCATAGCATTCGCAGATGAAGAGATCGGCTGCATTCGCAACGGGCAACAGTGCGTCGGTCCATTCGGTGTCGCCGGAATAGGCGAATGTCCGCTCGCCGTCCGACAGCCGCAGCGCGGTCGACGGTGCGCCGGACTGGTGGATCACCTCCGCGGTGATCAGCGAATGGCCGAGCACATCGGATTGGACGCCGACCGGGATCTCCTCGACTCGCCACGGAAACCGCCACTTCGATCCGGTCGACTTCGGGAAGAACACTTCGAGCGCCGCGTCGATGCGGGCCCGCGCGCCGGGCGGACCGGCGATCAGCAACGGCTTCTCGCGCCGCGCCAGAAATTGTCCGTCGAGCAGGAAAAACGGAATTCCGCCGAAATGATCGCCATGCAGATGCGAGAGCAGGATCGCATCGATGCGGTTCGGATCGATGCCCTGCCCTTTCAACGCCGGCAATGCCGACGCGCCGCAATCGACCAGCAGCGAAGCCTTCGCCGTCTCCAGGAAGAAGCAGGTGTTGAACCTTCCGCCGGAGCCGAAGGCATCGCCTGAGCCTGCGATCGTGAGTTTCATTACTCAGTGATTTCTTTGCGCATGATCTTATCCGAAAACCGGTACCCACTTTTCGGGATCATGCGCGTGCACTCGGCCGCGCCGACACCGCGGCGTGCCAGCGCTTCACGTTGACGAGGTTGCCGGGCATCGCCAGCTTTGCCGGCTTCATGAAATCGACGGCGACCAGCGTGGTGATGTCGGCGACCGAGTAGCGGTCGCCGGCGACGAATTCGCGCTTGGCCAGTTCCTTCTCGAGCAGTTCGAGAAACCAGATCGCGCGCGGCCGCATCGCCTCGGCATAGGCCGGCACCTGCGGCACCTCCAGATCCTTCATCGCCGGATGCAGATGACGGAACACCGCCGCCACGTTGGCGAAGAAATTGATCTCGCAGCGCCGGTTCCACATTTCCACCAGCGCGATCTCCTTAGGCCCGACGCCGAACAGCGGCGGCTCCGGCTGCACCGCCTCGAAATAGCGGCAGATGGCGATCGACTCGGTGATGACGGTGCCGTCGTCGAGCACCAGCGACGGCATGCGCTGCAGCGGGTTGATCGCCGTGTATTCCGGCGTCTTGTGCTGCATGGTCATGATGTCGACCTGCTCGGTCGGCAGCGCGATGCCCTTCTCGGCAAGAAAAATGCGGGTGCGCCGGGGATTTGGCGCCTGTCTGCTGTCATAAAGCTTCACGTCACTAACCCCCCTGCGTTTTCCCCAGGCCATCAGCCGAACACGGGGCCAAGGGCCCTGTCAAACGGGCGTTAGTAAAGCGTTAACCAGCGTCTTTAGGGGAGCCTTAAGCTTGGTCTTAAGGATTTTGGGCGAGGTTGGCGCCAGCGTTTTTCGTGTCCAAGCATCGCGTTTATGCCGATTCCAGACGAACAGATCGATCTTTCCGCGTTGCCGCCGGTGACCTCGCCGGTGAAGCGCCGCCTTGCCGCGCAACACGTGCGCGCGGCGCGCGACCGGCTGACGTCGTCGAGCGGCACCCGCCCGGCCTTCGATTACGAATTGCTGCGGCAATACGCGCAAAACCGGCTGTCGGCGTCGCTGGTGATCCTGCTGTTGGTGGCGACCATCGGCTTCCTGTCGAGCCTGTGGAGCGGCGCGGTCGCCGCCGGCGCCTGGACCGCCTCGGTGCTGGTCATCCATGCCGTCATGATCAGCAAGTGCCGGCAGTTCCTCGAACTGCCGATGGCCGACGTCGTAGCGCGGTCCTGGCGGCTGCGCTTCATCCTGCTCGACCTGTTCTACGGCCTGGCCTGGATGTTCGTCTTGATTCATCCGGTCGGCGCCGACGAAAGCTCGGGCACCTTCATGCTGTTCGTGATGCTGCTGGTCGTGGCGGTGTCCAGCATGCTGGCCTCGAGCCTGCCGATGGCGGTGTTCGCCGCCACCTTCCCGGTGACCGCGGCGATCGCGCTCGACTTCGTGCTGCAAGGCACGCTGCGCAACTACATCCTCGCCATCATGGCGGTCGCCGCGCAAGCCTACTTTGCCGTGCTGGCCTACCGGCTCTATTCGACCACGCTGGCGACGTTGCAGGCGCGCGCCGAAAAAGACGCCCTGATCGGCGAACTGGAACAGGCCAAGTCGATTTCCGACGAGGCGCGGCAGCGCGCCGAGGCCGCCAACATCTCGAAGTCGCGCTTCCTGGCGCAAATGAGCCACGAATTGCGCACGCCGCTCAATGCCATCCTCGGGTTTTCCGAAGTGATGAAGTCCGAAGTGTTCGGCGAGCACGCGGTGCCGGCCTACAAGGAATATTCCGCCGATATCCATAATTCCGGCGTGCACCTGCTGGGGCTGATCAACGAGATCCTCGATCTGTCGCGCATCGAGGCCGGCCGCTACGAACTCAACGAGGAATCCATATCGCTGGTCGCCATCGTCGAGGATTGCCACCATCTGCTCAAGCTGCGCGCGGCCAATCGCGGCATCGTCATCCACGAGATGTTCGAGCCAGACATGCCGCGGCTGTGGGCCGACGAGCGCGCGGTACGCCAGATCTGTCTCAATCTGCTGTCGAACGCCATCAAGTTCACGCCGCAGGGCGGCGAGATCTGGCTGAAAGTCGGCTGGACCGCTTCCGGCGGGCAATACATGAGCGTCAAGGATACCGGGCCGGGCATTCCCGAAGAGGAAATCCCGATCGTGCTCGCCTCCTTCGGCCAGGGCTCCAATTCGATCAAATCGGCCGAACAGGGCGCCGGTCTCGGTCTGCCGATCGCCAAGAGCCTGGTCGACCTGCATGGCGGCACCTTCGTGCTCAAATCCAAGCTGCGCATCGGCACCGAGGTGGTCGTTACCTTCCCGCCCGAACGCGTGGTCGCCGCGATGGCGCCGATGCCGTCGATGATGGATCATGCGCCGCCGATCGCGCCGATGCCGGGCGAGCCCGTCCTCTCGCCCGAGGAAAAGCGCTGGCTCAGCCGCCGCCCGCTGTTCCGCGCAGGCACTTAGTACCACCTGCCACAATCATCGCGATTGCGTTCACATCAGCGGCGCTTATGTTCGCTGCGGATTCGGCCCCGAGACCGCCTATGATCGAAAGTCCTTGCGTAAAAATCTGCACGCTCGATGCGCGTTCCGGGCTGTGTCTGGGCTGCGGCCGCACCATCGACGAGATTGCGTGCTGGACCGCCATGAGCGCCGCCGAACGCAACCGCGTAATGGGCGAACTGCCGTGGCGCCTGGCTGCCAGCCGGCGCTCCGAAACCGCCAGCCCAACGGGATGACGCCCTTGAGCCGCCGTTTGATCTGGATCTTCGTTTTTGGCGTGGCGGTCTCGCTGGCGGCGCTGATCGCCAGCAGCGATCAGGATGCCATCGCCACTCTGCTCAAGCACGACATCGGCTCGCTCGCGCTCAAGCTCGCGTTGGTGATTTTCGCCGGCGGACTGGTGCTTACCCTGTTCCGCGACCGGCTATCGCAGGCGCTGGAGGCCCTGGTGTTCTGGGCCGTGCTCGGCCTGCTGCTCGTCGTCGGCTACAGCTACCGCTTCGAACTACGCGACGTCGGCGACCGCGTGATCGCCGAATTGGTGCCAGGCCATGTCGCCGGCCGCGGCCGCCGCGTCGAAGTCGTGCGCGGCCACGGCGGCGATTTCGCGGTCGGCGCCCATATCAACGGCGCACGCGTGCCGATGGTGCTCGACACCGGCGCAAGCTCCGTGGTGCTCACGCAGGCAGCGGCCAAGGCCGCCGGCCTCCCGATCGAAGTGCTCAACTACACCGTCAACGTGGACACCGCGAACGGCCGCACTCGCGCAGCCCCGGTGACGCTCGACCGCCTCGCGGTCGGCGGGTTGATCGAGCGCGCGGTACCGGCGCTGGTGGCGCAGCCGGGTCAACTCAAGAACAACCTGCTCGGCATGACCTTCCTCAACCGGCTGGAAAGCTGGGAGGTGCGCGGCGACACGCTGCGCATGCGCGGCAATCCCTAAGCGCGGTTACATGAGACTGGCGATAAACCGCGCGCTCACCAGCAGCAGGAAACATCCGAATCCGATCTCCAGTTTACGGCGCGGCAGCCAGTGCGCGAGCCTTACGCCGTAGCTTGCCGTGTAACTGGACACCGGCGCCATCAGGACAAAGCCGATCACCGAGACAAAGCCGATCGACAGCGGCGGCAGCTGCGCCATATGCGGCCAGCCGACCAGCATGTAGCCGAGCGTGCCGGCAATGGTAATCGGCACGCCGATGCCGGCCGAAGTCGCCACCGCCCGCTGTAGCGGCTGGCCGTAGAGCGTAAGCACGGCGTTCGACACTGAGCCGCCGCTGACGCCGACCAGCGATGAAATCAACCCGGTGAGAAAGCCAAAAAACCCCTGAATTCCCGCACCGGGCAATTCGCTGCCCAGATTCCAACGGTCGGTGCCGAACAGCATCCGCACCGCAATGAACAGCGCAAAAATCACAAAGACGATCTTGAACAGGGCCGGCGGCGCAAAATACGCGATGACCGCGCCGATCGCCACGCCCATCACGGCCGGCAGCGCCCACAGCCGCACCACTTCGGGGATTACCGCGCCTTTTTTCTTGTGCGCTATATAGGAACGCAAGGTCGTCGGAATAATGATGGCGAGCGAGGTGCCGATGCACAGCTGGATGCGCACGTCTTCCGGCACTTCCAGCACACGGAAAACCTCGTACAGCACCGGCACGATGATGGCGCCGCCGCCGATGCCGAACAGACCAGCAAGGATGCCGACCAGGATGCCCGCGCCCGCGATCCAGGCCGCGAGCAGGACGATCTCGCCGATCGAATATCCCAGCACGATGGATTTCCTTAGGTGAACTTAAGCCGCTGCGATGTTCGACAATTCCGGCTTGATGTCCAGCACCTGCGCCAGCGCATCAGCCATGACGGAGGCGGATGCATCAGGCTTCACGCCCTCGGTCGCAAGATGCCGGCGGAAGGCGCGCGCGCCCGGCACCGCGTGAAACAGGCCGAGGACATGACGGGTGATGGCATGCAGCCGCACACCTTTGGCCAGTTCGCGTTCGATGTAGGGCATGAGCGCCAGCGCCGCCTCTTTCGGTGACGCAAACGACGCCGGCTCGCCGAACAGCAACGGATCCAGCGCCAGAAGCCGCCACGGCTCCTGATAGGCCGCGCGTCCCATCATCACCCCATCCACATGTGCGAGTTGCGCTTTCGCCTGCTCCAGGCTGGCGACGCCGCCATTGAGCACGATCTCGAAATCGGGATGCGCGCGCTTGAGCCGATGAACAGTCGCATAATCGAGCGGCGGCACCTCGCGATTTTCTCGCGGCGACAATCCCTTCAGCCAGGCTTTGCGCGCATGCACGATCAGCGCATCGGCGCCGGCCGCCTTGACCGCCGCGGCAAACGAAAACAGCGATTGATCGGGATCTTGCTCGTCGACGCCAAGCCGGCATTTCACCGTCACCGGAACTTTGACCGCGGCCTTCATGGCGGCGACACAATCGGCGACCAGCGCCGGCTCAGTCATAAGGCAGGCGCCGAAGCGGCCTTCCTGCACCCGGTCGGACGGACAACCGACGTTCAGGTTGATTTCGTCGTAGCCGAACTCCTCGCCAATGCGCGCCGAAGCGCTCAGCGCCGCCGGGTCGCTGCCGCCGAGTTGGAGCGCCACCGGATGCTCGAACGGATTGAAACCGAGCAGCCGCGCGCGATCGCCGTTGAGCACCGCGCCGGTGGTGAGCATCTCGGTGTAGATCAGCGCGTTGCGCGTGAGCAGCCGATGGAAAAACCGGCAATGCCGGTCGGTCCATTCCATCATCGGCGCAACAGCAAAACGGCGGGATATTTGCTTTTCGCTCTTTCTAGGATTATCATTCATTTATAGGCACTTGATCGTTGTCTCATTTAAGCTCATGGACGACGGTTTTCGCCCATTTCGGCAATTGTAGTACGACATCTGGTACTACATGAAGGGATGTTGTACCGATGGGAACGATAATTGGACGGACTCGCAAAGACGGCACGATCGCCTATTTGGCGCAAATCCTGTGGTTGCTCAAAATCCTGAAAGATTGAGAAAGCCTAGTGATTTTCGCGTCACCGCCATACCGTCGTGGGCATGATCACAATTCTTTCCGCCCTCGTTTCCCTGCTCTCGTTCCGTGTTCGCAGCCGCGCCTCCCTGGAGCTTGAACTCGTCGCCCTGCGACATCAGGTAACCGTCCTGCGGCGGCAGCGACCAGGTCGCGCGAGGCTGTTCTGCGCAGACCGGCTCCTCTGGGTGTGGCTTTACCGAGCTTGGCCGCAGGTCCTCAACGCCATGGTGCTGGTCAAACCAACAACCGTAATCCAGTGGCATCGCAAGGGCTTCCGCCTCTACTGGCGGTGGCGATCACGCCATCTGGGACGGCCCAAGATGGACACCGAGATCCGTGATCTGATCCGCCAGATGAGCCTGGCCAACCCCCTCTGGGGCGCGCCCCGCATCCACGGCGAACTGCTCAAGCTCGGTATCGAGGTCAGCCAAGCCACGGTCGGGAGATACCTGCCGTGGCGGCCCAAAATCCCCTCCCCGACCTGGCGTAGTTTCCTGCACAACCATCTGACCGACATTGCGGCGATTGACATGTTCGTTGTTGCAACCGCGACATTTCGGCTGCTCTACGCCCTGATCGTCCTCCGCCACGACCGAAGAACAATCATCCATTTCGACGTCACCCAATATCCGACGCAAGACTGGCTGGCGCGCCAAATGACCGAGGCATTTCCTTGGGACACCGCGCCCGGCTATCTGCTGCGGGACCGGGACGCATCATATGGTGCGGCCTTTCGCAATCGAGTTCGGGCGATGGGCATCAAGGAGGTGGTTACCGCGCCACGGTCACCCTGGCAGAATCCATATGTCGAACGCCTCATCGGCTCGATCCGCCGCGAATGTCTGGATCACATCATCATCTTTAACGAGCATCACTTGCGCGGCATCCTGTCGTCATATTTTCAATATTATCACAAGAGCAGAACACATCTGTCGCTCGACAAGGATTGCCCGCAGACGCGCCCAATACACCCGCCAACCGCTGGCAAGATCATTGCCTTCCCCGAGGTCGGTGGTCTGCATCATCGCTACGAACGACACGCCGCGTGACCTATTTTGACAATCAAACAGGAGGACCCGTTTTCGAACCGCGGTTCCATTGAACAACTGCCACGCTGAAAAGATGGCACCCCATGGCCAATGCACTGGCACCAACGTCGTAAGGGCAATCGGTGTTCTATTCGACTAATCAAAAGTCGTCAGTCGCGACCGCCAAACCGATCCCCGGACCGGATAGGCTTTTGAGCAGGGACAGGATAGAGACTACTGCATTGGCACTTGTGATCCGCAATGCCCCGATGTATATACATCGTGTCTACATTAAGGAGTCCTCCGGATGATTATCGAATTTCGGAAGTGGGGCAATAGTCTCGCGGTGCGGATTCCCAAGGCTATGGCCGATGCCATTAAAGCAAGCGACGGCAAGCGTGCCGAAATTAAAATCGAAAACGGTACATTGGTATTGCGCCCCGTGGTCAAGCCAACACGTAAATCGCGCTACACGCTTGAAGAGTTGTTAAGCGGGATGACACGCGAAAACGTTCCACAAGAAGTTGATTGGGGTCCGCGGCGCGGCAATGAGGCCTGGTGACGTGGCCGCCTATTGTCCCGATGCCGGTGACATCATTTGGCTCGATTTCCTGGAAACGGTCGCTAATGAGCAGGCCGGGCGGCGGCCAGCGTTAGTCCTATCTCCTCGAGTCTTCAACGAACTGACCAGTCGTTGCATCGCCTGCCCGATTACACGACGCGATCGCGATTGGAGTTTTCACGTCCCGATCCCCGATGGGTATGAAATCAGCGGCGTTGTGCAAGTTGATCAATTGCGCACCGCCTCATGGGAGCAGCGCGGTTCACGTTTTATAGCTCAGGCGCCAGCTGAGGTGTTTGACGAAGTAAGAGCAAAGCTCAAACCGCTGCTTTCGCTCTAATATAGTTCATAAGCGCCAATATCTCCTTCGGCGTTGTCGACGCAGCGTTCCCGCCGATAACACCCGTCACTGCCGATGATCTGCTAATAGGCTGCGTCAAGATCTATAAAGCAAAAGGCCTAAAGCACACGCCAGTCGAGCTACTGCGCCTGAAGAGTGGAGATATACTCAAGCACGCCGAACAGCCAGTTCATTAGCAGCCATCTGGTGTTTCGCCATCGGCTAAAGTTGCTGGAACTCGAGCGAACAATTTTAGCTTCGTTTTGTAAAATCGTGGCACCGGATAATTGTCAAGCAGGCTCGGGAATTAGCGGAAAGATTTCAATGCTTGAAAAGCGCTAACGCAAACTGAGCGGATTTACCCAGTGCAACGCCGGAAATCGCGCGAAATCCCCATCGGTCGAATACAAAGTGAGTCCATGTTCCAATGCTAACGCGGCCAAATGCGCATCAGGCACGAGATTGGCATGTACACCAGGCAGCGCAAGGAGCTCAGCTAATAGATCAGCATGACGCTCAGTCGGTTGCGGTACCCACGCCATTCCACATGCGAGCCACGCTCGCACCTGCCGCCATGCATCGATCATCGGTTCGGGTCGCTCAAACACTCGCGAGTTGGTGACCAGCCGCAAAAAAGCTAGCAAGCTTACCCAAGGGAGCCCAACGCGAGTAGATCCGCTGAGCTGCTGGTCGAGCCATTCGCGTGCAGCTTTATGCTGGGCGAACGATTCTACGTGCGCATACACGAGAATATTTGCGTCGACCAAGATCACTTGAACGCTTCACCTTCGGCAATCACTAGGCTTTCACTGATGTTATCGATGCTCGCTAATCGCAACCGTCCCAATGTTACGCTTTGGGTTTGAAAAGGCTCGCGCCGTTTGGGTCGAGTGCTCAGCTCATTCAGGCCCCGACGCAGCGCGTCATTGACAATGTCCTTTAAGCTTGCATCGCGAGCCCGCTGCAGGCGCTTGAGCGCGACAGCGACATCATCGTCGAGCGTCAATGTTGTTCTCATACATCAAAGCATAAACTTGTTGATGTCTTGATGTCAAATTGATTTTAGTAAGATCACAGGGGGTCACAGCCGCAATCATGTGGCGCGCCAGGCCGTCCGCGATGGCTCCTACCCACGTCAGTGAAAGAATGGATTCCAATCCCGGTTGTACATCGGGTTCGAAACGGGGGGCAGAGCGAACGACGGAGGTAACTATTTGGACCGTTTCTCCTGCTGACGATCGCGTAGTCGCACACCGGGACCGCCGCCGTTCTCGTCGATGAATTCGACGCCCGCAGATTCTAAAGCCCGCCGAATTGCCAAGTTGTTCGCGGTCGTCATCGTCATATGTCGTTCGGCCAGCTCAGCACGCCGAATTGTGCGAAGGCTGACTGATGACTTCCGCGAAAGGTCCTCAGCGCTCCATCTCAAGAGTGCTCGGGCCGCCCTCTCGGACCGTCAGGTCAACAAATCTACCCGTCCCGATTTGAGCCTATAGATACCGCCGATGACGCGGATTTTCTTCTCATCAGCGAAAGACTTGAGGATCGGAGCGGCATTTTTCAGTTTCTCGACATTCAGCATGACGTTCTGGCGGATAGCGTTTGCGAGCATATCGCCAGGTTCGGCTTGCACGGCCTTCACTGCGGGAGCGATAGCTTCGACGAGCGCAGGTAAATGTCCAGGAAGTGTCGTGCCGTCTTTAATCGATTTTATAGTTGCATCGACCGCGCCACAGGACTCATGGCCAAGGACTAGTATGAGCGGAGTATTCAGCACTTGTACTGCATATTCGAAGCTTGCAACGATATCATCGCTAGCGAAGTTCCCAGCAATGCGACAAACGAAGAGATCACCGCGCGCTGTATCAAAGCAATATTCGGGGACAATGCGAAAGTCGGCGCAGCTAAGGACGGCAGCGAAGGGATTTTGTGCCAAGCTTAGGGGCTCCCGTTCATACTTAAAATCGTGCCGCTTGCTGATGCCCTCGACATAACGGACATTGCCATACATCAACCGATCGAGTGCGGCGTCGGGGGAAAGAACGTTTGCCGGTTTCGGCGGTGCCTTAGCATTCGCGGCGAGGGCACGCGGGGAAATCGCAAGTCCTGCGGCCGCTACGGCCGCGAGCTTCAAGACGCCTCGCCGAGGAAACAAAGCACGCTCGATGGCGTCGTTCACACACTGTTCGCACATGTTTAGCCCCTGCGTTGAGCATGAAGACATCATTCAAGCGTGACGAGAGACATCGACCAATTTAAGACTTTGCTATCATTTAATGGCATGTCGCGTCGGTTGTTTTCGGTGTATGATTATGGTAGTAGCGATTGGCAGATTTTGTTGCAGAAGTGATTTGAAGGCCTTGGCGAACAGTGATTATTCCGTCCTCTGACGACATTTTAAGTCGGAGACGGGCGATGATGGGACGTCAGAACAACGACCCGGGTCCTCTGTTCTATGAGTTCTGCCTCGATGAGGCGGTTCCGGATGATCATCTGAGGCGCAAGATCGAGGCCGTTCTCGATCTGTCGTTGGTTTACGCAGAACTCGAGCCGCACTATCCAACGCTCGGCCGGCCTTCGATTGATCCGGTGCTGATGATCCGGATACTGATCATCGGTTATGTGTTCGCGCTGCGATCGGAGCGGTTGTTGTGTCGCGAGGTGCAGGTGAACTTCGCGTATCGCTGGTTTTGCAGGCTCGGCATCGAGCACAAGATGCCCGATCATTCGGCATTCTCGCGTGCGCGCAATGAGC
Source organism: uncultured Alphaproteobacteria bacterium (assembly GCA_963772235.1). Taxonomy (GTDB): domain Bacteria; phylum Pseudomonadota; class Alphaproteobacteria; order Rhizobiales; family Xanthobacteraceae; genus Pseudolabrys. Next base: position 337,303 of record CAVYWI010000021.1, read on the forward strand.
GCTTCCGCGACAACGACATTTTTCGTCGGGTATTCGAACGTGTCGTCGAGGCGTGTATCGCGGCCGGACTTGTTGGGGGAGAAGGGTTTGCAGTGGATGCCAGCCTGATCCAAACCGACACCAACAAGCAGCGCTCGATCCCAGGCTCGGAATGGCAAAAAACATGTGATCCCGAGACGGCGAGCCGGGCCATGCACGAGTATCTGGCAACCCTCGATGATGCGGCCTTCGGTGCAGCGAGCGATGTCACACCGAAGTTCGTCTCGCCGTCGGACCCGACCGCGCAATGGACGGGTGCGATGCGAGGGCCGGCATTCTTCGCCTATGCCGACAACTATCTCATTGATGTGAAGTTCGGCGTCATCATGGACGTCGAAGCCTCGCGTGCTATCCGCCAAGCCGAAGTTGGCGCGGGCAAGACCATGGTTGAGCGCACCGAGGAGCGCTTCGATATCAAGCCCAAGTGGCTCGCAGCTGATACGGCCTACGGATCGGCGGCGACGCTCAACTGGCTCGTCAAAGACAAGGATATCGCGCCCCACATCCCGGTGATCGATAAGTCGAAGCGAGAGGATGGCTCATTGAGCCGTGAGGACTTTACGTTCGATAAGGAGCGCAATGTTTATACCTGCCCGGCGGGCAAGACCCTTACGACGACGGGCAAGCTGATCAATAATGGCGACAAATGGCGAGACGGTCCTCTATCGCGCAAGTACCTATGACTGTGGCGCTTGTCCGCTCAAACCAAAATGCTGTCCGAAAGCCCCAGAGCGCAAAATCCCGCGCAGCATCTATGAGGAGGCCCGTGACGTTGCCCGGGCGCTAGCCAAGACTGAAGCGTTCGAGCAATCACGCCGCGATCGTAAACGCGTCGAGATGCTGTTTGCCCATCTCAAGCACATTCTCAAGCTTGGCCGCCTTCGGCTTCGAGGCCCGCGCGGCGCGCAAGGCGAATTCACGCTCGCGGCCATCGCCCAAACCTGCGCCGGCTCGCCAAGCTGGTGTGGCGCGGCCGCCCTCTGTGCTGCGTAATCGTTGTGCGTATCGCTACCAATGCGTCAGAGCCCCCCGCAACCAGATAGCGGGCGCAATAGATCGCTTCAAATACTCCCGCCAAATACCGTGTTCTAATAATCGCCGACTTCTGCAACAAAATCTGCCACAAGCGAACATGGGCCATGCCCGTGCGGGCGGCGATGGACTAGCGCCTTGGTCGGGAAAGAAAACTCACACCGGTCGCGGGCCGACTTAGGCCACTTGAATTCCCTGACGTTTGATATGATTCCTCATAGCTAATGCCCAGACGGTAACCGCGATGCCAGGCCAGATAGCAGGGCCTCCGGGTGCTGCCATGAATAAATTCGAACTTCTTTGGCAGATCGTGATATCCGCGCAGTTCTAGACAGGCTCCCCCGGCCGACAGATCAATGACGCGGCATTCGATCATCGGACTCTTTGGTCCGGCAAAAATCTTTCCGACCCGAGGGACAGAACCACTGGGCGCCATCCTATGCCAGCGTCTCTTCTCAGACACTTTTGGACCGCCTGTGCTATAAAAACCTACAATATATTATAAGAGCAAAATTACCGATTTCTTAAGCAACGCCGCGACCCGATAGAAGGGCGAGTGTGGACGGCGCTGTGAACGTCCCATGCGAGCGATCTCCACAATGGGACGGTTGAAAAAGCTGCGGTTAGGTCAAGGTATATCCGCTCTGCCCTGCTAGAGGCATGTCCTTTCAGGGTAAAGCAGACGTAACACGGCGCTCGACCTCTACGTCACTGGCGGCGCGCTCTTCGATGCCGTTTCGATGCCGTTCCGATGCCGCCCCCAGGACGTTAGTTGTATCGAGCGCGAACCACCTATTCGGATCGGATTGCGACTGTCGCTTCAGGAAGCGATAGCCGGTCTTGTTCCAGGGCAGGATTTCGGGCTCCTCGTTGTCGAGAACGAACTCGCCGCGATCGGTCTTGACCGTGAGCACAGCATGGCCGTTGCCCTTCTTGTCGCGAACTACGGTGATCAGCAGCGCCTCGCGCGGCCAGCCGGCTTGGATGAGCCTCCGCCGCTTAAGCAACACGTAGGAAACGCAATTGCCTTTGCCGTCATCGGGATAGGCCCAACGTTCGACCTCGCCCCAGTGCTCTATGGAAGTCATCGGCATGATGTTGCGGTTCGCCTGGTCATTGACATTGACCATGTGCATCCAGGCCTTCGGCGTGAGCACCACGTCGCGCGGCGTCGATGGATTGATCTTGCATTCGGATTTGTGACGAATGCAGAACCTGACCCAACCGATCGGAGGGAGCGTCGGCTCGCTGACCGCAATAAATTTCGTGGATGCATCTGAGGCCGTTTGCGGGTACGACGCGAAAGTTTGCGCTGATGCTGCTTGCAACAACGCCACCATTGCGAAGAGGGCAGCGCCAGCTGGACGCAAATATTGTCCTCGGCGTCCGCTCATTAGCGCCCCCGCTGAAATCAATGTCGGCGATCAAAGGATGCACTTCTTTATTGAGATCATTCGGATTGTGAACGACTCGCATTGATTCAGATCAATTCCGGGCGCAAGCCTTCGCGCTCTGCCGAGAGCATCGGCTCCTCCTCAACAACTAAAATACGTCCCACCCTGTGTTGCTCATAAATTCTCGTGCGAGTTGTAATGCTAAGCATGATGCGGCCTAAAAGGATCATGTTCTAACTTTTTAAGCATCGAGAGCGAACACACAAAATACAACTGCCCTTTGGGGCATGATTAAAATGCAGCGCCGCCAATGTTGGTGATTGCAAATACGAAAATTCCTTCTTTCCAGAATGGCAGTCAACTGCCCTTAGAGGCAATTGAGGCAGGCAAGGCTCCAGGCGTATTGAATTTGACGTCTTCACCGGTGGCCTGCCCCACTCAAAAAATTATCCGGCAATTAGCGCGTAATGGACCAGTGATTATGCAGACCCAGACCGCAACTCTCCCGACTGTCCGGGACTCGACGGCCCTGCCGCTCCTTCATCGAATTTGGCGACCGGCAATGTTAGCCTTTGGATTAGGCCTCAGTGGGGCCTGGGCATGTCTTTTGGGTTACGGGCTCGTTCGACTTGTTGAACTCGCGCTTTGAAGATTTAGCGCTGTTGATGCGCGTCAAGGCAAGCCCGACTAATGCGCATTGGAGGGTGCCATGAACTGGTCGATGTACACCGTAGGCCGTTCCACCCACTTAAAGATCGCGGTGGTTGGGCTTTTGGCCGCTTTGCTGATATCCGTCATCCGGATCAGCGGGAGCGAAGTCAATCTCCGCACCGATATCATGACCACACAGGGCCTCACCATGATAAAGGCCGGCGAGCCAGTGATCTTCACCGACCGTAGCGTTCCGGTTGTCCGCTAGAGCTCGGCGCAGGAAGCAAGCAACATTCGTTCCTATGCACCTAAGTACAATATCGACTTAGCATCGCGTGCCATCAGTATTCATACGATCTAGTTATGGGGGAGAATGTTTGATCATGTTGCGAATGGAAACTGCGGCGCAATTCGCTCACAGAGCGAACATAGCAAGATACAAAAAGATTCTGGCAACGTATCTGACTGCCGACGAGCGTCGCTTTATTGAACGTCGTCTATCTGAGGAACAAGCGGCTCTTCAGCATCTTGCTTGGAAAATCGCACCTGAAGGTCAATCGACCTATGCAGTGTAGGTGACAAGGAAATCCCCGGTCCCCCGAACCGCCCCTTGTCTAGCCCCCGAGGCCGTCAATGCGTCCCCCCGCATGGCGGTCTCGTTTTTTGTTGCTGTTGAGCGTGACCCGTCCGACGCGCGCAGACGTCGATCGCAATGGCGGTGCGCGCCCTGATTGCTCGCCCCTACGCAATCCTGTTGACCCAAACACCCCATACTTTGAACGCTCGACTGCTGTCCTGGCGTAAGGCGGCGGCCGCGTTGGGGACCGTGGTGGATGCGACGCTCGCGTACCGAGTAGATTATCAGGACGCGTTCGCGGGGCCGGGCGCGGTGTCACAGAATGGGCGCCGTCCAGTCTGGCGGCCAACGAGGTGCGGACTGCCTTTCGCTGGATCTGGCAGAAGGTGACGGAGACCGGGGATGTCCACCAAGCACAAAGCGCCTGACAGCGCCGCACAGGCGTTGCTGGCCGATATCGCCACTAGGGCGTCCGCTGGCGGCGGGCACTCTATCGGAGGGATGCGTCGGACCACGATTTCGCTGCCGCCGCGTGCGCTGAAAGATTTGAAGCGACCGGCGTTGGACACCGACCGAACTTTCAATACCGTCGTCTTGGCGGCGCTCGATGCGCTTCTCCGCCGCGCGAACCGAGAGCGCATCCCGGGGCTGGAGGTCGGCATCGACGACCTTCTCGGAGAGCTCGGCCCCGACAATAACTCGTGAGCGCCTAGAAGGAGTTCCTCATTGCTTATCTGCCCCGTGCCGCCCCTCGGGTGTGGAAGCGTGTTGGGCGACGGCATCCGACCATTTCACTGTGGGAGATCGGACCCGAATGGTGGGCCCCCTACTCCTCGTCCGTGCCCGCCACCTCTGAGATATCATGCAAAAGGCTCGTCAGATCGAATACCGAGCCCTGTAGCGCCTCGAATTCCCTGTTTTTGCCGTAGGTCTGGGTCAGAAGCTCCTGCTCAATCTCTCGCACCACGCTCTCGGACAGCCGACCCTCCTCGCGCAATCGCAGGACGACAGCGCCGACGAGGCGGGCCCGGATGCCCGCCCGCACTCGGGATTGATCACGCAGCCGTCGCTTTTCGGCGGCGATCTTCCGCTGCAATGCCAGCTTGCGGAGCTGGAGGTCGGACAGTCGTTCGGACTGCTGTGCGATCTTGATGGCCATGACGAGCTCTCCCGTTCGGATGACTGGTAGCGCCAGTCTCTTCGGAAAGCTGCAAGCGGCAAGCGTGGTTTTGCTTCTTTGCCCGCTCGAATGTCGAACTGGTCCTCCAGTACTTACGAACTTTGGTCTTGCAAGCTGCTCGGTTATACGTCGGCTGGAGTTCAAATCGGGAGCCGACGATGGCCGGTTTTTTTCGCGTCCGTTTCGGGGTGGTCCAGCGCAGCCGGGGCGGGTCCGTGATGCGCCGCGCGGCCTATCAAAGCTGTGCTCGCATACAAGCGCCGAATGGGCGGATGTTCGACAAGTCCGCCGATCAAGAGCTGCATGGTCACGTGCAGACGATCATGATGGCGCCCCCCGGCAGCCCAAGCTGGGCGATGAACATCGAATCCTGTTGGTCAAAGGCGATGCTGGCTGAGCGGCGCGCGGACGCACAGGAAGGGCGCACGATGGAAATCGCATTGCCGCACATCCTGCCGAGGCATTTGTGGGAGCCGTGCGTGCGAGCGCTTGCGGTTCGCTTCGTGAAGGCAGGCATGATCGTCCAAGCAGACATTCATGCACTGTTGGCTAGGACCGGCGTTCTCAATCTGCATGTGCACTTTCTGCTCTCGCTTCGTCGCATTGAGAACGGCGAATTCTCGGCGCACAAAGCTCGGGACTGGAACCAGATGTTCTATCGGGCGCCCAAACAGCTTCGCGCCGAAATTGCGGCAACCCTGACCGAATTTTGCGCGCGACACGGGATCCACTATCAGGCGGACGCTCGTAGCAACGCGGAACGCGGATTGCCCGCGCCGGAGATGACCATTCCACGTTGGAATTTTCTGGCGGAGCGGCGGAAAGGTATCCGCACCGTCTGGGGACGCGAGATCGACGAAACGCGGAAGGCACGGGAGCAATTGGCGGAGCTTGAAGCCGAATTGGCAGCAGTCAATCGGATGATCCAAATCAAGGAGACGGTGATGCGAACGGAAAGCATCAACCCGGCCTCTCCTTTCGCCGCCTTCGTCAACAAGACGCCTGCATCGTCTTGCCCAGTTGCGGTCCCGCGGCGCCGCGTGGGACCCCGGGGCAAGCCGAAGTTCGAAGTGGCGACGGTTCCAACCTGTAGCAGCGAGCCTCATTACGGAGCGCCGGGGATATGCGAGGAGGATCCTGCCGAAATGCCAGCGCAGCTCTCGCTCTAGCCCAAGCGAGTGGCCCCGGAGGCGTCGGAGCCGCGGCAATGTCAGTCATTATCGGGACCTCCCAGTGGGTCCATGTAACCTGCAGGCACGACCACGGCCCACCACACGAGCGGCCGATTTAACCTCGCATGCTGCAGCGACGATCGGCGGCCGACTCCACAGCTGCTGAGGGCTCACTTTTGCCAAGATCGGCCGGAGGTTGTCCGATAAGCCTTATCGGACAAACTAATCCGATTCTACGCCCCACGATTGAGCTCACTCGGGCTCGTGTGATCAGACGCTTATCCACTGCGATCGACCTCAGGGGTCGCCGGAGGGCCTTCTAGAGGCATTGGGGCACGAGAGCGCGGTAAAACACGTGCACTCCAGGGTCTTCAGAGTGGAGCCGCTGCGCCTGCGATCGCCTGGTGGCGGTTCGTGCGCGGACTTATCCACCGAAGTTTCGAGCCGACCGCGCCTTGGGGCTACACAAACCCGAAAAAACGACGTGTGCGATTTAAGGGCCGATGCTTGACAACACTTGCACCGGCGCACGGGCGGCGGCCCTCAAGCAACGCGACCAGCTGTGTGGGCCGGATTAGTACGACGGCAGTGCGAGAGGGTGCTTGAGAGCGGGCGCAAAATAAGGATCCTTGCCCGCTTCGGTCCCATCATCAATTATCCGATCCACGAGCGATCCAATGCTGAGCGGCAATCTCTGGTCCCCCGACCTCTTGTTCTTGCCCTTTGGGCCACATTACAAGGACGCATCATTTTGTGCTTCGTTTCATCTGAACGGCGCGAAATGTCGGACCTAAGTCTTTATCATCCACAGGACCACCCGGAATCCAACCATTTAATCTCCATCCCGCTGGTTCATCAAAAAATCCGACAGGTCAGTTGATTCCAGGGAGAGATTAGAATTATGATTGCAATTGAAGCAACCTAATTTTCAAAAAGAACGCCGTGCATAAGGGTGTTAGGCTAGAAAGTCGTTAAGTCCCATCGCGCAGGTTTTGAAATAGATGGAGGGGTCCAATGCGTAAGCTGGTAGTTACACTCTCCTTGGTTGTCGCCACGTTGATATATGCCGCCGTCTCCACGACCGCCCATGCGGAGTACTACAGCGACTATGGCCTTTTTAGCAGCTACGGGCCCTACTACGACTGCAATGGACAACGCTGCTACATCGGCCCTCCCTATACTTGGCGGAAACATCGTGGGCGCTATTACCGCGTGCCGGGCCGGTATTATTACCCGGCTGGAGGAGGCTGGTTCGGTCCTGGCTGGCCGTTACGTGGCTGGCCTTTCAGCTAATGATGCAATGAAACGAACATATAAGGCCGCCTCCGTGGGCGGCCTTTTTCATTCAGCCCAACTTTGATTCTGATCAATTCCATATTTCGGGTTGCAACTAAGAGAGCCGTCTCAGAGTTCTATCTGCTGAGATCCAAATGTCCGATCTGGGGGAGACCAAGATGTTACAGACATTCCTCGCCGGTCTTATGGTTGCTTTGACGCCATCGCTTCTCGCTACTGCATGGTTTTGTTGGCAGGCGCAATAACGGTTTCGCGTCGAGAAACAGAAACTCAGCGATGACGCGCGGAAGATCGAATGATGAGAGCAGCGTTTGCTGCCAGGTACGGACTGTACTTGGACCCAGTTGCTGAAATCCCAGCATAGCTAGATCATTTCCCACTTAGGACGAAGCATAGCCTGCGTGGGCAAGGTAGTTGGCGCATTCGCTTGGCGCGAAGGCGCCAAGGACATCAGCGATCGCGTTCCACAATGAGTCTCTTGTTCGTGCGGCGGCCTTGCGCAGCAGCGCCTTGAGCTTGGCGAATGCCATCTCGATGGGATTGACATTCGGCAGCGCGATTGGAATGTCCAAAAAAGTGCCAGTAGCAAACATCGACTATCGATTCCCCGAATATTGTTTTTCGGTACGCGCGAGCCACAGGTAAAACGCCGTTAACAATGCCGAAGCCAAAAGTAAGGGCACGATGGTCGGAACTTGAAGCAACGCGTCTACTACGTTTGATTCGATTTCATGAACATTCGCTGTCGCATAGACCGCGCGACGGTCGTATCCCAGCTTGTTGATGACGGATGACAACGGCAGGGCGGGCCACTCCCCTTCTCTAAGAAAAGACGTTATTTGCCAGCCAACAATCAAAGCTGCATAGAAAATTGTCCATACATTAGCCGCCAAAGATACCACTTTTGTGAATCGAATTAGGCGAAGGAGTGCGTGCAATCGGGTGCTCCCGAGCGGCTTAGAGCGGCGGAATCACATGCAATGTTAAACGACTACTCTCAGCTAAAATACGCGCCAAATGAGGCTTACGAGCCCATATCCCAAGAGACATCCCCATGCCGTAGTGAGCCCTAATCCGATGATGGCTATCGTTGCCGATGGCCAAACTCGACGTAAAGACCGGCGCTCCACGCGCTTAAGTACGGTCGGCGCAATAGTTGTTTGACTTTGCAAGAGTGTCTTCCCATTGCTCGCGCTACAATAGTTCATAAAAATAGTACTGCACCGCAATATCGCGATAGACCGATTGAACATTATTCTGTGGACAAGCGGAGGATTACTGGCCGGCGTGGCAGGCGGGCGTCACTGCGGTCAGCGCGAAATTAAAGAGGCCACCAATTTAGGTGGCCAATGCTAAAATTTCACAGCCCTTCGATGCCGGCGACGAGAGATCATGGCGCGGACCCCATATCCGACCGCGAAACCAGACAAGAAAATTAGCCCAAGTGAAATAACAGCCGGAGCCATATCATGCGCCCCCAATATTGAAGGCTAAGAAAACACCGAGGAAACCGGCGCGCATTGACCTCGATCAATCGTCAATCAAAAATGACGACGATCACTTAAGCGGTTATGGAAAGGGGCCAGTACCGACCAGCCGATTGAATCAGATCGGGAATTTAGAATATTTCCTGACTTGGCTGGGATCGTCACACAGATCACTCAAAGCGATGCAGTAATCTCTATCCCGCTGGTTCAAATCCGTCAGGTCAGGTCTATCGCGATCCAAACGGTTCCTGGGGTGGATTAGTTTGCGCCGGGCCCCATGTATTTAGAGAGCGCTGAGGATTTTGCTGGGGATTTATCGTGCTAGTTGCGGGAGGAATTGGCTGCGATAAGGGGCCGCGGCCGGTCTTCACGCCAGTTCCAGGTGTCGCAGTCCCACCGGAAGTCCCGTTACGCTCCACACTGGTGCCGCGATTGCCTACGCTATCCGCCGTTCCTTGTGCATGAGCACGCGCACCGCCTCCAAGTATTAGCGCTGTTGCTAAGAACAAGCAGATTTTTGCGTGTGCCATGAATTATCTCCGATCGTTATAGCCATTAGATTGGCACAGGCCACCAGGAAGACATGTGACCAGTGTCACGAAAATCAAGGGCGCAATCTACCGAGGCAGATGTTTTCTTCGGGCCGGGAACCAACGGGAATGTAAAGGAATGTGGCGCGCCCGGCACTTGGTTCACGAACGTGCACGAGCCGAAAAATGCTAAAAGCCGCGTGAAAATTTATGTAGGGTTGTCGAAGGCTGCTCAGTTATTGTCCATTTTGCCGCCCTTGACGATGCATGCCTGGAAGTAATCGCGTTCGGCTTTCTCGGCTCCACTCACCTTGCTTCCCGGGGGTGGTCTTGGATGAGCCTTAATGGCCATCGCTCGACACTTTTTCGCGAGGTCCGCGCTGATGGCCGATGACGGATTGGTCATCGGCAAATATGTCGCAAAAGCGAGAATCATCAACACAAACGAACTCTTCGCCAGTTTTGCCATGCGGTTAACTTCTTCATTACATCGAGAGCTTGCCCCATCTGCTCAAGCAGATAGGGACTGCTAACGTAGCCTGGATCGACAAACGAACGTTATAATCTCGTCGTCAGGTCGGGAAATAATAGAATGGTATCGACAGTTAATGCTAGCTGGTTAAATTAAACCAACATTATTAATGGTTTATCTGGATTCAAATTGATTGTTTGCTCTGGTTGTAGGTAGGTACACTTGCCACTTTGCAATACCTGGGCCCTAACAACGATGCTAGCGTCTCAATTGATGACCGTTAGAAATTTGCTGACGACAATCATAGACCGATGGCGGGGAGCGCTAATTGTACTTGGCGTCGCGATCACTATCGTCTGGTTGATTCTGTTGATCTGGGTTCCGTTGCACCTGCTTGAAATAATTTAGGCAGGTTGAAATCAGCTCATATGATCGACTTCACGACCGGACGCATTCGGAGTGTCATTCGCCTGCCAAAGCAGCCACGCCACGGTTACAACAGATGGCGTGAGGATAACGAAGACCCCAAGTAAAAACAGCTGCATGCCCTTCCTCCGACCCGCAGACCGTTCTCCGAAAATCCCTTGTTGCTCTCAAGCGATTCTTATTTAAAAAGGTACTCTGATTCGAACTTTTGTGCGACGACATATTTCGAGTGAGTAGCCTATTGCTCAGTGCGACTGGTAAAGACATCCGACTAGTTTGGATGGGCCCTTTTTACGAGGTCGTGCCCCTCGGCCCCCGCCATTCCCCTCAATCAATTCGACGTCTGAGAGTTCAAAAGCACATTTAGTAACTTAGCGAATTGCGCAGCGCGGTATTGCGACGATGAGCAGTCCCGCGGTTCCTCACAACCGCTTGAGTTCTTTAAAATTAAGGTTGACCCGGCTCTGACGTTGCTCGATTTCGCGAATTAAGTGTAGCGTCCAAAGCGTTGCGCTACCTTGTGGGGCAAGTATGTCTTCGTTTGAGAATCTATTGGTTCCGGGATCGACAGAGCTCCCCGATTGCCGGTGCGGCGCTACAATGCGCCTATTCGCTGCTAAACCGCGCGGCGACACAGAGATCCGCATTTTTAAATGCGATACTTGCCATCATGAATTACAATTGATGGTCTGGAGAACAGCTGAGGGAAAGAACTGATTAAGCACTCATTGGCAGATCCTTTCGTAGTTGGTGAGCGAGCCCATTGAAGCGGTAGCAGAAATGTAATTTGATCGACCGGTTCATATTTTTTAGTCGCATATACTTAGGAACGTGGAGTTCGCGTTATTCAGACATCTCGTGTCACGCAAGAACACAGGCGCTTGAGGCGGAAAGTGTACTGCTGCCTACCAAGATTATTTTAGACGGGCATTAGTGTAAGCACGATTGCTGGGTTCGAAATCTCACGAACGCTGGTGCCTGCGTTGAACTGAGCAGCGCAATTCAAATTCCGGAAGCGTTTGACATAACCTTAGATTCCCGCACGGACATTCCGCCCATGCCGAACAATTTGGCGGTAATAGACTTGGCATTTTGTTCGGATGAGCCAACCACATTGGCGGCTCATACCAATCGAACTGGCCGGTCAGTCTTAAGGTGCAAACCCATGGCTAACGATTGGTCGACCACTCATTTAAGCGACGTAACCGACCAATCGGCGGGGCAAAGTTTAGCGGTAGTAGCTCCAGCCGTTGTCGGTATAACCACCCCAATAACTGACGCCACCATATGGGCCATAGGCGCCGTATAACGGCGAACAAGAATAGCCATCAGGGCAGGGCCGCGTACAGACGTGATACCAGTTGCAGCCATCAGGACCGCATCGCTGGAGTTCTTGGCAATATCGGTTGGCCGATGCAACCCGGTGGTCCGCTCTTGAAACGGCAACATCTGCGGCATTTGCGTCAAACGACACTGTAACGCTCGCAAAAGCAAATATGAAGCCACCAGCCAGCATCAATAGGATTTTAGACATAGGTCCCTCCATCAGGCTCAAAACTTATACCGAAAGTTGGCTAAAACCAAACTTTTTGATGCCAGCAGACGATCCATTTTTGCTATATCGGACGCTCTCCTTGAAACGGACTAGGCCAATTGAAATATAGGGACTTATGGGATTATCCACAGCGCGCCGTGTCCCAGCGCAATTCGAGGCCATTAGGGCACGCCGGTTTGGCCGAGCTCCGTTTCCCGCACGATCCTGCCAGCGTCATCTACAGTGAAGACTGCTCGTCTGCCTAATCGAAACGTCCAGTCCACGAAAATGGTCCGCGCGGGGCTTCAAACTCATGGTGAAACGAGGTCCGCTGCGACGGCCTCAAGCGTCAGAAGGAGAAGCGCAGAACATGAAATCTTCAGCTATCCAACAACATTGCACTCTTTCATCGACGACATAGAACGATTCGGTGACTGCTTTCAACTCGCGTCCCCTGATGGAACGGCTTAGGTGCTCTTGCAACGCTGCATGATTTTATGCAAGCTGCGGTAGTGAAGGTGTGGCCTTTATCGTCGGCATTAATTCGTCCGAGGGGGTAATGAGCGGACGCCGAGGACAATATTTGCGTCCAGCTGGCGCTGTCCTTTTCGCAACGGCGGCGTTGTTGCAAACAGCGTCAGCGCAAACTTTCGCGTCGTACCCACAAACGGCCTCAAATGCGTACGCGAAATATATTGCGGTCAGCGAGCCGACGCTCCCCCCGATCGGTTGGGTTAGGTTTTGCATTCGCCACAAATCCGAATGCAAGACCGATCCATCGACGCCGCGCGACGTGGTGCTCACGCCGAAGGCCTGGATGCACATGGTCAATGTCAATGACCAGGCGAACCGCAACATCATGCCGATGACTTCCATAGAGCACTGGGGCGAGGTCGAACGCTGGGCCTATCCCGACGACGGTAAAGGTGACTGCATATCCTACGTGTTGCTTAAGCGGCGGAGGCTGATCCAGGCCGGCTGGCCGCACGAGGCGCTGCTGATCACCTTAGTTCGCGACAAGAAGGGCAACGGCCACGCTGTCCTCGCAGTCAAGACAGATCGCGGCGAGTTCGTTCTCGACAACGAGGAGCCCGAAATCCTGCCCTGGAACAAAGCCGGATATCACCTCCTGAAGCAGCAGTCGCAATCCGATCCGAATAAGTGGTTCGCGCTCGATACTAGTAACGTCCTAAGGGAAGCCTCGAAACAATACGATGGAGCCCGCCGCCCGTGACAGAGGTCAAGCGCGCTCATCTGGAGGCACAATTTCTGGCGGCATTGCCTCAGCACCCAAAACCAATTGACCTCGACGCGTGCCAATATTCCTTGCAGGATTGCTGCCAAGAAGATCGGCACGGCGAGCAGCTTAGCCGCTGAGATCTACCGATAGCTTACGCTTCATCGCCAATACGGCAAGACGTCGAACCTGATCATCGTTTGATATGTGCCGGTTATCTTCACGCCAAGAGGCTTCTTGTGCGTAACGAAGCAGATAATTTCCGGCGATGTGGTGGTGCTGCCCGATTTCAGTGCGGCGCATACGACCGAACAATTCCTCGGTCTAATTCGGTCAAGCACCGTAGAGGCTATAAGCTTCCTTGTGATTGATCCGCTTAACCTCGTATTGCTTGCGAAGCTCGTCCCACGATCCTGCTTCCTCGGCATTCAGCATCGTTCCTTCGCGAGATGGGCACGCAAAAAAGACATAGCAGTTTATTCGGATTCAAACACTGCTGGCAGCGAATTTCTACCACGTTCACGAACCGCGACAATTACTTGCCGTTTGCCAGTTTTATGGCGGGCCAGCCTGCGATCAACGCGGTTCTCTCTGAGATTAGCCGGAAAACTCTATCCGCCGGCGATCCAAAGTTCGGTCTCACTGCAGGCTGACAGCAGGTCCAGGCGGACATCCTCCGACGTTCAGTCGCATGTCCGATTTACCGTTTCAGCAACAATCGCCTGACGGCACCACTTAATTCCTTGTCTCAATATATTTCTTATAGATCCATCTGCGCCCGTCCCAACGGCGCAACACGGTTCCCCAAACGAGTCGACCTGTAATAGATCGCCTCGGAATGGTCACGGGCCAAACGTGCCAGTCTTCGTAACGAGCGGGTCTTTGTTTCGGGGCAAGACTCCGAGGAACTGTACGGCTATTCTCGATCATGTTTCGGCCTCGCAGAGAAACCTGGCTGTTAGATTTCCGCAATTCCGTTCGAACACGCGAGAATAACTGTCGCTCTTGTGCCTCCAATTGAGTTTTACAATTAACGTAACGAAACAACGTTAATGCGCGCGCCGCATTGAGATTTACAAATTTGATGCATGAGGCCGGACAGTAGAAGGAAGGCTATTTTCGACCTCAATCTGTGCGCTGGTGAGCTTTGCGGATTGAACAATGCCAATAGCTGAAGTCAGGGCTAAAGCGAGCGATCAGCAAATATCGGGTAGCTTTAGACATCGCCTAGCTAGCAATTTCTTCAACAAGCTTCACGATATTACGCCGTAGCTTGACTGCTTTGATTTGCATGAATGCTTTTATGAGCGCGAGTCCGTCAGACGTAGCGAGGAAGTCGGATACGTAAGCTGGCGACAGTGACTTGCCGTCTGGATTTGATTGACCGGGCGAACCTTCGAAAAAGTACCTGACTGGCACCTGCAAGACATTGGCAATTTGCTGCAAGCGACTTGAACCCATTCGATTGGTGCCCTTCTCGTATTTCTGTACCTGTTGGAACGTGATGCCAATTGCGTCCGCTAGCTTCTCTTGACTCAAGCCGAGCATTAGGCGGCGCATTCGGACCCGGCTTCCTACATGCTTGTCAACAGGCTTGGGAATCTTCTTTTCCATGTCGTATTCCTTTGCTTAGTGTGCTGTCGGCCAAAGGACCATGATCGCGACCGCGACGATTAGCGCGAAGACCCCAATGCGACGCCAATTATATCGCTCGCCCCACAGCAATGTACGCCAACGTTTCTTTGCCTCTTGATCGCAGGCGTCCCAAGCTTGCCAGCCGATGCTGCGCATCCTAGTTTAACCCAAGCATATGCAATCGCACATTGAGGGCAAATCTCGCACTTGCAAGTGCGGTGACGAAATCGACCATATTTAGCTCCTTCGGCGGTGGCGAGATGCTATTTTAGTTTGAGCAATATGCGGACGTCTTTTAGGTGCCTTCTCGGCCGCCTGTTTGCGCCGGGTGTCCTCCTTGACTGGACAGGGGGCGACACTACGTCTTACGACACTGCAACTTATGGGAGCAGTTGCGATGCCCCTCAGACGCGAATCCGAGTTATGCGACCCTAAAAATCTCGTCGGAGTCACCTTCGCTATGGTCGACGACGCGCTCGGCAAGCAGGTGACCTGCCGTGTGACCTATGAGGCCCTTTGTGATCGGGCTTCGAAGGATGGCGAAGGCCACAATTGGCTGCGTGCGTGGAAAAATCACATGGGTACGATTGAAGCCCTGGCAAGCGCCAATTACGACGCAGGAAAGGTGCTGATAAACGGTCAGTTGCTTGTCGACACGCTTGAGCTGACCCCCTTTTCGCCGAGCAAAAGCTTCTTTCAATCCCGTGGCTAACAGATGCCGCTGACCTCTCATCAAGAACGGCGTTATGCCGCTCGGCTATCCCAGACGATGAGTTCTGCGATTTGCTGATCGGAAAGAGTACGATGAGCAAATGCACTCCAAGGGAATGCGACAATAAAAAGCGCACCAATCAAAATCATAACGACCATGTTTTTTGCGCCGGACTGGCGGCGGTGGCGGTTCGCCAGTGGGACGACGGGCTCGGATACGGACGCACGCTCCGCGCCGGCTGCTATTGCGGGCTTAACGCAAATCGTCTTACGCGCTACTTTCTAATACATGACTCGCTACAAAGGTCGCACGAGCCCGAAAGCTATCGAGCGGAACTTCCCCTACGTCGTCGAGATCGCGGTGCCTCCGCGGGGCCTCGGCGAGCGGCTCGACGCTATGCACGGCTTCCATATGGCAAGAGGCATCAAAGCGTGCATTGGCCTGGGCCGCCGCGAAGGGACCCGTGACTATCTTCGCTGGTACTTCACTCGTGCGACGACGGCGGAGGCTTTTGCGGCCGAGTTCGACGGCTCATACTTACGAGCGCAGAGCAAGAAGTCTTAGGGGTTGACTTATATACCGGCGCGACGCGCGGCAATGTAGATTGCCGCATGGCGGAAAAGTGATCCGCCACGCGGCATTTCATTTATTATTGGAAAGATGAATTTTGCCAGCCCAACTGGCGAACTAAAATTCGCCAGTCTCTAGCGCTGATGGCCGAGGCCAATACCAAGCTTGAGTGCCTGCTGGCGCAAAGCACCAATGGTGCGCTTCATCTGTTTAGAAATCTTATTCACCGGCGTTCTTGCCTTCGAGTGCGTCTTCAGCGTGCGGTGGTCGCGTTTGGTCCACCGAGCGCGCTTCGTAGTCTTCTTAGTAGTCTTTGCCATGTAACAGTCCTTCATTATCGGAATGAAGGCGCGTACTACATAAAAAAAGACGAATTGCCAATTAATTTATTGTGCTTTTCGGCGACTAGTCGAACCTGGTACCGCTCTCACGATATCATGCGGCGAGGTCCATCAGCGCCGCGTTAAGCAAGCGCTCGCGGTCACGTTCGCCCTGTGCTGCGGATTTGAGAATGCGTTCAGCCAACAGACTTCGGCTCATCGTCGCCCGCTGCGCAGGCCGAAGTGATGCCCATGCATCCTCCAATGTCTCTCGCAAAAACAATACCGTTTCAAGATCAAAATAAGCCGGCTTCATTGCGTCCATGATTCCCTCCCAGCGCAGATCCATTTTTTCTTTTGAGCTTGCGAATTGCCGAATTCGTAGCCAGTCTGGTCATAAAATTGAGTCAACCTGATGACGGCAATTTTATTGATCGCACTATGGTGCGCCGCAGCGAGATGCTGCAAAGACATTCATCAAGGCTGTGCGATAGATGCTCGCAGCCTAATTTTTTCCTGATTGTCACGCTGAGCAGACACGTCAAATAGATATACTGCTGCGTCATCGGCGGTCGAAATAGAAAGAGCCCCGGCCGGTTTGTCCCACAGGTCGAGGCTCCTACACGCGCGACGCAAAACTAAAAGCGCCAGATCATTCTGTGGTGAATTCGTTACGAAAGGCTAAAAGCCGCCATCTGAGGCGACATCGCACATTTGGTTTGACAGCTGCGCGAGGCTGCGTCCGGCACTGCGCCGGGTCAGTTCGCGCACGCGCTCCTTCAGGCGTTCGATGGCCTCGGGTGCCACGCGCCGCCGGACCACTCGTCCCTTGGTTATCCGAAACGAGAAGCCGAGGAACTTGGCCGTCGTCGCGCGTGTCACCTTACTCTTGTTCTCGTTGATGCGAAGCTTCAGCTTGCCAAAGAGCTTGCGCAGCGACGCCATCACCCGCTCACCCGCCCGCTGCGACCGCACATAGACGTTGAGGTCGTCGGCGTAACGTACGAACGTGTGTCCGCGTCGTTCAAGTTCCTTGTCCACCTCGTCCAGGAGAACATTGGCCAGTAGTGGCGAGAGCGGGCCGCCTTGCGGCGTCCCCTCCTGCCGTTCGATCACCACCCCGTTTGCGAGCACGCCCGCGTTGAGGTAGCGGCGGATCAGCCGCAGCACCCGACGGTCCGCGATCCGTTTGACCAACCGTCCCATCAGGATGTCGTGGTTGACCCGATCGAAGAACTTCTCCAGGTCGATATCCACCACAACGCTGCGGCCCTCCTGCACGTAGGCCTGCGCGCGACGTACCGCGTCATGCGCCCGCCGTCCGGGCCGGAAGCCGTAGCTTGCATACGAGAAGGTTGGATCAAACAGCGGCTGCAGGACCTGCAACAAGGCCTGCTGGATGAACCGGTCGAGCACCGTCGGGATGCCGAGCTCGCGCTCGCCCCCGCCGGGCTTTGGAATCGCCACCCGTCTCACCGGCTGCGGCTGGTAGCGCCCTGCGAGCAGTTCCTCGCGCAGGCGCGGCCAGTGCACACACAAGTGTTTGGGCAGTTCTTCCACCGTCATCCCATCGATGCCGGGCTTACCCGCATTTTGTCGAACACGCTTCAGCGCGGCCCGAAGGTTCTGGCGTTCGCACGCCCTCTCCATCAGGTCGCCGGTTCCTGGGCGCTCGTCTCCCCTTCCAACCGTTGGCGCTTCCACACGCAAGCGCGACCCTTGCGGCTTCACCGCGCCGGCCGTTTGTGCGCTCGGACTTGGTTCCGATTTCTGTGGCATGGCGTCCCCGAGGTGCGTGGGCGTCTCGCCCTCCCCATCATTCGGCCCTTCGCCGCTGCTACGGCTACTACGGCCTCTGCTGACTTCTCGCTCCGTCGGTCTCGCGACCAGCGTCACCCTTTCAGGCGCAAGGCGAGATCTCCCCAGGTAAGAACATCGGCCTTCGCTGCACGACCGCCGGATCTACGTCGCCTTGCTTTGGTCACGAGAGCTTCGCGGCTTCATGCCCGCTCGCCCTGCTCGGCTCCGCCTCGTATCCGGTTCCTGTTCGTCGGCCCGCAGCTTCGCTCCCCGCTTCCTTCACGCCGGCCTCGCGGAACGACGCTCTGCGGTTCGCTTCGCTCGCTATGACCAGCTCGCGGGAGGACTCCCACCTCCAAGTCGATGCCCATGCTGGGCGCACATGAAAGAGGCCGCCAACTGAGGCGGCCTAGTGCTTCATTGATCGGCGGATCAATAGACGTAGAGCCATGCGGCCCCGAGCACGATGCCACCTAGAATGATGAACAATGTCAGTAGCCCCGCTACGCTGCCAGTTATGTAGTCGTGATAGTCATCAGGCATTGTCATCTGAAAACACCAACCTTTTACAATAGAAAAGCGGACAAACCTGGAGCGGTTGGAATGTCCGCTTAGTGCCATACAGGCTTGCGACCGCTCTTTCCGCGTCAGGCTTGCAGGTCGCCTTTCTTCTGCAAATATTCTTCGCGGTTTACTTCGCCGCGCGCATAGCGCTGCTCAAGCACGTCGAGACCGCCTGGGCGCGCTGAGGCCGCATTGCGCCCCAAGCCGATTGACGGTGAGGAACGCATGAACCAAAACACGCCGCCAGCGAGCAGCACGAGTGCCAATAGCCAGAACACCATACTGAATCCTCCCATCGAACCGTATCCACCGCCCATCATCCCCCAGCCGTTACCGTATCCGTACATTGGTCAGCCTCCTTGCCGTTGAGATACAATCACTTGCTGCACGGCGCGTGATTACCGTCACCACGCTCGGGGTCGGTTTGGTTCGAGCACGGGCGGTTGCCGCGTCTATCGCCGCCATCGACGGACCCATTGCCCATCATGCCGGGACCGTAGCCAGAGCCCGTCGTAGAACCGGGAGCATTACCGCTACCGTCCATCATACCGTAGCCAGAACCGCGGTGGCCTCCGTTGTATTGATCGTTTCCCATCATGCCGGGACCATAGGTCTGGGCTTGCACCGTGATACCGGCGGTGATCACTCCGGCCGCGGCCAGTGTCGTGAGAAGCAGAAATTTGCGCATGTTCAATATCCTTCGCGCGTAGCGCGGCTTGATGTGTGTGCCATTGCCTGAACATTAGACAAAAGACTTGCACTGACGCTTCACCGACGTGGCAAAAGCGCCGCCTCTCTTGATGTCAAATTCCAGGGTGGCAGAGAGACAACTCGCGAAGGTCCTAATAGTTCCGGTTCCAGTCCGTTGTGGGTCATTGACGGCCTAGAAATTCAGCCTCCGGGCCGGCCGTTGTCCGTTGTTGCCCAATGGCGACATCGAACGCTCGCATTGAAATGAAAGAGGCAGCCAACTCATGTGCCTATGAATGGCCGCGACCTTCAGTCGAAGCGAGATGCGGCGGCCTTGGGTTCGCTTCGTTTGGCTCGGACTGACGTCGAGAGATTTGGATCGGCTGATACTTTACTTTAGTGGCTTGCCGTCGCCACCGACGGTCCGCGTCTGGGTGTATCTGCAATTTAGGCATTCCAGCGTTTGTAGTTCGCCCTGCGTCGAGTCCGGCATGCGGCGTAAGACGTACATGCCGCTTCCGCACTTGGGGCATTCTACCTTATCCTGCGCACCAAAATGATCTTTGGGCCCCGGCCTAAACCACTCTCGAAATCGTTTTAAGGTTTGGGGCATTATTGTTTTCCTGCGGGGGTAGCCCCGACGATAAAGACGTTATTACACGGCATGTGGTAAGGGACATCGTAACGATAACGCGCGAGCCGGACGAAAAAAGGCTGCTGCTTGTCCCTTGTGCTGCATAATTAGATTTACCTACAGCGCAACGGTCACAGTGGGGTGCTCAAGAGCCGCTAGTTCCTCAGCGAGGCGACGCCGAACAAAATCGCGTTCAACATCAGTCAAATATGTTGCTAGAAGCTTCGTGTATCTCTCAACGTTCGCCCGGTGAGCAAACGACAAGGCGGCGTCTAGCTCTAATTTCGGCCTACCAATGACTTGTGATTGTTGCGGCATATATGCGCTCCTCTATGCAGGCGGGAGCGCGATTGGTCTCTCAGCCACCGATGCCCATGCGGAGCCGCTGTCGGTGATACAAAAATTTGCGCTCGGAAGATGAAAGAGTCCACGATGTCCGTGGCGACGTCACGCAAAGGTGATTGAGGACGCGCCTCCTGATCGAGGACGTCTCCACGAACATGTAGGGTAGAGAAAGGCGAAGCGGTCAACGCGCGAGAGCGCCGGGCTTTCCGCCGAAAATGACAATGCTCGCGTGGTTTGAAATGAAAGAGGCCGCCAAATGAGGTGGCCTACTTTTCTTTGGTTAGCGGATCATCCTTCCACTCCTCTTCCCCGAGCAGCCTCAAGATTTGCCGCCGCTTCGCATCATCCTTCGTTTCCGCTAATTGCTTCCGAAAGCAAATCAGATTTTGCCGATGGATGAAGCGGTCCATAGGCAACTCCCCATAGGTCCACAGCCTAAGGTGGAAAAGCTACACCCTATTCAAATGCATGTCTCGTCAAATGTCCGGAACCAGACAGATCATTGGGTCAGGATTGCTGATAGAATTGTATCAACCGGGACATCGCTACCGCCCTTTGTCCGCTCTGGGTCATTTTCGACCGACGCATCTAGGCCCCAAGTCTGCCCGATGTCCGTTGTTGCCCCAATGGCGACATTCAATCGAACAGCAGCGAAACGTCGCTAAGTGCCAATAACAATGTGGGCAACTGCTAATGGCACATTTTAGAGCACGTCATCGTGCGGTACCATAATAGGGTCACCATTGAACTGGGAGGGTATAATGAACGCCTCGTCTTTATGTTTTCGAGCTGCTGTTCCACTCGTGCTCGCCGGAATGGTGTGGGGACTGCAAATGGCGATCTCGCAGGATCACTCAGCCTTTCCCGCACACGCTCATCTCAATCTGCTGGGTTGGGTCTCGTTGTTCCTGTTTGGCATCTATTATCAACTCCATCCCTCGCTGGACCAAAGTCGGGCTGCATTAATCCAAGTTTGGATTTGGATCGCAGCCACAATCGTCTTGGTCATTGGAGTGGGGCTTGTTCACACCGGGCACGAAAATGGCGACCCTATTGCGGCAGTCGGCTCATTCGTCGTGTTCGGAGATATGCTGCTGTTTGGCTGGTTGCTGTATAAGTCCGAGCGTGAGCCGGTTGCTAGGCGTAGCTCAGTAATGCCTGCTGAATAGATTGCTGGCAAAAAAAAGCGTAGGTCGGATGATAGAGGCCGCCAACAGAGGCGGCCTCCCTTAACCCATTTCCGCTATGGGTCATTAGCGCCCTAGCAATTCAGCCCTAGCGCCGCCGTTTGTCCGCTCCTGGTCCTATAGCGTCATTGCCGGTGCGATGCAGCGAAATGTCCTGCCAATAAGCGACACCGCATCCGGTTTGGAAATGAACGAGGCCGCTAACAGATGACGGCCTCTTTATCTCACGCGCTTACGACAACCGTGCCATCGATTGCTTCGGTTGGTGAGGCGAGAAGTGGTCCAAGATTTTCCTTGATCCATGGCATCAATGTCTGCGTTGACGCTTCCGCGACGGCCTTATTGGTGAACAGCGACACGGCAATGATCGTGTCGTCTGCACCCGCCACTAGGTAATAGCCCTTGAAACCGTCCATCTTCTGCATGACCGGCAAAGCGCCGGCTTTCACACGCTTCGCAAATTCGTCGGCCGAACCGGGTTTCACTTTTCCGCGTCTGATCGCAGCAAATAGCTGACCACTCATTGGTTCTTTCCCCCATGGTAAGTGAGGGAGCTAGTTTGCAAGCAAGCTGCGCTAACCGCAAGATCGATATGCAATGTCGCAGCTGGGTCAAAAACCGACAAACGGTCGCCGGGCCGATAGCCCTGTTTGTCCGCTGTACACCCAGGAGCGACCAAACCTTTTGCAGCGCAACGAATGCATCGGTGTGCCAAAAGCGGCATTTCACGCTTGGTTTGAATTGAAAGACGCCAAGAGCGGGCAAGCCGGGATCGATCTTGATCCGCAAACGACGCGATTATTCTTTTTCAGTGAAGATAAACGTTTTGTCGTTCATCTTCTGCTGCGGAAGTTGTTTCATATCGATATCAGTGTGCATTTGAAGGACGTTCATCGTGCCAGTAGGAACAACATCTGCTTCTGCTTGCTTGGGCGGGAATAGATACAGTTTCGCTCCTAACCCAATGACGAGAACTGCGACGACTGCGATGACATGGTGTGCACGCATGAACGCCTCCATTGCTCTGGGCTGATGTGTGATCGAAGGTGCCGACAGAAATTGGTCTGCTTTGCGCTTCGCCTTATAAGCGCTTTGATCGAGTTGCGTGAGATAGGGTCTTACGGCCCTTCCAAGCTCCGTGAGTTCTACGTTTTTGCGATCTCGGTGAAATAATGGTCCACCGAGTGTATGCTCCAATCGCTTGACCGCATTTGTAAGTGACGGCTGTGACACGCCACAGCGCTTAGCTGCGCGGGTGAAATTCAATTCTTCACAAAGCGCCAAAAAGTAGCGAACTTGGCTTATCTGCATAGCGCGCCCCCGCCTGCAAGTATGACCAACGCTCGCGTCAAAAAGATTTCAGATCGTGAAAGCTGCGTCTTTTTCGCGCCTCTGACCGCGCAAGTACGCTAAACTAATTTTATTCCGGTGTCTGTAGTGAAGAATGTCGCTTGTGGGTCATAAGCCGACAAACCATCGCCAGCTAACACTCGACCAATGACCGCTGTATACCCAGGAGCGACAAAACCTTTCGCAGCGCAACGAATGCATCGATGTGCCAGTAACGGACATCGTTTTAAGTCTGCATTGTGCCAGAAGTGGACCTCAAAGCTGGCGAGGGCGCCCGCACTGTGGTTGGCAGAATTCTTTCGTTGCTCGCTTAAATCTGTCTAGTTGCGCACCGCATCAATTATGAGATCGCGCAACCAGCGGTGCCCGGGGTCGTCCTCGTAACGAGCATGCCAAATCTCTTCAAACGACAGCTCAGGAACGCGAATTCGCGCCGGAATTGGAAACACGACAAGGTTGGACGAGCTACGAAGCACGTTGACGAGGCGCAAGCGCGTGTGTCCGATCAGATCCGTTCCTCGTATCAATGCGGGAAGTGCGATGTAATGAGGAACGGTGGCAACGACGCGACGATTTAGCCCCATCGCGACAAATATCTCATCTAGCTGCACGCCGGAATTGAGATTGGGCGCGACTGTCACGTGCGGGGAGCCGAGATATGATTTCTCATCCATGCGTCCGCGCCTCAATAGGGGATTATTTTTATCGGCCACACATATTAGCTCATCCCGATAGAGCTCGCGTCGCAAGAGCTCTGACTGCACGTGCGGAAAAACACCGATCGCAATCTCGACTTCGTCATTAATAATCCGGGCACAAGCATCTTTCGGTCCGGACGTCGTAACCAGCAAGTCGATATTCGGCGCAGTGTTTTCGCAGCTTGCGAACGATTAAAGGAAGAGCCTCGACGCTCATCGCGTCGCTCATTGACAGCTTGAAAGTTCGCTTAGTTATTGCGGGATCAAAGGTCAGCTTTGTGCTGATGACCGATTGAATATTAGCGAGAATGTCTTTTATCGGCTGCTGGAGCGATAGCGCCCGCTCGGTCGGCTCCATACCTCGCGGCCCGCGCTGCATAAGAGGATCGCCGAACATACTCGAAGGCGCTTGAGCGCGTGGCTAAGCGCGGACTGCGTGATTCCGAGCTTCGCCGCCGCCCGCGAAACACTGCGTTCGGACATCAGCGCGTCGAAGGCAACCAGCAGATTAAGATCGACCGATTTGAGATTCATCGAGGTCATTCTATCATGAATGCCATTCATATCAATATGAGAACAAGATGAATTGAATTTCCTGGCGGGCGGCCCATTATCTGGCGCGACGCAGCAACATTAACAACCACAAAGGCGTCGAATTTCGGGGGGAGGAATATTATGGCGGCAAGCAGCGCAGTCTATTCAGGTGTCGATAGTTCCAAAGTCGACGAAATCGTAGCGCGAATCGAGCGGCTTCCGATCTCGTCATGGCACGTCAAGGCGCGGGTTATAATTGGCGTCGCGACGTTTTTTGACGCTTTTGACGCATTGGCGATTGCATTCGTGCTGCCTGTGCTGGTGCCTTTATGGAAGCTCACCGGCCCGCAGATCGGCCTCATGATTTCGGTCGGTTATTTAGGCCAACTCGTTGGGGCACTGGTTTTTAGCTGGCTTGCACAGCGTTTCGGGCGCGTCAAAGCAATGACATGGTCCGTGCTGGTATTTTCAGTCATGAGCATTGGTTGCGCCTTCGCGTGGGACTACCAGTCGCTTCTCGTCTTCCGAACATTACAGGGCCTTGGGCTCGGCGGCGAAGTTCCGATTGCTGCGGTCTATATTAGCGAGATTACGCGTGCCAAAGGCCGCGGCCGATTCGTTCTATTGTATGAGCTGATATTTCCCATTGGGCTTGTCGGCGCCGCTCTGTTGGGCAGTTGGGTAGTACCGCATCTCGGTTGGCACTATATGTTCCTGCTTGGCGCCGTCCCTGCGGTGCTTGCCCTTTTCATGCAGCGACTGCTTCCGGAATCGCCACGCTGGCTGGCGGTGCGCGGACGCAATGACGATGCCGAAGCTGCAATCGCGTACATCGAGCGCGAGACCGAAGAGGCAAGCGGCAAACCCTTGCCCGCGGTACAGGCCATTGTTGCCACTCATCAACAGCCCGCTTCCTGGTCGGACCTATTCGGCCCTCGGTATCTCCGACGCACATTGGTTGTCTGGCTCATGTGGTTTGGCGCTTATCTCATTACCTATGGTTTGACCGTCTGGCTGCCGACAATCTACCGAACGACTTTTCATTTACCGCTCGCGTTGTCGCTGCAATTCGGCCTCATCACGCAGGTCGTAGGTTTGCTGGGGACTTTGACATGCGCTCTGACGATCGATTACATCGGCCGTCGTCCGTGGTTTTCGGCCGCCTTTGCCGGAGCCGCAATTGCGCTCGGCGCACTATGGTTTATCGGCGCAACCTCGGCTGAGCGCGTACTGGTATTGGTCAGCACCGCCTTCTTCTTTTCGTCCGTGCTGTCGATTGGCGTCTATCTCTACACACCGGAGCTCTATCCAACGCGGGCGCGGGCAATGGGGGTCGGTGTAGCGACCGCTTGGCTCCGACTCGCATCGATGATTGGACCCAGTGTGGTCGGCCTGATGATCGGCGGCGGACTAGATAATGTTTTTCTCGCGTTTGGTCTCATCGCAGCGATAGCGGCCGTGGTCACGGCGCTGTTTGCTGTTGAGACGAAAGGGCGAGTCCTTGAAGAAGTATCCCCGTAATTTAGCCTCGATGCACAATGGAGCAAGAATCGTGAAGAACATCGGAGACCATCTCTATGTTGCGGCGTTGCTGCCGTATGATCGTCAAATGAAGATCGACGAGTTGGCGTACCGCCAGTTCCTACAACATTTTCTCAAGAACGAAAAATTCGTTCGGATGGGTGGCGGCTTATGTATCAATCCCGAGGCGGGCGAGATTTTCTATCTCACCCGCGCTGAAAAGCGCCGCGCTCTTGAGATCGCCATGGAAGAGATAAATGGCAAAGTCCCCGTTATCGCCGGCACTTGGGCGCTTACGACCGAAGAGACGGTGGAGACGGCCAAGGACTGCAAAGCACTTGGCGTCGATGGTATATTCGTCACGCCGCCGGGCGGTGCTCAAGACGTAACGTCATGCTGGGACGCGGACAATTATCCCGAAATCTGGCTCGACCAAATTATTGCTCAGGATCGTGCGGTCGACTTGCCCATCGTTACTCACCCCGTCGGAGGCGCAAAGCCGCCGTTTTATCCTGGCCTCCCGCTTGGGGCGACACTAAAAATTTGCAACGAAGTCAAAAACATTGTCGGCTGGAAGATGACCTACATGTATGACGGCTTCCGTCTCATCGCCAAAGGGCTGCGCGGGTTGGATCGCCACGTTGCGGTAATGGGCGCTCTTGCTTCCCGCTTTCATGAATACAAGGCAACCGGGATGTTTGATGGAACGCTATCAGGATTCTGGAATTTCGCGCTCGACCCGATGCTGGATCATCTCGAAGCCTGGGACAATAAAGATATCGACAAGGCCCGTGAGATTTGGGACGGCGGACTTTCTCAACTGCATGAATACATAGCCGATATGGGTCGCCTGCACATTCGCTATAAAACCGCCGCTTGGCTGCGCGGACTCATGCCGCACCCCTTCATGCGGGCGCCCATGCCGAAACCGCAACAAGTTGAGATTGACACGATCTATCGCTTGTTGCGGCAGCTAGGACTCAGCGTTATCGACCTTAAGGAAACCAGGCTGGCAGCCTAGCAGCAAAATTCGGGCGGCAGTATTTCAGAAGACTAAACCGGCACGACGGATGTCGTATCACTGCCGCCCGCCTAATTCGATATGTCCGGTATCGACGAATTTCTTGACCGGCTCGAATTGTCCTTGATGGCGATGATCAACCAGGATTCAGAGCAGCGAGGCTCTCCAATATTGTCCGCTATGGGTCATTCGCGTCATAGCCACTGCGGACCAAAATCGACCGATGTCTGTTGTTGGTCCAATCGCGTCCTAAATGGTGCATCGCGGTGAACGCAGCGATGTATCTTGATCGAACTCACGCATGGCAACATGATCGGCGAGACGCCCAGGAGACGACAGAGCGTTGCCTCAGCACTGCAGCATTATGGCCTGGCATGAATGGACCGCTGCCCTCCGAAGCTGATCGGTTACATACGCACCTACTCAAGAAGTCCTTGTAATTCAGCATTTGTCCTAACGTCCTCAAGCGTTGCCATAGCTATCGGCACGACCGGGCCACATTGAAGTGACGGACGCCGTTGCTGAGGCTTCCTTATGCAAATACCGACGTTACCGAGGTGAAAGTCCAGCCCGTTGAGCTACCCCTTGCCACTCTTGTATTTCGGTCGAAATCAATTCTTGAAATTCCTCAGGCGAACTCGCCGCGGCAGTCACGCCCTGGGCTGCAAGCTTCGTAACCACATCGGGCCTGCTCAGAATTCGTTGAAGCGCGGCATTGAGACGCGAGATCGCATCTTTCGGAGTGCCGGCCGGTGCCAAAATTCCAACCCACTGCAACGCTTCCAGACCTGAGAAGCCAGATTCGCTGAGCGTCGGCAGATTCGGAAACTTGGGGTCGCGCATTCGCCCGCCCGATGCTATCGCGCGGATTTTACCGCTTCGAATTTGCGGCGCTGAAAGTTGCGTCGATAAGACCGCAAACTGCACGTCGCCTGAAATCAACGCCAGCACCGCAGGGGCACCGCCCTTATAAGGGACCTCAATCATCTTGATGCCAGCACGCTGACTCAGAAGCTCAGTCACTAAATGAGACTGGCTTGCGGTGCCCGGCGTTGCATAATTGATCTTGGCTGGATGTGATTTCGCTAGAGCGATGAATTCCGGCAAGGTCTTCGCCGATACCGAATTGCTGACCACAAACAACAGCGGGTCTCTAACCAGGACGCTAATCGGTGCGAAGTCGCGCTCTGTATCATAGGGTAGATTCGCATTTGTTACGGGCGCGACCGTGTGTGAAGAGGCGACGACCAGCAACGTGTACCCATCAGGCGCGGATTTAGCGACGGCAGCGGTCCCGACAATTCCACTCGCGCCCGCGCGGTTCTCAATCACGATCGGTTGTCCAAGCTCCTCTTGCAGCGACGGCTGAATGATGCGCGCCACGTTGTCATTGAGGCCGCCAGGAGGAAATGGGACAATGATGCGGATGACACGGTTTGGGTAGGATGTGGCGGCGAAAGCGGAGCCTAGAGAAGCGATGACAGTCGCCACAATGACGAAAATGCGAGGCAATGATTTTGACATGATGCCTGCGCTCCCTTGGCCGCAGCAAAAATGGGTTTAGAGACTCTCAGCTAGATACCAAGCGTGCCTAGGACGTCGGCAAACTTGGCTTGCACGCGGGCTCGCAGCTCTCGACTTGCGCGGGCGACTGGTGGGAAATCCTTCAGCCGTTCAAACGGCCGACAGGCGTCGATCACCGCACGCGAATTGGTGGAACTCGCGCGGTCGAGGATCGGATCCAGCGGGCCGCTCCAAGCGCGACGAAAGAATTCGATATCTTCGGCTGGGTCGCATCGCGTGCACATGGCCCAAAGGACATCGAACAGGTCGGTCGGATCAACATCTTCGTCAACCACGACCACGAATCGGCCGAGATAAGACCCGGATTGGCAGCTCGCGGCCAATAAGCCCGCTTGGCGGGCATGGCCAGGATAAGCCTGCTTGATGGCGATTACGTTGAACATGCGCGCGCCGCCGGGCTCATGGCACCACACGCCCGCGACGCCCGAAAGTCCGGCACGCTCAACCTCATCCCAGATCATGCCAGCCTTCATCACGCATTTGCTGAATGAAAAGTCGGATGGCGGCTGCATCGGTGATGCGATCGAAAGAATTGGATCGTTTCGATAATATACACGTTTGACATGGACCAGCGGCTGTTCACTCGGCGAGCTTGCGTAGTATCCCGTAAACTCGCCAAACGGCCCTTCCTTTGCCATCTGACCCGAGACCATCTCGCCTTCAAGCACGATTTCTGCGTGCGCAGGCATCGGAAGTCCGTGCAACTCGCTGAGTACGACGTCGTAAGGTAGTCCGCGATGGCCGGCGGCATAATCGAATTCCGACAACCCGAACTTCAGCTCGTTACCGCCGGCAAGAAAAAGCAGCGGATCGTGCCCGCAGCTTATGAGCACCGGGCACGGCTTGCCGTTTCGAAAATATTTCTCTCGAATCTGCCGGCCGTGCTTGCCCGGTGACATCCAGACATTGACATGATTGCGGTCCTGCACCATCGACCGGTAGGTCGCCGCGTTGATCCAGTTCTCCTCCGGATCGCGCATGATCACGAGATCGTCAGTACCGATATAGCGACCACCATCCAATTCGTGCAGGCGCGGCACCGGAAATTTCAATAAATCGACATGGTCGTCGCGATCGATGTTCTGCAGAACCGGCCCATCAGAAACAGTCTTCGGCGGAATCGGCCGATGCACCTTCATCCGGTCGCGGTAGGCGCGAACCACGTCGAGCGGATTATCTGGCACCGGGAAGCCCAGCGTGATTGCGAGTCGCTTTGATGAGTTGGTCGCACCGGAGAGCAGCCGCATTCCCTTGGGATAGCCTGGAACCTCTTCGAACAGGATCGCCGGCGGCTCAGATTTAGCGTGGTAGATAATCTCCGCGAGCGTGCCCATTTCGAGATTCCAATCGGCACCTTTAATCCTTAGCAATTCACCGGCAGCCTCCGCTCGATCGATGAACTCGCGCAGATCCTCATGAGGGCGATCATAGGCGTTAAAGACTTTTGATTTGTTGGTCTCAAGCATCAACAGATTCTCCAATTACGAGCGGGAGAAAAGCCAATTATACAATCATGAGCTTTCACCAAGTCGCTGTCCAGTGTAACGCGGCGGCGTTTGAACATGACATTGTCCTGGCGGCGGCCATGATCCCGCTCGACGTTTCGAGCCTGCAATAGCTGACGAAGTGTCCTGACCGGACTTTTTTGAACCAAGTGATATGAGAGGAAGAGTTTGGATAGAGCGTTGCCATCCGAAGCTGGAAGGAATAGGCAGCCGGGATCAACAGAAGCCTAGCGATCTCAGCCCGATCGGAGCGCCATTCTCTAGTACCGGTCGTAATCGGCACGCGGGCGCCACAGAATTGATATTGTCGTCGGGTGAAGTTTTCGGCACACACATCCCGACATTCGTTGCTTCCATTTGGCGGGTTTTGTGAAGGTGCGAAGTATCCATGGACGCCCAAGCCAGCGACACAAGGCCGCTCACCCATCGGGAATTGCGGCAGATCATCTTCGGCGTCCTGCTGCCCGTATTCATGGGTTCGCTTGATCAGACCATCCTCGCCGGTGCCCTGCCGACGATCGGCCGCGAGTTTGGCGACATTCATACGCTGCCGTGGCTGATCACGGCCTATCTGATCGCATCCACCGCCGTGACGCCGCTGTACGGCAAGATCAGCGATATCCGTGGGCGCTGCTTCACGCTGCGGATTGCGATCCTGACTTATTTGGCGGGTTCGCTCGTGTGTGCGCTGGCGCCGAACATGTTTGTTCTCATTCTTGGGCGCATCTTGCACGGCCTCGGCGGCGGCGGACTGACGTCGGTGGGGATGATTGTCCTCGGCGATATCGCCGCCCCCAAGGACCGGGGGAAATATTACGCCTATTTCTCCCTTACCTACACAACTGCTGGCGCGTGCGGACCTGCACTGGGCGGATTTTTTGCCGAACATCTGCATTGGTCGGCGATCTTCTGGATGAACATCCCGATGGGCACGATCGCCCTCGCCTTGACGTCCACCCTGCTACGTCGTCTTCCGCGGCATGAACGACCGCACCGGCTCGACATCCTCGGCGCGCTGTTGATGGTGACGTCAGGCGTGTCGTTGATGCTCGTGCTGAACGTGGCCGGGGTACGATTTCAGTGGACGTCGCTTCCTATTCTCACTCTTAGCGCATTCGCGCTGGTGACGGGTCTCGGCTTCGTGTTGCGGCTGATGACCGCGCCAGAGCCGTTGATTCCGATCTCCATTCTGGCAAGTCCGATCGCGCGTTGCGCCATCGTGGCCAATGCCTTTGGCTGGGGCTCGATCGTCGGGCTCAACATATTTCTTCCCATGTTTCTGCAGAGCGTCCTAGGGATGTCGGCCACCCACGCGGGGTTGAGCCTCATGGTGCTCATGGTCACGCTCAATCTCAGTGCCGGAGTTGCCGGCCATATCCTCGGCCAGGTCAAGCATTACAAGACGGCGCCCATGCTAGGGCTTGTGCTCGCGATCGGATCGGTCGCGACCTTGGCGTGGCAGGCAGGGAATTTGAGCCCGTGGTCATTCGAACTCTTGTTGGCGATGGTCGGGATCGGCTTCGGCCCGCTGCCGCCGCTAACGACGGTGGCGCTGCAGAATTGCGTCGCGCCACATCAACTCGGCGCCGCGGTCGGCACAATGAATTTTTCGCGAAATCTATTTAGCACATTCCTGGTGGCGGTATTCGGCGCCATCGTCTTGGGCGGCACACCCGCGATCGACTTGGGGAGCGGCCTACCGTCTATGGCGGCGGATCCGGCGGGAGGCTTTAGCCGTGTATTCTTCGCTGCTGCGATCAGCCTTTCAGTCGCCTTTCTCAGCCTCCTGTTACTGGAAGAAAGACCGCTGAAGACAAACATTGCGTCAGATTGAGGCAGTGCCCAGGCGCCAGTAGCTCAACTGGATAGAGCGTTGCCCTCCGAAGCTGACAGGATACTTAAGCTCCCGTGTGAGAACGCCTTGTAATTCAGCATTTCCCTTTACGGCCTCGCGCTTTGCCATAGCTTTCGGCACGACCGGGCCACATTGAATTGACGGGCGCCGTGGGTCAGCCGTGAGGCCGGCCTGCGTATGTTGTCGGCCTCCACATACCACCCTTTGTCCGTTGTTAGTCTGGTAGCGACCGTCGTCACTGCAATGCAACGAATGACGCTAAGTGCCAGAACCGGAACTAATGACCCTTTGCAGCGGCAAGCAGCAACGGAATTTGACTATCGTATTACGCCGTAGGCCCTTCCTGCCGAGGTATATTCGAAAGAAACTTAGCTGGCGCGTCGGCGCGTCACAGCAATAAGAAAGGGCATAGCTATGCAGGAATCGACCACAGCGCCATCGTCCACCTTCATCGCGAGCGATGGCGATGGCTACGAATTGGCGATGGGCCGCTGGAGCAGCAAACTCGCGGAGCAGTTTATCGATTTCACCGGCGTGACGGATGGAGAAAAGATGCTGGACGTCGGCTGTGGCACCGGCAGCCTCAGCTTCGCCCTCGCCACACGCGCGCCGAACAGCGCGATCACCGGAATCGACTTTTCACAAGCCTACGTCGCGTACGCCAAGCGCAAGAACACACAGCCGCACCTCGTTTTCGAGAGCGGCGATGCCTGCGCCATGCCCTACTCGGACAAATCCTTCGACCGTGTGCTGTCTCTGCTGGTACTGCATTATGTCCGCGAGCCGAACAGGGCCATTGCTGAGATGCGCCGGGTCGCGCGCCCTGGCGCGACGGTTGCTGCCACCGTTTGGGACGGTCGCGGCGGATTCGTCGGCGTCCGCATTTTCTTCGACACCGCAGCCGCACTCGATCCGGCCGCGGAGAAGCACCGCGCCCGCTATTGCACCCATCCGATGACGCGGCCTGGGGAGTTGGCTGGGGCCTGGCGCGACGCGGGCTTCAAGGATGTGCGCGAGCACTACTTGACCATCCGCATGGAGTTCAAGGATTTCGCTGACTATTGGGCACCGGCGACAGGCAAAGACGGGCCGCTGGCGGCTTATGTCAATTCGCTCACTGCCGATACGCGCGAGCAATTCAAGGCCGCGCTCGCCGCTGCCTATTGCAGTGGCGAGGCGGACGGCCCGCGCTCGTTTGCCGCGAGCGCATGGGCCGTGCGCGGCATCGCACCCTAGCGTCAAACGCTGCAGGCCAATTCGGCCCTGGCGCAGCCTTTTATCCGTTGTTGGTCCGATAGCTGCCTTTCATGGCTTGGGTTCGAAAGGCCGCGAAGTGCCAATGGGCGACAACGCGCCGCAGCAAGATCGACGCAAAAAGAAAGACCGCCCGCGGCGCAGGCTGTGTGAGAACTAGACGAGTCAGATAAGATGGACCGCATCGACAACGATGCGGTCTTTTTCATGAGCTACGTTCGGGGCGAGGATCGTGGTCAGGCAGCGCTGCTGCCGGCGGCGGTTGAGGACTATGTAGCGGATCATGCGCCGGTTCGGGTGATCGACGCATTTGTGGACGGGCTCGATGTGATCGGGCTCGGGTTCGCACGATCGGTGCCGGCAGCAACGGGGCGGCCTCCCTACGATCCTCGAGACCTTCTGAAGCTGTATGTTTATGGCTACTTGAACGAGGTGCGTTCATCGCGTCGGCTGGAGCGTGAGTGTGCTCGCAATGTCGAGGTGATGTGGCTTCTGCGTCGGCTGGCGCCCGATTTCAAAACGATTGCGGACTTTCGCCGCGACAACGGTGCAGCCATCGTGGGGACATGCCGGGCCTTTGTGCTGTTCTGCCGGGATCAGGGTCTGTTCACGGCGCGTTTAGTGGCGCTCGACGGATCGAAGTTCCGTGCAGCAGCCAGCACCAAGCGGGTTATGGGCCGGCGAGAGATTGCAGAAGAGGCCGTCCGTCTCGACCGCCGGATCGCCGAATATCTGGCCGGTTTGGATGAGAACGATGCCCGCGAACCTGATGAAACGCCGAACGCGACTGCGGCAGCGCTTCAAGTCCTCAAATCGCGACGCGCTGAACTCGATCGGCTGGCCGCCAAGCTCGATGCCGAGGAGCGCGCCACGCTGGTAGAGGGGGAGCTCGATGCCCGGCCGATGGGGATTGGCAAGGGACCGAAGCCGCCGTCATACAATGTGCAAACGGCGGTCGATGCCGACACCGGCCTCATCGTCCACCATGAGGTGACCAGCGAGCCCAATGACACCCGCCAGCTATACCCGATGGCGAAGGCAACAAAGGATACGCTCGGCGTTTCAAATGTGACGGTCGTGGCCGATGCCGGCTACTCAAGTGGCACGGCCGCCGCGGCCTGCGAGGCTGACGGCATCACGGCCTGCGTGCCGACCAATCGGTCGATACACAGTCAGGGCGGCGGCACCCTATTTGGTCGCTCTGCCTTCACCTACAAGCCGGAGGCGGACAGCTATATCTGTCCTGCGGGTCACGTTCTCGCCCGCAAGAAGGAGGCGCTTCGTCGCGATCGTCTGATCCTCTATGCGGCACGCGATTGCACTAGCTGCGCGCTCAAACCGCGCTGCACGACCGCAGAGCGTCGCTTTATCAGCCGCCATCTGCATGAAGACGCGCTGGAACGAATGAATAGCCGTTTTCAGGCGGATCCGAGCCTAATCCGACAGCGCCGATGCGCCTCTGAACATCCCTTCGGAACGATCAAACGGATGACCGCCGGAGGACGATTTCTAACAAGAGGCCTCAACAAAACCCGGGCAGAAGCGGCGCTCAGCGTGCTCGCCTACAATATCATCCGCACCATCAATCTGGTCGGTGCCGCCACACTCAGGGCAAGCCTCGCCTGAGACATGAAAAAAGAGGCTCCCGAAAATGAAGCCTCTTAATTTTCACACGGCCTGCACGCGGCGGTCTCTCCGAAATCCGATTAGGCTTTTCTGCTAGCGCTGATGGCCAAGGCCAATACCAAGCTTGTTTGCCTGCTGGCGCAGAGCACCAACTGTGCGCTTCATCTGCTTGGAGATTTTTACAACCGGCGTCTTCGCTTTAGAGTGCGCCTTCAGGGCGCGATGTTCATCTTTGCTCCACGTTTTACGCTTCGCAATTTTCTTTGCAGTCTTTTCCATGTAACAATCCTTCATCGTCTGTATGAAGGGGCGTAGTACATAAAAACAAATGAATTGCCAATTAATTTATCGCGTTTTCGATCCGCCAGTTGAACCTGCCTAAGAATACCATTTTTTAGAATACTCACCCTCAACCGCGCATCGACAATGCGTGGCATTCGTCAGGGAATCTCTACTCCATTTTTTTGCAAATGCCTCGGCGACTTTTGGAGACATCGCTTGAGCTGAGGCAAAGCAAGCGAAACACCCTGACAATGAAATTCGTCACGCCGCTCGGTTGGCCCGGATCTCCGCCAGCGCCGCTTTACCGGCGCGGGTAGCTTCGGACATGGTCTCATAAAAATTGGACTGCCGCACTGGTTTGCTCTTGCCCGCTACGTTGATTTCCCACCGCCAGGGTTTGGAAGTATGCCCTCTGTTCTTAATGGCAAGGGTGTAATCAAGGGGATCGATAGCAGACTCCTTTCCCATTGGATTACAATCGACAGTCTGGCTGGCGAACAGCAAATTCTGAATAGGCCCGGTGCAACATTAGCTCGCACTCTTCCGTGCGCTGGCGCGCTCTATCAGAGCCCCAGTACATTAGAATTTCGCGCAAGTCCCGGATTGCGACATCTATTACCGTTAGCAAGTCTAACTCGCTATCAGCGACATCATCAATTCGATTGTCACTCAGCTTGAGTATTTTGGTACTCACTTGTTACCCCACGAATCGCTTCGCTGGCAGAATGGCGGCGAGCGGTTAATAAGTGGTGAGACTAGACGTTGGCGCGACCGGGCCACACATCGAAGTGACGGGCGGCATGGGTCAGCCGTGAGGCGGACCCTTCAAAGGACCAAGGAAGCGTCGCTGGCGCGTTTTGGGGGTCCGCGGCTAAAGAGATAACCTCGTTGCCTGCAAAGCCCGCATCAATGCGCTGCCCGAAGATTTCCGTGGTCATTCCCCGCCCTCTGCCAACCCGATGCAAAGGGCTATCTGCTGCCGGATTATTACTCCGGCGCAACCGGCATACCCGGCCGCTTCAGTGAGGGATTATTGCAGCGGCGTTCTCAGACCCGCCTTAATATCGCCATGCGCCTTGCGCACATGGTGGCCCTCTCCAAAAAATTCAGCGGCATTCTCAGACCCGCCTTAATATCGCCATGCGCCTTGCGCACATGGTGGCCCTCTCCAAAAAGTGAAGGAAGCCATTATCGTGAAGCGAACACGCATCCGCTTTGTCGTCGCGTTTTTCTTTTCAATCTTGTTGATCGGCGTTTCGTCCGTCGCTCAAGCCCAATCGGGGATCGCTTCCGTTTATTCAGGGGGCAGGACGGCAAGTGGTGAAATTGCAAGCGCGAGCGGCATGACTGCTGCTCACCGAACTCTTCCATTTGGAACACTGGTGCGGGTAACAAACCGGCGCAGTGGTCGCTCGGTGGTCGTCCGGATCAACGACCGCGGACCATTTGTGCGCGGTCGGGTCATCGATGTAACGCCAGCAGCAGCGCGCCTGTTAGGCTTTTCGGGCCTGACGCTCGTGACGCTTGGCGTCGTCGACCGCCGCGGTTGACATTTCAATGCATCACCCTCGGCAACACGCGATCTAATGACGTACGAAGACTCGCCGTGTAGCGGTTAGGCTGCGGCTGCAATCGTCATTCGATTTGAATCATCGGCACGGGTCGAGGCGACAGCAGGTTGAATAGGAGTCTCGATTGAGGTGGAGCTTGCGGCAGCGTTTAGCCTTTGCAGGTCCACAATGAGGTCGCGGAAACATTCAATGGGCACAGAGTATTTTCGTTCAGCAGCCGAGTATTTTGTCATCAATGAAATGATAACGTTCTTGCCGTCGGCTGAATATTCGTCCGCTCTAAAAGCGATGACGCTTATCGAACTTGTTTTGTCCTGACTCATCGCAACAACCTCACAAAAAGCACGCGGCCGTTTAGCAGAGATTCTCCAAATGAAACCGAAACTTGTGGAATGATAGAGCGTTTCCGGCTTGCTCGGAAGCTAAAATAGGAGGTGTGGACAACTCCCCGCGCGCCCCACACACATGGACCCGCTTGGCTGTCGCAGGAAGCGCGCTTTGCCCGCCTCGACTTTTTCAAAAAAAATTCCCCAGCAGCCTATGGCTACCGGGGGCTAAGGAAAAAAACCAAATGTTCAAGTTCAGGGAGAACTATCTGGTGAACGCAGCCTAGCCTGATCGCGGTGGTCTTCTATCCCGTATTATTACGTAGCCCTAGCCAAGGTCGGGTTTCACTTTATTGGTTGCGAGCGCTTCTTATTGGCAGCTTACCGTCAAGAGGAAACCGGCTTGGCGGGTAAGATCGAGCCGGTGAAAATTGTAAGTCTCGGATTTGAGGATCACGGCTTGCGCTCCCACGCCGCCTTGAAATCCGCCGTCGCTTACTCGCGTGTCGCAGCGTAGCCGCGTTCGCTCGGGTGCTGTGGGGCGCGCTCTGTGATAGTCCAGAACCAAGGCCGGCCCGCTGGCGCGACGGTGGCGCGAAAGATACGGCCAACCATTTTTGGCGTTGCCGTCCCATACATCGTAATCATCGTCCGACCATTGGCCGCTCGAGCGGCTTACGCTGGCGCGAACGAGAACGAGGTTAGGAGCGGGGTCCATCGCGCATCATGGCCCGAGTGGAGCTGCTTGACCACACCCTTGCCGAGTGATGCTTCGAGCGCGCGCACGCCGTTATTGTGCCAAGCTTTATTTTTTTGCGCTATCGCCTGCAACAACGTCAACAAGATCTACGATGGTTCGCCGTATCTTGGCGTTCTTGATTTTCATGAATGCTTTCGTGAGCGCAAGTCCATCCGCTGTGGCGAGAAAATCGGAAACGTAGTTTGGTGAGGGAGCCTTGCCATCCGGCTTGGTTTGGCCAGGCGCGCCTTCAAAAAAGAATGTGACGGGCACTTCCAGAATATTTGCCATTTGCTGCAAGCGGCTTGATCCCATTCGGTTCGTGCCCTTTTCGTATTTCTGCACTTGCTGAAAAGTAAGGCCGAGGGCATGCCCGAGCTTCTCCTGGCTCATGCCGAGCATCAACCGACGCATCCGAACTTGGTTTCCAACGTACATGTCAACAGGTTTGGGGACCTAATGAGACCTGTGCGCGGGCGTCGTTTTTGGTTGATGAGAACGGCATTGACCGTAGCGGTGCTACGATTACAAAGGCCGTGGCTGTAACGGTCTGGCGCTGATTTTCTTGTCGCGCTTATTTTCGACCTTAAATACGCACGACGGTTAGAATCGTCATCGTTCGTTTCAGGTTGTAAGCGAGTGCAGTGAGACGGACCTGGAGGGTTGCCTTCGCCAACCCTTTCCACCGCATGCGCCGCAAACCATAGCTGCGTTTCCAGGTGCCAAAGATCTTCTCAATCCGGCAACGGACGCGCTGCACGCTATAATTCCAGTCACGGAGCGCGCGCAGCGTATCGTCGCCTGGACGCCCCCAAGCCCCGGTCTGTACAACCTTCGGGGCTCCACCCTTGGCCAGCACCGCTGTGGCGAAGACCTGACCGCGGTAGGCGCTATCGGCGTAGACGTCACCGGGATTGTCCGGCAAGGCGCCGTATCCAGCACGACCGTCATGAATGTTGCCAGGTGTGACTGAGAGTTCTTCGACGATAGCTGTCTCGGCGTCGGCGCCCACATGCGCCTTGAAACTATGGATTGCCTTGCGATTTCTGTGTCCAGACCAAGCGGCCTCGCTATCCTGATGACTAGCGGAGGCGATCACCGTCGCATCAACCAACGTGCCGGTCTTGACCGTTACTGCCTTTGCCTTGAGCTGACGCGTAACTTCATTGAATAGCTCCTTGTCCAGGCCACAGGCCAGCAGTTGCTTGCGAAACCGCACGAAAGCAGTGCGCTCTGGCGTCGCCTCGGTCCTGGAAAATCCGCAGAACCGCCGAAACGAGGCTCGATCTCCCAAAGCCTCGGAAAGCTTCACGTCAGACAAGTCGTGCCACACCGCGATCAGCAGGGCCTTGAACAAGGCCAAAGGTGGCCATGCTGGCTCGCCCTTGGCAGCACAATTGATGCGATCGAGAAGCCGTTCAATTACGCTCCATTCTATCAACGCACTCAATTCTTCAAGGGCTGAACGTCGGCCCGCTTCCGCTCCAAATCCAAGAACCTCTTGGCCAATACGTCGACGTGGCATCGAGACTGCTCCAAAGCCGAGTTCAACAAGTCCATTGAATCAGGCGTTATTAAAGGCTTCCAGAACTTTCGCGCACAGGTCTCATAATGCCTCAAAGATTTCACGTTCGAGGAATTGGTATCCCTCCGCTGAGGGCCGCCTTGTCTGACGCGAGCGAATATTGGACGTCCTAGGGATAATCCTAGGAGTAGCGCTATGACGTTGCCGCGAGTGGAGGTGATCACGTCGGTGGAGAGGCGCCGCCGCTGGTCGCTAGAGGAGAAGGAGCGGCTGGTTGCTGCATCTTTTGAGCCTGGTGTGACGGCTTCGGAGATTGCCCGTTCGGCGGGCATCCATGTGAGCCAGCTTTTCCGGTGGCGTAAGGATCTCTGCAGGCGGGCCGACGCAAGCGTGCCGCAGTTAGTGCCGGCTGAGATCGTGCCTGCGCCGGTGACATTGGCGAGGGAAGCGGAAGCGCCGACAACAACGGCAGTCCCGGCGCGGCGGCGAAGGCACGGCATCATCGAAATCGATCTTAGCGGCGGCCGTCGCATTCGAGTGGACAGTGATGTTGACGCGGATGCGCTGCGCCGGGTTGTGGATGCTCTGGTGAGCCGATGATGCTGCTCCCGAGCGGGGTGCGGGTGTGGCTGGCGACCGGGCATACCGACATGAGGAAGGGATTCCCGGGTCTGTCGTTGCTGGTGCAGGAAGTGCTGCGGCGCGATCCGCTGAGCGGTCACCTGTTTGTCTTTCGCGGCCGTCGCGGCGATCTCTTGAAGGTGATCTGGCATGATGGTCAGGGGGCTTGCCTGTTCATGAAGCGACTGGAGCGGGGCCGCTTTTTGTGGCCGAGCGCGGCCGACGGCGCGGTGACGATCTCCTCGGCCCAGCTTGGTTATTTGCTCTCCGGCATCGATTGGCGCAATCCGCAAGAAACCTGGCGTCCGACGTCGGTTGGATGACGGATTTTGCTTTGCGATTGCTGACGAATATGATTCTCTTGGCGCATGACATCGGCGTCTGAGCCTCTGCCATCCGATCTTGCCGCCGCTCATGCGATGATCCTCGCGGAGCGCGCGCGCGCGCGTGGAAGCTGAGGCGGTTGCGGCTCGCGCCCAGGCGGTGAACACCAGCACGGAAGCGCTGATCGCCCATCTCAAGCTCGAGATCGAGAAACTGCGCCGGGAGCTTTACGGCAGCCGCTCGGAGCGCAAGGCGCGGCTGCTGGAGCAGATGGAACTGCAGCTGGAAGACCTGGAGGCGGCAGCGACCGAGGACGAGTTGGCGGCCGAGAAGGCGGCGGCCCGGACGCAGACGGTCAAATCGTTCGAGCGCAAGCGACCGTCGCGCAAGCCGTTCCCCGATCATCTGCCGCGCGAGCGCATCGTCATCGCCGCGCCAGAAAGCTGTCCCTGCTGCGGATCGTCGAAGCTGTCGAAGCTGGGCGAGGACATCACCGAGACGCTGGAGGTGATCCCGCGGCAGTGGAAGGTGATCCAGACGGTGCGGGAGAAGTTCTCGTGCCGGGAGTGCGAGAAGATCACGCAGCCGCCGGCGCCCTTCCATGTGACGCCGCGCGGCTTCGCCGGACCAAACCTGCTGGCCATGATCCTGTTCGAGAAGTTCGGCCAGCATCAGCCGCTGAACCGACAGAGCGAGCGATATCGGCGCGAAGGCATCGATCTGAGCGTGTCGACGCTGGCCGACCAGGTCGGCGCCTGCACGGCGGCGCTACAGCCACTGCATGCGCTGATCGAGACCCATGTCCTGGCTGCCGAACGACTGCACGGCGACGACACGACCGTGCCGATCCTGGCCAAGGGCAAGACGGTCACCGGGCACATCTGGACCTATGTCCGCGACGACCGGCCCTTTGGCGGCCGGGCGCCGCCCGCAGCGCTCTATTACGCCTCGCGGGATCGCAGGCACGAGCATCCCGTTCGCCATCTTGAAGGCTTCACCGGCATCCTGCAGGCCGATGCCTACGGCGGGTACAACGAGCTTTACGATTCGTCGCGCGCTCAGGGAGCGATCACGGCGGCACTGTGTTGGGCACACGCAAGGCGGCAGTTCTTCGAGCTGGCTGATATCGCGGCTAACGCACGGCGCGGAAAGAACGCAGCGGCGATCTCGCCGGTCGCGCTGGA
>CAVYWI010000022.1:0-172689 GCA_963772235.1 uncultured Alphaproteobacteria bacterium
ACGAGGTGATTTTCCCGACCATCTTCGTGGCCGGCGCCATGCTGCTGTGGCTGAGCCTGCGCAAGGGGGCGGTGTCGACGGTTTAGGGCAGGGCATGCCTCAGCGTCATGCCCGGGCAAAAGGCGCGAAGCGCCGTCTTCGCTCCTGAAGACTTGGGCATCCATGATGAGTTGCCACCCGCGAAAGCCTCCCAGGTAGCCCGCAGATGCCGAACCGCCTCATGGATTGCGGGGTCAAGCCCGGCAATGACGGCACAGCGGCTGCCGCGCCGCGCCCGCAAAAAAACGGTAGTGGGTCAGTTTGGATTTAACTCCTAGGTAGCTCGACTGGAATTATGGAACGGTAGAGGGCATGTTTTGATGACCGAAGGAAATCGCGGCGGCCATGCGCATGAACATGCGCAGATTTACGAGGCTAACAAACGCATTTTCAAAAAAGGTTGAGAACCACGCCTACGCCGTCGCAATCTACTTCATGCATTACAATTTCGTCCGTATCCATCAAACGCTGAAAATCTCTCCCGCAATGGCAGCGGGCGTGACTGACAAGCTTTGGGAAATGTCCGATATGGTGAAGGTGTTGGAGGATTGGGAGGCCGCCAATTGAACCGGCTTTGGAACCAATTGCGCTGCTCAATTATTTAATAAGAGCATTCGCGGGGATTACGGGGTCAAAATGCCCGAAACCCGCAGATATAAATTATTGCAATGGGCCGGCAAGAGATGGCCTCCATTCCTGATCGGAATTGGCGTTGTTGCCGCTATCGTATGGGCAGTTGTTCTAGGTTGGCTAATAATTGAAACAATCGCGTTATTCTTCTAATCCAAATACCACTGGAGTTTGTTCCTATTCAAACTGAGCCACTACCCAAAAAACGCTTGACTATATTCCTAGGGTATGTATTCCTATCGTCATCCCGTCCCTCGTGACCGAGGGGTGTCTGATCAGCGTCTCCAGACGCGGGGCGGGGAGCGGTGGCCGGGGAATGACGCTCCGTCGGAGATGCGGCGGAGCGGCCCGGCGGTCCAAGCCGCTTCGTCCCGGCGCGCCAGCCGCGCGTCGCCGGGCCCCACTGACGGCGGCAGCCGGCACGGTCAGACGTGCTGGGCACCGTTTGGGCCTACAGCGGTGGATAGGCGGCCTGCCAATTCGAGAGGAGAGGCGGGTCGCCTGAAACGGGAAGTCCACCGGGGGCGAGGCGGAGCAAACCTCAAACACCGCGCGCGGGACGCCATCGAGACGGCGGACTTGCGGTTATTCGGACTTCAGCACGCCTTGATGCTGCGAGGCGTCGAGGTCCGCGGGTCCGACGGACCCTTGGCGTCCCGCGCGCCCTCGGTTCTCTTTCGGGGCGGCGGAAAGTGGACGACGGCCTACCCGGGGCCGGTAAAGAATACGGGCGATGGCGCTCGGCTTTACCTTTCCGCGTAAGTATGGGGAGAGGGTAAGCAAAGCATTGCTTTACTGCTGCGTTTTTGGCTATATCCGCGCGCTTTTCCGGTCGGGGTGAAGCGCCCTTAAAGCGGCCATCCTCGACGCTCCTGGCGCCGGGCGGGAGCGTTCTTCCGCCCGCCATTTCAATCGAGGTTGAAACCACCATGAACACATTGTGGGTGATCGTCGGCTGTGGCGTGCTCGCGATCGTTTACGGCATCTGGGCGACCCGCTCGGTGCTCGGCGCCGACGCCGGCAGCGCGACGCATGCAGGAGATTTCCGCCGCCGTCCGCGAAGGCGCGCAGGCCTATCTCAAGCGCCAGTACACCACCATCGCCATCGTCGGCGTGGTGATCTTCGTCATCGTCGGCTTCCGCTCGGCTGGCTGGTCGCGATCGGCTTCGCTGATCGGCGCGATCCTGTCGGGCGCCGCCGGCTTCATCGGCATGAACGTCTCGGTGCGCGCCAATGTGCGCACCGCGCAGGCCGCCACCAAGTCGCTCGCCGGCGGGCTCGACCTCGCCTTCAAGTCGGGCGCCATCACCGGCATGCTGGTCGCCGGCCTCGCGCTGCTCGGCGTCACGCTCTATTTCGGCTTCCTCACCGGCACGCTGCACATGGCGCCGAACGACCGCACCGTGATCGACGCGCTCGTCGCGCTCGGCTTCGGCGCCTCGCTGATCTCGATCTTCGCCCGTCTCGGCGGCGGCATCTTCACCAAGGGCGCCGACGTCGGCGGCGACCTGGTCGGCAAGGTCGAAGCCGGCATTCCCGAGGACGATCCGCGCAACCCGGCGACCATCGCCGACAACGTCGGCGACAATGTCGGCGACTGCGCCGGCATGGCCGCCGACCTGTTCGAGACCTATGCGGTGACCATCGGTCGCCACCATGGTGCTGGCCGCGATCTTCTTCGCCGGCACGCCGCTGCTGCTCGACGATGATGACGCTGCCGCTCGCCATCGGCGGCGTCTGCATCATCACCTCGATCATCGGCACCTTCTTCGTCCAGCTCGGCGCCGAGCCAGTCGATCATGGGCGCGCTCTACAAGGGCCTGATCGCCACCGGCGTGCTGTCGCTCGTCGGCATCTGCCGTGCGTCATCCACTGGCTGATCGGCTTCGGCGCCGCTCGCCGGCGCGTGCAAGCCTTCACCGGCACGACCCTGTTCTATCTGCGGCATCGTCGGCCTCGCCGTCACCGGCCTGATCATCTGGATCACCGAATACTACACCGGCACCAACTACCGCCCGGTGCAGTCGATCGCCGCGGCCTCGGTCACCGGCCACGGCACCAACGTGATCCAGGGCCTCGCGGTCTCGCTGGAATCGACCGCGCTGCCGGCGCTCGTCATCATCGCCGGCATCCTGGTCACCTACAGGCTCGCCGGCCTGTTCGGCATCGCCATCGCGGTCACCACCATGCTGGCGCTCGCCGGCATGATCGTCGCGCTCGACGCCTTCGGCCCGGTCACCGACAATGCCGGCGGCATCGCCGAAATGGCCGGCCTGCCGAAGGAAGTGCGCAAGTCGACCGACGCGCTCGACGCGGTCGGCAACACCACCAAGGCGGTCACCAAGGGCTATGCCATCGGCTCGGCCGGCCTCGGCGCGCTGGTGCTGTTCGCCGCCTACACCCAGGACCTGCAGTTCTTCATCGCCAGACGCGGCCGACGCATCCGTACTTCCAGGGCGTCACGCTCGACTTCTCGCTGACCAATCCCTACGTCGTGGTCGGCCTGCTGTTCGGCGGCCTGCTGCCCTATCTGTTCGGCGCCATGGGCATGACCGCGGTCGGCCGCGCCGCCGGCGCGATCGTCGAGGAGGTGCGCCGCCAGTTCCGCGAGAAGCCCGGCATCATGAAGGGCACCGAGCAAGCCGGACTACGGCCGCGCCGTCGACATGCTGACCAAGGCCGCGATCAAGGAAATGATCATCCCGTCGCTGCTGCCGGTGCTGTCGCCGATCGTCGTCTACTTCGTGATCTACTTGATCGCCGGCGGCGGCGCGGCCGGCAAGTCGGCGGCTTCTCGGCGGTCGGCGCCATGCTGCTCGGCGTGATCGTCACCGGCCTGTTCGTCGCCATCTCGATGACCTCGGGCGGCGGCGCCTGGGACAACGCCAAGAA
The DNA here is from genome assembly GCA_963772235.1 of uncultured Alphaproteobacteria bacterium. Classification (GTDB taxonomy): domain Bacteria; phylum Pseudomonadota; class Alphaproteobacteria; order Rhizobiales; family Xanthobacteraceae; genus Pseudolabrys. Next base: position 3,563 of record CAVYWI010000022.1, read on the forward strand.
GTACATCGAGGACGGCCACTACGGCGGCAAGGGCTCCGACGCCCACAAGGCGGCGGTGACCGGCGACACCGTCGGCGATCCCTACAAGGACACGGCCGGCCCGGCGGTGAACCCGATGATCAAGATCACCAACATCGTGGCGCTGCTGCTGCTGGCGGTGCTGGCGCACTGAAACCGCACAGCGGACTGCCGCAAAAACAAAGGGCCCGCCGAAGCGCGGGCCCTTTTTGTTGGTCGACAGTGCCGCGTGGCGATTGCCGATCGTCTATGCGATCAGATGCGCGGCTGATGCTTGAACACGCCGCGCAGATAGGCGAGCTCCTTGCCGCCGGTCGGCGTCGTCTGCGACACGAAGTCGAAGACCTTGCCGTCCTTGAGGCCGTAATTGGCCAGCCGCTCGACCCGGCGATCCTTGTCGAAATAGACCGCGATGACGCGCTGGTCGATCACCTCTTGCGGCATGAACGCCGCCGCGCGCTGCGCGGTCTGCGAGATGTAATAGAACGCTTCGCCGCTCACGGTGGCGACGGTGGAGGGCGTGCCGAGCACGATCAGCACCTGCTCCTGGGTGGCGCCGATCGGGATCTGTTCGAGCGCGCCTTCCTGCACCACGTAGCCGCGCTGCAACGTCTCGGTGAAGCTGCCGCAGCCGGCCAGCGCCAAGCCGCAGGCGAGCGCCAGCGCGACGCGGACGGCCGGCGGCGGTTTGTGATGTGGTCGTCGACCCCAAACGCGGCACCGTCATTTCGATCTTGCATCGGCGAGGGCGTTCACGTACCGGGCGGCAAGTCCCGGTCAACTCCGAACCAACGCAATGATTTTCCCCTTTTTCGCCGCAAGTCACGCGGCCCCGACACCATTTCGACCCTGTATGGCATGATCGTGGCGCAGGCGCGATTGCCGTGTTTTTATCGCGATTACGCTGTCGCCGACACGGTTAACGGCCGTTTCGACCTGATCGTGCTGCATTTGGCGCTGGTGCTGGATCGGCTGCCGCAGGATGCCGCGTTGCAAAGCCTCGGACAGGGGATTTTCGACCGGTTTTGCCGGGATATGGACCATAATTTGCGCGAAATGGGGGTCGGCGACCTGACGGTGCCCAAGGAGATGCGCCGCATGGGCGAGGCTTTTTATGGCCGCGCGCAGGCCTATCGGGCCGCGCTGGGCGGCCATGGACAATGGCGCGCTGGTCGAGGCCCTGGAGCGGAATATCTATGGCGGAGCGCCGGTAGCCGCGGCGGCAGCCCAGCGCCTTGCGGCTTATATGCGGGAGGCGCTACGTGATCTGACGGCGCAGCCGTCCGCCAGCCTTGCCGGCGGCGAGCTGCGCTTTCCGGACCCGGCAAGATTCCTGTGATCGCGAGTTAAGAGCCTGAGCTTAATGAAGAAAACAGCTAACCCCTGGAGCGTGCCGGTCGCCGTGGAGGATATCCCGGACAGCGGCCTGCATGTCGCGATCGACGCTCCAGCGACCGCTCGCGCCGAGGTGGCCGAACTCGCCGGTTTGCGCGATTTGCCGCAGCTTTCCGCAGTCTTCGACCTGACCCGCCAGGGCGCCGGGGTTCACGTCAGCGGCCAGGTGAGCGCGCGGGTCGGCCAGACCTGCGTGGTCACGCTCGAGCCGATCGAAAGCGCGGTCGAGGAGGCGGTCGACCTCAAATTCGCGGCGGCGAGCGGAACCGAGGCCGAGCCCAAGAGCGCCCGCAAGCGCCCGCGCGACGGCGACGAGCCGCCGGAACCACTGTTCAACGGCCGCTTCGATCTTGGCGCGTTGGCGACCGAGTTCCTGATTCTTGGGCATCGATCCCTATCCGCGCAAAGCGGGCGCCGAATTCGCGCCGCCGAAGCTCGAGGATACGGGCGAACACCCCTTTGCCGCGCTGGCATCGCTGAAAAAGAACCTCGGCGGCGGCCAATCGTGACCGAGCTGCAAGCCGTGGACCGGGGCCAAAACCGGCTTGTCTGGCGCGGCCCAGCGGTTATGGTCGCCCTCGTGCGTCATACTCCTTTGACCGAGTTGCCGGCGCCCGTGCCAGCGCCGCCAAGGTCGATCCATGCCCGACAAGGTTCGCATCGCGCTTGACGCCATGGGCGGCGACCATGGGGCCTCGGTCGTTCTGCCGGGCGCCGATATTTCGCTCACCCGCCATCCCGACATCGAGTTCCTGCTCTACGGCGACCGCGCCGTGATCGAGCCTTTGCTCGACGGCCTGCCGCGGCTCAAGGCCAACGCGCGGCTGATCCACACCGACGTCGCGATCCGCATGGACGACAAGCCGAGCCAGGCGCTGCGCCATGGGCGCTGGAAGTCGTCGATGTGGCTCGCCATCGACGCGGTGAAGAAGGGCGAGGCCGACGTCGCGGTCTCCGCCGGCAATACCGGCGCGCTGATGGCGATGGCGCGCTTCAATCTCAAGATGATCGAGGGCATCGAGCGCCCGGCGATCGCGGCGCTGTGGCCGACGCTGCAAGGGCGAGTCGATGGTGCTCGACGTCGGCGCCTCGATCGGCGCCGACGAGCAGCATCTGATCAATCTCGCCGCCATGGGCAGCGCCATGGCGCGCGTGCTGTTCGACATCGAGCGGCCGACCGTCGGCCTGCTCAATATCGGCGTCGAGGAGATCAAGGGCCTCGAAGCAGGTGCGCGAGGCCGGCCGCATCCTGCGCGAGGGCAGTTTCCCGCATTTCGACTATCGTCGGCTTCGTCGAGGGCGACGATATCGGCAAGGGCACGGTCGACGTCGTGGTGACCGAAGGCTTTGCCGGCAATATCGCGCTGAAGACCGCCGAAGGCACCGCCCGCCAGTTCGCGCAATATCTCAAGCAGCGCGATGAACCGCACCTGGGCGGCGCGGCTCGGCTATCTGCTGGCGCGCCAGGCGCTTCCGCACGCTGCGCGACAAGATGGACCCGCGCAAATCCAATGGCGGCGTGTTTCTCGGCCTCAACGGCATCGTCATCAAGAGCCACGGCGGCACCGACGCCGAGGGCTTCGCCACCGCCATCGACCTGGGCTATGACATGGTCCGCTACGAATTGCTCGCCAAGATCGGCGAGTTGCATGGCGCGCGACCATGCAGGCAAGCGCGACGGCGCGCGTGGCGAGCGGAGCGAGTCTCGTGACCGTATTGCGTTCGGTGGTGCTCGGGTTGCGGCAGCTATCTGCCCGCGCGCATTCTCACCAACGACGAACTGGCGCAAGGCGGTGGAAACCACCGACGAATGGATCGTGCAGCGCACCGGCATCCGCGAACGCCATATCGCCGCCGCCGGCGAGCTGACCTCCGACCTCGCGCTGCATGCCGCGCGCGCCGCGCTCGCCAACGCCCATGTCGAGGCCAGCTCGATCGACCTGATCGTGCTCGCCACCTCGACGCCGGACCAGACCTTCCCGGCCACCGCGGTGTCGGTGCAGGCCGGCCTCGGCATCACCCACGGCGCCGCCTTCGATCTGCAGGCGGTCTGCTCGGGCTTCGTCTATGCGCTGTCGGTGGTCGACGCGATGCTCCGGAGCGGCGCCTGCAAGCGCGCGCTGGTGATCGGGGCGGAGACCTTCTCGCGCATCCTCGACTGGAACGACCGCACCACCTGCGTGCTGTTCGGCGACGGCGCCGGCGCGGTGGTGCTGGAGGCGCAGCCGCAAGCCGGGCACCACGGCCGACCGCGGCATGCTCACCACCCATTTGCGCTCGGACGGCCGCCACAAGAGCAAGCTCTATGTCGACGGCGGGCCGTCCTCGACCCAGACCGTCGGCCATCTGCGCATGGAAGGCCGCGAGGTGTTCAAGCACGCGGTCGCGATGATCACCGACGTGATCGACGACGCCTTCAAGGCCACCGGCACCAGCGCCGCCGACATCGACTGGTTCGTGCCGCACCAGGCCAACAAGCGGATCATCGACGGTTCGGCCCACAAGCTCGGCATCGCGCCGGAGAAGGTCGTGATCACCGTCGACCGCCATGGCAATACGTCGGCGGCCTCGATCCCGCTGGCGCTGGCCGATGCGATGGCCGATCGGCGCATCAAGCGCGGCGATCTGATCCTGCTGGAGGCGATGGGCGGCGGCTTCACCTGGGGCTCGGCGCTGTTGCGCTGGTAACGGGGTTGGGAGCATTTTCGGACGGCCGGCGCGGCCAGCCGGGTTGTGGGTTGCGCAAGTTCCATGCACGGCCGTGACGGTGGGGTGACGCAAAGTTCTATCCGGAGACCCCTGCACAATTTGAATCGCCCCGTTGACCCCCGGGGACGATGCTAATATCGTCGATAATTCAGCAGGATATGTTCGCCGAGGGCGGGGCTGGGCGATGACCGGAAAAACAGTGACGCGGGCCGATCTCTGTGAGGCGGTCTACCAGAAGGTGGGCCTGTCACGCACCGAATCCGCCGCGCTCGTGGAGTTGGTGCTCAAGGAGATCACCGACTGCCTTGAGCGTGGCGAGACCGTGAAGCTGTCCTCGTTCGGCTCGTTCGTGGTGCGCAAGAAAGGCCAGCGCATCGGGCGCAATCCCAAGACCGGCAAGGAAGTGCCGATCTCGCCGCGCCGGGTGATGGTGTTCAAGCCGTCGGCGATCCTCAAGCAGCGCATCAACGGTCACGCCGAGCCGGCTTGAGGCCGGCGTTCGTTTCAGTACTGCGTTCTTTAAATCACGGGGAGTGAGGCCGCTTTGGATCACAAGGCGCCGGACGCATTTCGCACCATCAGTGAAGTGGCGGACGAACTCGATCTGCCGCAGCACGTGCTGCGATTCTGGGAAACCCGATTCCGCGACATCAAGCCGATGAAGCGCGGCGGCGGACGGCGCTATTATCGTCCCGACGACGTCGATCTTCTGCGCGGCATTCGCCATCTGCTCTACGGCGAGGGCTACACCATTCGCGGCGTGCAGCGCATCCTGCGCGAGCAGGGCGCGAAATTCGTGGCTGCCGTTTGGCAGGAAGGCGCGCCGCAGCCGCCGCATGGCGCGACGGAAGATGAGAATGTCGCCGAAGAATCTGTATCGGCGGAGGCCGAGGCTGCCGACGAGGCGCGCGGCTTGGGGAGCAGACTGTCGGCGCTGATCGGGCGCGACCTGAGCGATCGCGCGGGCAACCTCGAGGCACGCCGCGAGCCGCCGCTCAAGAGCGCGCCGGAGCCGCACATCGAGTCAACCGATCGCGCGATCCATGGCATTACGGATCTGCCGCCGCGGGCCATCGAACCGCCGCCTGCCGCGCCGGCGGTGCAGGTCGCCCCTGCAGAGCCGGCCGGCCGCCTCGGGCGCGATGACCTGCGCAAGTTGCACACCGTGCTGCATGAGCTTGCCGAGTGCCGCAAGCTCGTCGATGCCGCAGTGCCATCGGCAGAATAGGGCCGGCAGGTCTCCGTGCAGCACGTAAAGATTGAGCTATACACGCATGGCGTCGCTGCTGGTGCCGTGTAAAATAGGCTTGTTGAGTTTCAGCAGTGCTGAGGGTACCGATGTGGCGGGGGCCGATAGCTGCAATCCTAGTGCTGACGGCGGTTCTGGGCGCCCAGACGCCGGTATGGGCCGCATCGACCTTTAATCCGCCGCCAGTGCCGTCGCGTGCCGCTGTGCCGACCCCCCTCGGTTTTTACGCGATGGGCGGAATCGCCTGCGCCGCAGTGTCGCCGATGATCGGCACACTGATGCTCAACCGGGAATTGACCATCCCCGAAGTAGACCGCATGACCCTGTCCTGTTTCCTCGGGCCGGTGGGATGGCTGCTGGGCCCGGTCTTGTTCCCGGATGTGGTCGTCACGGCGATCCCGCCAACGCCGCCGGAAAATCCGCCGCCGCGCGGTCCGCGGCAGGCACGCGGCCGCCATGTCGATATTCCACCGCGTGGCGTGACCGCCTTCGTGCCCAACGAGATCCTGCTTGAGGTCGAGAGCGGCACGCCCGCGCAATATCTCAACGTGGTGGCGCGCCGCCTGCAACTGACGCTCTTGGAGACGCAGAGTTTCGCGCTCACCGGCCGGACTTTGCAGCGCTGGCGCATCGACGGCAGAAACTCGGTCCGCACCACGTTGCTGGGGCTCTCGCCCTTCAGCCGGATTTCGGTAGCGCAGCCGAATTTCCTCTACGTGTTCGGCCAAGCGCAGCCGCCGGCGCAGTCCGACGCCGGTGCCCAATACGTCGTTCCCAAGCTGCATTTGCTGGAGGCGCACAAGATCACCAATGGCGACGACGTGCTGGTAGCGGTGATCGATTCCAAGATCGACGCCAGCCATCCCGATCTCGCCGGCGTGATCGCCGACCAATATGACGCGCTCGGCACGCCGGCACCGGCGCATGTGCACGGCACCGGCATGGCCGGCGCCATCGCCGCGCATACCAAGCTCATCGGCGTCGCGCCGAAAGTGAAGCTGCTCGCGATCCGCGCTTTCTCCGGCACGGCCGAGGGCGCGCAAGGCACCACTTTCAATATTCTGAAAGGTCTCGATTGGGCCGCAGCTAAGAATGCGCGCATCGTCAATATGAGCTTTGCCGGACCGGCCGATTCCATGTTCCGCGACATGCTGGCCAAGGCGCACGCGCGCGGCATGGTGCTGATCGCCGCCGTCGGCAATGCTGGGCCGCGCTCGCCGCCGCTTTATCCGGCGGCCGATCGGGACGTGATTGGCGTGACCGCGACCGACGCCGACGACAAACTGTTGCCGCAAGCCAATCGCGGGCCGCAAGTCGCGGTGGCGGCGCCGGGCGTGCAGGTTCTGGAGCCGGCGCCCGAGGGAGCCTATCAGATCACTACCGGAACCTCGGTCGCGGCCGCCCACGCCAGCGGCGTGGCCGCGCTGCTGCTGGCGCGCGATCCCAAACTCACGCCCGACCAGGTGCGCGGCCTGCTGATCAAATCGGCGCGCGCGATCCCCGGCAACAAGCGCGATGTCGGCGCCGGCGTGATCGACGCGCTCGGCGCGGTCGATGCCATTCGGAACTAGCGGATTGGATCGCGCCGGAGACGGCCAAGGCTGAAGGGGAAAATTGGTCGGGGCGGCGAGATTTGAACTCACGACCCCCTGTCCCCCAGACAGGTGCGCTAACCGGGCTGCGCTACGCCCCGACGCCCGAAGGCCGCTGATTACTAGGGTTATTCAGCCGGGCGCGCAAGCTGCGCAAAACGGCGTTAGGAACATAAGGGACACGAAGCGCACGGTTCGGGACCGATTGTCCCGGAAAAGTCCCGAACTCCGTTCTGCCAACGTTCCTACGCCGGCGAAGGCGCCAGGATTCGCGCCCCTGATACTCTGGCGACAGGCGAACGGATGCCATTCTCGCGCGAATATGCGACACCACATCTCCCTCCAATTTAGACTTGGCCCCGATCGCAAAAAGGGGGAGATGCTTGGTGCTCGGCGCAGATACCGCAGCTATTGATCGCAGGATCGAGGTGGTTAACGGAACCGCCGAGCAAAAAGCGTCCCTTCGGCGAGTTAGCGACCTTCGGCCAATTCCTTTCGTGGTGCTGCTCGGCGAACCGGGCATCGGCAAATCGACAGTTCTCGACATTGAGGCCGCTCATGAGCGCGCTTCCGTTCTGAAGGTGCGCGCGCTCATGACGGGAACTCGCCCCGCCACGGGCGCCACGCTGTTTATTGACGCGCTGGACGAATACCGGACGGAGGGGCAGCCATCCGACAAGATACACGGCCTGGCACAGGCTATTGTTGCCGTTAAGGTCCCGCGTTGGCGTCTGTCGTGTCGTTCGGAGGATTGGCGAAAGGACGCCGACATCGCCCCAATCCAGCGAACCACCGCGGGGGCGCCGATACTGGTAGCCCAGCTCTTGCCGCTGGATGATAGCGAAGCTGCTGCAGTTCTGGTTTCCCTTGGCGAAGCCGAACCTCACCGATTTCTATCGAAGGCAAAAACTCTTGGGGCTAGCGGGTTCATCCAAAGTCCGCTCAGTCTCAAGTTGCTGCACAAGGCGGTCGCTAACGGGGGCGCTTGGCCCCGCACGCGCTATGCACTGTTTGCTTCTGCCATTGGCCGTCTCGCATTCGAGCGCAACATCGAGCACAAGGGGAGCAGACAAAGAAGTTCCCCCGAAGAAATTGTCTTTGCTGCCGCATTGACGTGCCTTTCGCTGCTGGTGTCAGGTCGCCGGGCTCTTTGGCGGTCAAACGACGAGCCGCCGGCAAGCGCCAGCGATGTTCGCGCCTACCTCTCCGCGCACGAGCTGCAAATCGGCCGGGCCGTATTGGAGGACATGCTCGACACCCCACTGTTCCGAGGTGAGGGCGAGTCGTTCGAACCACTGCACCGAACGATTGCAGAATATCTTGGCGGCCAAGCCCTGGCGCAAGCTGTCGTCGGCGCTCAAGGGCGCGCCGCGTTTCCGCTATCCCGGGCGCTGGCGTTGATCGCGGTCGCAGACGATGGTCCGCCGACCGAACTACGCGGGCTATATGCGTGGTTTGCCGCTCATCTCGCGAAGCTGGGCGATGCGGCCGGCGCAGCGCGGCTGATCGAAGCTGACGCGGTTACGGTCCTTGCGTACGGCGACGCAGCGGTGTTCAGCACACCAGCCCGGCGATCAATTCTCGCAAACTTGGACCGAAACGATCCGTATTTTCGCGCTTCTGTTGTCGGCGACACCGCCGTGGGAGGCCTGGCCGGAGAGGACCTTTCCGACGACTTCGCCGCGGTTCTAAAAGGTTCTTCTGACGGGACGCATCGCCTATTGATCGTATTCGACGTTTTGGCTGGCGGGCCGCCGGTCGAAACGCTTCGCCCGTTCCTGCGCAGTATCACACTCGATCAGAGACGGCCGGAATGGCAGCGGTGGCGCGCCGCGGACGCATGGTTGAATGGGGTAGAAGATCCGGCCCGTTCACGCCGCGAACTCTTCGATGCGCTCGCCAATGAGCCCATCTCTGCCGCGCGCGAGGCGTTGCGCATTCATCTCGCAGCGGCGCTACCCGCGTCTGCGCTCAGTCTAACCGACATCAAGTCCATTATCGCCGACTACCAACGTTGCCCAGACGACAACACAATCGGGCGCCTATATGAATTACGACGGAAGCTAGAGGCCGAACTGCTGCCCTTGCTGTTTGACGAGCCGTACAGCGCGTGGCTCCCCAAGGACACTGAACGTCAACACAGAATCGAAATCACTCATCTGCTCGATGAGATTCTTGCTGCTTCAATTCGGGGAACCCCGGACCTGACTGCTGCGCGACTGTGGCATTGGACCGTCAACGTAAGCGACGACGCCTGGTCCAGTCTACCTGATAAGTCAGCGGAAGCCGTAACGGAATGGCTTGATAAAAACGCTACGCGCCCGGTCGCCTTCTTCGACGCCATTCTCGCAGAAGATGATTTAACGACCGGTCCGTGGGTGGTGGTGAACGCGTACATCACGAAAACTCGCCGACATCCATCCACAGCAATCGTCGAAAACGTGCTTGCCAAGGCGTTGGCGTGGCCAACAAAGGCCGGAGCAAAGCGGCTTCTCGAAATCGCCGTGGAAATGGTTCGCGGCTCAAATGTCGATGCTGACGCCTATTGGAAGGTGTACGACAGCGTCGCCCGCCACCCCGGCTGCAAGTCCTTATTGAAAAATCTGACCACGACTAAAATCGAGAAGTGGCGACGTATTCAAAGCCAGCGAGCGCTGAAACGACGACGAGACCAAGCAAAACAGAAACTCCAAAATATTAAAACGCTCGCTCCAATGTTGCCCGCGCTACGGAGTGGTGGCCATCCTCGGAACCTAGAATGGGCCGCAACTCTTTATTTTCGTCCTGATAGCGATGAAGGGCCTAGAGGAATTGCGCGCGTTGTCTATTTCACTGACGAAGTAACGACAGACGCAATCCTGGCTGGCTGGCGGTATTTAGCAACTAAAGAACTAGTTGGCGTAGACGCCGCTCTCCTTGGGAAAGCCGAAGCAGAAAGTCGCCGTTACTATGTCGAGTGGGCGGCGATCGCCGGCATCGATTGTTTGCTCGAGGAAGAACGGCCGCCCGATCTAGTCACCACGCCGATCACAGTAGCAATCGCTATTATTAAATCGAGTTGGATTGTCGACAACGAGAAGCGACGTGCCCGCCTTGAGAACTGGGCGATTGATAGGCTCAATCAGGATCCCGCCGATGGGGCAAAGCAATTGGTTGATTTTTGGGGCGCCGCCTTGGACGCGGGAGCCACGCAACTCAGCAGCATCTGGCGACTTTCGGAGGATAGTGGCCGGGGACCTGCGGTCGGACAAGCGCTCGGGACTCTTCTCGAGACACGACGAAATATGCCGCCACCGGTCCTGCGTGCGGCATTGGGGGCAGTCGCTAAATGGCGTGATCAATCGCGGCTTCTCCGCCTTACCGAGTCGGCGCTCGCTGACACTTCGATCGTTGGTGGTCGGCGACCAATTTGGCAGTTCGTCGCTTTTGCGCTCAATCCGATCGCGCGCGGCGATCAATTATTGGCGGAATACCGTGGCAAGGACCCGGCGGTGCTGTTCGATGAGGGTTTAACAGCAAACGCATTCGGCATGTTTGACGCGAATGACACCGGGACACGGGCTCGTCGCGAAGAAGTAACGGTGCGTCTCCTCGGTCCCACGGTGTCGCCTGACGAAGGCCGGTGGGGTGGGCGGTTAGGATCGGCCGCCCACCTGAGTGACACCGTTCATGGCGCTATCCAGTGGCTCGCTGGTTGCGCAGACCCTGGTGCGATCGCTGCCATGGCCAGTCTTATCGGTGATCCCGACCTAACCGCGTGGCAGCCGAGTCTTCGTCACGCACAGGCCCAACAAGCACGGATGAGATGCGACCAAACCTTTATGCATCCAGCGCCGGAGACGATCCGTGCCGCGCTCTCCGGTGGCCCCCCGGTGAATGCGTCCGATCTTCTAGCCATCGTGGTGGACGAGCTTGGCCGCCTGCGCGCGGAGCTCCACACCAGCAACAACACCCCGTGGAAACGATATTGGAACGTAAACTCGGAGGGGAAAGTCACTAAACCACTTATCGAGAACCAGTGCCGCGACCACTTACTAGATCGTTTGAATGACCGCCTCCAACGCTATCACATCGCGGCCGCCATTCCCGAAGCCCGAAGAGGCGAGGAGACGCGCGCCGATATGCTAATTCTGTCGGCCATAGGGCGAAATCTTCCCGTAGAAGCCAAACGACACTACCACCCGGACATCTGGGTAGCAGCATCGACGCAGTTGCAGGGCTACGCTGCCGACCCGGGAGCCGAAGGTTTCGCTATTTTTCTGGTGTTTTGGTTCGGTGTCGAAGTGAAACCAACGCCACCGCGTCCAGACGGCGGGGCCCGACCGAAGTCGGCAACCAAGCTGGAATCTATGCTTGTCGCCGATCTGCCGCCAAGGCTCATTGGCCGCACGGAAGTAATCGTCTTCGATGTTTCTAATCCCGATGCACGGGAGACAACAACGCTCGTAAGCCGCCGAAAAAGGAACTCCGCGCAAAAATTCCACCTCGTAGCAAGGTGACTGGTGCCGTCGGCTCTGTTTGCTGCGCGGGCAGGCGCGGGGACCTAGCGAACAGGCGGTTCCTTAGACGTTTTGCGTCGAGAGAGCGGGCGGTGCATGATCTTCCACAGTGTGCGCCGCGCCCGCAGTTGCGGGCTTATCGGTGGCGACTTTCGTTTTCGACTGAGGACAAGCGGCGCCTCGGGGGAAAGCGCGGGCGTCATCACGTATTTGTAACCGCCCCGTTTCGCTTCGTCGGCGCGGGCGTTCAGTGTCTCGACGAGTTCGCGGCTGAAGCGTGCTCGACCGTTAGCCGTCCGGTATGTCGGCACGAGCTCGCCGGCCTCGAGCGCGCGTTCGATTGTGCGCCTTGATACGCCGAGCTCTGCTGCGAGCAGTTTTATGGTGAGATCCGGCACGGCGGCGCCCCCCCCGCTGATTCCGTTCAAGCTACACCACTCGCTTCGCGCCACAAGAAATGAAATTTGTCGGATTGTGCCACTACCGATAGACGGCGCCAACGCAACACGGCGCTATGCTGCCGGCCCCCGTCGCACAAGGACATTCGGGAAACTTGCGTCCCCCTCGCAACGCTAAATGTGGTTTGGCTATCACCTGCGTCGCCTGCGGCGGTGAAGGGCGAAGCCGAGCGGAGACTTGCAAAGTCGTTTTCAAACTGAGATAATTTGATGGAAGGCGCCTTGGAGGGAACCAGGCACACTGTAGCGGACGCGCTCGCCGCTACGCCAACTAGGAGAGTCCCTCCAATGAATGCGCTACCGACGATAAGTTCGCCTGCCGCCCCGGGCGACGTTACCGACCCCACAATTGTCGTCCGCCTGCTTACCATCGGCCAAGTCATGCAGCAGTGCGGACTTCGATCGACGACAATCTACGAGCGGATCAAGCTCGGCACCTTCCCGGCGCCCGTGAAAAACGGGACAAGCTCGCGGTGGATCTCCACCGAGATCGACGGGTGGATAGCGCGACTTATCGCTGCGCGAGACGCCGCACCGCCGCGCGTTTGCGAAGGAGTCCACGCATGACAACCCAACCGCAACTTTGCCCAATCGCCGCGAGGCTCGAAGCGGCACTCCAAGACGATATGCGCTGGTTTGAACGGCACTCAAACCGACGATTCCGGATGCGCGCCGCGACGCCGAACGACGCCTTTCAACACGAGTGCGATAAAGACGAGCGGTGGACTGTTGTAGGACGCCCACGCGAGGGCCTCTATGAGCGTTGCCACGCCATCGCCGAAGGACCTGTTCCGGATGACCAGAGCGATGCCTTCGCGGAGGCCTGGCTGCGGTCCCATCCGCACAAACGCGACGTCTATGCGATTACGGACCTCATACGCATGCGGATATTTGGGACAGGGCCTGCCCCCGCAGCGCGGCCCGCGTAATCCTTCGGCCGGCCTCGTTTGGCCGGCGCTCCCTCGACCGCAAGCGGGATTTCGTCGCTCGCTCCGTGCCCCCGGATAGGTTTGGGCGTCACCCTTAGTCAAAATGAGAACCCGCGTCATGCGCTACGGCGAGACTGTTCGTGCTCTTAAAAAAGAGACCCGGCCTGTTCGCCACGCCATTACCAGTGGCGAGCGAGGCCGGGTCCAAAGGAATTGCTATGGATCAAAGTTTAGCCTATTCCGACCCCCTTGGCGAGCCACATACTAGATATGGCAGCCTTCCACCGTCGCACACACTAGAGACGCCACACACTGCCGGCGGGGACACCGCAAGCGACGTGTCGCTTTCTGCCGCTTTGCTGGCCCTGGTCGGCGAGCCGGAGGGAAGCGCCCGCAGCGTGCCTCGCCGTGATGACGAGTTGCACAGGTCCGCGGCCGCACAACGCACCGCGCTGCCCGCCGACATTAAAGCGAAGGCAGCGAAATTCTGCGCCTTCCACAATGCCAAGGTCGAGGACGAGCGCGCGGCCGACGCCGCGAGCCGCGCCGCCGATACGTCAGTGAACGCGCCCCTTGTGCCCGACACCAACTTTGCGGTGGCTTTTCTCGCCGCGATCGATCCGCCGGGCAGGCACGACCTCCTCGCGATCAACTCATACTTGCCAGCCAAGCACCCGGCCAAGATTGAAGCGGCGACCTTTTTCCCGGCAGACCAGGAAAAGATGCGAGCATGGATCGATGCGCGGCAAGGCAAGAAAAACCTATACGTTTCTGTCAATCGGGCAAAGGCAGACGCGCCACTAAATGCAAGGCTGAGCAAATCAGACGTCAGCATTATTCGGGCAGTAGTAGCAGACATCGACGCGTCGAAAGTTCTGCACGGCGATCCTAGCGGAGAGAACTTCTACCGCGAACGCGATCGGCTGCTGCAAGTCGTGGCAAAATCGTTGTCCAACGACAAGCAATGCCCGCCGACGTTCGTGGTCGATTCCGGGGGCGGTCTTCAGGCGTGGTGGGTGCTCGCACCCTCTCTGCCGGCGACACCCGACAACATCGAGTTGGTGGAGGGAATTGGGCGCACCATACAGCGCCGCTACAATGGCGACAGCGTGTTTGATGTCGCACGCATTATGCGCTTGCCGGGAACAATCAACGTCTTATCGCCCGACAAACGCGAGCAAGGTCGCGAGCCGGCTGTTGCGAAGGTTCTTGACGAGAACTGCGCGGGCGCGATGTACCTAATCGAAGCATTGAAATCTTGGGCGCCCCCAACTGCGGAAGCGGCTAAGCGCGAGGACGACAAGGCCGGTTGGGACAAAATCGACATGGCTGCGGTCGAAGAAGTCGTAACTTACGAGGATCTGCCCGCGAGCTTGCGCGACAAGTTTGAGCGATATTGCGAAGACCGGCCTTTCGTCGGCGCGCTTTGGCGTGGGGAGGAGGTTCCTGGCGACGGAACGCCGTCCGTTCGGGTGTATACACTCGCCGGCCAATTGCGGATGGCTGGCACCTTCACGATCACAGAGTTCGCTCAACTCGTATGGGTGTGGGAATTTCGCTCTGAGAGACACGCCGACGAGTTCGAGCGATATGTGTCGCGCGCATGGAATCGCAATACGGCTCCTCTCGGCGGTGAGGGGTTGGATCCGATTGAGTTGCCGGACACGGCGGAAGCAGCGAGCTATGCGCGCGACCACGATCAGGCCGCGCACACCGTTGCGCCGTCGAAGGCGGTTGCAGCACCGGCGGCAGCGCAAATACCGGCCACTAAAAGCCGCGAGCCTTTACCCCCGGAACCGTCGCACGGGAAAGCGCGGCGGGCGCCGATTGTGGCCTCTCCGTTGCGGCGTTTCGATCCCGCGACAATCCCGCCTGTGCCGTGGGTGGTTGGCGGTCTCGCGGCGCGGCGCGCAATATCGACGCTCACGGGTCCGGGCGGCATATCGAAAAGCACTTGGACTCTGCAATTGGCCGTAGCTATCGCCGCAGGCCGCTCCGACATTTGCGGCTATGACATCGCGAAGCGCGATCGGGTGTGGGTCTGGTCGCAGGAAGACGACATCTCGCAAATGGAGTTGAGACTTGCCGCGATTATGCAGGCTTTCAACGTGACGCGGGATGACCTGCTCGACGAACGCGGCCAGGACATGGTGTATCTCAATTCAGGCCTTGGCCGGGGGAAGCGCCTTACGTTGGTTCAACGCGTAGGCGACACGTTACGAGAGAGCGAACAATTGGCGGAGATGCTGGCGCAGGCAAAAGCAATTCGCCCCGGCGCAATCGTCCTCGACCCTCTAATATCGTTGCATCAGGCCGGCGAGAACGACAACGTGCAGATGCGCGCCGTGTTCGACTGCATCAGCCAAATAGCGGTGGCGGCCGACAGTGCGGTGCTGATCGTCTCCCACACCGGCAAGCCCGATAAAGGTTCGAGCAAAGGCTTTGCCGGCGACTCCTACGCGAGCCGTGGCGCGTCTGCGCAGCCGGACGCCGCACGCGTAGCGGTGACGTTCATGGGCCTATCCGAGGATGATGCCAAAAAGGGATGGCGCCTGCCGGCCGGTAAATCGCACCTCGACTATGTTCGGATCGACGACAGCAAGTCGAACCTTGGCAAGAAGCGCCGCACGCCTCGGCTGTTCGCGCGAGAGGACGTCCTTGTGGCCGGCTTTACCGGCGACAGCATGGAGGTTCTGCGGCCGGCGGTGCTCGAGACGCGGGTTAAGACGGGGGCGCCCGTCATGGCGCATAACATCGCGCGGGCGATTTCTGAGCACATGGCGATCGACAGTCCGCACACGGTCGCGGCGCTTCTCCCGCACCTGCCAGATGCCGAAGCGCAGGCCCTGGCCGAACAGAAGAACCGGGCAAAAGTCCTCGATGCGGTGTTCGACGGTGGTGGCGTAACCGAGTGCCTCACGGATTTTGGCACGCTGAGGCGCGCCAAGGGGACAGGCAACAGAGGCACATTGCTTACCCTCTCGGCTGCACCTCACCACCTCAAAACCGTGAATGAGGCGGAGCTAAGCGCTTGAACACACAAAGGAAACGAGGGGAGCACCTCGCACCTCAGCGACATACGTGAGGCGCTCACCTCGAAACCGCAACAAAAACAATGGTCTAGCCAGCGCCTCACCACCTCCCCCTACGGGGTAGCCGCTTTGAGGCGCGGCAGCCCGTAAGGCTGCACTGGCCGAAGTTAGAAAGAGTTGAATTATGAAATCCGGAAAGACATTCAAACGTCGCGGGCAGCAATACGAATGCGTTGGCCGCTTCGAGCATGAAGTCCCCGCACGGTTTGTCTGGATCTACGAGCTGCGCAGCCATTGCGCGGATTGCGGCCGCGGATTCGGGCTAACCGCCTCGAGCGGCCAAATTCATAACCGACAACTGTCTCGGCGATGCGAGAACTGCCGCAATCCGGGCGTGCCTGTGGCGGAGATAGCGGCGCCGCCGTCCAAACGGAAGGCGAAGTGCAAAGCGCGCAAGCGGATCGCGCGACGCATTGCCCGCACAAAGCGAATGCCGCCCGAGCTCGTGGCACCCGCCGCCGCGCGGCGTTCGCCTCCAGGCGTCGACGGCGGCGCCAATCCAGACACTTATGCAGACGCAATGCGATTGCTGCTTTGACCAGGCGCCCGCAGTCGAATTTTGTCGGATTTAGCAGAAATCGCCGCTGGTGCGATTTGTCGACTAAGCCGCACGGATGGCGCCCGCCGCAAGCAATGGACGCACGGCAGAGGCGCGCTACGGCCCGGGCAATGCCGCTTTACGTGTCGGTAGGGGCAATTCGCCGCGTCTGACCAATCGCTATCTGATTTTGTTGGACTCTGAAAAGAAAACCGCCGCGCCATTTCAGAGCGCGGCGGCACCTATGTGCCGAGCTAGGCGGCGTTGTTTCGCACCCGCACTCCTGCAGTTCCCATCAGCTTCAGAATTTCTGGCAAGAGTTCAGCCGGGATGCATCCGTCTAGCTGCACCATGCCGTGTTGTTCGGGAAAAAGGTCGATCATGCCAGCGGGCTTTTTGGTCGCGGGCTTTTTGCTTCCGGGGAATTGGATGACGTTTGTCATGGCTACAGCTCCTTCGCTTTTCGAGCGATCAGCGTCCCGCGGCGAAAATAGTCGGCTGTAGACGACCCCGCACGTTTTTAGGCTTTCGCCTTGGACATGACGTGCGGCCGCGGGACTTGGTTTTCGGTTAGCCGACTTTCCGGGGACGGTATCGGCTACAGCAATTCGGGTTTTCGGCCCGTGCGAACACCGTGCGCGCGATCGAGCTGGCGAACAATAGAAAAGGTGTCGTGAACTGAGAGGTTCGGTTGATTTATTCTCGAACGCGCTACTGCGAGCCGCGGCTGCACAAATATACAAGAATGGCAGAACACGGGGACCGCCAACTAAGCCTTTAACCGCAGGGCTATCTCTAACAATTTGCGACGACCCTCAGGGGCAGTTTGCAGCCGCGCACACATAAAGAGGCGCATCAGAGTACGACAAAAATCGGAGTAGCGTCGCAGCGCGCTCTAATAGCCGCGCGATTGACTGCGCCAGGTCGTCGATCGAGCCGCGGAATCTCGACAACAGCGCCAATGCAGCGCCAGCAGCATCGCAAGTAATTGGAATAACTAAATAGATACAGCCTGTGCAGGGCGGTGTCGTGGAGTCGGCGCCACCAGGCCGCCGGCACCCTGCCGGTAGGGGCCCGCCAGCGAATCCACCGACGCCGCAATGCTCAGTCAGAAAATCGGAGCAGTCGAGATGTTTTGGATTGGCTTCAGTCTCGACAACCATCATTGTGCGTACCCGCGCCAAGCTTACCCTCTGACGGCAAATCGAGGAGCGTACAATGCCCGCGAAGCCCAAGCAGAAGCCTCGTGACCGAAAGCCGCCGCTGGAAGAAATCTCGCTCTCTATGGTGCAGCGTAAAGTTGGCGGCCTAGTCGCCATCGACGCGCGGGTTCCGATGGATATTGCTCAAGCCATCGCGAGGTTGATTTACCCACGGATGCAGCGGGATCGGATACCGCGCGCACCAAAGGCTCGGCATCCACGCTGACGGGCCCTGCTACGGCCCCGCAGGCTGTTGCTGTGGCATTGAACGAGCGCGGCTTTCCTTCGGCGCGCGGCCGCTACGGGCGAGCGGCGCCGCACGTGGCGCGCGTGCTCGATCGATTGTAGCAGCGACCGGCGCCATGCTCCCCTATCAACCCTCCACCTACCCCCTGAAACGTCGCCGTGGCCGGCGCGGATTGTGGCTCCGCTAATGGACGGTCATCCAAAACCTCCAAAAACCTGGTGAGATGCGAGGTCCGTCTGCTGTCCCGGAGCCCATTCAGGGCGTTCGACAAGGAGCAAGCGCGCCTAGTTGCACTCTGATTCATATTCAGACACAGCAAATTCAAAATCGTCCTGTGCCGATCGAAGCGAAGAAAACTCGACGGAGCAATCATCGTGACCGTCGCTGCTTGAAAGGCAGTTTACGTACTGCCGAACAGCGTCGCCGATGTCATTTCGCGTTGACGTCACATGCTCCGCCGCGTCCCTGCACGATCCTTTCCTTGATTTTCTGATCTGAAAGCGCCGGCGCCGTTTGCCCGATTGCCGGAACGAATAACAGGGCCAGCAAGGATAAAGCGGCTAGCGGTTTCATTTGGGGGCGAGTGCCTCTGCCTATCGCGTTATTTGTGAACACAATTGTCTAACGGCGGGCTCGGCCGGCGGCTCGACGCTATGCACGATTGGCACTGCGCGCGGGGCATTCAAAGCCGTCATGGTTGCGGGCGACGCGAGGAGGGCCAAGATTTTGTTCGATGGTGCTTCGCCGACGCGGCGACGGCGGATGCCTTCAACGCCGAGTTCGGCGGCAAGCTCGTAATCCCGCCGGCGCCAAAGCACGATGCTGAGGGGCTAGTTGAGTGGGGGAGACGGTACATACAGGGTGAAGGAAACTGATCGTCCGCTTTGCCCCCGGAAGCGGGCATTCGGCGGTAACCCATCGATGTCCGTTAAACACAAAAGGCGACGTCCGTGCTTCGACGCCGCGTGGCGAGGGACCGCAGGCATTGCAGACGTCGCTGCCAAGCGACACAATCACCATGGATGCTGTGTACGTGCTCGCTCAGGCAGCCTCAATGTTTGATAAGGACCAAATCAGGTTCATCGCTTCGTGTGGTTTGTTAAATATGAGTTGGCGTCGAGCAACAATCGCAATTCCGCTGATCCCAACGGCCCTTGCTTTGGTGGTGCGCTTCTATGGCCTGTCTGACAAGCCATTGTGGCTGGACGAAATCATCACCCAGAGGCGGGCCAATCTTCCAATTTCGGATTTGATAGCCAACTCCCTCTATAACAAACAGTTCCCGACCTATTTTGTCCTTGTCCGGGCATTCGACGCGCCAATAATCAATGAGTGGACGCTGCGCCTGCCGTCAGCGATCTTGGGGACGATCTCCGTTCTACTAGTTGCTCTTATCGCAACGGAGGTTCGATCGCGACGGGCGGGCCTGGTGGCGGGCATTTTGATGGCGCTGTCACCCTTAGAGGTCCAATTCGGCCAAGAGGCGCGTTCCTACGCGCTCGTGTCGTGTTTTGTTTTGCTCGCGCTTTGGGGATTGGTGCGTATCGCGAAACAGATGTCGATCGGTGTTTCTCCTTCGAGCACTCCGAAAGGCCTGCTCGGCTCCTGGGCTGCGTATACGATTGGAACGATCGGCGCTCTCAACGTCCTGCTTGTTTCAGTTCCTTGGCTGGTTGCATCGAATCTCGCTATGGCTGCCATCATCCGGCGCTCGGGGCCAAAACGTACGGAATTAATTCGAAACTGGACACTGACGCAGGCCATTATTCTACTCACATGGCTTCCTGGATTGGTCGCGATCTATCTGGCGGCTCACGAAGATCCCTTGCGAAATTTCCGCTGGTTACCACCGATCACATTGGAGCATGTGTGGTCGGTTATCTCGGCCGTCTACCTGTTTCGGGCATCGGACATCATCACGTTCGAACTCCTGCCATCACTTGTCCCGGGATTCGGTGTGGCAGTTGTCGCGTTGGCGTTGTTGGGTGCATGGCGTCTCAAAGCCAATCCGACGTTGCTGAGCGTCATCGGTTTCGCTGTGATCGCAATGCCGATAACGATTATGGTCGTGTCGATATTCTACGCGATCTTGGTCCCCCGATACTTGATTTGGAGCACAGGTCCGTTTTTCGTGCTGGCGGGAATAGGCGCGACCTTTCTGCCGCGCCGACTCTTTCCGCTCGCTGCGACGGCCCTTGCTATTGGTGGGATGGTAAATCTTGCGCCGTATTATCGATACGAAACCAAGCCGCGCTGGGACTTGGCAGCCGCCTATCTCGCTGCAAATGTGCAGCCCGGTGATTCCGTTGTCACCAATGACGCCATGGCGCAGTACGTTCTTGGCGCGTATGGTGATCGGTATAATCTTGATCAAAAGATTCTGAACACCGTCTCTGATACGTCAGATGCCGCGAGTCGATATGCACAGGAACAACGCATCTGGGTAGTTTACGGCCGCACCGGTCAGGGAATCATCGAGACAGAAAAAACATACCTGCAAAAATGGCTTGCCCTCGCAGCACCCGCGTCTAAGACCAGGTTCGGCCAGCATGTCGTTGTCTTGCGCTTCGAACCCGCAGAACGCGTTCCGCAAACCGGCGCGAATAATCCTTCTGGTAAGAACTGAACGTCCGAGCGAATGACGGTTCTCTAAATGTCGCACATGGGTCCTGTGTCACGAGTATCGCCGGTCCACACGGCGGCGAGCAACTGCATCATCCGCGCATTGCCGCAGTAGAAGGCAGTCCTAAAAAACTTGCTCGGCGCACGTCGGCGCCGATCGCGTCGCATCAGAACTCAGACAATTTGAGTCATTTATTCAACGCAACTTTAGAGCAATTGTCGTAATTGAGGCGCGTCCGTCCAGGAGGGACAGATGCGAATTCTGGTGTTGCCTATTGCTGCCGTCGGCGTGATATTTTTCTTGCACACCGACGAGCCCACCGAAACGCAGATGCGGAGTGCAGTTGAGCGCAGCTTGGCCGCTGAAGTTGCGGACACTATGGCGCTCATCGGCGAAAGCGGAGGTCGCGAAGCGGTCGAGCGTGTGCGTATGGCCGGCAACGACCGCTTTGAAATACGCAATTTCCGGAAGATTGATTGTCAATCGGCGGCAACGAAATCCGGATTTGACTGCGCATTTACCGTCAACATCGCCCTCGCGAACGGCCCGATGCATCGCGCGCTTAAGGGGCGTTTCTACAATTCATCAGGGGAAATTAAATTCGCATTCGAATCTGAATTCCAGTTTGATCCCGTGCCGACGCTTGTCGCGAGCACACAAGCTAGGTACGCGGAAGCTAAAGCCGGTTCGGACGGGGCAATAGCGCGAGACGCCACACAGGCGGGAACGATTGGCGCGCATGTTGCTGAGGATCATTGAGCACTGACCTATTCGCAGCCGCGACCCCACGCGCGGTGTAGAGATTTCATGCGAGGCGCATCGCGAACCGACATTGAGATCAAAGCGTTCGGTTAGCAGTCGGTCGCTTAAGCCCCGCGGGCCGTGAGTTTTAGGACAAAGTGTCCTTTGACTTCGGCTGGAATTCGTACAATCTTGCGCAGCGGCCGGATGGCTGAAGACACCCGGCCGCCACTTGAAGCCAACCGCCAGCGAGGGCAATCGGCTCCCATGATCCTTCTAGCAAAAATCAGCCGGATTCCGAGTCCGCCCTCCAAGGCATTCGCACAACTTTGGAGGCTACCCCAGGACAAAGCAGACATCCCGCCGCGCCGTCCTGGCCGGTGCTGTAGCTCTACCCGCGCTCGCCATTATTCCCGCGACGGCCGTTGCCGCAGTCGTTACTGATCCGATCTTCGCCGCGATTGAGCGGCACAAGGTTGCATACCGCGCTTCGATGGCAGCCTGCCGTATCGAATCTAATACGGTCGATGCCGAGTGGTCTCCGGAGTACAATCCTGTTGAGTGTAAGGCGGTCAAGGAGGCCGCCAGCGAGGCCCACGCCGCCGCCAATGCGCTCACAACAATCCGGCCGACCACGATAGCCGGACCGCTGGCACTCATGCAGCATGTTGAGCAATTCAATGCCGGCGCGTTCGCACTCGATATTGATCCGGAGTGCCGCTCGGTTCCGATGCACTGGCCGGCTGATCTTGACGAAGACGAGATCGATCTATTCGGTTATTCCGTTCTCGCCAACGTTCGCAGCGCGCTTGACGACATGGCGGTGCAATCATGAACAGCACGCTTCCCGCCGGCACCGCCGTCGATCCTATTTTCGCGGCAATCGGCCTATGCCGGGCGCTTTTCGCGGCATGGGTGGCGAACACCAAAAATGAACCGAAACCAAACTCTCCCGAATATGAGGCATGGGAAAATCGGAACGATGAAGGCCACGACGACTATTATACGGCGTTGATGCGATTGATCGACACGCCGCCGACCACGGCGGCTGGCGCGGCGGCAATGATACAATTTTGCCTTGACGAAAAGTCGCTATTGTTCGGGTCCGATGAGCCTGAGAGCAATAGCAGATATTCGCGGACGCTATTGCGCACACTCGCCAAGGCCCTACCGGCAGCTTGATGATCTGACACAGGGCAGGGCTCGCCGCACCATCACGGCGAGCCCACTGGCACCAAAACTGAGCAAGACGAAACGAACTCGAAAATT
The DNA here is from genome assembly GCA_963772235.1 of uncultured Alphaproteobacteria bacterium. Classification (GTDB taxonomy): domain Bacteria; phylum Pseudomonadota; class Alphaproteobacteria; order Rhizobiales; family Xanthobacteraceae; genus Pseudolabrys. Next base: position 26,124 of record CAVYWI010000022.1, read on the forward strand.
ATTTAGGCCTGCGAAAATACGTAACGCCCGGCGTGCGAACAATCCGTGTTTAAAAACTGGCCTAGGCCAGCGACACGGCGAACACCCCGAACGCCAGAACAATACCGGCCGGTAACTGTGATAGCTGTTTCGGTTGGCGTGGCTATTCGGTTTTCTTTGGTAATGGCGCGATGGTGATAGTCGTGTCGCATCGCTCACAACGATAGATTATGCGGTCATCGAGCTTGGTCGTCTGCATCGCGACGTGGCAGACAGGACACACCTTTGGCGGCTTGGGGCGTTGATCCATGTCCAAGGATACCGGCCGCCGGATGTCCGATTTGATCTGAATCAAAAATGTGCAGCAGCGCAGCCCTGCCGCTCCTTTACGTCAGCACTGCTGCTTCATGTGCGCGGGCCAATGTTTTAGGGTAATAATGGGTGGATTTCTCGCACCAGTCCCGGTCCAAAGCCTAGAGCACCCAACAGCTGCGTTCTTCGTGACCCAGCAAAAGGTTTAGGCGAGCGGCTTACGGCGAAGCGAGTATCGGCCTAGAGGCCGCCAAGGACGCTTGGCGGCCTTTGCAGGAGTGGTTGCCGCATCGTGAAACCACGATGGTCAAGCGCGCGGTTTATCAGTGTCGGCGATGACGCGACGTGCAATCTTGGCCTGCAAGCGCTAAAATAAGTTTGGGCATCATCTAATTAATGGAGGGCGTCATGAGGCGGCTGACGTTGGCCAGTGCGTTCATTCTCATTAGCGCTTCCGGAGTCCTGGCGCAGAATGCGCAGAATCTAGCGCGCGCACCCGTAGTGCCGTGGTGCCAGAAGGTCTGTCACTATTCGGAATATCCGATCGATTTGTCTTATAGCTTCGAGTACTGCATTCCGAGCGCCATCAGCCGGCAAGCAGTCGGAGAAAAATGCGGTTGTGCGTACCGCGCACCACGCAAGGACAACATAGTGAAGTTGGGCATTCACGAAGGTGTGGTGACGTGCCTGCGTCCAGCAGGCAAGCCACGCTTTCTGGGGCGCGACCGAACGAGACGGTTGCGCCTTCGGGACAAATAGTGTTCCGCGGCGCTCCCACGCCGCCTTAAAATCCGCCATCGCTCGTCACGCTATCGAGGCTGCCCGTAAAGACTCGGCGGCGCTTGCTCGTTCCAGTTTGGCCACACATCGGCGCCCCGCTGGCCGCAGCGCTCGCAGCGCAATCTAGGGCCGAGCGACGGCACAGAAATATCGTCGCCCAGGCTATCAACATTGACGATGGCCTCGTGGCGACAAGTGACGTTTGAGCGATGAATAAGCAGCGACCGCGCACCATTGGCGCGCATGTTGCCGAGGGTCATAGGCGTTCTTTGGCTGGACATGTTATACTAATCTTGTAGCTGGCGCCGATTTCCGGCCTCGCGCCCCGGGCAAACCCACCAAATCCCCAACTGCGCAGCCATGAGCCGCCTGAGCCCTGGCCGCGCCGATTTGCGCCGCGCCGCCGCGTGGCTGCCAGCGGAATCCCATGAGCCAGCCCAAGCCCTACGATCGAAGCTCGAGCTTTTCCAGTTTGCAGGCGCTTGCGCCGACGGCTCCGCTATCTGGACCGCTGGTCGACGCCGAGTACAACAACATCAAGACGACGCTCGATCAGGTTCTCGCCAACCTGGCGAAGATTCAGCGCGACGACGGCGCGCTCGCCAACGCAGCCGTCGGGCTCAACCAACTCTCTACTGCCGTAACCGTCGGATTCAGCGTTCCGACCGCATGGGCTACAGGTCTCAGCTACGTTTCGTCTCCCGCCAGCACCGTCTTCGACGGCGGCAAGTTCTATTCCTGCCTCGTGTCGCACACGTCCGGCACCTTCGCGACCGACCTCGCCGCGGCGAAGTGGGTGCTCATCGCCGATTTGACGGCGATACCGCTGGTCGCCGCCAATCAGATCGCCGTCACTGCCAGCGGAATGCTGACGACCGACGTGCAAGGTTCTCTGGAAGCGCTCGACGCCGGCAAAGCGGCGACCTCGCACACGCATCCGTCCTCTGCCATCTCCGACAGCACCGCCGCCGGGCGGGCGATGCTAACTGCGGCAACTCTCGCCGCGCAGAAGACGCTTCTCGGTCTCGGCGCGCAGGCGTTCGTCGACAACGCTATCGTGACCGCGATTGGTGCCAACTTGGCATTCACCGGCGTTATCTCGCCCGCCGCGCTCGTGGCGAGTACGAACGACTGGGCACCGACCGGATGGACGACCGCGACCCGCGTGAATTTTTCGTCGACGTCGGCGACCAGCATCACCGGCCTGCTGGCAACGTCCGATGGCGACATCAAGATTTTGGAGAATACCGGATCGACGTATGCGATTACGTTCATTGCGCAAAGCGCGTCGTCCGCGGCAGCAAACCGCATCGTCGCGACTGGAAATTTTGATCTCGATCCCGGTCAAAGCTGCGTGTTGGAATACAACGGCACGCAATCCCGCTGGCGTGTGCTTTCGAGTGGCATAGTGCCGGCGTCGAGCGCGGCGGCAGCCGCGCTTACTGACGCTGGCGTTGCGATCACTCCGGCCGTATTTCAATCCGCCGCGAACGCCGCTATTCCCGTTTACAACGCCGCCAATCCGGCGACGACAAATCCGTTCGGCACGCAGCGACTGCATGTCCGTGAAGAACAAGCAGCCAACACCGCGGGCGGCACGTTCACGTCGGGCGCGTGGCGCACTCGCACGCTAAACACTGTTGTTACGAATCAAATTACGGGCGCATCGCTCGGATCGAACCAGATCACATTGCCGGCAGGCACTTATGATATCGATGCAGTGTCCAACGGCCAAGCGTGCAACTCGCACAAGTTGAAACTAGCGAACATCACCGACACTACGGACACTATAATTGGAACAACGGCGTTTACGTCGAGCGCCGATGCCACAGCAACGCCGTCGTATGTCTGCGGGCGTTTTACTATTGCGGCGCAGAAAGTTTTTGAAATCCAGCACCGTTCGACCGCGACCGGTACATGGGGCACGGCTGCGAACATTACGGTAAACGAAGTCTATACGGAGGTTGTCATTTGGAAGGTCGCGTAGGCAATTAATGGCACAGCAACTTACGACGAGGAATGTCGCCGCGCCCGCAATCGTCGCCGCCACTGAAGCAGCCGCTGCGCAGAGCATTGCCGACCGGCTTCGGGAGTTGGCGACGCAACGTGCGATTTCTTGGCGCGGAATCCAGCTACGGCCGCCCGTGCGCAAACCGGCCGAATCTTCCGCCAGGCGATAGAGACAATGGCAGACTTATCCGGAGTCCCGCAGGCAGCGAAATCGCCCTCGATCGCCGACAAGCTGCGCGCGTTTGCGGCACAGGTGTACGCAGACCCATTGAATTTGAAAGCGTGGAACGACATGCCGGCGCAGCTTCGGGAGGCCGCGCAGAGCGGACGGGACGCAGCGCACACCGCACTGAACTATTTCCCTGAGCCCGGCATCCGCGACCAAGCAGGCGATGTCGTAGATTTGGCGTTTGACACGGCAAGCTCGCTTCCGGATCCTCAGAAGCGAGCTGCTCAGTTGGCCGCAATACGCAACGGCGTGCAACAGACGGCCACCGGCTTTAATGAGGGGCTAGCATCCACGGTCGGCCGCGCACTCGATACGCCGGGGTATTTTCTTGGCAAAGCAATTGGCTTGAATGTGCCAGAGGAAGCACGGTACCCGTTCGAAGGCACGTTTCGCAAGTACTTCGTTGATCCGGCGGGGCCGCCGATGACGCCCAAACAGCGCATCTTACGCGCTGGCGGCAATGTGGTGGGCGAGAATATCCCTACCATGTTCGCCGGCGGCGGACTGGCCGCGCGCGGCATTCGCAGCGGCATTTCACTGGCGCGTCAAGCGGCTGGCGGGCTCGTCGACGGAGTGGTGGCACCCGCCGCCGTGCCAGCGGTCATCTCCGCAGCCGAGCCGCCCGCGGCGTCGAGCATTGCCGACCGGCTGCGGGCGTTGGCGCCGACGTCTTTGGACGACTTTAATGCGCTTGTGAATCCCATCAACATCGCTGGCGCCGCGGCTCGCGGGGTAAAAGGCGTGGCGCAAAGTGCGATCAACACCGCGAGCACAGTGCCAGGGATGGTGCAGCGTGCCATTCCGGACGCGACGAACGCCCTAAACCCCACGAACATCATCAACGCGGTGCGCCCGGCAAATCTTCAAGGCGCCGCCAACTCGACACTCGACTTTATGGCGCGCAATCCTGTTGCCGCTACCGGGGCGCAAACCTATCGCGCGTTCCGGCAGGGGGAGCGGGGAGAGCGCGCACGCCAAGCGCAGCAACCTTTGAGGCAGGCTAACCCGAATGATATTTCGTCCGTCCCGCTCGGCTACAACTATGGCCAGTTCTGAGACGCGCTCGCAGCGGTCTGTGCTATAGTATGTTTAGACGCTACGTCCGTTGTTTGAGGGTCTGTAGTGCGTGGACACAAGGAATAATCATGGCGGATTTTAAACTTGCGGACGAAATTACGCCGGGCATGATCGATGCGGGCGAACGCGCTATTTTGCGAGAGCCCGGGGTTGCCGAGGTGGGCGTCTATTTTTCTGCCCGTGAGTTGGCAGAGAAGGTTTATTTGGCCATGGAGAGTTTGCGGAAATCATCGCGCGCCGGATAGAGTCCGCGTAATCGCGGAGCGCAAGGGCCATATCGCGGCACCATCGAAATTCAGCCAACAGATGCTTCTCAGCCAACCTTAACGCGCGAGGGTTATTCAAAACTTGGTTCGAGACTACAGGGGCAAGGTACGTGGGGCGAATAGCGTCAGGCAAGAGAACAAGGGGGGAGTGAACGACATTGTTACGAATGTCCTCTAACGCATCTGCTCGATCTAACAGCCATAGCACGTCGGACGCTTGCGGCGCACGCTTGTCCCGAAAATAGACCGGAGCATTTATCGAAGCCCTCAAGAGATTTCGACGCGGACGATCGAAAGAAACCGCGTTCCACATCGCAACAGCGGTATCGCGCTGCTCAAGCGAGGCGGCGAATATTTCGGCTAGCCTTTCATGCAAATCGTTCCAAGCAAGCGCCACTTGACCAATGACGGCGACGTAAGATTGGAATTTGGCTTCCGTAAACCGCTGGCGTCTAACTGATCGGCGGGGGCGGACGGTCACGATAACTCCGCGCGCTAAGAATGACGCTCGCCACGCCACGCTGCTCCGACCACCGCGACGAACTCCAACAGCACGCCAAGCGTGAACGACAAAGCTAAAAGCCCCCAAAACAGCAACCAAGAAAATATCCGCAAAACAACAGGTACGACGATCGCAATTACACCAAGAGTCGCCGCGTTCCCCGGCGTGAATTCAGCTCGGAAAATTTGCACGACGGCCAATACGGCGATAAATGCCCAAACAAGAAGAGTTGGCACGTCGCAAAACCAGTGATCCAACCATTCGTCTAACGGATGATCTTTTCGCACAGGCGGCCCCTTTTCAATCCGCTTGTGCATTAGGCGCCTAATCGGAATCGCAGTCAACGACACGGCGCAGTGCGCGTCAGCGGCGGTGTAAAGCTATGAATTGCTTACCTAGTCTCCGCCCTATTGCGCAGTTTGTCGTATTCTGAATCGTGAGCGGGAATGCAGCCGATTTAATTTTCTTTGTCGCACTCTGTAATTTCCTTTTGGCCGATCGTGCCTGACGTGAGACAATTTGGTCAGCGCATGCACTGGAGAGCGACGTGGAAGCTGCATCGACAAAGTACACGGACACGCGCGGTGCGGCCGAGTACCTTGCCTGCAGCGCCAGCTTCCTAGAAAAATGCCGCGTCACTGGCGGCGGTCCCGCGTTCGTTAAGCTCGGCCGGGCGGTGCGCTATCGGATCGAGGACTTGGACGCCTTCGCCCGCGCTCGCGTACACGGCGCGACGTCCGAATACACGCCAAAGCCGGGGGCGGCCGGCTAGGCGAGCCGCCGGCACTGCCAATGGTGACTGCTTCGAATTCGGCGCCACGCGAAGCCTTCAGAAAGACGGGAGAGGCAACATGCAGTCCAACATCCTCGGGTTTGTCCCCGCAATTCATGTGTTTGCCTTATTTCAACCCCTCGAGCTTTCCGTCGACCTGTGTCCTGGTTCTAACGACATGCGGTCAGTTGAGGTTGCGTAATGCGTGAAGATGTAAGCGACAACGCGCTGCTGCTGGATCTGGATGAAGCGGCCGCGCAGATGAGCTGCTGCCAGAAGACTATGCGCGGGTTCATAAAGAGCGGCGAGTTGCCCTATATTGTCGTGGGCAACGGTCGCACTCGGTTGCGGCGCAAAATCCACCCGACTGACTTGCAGACGTTCATTGAATCTCGGCGGAGGTACGACCGATGTCCGTCTACAGGCCTAAAAAAGTCCGTTCTACCACTACGACTTCCAACATCGAGGCATTCGGTTCGCCGGCTCTACAGGATGCACTTCGAAGCGAGACGCGGAGGCTTTCGAGCGGACGAAACAAGACGAGGCGCGCCTCCAAGCGCTGACGCTTACGGCGCAAGCGAGTGCGCCGATGGCATTCGCGCCGGCCGCTGCCCGCTATTACGTTGAGCACGGCCAACATTTGCGGGGAGAGGGACCGAAGAACCTGAAATCGACCCTTAGCTGGCTGGAACGCGAACTCGGCCCGCACACGCTGCTGTCGGCCATCGGTAACGATCAGATTGCGCAGTTAGTCGCTATTCGCCGCGGCCAGGATGTGGCGCCGGCCACGGTGAATCGGACCGTTACTCAACCGCTACGCAAAATACTATTCCGCGCTCGCGACATGTGGGTGCAGACCATCCAGAAGATCGAGTGGAAGCGGCATCTTTTGAAAGAGCCACAAGAGCGCGTGCGGGTGCTGTCAGCGACCGAGGAAATCCGTTTGTTTGAGCACCTGCGGGCGGACTATCGCCCGGCGGCGCAATACGCCATCAAGTCGGGTTGCCGTCTCTCCGAAATCGTCCCCGGCAAGGCTTGAAGTGGCAGGACATTGACTGGGGCGGCCGGACGATCACCGTTCACGGGAAGGGCGGTAAGATAGACACCATCCCGCTTACGCCGGGACTGCGAGAGCTCTTGTTTCCGCTGCAGGGGCACCATCACGAATTTGTGTTCACCTACGTCTGTCAGCGGCCAAGCGATAAACGAGTGCGCGGGCAGCGATACCCGATCACACGAGAAGGACTGAAGACCGAATGGCGGCGGACGAAGCTCGACGCCAAGCTCGTGAACTATCGCTTTCACGACAATCGGCACACGGCCGCCACTGACGTGCTGCGCGCCACCGGCAACCTGAAGATCGTGCAGAAGCTGCTTCGGCACGCGGACATCGCCACCACGGCGAAGTACGCCCACGCCTTGGACGACGATGTGCGTAAAGGGATGGAAGCCGCTGAAAAGTCCCGAACTAGGTCCCGAACTGCTGCGACAAAAGCCGCTAAGCGTCTGAAATCTGGGGACCAATCTAAGTAGGGCGATAATTCCCCCAGACAGGTGCGCTAACCGGGCTGCGCTACGCCCCGACCGGAACGGCGCGGACTATAGGGATGCGGCTATCGCGGCGCAACAACACTCCGCTAACGGCATTTGAGGCGAGGCTTCCGAGTTAACGGATTGTGCACGCCTGTTGGACGTAATTCCTTCCCGAACGCTCCACTATCGAGATCTGGCCATGGCCCAAGCTGTCCCGGCACGCCTTGACGCGCATTTCGAGGTCGATCCGGCCGCGGACCGCACTCAGGTGCTGTCGCCGGCCGCGGCGCTCGGGGACATTCGCATCGCGGTCTACGAGGATTTGGCGGCCGTCGAGCACGAATGGCGGGCCTTCGAGGCGCACGCCGATTGCACCGTGTTCCAAAGCTTCGACTGGCTGGCGACCTGGCAGCGCCATATCGGCACGCGCGACGGCGTGCAGCCCGCCATCGTGGTGGGGCACGACGGCGCCGGGGCTATTCTGTTTCTGCTGCCGCTTTCGGTCTGCGCCGCCGGCGGGGTACGCGAACTCACCTGGCTTGGCTCTGAACTTAACGATTACAACGCGCCGCTGCTGGGGCCGACTTTCTCCACGCGGATCGACCGCGCGGCCTTCTTGGCGCTGTGGCAAGATATCACGCGCAGCCTGCAAGCTCATCCGCGCCTGCGATACGACATCATCGCGTTCGCCAAGATGCCGGAAACGGTCGGCGCGCAGCAAAACCCGATGCGTTATCTCGGCGGCACGATCAATCCGAGCGGCGCCTATTTGACCCATCTCACCGGCGAATGGGAGGCGTTCTATACCGGTAAACGCTCGTCGGCGACACGTCGGCGCGACCGCACCAAGCGCAAAAAGCTGAGCGAGTACGGCGAGATCAAGTTCGTCAACCCGGCGAGCGATAGTGAAATCTTGAGTTCGCTCGACACGTTGATGGCGCAGAAGGCGCGATCCTTCGCCCGCATGGGGGTCGGCAATCTGTTCGCCAAACCGGGCCATACCGATTTCTATCGCGCACTGGCCACCGATCCGGCGACCAAGCACGTCGTGCACGTGAGCCGTCTCGATGTGGGCGCGACCGCGGCTGCGGTCAATCTCGCGCTGATCTACCGCGGTTGCTACTATCACCTGCTGGCGAGCTACACCGATTGCGATTTATCGCGTTTCGGACCCGGCGCCGCGCATCTGCACGACCTGATGCACTACGCCATCGATCGCGGCTGCCGCACCTTCGATTTCACCATCGGCGACGAACGCTACAAGCGAGATTGGTGCGACACCGAGTTGGCGCTTTACGATTACATCGCGCCGGTGACCTGGCGCGGCGCGCTGGTGGCTATGCCGATGCTGGCGGCGCAGCGGATCAAGCGCTGGATCAAGCAGACGCCTGTCGTGTGGAGCGCCTTCAGCGCGGCGCGGGCCTTTGTCGGATCGCTGGTACGCCGCGTTCGCGGCTAAGCTTAATGCGCGTCGACTCCAGCGGGTTGTATGGTGAATCCACCGCACTTAACGATGATCCGAAGTGCCGCCATTAACTTAGCGCCTTAAACTTAACCTGACGAAAATCACCGCTTAACGCCGTCTGATGTTAGCACTCCGCGAGTTCGGTCGCCGCGGAGATCGCGATGAAATTGCCGAATATTCAGATCCTGCGGGCGTGTGCGGCGTTGATGATCGTCGTCTATCATTGCGGGATTGAGACCGAACGCCTGTCCGCCGTCGTTGGTGGCGGCAAGCTCTTCGACGAAGCAGCCTGGGGGTCGGGGGTTCCGCTTTTCTTTGCGATCAGCGGCTTCATCATGGTGGTGACGAGCGCGCGCGCATTCGGATCGTCGTCCGCTGCGATCGATTTCATACGCCGCCGCCTTATCCGGATCGTGCCGCTCTATTGGCTGGTAACGACAATCGCGCTGGCTGGGATTCTGCTCGTGCCGAGCCTGAGCAAGGCGCCGCCGGGCGATCCTCTGTACGTCGTCGCGTCTTATCTGTTCTGGCCTTACATGCGCTTGACCGGCGACATTCGACCGCTGGCGACGCCGGGCTGGACGCTTAATCTTGAAATGCTCTTCTATGTCGTATTCGCCGTTTCGCTGCTTTTCCGCCGCGGCGTGGGCCTGTCGCTGCTGTTCGCTTCGCTTGGCTTGCTGGTCGCCGCGCGCGTGAGCGGTTTGCTTCCCGGCGTTGCTCTCAACTTTTGGGGCGATCCGATCGTCCTCGGATTCCTGTTCGGAGCAGCCGTGGGCATTGCCTACGTCAATGGATTGCGGCTGTCCGGCCTGTCGGCCGTCATGCTGATTGCGATCGGTTTCGGCATCATGTTCCTGTCTTGGGCTCCAACGGGCGCCGAAGACAGCTTGTCGTTGCGTCTGGCCGAAGCGGCGCCCGCAACCTTGGTTTTGATCGGTATTGCGCTCGGCCCGCAGGTTGATGCGTCGCAGAATATATGGCGATTCGGCCTGGCTATCGGCAACGCCTCGTACAGCCTCTACCTTGTGCAGGAATTCCTGCTGCGTCTATTGTCCCTGAGTTGGTTCAAGGGACCGCTTGCGATACTGCCGCTATGGACGTTCATCCCGATTGGGGTTGCCATCACGGTTCTGGTCGCATTGATGATGTACCGATATTTCGAAAATCCGGTCACGCGCTGGCTGAATGGTGATAAAAGCCGGCAATCGCAACGCAGCGTTGACCGCCTTCGCCGGCCTTTGGGCCGCGAAACTGCCGCGGTGTGATTTTACGTCAATCTGATTCGCCTACGCTAATGCCGTGCCGCTTGCGGCAAGGCCGCAACCTCATGGGCAAGCCGGATCGGCCCGCGGATCATCAGTACCATCGACGCGATTGCCGCACAGCTGTAGACGGCGACATAGGCGTCGAGGAATTGCACGATATCAAGATGGGCGAGGATGGCGAGGGCGCCGACGCCGGTCATCGCCGCCACCACGCCCATACCGATGCGCGCCACTTCACGGAAGTAGCCGTTGTGCACCAGCACGCTGTTGGCGACCATCTGCGCGAGGTTGGCGATCAGCAGCACGATCAGGATCGGCGTGGTCGCCGGCGGCATGGTCGCCGCGTTGCCGAGCAGGATGGCGAACAGCTTGTCGGCCCCGAAGATCAGGATGATACAGGCGATGGCCGCCGGAATGCTGCACAGCGCGGCCGCCATCAGCGTCGCATGCACGAGTGTCGGGCCGTCGCGCTCGGCCAGCGCGCTAGTCTGCCGCGGCACCAGGATGTCGCAGACTGCGCCGTAAATGGTGGCGCCGCCGCGGAACACCTTAAAGGTAGTGTCGAGGATGATGGGCGGAGCGCCGAGGCCGAACAGCAAAGGCACGATCAGATAAGGGTAGTTGCCGATGTAGATTTCACTCGCCGCAAAAGTCCCGCTGCGGATCAGCTCCGCTTTGTTGGCGCGGAAGAACGAGACGAAATCGGCAACAAAGCCGCCGATGCGCGGCTTTAGGGCGCCGCGAGCGATCAAGCGCCTGACGCAGGCCGTCACCACCACCGCCCACAGCGCATTGAGCGCGATCAGCATCACGAGGAGCGGCAGGCCGAACAAAACGGCGGCAAGGCCGACAAAATATCCAGCGCGGCGCACGGTTTCCAGCGCCTCGAACAGAACATATTCGTCGACCGCGATGGAGATATTGCGCAGCGCGAACCACACCAGATTGAGCGCGACGAACCAGAAGAACAGCCCGAACTCCGCCGCCTCTCGCACTGAAGCGGCCGTGTGGCCCGCCATGAAAGTGAAGCAGAGCAGGGCGCCGACGCTCACCAGGGCGAAGTAGAACAAGACGACGGCTGTGGCATGGCCGGCGACGCTGTCGCTGTGATCGCCGCCCAAGAAGCGCGCCCGCAGCCGCACGAACAGAATCTTCACGATGCCGAAGTCGATCAGCCAGAGCGAATAGCCGAACGCGGCGACCAGAATGAAAATAGAAAACCGTTGCGGGCTGAGGATATGCGCGAATACGTAGGTCTGCAGCAGGCCGGTCACCAGCGCGGCGCCAGCGGTGGTGGTCCGAAGCAAAAAGAACGGGATGGAGATCAGGCGCTGCTTCATCTCACGCGGCTTTCTTTTGGCCGAGCGCCAAACAATAATCGAGCAGCGCGTGCGCGGCGGATTCCCAGGTGAATCGTCCGGCTCGGGCGCGGCCGGCCTTCGCTAAGCGTTCGCGCAATGCGGGGTTGGCCACGAGCGTTCGCATATGACGCATGATCGCGTCCGCGTCGTCGGCCTGGCAGGTCAACGCCGCGTCGCCGCAGACTTCCATCAAGGCCGGCTGCTCGCTGATGATGACGGGGCAGCCGCAAGTCATCGCCTCGAGCGGCGGCAGACCGAAGCCCTCGTAATAGGACGGGAACACCAGCGCGAGCGCGTGTTCGTAAAGCGCGCGCAACTCGGCATCGGAGACGAAACCAACGGCGCACACGCCGTCGCCGCCGGCGATGTTGAGATCGCCGAACACCTTCGGGTCCTTGGCGCCGGTCAGCACCAGCACGGCGTCGTCGAGCTTGGCCTGCTGGAAGGCCCTCACGACCGTCTTGATGTTCTTGTTGGCGGAGTCGACGCCGACGCCGAGGAAAAATTTGCGGCCCTTGAGGCAGAGACGGTCGATGACCGTTTCGTCGGCCGGCACCGCCTTGATGTGGTCGCCGCCCTCGAAGCAGACCGGCATGGCGGCAACGTCGGCGCCGTACCATTTGCCGATCTCGCGCCGGGAGAATTCGGAGACCGTGACCACCAGGTCGGAGCGCTTGCACAGCCGCGGGATCAGGAACCTGTATGCAGCGCGGAAGCGCGGCGAAAAATTATTCGGCAACGCCAGCACCGTCGCGTCATGCACCACCACGACCTGATGGCGGGCGGCGAGCGGCCCGAGCATGCAGAGATTGAGCAGAAGCTGGCCGGCGCCGTGCAGCGGGTATTCGATCTGCTCCCAGGCATAGCCACCGAAATGGCCGACATGGCGCAGCGGGATGTTCTTGAGCGGGAAGTCGCGTGCCGCACGCGGCGCGAGGATTTCAACGCGGCCCTTGAGCGCGGCAAAATCGGCGTCGAGCAGGCGGTCGATCGCCTTGATCGCTTCCGCTGCAAAGCGCTGCACGCCGGAGGAGCGCTGGGTGAGGAAACGGCCATTGATGGCAATGCGTGGCAACGGCGACATCAACGGCGCTCTCCTGCTTCGATCAGCGCGGCGACGGCGCTGGCAAAATGTTTCGGTGAGAGCTGCGCGGCGACGTCCTTGGCAGCGGCGGCGCCCATGTTGGCGCGCAGATTGGCGTCGTTGGCGAGCCGGGCCAGCCATGCCGCGGCCTCTTCGACATTGGCGTCCGCCCACGTTTGACCGTCGGCCTCGAAGACGCCTTCGGGATCGCGGACCGGAATGAGCGAATAGGACACCAGCGCCGAATTATCCATAGTCATGAAATCGAGATTGCCGGACCATGCCGTGGCGATCACCGGCTTGCCGAGCGCCATGGCCTGCGCCGGCACGAGACCGAAGCCCTCCGACCGGTGCAGCGAGATCACGATATCCGCGGCGGCCATCAGCCCGGCCATATCGGCCTCCGGCAACATGCCCTCGATCAGGCGAATATTGCCGGCGCCAGCGATCGCTGTGTCGAGTTCGCGCCGCGCCCATGGCGCGCCGTTGTCGATGACTTTGATCGCCAGCACGCGGTTGGACGCGTCGCCGAATGCCTTGCGGAACGCGGCGATGGCGGCGAGCGGGTTCTTGCGGCTGAAGGCGGAGCCGAGATGGAACACGTTGAGCACGATCAAGGTATCGGCCGGCAGGCCGAGTTTGCCGCGCATGTCCGGCGTCGCGGCCATCGGTGCCAAGGGATGCGGCACCACATGCACCGGCTTGTCGGTGGCGGCAGCCACGGCATCGCGGGTGAAGGTGCTTGGCACCCAGATTTCGTGCAGATAGTGGAAACTCGCCTGCCATTCGTCCGGCAGCCGCGGCAGTTCCCAGGCCCAGTAGCCGATGATGCGGCGGCCGCGCACGCGTGCGCGTCCAAGCGCCCAAAGCGCATGCGGCAAATAGGGCCCATTGTGATGGACGATCAGACTGCCGGCGCCGGGCGCCAGCGTGCGCCGTTGCGCGGCGTCGGTCATCTCCACCTGGCCGAAGGCCGGGCTCAAGTCGAAGGCGGCGGGGGCGTAGCCGGCGGCGTCCAACGCCGCATAGGCAAGCCGGGCGCCTTCGCCGACGCCACTCGCGGTCGAGAACAGGCCGGCGATGGTGAGCGGCAATCCGCCGCGCGGATTGGCGTCCGGCAGCGGCGCGATGATGCGGCTGACGTCGAACAGAATCTGGCTGCGCGTGTTCTGCGGCAGGCGTTGCCACAGCCGCCGCAAGGCGCTGCGCCGCGCCGGCCGGCGTTCGGTGAGGCCGGATTCAAGCGCTGACATGGGCGAGCCGTTGCGCCGGCAGCGGGGCATGGCGGGCGCGATCGTACTTCAGCGTCGCCGCCGCCAAGCCCCAAATCATGCCGAGTAACAGAAAGAAATGTCGCCAGTGATCGGTATCGATCACGAAACCTTCGATCACTTCGCCAACGAATGCGGCGAACGCGCAGTTGAGATAAGGCTGCCAGGGCGTGCGCACGAAGACGGTGCGAAAGGCCGTCCACAACGTGGCGGCCAGCAGCATGAGATAGGCCATGGCGCCGGCCCAGCCGTAGACCAGGAAGGCTTGCAGGTAGACGTTATGCTGCTGTGTGCCGTGCACCGTGGCAAATCCGAACGGCCCCATGCCGTTCGGATAGTTGAGCAGTTCGGAGAGCGCCAATTCCTGCAGGCGGAAGCGTCCGCCGCTGCCGACGTCGTAGGATTGGATGAGTTGCGCGCGCTGCTGGAACATATTGGCGACCGACTCGAACGACAGCGCGATGACGATAAAGCCGGCCAACGCCGCGATCGCGATTGCGCCCAACGCGATGATGCGCATGCGCTCGCGGTCCGTGTCCGCCGTGACGAAAGCGATCATCATCATGACCAGGCATGACACCGCGAAATGAAACCAGGCGCCGCGTGAAAAGCTCAAGAGCAGGGCGAACAACAAAGCGCCGACGATCAGCACGTCAGTAAGGTGCAGGCGGCGCGCCAGCATGCGCTCCAGTACCACCAGCGCCGGCCAGATCAGGAACGGACCGTACACATTGGGATCCTTGAAGGCGCCGAGCGCACGGTCGTTGGTCGCGAACAGATCGTGCGCGTGCGGGAACAGGCTGAAATAGCCGGCAATCCCGGCGAGCGCGATGACGGTCGCGGTCAGCACATAGGCGGCACGCACGGTGACAATGCGCGGCATAGTGTTGTGGGCGAACAGCGCGGCAAACAGCACCGCCGCCACCCCCAGATAAATCGACGTGATGGAATACTGCACCGTCATTTCCTGCCCAGGCACGTTGAGCAGCGACAACAGGCCGGCGACGTTGAAGATCAGAAGCAGCAGAAACAACAGTGCAACGTGACGGTCGAAACGCACGCCGGCGGCGAAACAGGCGACCGCCAGCACTCCCATCAATCCGTCATGTGGCGATGGCTCGATGATGGCGACCGAGCTCGCCAAGACTGTGATGTAAAGCACTAACAGCAGCAGACGCTCGCTGAGCGCGGCTGCCGGCGCTGGCATGGCCAGTGCGACCGGCGGGGCGGCACGGTCTCTTGCGATGTCCTGGGCGGTGATCAATACGCATTCTCTGTCTTGAGTAGTGCGAATGGCGTTCTTGCGACGATGTAGAAATCGAGCAACAGCGACCAGTTCTCGATGTAGTAAAGATCGTGTTCGACGCGCTGCTGGATCTTTTCATGCGTGTCGGTCTCGCCGCGCCAGCCGTTGATCTGCGCCCAGCCGGTAATGCCCGGCTTGACACGGTGGCGGGCGAAATAGCCGTCCACCGCCTCGTCGTAGAGTTTGGTTTCGGCTTTGGCGTTGACCGCGTGCGGGCGCGGGCCAACCAACGACAGATTGCCTTTGAACACCACGTTGAACAGCTGCGGCAATTCGTCGAGGCTGGCCTTGCGGATGATGCGGCCGACCCGGGTGACACGCGGATCGTTTTTGGTGACTAGCTTGCTCGCGGTCAAGTCGGCGGCATCCGCGCGTAGCGAACGGAACTTGTAGACATCGATCATGTCGTTGTTGAAGCCGTAGCGCTTCTGCTTGAACAGCACCGGGCCCGCGGCTTTCGAGCTTGATGGCGATCGCGATCACCGCCATCACGGGCAGCGCGAGAACGAGCATGATGCCGCCGATCAATTTGTCGAACAGCCATTTCATCACGACGTCCCAATCGGCGATCGGCCGATCGAACACGTCGAGCACCGGCACGTTGCCGATGTAGGAATACGAGCGCGGACGGAATTGCAGCTTGTTGGTATGGGCGGCGAGCCGGATGTCGACCGGCAGCACCCACAATTTCTTCAGCATCTGCAGGATGCGGTCTTCCGCCGAAATCGGCAGCGAAAAGATCACCAGATCAACGCGTGTGCGCCGGCCGAACTCGACCAGGTCGTCGACCACCCCGAGTTTGCGCTCGCCGGCGCAGTCGGTGCTGCTGCGCTCGTCGCCGCGGTCGTCGAACAGGCCGATGATCTTGACGCCGGAATCCTTTTGCTGCCGCAGCTCTTCGATGACGTGTTCACCGGGCACGCCGCCGCCGACGATCACCGTGCGGCGGGTGAGGCGGCCTTCGCGCGTCCATTTGCGCACCAGCAGGAACAACAGCCGGCGCGACGTTATCAGCACCGCTAGGCCGCATACGTAGAAGCTGCCGAGCCAGACGCGCGAGAACATCTCGCCGGCTTTGGCGAAGAACGAAGCGCCGATCACGATCAGGAACACCACCGACCAGGCCGAGGCCAGCCGCATGTATTGCTTCTCGTGGCCGCGGAAGGCCTGCACCTGGTAGATATCGGCGGTCTGGAAGGCGAACATCGACAGCAGCGCGATGGCGAAGATCGCGCCGGCGTAGCGCCAGATCAGGTCTTTGGTCGGCGACAGGTAGAGCGCGAACACCGCCATGCCGACCAACACGATCAAAGCGAACTCGGCCATGCGGACGAAGCCCGCTAGCACGATCGGCGACATAGGCGCCGCGGCAGGGGTCGCAGCCACGGCAAGCGCTTCCGGCGTCAGCGAAGGGGCTTTGGCTTCGGCGCTTGGGCCGGCACGCAGGCGCTGAAGAAACGCCGTGGCGCCCGCTGGGCTTATCGAAGGGCGAGTGTCGGTGTCGGTCATGCCTAAGCGATCAGCCGCCCGCGCGCCCCGGAGCGGCAGCAAGGATCGTCCCTAATTCACGGAAATTTCTAAGGAAAGAGTGTCAAAAAAGGCTTATCGGGGTATCCGAATATGTCTTAAAGCCGTCACCGGTTGCCCAGGGCTTCCAGCGCCGTCTGGTACGCGGCGAGCACGCCGTCGACCATGGTTTCGACCGAAAATGACGTCTGAACCTGCGCGCGCAGCTTCCGCGTGATGTCGGCCACGATGTCCGGGTGGTCGAGTGCGCGACCAATCGCTTGAGCCAGCGCGGCGCTGTCTAGCGGTGGTACTAGGGTATTGGAGAGAGGCCCGTAAATTTCCGGGATGCCGCCGACGTTCGTTGCTATCAGCGGCTTGCCGCCCGCGGCAGCTTCCAGCACCACGTAAGGCAGCGATTCCGCCCGCGACGGAACCACCATGATGCCGCCGAGGGTTAGCGCCTCGGAGGCGGGCATGGCCGGCCTGAAGTGGACGGCGTTGACGAGCCCGAGATGTTCGACCTGCGCTTGCAGCGCGGCTCGGTCGGGCCCGTCGCCGACCAGCGTCGCGGTGATGGTGCGTCCGGCCTCGCGCAAACGCGCGATGGCGTCGAGCAGCACATCGATGCCCTTGACCGGCCGCAATTCTCCCATGAACACCAAATCGGTTGCGTCGGCCTTGGTTATGATCGGCGCGAATTCCGCGCGCGACACGCCGTTGTGGACGATGCGCACCAGACCGCGCGGATTGCCAATCTTTGTCCGGAAAATGTCGGCGCTGTAGGCGCTCTCGAACAGAAACAGGTCGCCGCGCAACATCAGCAAACGCTCGGTCGCCAGATAGAATTTTCCGGCAAGGGAATCGTGGCCGAACAGCAGGCTGCCGCCATGCGGCGTATAGGCGCGCACGGCGCGCTTGGTTCCAAACGAAAGGCGGGCATAGGCGCCGCCTTTAGCGCCGTGTCCATGAACGACGTCGGCCTGAGCTTGCGCGGCGCGGCGTATAACGTGGGCGAGCGCGAATAAGTCACCGGGATTGGCGTGGCGGCGCATTGGGAAGCGAGTAAGGCCGAGCTTGAGCGAAGGCTCCAGTAGGCGCAGCGCATCGTCGCCGCGCGTTCCGCCGGTGCGGGAGTCGGCAATCAGCCCGACCCGGTGTCCGCGCGCGGTTTGCTCACGGGTCAGGTCGAGCACATGGCGAAACAGGCCGCCGACCGGCGCGCGGAAAACGTGAAGAATATTCAATGGTTTCATGCGTTAGAACCACCGCTCCTTGACCAGCACGGTATCGCCCGGGCGCAGCGGATAGTTGAGCGGCACCTCGCTCTTGGTCTGATCGCCCGGCGCGCTGCGGGTGAGTTCGACCGTGCTACTTGTAGGCGCGCGGGGCAAAGCCGCCGGCAATCGCGATCGCCTTCTCCACCGTCATGTCGGCGACATACGGATATTGGCCGGGCGTGGTCACTTCGCCGAGGATGAAAAATGGCCGGTAGCTTTCCACTTCCACCGTCACATGCGGCTCGCGCACGTAGCCCTGCTTGAGCCGCTCGGCGATGCGTTGCGCCAGCTGCTGCGTGGTGATGCCGCGCGCTGCCACGCTGCCGATCAGCGGCAGGCTGACATTGCCGCCGGCATCGACGATGTAGGTGTTGGAAATGCCGTCCTGGCCGAACACCGTAACGCGCAATTTGTCGCCGGCGCCGAGCGTGTAGGGCTGTTCGCCGGCGGGAGGTGCGTAGGCGTATGGCACAGTCGCCGCAGGCTGCGCCCGATATTGCAGCACGGTTGGGAGCTGCATCGCCGGCTGCATTTGAGCATAGGGGCGGGCGACGTGCGGCACGGCGAACAGCCCGCGGTCGGCAACGCCGTCCGGGTCATGGAGCATGCAGCCGCTGGCCGCGAGCGCGACCAAAGCGGCCAATAGAAATCGGGCTCCCCGCATCGAACGAATCCGCGCCGCCTCGTGGAAATTCAGGCGGATTAGGGAGCCTGCATGGTTAACAAAATCTAACGTCGGGAGCGCCGGCGCCGGAAATTAACGCGGAAGCAACCATAATAGGTTGTCATCCCCGTCGGTACCGTCAGACTGTGTGTGTGGAGTGAGGCATGTTGTTCCGTAAGAAGTCGAAAGTTACTGCTGCGCCTGCCGCGCCCGCCTTGGTACCCATTGCCGCCACTGGCGAGCCCGATTTGCGCGGTTTAGGCCGCCTGCTGTGGGCGAAGAAAGTCAAAATTCTCGCCATCACGCTGCTCACGGCGGCCGCCGCCTTCGCCGTCGTCAACACCATCACCCCGCGTTATCGCTCCGAATCGCGCCTGCTGCTGGAAGCGCGCGAGAACGTGTTTCTGCGCGCCGAAGCCGACAAGAATGGCGGCGATCGCACCACCATCGACCCCGAAGCGGTGACCAGCCAGATCCAGCTCGTGCTCTCGCGCGATCTGGCGCGCGAAGTGATCAAAAAAGAGAAACTCGATAGCAATCCGGAATTCGATTCGGCGCTGCGCGGCCCGTCGGTGCTCAAAGTTGTGCTCAGCCTGTTCGGCATTGGTCGCGATCCGGCCGCCATGACGAAGGAAGAGCGTACGCTCGAATCGTACTACGACCGGCTCAACGTCTACGCGGTGGAAAAATCCCGCGTCATCGGCGTCGGTTTCCTCTCCACCAATCCCGATCTCGCCGCCCGCGTCGCCAATAGCATCGCCGAAACCTATCTCAAGATGCAGCAAACGGCGAAACAGGATCAGACCCGCGCTGCCGGCGATTGGCTGGCCGGCGAAATCGCCAATCTGCGCACCAAGGTGGCGGACGCCGAAGCCAAGGTCGAGGCCTATCGCTCCAGGACCAATCTGTTCGTCGGCGCTAACAACACCTCGCTGCCGACTCAGCAGCTGACCGAGATCAATTCGCAGATCGCGGCGGCGCGCGGCCAAAAGGCCGATCTTGAGGCGAGGGCGCGGCAATTGCGCGAGCTGATCCGTTCGGGCAAGCCGATCGAGTTCCTCCGACATTGCGAATTCCGAATCCATGCGCCGGCTGATCGAGCAGCGCAATGCGTTGCGCTCGCAGTTGGCCGAACAATCCACCACCTTGCTCGACCAGCATCCGCGTATCAAGGAACTCAAGGCGCAAATCGCCGAAGTCGAAGGGGCGATTCGTGCCGAAGGCGGGCGCCTCGCGGCGCAACTCGACAACGACGCCAAGGTGGCGGGCGACAGGCTGGAGACGCTGACCGCCAGCCTGAACACAGTCAAGAAGCAAGCCTCGCAGACCAATGGGCAGGACGTGCAACTGCGTGCGCTCGAGCGCGAGGCCAAGACCGAGCGCGACCTGCTGGAGTCCTATCTCGCCAAATATCGCGAGGCGACCGCGCGCGACAACATCAATGCCGCGCCGCCGGAAGCGCGCATCATTTCGCGCGCCAGCCCGGCGATCAAGCCGGACTATCCGAAGAAACTGCCGACCGTGCTGATCGCGGCCTTCGCCGCCTTCGCATTGTCGGCGGGCTTCATCGTCACCGGCGCGCTGCTGGCATCGCCTTCGCCGTCTTCCGGTTACCCTTATGCGCCGTCGCCGATGGCCGCACGCATGACGATGCGCGTCGATTCGCCGTCCTTGATGCCGGCCGCTGCACCTCCCGCGGCCGTGTCCGCCGCACCGATGGCCGTGAACACGGTCGAGCAGATTGCGCAGATCATGCGCCAGGCGGGTGACGACGGCCGCCGCGTCATCGTGGTCGGGACCATGCGCAATGTCGGCACCACGTATGCCGCCATTTCGCTCGCCCGGACGCTCGCGCAAGACGCCAATGTGGTGCTGGTCGACATGGCGTTCGGCTCGCCCAATCTGTCGATCATCTCGGACGATCCGGAGGCGCCCGGCATCGCCGAACTCGTGCGCGGCAACGCCACGTTCGGCGATATCATCACGCGCGACCAGTATTCCGCCGTGCACCTCGTCGCGACCGGCGATGTCGGCAACGAGGCGCGCTTGCTCGCCGCCTCGCCGATGCTGGCGACGATGGTCGAGGCGCTGGTGCGCAGTTACGATCATGTGGTGATCGACGTCGGTTCAGCCGCCGATGTCGCGCTCGAGCGGTTTGCGCCGCTGGCCGCGCATGCGGTACTGGTGGCCGTCGATCCGGCCGATCCGGCGACAAGAACCGCGCGCGAACGCCTGATGATGGCGGGGATTGCCGACGTGACGGTGATGGCCGGCGCGCCGCAGGTCATCGCGGCCTAGATCCCTAGCGGCCCAGGAAGCGAGGCCTGGTCATTGGTTCGCAAACATTTGTCGATATAAGGACCGATTAGTCGGACGATTGAGCTTTTGGAACCAGACGCTTGGCGGGCATGAAGCAGACCATCATCCGGACCGGGCTGGAAACGCTCTATTTCAGCGGCCTGCATCATTTCATGCGTCCGCTGGTCGGCGGCGTCGGCGCCATCCTGACGCTGCACCACGTGCGCCCGCGCGCGCCCGGATGCGTTCCAGCCGAACCATCTGCTGGAGGTCACGCCGGAGTTCCTGGAGCGCTTGCTGCGCCGGCTGAAGCACTCAGCGCGTCGACGTGATCTCGCTCGACGAGATGCATGGCCGTTACATCAGCGGCGATTTCAAGCGCCGCTTCGTCTGCATCACCTTCGACGACGGCTACAAGGACCTGATGCGTTGGGCCTATCCGCTGCTGAGGAAATACCAGCTGCCGTTCGCGCTCTATATCCCGACCAGCTTCCCCGACCGGCTCGGCGAATTGTGGTGGCTCGCGCTCGAAGCGGTGATCGCGCAGAACAGCCGCATCGGCATGGTGATCAACGGCGACGCCCGCTTCTTCGAGTGCGGCAGCGTGAAGGAAAAGCGCGATCTTTACGACGAGATCTACGGCTATCTGCGCAGCATGAAGACCGAAGACGAGCTGCGCCGCGTGGTGCGCGATCTCGCCGCCCGCCACCGCGTCGATATGGCGGCATTTTGCCGCGACCTCTGCATGGACTGGCAGGAGATCATCGATCTCGCCGCCGATCCGCTGGTCACCATCGGCGCGCACACCGTCAACCACAACATGCTCAAGAAGATGACGGACGAATCCGCCGTGCGCGCCGAAATGGCGATGAGCCGCACGGTGCTGGAAGCCACGCTCGGCAAGCGGCCGGAGCATCTGGCCTATCCGGTCGGCGACCCGACCTCGGCCGGCCCGCGCGAGTTCCGCATCGCCGCCGAGCTGGGCTTCAAGACCGCGGTGACGACGCGGCCGGGCGTGCTGTTCAAGGCGCACCGCGATCATTTGACCGCGCTGCCGCGCATTTCGGTCAACGGCGATTTCCAGCAGCAGCGCTATCTCGATGTCCTGATGTCGGGCGCCGCCACCGCGATGTGGAACGGCTTCCGCCGCGTCAACGCGGCCTGATCCCGTCAGGCTTGACCATCCAGCTGACCAGCGGCATCGCCGGCAGCACCCAGCCGAGCCCGGCGACCACGTAGAAGATCGCCGCGACGAAACCGTTGATGTCGGTGAGCACCGACTGCGCCAGCGCCATGGCGAGCAGGGCCCACACCGACACCAGCACCAGCAGAGCGACGGTGCCGATCAGTTTGCGGGTGCGGATGGGCATGGAGGCTCTGCGGGCTATTTTGCGCATGATCTTATCCGAAAACCGGTTCCCACTTTTCGGGATCATGCGCCGTTGTAATTTGCGATTGCGGGCGCATGACTATATGGTCCGCGCGGTCTCCTGCAAAGCAAGCATTCCATGCACGATCATCGTTCCATTCCGGAGTTTCGCCTGCGCGCGGTGCGGCTGTGGCTGCTCGCGGCCGCGGCGATGATCTTCCTCACGCTGATCGTCGGCGGCGCCACGCGGCTCACCGTGTCCGGCCTCTCGATCGTGGAATGGAAGCCGGTCACCGGCGTGCTGCCGCCGCTGAGCGAGACCGGCCTGGCAGGCCGAATTCGACGCCTACAAGGCCATCCCGCAATACCGCGAACTCAACCACGGCATGAGCCTGGCGCAGTTCAAGGTCATCTATTGGTGGGAATGGACGCACCGGCTGCTGGCGCGCGCGACCGGCGCGGTTTTCCTGCTGCCGTTTCTGCTGTTCCTGTGGCAGGGCGCCATCCCGCCGCCGCTGCGCGCGCGGCTGTGGCTGATTTTCGCCGGCGGCGCCGCGCTCGGCGTGGTCGGCTGGTGGATGGTGTCGTCGGGTCTTTCCGGCACGCTCGTCAAAGTGTCGCAATACCGGCTGGCGTTCCACATGACGCTGGCCTGCGCGATCTATGCGGCCATCCTGTGGACCGCGCAGCAGATCGTGCCGCGGCCGCTGGACGAGGCGCCGAGGCGGCTGCGCCTCGGCGCGCTGGCGATCGCCGCGTTGCTGCTCGTGCAGATCTATCTCGGCGCGCTGGTCGCCGGGCTCGACGGCGGATTGAAATACAATACCTGGCCGCTGATCGACGGCGCGGTCATGCCGCCGCTCGACCAATTGCTGTTCGTCAAGCCGCTCTGGCGCAATCTGTTCGAGAACATACTGACCGTTCAGTTCAATCACCGCATGCTGGCCGACGGCATCTGGCTGTTGGCGGTGCTGCACGCCTTCGACGCATGGCGGCAGCAGCGCGCGGCGCGCAGCGCCATCGTGCTGGCCGGCGCGGTGACGCTGCAGGCCGCGCTCGGCATCGTCACGCTGCTCTATCAGGCGCCGCTTGCCGCTCGCGCTCGCGCATCAGGTGATGGCGATGGTGGTGTTCAGTATCGCGATCGTGCATGCCGAGCGGCTGTCGCATCGCGCGATTGTCGCGCGTGCCGGAGGCGGTGGGGCAGGCCGCGTGATCGACGTCGCGACCAATGACGGCATCGTCGTCGTCACCATGCGGCACGGCAAGGCCAATGCGCTCGACATCGAATTCTGCGAGGCGCTGGCCGTGCGCTTCAACGATTTGCGCGGCAGCGCTGCGAAGGCCGTGGTGCTGACCGGGCAGGGCACGATCTTTTCCGCCGGCGTCGATCTGATCCGTGTCAGCGAGGGCGGCGCCGATTACGTTCGCAAATTCCTGCCGGCCTTGCACAAGCTCTACGACGCGGTGTTTCACTTTCCTAAGCCCGTGGTGGCGGCGATCAACGGCCATGCCATCGCCGGCGGTGCCGTGCTCGCCTGTTGCGCCGACCGCCGCATCATGGCGCGCGAGGGCGGCCGCATCGGCGTGACCGAATTGCTGGTCGGCGTGCCGTTTCCGGCGCTCGCCTTCGAGATCGTGCGCTTCGCGGTGCCGGCGCGCCATCTGCCGGAGTTCACGCTGAGCGGCGCGACCTACACGACCGATGCGGCGCTCGACCGCGGTTGGATCGACGAGATCGCGGAACCGTCCGAACTCTTGGAAGATGCGATCGCCGTGGCGACCGAGCTTGCCGAGCTGTCGCCTGCGGCCTTCGCGCAAACGAAGCTGCAGCTTCGTCAGGCCGTCACCGAACGCATGGCGGCAAGCAGCGGCGCGACCGACCGGGCGGTCACGGAAATCTGGACCGCGCCGGAGACGCTTGCGCGCATCCGCGATTACGTCGCGCGTACGCTCAAGAAAACCTGACGCCGACTGCTAGCCTTTCAGGCCCTGCTCCAGATCGGCGATGATGTCGGCCACATCCTCGAGCCCGACCGACAGCCGCACTACGTCGGGTCCTGCGCCAGCCTGCACTTTCTGTGCGTCGGACAATTGCTTGTGCGTGGTCGAGGCGGGATGGATGATGAGCGAGCGGGTGTCGCCGATGTTGGCGAGATGTGAGAACAGCTTCACGTTCGACACCAGTTTCACGCCGGCGTCGTAGCCGCCTTTGAGCCCAAAGGTGAACACCGCCCCGCAGCCCTTCGGCACGTATTTCTTGGCGAGCGCGTTGTACTTGTCGCCGGCGAGCCCCGGATAGCTCACCCAGGCCACCTCCGGCCGCTTCGACAGCCAGGCGGCGACGGCAAGGGCGTTCTCGGAATGGCGTTGCATGCGCAGCGGCAGTGTCTCGATGCCGGTGAGGATCAGGAAGGCGTTGAATGGCGACAGCGCCGGTCCGAGGTCGCGCAGGCCGAGCACGCGGCAGGCGATGGCGAAGGCGAAGTTGCCGAAGGTCTCGCCCAGCACCATGCCGGAATATTCCGGGCGCGGCTCGGACAGCATCGGGTAGCGCTTGTCTTGCAGCCAATTGAAGCTGCCGCCGTCGACGATCATGCCGCCGATCGAGTTGCCGTGACCGCCGAGGAACTTGGTGAGCGAATGCACGACGATGTCGGCGCCGTAGTCGAGCGGTTTGCACAAATAGGGCGTGGCCAGCGTGTTGTCGACGATCAGCGGCACCTTGGCCTTGCGGGCGATTTTGGCGACCGCCTCGACGTCGGTGATGACGCCGCCCGGATTGGCGATCGATTCGATGAAGATCGCCTTGGTCTTCGGCGTCACCGCCTTCTCAAAGCTGGAGATATCGTCGGGATCGGCCCACACCACGTTCCAGCCGAAATTCTTGTAGGAATGGTTGAACTGGTTGATCGAGCCGCCATAGAGCTTCTTCGAGGCGACAAATTCCTCGCCCGGCATCATCAGCGCGTGCATCACGACCACCTGCGCGGCGTGGCCGGAGGCGACGGCAAGGCCGGCGGTGCCGCCTTCGAGCGCGGCGACGCGCTCCTCCAGCACGGCGCAGGTCGGATTGCCGATGCGGGTATAGATGTTGCCGAAAGCCTGCAGGCCGAACAGCGAGGCCGCGTGCTCGACGTCGTCGAACACGAATGAGGTGGTTTGATAGATCGGCGTCGCACGCGCGCCGGTCGTCGGATCGGGTTTGGCGCCGGCGTGAATTGAAAGCGTCGAAAAGCCTGGAGTGCGTTCGGCGTCGGCCATGATTGTTTCCTCTTGCTGCCGGACGTTGCGGTGCCGGTCGATGGCTGGTGTTTAACGAATGGCGGAGGCGGGTCAAGGGAAGGGCTTTCCCATTCCGGCCCACGGTAGCGATTCTTTACCTCCGGCGGGCTTTGTCTAGAAAATATCGGTCACAATGACAGCCTTTGTGGTCGACTCTAGCCCGTGCTCTTGCCGCCGTTGCCGGTTGGGCGTGCGGGGCCGGGAGTGCCCGATCGCTCGTCAAGCGACATGCGCTGCACGCCCTTGCCGAGCGGCTGCGCGCGCTTGGAGGACAGCGTGCGCGAGTTCACGCCGATCCAAGATATCTCCGTCGACAGCCGCCCGTATTCGATCTTCGGGCAGCGGTTCATCACCACCTTGAGGCCGGCCGCTTCGGCGAGCGCCGCTGCCTCATCGTTGCGCACGGTGAGCTGCATCCAGATCACCTGCGGCTTGGGACTGAGCGTCAGCGCCTCCTCAACGATCGGCAGCACGTTTTCGGAGGCGCGGAAGATATCGACCATGTCGACCGGCTCGGGGATATCGGCGAGCTTGGCATAGACCTTCTGCCCGAGAATTTCCTTGCCGGCCTGCCCCGGATTGACCGGGATCATGCGGTAACCGCGCTCCTGCAGATATTTGAATACGAAATAGCTCGGCCGGTTGTCCTTCGGCGAGATGCCGACCACGGCGATGGTCTTCACGCTCGTTGAGGATGCCGCGGATATAGCCGTCGGGGTAAGCGTCGTGGTTCATTTGGAAAACGTGGACGGCTTTTGCGCGAGGGCCGCGCGCAGACGCGCGTTTTCCGCTTCAAGCTCGGCGATCTTGGTCTGTATCGTGGCGAGCGCCTCGCCAATATCGGCCTCGGTGAAGCGTGTGACGATGTGCGAGGAGCAGTTCACGTCCCAGGCCTCGATGGTGAACAGAATGGCGCGTTCTGGTTTCGCTTTGTAGCCTTTGTCGAACAGCCGTTCGATCAGCGCGGTGTCGTCTTCCACCACGCGCGCGCGGCCCCACAATTTGATGCGCTGGCGGCGCGCCGGATCGAGCAGAAATAGATAAGCGCGGTCGTTCTCCGAGAGGTTGGCTAGCGTGATGTACTGCCGGTTGCCGCGATAATCGGCAAAGCCGAGCGTCTTGTCATCGAAGACCTTGATGAAGCCCTTCGGTCCGCCACGATGCTGGACGTAAGGCGCGCCCGTCGCGCTCGCCGTGCCGAGAAACGCGGTGTCCTGCTCGGCGATGAAGCTCGCCAACTCGGGCGTTACTTTGTCGGGAAAGCCCTCTGCAACGCGCCGGGCATAGGCCTCAGCCGAGCCGCGCTCGGCTTGCGCCTGTTGTGCGGCCGCTGTGAAGACCAAAGAGGAGTTGTTCATGCGTTTCTCGCGTGGCTCGCCGACGGTTCGGAACAAAGATAATGCTGCTCGGTTGCTTACGATAGCTGCACTCGCGCCGAATTGGGGCACGATTGCGGATCCGACCGACATAAGAAGGACAAGCTGATCTGTTTCGATCGCATTGCTGGGGCCGCAGCGGCCTCATTTTGCTCAAGCCAACCGAAGGAGGCGTCTATGTGCGACTATAGTCTCCGCGACGTTGAGTTCCGGCCGGCCAAGGTCGGCGACAAACTGGTCTCCACCACATTCCACAATTCGATCACGCGCGGCTTTGCCGCCGTCGACGATCCGCACGTGGCGGTCTGCCTGCTGCCGGGCTCGGAGCTGGCATTCGCAAACGACGTGGAATGCGAGGCGGCCTTCCGTTTCCTGCCGAACCGGAAAACGGGCCAGAATCTGGCCCGCTTCAGACAAGTCAATCTGAACAACCCGGCCACCCATCACGACGCGCTCGAGTTCCCGAACGGCGAAATCGTGCTGGTCACCAACCTGTGCGAAGGCCAGACCGCGACCGTCCTGCAGCTTCCGGCCGGCGCGCATCCGGAACGGGTCGCGCATCAGGAGCAGGCAACCATTCAGGAGCCCGTGATTCCATCGATCCGGTAAAGTTGACGGTGGTTTCTCGAGCCGCGCCCTAGCCCTCCCCCACAAGGGGGAGGGAAGAGGCTGAGACTGCCACAGCGCTTTACTTTTTTTCGCGGGTCGACGACTTTCCCGCAGGCTTCGGCGAGGCGACGCTCGCCGTCACTTTTTCGGAATAACGGGCAGCAGCAGGTACGATTCCCGTTCGCCCCCGGCGTAAATCGTGTTCGTGCCGGTGTTGTAGTCGGCGTGATAGTGCAGATAGCCGGCACTGCCGACGCCATCGCGCGGCTGCACGTCGAGCCTTATGCGATGGCCTTTTTTGAAGACCATCGACGTCGGCCAGATTTCCACCTGCACCTGCACGATCTCGCCGGGCTTCAGATAGAGCCGCCGCTGATGCTTGTGATACGGCCGGTAGGGCAGCGTCAGTTCGAGGTCGAGCTCGCGGTGCGAGACGCGCAGCCAGCCTTTGGCCACCGGCACCGGCGCCCCTTGCTGACCGGTTTCCAAAATCTCATTTCCGTCCGCGTCGAAGTTGCGCAGCGTCAGGAACAGATCCATATCCTCGCTTTCGCTCGACACCCAGAAGCTCGCCATCAGCGGTCCTGTGACCTCGATGTCGTGCGGCAAAGGCGGCGTCTGCAGCGCAACGCCCATGCCGGGCTTGATGCCGCCGCCGCCCATCACCTGCGACGAGGCCGCCGAGGTCGAGCCCATAGTGCCGAGGCTGAAGGCCGGATAGGTGCATGAGCTTTCCGCCTTCGGATTCTCCTTCGCCAGAATACCGGTCTGCGGCTGTCCGTGCGGCGGCGACTGCGACAGGTCGAAATAGAATTTGGTCCACTGCGTGCGCTTGAGCGGCCATTCGTTCTCGTGCCGCCATTCAAGCACGTCGCTGCCTTTGCGGATCGCGAGCTTCACCGGCGGCTCGTCCATCACGCCGTTGTCGATGCCTTTGAGCCAGTGGTCGAGGAAGCGGAGCTGATCCCGCCGCCCATCCTCGGTGTAAAATGCGTGGACGTGGCTGCCGGCGTGGATGCGCAGCTTCTTGTGCTTGGAGGCCGCGCGCATGAAGGCTTCGGTATTGCCCCGCAGATGCAACGCCATGCCCGACCAGTTGCCGACCGTGAAGATCGGCACCGTGATCTTGTCCCATTGCGCCTGCGCGCCCCGCAGCGCGCCGCTGTCTAAGCTGTCGTGCAGCCAGCGATACATCGTATCGGACTTCCAGCGGTCGGGCTCGACGCGCGACGCGCGGCCGAGCAGGTGGTGCATCAGGTGAGCGGTGAACCAGTTGGTCATGAACACGCTGAGGAGGCCGCCGTGATAGAGCGCGTCGCGGTAGAGGTCGGCGGCGCCTTCCCAGGGAATGATCGCCTTCAACGACGGCGGCGCCAGATTGGCGACGAACCATTGGTTCATCGCGTAGTAGGAAATGCCGATGAGGCCGACCCTGCCATTGCACCAGGGCTGCACCGCCGCCCACTCGATGGCGTCGTAAAAGTCGACCGCTTCGGCTTGCGACCACGGCTCATGCTGGCCGGGCGACTTGCCGCTGCCGCGTCCGTCGACGCGCACAGCGGCGTAACCCTGCGGCACCCACCACAGCGGGTTGACGGTCTCCCAGTTCATATAAGGGTTGGGCTTTTCCTCCAGCGTGTCGGGCGTGACCCACAGCTTGTCTTTCTGATAGGGACCGAGATTGAGCAACGCCGGCACCCGTTCGGTGCCTTGCGGGCGGAAGATGTCGGCCATCAGCCGCGCGCCATCGCGCATCGGCACTTCGACGTCCTTTTCAATCACGGTTGTCTCGCTGCGCGCGCCGGTATGGACGTTCATGCTCGCAATTCCTCACGCTCAGATTCTGCGCCTGCCGCAACAAGCATCAGCGGTCTTCCCAGGTCCGGATCGCGTTTGTCGATGAAGGCGCAGATGCCTTCCTCGGCATCGCGCGCCATCATGTTCTCGGTCATCACTTCGGATGCGTAATTGTAGGCCTCGGCGAGCCCCAGTTCGGCCTGCCGGTAGAAAGCCTGCTTGCCGATCTTGAGCACGTAAGAGGATTTCGACGCGATCTCCTTGGCGAGCGCGAGCGCGGCGTTGCGCTCTTCGCCGGGCGCCACCACGCGATTGATCAGCCCGATGCGGGCGGCGTCTTCGGCCGCGACCATGTCGCCGGTGAGCAGCATTTCCATGGCGTGCTTGCGCGCGACATTGCGCGATAGGGCCACCATCGGGGTCGAGCAGAACAACCCGATATTGACGCCGGGCGTGGCGAACTTCGCCGCCGAGGAGGCGAGGGCGAGATCGCAGCTCGCCACCAATTGGCAGCCGGCGGCGCTGGCGACCCCGTGCACGGTGGCGATTACCGGCTGCGGCAATCTGACGATCTGCTGCATCATCGCGCTGCACGTGGTCATGATGTGCTTGAAATAAGCGCGCCCACCATCAGCATCGCCGCGCCGCGCGGTCAATTCCTTCAGGTCGTGGCCGGCACAGAATGCCGGGCCGTTTGCCGCTAGCACCACGGCGCGGATCGATTTGTCGGCGGCGATCTCGCCAAAGGCGCTCGACAGCGCATTGAGCAGCGCTTCCGATAAGCTATTTCGCGCCTGCGGCCGGTTGAGCACGAGGATCGCGATCTCTCCGTCGCGCTCGCGCAGTAACTCCGGTGCCGTGGTTTGGATATTCATGCTGCGAAGCTTAACCTGAGGTAGGGGTCCTGCGAAGCCCGGGAACGCGGGCCGCGGCCATGCTTTGGCGGGGAACCATGGCGAAGACACAGCGTGAAACGAAGAAGCGCACGAAGCGCGGCAAGACGCGTTGGTCGCAGCGGGTGACCGAGGAAAGCGCCGCGCTGATGCTCGAGCCCGGCGTGTTCACTTTGCGCACGCCCAGGCAGATCGCGCTTTCGCTCAAGCGCTCGGCGGACAATAGCCAGTGGCGGAAATCCAGTCCTTTTCGCTCGGCCATGTCGATGCTGACCTTCTACATCAATCGCGGCGGCAAGGGCCTCTCGGCCGCGCGCAAGAAGAAGTTGGAGAAGGCCAAGGATGAGTTGCGCGCGCTTTACGGTAAGGATTGAAAACGGCTCCGGACGCCGGCATGGTCCGCCCCAAAGCCAAGGGGGACATCATGCCCGCGCCAGCCATGTCGGCCGACGAAATCGCAGAGCTGCTGCACGCGGAATTTCCGCAGGCGTTCTATCCGGGCTGCGGGCACAGCATCGAGCGGGTCGCGCATGGCGACGTGCGCGTGCGCTGGGCCTTCGAGGAGAGCAGCCTGCGCCCGGGCGGCACCGTGTCTGGGCCGACCATGATGGAACTGGCCGACTTTGCCATGTATGTCGCGGTGTTCTCGGCGATCGGGCCGCAGCCGCTGGCGGTCACCACCAATCTCAACATCAATTTTCTGCGCAAGCCGACCCGCGCCGACCTGATTGCCGACGCGCGCTTGATGAAGGTCGGCAAACGGCTGGCGGTGGGCGAGGTCACCATCTACTCCGAGGGTACGGATGAGCCGGTAGCCCATGTCACGGCCACCTATTCGATCCCGCAGGCCCGATGATTAGTCGATGGTTCTATAATACCATTCTTATAAGCCATTGATTATATTTATGTAATATCACTGCTGCAGCGTTGACCGCGGCGGGTTGCTCGGCTAGAGAACCGGACCTTCGGCGCGCATCAGTGCGCCCATCCTTTCCAAGGGATTGTCATGACGACCTATTCGGCCAAGGCCGCCGACATCGAGAAGAAATGGCTGCTGATCGACGCCAGCGGGCTGGTGGTCGGCCGGCTCGCGACGATCGTGGCGATGCGGCTGCGCGGGAAGCATAAGGCCACGTACACACCGCACGCAGATGACGGCGACAACGTTA
Source organism: uncultured Alphaproteobacteria bacterium (assembly GCA_963772235.1). GTDB lineage: Bacteria > Pseudomonadota > Alphaproteobacteria > Rhizobiales > Xanthobacteraceae > Pseudolabrys. The sequence goes on from CAVYWI010000022.1 coordinate 57,585, forward strand.
TCGTCGTCAACGCCGCCAAGGCGGTGTTCACCGGCCGCAAGCGCGAGCAGAAAGTCTATTTCCGCCACACCGGATTCATCGGCGGCATCAAGGAGCGCACTGCGAAGTCGATCTTCGAAGGCCGCTTCCCGGAACGCATCGTCGAGAAGGCGGTCGAGCGCATGCTGCCGCGCGGGCCCCTCGGCCGCGTGCAATTCGGCAATTTGCGCGTCTATCCCGGACCCGAACATCCGCATGAGGCGCAGAAACCGGAAAAGCTCGACGTCGCCGCGATGAACCGCAAGAACGTGAGGAGTGCCTGACCGTGGCCGAGACCGTACAGTCGCTGGAAGGATTGGCGAGCCTCAAGCCGGCAGCGCCGGAAGCCCCGAAATACGTGCAGAAGCTCGACGCGCAGGGGCGTGCTTACGCCACCGGCAAGCGCAAGAACGCGGTGGCCCGCGTCTGGATCAAGCCGGGCTCCGGCAAGATTCTGGTCAACACCAAGACGGTCGAAGTTTTCTTCGCGCGGCCGGTGCTGCGCATGCTGATCCAGCAGCCGCTGGTCGCCGCCAATCGTTCCGGACAATACGACGTGACCTGCACTGTCTCCGGCGGCGGCCTGTCGGGCCAGGCCGGCGCCGTGCGCCACGGCATTTCGAAGGCGCTGACCTATTACGAGCCGGATCTGCGCGGCGCGCTCAAGAAGGGCGGCTTCCTCACCCGTGACTCGCGCGTGGTCGAGCGCAAGAAGTACGGCAGAGCCAAGGCCCGGCGCTCGTTCCAGTTCTCCAAACGCTGATCGATCGAATTCCCCTGTCAAATCTGCTAAAGGCGCGCAGAAATGCGCGCCTTTTTTGTTTGACCGTCCGACCGTAGGCGCGGGTTTCTTGCAGAATTAATTCGAATTTTCGGAAGTTTTACATCGAAGCGGGCGCATGCGCTAAAGCCTTTTCCCATAAGCCCGGGGGTAAACTGCAACTGCCGCAGGTTAAGATAAGCAAAGCGGCCGATGAGAGCTTCATGTTCACTACGGCCACGCCACAGCTGTCGCAATTGGATATTCCGACCTTGGCCTTCGTCGCGGTCTGCCTAGCCGCGTTGCTCGGAATATTGCTGCTTGTTGCCTGGGTCCAGCAGCGCAACGTGCGCGCGCTCGCCTGGTGGGGTTCGGCCTATTTGATCGGCGCCTCATCGATCGCGCTGTGGGGCGCGCCCGCGCCGCTATTCCGATTGCCGCCGGAATTGCCGCAGGCCTTGACCTTCCTGGCTTGCGGCATGGTCTGGAACGGCGTGCGGCTGTTCCACGGGCGGCGACTGCTGCCGGCCGTGGCGTTCGCTGGCACCATCCTGTGGTTGGTCTTGTGCCAGTTGCCGCTGCTGCCGCCAGGCAGTCATGCGCGCATCGTGCTCGGCGTAATGGTCGTTGCGGCCTATACCTTCTTCATCGCCTTCGAATTGCGGCGCGAGCGGCGCAAATCGCTTTACTCGCGCACGGCCGCCATTGTGGTACCGGGCGTGCATGCGGCGATGTTCCTGATGCCGCTCGCCATGCAGGTCTTCCTGCCCGAATCCTATGCTGCGGGCTGGCTGAAGGTGTTCACGCTGGAGACCATGCTTTATGCGGTCGGTACCGCGTTCCTCGTGTTGCTGATGGTCAAGGACAACGACGTCAATCTCTACCGCAATGCGGCCAACACCGACCATCTCACCGGTCTGCTCAATCGCCGCGCCTTTCTGGAAACCGCGCTCAATCTCTGCGCCCGCCGCGGCGAACGGGATGAGCCGGTGACGATGATGATGCTCGATCTCGATCATTTCAAATCGATCAACGACAGCTTCGGCCACGCCATCGGCGACGAGGTGTTGCGCACGTTTGCCGAGGCGGCGCGCTCGAGTATGCGCGGAAGCGACATTCTCGGTCGGCTTGGCGGCGAGGAATTCGCGGTCATCGTGGCGGAGCCGATGGACTTGGCCGTCCGTATTGCCGAGCGTCTGCGCGCCGCTTTCGAGGAGGCCGGCGTCACCGTTGGCGGTCACGCGATCGGCGCCACGGTCAGCATCGGCGCCGCCTCAACCTGCGAGCCGCTAACGGATCTCAGCCCGTTGCTGGCGCGCGCCGACGCCGCGCTTTACCGCGCCAAGCATGATGGCCGCAATCGGGTGTATGCCGCCGACGACCGGCCGGCACCGCGTCAGGCCGCCCCGCCAGCCGCCGCTGGGCGAGGCGCCCCGGCCATGGAGCCGGTGCGGGTATTGCAGTTCAGCAGCCATGCCCGCCGCGCCAAATCCGCACGAGCCACGCGCTAACCGGGTGGCAGCAACGTCTCGTTTACCATCCGCGCGCTAATATGCGCGGATGTCACGCATAGCCCATAGCGGCCGATCGGACGCCGCCGTCCTGGCGCTTGAAGCCTATGCCCAGCGGGCGGGAGCGGCTTTAGCCTGCGCCTATTCGTCCTCGGCCGAATACGACGCCGCGCTGATCGCCGAGCGCCGCGCCGCCGGCGTCTATGGGCCGAAGCGACAGCGCAAGCGGATGCTGGTCACCGCCGCCGGGATTGCCGCCGCGCTCGCCGTCATTATTTTTCTGATCGTCTGACGCTCCACGTCACCCGCCAATAAAAACGGACGCCCCGGCGAGGGGCGCCCGGTTGCTTGGCGCTGCGCAGCCGGTTAATTCGAGACGAAGAAAAAGGGCGCTCCGCAAGGAGCGCCCTTCGAGTTGCATCGCCCAAGTCTTGGTAAAACTGTGCGCGATGTTTGGGAGGAACGCTTACGCCGAGTAGTACATGTCGAACTCGACCGGATGCGGGGTGTGCTCGAAGCGGATCACTTCCGTCATCTTGAGGTCGATGTAGCTGTCGATGAAGTCGTCGTCGAACACGCCGCCGGCTTTCAGGAACGCGCGGTCCTTGTCGAGTTCGCCGAGCGCCTGGCGGAGCGAGCCGCACACCGTCGGAATCTTCTTCAGTTCCGCCGGCGGCAGATCGTAGAGGTCCTTGTCGATCGCCGAACCCGGATCGAGCTTGTTCTTGATGCCGTCGAGCCCGGCCATCGTCATCGCGGCGAAGGCGAGATACGGATTGGCGAGCGGATCGGGGAAACGCACCTCGACGCGCTTGGCCTTCGGGTTGGTGGTGTAGGGAATGCGGCACGACGCCGAGCGGTTGCGCGCCGAGTAGGCGAGCAGCACCGGCGCTTCGAAGCCCGGCACCAGACGCTTGTAGGAGTTGGTGGTCGGGTTGGTGAAGGCGTTGATCGCTTTGGCGTGCTTGATGATGCCGGCGATGTAGGACAGGCAGGTTTCCGACAGGTCGGAATATTTATTGCCCGCGAACACCGGCTTGCCGGCTTTCCAGATCGACTGGTGGCAGTGCATGCCCGAACCGTTGTCGCCGTAGACCGGCTTGGGCATGAAGGTCGCGGTCTTGCCGTAGATCTGCGCCACCTGCTGGATGCAGTATTTGTAGACCTGCATCATGTCGGCCATCTGCGGTGAGCGGCGAGAACTTCAGGCCGAGTTCGTGCTGGGCCGACGCCACTTCGTGATGGTGCTTTTCGACCTTGGCGCCCATGCGGCCCATGGCGCCGAGCATTTCGGAGCGCATGTCCTGCACCGAATCCTGCGGCGGCACGGGGAAATAGCCCTTCTTGGTGCCGATGCGGTGGCCGAGATTGCCGCCTTCGTAATCGGTGTCGGAGTTGGACGGAAACTCGATCGAGTCGAGCTTGAAGCCGGTGTTGTAGGGCTCGGCGGCGTATTTGACGTCGTCGAACACGAAGAATTCGGCTTCCGGGCCGAAGAAGATGGTGTCGCCGACGCCCATCGACTTGACCATGCCTTCGGCTTTTTTGGCGATGCCGCGCGGGTCGCGGTTGTAGGGCTCGCCGGTGGTCGGCTCGAGCACGTCGCAAACCAGCACCAAAGTGGTCTCGGCGAAGAACGGATCGATGCAGGCGCTCGCGGGATCCGGCATCAGGTTCATGTCGGACTCGTTGATCGCCTTCCAACCGGCGATCGATGAGCCGTCGAACATCTGGCCTTCGGCAAACGTGTCCTCTTCGATCATCGAAACGTCGAACGTAACGTGCTGCCACTTGCCGCGCGGGTCGGTAAACCGGAAATCGACGTACTTCACGTCGTTATCCTTGATCATCTTCATGACATTCTTAGCTGTAGTCATGGGCTGCATTCCCCCTTTTTCATGACATTGCCCGCGATGACGCTGCCACGCGGATTAGATGGCGTCGATACCGGATTCGCCCGTCCTGATCCGGATGGCTTCCTCGATATTGGATAAGAATATTTTGCCGTCTCCGATCCGGCCAGTTTGAGCGGCGCGCCGGATCGCCTCGATCGCTTTTTCCACCATATCGTCGCCGAGTACGACCTCGATTTTCACTTTGGGGAGAAAATCAACAACGTATTCGGCACCCCGATAAAGTTCGGTGTGCCCTTTCTGCCGGCCGAAGCCCTTGGCCTCGGTGACAGTGATGCCTTGCAGTCCAACCTCCTGGAGTGCCTCCTTCACCTCGTCGAGCTTGAAGGGTTTGATGATGGCCTCGATTTTTTTCATTGTCTTTGTCTTTCCTTCCCCCAGCCCGCCGCAACTCCGCAGTGCGCCGCGCTACCGGTTAGCAGGTCCCGTGCCAAGCCGACGAGAGCGCAATAAGCGTTTCTCCATAATACTTTAGAGCGCAGTTAGCCTGCTACTACCCGCTAAGACGACGACCTTCTGCCCAGCAATTAAGCACCCTGCATAAACTTTTGCCAGCGACTAGAGATAGACTGCGCCAGCGCGAATTTTGCCGATTTGTCGGTCTTTCCGATGGCCGTTAGTGTCGAGCGCCATGATCGAACTCCTTACCACGCCCGAGATGGCGGAAGCCGACCGGCTGACCATAGCCGGCGGCGTTCCCGGGATCGATCTGATGGAGAACGCCGGGCGCGCCGTGGCCGATGCGGCCGGCGGTCTGCCCGGCCGGCGCGTGGTGATAGTGGCGGGACCGGGCAACAATGGCGGCGACGGGTTCGTCGCGGCGCGCCACCTGGCCGAACGCGGCTATATTGTTCGCGTCAGCTTCGTGGGCGATACCAAGCGGCTGAAGGGCGACGCCGCGCTCGCGGCCGAACGCTGGAGCGGAAAGGTCGAGCCGGCTTCTCCGGCGTCGCTCGCCAATTGCGACATCGTCATCGATGCTCTGTTCGGCGCCGGCCTTGACCGCGACGTCGAAGGCCTGCCGCGCGCCATGATCGAAGCGATGAATGCAACGGCTATACCGGTCGTTGCCGTCGATCTGCCGAGCGGCGTGAACGGCACCACCGGCGCCGTTATGGGGACAGCGGTCAACGCGACCCGGACCGTGACCTTCTTCCGCCGCAAGACCGGCCATCTGCTGCTGCCGGGCCGGCTGAACTGCGGCGCGATCCAGGTGGCCGATATCGGCATTCCGGCGAGCGTGCTGGACGCGATAAAACCGGCGGCCTTCGTCAACCGGCCGGCGCTGTGGGGCCGTTCGTTCCCCGTGCCGCGCGCCGATGGGCACAAATACGCGCGCGGCCATGCGGTGGTGGTTTCCGGCGGGCTTTCGACCACCGGCGCGGCGCGGCTGGCGGCGCGCGGCGCGCTGCGGGCGGGCGCGGGGCTTGTGACCATCGCCAGCCCGCGCATGGCGCTCAGCGTCAATGCCGCCGCCAGCCTGGCGGTGATGGTGCGGCCGGTGGACGGGGCGGCCGAGCTGACAGCGTTCCTTGCCGATCGGCGCCGCAATGCGGTCGTGCTAGGACCGGGCGGCGGGGTCGGGCCGGCCATGCGGGAGCAGGTCGCCGCTGCACTGGCGAGCGCGGCACGGACGGTCCTCGATGCCGACGCGCTGACCAGCTTTGCGGACGACCCGGCGGGGCTGGCCGCGTTGATCGCCAAACGGGCCGGAACGGCAACCGTGCTGACGCCGCATGAGGGTGAGTTCGGGAGACTATTTAAAGTGATACATGAAGGTCATAATGTTCATGCGAAACTTGAAAAAACACGTCTAGCAGCCCGGACGATTGGCGCTACCGTACTCCTAAAGGGGCCCGACACGGTGGTGGCCAGCCCCGATGGCCGCGCCTCGATTGCCGACAACGCCCCGCCCACGCTCGCCACCGCCGGCTCCGGCGACGTCTTGGCCGGCATGATCGCTGGCCTGGTTGCCCAGGGCATGCCGGCCTTCGAGGCGGGCAGCGCCGCGGTCTGGCTGCATGGCGAGGCGGCCAATGAATTCGGCCCCGGCCTCATTGCGGAGGACTTGTCCGAGGCGCTGCCGGCGGTCTACCGCCGCCTGTTGGCCGAGCTGCGGCCCGAACAAGGAATGCGCCCTTGAGTCCGCGAAAGTCGGCCCTATTTTTGTGATGCCGCGCGTTTCTACCGTGCTATAAGCCGCCGCCCGAAAGGCCGGCCATGATGGCTTGCCCTGGCGGGCCGCGGTGCGTTAAGGCGTTGCGCGCTAAACCTTGCCGGATTGCGGCGCCAGGATCGTCCTGAATTTGCCCTTTGCGGGCGTGGCGGAATTGGTAGACGCGCGGGATTTAGGTTCCCGTGACGAAAGTCGTGGGGGTTCGAGTCCCTCCGCCCGCACCAAGCCGAGGGTTGAAATAAGTGTCGGGCGCGCGCGCGAACGCCCATCATTCCGACAAGTCCGGCGCAACGCGCGCCAAGCAAAAGAAGTGTGAGCGATGCAAGTTACCGAAACGCTGTCCGAAGGTCTCAAGCGCGAATTCAAGGTGGTCGTGCCGGCCGCCGAACTCGACGCCAAGGTCAATGTGCGCCTGGGCGAGTTGAAAGACCGCGTCCGCATCAACGGCTTCCGTCCCGGCAAGGTGCCGGTCGCCCACCTCAAGCGCGTGTACGGGCGCTCGGCCATGGCCGAGGTGATCGAGGCGACGGTGCGCGATACCAACAACCAGATCGTCACCGAGCGGGGCTACAAGCTCGCCGCCGATCCGAAGGTGACGCTGCCGACCGAGCAGGATGCGGTCGAGAAATTGATCTCCGGCGAGAGCGACCTCGACTACACCATGGCGGTCGAGATCGTGCCGCCGATCGAACTCACCGATTTCAAGACCATCAAGCTCACCAAGCTGACCAGCGAGGTGACCGACGCCGAAGTGGACGAGGCGCTCACGCGCATCACCGAGCAGAACAAGCCTTACAGTGCCAAGGGCGAGGGCGAGAAGGCGGCCAAGGACGATCGCGTCGTCATTTCCTTCGCCGGCACCATCGACGGCCAGCCGTTCGAGGGCGGTTCGGGCGACGATTCCGTCGTGCTGATCGGCTCGAACACTTTCATTCCCGGCTTCGAGGACCAGCTGATCGGCATCGGCACCGGCGAGACCCGCACGCTGAAGGTGAAGTTTCCCGAGCACTACCAGGCTGCGAATCTCGCCGGCAAGGATGCCGAATTCGTCGTCACCGCCAAGTCGATCGAAACTCCCGGCAGCGTCACGGTCGACGATGAATTCGCCAAATCGCTCGGACTTGAATCGCTCGCCAAGCTGCGCGACGCGGTCAAGGACCGTATCGGCCGCGATCATGTCGCGATGTCGCGGCAGAAGCTCAAGCGCGCGCTGCTCGACGAACTCGACGCGCGGCACAAGTTCGAGCCGCCGCCGTCTTTGGTCGAGGAGGAGTTCGACCGGGTCTGGAAGTCGGTGCTCGGCGAAATGGAAAACGAGAAGAAGACCTTCGCGGACGAGAATACCACCGAGGAAAAGGCCAAGGCCGAATACCGCGCGATTGCCGAGCGGCGCGTGCGGCTCGGCCTGGTGCTGGCCGAGATCGGCGAGAAAAACAAAATTACGGTTACCGACGAGGAATTGAATCGTGCGGTGATGGAGCACGTTCGTCAATTCCCCGGTCAGGAGCAGCGGGTGTGGGATTACTACCGGCAGAACCCGCAGGCGCTCGCGTCCTTGCGCGCCCCAATCTACGAGGAAAAGGTCGTGGATTTCCTGGTCGAACTTGCCGGGGTGACCGAGAAAAAGGTCACGCGCGAAGAGCTCTTCAAAGAAGACGAACCGACCGCAGCCTGATTTTGACCGCGCCTTGCGGCGGGCGTATTTCGAAAATAGATCATCCGGACGCGGCGGGGACGCTAAGCTACCCGCCGTGATTCGGGCGAAGGAGCGGAAATGAAAGATCCCGTCGATAACTATATGCAGAATCTGGTGCCCATGGTGGTCGAGCAGACCAACCGGGGCGAGCGCGCCTACGACATCTATTCGCGGCTGCTCAAAGAACGGATCATCTTCATCACCGGCCCGATCGAGGATCACGTGGCCACTTTGGTGGTAGCGCAGCTCCTGTTTCTCGAGGCGGAGAACCCAAAGAAGGAAGTCTCGATGTACATCAACTCGCCCGGCGGGGTGGTGACATCGGGCATGGCGATCTACGACACCATGCAGTTCGTGCGCCCGCCGGTGTCCACGCTCTGCGTCGGGCAGGCGGCCTCCATGGGGTCGCTGTTGCTCGCCGCCGGCGCCAAGGACATGCGTTTCGCGCTGCCGAACGCGCGCATCATGGTGCACCAGCCGTCGGGCGGGTTCCAGGGCCAGGCCACCGACATCATGGTGCATGCCCAGGAAATCCTGAACCTGAAAAAGCGGCTCAACGAAATCTACGTCAAACATACCGGTCAGTCGCTCAAGAAGATCGAAGACGCGCTTGAGCGCGACTATTTTCTCACAGCCGAGGCGGCCAAGGAATTCGGCCTGGTCGACAAGGTCATCGAGCGGCGGCCGGAGGAAGTGCCTGTCAAGCCCGCCTGATTTTCCCCTTTTTGGCGCCCGCCCGGTTAGCCGGTACCGCCGGAGTTTGCCCTCAAAGTTCCACTTTCGCAGTGGTTGTTGAAGGGGCATTATCGTTAATAGATTCTTGATTATCACGCCGTTAGCATGCTTCGCTTAGGGTGTGGGAGAGTGGCAAGGGGCGTGGGCTTCCTGGTAGCAAAGCCCGCCGGGCCGGAGTTCCGGCGCGAAACTTGCTTCGATCGGCGTATTGCGTCCAGGCGAACGGACTGCGTCAACCGCGGCAAGTAAGAACGAGTGTGAGACGGAGAAGGGAATGAGCAAAGTCGGCGGCAGCGATTCCAAGAACACCCTCTACTGCTCGTTCTGCGGTAAGAGCCAGCACGAAGTGCGCAAGCTCATCGCCGGACCGACCGTGTTCATCTGCGATGAATGCGTCGAGCTGTGCATGGACATCATCCGCGAGGAAAACAAATCCTCGCTGGTCAAGTCGCGCGACGGCATCCCGACCCCAAAGGAAATCTGCAAGGTTCTCGACGACTACGTGATCGGTCAGATGCATGCAAAGCGCGTGCTCTCGGTCGCGGTGCACAATCACTACAAGCGGCTCAATCACCAGACCAAGCACAACGACGTCGAACTGGCGAAGTCGAACATCCTGCTGATCGGGCCGACCGGCTCGGGTAAGACGCTGCTGGCGCAGACGCTGGCGCGCATTCTCGACGTGCCGTTCACGATGGCGGACGCCACCACGCTGACCGAAGCCGGCTACGTCGGCGAGGACGTGGAGAATATCATCCTCAAGCTGCTGCAGTCGGCCGACTACAATGTCGAGCGCGCGCAGCGCGGCATCGTCTATATCGATGAAATCGACAAGATTTCGCGCAAGTCCGACAACCCGTCGATCACCCGCGACGTGTCGGGCGAGGGCGTGCAGCAGGCGCTGTTGAAGATCATGGAAGGCACCATCGCTTCGGTGCCCCCGCAGGGCGGTCGCAAGCATCCGCAGCAGGAATTCCTGCAGGTCGATACCACCAACATCCTGTTCGTCTGCGGCGGCGCTTTCTCTGGGCTGGATAAGATCATCTCGGCGCGCGGCCGCTCGACCTCGATCGGCTTCGGCGCCAAGGTGCTCGCACCCGAAGACCGCAAGCAGGGCGAAATCTTCCGCCAGGTCGAGCCCGAGGATCTGCTGAAGTACGGCTTGATCCCGGAATTCGTCGGCCGCTTGCCGGTGGTCGCCACGCTCGAGGACCTGGACGAGCCGTCGCTCAAGCTCATCCTCACCCAGCCGAAGAATGCGCTGGTCAAGCAGTACCAGCGGCTGTTCGAGATGGAATCGATCGATCTCACGCTGGCCGAGGAGGCGCTCGGCGCCATCGCCCGCAAGGCGATCGAGCGCAAGACCGGCGCGCGCGGCCTGCGCTCCATCATGGAGAGCATCCTGCTCGACACCATGTTCGACTTGCCCAGCCTGGAAGGTGTCGAAGAGGTGGTGATCTCCAAGGAGGTCGTCGAGGGAACCGCCCGTCCGCTCTACATCTATGCCGACCGTAGCGACCGGACGGCCGAATCCGGCAGCGCCAGCGCCTGATCTTGCCGTCCTGGCGAGACGCGGAACCGCTTGTAGAATCGTGCCGATGGTGGCCTGCTAAGGGTATTGGGCCCGCTTTTACCGCAAAGGCGGGCCTTACTTGCGGACCCCGGGCCGTCATCCTACGTATAGCGTTCGAAGCGAAGTCGCGTACGAAAGATCGTGTTCCCCGAGTGGGTGAGGGTTCGTACCCTTCCTGAAGGCGCGCCGGGTTCCTGCTTCCCCCGACGCCTCCTTGCCCATCCTTTCCGGCACTGTACGGCGATGCCGCATCAAGCGGGTCGACGAACAGGGGCACAACAAAAAAGGACCACGTCCATGACCACCAAGCCACGACCTCAGCTGCAACCTGGCGAAACGCGGGCCTATCCCGTGTTGCCGCTGCGCGACATCGTGGTGTTCCCGCACATGATCGTCCCGCTCTTCGTCGGCCGTGAAAAGTCGATCAAGGCGCTGGAAGAAGTGATGCGCTCCGACACCTTTATCCTGCTGGCGACGCAGAAGAACGCCTCCGACGACGATCCGGCGACCGACTCGATCTTCGAGGTTGGTACGCTGGCGAGCGTGCTGCAGTTGCTCAAGCTGCCCGACGGCACTGTCAAGGTGCTAGTCGAGGGCGCCGAGCGCGCCAAGGTGCTCAAATACACCGACCGCAGCGACTATTACGAGGCCGATGCCACCGTGCTCGCCGACGATGTGGGCGAACGCGTGGAGGCGGAAGCCATGGCGCGTTCGGTCGTCACCGAATTCGAGAACTATGTGAAGCTGAACAAGAAGGTGTCGCCCGAGGTTGTCGGCGTGGTCCAGCAGATCGAGGATTACGCCAAGCTCGCCGATACTGTGGCCTCGCATCTCGCCGTCAAGATCCCGGACAAGCAGGAAATCCTCGAGACGCCGGTCGTTACCCAGCGCCTGGAAAAGGTGCTCGGCCTGATGGAGAGCGAGATCTCGGTCCTGCAGGTGGAAAAGCGCATCCGCACCCGCGTAAAGCGGCAGATGGAGAAGACCCAGCGCGAGTACTATCTCAACGAACAGATGAAGGCGATCCAGAAAGAGCTCGGTGACGAAGAAGGCAAAGACGAGCTCGCCGAACTGGAAGAGAAGATCAAGAAGACGAAGCTTTCCAAGGAAGCCCGCGAGAAGGCCACGCACGAACTCAAGAAGCTGCGCCAGATGTCGCCGATGTCTGCCGAAGCAACGGTCGTGCGCAACTATCTCGACTGGCTGCTCTCGATCCCGTGGAGCAAGAAGAGCAAGGTCAAGAAGGATCTCATCGGCGCGGAGAAGATTCTCAACGACGACCACTATGGCCTGGAGAAGGTCAAGGAACGCATCGTCGAGTATCTTGCCGTGCAGCAGCGCGCCAACAAGCTGACCGGGCCGATCCTGTGCCTGGTCGGTCCTCCAGGCGTGGGCAAAACCTCGCTCGGCAAGTCGATCGCCCGCGCCACGGGCCGCGAGTTCGTGCGAGTCTCGCTTGGTGGTGTCCGCGATGAGGCCGAGATCCGCGGCCACCGACGGACCTATATCGGCTCGATGCCCGGTAAGATCATCCAGTCGATGAGGAAGGCCAAGACCTCGAACCCGCTGTTCCTCTTGGACGAGGTGGACAAGATGGGCGCCGACTTCCGCGGCGATCCGTCCTCGGCTTTGCTCGAGGTTTTGGACCCCGAGCAGAACCACACGTTCAACGACCACTACCTGGAGGTCGACTACGATCTGTCCAACGTGATGTTCATCACCACGGCGAACACGCTCAACATCCCGCCGCCGCTGATGGACCGCATGGAGATCATCCGCATCGCCGGTTACACCGAGGATGAGAAGGTCGAGATCGCGCGTAAGCATCTGATCCCGCACGCGGTCACCAAACACGGCCTGACCGACAAGGAATGGTCGATCGACGACGAGGGGCTGATGCTCATGATCCGCCGTTACACGCGGGAAGCGGGCGTGCGCAACCTCGAGCGCGAGCTGTCGACGCTGATCCGCAAGGCGGTGAAGGAGTTGATGACGTCGAAGAAGAAATCGATCGCCGTCACCGCGGCGACCGTCGGCGATTATCTCGGCGTGCCGAAATATCGCTACGGCGAGATCGAGGCGGAGGACCTGATCGGAATGGTCACCGGGCTCGCCTGGACCGACGTGGGCGGCGAGTTGCTCACCATCGAAGGCGTGATGATGCCGGGCAAGGGCAAGATGACCGTCACCGGCAACCTGCGTGACGTGATGAAGGAGTCGATCTCGGCGGCGGCGTCCTACGTTCGCTCGCGCGCGGTCGCCTTCGGCATCGAGCCGCCGTTGTTCGACAAGCGCGACATCCACGTGCACGTGCCGGAAGGCGCGACGCCGAAGGATGGACCGTCGGCGGGCGTCGCCATGGTCACCGCGATCGTTTCGGTGATGACCGGCATTCCGGTGCGCCGCGACGTCGCCATGACCGGCGAAATCACGCTGCGCGGCCGCGTGCTGCCGATCGGCGGCCTGAAGGAGAAGCTGCTGGCCGCCTCGCGCGGCGGCATGAAGACGGTGCTGATCCCGGAGGAAAACGCCAAGGATCTGGTGGAAATCTCCGACACCGATCAAGAAGGGCCTGGAGATCATCCCGGTCACGCGCATGGACGAGGTCATCGCCCGCGCGCTGGTGCGCAAGCCCGAGCCGATCGAGTGGGACGAGGCGAGCGCCAAGCTCGCCGAAGCGGCGGCTGCTGCGACCGAAGCCGGTGGTGGAAGACGACGGCTCCGGCCTGACCGCGCACTAGGCATCGGTATCGCCAATGAACAGGAAACGGCGCCGCAAGGCGCCGTTTTCGTTTCATGTGTATTGTCGGCGCGGCTATAGTGGGTGGGGCCGGGCGATTAGCTCAGTTGGTAGAGCGCCTCCTTTACACGGAGGATGTCGGCGGTTCGAGTCCGTCATCGCCCACCAGCCTTCGCTTGCTCCGCAAGCTAGGGCCCGGCTAGCCAAGCCATCTACAACGCTTCATCAAACGCAAAACGGCAGGCCAGGAGCTTAGCCAGCTCCCAGCCTGCCGGTATTTTCCCCGGAGGGTCCGCTCTGACCTACGTCAGACCGACTCTTTCAATTCCTTGGAAGCGCGGAAGGCGACCTTCTTGCTCGCCTTGATCTGGATCGCTTCGCCGGTGGCCGGATTGCGGCCCATGCGCGCGGCGCGCTTGCGAACCTGAAGGATGCCGAGGCCGCCGATGCGGATGCGCTCGCCCTTCTTCAGATGCTTGACGATATTACCGACAAAATCGCCGAGCACGGCTTCCGCCTGCTTCTTCGACATCTCATGGGATTCCGCGAGCGCCGCGGCGAGATGTTTCAAGGTGACGGTCGGCGGTGTCGGAGCTTTTCCAGGAACCATTGCCATTTTAAGGACCCTCCTCGTGAATCCGTAAGCTTGGCGGATCGCCAAACACCTCGCCCGCATAGACGATTCGGGGGCGGTCTGACCATCAATTCTTAGCGTGAAATAAGGCTTTTTCGCAATTTTCCGCGGCGGGCTGATGGTTACCTTGACTATGGGGCGGGGTGCCTTTACGTCGTGGCCACGCCCGCGGGGGCGTAGCTCAGTTGGTTAGAGCGCTGCCCTGTCACGGCAGAGGCCGCGGGTTCGAGTCCCGTCGCTCCCGCCATCTTTTCAATGACTTAACGCCGGTTTCGGCGCCGATTCCGCTGGCGCCATGGGCCTCAAGTTCATGCTCGTAGAAGCCCCGAGGCTCGGCCCCAAAGCCCTGTTCTTCGACGTATTCGGCACCCTCGTCGACTGGCGTTCCTCGGTCGCCCGGGAGAGCGAAAAAATACTCGTCCCCCTTGGGTATAACCTCGACTGGACGGCCTTCGCAGACGCCTGGCGGGGCGAATATCAGCCCGGAATGGAGGAGGTGCGCTCCGGCCGGCAGCCCTTCGCCAAGCTCGACGTGCTGCACCGGCGCAACCTCGTCCGCCTGCTGCCGCGCTTCGGTTTGGAGAATTTGTCGAACGAGGTGCTCGACGATCTGACGCTGGTCTGGCACCGGCTCGATGCCTGGCCGGACGTGCCGGCGGCGATGGCGCGGCTGAAAATGAAGTTCTGGCTGGCGCCATGCTCGAACGGAAACATCTCGCTGATGGTCGATCTGGCGCGCCGCAACAACTTGCCGTGGGACGCAATCCTCGGCTCGGAAGTTGCTGGCGACTTCAAGCCGAAGCCGGTCGTCTACCTCGCCGCTTGCGCGGCCTTCGATCTGCCGCCCGGCGACTGCGTGATGGTCGCCGCGCACTCGAATGATCTCGCCGCCGCCGCTCAATGCGGCTTGCGCACCGCGCACACCGCGCGGGTGAACGAGTATGGCCCGAACACCGGTGAGCCCGCGCCAACGGTGAAAACCGACTACGCGGCGAAGAACCTGGCCGACCTCGCGGACAAGCTCGGCGTCTGAATCGTCAACCCCGATACACCGGCGCCGGCATCGCGAAGAATTCCGCCAGGATGTGATAGACCATCATGTAGTTCTTCTGCTGGAAGCTCGCGTGCGAGATGCCGGCCATCACCGAGAATTGCTTGTCGGGGTTCGGCAGTTTCGCAAAGAACTTCAGCAAATCGTCCATCGAGGCGATGCCGTCGTGCTGGCCGCGCATGATCAGCGTTGGCACGGTGATCTTTTCCGGGTCCACCACGGGCAGCCGCGAACACATGTCGACATAAGTGCCGGTCGGCACCGAATCGTCGAGCGCGACAACGGCGTCGGCGAAGGCCTCGATCACCCTGCGCTCGGCGGTGTCGGGATGGTCGCGGTCGAACACCGAGTGAATGAACGCCTTGCTCATGGGCCGGCGATTCATCTTGCTGAACTCCGGCAATTTCTTGCGCCGCTCGGCAAGCGTCGGTGAGCCTTCGCCGGTCCACACCATGGCGTCGAGCGCGAGCCGCGCCACCATCTCCGGATGCCGCTCGGCGAACATCGCGGCGCGCAGCGCGCCGGAGGAAATCCCGTATGTCAGCAGCGGCCGCTTGCCGCGCAGCTTCTGGATATAGAGCGCGGCGGCATAGCAGTCGTCGGCGCCCTGTGAGATCGGCGCGTTGTTGTCGCGGTCCTTGGTGGAGCGGCCATAGCCTTCCATGTCGACCGACCAGCAGTCGTAGCCGCGCCGCGCGAAGTGATCCATGGCCGAGGAGTCCGGCCGCCCGGGCACCTGCAGATCGAAGGTCGGCTGCGAGGCCATCGACGAGCCGTGCACGAACAGGATGGTGCCGATGCTTTTTGCGGCATCACCCGCGCACTTGTTCCACAGGAACAGCTTCACGCCACCGTCTTTGCTGGTCCAATGCTCGGTACCGGTGATCGGCTGGGTCATTTCATTCATCGAGTCGCTGTCCTGCTGTTATGTTCAGTTGATCAGCTTGATGTTGTTGGCCTTGATCACGTCGGCCCATTTGGCGATCTGCGCCTCCATGAAGGCCTTGAATTGCGGCTGCGTCATCGTCACCGGGTCGGCGCCTTGCTTTTCCCACGCCGCCTTGATGTCCGGCCGCGACACGATTTTGGTGATTTCCGCGTTGAGCTTGTCGACGATCGGCTGCGGCGTGCCGGCCGGCGCCATGAAGCCGACCCATAGTGTCGCCTGGAATCCCGGCACGCCGGCTTCCGCGATCGTCGGCACGTCCGGCAGAATCGGCGAGCGCTTGTCGCCGCTGGTGCCGAGCGCGCGCACTTTGCCGGCCTTGATCATCGGCGCCATGGTCGGGACGCTGTCGAACAGCATCTGGATCTGGCCGCTGAGGATGTCGGTGCGCATGCCGGTCGAGCCCTTGTAGGGCACATGCACGATGTCGATGCCGGTGAGGTGCTTCAGCAGCTCGGCGGCCATGTGATAGTTCGAGCCGGGGCCGGACGAGCCGAAATTGAGCGTGCCGGGTTTGGCGCGGGCCAGCGCCAGCAGCTCGTCCAGGTTTTTCGCCGGCACCGACGGATTGACCACCAGCACCAGGTCGCTGTCGATCAGCGGCGCGATCGGAACCAGATCGCGCATCAGGTGATACGGTTTTTTGGCGTAGAGCGTCTCGTTGACGGTCTGCGTGCCGGACACCATCAGCAGCGTGTAGCCGTCGGGCGCGGCCTTGGCGACGTAGTCGGTGCCGATGGTGGTGCCGGCGCCCGGCTTGTTTTCCATGACGAAGGTCTGATGCAGCGATTTGCGCAGTTCCTCCGCGATGGCGCGGGTAAAGACGTCGGTCGGTCCGCCGGCGCCGAACGGCACGATGATTCGCACCGGCCGCGACGGATAATCGTCGGCGCGGCTCAACGGTGCCCCGATAGTGGCGGCGGTCGTCAGGACGAGAAGGGCTGCGAAATGTCGCATAAGTGTCATGCGTCTTTTCCCGGTGTTTGCGCGGCACGTCGCCCGGCGGCAACTATCGAGGGCTGCTTGCGGGCCTGTCAATCGCGCCGTGATGCGGATACCGCCACAAAACTACGCGTGTTCGTGGATGTTTCTGCAATGTCGTCTTGCACCCTTTGTGCGCTGCGCTAAGCCTCAGCCGCTCCCGTCCTTGAGGCTATTCCAAACACGGCAAGGGCTTTTTCGTGCGGGGCTGCGGCGCCGGTCCGAGTCGCCGAGCAGTCCGGGCGGGCGAAATTCCGGGTACAGGGGCTCGGGGCTGCACGCTGAGGTCGCCATGAGCGCATTGCTGCTGGACTATCTTCCGCTGGTCATTTTTGTCGCGGTCTCGCTCGTGATCGGGCTGGTGCTGCTGATCGCGCCGTTCATCGTCGCCTACAAGCAACCCGATCCGGAAAAGCTGTCCGCCTACGAATGCGGCTTCAACGCCTTCGACGACGCGCGCATGAAGTTCGACGTGCGCTTCTACCTGGTCGCCAT
Source organism: uncultured Alphaproteobacteria bacterium (assembly GCA_963772235.1). Classification (GTDB taxonomy): domain Bacteria; phylum Pseudomonadota; class Alphaproteobacteria; order Rhizobiales; family Xanthobacteraceae; genus Pseudolabrys. The sequence continues at coordinate 74,814 of CAVYWI010000022.1, forward strand.
CCTGTTCATCATTTTCGATCTCGAAGTGACCTTCCTGTTTCCTTGGGCGGTGGCGTTCCACCAGGTCGGCGCCTTCGGCTTCTGGGCGATGATGATGTTCCTTGGCGTGCTCACCATCGGCTTCATATATGAGTGGAAGAAGGGGGCGCTCGAATGGGATTGATGTCCCATGACGCTCGTCGCACCCGCCCCGAAGGGAATTCTCGATCCCGCGCACCGGCAAGCCGGTCGGCGCTGACGATAGTTTTTTCGTCGGCGTCAACAACGAACTCGCCGACAAGGGGTTCCTGGTCGCCGCCGTCGACGACCTGATCACCTGGGCGCGCACCGGCTCGCTGATGTGGATGACGTTCGGGCTCGCCTGCTGCGCGGTCGAGATGATGCACATGGCGATGGCGCGCTACGACGGCGAGCGTTTCGGCTTCGCGCCGCGCGCCTCGCCGCGCCAGTCCGACGTGATGATCGTCGCCGGCACGCTCACCAACAAAATGGCGCCGGCGATGCGCAAGGTCTACGACCAGATGCCGGAGCCGCGCTACGTCATCTCGATGGGCTCGTGCGCCAACGGCGGCGGCTACTACCATTATTCGTACTCGGTGGTGCGCGGCTGCGACCGCGTCGTGCCGGTCGACATCTACGTGCCGGGCTGTCCGCCGACCGCCGAGGCGCTGCTGTACGGCGTGATGCTGCTGCAGAAGAAGATCCGCCGCACCGGCACGATCGAACGTTGAGCGGGGTCTTCGAATGGACGAAATGCTCGACAGGCTTGGGGCAGACGATCAAGAACGCGCTCCCGGCGTCGGTCACCGACTACCAGGTCGCCTACGGCGAGCTCACCGTAACGGCGAAGGCCGCCGACATCGTCAAGGTCGCGACCTTCCTGCGCGACGACGCGGCCTGCCAGTTCATCAGCATCATCGACGTCACCGCGGTCGACTGGCCGGGCCGCGAGCAGCGTTTCGACGTGGTCTATCATTTGCTCTCGCCGCGGCTGAACCAGCGCATCCGCCTCAAGATCATGACCGACGAGGTAACGCCGGTGCCGTCGCTGATCGACGTGTTCGCGGCGCCGATTGGTACGAGCGCGAGGCCTTCGATCTCTACGGCGTGCTGTTCACCGGACACCCCGACATGCGGCGCATCCTCACCGATTACGGCTTCGAGGGCCATCCGCTGCGCAAGGATTTTCCGCTCACCGGCTTTGTCGAGGTGCGTTACGACGACGAGCAGAAGCGCGTGGTCTACGACAAGGTGCGGCTGGCGCAGGAATTCCGCACCTTCGATTTCCTGTCGCCGTGGGAAGGCACCGACTACGTGCTGCCGGGCGACGAGAAGGCGAAGGGCGAGAAGGGCAAGGGGTCGTGAACTAAAATGGCGGAAACCGCGCTACGCAACTTCACCATCAATTTCGGGCCGCAGCATCCGGCCGCGCACGGTGTGCTGCGCTTGGTGCTGGAACTCGACGGCGAGGTCGTCGAGCGCGTCGACCCGCATATCGGCCTGCTGCACCGCGGCACCGAGAAGCTGATCGAATACAAGACCTATATGCAGGCGGTGCCCTATTTCGACCGGCTCGACTACGTCGCGCCGATGAATCAGGAGCACGCCTTCTGCCTGGCGGCGGAAAAGCTGTTGGGCATCCAGTTGCCCAAGCGCGGCCAGCTCATTCGCGTGCTGTTTTGCGAGATCGGGCGGCTGCTCTCGCACATCCTCAACATCACCACGCAGGCGCTGGACGTCGGCGCGCTGACGCCGCCGCTGTGGGGCTTCGAGGAACGCGAGAAGCTGATGGGGTTCTACGAGCGCGCCTCGGGCGCGCGCATGCATGCGGCCTATTTCCGCGTCGGCGGTGTGCATCAGGACATTCCGAACAAGCTGATCGACGACATCGAGGCGTTCTGCGATCCGTATTTGAAATTCTGCGACGACCTCGAGGGCCTGCTCACCGAAAATCGTATCTTCAAGCAGCGCACCGTCGACATCGGCGTGGTCACGCTTGAGCAGGCCTGGAACCGCGCCTTCTCCGGCGTGATGGTGCGCGGCTCGGGCGCGGCCTGGGATTTGCGCAAGGCGCAGCCCTATGAGTGCTACGCGGAGATGGATTTCGACATACCGATCGGCAAGCACGGCGACAGCTACGATCGTTATTGCGTGCGCGTCGAGGAAATGCGCCAGTCGATCAAGATCATGCGGCAGTGCTGTGAGAAGCTGTGCAGCCCGCAGGGCCAAGGCCGCGTCTCGGTCGACGACGGCAAGATCGTGCCGCCGAAGCGCGGCGACATGAAGCGCTCGATGGAAGCGCTGATCCAGCACTTCAAGCTTTATACCGAAGGCTTTCACGTGCCGGCCGGCGAGGTCTATGCCGCGGTCGAGGCGCCCAAGGGCGAGTTCGGCGTCTATCTCGTCTCCGACGGCACCAACAAACCGTACAAGTGCAAGATCCGCGCGCCGGGCTTTGCGCATTTGAGTTCGATGGACTTCATGTGCCGCGGTCACATGCTGGCCGACGTGTCCTGCATCATGGGCACGCTCGACATCGTGTTCGGGGAGATCGACCGATGAGCGTCCGCCGTCTAGCTCCGCCGGAACAGCAGCCGAAGGGCTTTGCCTTCAACGCCGAGAATCTCGCCTGGGCCAAGCAGCAGATGGCCAAATATCCGGAAGGGCGCCAGCAATCGGCGATCATTCCGTTGCTGTGGCGCGCGCAGGCGCAAGCCGGCGGCTGGCTGCCGGAAGCCGCCATTCGCCACGTGACCGAATTGCTCGGCATGGCGCATATCCGCGGGCTGGAAGTCGCCACGTTTTATACGATGTTCAACCTGTCGCCGGTCGGGAAGGTGCATGTGCAATTGTGCGGCACCACGCCGTGCCGGCTGCGCGGCGCCGACGATCTGGAAAAGGTCTGCCGCAAGCGCATCGGCGACCAGGGCGAAATCAGCAAGGACGGCAAGTTCTCCTGGGTCGAGGTCGAGTGCCTCGGCGCCTGCGTGAACGCGCCGATGGTGCAGATCGGCTCCGACTATTACGAGGACCTGACGCCGGAAAACTTTGGCCAGATTCTCGACCAGTTCGCCGCCGGCAAGACGCCGAAGCCCGGTCCGCAAATCGACCGGCAATTGTCCGAACCGATGGGCGGCGCTACCACGCTGACCGATAAATCGATCTACGCGGCACGTTCACGGGAATCATGACGAATGCTCGCTGACAAGGACCGCATCTTCCTCAATCTTTACGGCCGCCACGACTGGGGCCTCAAAGGCGCGCGTGCGCGCGGCGCCTGGGACGGCACCAAGGCGATCCTGGAAAAAGGCCGCGAGGCGATCGTCAACGACGTCAAGGCGTCAGGCTTGCGCGGCCGCGGCGGCGCCGGGTTCCCGACCGGATTGAAATGGTCGTTCATGCCCAAGACGCTGGGTGAGCGGCCGCATTATCTCGTGGTCAACGCCGACGAGTCCGAGCCCGGCACCTGCAAAGACCGCGAGATCATGCGCAACGATCCGCATCTCTTGGTCGAGGGCTGCCTGATTGCCGGCTGCGCCATGGCCGCGCATACCGGCTACATCTATGTCCGCGGCGAATTCATAAGAGAGCGGGAAAGACTGCAGGCGGCGATCGACGAGGCTTATGCGGCCAAGCTGATCGGCAAGAATAATGTGCATGGCTGGGACTTCGACCTCTACGTCCACCACGGCGCCGGCGCTTATATCTGCGGCGAGGAAACCGCGCTGCTCGAAAGCCTCGAAGGCAAGAAGGGCCAGCCGCGCCTGAAGCCGCCGTTCCCGGCCAATGTCGGCCTCTATGGCTGTCCGACCACGGTGCAGAACGTCGAGTCGATCGCGCAGGTGCCCGACATCATGCGCCGCGGCGCGGTCTGGTTCGCCGGCATCGGCCGGCCGAACAATACCGGCACCAAGCTGTTCTGCATTTCCGGCCACGTGATGAAGCCCTGCAATGTGGAAGAGGCCATGGGCATTCCACTGCGCGAGCTCCTGGACAAGCACGCCGGCGGCGTGCGCGGCGGCTGGAACAATCTGCTCGCGGTGATCCCGGGCGGCTCGTCGATGCCGCTGGTGCCGGCGGGCGCCGATCAGGCCGATACGCTGCTGATGGATTTCGACGGCTGCCGCGACAAGAAGTCGGCGCTCGGCACTGCGGCCGTGATCGTCATGGACAAGTCGACCGACATCATCCGCGCGATGGCGCGCATCTCCTATTTCTACAAGCACGAGATCTGCGGCCAGTGCACGCCCTGCCGCGAGGGCATGGGCTGGATGTGGCGCGTGCTCACCCGCATGGCGGAAGGCCGCGCGCAGAAGCGCGAGATCGACATGCTGATGGAGGTCACGACCCAGATCGAAGGCCACACCATTTGCGCCTTCGGCGACGGCGCCGCCTGGCCGGTGCAGGGCCTGCTGCGGCATTTCCGTCCCGAGATCGAGCGGCGCATCGACCAATACACGCGCAATGCCGACGCCCACGGCGCGGTGCGCGAAGCGGCGGAGTAGGGAAGGGGCAGTCCGTGGAGCAAGGCGATGTCGTGGGAAAACCGGAATTTGAGGTGCTTCAACTGCAAATCCTGGTGGCCGACCGCGGAAGCCGCGGGCGGCGAGCCGAGCCGCGATCGCTCGATTCTCGGACAGTGCCGGCATCAGCGCGCCGTCTTCCATGGTGTTCGACGTGCCAGACCACGCTCGGCACTACCCGGGCTGGGTAACCACCAAGCGGGATGATTGGTGCGGCCAGCACGCGCACCGGGAAATGTGAGCGAGTGACGACGCCGGATCAGATGAATTGAAGAAAGAGACATGACCAAGCTTATTGTCGACGGCAAAGAGATCGACGTTCCGCCGGAGTACACGCTGCTCCAGGCCTGCGAAGCCGCGGGCGCGGAAATCCCGCGCTTCTGTTTCCACGAGCGGCTGTCGATCGCCGGCAATTGCCGCATGTGCCTGATCGAGGTGCAGGGCATCCCGAAGCCGCAGGCCTCCTGCGCCATGGGCGTGAAGGACTTGGCGCCCAACAAGGACGGCGCGCCCAAGCAGCTCTTCACCAAGACGCCGATGGTCAAGAAGGCGCGCGAAGGCGTGATGGAATTCCTGCTGATCAACCATCCGCTCGATTGCCCGATCTGCGACCAGGGCGGCGAATGCGATCTGCAGGACCAGGCCATGGCCTATGGCGTGGACGCCAGCCGCTACGCCGAGAACAAGCGCGCGGTCGAGGACAAATATATCGGCGCGCTGGTCAAGACCATCATGACGCGCTGCATCCACTGCACGCGCTGCATCCGCTTCACCACCGAGGTCGCCGGCGTGCCGGAACTCGGCGCCATCGGCCGCGGCGAGGACATGGAGATCACCACCTATCTCGAGCAGGCGATGACCTCGGAGCTGCAAAGCAACGTGGTCGATCTCTGCCCGGTCGGCGCGCTCACCTCCAAGCCCTATGCCTTCGCGGCGCGGCCGTGGGAGCTCAACAAGACGCAGTCGGTCGACGTCATGGACGCGATCGGCTCGGCGATCCGCATCGACACGCGCGGCCGCGAGGTGATGCGCATCCTGCCGCGCACCAATGACGACGTGAACGAGGAGTGGATTTCCGACAAGACCCGCCACGTGGTGGACGGCTTGCGCACGCAGCGGCTCGACCAGCCTTATGTGCGCGAGAACGGCCGCTTGCGGCCGGCGTCCTGGAAGGAAGCCTTCGCCGCCATCGCCGGCAAGGTGAAGACGGCGGGCGGAAAACGCATCGGCGCCATCGTCGGCGATCTCGCGGGCGCCGAAGAGATGTATGCGCTCAAGGATCTGATCGGCCGCCTCGGCAGCGCCAATATCGACGCGCGGCAGGACGGCGCGGCGCTCGACCCGGCCTCGGGCCGCGCCAGCTATCTGTTCAACGCCACCATCGCCGGCATCGAGAAGGCCGACGCGCTGCTGATCATCGGCTCCAATCCGCGGCGCGAGGCGGCGGTGCTCAACGCCCGCATCCGCAAGCGCTGGCGCGCCGGCAATTTCCCGGTCGGGCTGATCGGCGAAAAGGCCGATCTCACTTATCAGTACGATTATCTCGGCGCCGGCGCCGAAAGCCTCGCCAATCTCGGCAAGAGCAAATTCGCCGAGGCGCTGAAGGCGGCAGAACGTCCGCTCATTCTGATCGGCGCCGGCGCGTTGGCGCGTCCGGACGGAGCAGCCATCGCCGCGCTCGCTGCCAAGGCGGCGATCGAGTTCGGCGCGCTCAAGGACGGCTGGAACGGTTATTCGGTCTTGCATAGCGCCGCGTCCCGCGTGGCCGCGCTCGATCTCGGGCTTGTGCCCGGCGCTGGCGGTCTCGACGCGGCGAAGATGGCGGAGGGCGGCGTCGACGTGCTGTTCCTGCTCGGCGCCGACGAGATCGAGGTCGCGCCCGGGCCGTGCGTCGTCTATATCGGCACCCATGGCGACCGCGGCGCCCATCGCGCCGACGTGATCCTGCCCGGCGCCGCCTATCCGGAAAAATCGGCGATCTACGTCAACACCGAAGGCCGCGTGCAGATGGCCAACCGCGCCGCGTTCCCGCCCGGGGACGCGCGCGAGGATTGGGCGATCCTGCGCGCGCTGTCCGGCGTGCTCGACAAGACGCTGCCTTACGATTCCTTGCCGCAATTGCGGCAGGCGCTGTTCGCGGCGTATCCGCACCTCATGCGTCTCGACCAGATCGCGGCCGGCGATGCGGCCGATATCCAGAAGCTCGCCAAGCTCGGCGGCGCCGCCGACAAGACGCCGTTGCACTCGTCGATTGGCGACTTCTATCTCACCAATCCGATCGCGCGCGCCTCCGCGACCATGGCCGAGTGTTCGGCATTGGCCAACGCGGCGGCCAAGAATATGACGGCGGCGGAGTAGGGCCATGGACCTCGTCGAATTCTTCTGGACCTATCTCTGGCCCTTCATCATCATCCTGGCGGAATGCGTGCTGCTGCTGGTGTGCCTGCTGGTCGTCATCGCCTATGTCATTTATGCCGACCGCAAGATCTGGGCGGCGGTGCAGCTGCGGCGCGGTCCCAACATGGTCGGGCCCTGGGGCCTGTTCCAGTCTTTCGCCGACATGCTCAAATTCGCGCTCAAGGAGCCGACCATTCCGGCCGGCGCCAACAAGGGCGTGTTCCTGCTCGCGCCGCTGGTCTCCACCGTGCTGGCGCTCGCCGCCTGGGCCGTGATCCCGGTCAATGGCGGCTGGGCGATCGCCGACATCAATGTCGGCGTCTTGTACATCTTCGCCATCTCCTCGCTGATGGTCTACGGCATCATCATGGCCGGCTGGGCGTCGAATTCGAAATACCCGTTCCTGTCGGCGCTGCGCGCGGCGGCGCAGATGGTTTCCTACGAGGTCTCCATCGGCTTCGTCATCATCACCGTGCTGCTGTGCGCGGGCTCGCTCAATCTGACGACCATCGTCACGGCGCAGCAGAGCGGCATCGCGAATATGATCGGTCTGCCGTGGCTCGGCTTCCTGAACTGGTACTGGCTGCCGCTGTTCCCGATGTTCATCATCTTCTTCGTCTCGGCGCTGGCCGAGACCAACCGGCCGCCGTTCGATCTGGCCGAAGCGGAATCGGAACTGGTCGCCGGTTTCATGGTCGAGTACGGCTCGACGCCCTACGTGCTGTTCATGCTCGGCGAATACGTGGCGATCTGCACCATGTGCGCCATGGGCACCATTTTCTTCCTGGGCGGCTGGCTGCCGCCGATCGCCGTGCCGCCGTTCACCTGGGTGCCGGGCGTGATCTGGTTCATGCTCAAGGCGTCGATGCTGTTCTTCATGTTCGCCATGGTGAAGTCGATCGTGCCGCGCTACCGCTACGACCAGCTGATGCGGCTCGGCTGGAAGGTGTTTCTGCCGCTGTCGCTGGCCATGGTGGTGATCGTCGCCTTCGTGCTCCAGTACGGCGCGCTGGCAATGCCAAAGTGAGGATGCGATGAGATTGGACCGCGCAGCCAAAGGCCTGTTTTTGTGGGAGTTCGTGACCGCGACGATCCTCGGCCTGCGCTACTTCTTTGGGCCGAAGGCGACGCTCGACTATCCGCACGAAAAGGGGCCGATCTCGCCGCGTTTCCGCGGCGAGCACGCGCAGCGCCGCTATCCCAACGGCGAGGAACGCTGCATCGCCTGCAAACTGTGCGAGGCGATCTGTCCGGCGCAGGCGATCACCATCGAAGCGGGGCCGCGCCGCAACGACGGCACGCGGCGCACCACGCGCTACGACATCGACATGGTCAAATGCATCTATTGCGGGCTGTGCCAGGAAGCCTGCCCGGTCGACGCCATCGTCGAGGGGCCGAATTTCGAATTCGCCACGGAAACGCGCGAAGAACTCTACTACGACAAGGAGCGGCTGCTCGCGAATGGCGACCGCTGGGAGCGCGAGATCGCCAAGAATCAGGCGCTCGACGCGCCCTATAGGTGAGATGATGATTGTCGCCTTGTTCTTCTATCTGTTTGCCGGCATCTGCGTGGCGAGCGCCTTCATGGTGATCTCGGCGAAGAACCCGGTGCATTCCGTGCTTTATCTGATCCTCGCCTTCGTCAACGCGGCGGGCCTGTTCGTGATGCTGGGCGCCGAATTCCTCGCCATGATCCTGATCGTGGTCTATGTCGGCGCGGTTGCCGTGCTGTTCCTGTTCGTGGTGATGATGCTCGATGTCGATTTCGCCGAGCTCAAGCAGGGCGCGCTGCAGTACCTGCCGATCGGCATGCTGATCGGCGGCATTTTCCTCGCCGAACTCTTGCTGGTGGTCGGCTCCTGGGTGATCGGACCGGGCGTTCCGCACGCGATCACCGCGCCGATTGCGGCCAAGGCGTCGAATATCGAGGTGATCGGCCTCGTGCTCTACACCCGCTACGTCTATTTCTTCGAAGCCGCCGGCATGATCCTGCTGATCGCCATGATCGGCGCCATTGTTCTGACGCTGCAGCACCGCGTGCGCGTGCGTCGGCAGAACATCCCCGCGCAGAACGCGCGCACGCCGGCGACGGCAATGGAGGTCGTCAAGGTGCGGTCGGGACAGGGCCTGGGGAGCAACACATGACAATCGGGCTCGGACATTATCTGTCGGTCGCCGCCATCCTGTTCACGTTCGGGGTTTTCGGCATCTTCCTCAACCGCAAGAACGTCATCATCATCCTGATGTCGATCGAGCTGATTTTGCTGGCGGTCAACATCAACCTCGTCGCCTTCTCCAGCTATCTCGGCGACATCGTCGGGCAGATCTACGCGCTCTTGGTGCTCACGGTCGCGGCGGCGGAAGCCGCCATCGGGCTCGCCATCCTTGTCGTCTATTTCCGCAACCGCGGTTCGATCGCGGTTGAAGACATTAATATGATGAAGGGCTGAGCACCTCAGATGTATCAGGCAATCGTCTTCTTACCGCTGCTCGGCGCCATACTGGCCGGAATTATCGCGCTGGTGGGCGCGCGGGGTCGTTGCCCCGGCGAGGGGCCGCCGCCGGGTCTGGAGGAGGGGGCTGCCGCTGCCGATCACGGCACGCATGCAACGCACGCCGCGCATGCCCATGACGCGCACGATGGTCATGATGCCCATGGCGGCGGGCCGGCCGCCTCTGGATCGCGCACGGCCGAACTGATCACCACCACGCTGTTGCTGATCTCCATGGTCCTGTCATGGATCGCCTTCGTGCAGGTCGGCTTCGGCCATCACGATGAGCACGTGCCGGTGTTCACCTGGATTTTATCGGCCGACCTGAAGATCGACTGGGCGCTACGCATCGACACGCTCACCGCGGTGATGCTGGTGGTGGTGAACACGATATCTGGCTTCGTACACGTCTATTCGATCGGCTACATGGCGGAGGACCCGTACCGGCCGCGCTTCTTCGCCTATCTGTCGATCTTCACCTTCTTCATGCTGATGCTGGTGACCGCCGACAATCTGGTGCAGATGTTCTTCGGCTGGGAAGGCGTGGGTCTCGCGAGTTATCTGCTGATCGGCTTCTGGTACCACAAGCCGGAAGCCAACGCCGCGGCGATCAAGGCCTTCGTCGTCAACCGGGTTGGCGATTTTGGCTTCGCGCTCGGCATATTCGCTCTGTTCATGATGGTCGGCGCGGTCGATCTCGACACCATCTTCGCGCAGGCGCCGACGCTGGTCGGCAAAACCATTCCGTTCTTCGGCTGGCACCCCGACGCGCTCACGCTCATCTGCCTGATGCTGTTTATGGGCGCCATGGGCAAGTCGGCGCAGTTCCTGCTGCACACCTGGCTGCCCGACGCCATGGAGGGCCCGACGCCGGTTTCCGCGCTGATCCACGCCGCCACCATGGTGACCGCCGGCGTGTTCATGGTGGCGCGGCTGTCGCCGCTGTTCGAGCTCGCGCCCAATGCGCAGAGCTTCGTCATCTTCATCGGCGCCACCACGGCCATGTTCGCCGCGACCGTCGGGTTGGTGCAGAACGACATCAAGCGCGTGGTCGCCTATTCGACCTGCTCGCAGCTCGGCTACATGTTCGTCGCCATGGGGAGCGGCGCTTATTCGATCGGCATGTTCCATCTGTTCACCCACGCGTTCTTCAAGGCGCTTTTGTTCCTCGGCTCCGGTTCGGTGATCCTCGCCATGCATCACGAGCAGGACATGCGGCACATGGGCGGCCTGAAGGACCGGATCCCGTACACCTATATCGTGATGATCATCGGCACGCTGGCGCTCACAGGCTTCCCGCTCACCGCCGGCTATTTCTCCAAGGATGCGATCATCGAAGCGGTCTTCGTGGCCAAGAGCCCGATGGCGCTTTACGGCTTCATCTGCACGGTCGGCGCCGCGCTACTCACGTCATTCTATTCATGGCGGTTGATCTTCAAGACCTTCCACGGCGAGCCGCACGACCGCCAGCACTGGAAGGATGCGCATGAGAGCCCGATGGTGATGCTGATCCCGCTTGGCTTCCTTGCCTTTGGATCGATCATGGCCGGCCTGCCGTTCAAGGAGATATTTGCCGGTCACGGTGTGGAGGCGTTCTTCCGCGAGTCGCTTGTGTTCGCCAAGAGCAACACCGTGCTCGAGGACATGGAGCACATCCCGCTCTGGATCGGACTGATGCCGACCTTGATGATGGTGATCGGTTTCGTCGTCGCCTGGCAGTTCTATATCCGCCGGCCGGATATTCCCGTCGAACTCGCGCGCACCCACGAGGTGCTCTACAAGTTCCTGCTCAACAAGTGGTACTTCGACGAGATTTACGAGTTCATCTTCGTCCGTCCGATGAAGTGGCTCGGCCGCGGCTTGTGGAAGGGCGGCGACGGCTGGCTGATAGACGGTTTCGGCCCCGACGGCGTCTCCGCCCGCGTGCTCGACGTCACCCGCAACGTGATGCGGCTACAGACCGGCTACCTCTATCACTACGCCTTCGCCATGCTGATCGGCGCGGCGGCCTTCATCACATGGTTCATGTTCTCGGTGCACTAGCATGATCCCCAAAAGGGCAGACCGGTTTTCGGAAGAGATCATGCGCAGGAAAATGCTATGAATTGGCCGATCCTCTCAGTCGTCACGTTCCTGCCGGTGCTCGGCGCGCTGCTCGTTCTGCTGCTGGCGCGCGGCAACGGGCCGATCGCCAAGGGCACCGCGCGCTGGATCGCGCTGTGGACGACGCTGGTCACCTTCGCCATTTCGCTAGTGATGGTGTGGCGCTTCGATGCGACTTCGCCGGAATTCCAGTTCGTCGAAAAGCATCCCTGGCTCGGCCTCGCCTCCTATCACATGGGCGTTGACGGCATTTCGCTGCCGTTCGTGATCCTCACCACCGCGCTGATGCCGATCTGCATCCTGGCGAGCTGGACCTCGATCCAGAAGCGCGTGAAGGAATACATGGTCGCGTTTCTGATCCTGGAAACGCTGATGATCGGCACCTTCTCGGCGCTCGACCTGGTGCTGTTCTACTTGTTCTTCGAGGGCGGCCTGATCCCAATGTTCCTGATCATCGGCGTGTGGGGCGGGCCGCGCCGGGTCTATGCCAGCTTTAAGTTCTTCCTCTATACGCTGCTTGGCTCGGTGCTGATGCTGCTCGCCATCATGGCGATGTATTGGGATGCCGGTACCACCGACATCCCGGCGCTGCTGCGGCACGGCTTCCCTCTGGCCATGCAGAAATGGGCGTGGCTCGCGTTCTTTGCTTCGTTCGCGGTCAAGCTGCCGATGTGGCCGGTGCACACCTGGCTGCCGGATGCGCATGTGGAAGCGCCGACCGCCGGTTCGGTGATCCTCGCCGCCATCCTGCTGAAGATGGGCGGTTACGGATTCCTGCGGTTCTCGCTGCCGATGTTCCCGGTGGCGAGCCACGACTTCGCGCCGCTGATCTTCACGCTGTCGGTGGTCGCCATCATCTACACCTCGCTGGTCGCGCTGATGCAGGAGGACGTGAAGAAGTTGATCGCCTATTCGTCGGTCGCGCACATGGGCTTCGTGACCATGGGGATTTTCGCGCTGACCGCGCAAGGCGTGGCGGGCGGCATTTTCCAGATGATCTCGCACGGCATCGTGTCCGGCGCGCTGTTTCTTTGCGTCGGCGTGGTCTACGACCGCATGCATACCCGCGAAATCGCCTTCTACGGCGGGCTGGTCAACCGCATGCCGGTGTTTGCGGCGGTGTTCATGGTGTTCACGCTGGCCAATGTCGGGCTGCCGGGCACTTCCGGCTTCGTCGGCGAGTTCCTGTCGCTGATCGGCACCTTCAAAGCCAATAACGCGGTGGCGACCTTCGCCACACTCGGCGTTATCCTGTCGGCGGCCTATGCGCTGTGGCTCTACCGCAAGATGATCTTCGGCACACTCAAGCCGGCGCTGGTCGGCATCAAGGACATGGGCTGGCGGGAAATCCTGATCTTCACGCCGCTGGTGGCGCTCACCATTCTGTTCGGCGTAGCGCCGAAGCCGGTGCTCGACATGTCGGCGGCCTCGGTCGTCCAGTTGCTCGACAATTACAAGCACGCCTTGGCCGCGGCTAATGTGCCGATAAAAGATGCAATGACGGGCCCTGTCTCCATCACCATGGAGCGGGCCGAGATGATCCCAGTGAGCGCCGCCCGATGAACCAGTTCATGCAGATACAGGGGCTCATGCCGTTGCTGCCGGAAGCCATATTGGCGATTGGCGCCATGGTGATGCTGATGGCCGGCGTGATCGCGTTTCAGAGCGAGCGCAGTTCGCGGATCGTAAACGGATTCTGCATCGCGATCCTGGCGCTCGCGGCTTTCGCGGTGGTGATGATGCCGCCCGGCCGCACCGAGTTGTTCGGCGGCAGCCTGGTGGTCGATGATTATGCGCGCTTCCTCAAGCTGTTGGCGCTCGCCGGTTCGGGCGGCGCGCTAATGCTATCGATCAATTGGCTGACGGTCGAAAACCAGCAGAAATTCGAATACGGCGTGCTGTTCCTGCTCTCGACGCTCGGCATGATGCTGCTGATTTCCGCCAACGACCTGATCGCGCTCTATCTCGGGCTCGAGATGATGAGCCTGCCGCTCTACGTGGTGGCCGCCTCGAACCGCGACAACGTGAAGTCGACCGAGGCCGGCTTGAAGTATTTCGTGCTCGGTGCGCTGTCGTCCGGCATGCTGCTCTACGGCGCGTCGCTGATCTACGGCTTCACCGGCACGGTCAATTTCGCCGGCATCGCCAAGGCGACGCATGTGGGCGCCAATCTCGGGCTGATCTTCGGCCTGGTGTTCATGTTCGTCGGCTTCTGCTTCAAGATTTCGGCGGTGCCGTTCCACATGTGGACGCCCGACGTCTATGAAGGCGCGCCGACGCCGGTGACGGCGTTCTTCGCCGCGGCGCCGAAAGTCGCCGGCATCGCCATCTTCGTGCGCGCGACCACGGTCGCGTTCCCCGGCATCACGCACGAGTGGCAGCAGATCGTGGTGTTCGTTTCGATCGCCTCGATGGCGCTTGGCGCCTTCGCTGCCATCGGCCAGCGCAACATCAAACGGCTGATGGCCTATTCCTCGATCGGCCACATGGGCTTCGCGCTGGTGGGCTTGGCCGCCGGCACCGCCGAGGGCGTGCAGGGCGTGCTCATCTACATGTCGATCTATGTGGCGATGACGCTTGGCACCTTCGCCTGCATTCTGAGCATGCGGCGCGATGGCGTGTTCGTGGAAAACATCAGCGATCTCGCCGGCCTTGCGCGCACATCGCCGACCATGGCGTTCTTCTTCGCCATGCTGCTGTTCTCGCTCGCCGGCATTCCGCCGCTCGCCGGTTTCTTCGCGAAATTCTACGTGTTCCTCGCCGCCATCAAGGCCGGGCTCTATACGCTCGCGGTGATCGGCGTGCTGACCAGCGTGGTGGGCGCCTTCTACTATCTGACGATCGTCAAGATCATGTATTTCGACGAACCGGTGAAGGGCTTCGCCCGGATGCCTGGCCTGCTGGCCGTGGTGCTCTGCGTCTCGGGGCTGATCAACATGCTGTTCTTCGCCTATCCCGCGCCGCTCCTAGGCGCTGCCACGGCGGCGGCGAAATCGCTGTTTTGACGCGCGATCCCGAAAAGCGGGAACCGGTTTTCGGTCAAGATCGTGCGCCGCTAAGATGAACCGCGAAGCCACGGACCTGGCGGGGGTCCGGCATCGACCGTACGACACGCTCGGCTCCACCAACGCCGAGGCGCTGGCGCTTGCGCGCGCCGGCGAGCGCGGGCCGTTGTGGATCACCGCGCTTACGCAGAGCGCCGGGCGCGGCCGGCGCGGCAGCACCTGGGTCTCGCCGCCGGGCAATCTCTACGCCAGCCTGTTGCTGAGCGAGCCGTCGTCTGAGGCTTTGGCACCGCAACTGTCGTTCGTGGCCGCGCTCGCGCTGCACGACGCCTTGTGCGATTGCGCGCCGCGGCTGGGGCCGCTGTTCAAACTCAAATGGCCGAACGATGTGCTGCTGGGGTCGGACAAGCTCGCGGGCATCCTGATCGAAGGCGAGAGCGAGCCGGTATTCGCGGTCGTCATCGGTTTCGGCGTCAATTGCGCCAGCCACCCGCCGGGCACCGCCTTCCCGTCGACCGATTTGCTGAAGTCCGGCGCGGTGGTGGCACCTGATGTGCTGTTGGCCGCGCTATCGGCGGCGATGCTGCGCCGGCTGACGCAGTGGCAAGGCGGCACCGGCTTTGCAAGCGTTCGCACCGACTGGCTGGCGCGTGCCGCCGGGCTCGGCGAGGAGATCCGCGTGCGCTTGCCCGAGCGCGAGATGCGCGGCCGTTTCCGCGGGCTTGACGAAGCCGGCCGGCTGCAGGTCGAGCAGCCAGGCGGGCTCGCGACGGTCACCGCCGGCGAAGTGTTTGGCCTAGGCGGAACCTAATCATGGCACAGGCAGCGCAAGAACTGGTATTCGCGCCGCTCGGCGGCGTCGGCGAGATCGGCATGAACCTGTCGATCTATGGATTGGGCGCCGAGCGCCGCCGCCAATGGCTGGCGGTCGACCTCGGCGTGTCGTTTGCCTCGGAAGAGCACCTGCCGGGCGTCGACCTGATCCTGCCCGACATCCGCTATCTGGTGGCGGAGCGGAAAAACCTCGCCGGCCTGGTGATTACCCACGCGCATGAGGATCATTTCGGCGCCATCCTCGATCTGTGGCCGAAACTGAAGGTGCCGATCTTTGCCACGCCGTTCACCGCCGCGTTGCTGGCGGCCAAGCGCGCGAGCGAGCCGGGGGCGCCGGAGATTCCGGTGACGATCGTGCCGCTCGGCAGCCGCTTCAAGATCGGGCCGTTCGACGTCGAGATGGTTTCGATGGCCCATTCGATCCCCGAGGCGAACGCGCTCATCATCCGCACGCCGGCGGGCGCGGTGCTGCACACCGGCGACTGGAAGATCGATCCGACGCCGATCCTGGGCGACGTCACCGACGAGAAGAAGCTGCGCGCGCTTGGCGAGGAGGGCTGCCTCGCCATCGTCGGCGATTCCACCAATGCGGTGCGCGACGGCCGCTCGCCGTCGGAAAAGGACGTGGCGAAAACCATCGCGGAGATCGTCAAGGCCGCGCGCGGGCGCGTGGCGGTGACCACGTTCGCCTCCAACGTGGCGCGGCTGCGCTCGGTGATCGACGCCGCCCGCGCCGCCGAGCGCGAGGTGGTGGTGGTCGGCCGCGCCATGGAGCGCGTCATCCAGGTCGCGCGCGAGACCGGATACCTGGAGGGCGTGCAGGACCTCCGGGCGGTCGACGCCTATGGCTATCTGCCGCCCAACAAGGTGGTGGCGCTCTGCACCGGCAGCCAGGGCGAGCCGCGCGCCGCGCTCTCGCGCATCGCCGAGGACCAGCACCCGGACGTCACGCTGTCGCGCGGCGACACCGTGATTTTTTCCGCCCGCACCATCCCCGGCAACGAACGGGAAGTCGGCCGCATCATCAACGGGCTGATCGACCAGGGCATCACGGTGATCACCGACCGCACGCAGCTGGTGCATGTGTCCGGGCATCCGCGCCGCGCCGAGCTCGAAGAGCTGATCGGCTGGGTCAAGCCGAAGATCCTGATCCCGGTGCATGGCGAGGCGCTGCATCTGTCCGAGCACGCCGCGCTTGCCCGCCGCTGCGGCGTCAAGGAAGTCGTGCAGTGCCGCAACGGCGATCTGGTGCGGCTTTCGCCGAACGCCGGGATCATCGACGAGGTGCCGTGCGGGCGGCTCTACAAGGACGGCTCATTGCTGGTCGAGGCCGACGCGCGCACGGTCGCCGACCGCAAACGGCTGAGTTTTGCCGGCGCGGTGTCGGTCGCGCTCGCGCTGACCGACAAAGGCGAACTGATCGACGATCCTTCGCTCGACCTGATCGGCATTCCGGAACGCGACCGCGACGGCGGCCTCATGCACGAGGCGGTGCAGGATGCGGTCGTCGAGACGCTTCGATCGCTGCCGCGCGGACGCCGCCGCGATCCCGACGCCGTGGCGGAGGCGGTCCGCCGCGCGGTGCGTTCCGCGGTCAACGAGCGCTGGGGCAAAAAGCCGATGTGCCATGTGCACGTGTTGGCGGTATGATGGCACAGACATCGGGTTTACCCGATGTCTGTAACATTAATGCCCAAGTCGGCTAAAGCCGACTTGGGATGCCGGAGTAAGGCGAGGACAGCAATGATCGGTCGTCTCAATCACGTCGCCATCGCGGTGCGCGACATCGCCAAGGCCGCCAAGGTCTACCGCGACACGCTCGGCGCGGAAGTTTCCGCCGCCGTCACGCAGCCGGATCACGGCGTCTCCACCGTGTTCATCACTCTGCCCAACACCAAGATCGAGCTGCTGGAGCCGCTCGGCGAGGGCTCGCCGATCGGCAAATTCCTCGACAAGAATCCCGACGGCGGCATCCATCACGTCTGCTACGAGGTGCCCGACATCCGCGCCGCGCGCGATACGCTTGAAGGCGCAAGGCGCGCGCGTGCTCGGCGACGGCGAGCCGAAGATCGGCGCGCACGGCAAGCCGGTGCTGTTCCTGCATCCGAAGGATTTCTGCGGCACTTTGGTCGAACTCGAGCAGGCATGAGCCGCCAATGAGCATCGCCACCGCCATCGCGATCTATTTCATCATCTGGTGGGTGGTGCTGTTCGCCGTGCTGCCCTGGGGCGTGCGCAGCCAGCAGGAGAGCGGCGAGGTCGCGCCCGGCACCGATCCGGGCGCGCCGGCGGCGCATCTGGTCTGGCGCAAGCTGCTGTGGACCACCGTGACCGCCGCGTGGTGTTCGGCATTGCTCACGGCCGCCTACAAAGCCGACCTGATCCCGTTCGAATTCCTGAAGCGGATTTCCAATCCGCCGCATTCTTGACGCGGCCGGCAAAATGTCCGCGCGCGGCAAAAAAAAAGAGCAGGGCACTGTGCCCTGCTCGTCGCGTCTAGAAGTCCTCATCCTCGCTTTTTGTTCGCGTTATGCTCGAGGCGGCTGCGTTTTCCGCGCCGAGGACTTGGCTCCTCCCAAGACTTGGACCGCAGCTTGGTGCCGGCTTAACGAACCGGCCTCTCCAGTCCTACGGATGCAGGACGCTAACCGATCGTCGCCCCGCTGTCACCCCAATTCCGTCAGGGATCGATCACGATCGGAGCGTTGAACGCATAGTCGTCAGCTATGGGCCATCACCGCAGGGCCCGATCGATGCCGAGCGCTCATCGCTCGTTTCGCCGGATACCCATGCATTTTGAAACATATTAGAGAGCAAACGAATATTCACGCTAAAGTAGTGTCCCGGGAGAGCGAACGGGTCGCCTGCCTTGTGTTTTTCGAGCCGATCCGCTTTCACTCGGGCCCCAACCGCCCTTGATTCCGAGCCACCCGCAATGCGCCTGTCCCGCTTCTTCCTGCCAATCTTACGTGAAACGCCAAAAGAGGCGGAGATCGTCTCGCACCGGCTGATGCTGCGCGCCGGCATGATGCGGCAGGAGGCGGCCGGCATCTATGCCTTCCTGCCGCTCGGCCTGCGCGTGCTGAAGAAGATCGAGCAGATCGTGCGCGAGGAGCAGAACCGCTCCGGCGCCATCGAATTGCTGATGCCGACCATCCAGTCGGCCGATCTGTGGCGCGAGAGCGGCCGCTACGACGCCTACGGCAAGGAGATGCTGCGCATCAAGGACCGGCACGAGCGCGACATGCTCTACGGGCCGACCAACGAGGAGATGATCACCGAGATCTTCCGCGCCTATGTGCGCTCCTACAAGGACCTGCCGCTCAATCTCTATCACATCCAGTGGAAATTCCGCGACGAGGTGCGCCCGCGCTTCGGGCTGATGCGCGGCCGCGAGTTCCTGATGAAGGATGCCTACTCGTTCGACGTCGACCAGGCCGGCGCGCAGCATTCCTACAACAAGATGTTCGTCGCCTACCTGCGCACCTTCGCGCGCATGGGCCTGAAATCGATTCCGATGCGCGCCGAGTCCGGGCCGATCGGCGGCAACCTCAGTCCACGAATTCATCATCCTGGCCTCGACCGGCGAGTCGGAGGTGTTCTGCCACAAGGACTATCTCGATCTGCCGGTGCCCGCGGCTGACGTAAATTTCGACGATATCGCCGGCCTGCAGGGGATCGTCGACAAATGGACGTCGCAATATGCCGCGACCTCCGACATGCACGACGCGGCGGCCTACGCCAAAGTGCCCGCCGACAAGCAGGTGTCGGCGCGCGGCATCGAGGTCGGCCATATTTTCTATTTCGGCACCAAATATTCCGCGCCGATGAAGGCGGTGGTCGCCACCGGCGAGGGCGGCGAGGTTCCCGTGCACATGGGTTCCTACGGCATCGGGCCGTCGCGCCTGGTCGCCGCCATCATCGAGGCCAGCCATGACGATGCGGGCATCGTCTGGCCGGAGCCGGTGGCGCCGTTCAAGGTCGGCGATCCTCAATCTGAAGCAGGGGGCGGCCGAGACCGACGCCGCCTGCGAGCAGCTTTACAAAGAACTCACCGCCAAAGGCGTCGAGGTGCTTTACGACGACCGCGACGAGCGGGCCGGCGGGAAATTCGCCACCGCCGACCTGATCGGTATCCCGTGGCAGGTGCTGGTCGGGCCCAAGGGCCTCGCCGAGGGCAAGGTCGAGGTGAAAAAGCGCGCCGGCGGCACGCGCGAGATGATAAGCCCGGCCGCCGCGCTCGATTTGCTGTCGCGCTGATGCTTGGTGCGGTTTGGCGTCGCGCCGGCAATAAACCTGTGTGCGGCCAAGGGTTTTGGCTGAGATAACCGGCTTGTTTCCGCCAGAATCGTGTGAAAATCCGGAGACGGGAACCAGCAATCAATGACCGAGCCCTCAGGGACGCGGCCCTTTTCGCCGTTCGAATGGATGCTGTCGCTGCGCTACCTGCGGGCGCGGCGCAAGGAAGGATTTATCTCGGTGATCGCCGGGTTCTCCTTTCTCGGCATCATGCTCGGCGTCGCCACCCTCATCATCGTGATGGCGGTGATGAACGGCTTCCGCAAGGAATTGCTCGACAAAATCCTCGGCCTCAACGGCCATCTTTTGATCCAGCCGTTGGAAAAGCCGCTCACCGACTGGGAAGCGGTCGCCGCGCGCATTGCCGGGGTCAAAGGCATAAGGTTGGCGGCGCCGATCGTCGAGGGTCAGGCGCTGGCGTCCTCGCCGTTCAACTCGGGCGGCGTGCTGATCCGCGGCATCCGGCTGCAAGACCTGGAGAAGCTGCCCTCGGTCGCCAAGAACATCAAACAGGGCACACTCAAGGGCTTCGACGACGGCGACGGCGTCGCCATCGGGCGGCGGCTTGCCGATCAGCTGTCGTTGCGCTCCGGCGACAGTATCACGCTGGTGGCGCCGCGCGGCGCGGTGACGCCGATGGGCACCATGCCGCGCATCAAAGTCTACAAGGTGGCGGCGGTGTTCGAGATCGGCATGTCGGAATACGACAGCGCCTTCGTGTTCATGCCGCTGAAGCAGGCGCAGGCCTATTTCAACCGCGCCGGCGATGTCACCGCGATCGAGGTCTATACCGACAATCCCGACCGCGTCGATTCATATCGAAAAGCGGTGCAGGACGCCGCGCAACGGCCGATTTTCATGATCGACTGGCGCCAGCGCAACGCCACCTTCTTCGGCGCGCTGCAGGTCGAGCGCAACGTGATGTTCCTGATCCTGACGCTCATCGTGCTGGTGGCGGCGCTCAACATCGTCTCCGGCCTGATCATGCTGGTGAAGGACAAGGGGCAGGACATCGCCATCCTGCGCACCATGGGCGCGACGCAAGGTTCGATCATGCGCGTGTTCCTGATCACCGGCGCGGCGATCGGCGTGGTCGGCACGCTGGTCGGTTTCCTGCTCGGCGTGGTGATCTGCCTCAATATCGAGACCATCCGCCAGTTCCTGTCGTGGTTGACCAATACCGATCTGTTCCCGAAAGAACTCTATTTCCTCTCGCATCTACCGGCCGACATGGATACCGGCGAGACCACCGCGGTGGTGGTGATGGCGCTCACGCTCTCGTTGCTCGCCACGCTTTATCCGTCCTGGCGCGCGGCGCGCCTCGATCCGGTGGAGGCGCTGCGCTATGAGTGAAACGATCGTCGCCGGCGTCGAGGTGGCGCAGCAGCAGGGAGAGGACATCCCGATCCTGTTCCTGCACGGGGTCGAGCGGCAATACCGACAGGGCGACGCCACGCTGCACATCCTCAACGGCGCCGAGCTCGCGGTCTGGCCCGGGCAGTCGGTCGCGCTGGTGGCGCCTTCGGGCGCGGGCAAGTCGACGCTGCTGCACATCGCCGGGCTGCTCGAGCACCCCGACCACGGCGATGTCTATATCGACGGGCGCGCCACCGCGATCCTGCCCGATGCCGAGCGCACCCGCATCCGCCGCGATGAGATCGGTTTCGTCTACCAGTCGCACCACCTGTTGCCGGAATTCACCGCGCTGGAGAACGTGCTGTTGCCGCAAATGATCCGCGGCTTGTCGCGCTTGGAGGCCAAGAAACGCGCGATCGAACTGCTCGGCTATCTCGGCTTGCAAAACCGGCTCACCCACCGGCCGGCGGAACTTTCCGGCGGCGAACAGCAGCGCGTCGCCATCGCGCGCGCGGTCGCCAACGCGCCGCGCATCCTCTTGGCCGACGAGCCGACCGGAAATCTCGATGTGCACACCGCCGACCACGTGTTTGCGGCTTTGACGCAGCTGGTGCGCGCCTCCGGGCTCGCCGCCATCATTGCCACCCACAACATGGAACTTGCCTCCCGCATGGACCGGCGGGTGACCTTGCGCGAGGGGCAGGTAGTGGAACTTGACTAGATCATTGGGTGGTTGAGGCGCGGTTAAAAAATGGCGGTAATCGCGCACGTCGCCGCAAGCGGCTAACCGCCTGTCGCTAAACTCATAATCGTCCGCGCATCGCCGGATAAATTCCGCGTTAGCAAGACAGTTTATCGATCCATTTGATTGGGGCTTTTAGGGCGCCATAGAGCGGCGCTGGCGCATGGGTATGCGCGAACTCTGACAGTGATTGAGGTAGGAGGATTATACCTATGTCTATTCAAGACGAAATCGCCAAAGCGATCGGCGCACACGGCGTCTGGAAGATGAAGCTGCGCACTGCCATCGACAGCGGCAAGGCCGATGCGAAGGCCGCCGACGTGGCCAAGGACAACGTCTGCGGCTTCGGGCAATGGCTGTACGGCCCGACGCTGCCGGCGGCCGTGCGCACCAGCGCCGAGTTCAACGCGGTGCGCAAGCTGCACGCCGACTTCCACAAATGCGCCGGCAAGGTGCTTGAGTGCGTCGGCCACGGCGACAAGGCGAAGGCCGAGGCGCTGATGCATAGCGAATACGCCAAGGTCTCCACCGACCTCACCTCGGCGATGATGAAGTGGAAGACGACGGTGCATTGATTGGAACGAACTGCGGCGCGCGCTGAAGTCTCCCGGAACAGCGCGCGCGGGTACGTGTTCGATGCCCATGCAATCTTGCCGGCATCACGTTCGGGTTGAAGAATTTCAAATAATATACTGATATAACAGCAGAATCTGTAATCCGGTCGGAGTCAGATCGCTAACTTGACTCTAGAACATACCATGAACTATGTTCCCTCTCCGTTCCTAGGAGAGAACCATGGTCAAAGCCGTGATCCAAGAAGCCGCTGCGCTCGCCTCGCTCGCGCTGTTTGTTGGGATGATCGCCATCTGGTCGCAGGTGTTCAGCAATCTGTGAATGCGCGCCGCCATCCGGAGCGAAGGATGACGGGGAAAGGTGATGGGCTCGTCATAGGGGCGGTGGACTTAGGGTGCCGTCATCCCCACTCTGGGTGAGACAAAGGAATCACCCGTGAGCAGTCTCGATTTCGTGCACTTGCACGTGCACTCGAACTATTCGCTGCTGGAAGGCGCAATCCCGCTGGCGCGCCTGGCCGACCTCGCCAAAGCCGACAAGCAGCCAGCGCTGGCGCTCACCGACACCGACAACATGTTCGGTGGGCTGGAATTCTCCGAAAAAATGGCCGGCGCCGGCATCCAGCCGATCGTCGGCTGCGCGCTGGCCATCGATTTCGGCGACACCGATCATGGCGCCCGCAATGGCAATGCGCCGGCCCCGCGCGAACGCATCGTGCTGCTGGCCGCGCGCGAGGCCGGCTATCGCAGCCTGATGCGGCTTCTTCGCGCGCCTTCCTCGACACGCCGCCGAACGAGCCGCCGCGCCTCAAGCTCGAGTGGCTGGAGGGCGAAACCGAGGGCGTCATCGCGCTCACCGGCGGGCCCGGCGGGCCGCTCGATGGCGCGATCGCGGCGGGGCAGAGCCATCTCGCCACCGCGCGGCTCGACGCGCTGCACCGCCTGTTCGGCGACCGCCTCTACGTCGAGCTGCAGCGCCACGGCACCGCCAACGAGCGCATGACCGAGCCGGTGCTGATCGATCTCGCCTATGCCAAAGGCATGCCGCTGGTCGCGACCAACGAGCCGTATTTCGCCGGCGCCGCCGATCACGAAGCCCACGACGCGCTGATCTGCATCGCGGAAGGGCGCATGCTGGCGGAGACCGACCGCCGCCAGCTCAACGCCGAGCACCGCTTCAAGAGCCGCGCCGAAATGCGCGAACTGTTCGCCGATCTGCCGGAGGCGATCGCCAACACCGTCGAGATCGCCGAGCGTTGCGCCTTCCGCCCGCACACCCGGCCGCCGATCTTGCCGCGCTTTTCGGTCGGCGACAGCGTGGTCGACGAGGCGACCGAATTGCGCAAGCGCGCGGAGGCCGGCCTCGAGCGCCGGCTCGCCAGCGCCGGCGTCGCGCCCGGCCACACCGAAGCCGAATACCGCGAGCGGCTCGACTTCGAGCTCGGCGTCATCGCGAACATGAAATATCCCGGCTACTTCCTGATCGTCGCCGACTTCATCCAATGGGCGAAGGCGCAAGGGCATTCCGGTCGGGCCCGGCCGCGGCTCGGGCGCGGGCTCGCTCGTCGCCTATGCGCTGACCATCACCGACCTCGATCCGATCCGCTTCGGCCTGCTGTTCGAGCGCTTCCTCAATCCCGAGCGCGTGTCGATGCCGGACTTCGACATCGACTTCTGCCAGGACCGCCGCGACGAGGTGATCCGCTACGTGCAGGAGCGCTACGGCCGCGACCAGGTGGCGCAGATCATCACCTTCGGCACGCTGCAGGCGCGCGGCGTGCTGCGCGACGTCGGCCGCGTGCTGCAGATGCCCTACGGCCAGGTCGACAAGCTCTGCAAGCTGGTGCCGCAGAACCCGGCCGCTCCGGTCACGCTCGCGCAAGCGATCGAGGGCGAGCCGAAACTGCAGGCCGAGCGCGACGGCGATCCGGTGGTCAAGCGCGCCTTCGACATCGCCCAGAAGCTCGAAGGCCTCACCCGCCACGCCTCGACGCACGCCGCCGGCATCGTCATCGGCGACCGCCGCTGTCGGAACTGGTGCCGCTCTACCGCGATCCGAAATCCGACATGCCGGTCACCCAGTTCAACATGAAATGGGTGGAGCAGGCGGGGCTGGTGAAGTTCGACTTCCTCGGCCTCAAGACGCTGACCGTGCTGCAGACCGCAGTCGCGCTGGTGAAGCGGCGCGGCATCGACATCGATCTCGACCCATCTGCCGCTCGACGACAAGAAGACCTACGACCTGCTTGGCGCGCGCCGAAGCGGTCGGCGTGTTCCAACTGGAAAGCGCGGGCATGCGGCGCGCGCTGCTCGACATGCGGCCCGACCGCTTCGAGGACATCATCGCGCTGGTCGCGCTCTACCGCCCCGGCCCGATGGCGAACATCCCGACCTATTGCGCGCGCAAGCACGGCATGGAGAAGCCGGACTACATCCATCCCAAGCTCGAAGCCGTCCTGAAGGAGACCTTCGGCGTCATCGTCTACCAGGAACAGGTGATGCAGGCCGCGCAGATCCTCGCCGGCTACTCGCTCGGCCAGGCCGATCTGTTGCGCCGCGCCATGGGCAAGAAGATCCGCAAGGAGATGCAGGCGCAGCGCGCGCATCTTCGTCGCCGGCGCGGTCGAGCGCGGCGTCGAACGCCATCAGGCCGACGCCATCTTCGATCTGCTCGAGCGCTTCGCCGAATACGGCTTCAACAAGAGCCACGCCGCCGCCTACGCGCTGGTCGCCTACCAGACCGCCTATATGAAGGCGAATTTCCCGGTCGAGTTCCTGGCCGCGTCGATGACGCTCGACATGGGCAATACCGACAAGCTCGCCGAATTCCGCGCCGAGGCCGAGCGGCTCGGCATCAAGGTCGATCCGCCCTCGATCAACCGCTCGCACGTCGCCTTCGAAGTCGACGGCAACACCATCATCTACGCGCTCGCCGCGCTCAAAGGCGTCGGCAGGCAGGCGGTGGAAGCGATCATCGCCGCGCGCGCAACGGCCAAGTTCACCGACTTCGCCGATTTCGCCGACCGCATCAATCCGCGCGCCGTCAACAAGCGCGTGCTGGAGAGCCTCGCCGCCGCCGGCGCCTTCGACGAGTTCGAGCACAACCGCGCGCGGGTGTTCATGACCGTGGATCAGGTCTTGGGCCGCGCCCAGCGCGCCCACGATGCCGCGACCGTCGGGCAGAACGAATTGTTCGGCGGCGGCGGTGCGCGCGAGCCGATCGCGCTTGCCGAATGTCGAGCCATGGCTGCCGGCCGAGCGCTTGAAACGCGAATACGAGGCGGTCGGCTTCTTCCTGTCCGGCCATCCGCTCGACGACTATGCCGTCGTGCTGAAGAAGCTGCGGGTGCAGCCATGGGCCGATTTCGGCGCGCGGTCAAAGCCGGCGCCACCGCCGGCCGCGTCGCCGGCACCGTGGTGTCGCGGCAGGAGCGGCGCACCCGAACGGGCAGCAAGATGGGCATCATCGGGCTGTCCGATCCGACCGGCGCCTACGAGGCGGTGATCTTCTCGGAAGGTCTGGCCGAGTATCGCGATCTGCTCGAGCCGGGCGCCGCGGTGCTGCTGTTCCTGTCGGCGGAAGTGCAGGGCGACGACGTGCGCGCGCGCATCCAGTCGGCCGAGCCGCTCGATGCGGCCGCCGCCAATCTGCAACAAGGGCCTGCGCGTGTTCCTGCGCGACGACAAGCCGATCGAGGCGTTGGCCAAGCGGCTGGAAGCCGCACCACGCGCCGCGCAGGCCAATGGCGACGGCGAGGTCAGCGTGGTGCTGATGCTCCAGCAAGGCACCGAAGTCGAAGTGAAGCTGCCCGGCCGCTTCAAGGTCTCGCCGCAGATCGCCGGCGCCATCAAGGCGGTGCCCGGCGTGGTGCAGGTCGAGGCGCTGTAAGTTCGCGTGGCTAGCTAGTAGCCGGCGTGCGGCACGTCGAAAAAGAACACCAGGCCGAACACAAACATCCCAATCGACACCGCCGCGATCGGCAACAGAATTTGCATCGCCGCTTCGCGGCCGGTGAGGGCGCCGGTCCAGGTCGCGAATCTTTGCGACGCCCAAGCATCGAAAGATTGCGTCGGTTCGCGCGTTTCCTCGGCGGGAGCGTTATGCTGCCACGTCTTCCAGATGAGGACGGGAATTCCCACGATGACCACAAAGAACACGGTGATCATCGCCAATGTCAGCCCGACATAGGCACCGCCGCTGAAAAAGACCCAGATCGACAGCACGAGCCAGATCGTGAGGCCGATCATGCTGCGGTAGACGAAGGGGTGCAGGCCGTCATGAAGCGGCCGAGTATGCCGGATGGGATGAGGGTCGGCAGTCATGGCGTCCTCCGTGGTGTCGTCCCCCGGGGAAGCTGCGGCCGAAACGGTCGCTGTGTTGCCTATAGTTAGATAACGCGCATCGGGGCCGGGGGTTCGAGGCTTAAACGGCGGGCCCGACCCAATTAGGGTCCCGCGGCCGCCTTGCATCCCCAAAAGCGCACCTATATAAGCCCCGCATCACTCACGCGGACCTATGGCTTTAGGCCCCGACAATGGGTCAAAAAGGCCGTCCGGTGGCCCTTTAGGGGGCTCACACGAGTCCGCGGCGGATCAACCGGAGAAGATTATGGCGCTTCCTGACTTTTCGATGCGTCAGCTTTTGGAAGCTGGCGTGCACTTCGGCCATCAGGCCCACCGCTGGAACCCGAAGATGGGTAGTTACATCTTCGGCACCCGCAACAACATTCACATCATCGACCTCGCGCAGACCGTGCCGATGCTGCATCGGGCGCTGCAGGCGGTGAGCGACACCGTCGCCAAGGGCGGCCGCATCCTGTTCGTCGGCACCAAGCGGCAGGCGCAGGACGCCATCGCCGACGCCGCCAAGCGCTCGGCGCAGTATTACGTCAATTCGCGCTGGCTCGGCGGCACGCTGACCAACTGGAAGACCATCTCCGGTTCGATCTCGCGCCTGCGCAAGCTCGACGAGATGCTGTCCTCGGGCGAGGCCGCGCGGCTACACCAAGAAAGAGCGCCTCACCATGCAGCGCGAGCGCGACAAGCTCGACCGCTCGCTCGGCGGCATCAAGGACATGGGCGGCGTGCCCGACCTCTTGTTCGTGATCGACACCAACAAGGAAGACATCGCGATCAAGGAAGCGCGGCGGCTCAACATTCCGGTCGCCGCCATCGTCGACACCAATTGCGATCCGGACGGCATCACCTACGTGGTGCCCGGCAACGACGACGCCAGCCGCGCCGTGTCGCTCTATTGCGATCTGATCGCTAAGGCGGCGATCGACGGCATTTCGCGCGCGCAGGGCGAGCTCGGCGTCGACGTCGGCGCGGCAGAGAAGCCGATCGTCGAGCCGGTGCCGACGGCGCCCGCGCCCAGCGACCTCGGCTTCGAGCAACTGCCCGGACCGCGCGGCGTCGCCGACGATCTCAAGAAGCTGCCCGGCGTTTCGCCGGCGATCGAGAAGCAGCTCAACGATCTCGGCATCTTCCACTACTCGCAGATCGCCGAGCTTCAGCCCGACCGCCGCGCACAATGTCGGCGAAGAGGTCGGGCTTGCCCGGCCGCGTCGACGGCTGGATCGCCAAGGCCAAGGAACTGACGGCGGAGTAATGACGGCCGAGCGATCCGGCGCTCTTATATCGCGCGGAGCGCCGCTCGGCCACGGATAGGATCAATGGCAAATCACCGCGCAGATGGTCAAGGAACTGCGCGAGTGACCGGCGCGGCATGATGGATTGCAAGGCCGCGCTCAGCGAGAGCAATGGCGACATGCAGGCGGCGCAGGACTGGCTGCGCAAGAAAGGTCTGTCGAAGGCCGCCAAGAAGGCCGGCCGCGTCGCCGCCGAAGGCCTGATCGGCGTGCTGGTGCAAGGCACCAAGGGCGTCGTGGTCGAGGTCAATTCGGAGACCGACTTCGTCGCCCGCAACGACCTGTTCCAGGGCCTGGTGAAGATGATCGCCGATGTCGCGCTCGGCGTCGGCACCGACGTCGAGAAGATCAAGGCCGCCAAGGCCGGCAGCATCACCGTCGCCGACGCCATCGCCGACACCATCGCCAAGATCGGCGAGAACATGACGCTGCGCCGCGCGGCGTCGTTGTCGGTCGGCAAGGGCGCGATCGGCACCTATGTGCACAACTCGGTCGTCGACGGGCTCGGCAAGATCGGCGTGCTGGTCGCGCTCGAGTTCGCCCGGCAAGGCCGACGAGCTGACGAGCTCGGCCGCATGGTCGCCATGCACATCGCGGCCACCAATCCGCAGGCGATCGAGTCCTCCGGTCTCGATCCGGCGGTGGTGCGCGCGAGAAGGATGTGCTGGCCGACAAGTTCAAGGCGCAGGGCAAACCGGCGAATGTGATCGAGAAGATCGTCGAGTTCGGGCCTCAAGACCTTCTACAAGGAGGTCTGCCTGCTCGAGCAGCCTTACATCCACGACGACAAGAAGACCGTCGCGCAGGCGCTCAAGGAAGCCGAAGGCAAGGTGGGCGGACCGATCAAGGTCACCGGCTTCGTGCGCTACGCGCTCGGCGAGGGCATCGAAAAGCAGGAAAGCGATTTCGCCGCCGAGGTCGCGGCCGCCGCCGGACAGAGTTGATGGCGGCCGCGCGCATGATCCCGACAGTGGAACCGGTTTCGGACAAGATCGTGCGCAGCAATGAGGATCGCGACGCATGAGTGATCCGCTCTACCGACGCGTCATCGTCAAGTTGTCCGGCGAGGCGCTCACCGGCGCCGAAGGCTTCGGCATCGACCAGACGACGGTCGAGACGCTCGCTGCGGATCTCGCGGCGACGGCATGCGCTCGGCGTCGAGCTCGGCGTCGTGGTCGGCGGCGGCAACATCTTCCGCGGCGTCGAAGTGTCCGAGCGCGGCGTGCCGCGGCCGGTCGGCGACACCATGGGCATGCTGGCGACGGTGATGAATTGCCTGGTGCTGGAGGCCGCCATCGAGCGCGCGGGGCGCGAGGCGCGCACGCTGTCGGCGCTGGCCATGACCTCGGTCTGCGAGACCTATAACCGCAAGCGCGCGATGAAAAATCTCGGCAAGGGCCGCAGTCGTCCTGTTGGCCGCCGGCACCGGCAATCCGTTTTTCACCACCGACACCACCGCCGTGCTGCGCGCGGCCGAACTCGAATGCCAGGCCGTGCTCAAGGCCACCAATGTGGACGGCGTCTACACCGCCGACCCGAAGAAAGACCCGAAAGCCAAGCGTTACGACCGACTCGGTCACCAGGAGGCGATCGAGAAGCATCTGCGGGTCATGGATGCGACCGCCTTCGCGCTTGCCCGGGAAAACCGTATGCCTATCATCGTGTTCTCGATCGCCGACAAAGGCGCGATCGAGGCCGTGCTGCGCGGCAAGGGCCGCGCGACCGTGGATCGGCTAGACCCGCGGCTCGGGCGCCATTTGACGGCAGTAGCGGATCGCTACCGTGTTCGGGGGATCGCCATGACAAACGCAACGCACGATATCAACGAGATCAAGCGCCGCATGCAGGGCGCCAGCGCCGTGCTGAAAACGGAATTGTCCGGCCTGCGCACCGGGCGCGCCTCCGCCCACCTGCTCGATCCGGTGCATGGTCGAGGCCTACGGCACGCAGATGCCGCTCAATCAGGTCGCCACCGTCACCGTGCCGGAGCCGCGGCTGATCGCAGTCAAGGTCTGGGACCGCTCGCTGGTGCATGCGGTGGAAAAGGCCATCGTCAATTCCAATCTCGGCCTGTCGCCGGCGACCGAAGGACAGGTGCTGCGCCTGCGCATCCCCGAGCTCAACGAGGAGCGGCGCAAGGAACTGGTCAAGATCGCGCACAAATATGCCGAAACCGCGCGCGTGGCGGTGCGTCACGTGCGCCGCGACGCCATGGACGTGATCAAGAAACTGGAAAAGGATCACAAGATCAGCAAGGACGACCACGACCGCTTTTCCGGCGATATTCAGAAGGCGACCGATGCCGGGATCACCGAGATCGACCAGCTGCTGGCGGCCAAGGAAAAGGAAATCCTCACGGTCTGAGCGTCCTGAAATACGCCCGGATGTGGGGCCTGGGACGGGAACCGGTTTTCGGACAAGATCATGCGCAAGGATCGTGTTAGGTCAGGATCCCGAATTCATTCGAACGATACGGCTCAATAGCAATGCCCGAGGCCGAGATTCCGCATAGCGCCGCGCCGCCGTTCGAGCGGGCGCCGCGCCATGTCGCCATCATCATGGACGGCAACGGACGCTGGGCGGCGGCGCGCGGGCTGCCGCGCGTGGAGGGGCATCGCCGCGGCGTCGAAGCGCTGCGCCGCACCATCCGCGCGGCCGGCGAGATCGGCATCAGCTTCATCACCATCTTCTCCTTCAGCGCGGAAAACTGGTCGCGACCGGCCAACGAAATCGGCGAGCTGATGGGCCTGCTGCGCCGCTTCATCCGCAACGATCTCGCCGAACTGCACCGCAGCGGCGTGCGCGTGCGCGTGATCGGCGAGCGCAACGATCTCGATCCGGATATCGGCCGGCTGCTGGTCGAAGCCGAGGAGCTCACCAAGGCACAATGACGGCCTCACTTTGGTGGTCGCCTTCAATTACGGCGCGCGCCAGGAAATCACCCGCGCGGCGCAACGCATCGCCGAGCAGGTGGCGGAAGGGAGCCTGAAGCCAGCCGACATCAGCATGGAAACCGTCGGCGCCTTCCTCGACGCGCCGGATCTCCCCGATCCCGATCTCATCATCCGCACCAGCGGCGAGCAGCGGCTGTCGAATTTTCTGCTCTGGCAGTCGGCCTATAGCGAATTGGTTTTCGTGCCGACCTATTGGCCCGATTTCGACCGCGCGGCGCTCGAGGCGGCGATCCGCGAATACCAGCAGCGCGAGCGCCGGTTCGGCGGCCTGGTCGCGAAGACTGGGTCCTAAACCCGTGCCCGATGCCGACCCCGTTCCTGGACCAAACGATGCCGTCGCGGCGACGTCTGCGAGCAATCTCACGC
Source organism: uncultured Alphaproteobacteria bacterium (assembly GCA_963772235.1). Classification (GTDB taxonomy): domain Bacteria; phylum Pseudomonadota; class Alphaproteobacteria; order Rhizobiales; family Xanthobacteraceae; genus Pseudolabrys. Next base: position 106,108 of record CAVYWI010000022.1, read on the forward strand.
TGCGCGTCGCTTCGGCGGCGGTGCTGGGGCCGCTGGCGCTGCTCACGGCCTATCTCGGCGATTGGCCCTTCGCGGTGTTTTGGGGTCTCGCCGCCATCGCCGTTTTATGGGAATGGACCACGCTGGTCGCCGGCCCTCACCATCGTCTGATGTTGTCGGCTTGCGGCAGCGCAATCGCGGTAGCGGCGATGGTCGCTTGGCTAGGCCGCCCCGTGACGGCGATCTTGCTGGTCGGCTTGGGCGTTCTCGCCGCCCTGATTTTCGCGCCGCGCGAACGGCGGCTGTGGATTACCGCGGGGATCGGCTATGCCGGTTCCATGCTGCTCGCGCCGATGCTGCTGCGCGACGATGACGTCCATGGGTTTTTCGCGATGATGCTGTTGTTCGCGGTGGTGTGGAGCGACCGACGTGCTCGGATATTTTGCCGGCCGCGCCTTCGGTGGACCAAAACTTATGCCGGCGGTCAGCCCGAAAAAGACCTGGTCCGGCGCCATCGCCGGGACGCTCGGCGCCATGATCGTCGCCGTCCTGATCGCCGGCTTATTCGGCTCCTTCAATCGGCCGGCGATCGCCGTTATCGCGCTGTTGCTATCGGTGGTGGCTCAACTCGGCGACCTGCTTGGAGTCCTGGGTCAAACGTCAATTCGGCGCCAAGGATGCGAGCCAGCTCATTCCCGGCCATGGCGGGGTGATGGACCGGCTCGACGGCTTCTGGGCCGCCGCGCTCGCTCGGTTGTCTGATCGGCCTCGCGCGCGGCGGTTTCGATGCGCCCGCGCGCGGTTTGCTGGTGTGGTGAAAGCATGACGGTGACCCGGTCTCGCCCGCTCGAAAGCCGTCGCCCGCAGCAGAAGTGCGCAGCATCACCATTCTCGGCGCTACCGGTTCGATCGGCACCAGCACGGTCGATCTGATCAAGCGCGCGCCGGAACGATATCGCGTCGAGGCGGTCAGCGCGCGGCGCAATGCGGCGGCGCTGGCGAAGATCGCGCGCGAGGTCGGCGCGCGATTCGCCGTGGTCGCCGATCCGGCGGCTTACGACGAACTGAAGGACGCGCTTGGCCGGCAGCGGGATCGAGGCGGCGGCGGGCGAGGGCGGTCTGCTCGAGGCGGCGCAGCGTCCGGCCGATTGGGTGATGGCGGCGATCACCGGCGCGGCCGGACTGAAGCCGACGCTGGCCGCGATCGAACGCGGCGCGACCGTCGCGCTCGCCAACAAGGAATGTCTGGTTTGCGCCGGCGGCCTGTTCATGCGGCGCGCGGCCATCGCCGGCGCCACCGTGCTGCCGGTCGATTGCGAGCACAATGCCATATTCCAGGCGCTCGGCGCCGGCCCGCGCGAAGACGTCGAGCGCATCATCCTGACCGCCTCCGGCGGCCCGTTCCGCACCTGGTCGCTCGACGCGATCAAGGCGGCGACGCCGGAACAGGCGCTGCGGCATCCGAACTGGTCGATGGGGCCGAAGGTCACCATCGATTCCGCGACGCCTGATGAACAAAGGCCTCGAGCTGATCGAGGCCCATCATCTGTTCGCGCTCGCCCCGGAAGAGATCGACGTGCTGGTCCATCCGCAATCGGTGGTGCACGGCCTGGTCGAGTTCAGCGATGGCTCGGTCGTGGCGCAGCTCGGCTCGCCCGACATGCGCATTCCGATCGCCCATTGCCTGGCCTGGCCGACGGCGGATCGACGGCCCGGCGGCGCGGCTCGATCTGGCGCGGATGCGCGACTTGACCTTCGAGGCGCCCGACCTCGTCCGTTTTCCCGCGCTGGCGCTGGCGCGGCGCGCGCTGCAGACGGGCGGCGGCGGCGCCGACCGTCCTCAATGCCGCCAATGAGGTCGCGGTCGGCGAATTCCTCGCCCGACGCATCGGATTCCCCGCGATTACGGCACTGGTCGACGCGACCCTCGATGCCGCCGCCGCGACGCGGCCTGCTGGCGGAGCCGGCCGATATCGATGCCGCGCTTGCCGTTGACCATAATGCCAGAAGTTTGGCCCGGGCCCTCTTGCCCGAAATTGCCGTAAAGGCATCCTAGTAACCTTTGGCAATAACAGTCGCCAGGGCGGCGGGACGAGGGTGCGATGATTATGGATATTGTGGGGGGCCTGGGCGCGTTTGGTGGCCATCTCGTTGGCTATCTCGTGCCGTTCCTGTTTGTTCTGACAATTGTTGTTTTCTTCCATGAGCTTGGCCATTTCTTGGTGGCCCGCTGGTGCGGTATCAAGGTATTGGTATTTTCGCATCGGTTTCGGTCCCGAAATCGTCGGCTTCAACGACCGCTATGGCACGCGCTGGAAGATCTCCGCGGTGCCGCTCGGCGGCTATGTGAAATTCTTCGGCGACGAGAATGCGGCGAGCGTGCCCGACCACGAGGCGGCTGCCGGCGATGAGCGAGGCCGAGAAGCAAGGTCAGTTTCATCCACAAGCCGGTCGGACCGCGCGCCGCCGTGGTGGTGGCCGGTCCGGCCGCGAATTTCATTCTGGCGATCGCCATTTTCGCCGGCGTCTTCATGACGGTCGGCAAGCAGACCACCAGCGCCCGCGTCGATACGGTTCAGCCGGCGAGCGCCGCGCAAGCCGCCGGGTTCAAGCCGGGCGACCTGGTGGTGGCGATCGATGGCACGAAAATCGAGAATTTCTCCGATATGCAGCGCATCGTCAGCGTGAGCGCGGGCGAGACGCTCAACGTCGAGGTCGAGCGCGGCGGCGTGCACGTCACGCTCAAGGCCACGCCTCAGCTTAAAGAGCTCAAGGACAATTTCGGCAATAAGCACCGGCTCGGCGTGCTCGGCATCAGCCGTTCGATGGCGCTCGGCGACATCAAGACGCAGAAGATGGGGCCGCTGCAGGCCGTCGCCGAAGGCGCGCGGGAAACCTGGTTCGTGGTCGATCGCACGCTGTCCTACATCGGCGGCGTATTTACCGGCCGCGAGGCGGCCGACCAGCTCGGCGGTCCCATTCGCATCGCGCAGGTATCCGGCGAGGTCGCGTCAGTCGGGTTCGTCGCCCTCATCCACCTGACCGCCGTGCTGTCGATTTCGATCGGGCTTCTGAACCTGTTCCCTATCCCGCTCCTCGATGGCGGTCACCTTTTGTTCTATGCGGTCGAGGCGATTCGTGGCCGGCCGTTGTCGGAGCGTGCGCAGGAGGTCGGATTCCGGATTGGTTTGGCGATCGTCGTGATGTTGATGATATTTGCAACGTTTAATGACATTTTGCGTCTGGCTACCTCCTAGAGCGTGTCCTTCGGGCAACTTTATGAGGGGAAAGGGAAAGTTGGGCTGCCGGTTTCGTTTGCAGTGCCTCTAAAACGCTGTACAAAGCTGACTAAAGCTCGCCCAAACGGTCTGGGGACTCCGCAACGGGGACGGCCGCAGGGGTTAATAAAAGGCGCGTAGCGCATGGAATTTGGTGTGCGGATTTTACGGGGGCTGGCCGTCTGCTGTTTGGTCCTCGGGGGTACCCTTGTCGGTGCCGGGACTGTGGTCGTGGCGTCGGCAGGCGTTGCGGCTGCGCAGTCCGCCAATTCCATCGTCGTGAAAGGCAACCGCCGGGTCGAAGCCGAGACGGTACGGTCGTATTTCAAGCCTGGCCCCGGCGGCCAACTTGGCCCTGCGCAGATCGACGACGCCATCCACGCGCTCTACGCCACTGGCCTGTTCGAGGACGTGCATCTTAGTCACGAGAACGGGCGCATGGTCGTCAACGTGGTCGAGAACCCGGTGATCGATCGCGTCGCCTTCGAGGGCAACAAGAAAGCCAAGGACGAACAGCTCAAGGCCGAAGTTCAGTCGAAGCCGCGCGGCACCTTGTCGAAACCGATGGTGCAGGCCGATGTGCAGCGGATCATCGAGATCTATCACCGCAGCGGCCGCTTCGACGTGACGGTCGATCCGAAGATCATCGAGCTGCCGAACAACCGCGTCAATCTGGTGTTCGAGATCAAGGAAGGCCAGAAGACCGGCGTCAAGCTGATCCGGTTCGTGGGCACGCATGCATTCTCGAATGGCCGTCTGAAAGACGTGATCAAGACCACCGAGAGCAATTTGCTCAGCTTCCTGCAGACCACCGACATCTACGATCCCGACCGCGTGGAAGCCGACCGCGACCTGTTGCGCCGGTTCTATCTCAAGCACGGTTATGCCGACGTGCGGATCGTGTCGGCGGTCGGCGAATACGACCCGGCCAAGAAGGGCTTTATCGTCACCTTCACCATCGACGAGGGCAGCCAATATCACATCGGCACCGTCGACGTGGTGTCGAACGTACACGCGATCAATCCGGCGTCGTTGCGCAACAGCCTCAAGGTCGGCGCAGGCAGCATCTACAACGCCGATCTGGTCGAGAAGAGCGTCGAAGCGATGACGATCGAAGCGGCCAAGCACGGCTACGCTTTTGCCACCGTGCGCCCGCGCGGCGACCGCGATTTCGAGAAGAAGACCATCAATCTCACCTTCGTGGTCGAGGAAGGCACGCGCGCCTATATCGAGCGCATCAATATCATCGGCAATACCCGCACCCGCGACTATGTGATCCGCCGCGAATTCGATATCGGCGAGGGCGATGCCTACAATCGCGCGCTGATCGACCGCGCCGAGCGCCGGCTGAAGAATTTGAACTATTTCAAGACGGTCAAGATCACCAACGAGCCCGGCTCCGCGCCCGACCGCGTCGTCATCAATGTCAACGTCGAAGAGCAGTCGACCGGCGAGTTTACGATCTCGGGCGGCTACTCCACCGCCGACGGCTTCCTGGCCGAGGTCAGCGTCGCCGACCGCAACCTCATGGGCCGCGGCGAATTCGCCAAGGCGTCGGTGAGCTACGGCCAGTATAATCGCGGCTTCGGCCTTTCGTTTGTCGAGCCCTATCTGCTCGGCTACCGCATGGCCGGCGGCATCGACCTATTCGCGCGGCAAACGCTCGCGACGTCATACGTCTCGTACAACACGCAAACGGTCGGCGTTAACCTGCGCCTCGGCTTTGCGCTGTCGGAAGAGCTTTCGTTCACGCCGCATTATTCGATCTTCCAGCAGGAAGTCTCGCTGCCGGATTATCTGAACAACTGTATGTCGACGACGACGCCGTTGTTCAGTCCGACTCCAGCCGGGTACAGCCACCAGTGCCAGGCGATGTTCAGAGCCCGACGAGCCATCTATCAGGACCCGACGAATGCTATTCCGACGGCGAAGCATCGCTGCCGGTGCGCATCGAACTGTCCAAGGGTGCTGTCATCGAGTCAATCGTCGGCTATTCGCTGGCCTATAATACGCTCGACAACCTCAAGTCTCCGACCAGCGGCCTCTACGCCGAAATCAAGCAGGACTTTGCCGGCGTCGGCGGCGACGTGAACTTCATCCGGACGTCGGCCGAAACGCGCAATTACTACGAAGTCTTCCCGGACGTGATTGGCGTGCTCAAGCTGCAGGGCGGCCATCTCGCCGGCTGGGGCAGCAAGGACCTGCGCATGCTCGACAACTTCCAGATGGGACCGAATCTGGTGCGCGGCTTCGCGCCCTCCGGCATCGGTCCACGTGACCTGACGCCGGGCGGCACCAATGACGCGCTCGGCGGCACCATGTTCTGGGGCGCGAGCGTCGAGGCGCAGACGCCGCTTTACTTCCTGCCGAAGGAAATCGGCATCAAGGCCGCGGTCTTCGCCGACGCCGGCTCGTTGTGGGACTACAAGTCGGAAACCTCGTGGGCCGTGACCGGCGAAACGTTGCAGGTCGCCGATTCGCCGACGGTTCGCTCGTCGGTCGGTATGGGTCTCATCTGGGATTCTCCACTCGGCCCGCTGCGGTTCGATTTTGCCTATGCCCTGACCAAGGCGAGCTACGACCATACGCAGTTCTTCCGGTTCAGCGGCGGCACGAAGTTCTGATCTTGACCGCGGTTGGCGGCACGGAACTGGCGGCATGAGCGAGCCGGTATTCCAACGACACGCGCGGGGTCTCACGCTGGCTGAGATCGCCGCCTTGACCGGTGCCGATCTGCCGGCGGCCGCCGCCACGCGCCCCATCAGCAATATTGCGGCACTCGACAGCGCGGCGCCGTGCGATCTGAGCTTTCTCGACAACGCCCGTTTTGCCGACGCGGCTGCCCTGACGCACGCCGGCGCTTGCCTGACGACCGCGGCGCTGGCGCATGGCTTGCCGGCCCGCGTCGTCGCGCTCGTGGTGCCGGAGCCTTTTCGTGCTTTCGTCGTGGTCGCGCGCGAGTTGTTCCCGCATGCGCTACGGCCGTCCTCGCTCTATCCTGCGGACGATACAACGGGCGTCCATGTGCATCCGACTGCGCGCCTGGAAAACGGCGTCACGCTGGAACCCGGCGCGGTCATCGGGCCGGGCGCCGAGGTCGGCGCCGGTACCGTGATAGGTGCCAACGGCGTGGTCGGCTCCGAAGTCCGGATCGGACGCGATTGCGCGATCGGCGCCGGCACTGCGATCAGCAATGCCCTGATCGGCGATCGGGTCATCATTCATGCCGGCTGCCAGATTGGGCAGGATGGCTTCGGCTTCATGATGGACAGCAAAGGCAATCTCAAGATCCCGCAGATCGGGCGCGTCATCGTCCAGGACGATGTGGAAATCGGCGCAGGTACCACCATCGACCGCGGTTCGATACGCGATACCGTGATCGGCGAGGGCACCAAGATCGACAACCTGGTGCAAGTAGGCCACAATGTCAGCGTCGGCAGGCATTGCGTCCTGGTGGCGCAAACGGGTATCTCGGGCTCATCGACGCTGGAAGATTTCGTGGTGTTGGGAGCGCGGGCCGGCGTGGACAACAACGTCACGGTCGGCGAGGGGGCGCACATAGCCGGGACCAGCATCGTGCATGGTGACGTGCCCGCCGGTGCCCGCTGGGGAGGGACCCCGGCCAAACCGGTGACGCTGTGGTTCCGCGAAATGGCGATCCTTGCAGAGACTCGCGCGCCAATACGGTGCCAACAAGTCGGCAGCGAAATAGTGAGGCGGCTGTCATGGATGGAATGGTCACCAAGCTTGAAGCGGCCGATATCGCGGTGGTGCTCAAGATGCTGCCGCACCGCTATCCGTTTCTCATGGTCGATCGGGTCATCGACATTCACGGCGACGACCATGGTATCGGCATCAAGAACGTTACGATCAACGAGCCGCATTTCATGGGACACTTTCCCGAAAATCCGGTGTTCCCAGGCGTCTTGATGATCGAAGGCATGGCGCAGACGGCGGGCGTGCTCTGCATCGCCAAGCTGCGCTTGGCGCGCCCGAAATCGGTGTTTTTCCTGACCATCGACAAGGCCAAGTTCCGTAAACCGGTGTTGCCCGGCGACACCGTCGAATACCACATGCGCAAAATCGCCCAGCGCAAGTCCATGTGGTGGTTTGGCGGGCTTGCCAAAGTCGCCGGCCACATCGTCGCCGAGGCGGAAGTCGGCGCCATGATTGTCGACAGATGAGTGCGGGCATGATCGATCCCTCGGCGCGGATCGAGGCGACGGCGGTGATCGGACTTGACGTTACGGTCGGCCCCTATTGCACCATCGGCCCGCATGTGACGGTCGGCGACGGCTGCCGGCTCGAGGCGCACGTCAATCTCACCGGCCATACCACGATCGGCGCGCGCACCGTCATCCGTCCCTTCGCCTCGCTCGGTTCGCCGCCGCAATCGGTGCACTATCACGGCGGCCCGACCCGGCTCGTGGTCGGCGCCGAATGCGATATCCGCGAAAACGTCACCATGAACACCGGCACCGAGGACGGCGGCGGCGTCACCGAGGTCGGCGATCGCTGCTTTTTCATGGTCGGCTCGCATGTTGGGCACGATTGCAAGGTCGGCAGCAACGTCGTGGTCGCTAACAACACCTTGTTGGCCGGCCACGTCACCGTCGGCGACTATGTCGTGTTCGGCGGCGGCGCGGCGGTGCGCCAATTCGTTCGCATCGGCGAAGGCGTCATGATCGTGGGCTTGAGCGGCGTGCGCGCCGACGTGATCCCGTGGGCCACGGTGCAGGGGCCGCTCGCCAATCTCGTCGGTCTCAACGTCATCGGCATGCGCCGGCGCGGGTTTGCCAAGGCCGATATCCACCGCTACCGCGACGCCTACCGTGCGCTGTTTTTTGGCGGCGGAGAATTCCGCGCCCGGCTCGATCGCGTTGCCGCCGACTTTGGCGGGGACGTGCAGGTCGGCAGGATGATCGACTTCATCCGTGCCGGAAAACGGCCGCTGACCATGGCCGGCAAACGCGGCGAAACCGACGAGGACGCATGACCGCCGCGCCGGCCACTCCGGAAGGCCCGCTCGCGATCATTTGCGGCGGCGGCAGCCTACCCTTGACGGTGGCGGAATCGGTCACCAAACGCGGACGGCCGGTGGTGCTGTTCCTGCTGCACGGCGCCGCCGATGTCACCATGGCCGAACGTTTTCCGCATCATTGGATGTATATCGGTCAGCTGGGAAGATTCTTTCGCCTCGCGCGCGCTGAAGGCTGCCGCGAGGTGGTTTTTATTGGGGCCCTGGTGCGGCCATCGATCTGGCAGGTGCATCCAGATCTCAAGGGTTTGACTTTCCTGCTGCAAGTCCTCGCCGCTTACCGGGGTGGCGACAACCACCTCCTATCGGGCATGGGCCAGTTGCTCGAACAGCAGGGATTTACATTACGCGGCGCTCATGAAGTGGCGCCGGAAATCCTGGTGCCGCAGGGCGCGCTCGGTAGCCGGCAGCCGTCGCAGCGCGACCGCGCCGATATCGATCTCGGGCTTGATTATCTGCGCGCCACCGGTTCGTTCGATGTGGGCCAGGCGGTGGTCGTGGCCGGCAAGCACGTGCTGGCGGTTGAGGCCGCGGAGGGCACCGATCAGATGCTTGCCCGTATCGTGGAGATGCGCGCCAACGGCCGCGTGCGCGCGGCGGCGGGCAGTGGCGTGCTGGTGAAGGCCCCCAAGCATGGCCAGGACAAGCGTTTCGACCTGCCGTCGATCGGTCCGCGCACGGTCGAAGAGGTCGTTCGCGCCGGGCTTGCCGGTATCGCGGTGACCGCGGGCTCGACCATCGTCGCCGAGCCGGAACGGCTGATCGCGGCGGCCGACCGTGCCAATATTTTCGTGATCGGCACGCCTGCCGAGACCAAGCGATGAGCCGCGCGTCGGCCCCGCATGTGTTTCTCGTGGCGGGCGAGGATTCCGGCGACCGGCTGGGCGCCGCGCTGATTGCCGCCATCAAGCAACGCGCGCCGGACGCTCGATTTTCAGGGGTCGGCGGCACCCAGATGGCCGCGCAAGGGATGCCAAGCCTTTTTCCGCTCGGCGACTTGGCCATCGTCGGTATTGCCGCGATCGCGATAAGCTTGCCGAAAATTTTGCAGCGCATCCGCCAAACCGCCGACGCCGTCATCGCCGCCAGGCCGGATGTCCTGGTCATCATCGACAGTCCGGAATTCACCCATCGCGTGGCGCGGCGCGTGCGCGCGCGCAGCGCGGGAAATCCCGATCGTCGATTATGTGTGTCCTTCCGTGTGGGCCTGGCGGCCGGGCCGCGCGCGCGCGATGCGCGCTTACGTCGATCATGTGCTGGCACTGTTGCCGTTCGAGCCGGCGGCGTTGCGGCGACTGGGCGGACCGGCTTGTACCTTCGTCGGTCATCCGCTGAGCGAGCAGGCGGGGCACTTGCGTCCGAACCCCGAGGAAGCGCGCCGGCGGCTGGCGGATCCGCCGCTGTTGTTGGTGCTGCCGGGCAGCCGCGCGAGCGAAGTCCGCCGCATGGCGGGCGTATTCGGCGAGGCCGCGGCGGTGGCCGGCGAGCGTGCCGGCGGGCTGGAGGTGGTGGTGCCGTCGGTGCCGCGGCTTGCGGACGCGGTGAAGGCTGCGGTTGCGTCCTGGCGCATCCCGGCCCGGGTGGTGACCGAGCCGGGCGAAAAAGACGCGGCCTTCCGCGCGGCGCGCGCGGCACTGGCCAAATCCGGCACCTCGACGCTCGAACTGGCGGTCGCCGGCATCCCGATGGTGGCCGCCTACAAGGTGCCGCTGTTCGAGGAGGCCGTCGGCCGCCTGTTGATCAAAGTTCAAAGCGTGATCCTGGCCAATCTGGTTCTGGGCGAGAACGTGGTGCCGGAGTTCCTGCAACGGGACGCTACGCCCGAGCGGCTGGCGGTGGCCCTGACGCCGCTATTGAGCGATACCCCCGAGCGCCGCCGGCAGGCCGCGGCGTTCGTCCGGCTCGATACGATCATGGAAATCGGCAAGGCCGTCCCCAGCGACCGATCGGCCGCCGTGGTCCTGGATTGCGCAGGTGACACGCGCCAACCGCAACGCGAAACAGTGGCATCCGCCCCGCCAACAGCGTAGTTTGCCTCGTTCGGCCCTGTGGGCCCTATGCCATGGCCGTTAACTGGAATAGCCGCCTTTGACCATTGCCCCGCGCGCCTCGATCACCGCAGTCCATGGCTACCTGCCGCCGGACCTGCTCACCAATTCGGAACTGGCGCGTATGGTGGATACCAGCGACGCCTGGATCGTCGAACGCACCGGCATCAAGGAACGCCACATCCAGAAGGGCGAGGGGCTCGGCACCTCGCATATGGCGGCGGAAGCGGTGCGTGGACTGCTGCAGAAGACCGGCACCAAACCGGAAGAGATCGACCTGCTGATCTGCGCGACCACCACGCCGGACATGCAGTTTCCGTCGACCGCCAACATCATTTGCGACATGGTCGGCATCAAGAATATCGGCTCGTTCGACGTGCAGGCGGCCTGCTCGGGCTTTCTCTATTCGCTCACCATCGCCTCGCAATTCATCGCCAACGGCACCGCCCGCAAGATCGTGGTGGTAGGCGCCGACAAGATGTCGTCGATCATCGATTATACCGATCGTGCCACATGCGTGCTGTTCGGCGACGCCGCCGGCGCCGTGCTGCTGGAACCGAGCGTCGACGGCACCGGCATCATGGATACGCTGATCCGTTCGGACGGTTCGGGCATGATCCATCTGCATCAGAAAGCCGGCGGCAGCCGCATGCCGCCGACATTCGAGACGGTGGCCAACCGCCTGCACTACGTGCATCAGGAGGGCGCGGCGGTTTACAAATTCGCCATCGCCAAGATGGCGGAAGTGGCGAATGAAATCATGTCGCGCAACAACCTGCGCGCTGACATGATCGATTGGCTGGTGCCGCACCAGGCCAACAAGCGCATCATCGAATCGACGGCCGAACGCATGGGCCTGCCGATGGAGCGCGTGATGGTGACCATCCAAAAATACGGCAACACTACTAATGCAACGATTCCACTGTGCCTGTGGGACTACGAGCCGAAATTAAAGCGCGGCGACCGCATGTTGCTCGCCGCCTTCGGCGGCGGTTTCACCTGGGCCGGCGTTTATGTGCAATGGGCTTATGACGGCGCCAGCGCGCCCAAGCTCAACGGCAAAGGCGGAAACGGAAAGGGCGGCTGAACCAGCCGCCCTCCACGAGAAATTTCCCGAGCAATTATTTTCGCCGCGAAATCGGTACGTAATCGCGCTGCGTCGCGCCGGTGTAGAGCTGGCGCGGACGGCCGATCTTCTGCTTCGGATCCTCGATCATTTCCTTCCACTGCGCGATCCAGCCCACGGTGCGCGCCACGGCGAAAAGCACGGTGAACATGGTGGTCGGGAAGCCCATCGCCTTGAGCGTGATGCCCGAATAGAAGTCGATGTTCGGATAGAGCTTCTTCTCGATGAAATAATCGTCGTGCAGCGCGATCCGCTCCAGCTCCATGGCGACGTCGAGCAGCGGATCGTCCTTGATGCCGAGCTCGGTCAAGACCTCGTGGCAGGTCTTCTGCATGATCTTGGCGCGCGGGTCGTAGTTCTTGTAGACGCGGTGGCCGAAGCCCATGAGCCGGTAGCTGTCGTTCTTGTCCTTGGCGCGGCGGACGAATTCGGGGATGCGGTCGACCGAGCCGATCTCGCGCAGCATGTTGAGGGCTGCTTCGTTGGCGCCGCCATGCGCGGGACCCCACAGGCAGGCGCAGCCGGCGGCGATGCAGGCGAACGGATTGGCGCCGGATGAGCCGGCGAGCCGCACCGTCGAGGTCGAAGCGTTCTGCTCGTGGTCGGCGTGCAGGATGAAGATACGGTCCATCGCCCGCGCCAGAACCTTGTTCGGCTTGTAGTCTTCCGTCGGCACCGCGTAGCACATGCGCAGGAAATTGGTCGAATAGTCGAGATCGTTCTTCGGATAAACGAACGGCTGGCCGATCGAATATTTATAGGCCATCGCGGCCAAGGTCGGCACCTTGGCGATCATGCGCACCGACGCGATCATGCGCTGGTGCGGATCCGAGATGTCGGTGGAGTCGTGATAGAATGCCGACAACGCGCCGATGCAACCGGTCATCACCGCCATCGGGTGCGCGTCGCGCCTGAAGCCCTGGAAAAACCGGGCCATCTGCTCGTGCACCATCGTGTGCCGGGTAACCGTGTAGTCGAAGTCGGCCTTCTGCTGCGGTGTCGGCAGTTCGCCGTAGAGCAGCAGGTAGCAAGTCTCCAGGAAGTCGCCATGTTCGGCCAGTTGGTCGATCGGATAGCCGCGATAGAGCAGGACACCCACGTCGCCATCGATATAGGTGATCTTGGACTCGCAGCTTGCCGTCGAGGTGAAGCCCGGGTCGTAGGTGAATATGCCGCTCTCGCCGTAGAGCTTGGCGATGTCGAGCACCTCAGGGCCGATGGTGCCGTCGTAGACCGGGAAATCCCAGTTCTTGTTGCCTACGGTGATGGTGCCGGTTTTCTTCTTGGCGTCCGTCTTGGCGTCCATGGTCTAACCCTCGATTTAGAGGCGAGCGGTAAATGCGCAAAAGTTTAAGGTCGGGAGCCGAGACGCCGGGTAGACGACGCATGGTTCCGGCCGCTTTTTGGGTAGCTCATCCGTGTGTGCGCTGCAAGATAGCCTATTGTTAAAGAGGCTAATGTACTTTGCGGGCCGTTGCTTAGACATAGATCAAGTCGCCGCAGCGCGGGCGCGGACTATCAACAGGCCGAGGTGTTTAATCCATCTGATCCCGCAAACGGGCCAGGCTCTCGTCCTTGCCCAGCACGGCCAGCACATCGAAAATCGGTGGCGAGGTAGTGCGCCCGGTCAACGCGGCCCGCAGCGGTTGGGCCACCGCGCCGAGTTTGAGGCCGGAGCGTTCGGCAAAGCCGCGCACGACGCCTTCGACGGCGGGTGCGGTCCATTCGAGAATTGCGGTCAATTCCGGCAACAGGGCGGCGGTCACCGACTTGGCCTCGGGCGTGAGCAGGGCTTTCGCCTGGTCGGTCAAATCAAGCGGACGGCTGGCCCAAAGAAACCGTGTTGCATCAAATAGTTCTACTAAAGTCTTAGCCCGCTCTTTCAAGGCCGGCATGGCCGTGAGCAGCATGCCGCGCAGTGCCGGTGTCATTTTGCCGGCGAGTTCCTGGCCGCCGGCGATGTGCGGCAGTAGCTCTTCCAACTGGGTGATCAGGTCTGCGTCGGCGCTCCCTCGGATGTAGTGGCCGTTGAGATTCTCCAGCTTGGCGAAATCGAAACGCGCCGGCGAGCGGCCGATCTGGGGCAGATCGAAAGCGGCGATCATCTCCTCGGTGGAAAATATCTCCTGATCGCCATGCGCCCAGCCGAGTCGGACGAGGTAATTGCGCATGGCCGCCGGCAGATAGCCCATCGCCCGGTAGGCATCGACGCCAAGCGCGCCGTGGCGCTTTGACAGCTTGGAGCCGTCCGGCCCGTGGATCAGCGGGATATGCGCCATAGTCGGCACGTTCCACCCGAGCGCCTCGTAGATATGTTTCTGCCGGGCGCCGTTGGTCAGGTGGTCGTCACCGCGGATGATGTGGGTGACGTTCATGTCGTGGTCGTCCACCACGACCGCCAGCATGTAAGTGGGGTTGCCGTCAGAGCGCAGCAGCACCAGGTCGTCGAGATCAGAATTCTGCCAGACGACGCGGCCCTGCACCTGGTCCTCGATCACGGTCTCGCCGGTGAGTGGGGCGCGTAGCCGGATCGCCGGCTTGACGCCGGGCGGCGCCTCAGATGGGTCGCGGTCGCGCCAGCGCCCGTCATAAAGCTTGGAGCGGCCCTCGCGGCGCGCGGCCTCGCGCATTTCGGTCAACTCTTCCGGGCTGGCGTAGCAGCGGTAGGCCTTGCCGGCGGCCAGCAGTTGCTCGACGATCTGGCGGTGGCGCGCCGCGCGTGAAAACTGGAACACGATCTCGCCGTCCCAAGTCAGCCCCAGCCAGGTCAGGCCGTCGATGATGGCGGCGATGGCCGCGGCGGTCGAGCGCTCGCGGTCGGTGTCCTCGATCCGCAGCAGCATCTTGCCGCCGAACCGGCGCGCGTAGAGCCAGTTGAACAGCGCGGTACGGCCGCCGCCGATATGCAGAAAGCCGGTCGGCGACGGCGCAAAACGGGTGACGACGGGCTCGCTCATCGCAGGGCTAGTACCATAAATGGGGTGGAAAAGGTCAGTGCGATTGACATTGAGCCGAGCGCCACGTCATGCCATAGGCCCGCCCCGAGTGCGGCGGCCGGCAGCACCAAGCCGGACCTGTCAGACGAGGAAGCATGGCTACGGACGATAAGGCAAGCGGCAATACCGCACCGGCCGAGGCTGGGCGCGACTTTATCCGCGATATTGTGCAGGCCGACTTGGACGCCGGGCGCGTCAAGACGGTGGTCACCCGCTTTCCGCCCGAACCGAACGGCTATCTGCACATCGGCCATGCCAAGTCGATCTGCCTAAATTTTGGCATCGCCCAGGAATTCGGCGGCCGCTGCCATCTGCGTTTCGACGACACCAATCCGGCCAAGGAAGAGCAGGAATATATCGACGCCATCGAGCGCGATGTGCGCTGGCTCGGCTTCGATTGGGGCAAACACCTCCATCACGCCTCCGACTATTTCGAGCGGCTCTACGGCTGGGCGGAAGACTTGATCCGCGCCGGCAAGGCCTATGTGGACGACCAGACCCAGGACGAGATCCGGCACAATCGCGGCACACTGACCGAGCCGGGCAAGAACAGTCCGTTCCGCGAGCGTCCGTTGGGGGAAAATCTCGATCTGTTCCGCCGCATGCGTGCCGGCGAGTTCCCCAACGGTACGCGCGTGCTGCGCGCCAAGATCGACATGGCGTCGGGCAATATCAATCTGCGCGATCCGGTGCTCTACCGCATCCTCAACGCGCCGCATCCGCGCACCGGTACCACGTGGAAGATCTACCCGAGCTACGACTTCGCGCACGGCCAGTCCGACGCCATCGAGGGCATCACCCATTCGGTCTGCACGCTCGAATTCGAGGATCATCGCCCGCTCTACGACTGGTTTATCGCCAATCTCGATGTGCCGTCGAAGCCGCATCAGTACGAATTCGCCCGCCTCAATCTCACTTATACCGTGCTGTCGAAACGCGTGCTGACGTTGCTGGTGCGCGACGGCCATGTGGCGGGCTGGGACGATCCGCGCATGCCGACGATTGCCGGTTTGCGCCGGCGCGGCGTGCCGCCGGAAGCGATCCGGGATTTCATCAAGCGCATTGGCGTCGCCAAGGCTAACAGCCTGGTCGACGTCGGCATGTTCGAATTCTCGGTGCGCGAGGCGCTCAACAAGAGCGCGCTGCGTCGCATGGCGGTACTCAAGCCGCTCAAGGTGGTGATCGAAAACTATCCGGACGGGCAGGTCGAGGAACTAGACGCGGTCAATCATCCCGATGATCCGGCCGCCGGATCGCGCAAGATCAAGTTCGGCCGCGAGCTCTATATCGAGCAGGACGACTTCATGGAGAACCCGCCGAAGAAGTTCTTCCGGCTGTCGCCCGGCATGGAAGTGCGGCTGCGCTACGCCTATTTCATCACCTGCCGCGAGGTGGTGAAAAATGCGGCGGGAGAAGTGATCGAATTGCGCTGCACCTACGATCCCGCGACAAAGGGGGGCAACGCGCCGGACGGCCGCAAGGTGAAGGCGACCATCCATTGGGTATCGGCTGCGCACGCGATTCCCGCCGAGGTGCGGCTTTACAACCCGCTGTTCGTGAAGCCAGATCCGAGCGGGGGCGAGGGCTTCGCCGCCGACCTCAATCCGAATTCTCTGGAAGTACTCACCGCGGCCCGCCTCGAGCTGGCCCTGGCCGACGCCAAGCTGGAACTACCCGTTCAGTTCGAGCGCAATGGTTATTTCTGCCTCGATCAAGCGTCGACGCCCGGCAAGCCGGTGTTCATTCGCACCATCGGGCTGCGCGACACCTGGGCGAAGGAGAAGGCGGCTCCCTGAGGCAATCGGGCGCCAGGTCGTTGCCTCACGCACCTGAGGGCGAAGGTGTGAGCGTTCACAACCGTTCCCCTAGCCACAACCTGCGGCTGCTGTAGCATTGCCTCCGGTTGCAATTGCGTGAGGGTCGGGGCGCCTCGCTATGGCCGACAACAGGCAACGCGGCACGCGTGCCAAAGCCTGGGCTGCCGAAGTCGACGCCGCGCGTCGGCGCGCTGGTCTCTTGCTGCCGGAAGGACTGGCGGACGGCGCCGCGTGGCTCGGCCATGCGGTGTCGCAATGGGTGATTGCGGAGGTGATGCCGGGCCGCCTGATGCCCTGGCTGGCGGTGGCCTATGGCTTCGGCATCGTCGTCTACTTCACGGCGGATCGCGAGCCGGCGTGGTGGGCGGCGGCGGGGCTCGCGCTGGCGGGCGGCGCTATGGCGATCTTGGCGCGCCGGCGCCCTATTGGCTTTCCGCTCGCGCTCGGCTTGGCCGCCATTACCGCCGGCTTTGCGACAGCCACGTTGCGCACCGAAATCGTCGCGCATCCGGTGCTGCAGTTCGCTGCATCGAGCGTGACCCTGTCCGGCTTCGTCGAAATCCGCGAGGAGCGGGACCGCAGCGATCGCATAACGATACGCGTTCATCGCATCGATAGCGGCCGGCGGCTCACCGATACGCCCAAGCGCGTGCGCCTCGCCGTGCGCAAGAATACCGCGCCGCCGGTCGGCAGTTTCGTTGAGCTCAAGGCGCATCTGTCGCCGCCGCTCGCGCCGCTGCGTCCGGGCGGATACGACTTCGCGCGCGATATGTATTTCCAGAGCATCGGCGCGTCCGGCTATGCGCTGGGTAAGATCAAGGTGACGCCGCCGCCGGTCAGAGCTGCCTTTTGGCTGCGCTATGCCGCGCTGATCGATAGCATCCGTGAAGCGATCGACAAACGCATTCGCGCCGTCATCCCCGGCGACGAAGGTTCGATCGCCTCTGCACTGATTACCGGCAAGCGCGACGCGATTTCAACGCCGGTCAACGATGCAATGTATGTATCGAGCCTTGCCCATGTGTTGTCGATCTCCGGCTATCACATGGCCGTCGTCGCGGGCATCGTATTCTTTTTCATCCGTGCTGGCCTGGCGCTCGTGCCGCTGTTCGCGAGCCGCTATCCAATCAAGAAATGGGCAGCCGCGGCCGCGCTGTGGGCTGCAGCGTTCTATCTGCTGCTCTCAGGCGCCGAAGTGGCAACCCGGCGCTCGTTCATCATGATCGCGATCGTGCTCGTCGGCATTCTGGTGGACCGGCCGACGTTGACGTTCCGCACGATTACAATCGCAGCGTTCGGTGTCCTTCTGCTGGCGCCGGAATCGGTCGCGCAGCCGAGCTTCCAGATGTCGTTTGCCGCGACGCTGGCGTTGATCGCAGCCTATCAACACGGTCTGCCGTGGCGGGCGAACGCCGACACATCGCGGGGCGCGCGCCTGGTACTGTGGGGCGGGCGCGAGGTCTTTGGGCTCGCTTTGGCGTCATTTGTTGCGGGTCTCGCCACAACGCCTTATGCCGCATTTCACTTTCATCGCGCAGCGCCTTATGGCGTGATCGCCAATCTGCTCGCCATGCCGGTGGTTTCGGTCGAGGTGATGCCGATGGGCATCCTCGGCCTGCTGGCGATGCCGTTTGGTTTTGATGCGATCTTTTGGAAACTGATGGGCACCGGCATCGACTGGATGGACAATGTGGCGTTATGGGTGGCGAGCCTGCCAGGCGCGGTTGGCCATGTGCGCGCGTTCGGTACCGGCCCACTGCTGGTCGGCACAGCGGCGATTCTGCTGTTGTGCCTGCTGCGCACACCTCTGCGGTGGAGCGGGGCCGTGCTTGCACTGGTGGCGAGCATGTGGGCGCTGAACACGCCGTTGCCCGACGTGCTGGTGTCCGGCGACGGGCAGGCTGCGGCCGTGCGCGGCGCAGACGGACGGCTCGCTGTACTCTACAACGTGCGCGACAGCTTCGCGATCAAGGAATGGCTGGCGGCAAATGAGGATGCGCGCACCATCAAAGATGCGAGCCTGCGCAATGGCGTGCGATGCGACGCCGCCGGTTGCATCGGCCGAATGGGCGATGGTCGATTGATCTCGTTTGCACTATCGATCGAAGCCTTCGCCGAGGATTGCGCGCGCGCCGCCGTGGTGGTCAGCTCGCGCGCGGCGCCGGGCGATTGCGCCGCCACTTTGATCGACCGCAAGGCCTGGCGCGCCAATGGCGCGATCGCGTTGCGCTGGACCGGCGACCGTTTCGCGCTCAGCGCGGCACGTCCGCCCGACTACGAGCGGCCGTGGGCGCGAGCTGTGCATAGCGTGAGTGTAGGCGCGTCAATGCCGGTGCGGCCGGCTGCGCCTGACGCGACTCCGCGCGTCAACGATCTGGAACCGGGAGACTAGGCCTTAGTAGCGCCGGAACAGCCCCACCAGCTTGCCCTGGATGCGCACGCGGTTGGGCGGCAGGATGCGCACCTCGTAGGCGGTGTTGGCTGGCTCGAGCGCGATCGAAGCGCCCCGGCGGCGGAACCGTTTCAGCGTGGCCTCTTCGTCGTCGATCAACGCCACCACGATGTCGCCGGTGTCGGCAGCCTCGCATTTGCGGATCAGCGCGATATCGCCATCGAGGATGCCGGCCTCGATCATCGAATCGCCGCGCACTTCCAGCGCGAAATGCTCGCCGGCAGTCAGCAGATCGGCCGGCATGTTGATGACATGGCTGCGGGTCTGGATCGCCTCGATGGGCGTGCCGGCAGCAATGCGGCCCATCACCGGCACCGCGATTGGACGGCGGCTGTCGTCGTCACTCTCGGAATTGGCGGAAGCGGCCCGCACCCGGCCGAGGTCGCCCTCGATGACGCTCGGGTTGAAGCCGCGCGAGCGGCCGCCGTTGCTGATGCCGTGGGCGACCGAGTTCGGGCAGCTTGATCACCTCGATGGCGCGCGCCCGGTTGGGCAGGCGGCGGATGAAGCCGCGCTCTTCCAAGGCGGTAATGAGCCGGTGGATGCCGGATTTGGAGCGCAGGTCGAGCGCGTCCTTCATTTCATCGAAAGAGGGGGGCACCCCGGCCTCGGTCAGTCTTTCGTGGATGAAGCGCAGGAGTTCGAACTGCTTGCGAGTCAGCATCTATCTCTCCCGGTCGTGGCCACAAGCCCAGGTAGGGCACAGGCCATAAACAAATCATGAACGGACACTATCTGTTCGATATGTGTTCCGCAACCATTTAATTTCGAGTGAAAAATACGAAAGGCCGCTAAAGGGCAAGCTTAAGGATGACGCAAGGTGAACCGGAACTCGCTGCCGGCGCATTTGGCTCACGAATCAGCAGGCAGTCGGCCTGAGCGAGTGGCGCCATCAAGGAACTGTCCTGGGCCGGCAGCGGGGTCGCTACCAGGCCGTCGGGGCCTGCGGAAAGGGTTGCCCGCATATAGTCGGCCCGCTCGTCATTAGCCGGTAGGTCGCGCCCGAGTCGTGCCGGCTCCGGAATTCGCTCGACATCGTCGCGGCCGGCGAGCCGCCGAATCAGCGGCACCAGGAACAGGAAGGCGCAGACATAGGACGATACCGGGTTACCGGGTACGCCGAGCACCTGCATGCCGCCCAGCCGGCCATGCATCATCGGCCGGCCCGGGCGCAGCGCCACGCGCCAGAACGACAGATCGAGCCCTTCGCTGGCGAGCGCCCGCTGCACCAGGTCGTGCTCGCCGACCGAGGCGCCGCCGCTGGTGAGCAGAATATCGGCGTCCCAATCGCGCGCGCGCCGCACCGCCGCCGCGATATCCTCGATGCGATCGGGCGCGATGCCGAGGTCGCTCACCTCGGCGCCTTCGTTGCGCGCCATGGCCATGAGGGCAAAACCGTTGGAATAGACGATCTCGCCAGGTGCTGGCGCGCTGCCGGGCGCCACCAGTTCGTCGCCGGTGCCGAGCACCGCCACTTTGGGCCGGCGGTGCACGCTCAAGGTGGGGTAGTTCATGGCGGCGGCGAGCATCAGGTCGCGGTCGGTGAGGCGGCGGCCCTTGTGCAGCAGCGGCTGGCCTTGCGCGAAATCGATGCCGCGGTCGCGCACATTGCGGCCCTTGGCTGTTGCCTTCTGGATGATCACCGTATCGCCCTCGCGCGTCGGTGAGTTCCTGGATGACCACGGTGTCGGCCCCGGCCGGCATCACGCCGCCGGTAAAGATGCGCGCCGCTTGGCCCGTTTTTACATCGCCCTCGAAGGGGTGACCGGCAGCGACTTCGCCGATTAGCGCCAGCTTGACCGGCGCCTGCGCCACGTCGGCGGCGCGCACCGCATAGCCGTCCATGGCCGAGACCGCGGCCGGCGGCTGCGTGCGCAACGCGGTCAGGTCTTCCGTGAGCACGCGGCCGAGCGCGTCATCGAGCGCAACCATTTCCGCCGGCAGGGCGCGCGCTTCGGCGAGCACGCGCTGCAAAGCCTCGGCGACCGGCATCAACGCACGGTTCATTCGCTGAAGTCCTCGGCGCGATAATCGCCGGATTTGCCGCCGCTCTTTCGCAGCAGCCGAATGCCGTCGATGCGCATGCCTTTCTCCACCGCCTTGACCATGTCGTAGATGGTCAGGCAGGCGATCGACACGGCAGTCAGCGCTTCCATCTCGACGCCAGTCTGCCCGGTCACCTTGACCGTGGCGCGCACCACGAAGCCGGGCAGGGTGTGTTCCGGATCGATGTCGATTTCGATCTTGGTGATCGGCAGCGGGTGGCAGAGCGGGATCAGCCCGTGCGTGCGTTTGGCCGCCATGATGCCGGCAAGCCGCGCCGCGCCCAGTACGTCGCCCTTCAAGGCGTTGCCGGCGAGCACCAGGTCGAGCGTCTCCTTGCGCATGATCACGCGGCCTTCCGCGATGGCGAGCCGTTCGGTCGCGTTTTTGGCGGAGACGTCGACCATGCGCGCCTGGCCGCGTGGGTCGATATGGGTGAGCTCAGCGTTGGTCATCAAAGGCGGGCGTTTTGCCTTTGTCTTGACAGGCCGTGCCGGCACCTTTTTACGCTGCGCGATAGGTTTTTTGCCGCGCGCCATGGCCTACTCCGCCGCCGCGCTGCGGGGTGCGCGCGCCAGCAGGGCGCGCGTGGCGGCTGTCACGTCGCTTTGCCGCATCAGGCTTTCGCCGACCAGGAAGGTGGAGATACCGATGCCAGCGAGGCGGGCGAGGTCAGCGGGCGTATTGAGCCCGCTCTCGGCCGACCACGATGCGGTCGCTGGGGATTTTCGGCGCCAGCTGCTCGCTGACGGCGAGCGAGGTCTCGAAGGTCCGCAGATCGCGGTTGTTGATGCCGATCAGCCGGGATTTCAGCCGGCAGGGCGCGGTCGAGCTCATCTTCTTGATGAACTTCAAGCAATACGTCCATGCCATTGGCGAAGGCTGAATTCTCGATCTCCTTGGCTGCCGTATCGTCGACCGCCGCCATGATGATCAGGATGCAGTCGGCGCCCCAGGCGCGCGATTCCACCACCTGGTAGGGCTCGTAGATGAAATCCTTGCGCAAGGCGGGCAGGCCGGTGGCATTGCGCGCGGCGCCAAGGAATTCCGGTTTGCCCTGGAACGAAGGCCCATCGGTGAGCACCGAAAGACAGGCGGCGCCGCCCGCCTCATAGGCTTTGGCCAGCGTCGGCGGATCGAAATCGGCGCGGATCAGGCCCTTCGACGGGCTCGCCTTCTTGATCTCGGCGATCAGCGCATAGTCGCCGCCGGCAATTTTGCGTTCGATCGCCTCAGGAACCCGCGCGGCGGCGGGGCGGCTTTCGCCTGCGCTTCGAGCACGGCAAGCGGGCGTGCGCGCTTGGCGGCCGCGATCTCTTCGCGCTTGTAGGCTTCGATCTTGGCGAGGATATCCGCCATGATCACGCCTCCACGGCGTTGGACACCGCAATCAGGCGGTCGAGCCGGCCTTCCGCCTCGCCGCTCTCGATCGATTTCGCCGCCAGCGCGGCGCCTTCCTTCAAATCCTTGGCCTTGCCGGCAACGACCAGCGCGGCGGCGGCATTGAAGATCGACACGTCGCGGAACGGCCCGGCTTTGCCTTTCAGCACGTCGAGCAGCGCCTTGGCATTCGTCTCGGCATCGCCGCCGCGCAGCGCCTCCGGCTTGGCGCGTTTCAAGCCGACATCCTCCGGCGTGATCTCGAAGGTGCGGATCTTGCCGTTCTCGAGCGCGGCGACGCTGGTCGGACCGGCGGTCGTGATCTCGTCGAGCCCGTCGGAGCCGTGCACCACCCAGATGGATTCCGAGCCGAGATTCTTCAGCACCTGCGCCATCGGCTCGACCCAGTGCTTGGCGAAGGCGCCGACCATCTGCCGCTTGACGCTCGCCGGGTTCGACAGCGGCCCGAGCAGATTGAAGATGGTGCGGGTGCCGAGTTCGACGCGGGTCGGACCGACGTTCTTCATCGCCGGATGATGCGCGGGCGCGAACATGAAGCCGATGCCGGCCTCGCGGATGCAGCGCCCGACTTGTTCGGCGTTCAGATCGATCTTGACGCCGAGCGCCGGCAGCACGTCGGCGGCGCCGGACTTCGACGACAGCGCGCGATTGCCGTGCTTGGCGACCGGCACGCCGGCGCCCGCGACGATGAAGGCGGCGCAGGTCGAGATGTTGAACGAGCCGGAGGCGTCGCCGCCGGTGCCGACCACGTCGATGGCGTCAGGCGGCGCCTGCACGCCCAGCATCTTGGCGCGCATGGTGGTGACCGCGCCGGTGATCTCGTCGACGGTCTCGCCGCGCACGCGCAGCGCCATCAGCAGCGCGCCCATCTGCGAGGGCGTCGCTTCGCCCGACATCATGCGGTCGAAGGCGGCGGCGGCTTCCGCGCGGGTCAGGCTCGCGCCGGTCGCGACCTTGGCGATGAGCGCTTTGAAATCGTCGGCCATGATTCGTGCCTTCAACCGGCCGTAAGGCCGGCGACTGGCGCGCCGGAGTAGCGCTCGCGGTGCGGCCGCGCTGCATGTTCCAGGCGGCGGCGAGATCGAGGAAATTCTTCAGCATCAGATGGCCGTGCTCGGAGGCGATGCTCTCGGGATGAAACTGCACGCCGTGCACCGGCAGGCTCGCATGCGCGAGCCCCATGACCAGGCCATCGTCGGTTTCGGCAGTGACCGTCGAGTTCGCGCGGCATGCTGGCGCGCTCGACCACCAGCGAATGATAGCGCGTGGCCTGGAACGGCCCATTGATGCCGCGAAACACGCCGGTGCCCGTGTGCTTGATCTCGAACACCTTGCCGTGCACCGGCGCGGCGCGCGCACCACCTTGCCGCCGAAGGCCTGGCCGATCGCCTGATGGCCGAGGCAGACGCCGAGGATCGGGATCGTCGGCGAGGCCTTGGCGATCAGATCGAGGCAGATGCCGGCTTCGTTCGGCGTGCACGGGCCGGGCGAGAGCACGATGGCTTCCGGCTCGGCGGCGATCACGGCTTCGGCGCCGAAATCTTGTCGTTGCGATGCACGACGACGTCCGCCCCCAGCCCGCCCAGATAGTGGAACAGGTTGAAGGTGAAGCTGTCGTAGTTGTCGATCAGAACGATCATGTTTGCCCGCCGTCTCAAGGTCTTAAGGCGAGGCCGGAGGGGGGTCAAGCAGCCGCGTTTCAGCCGGTTACTGCCCGCGCTTGGCGGCGCTGGCGAACCGGCGGGCCTCTTCGGCGGCGCGGAACAGGCCTTCGCCTTGTTGATGCATTCCTGCTGCTCGGAGTCGGGATCGCTGTCGGCGACGATGCCGGCGCCGGCCTGCACGTACATCTTGCCGTCCTTGACCAGCGCGGTGCGCAGCACGATGCAGGTGTCCATCTCGCCGGCGGCGGAGAAATAGCCGACGCAGCCGGCATAGAGCCCGCGCTTCTCCTTCTCCAGTTCGTCGATGATCTGCATGGCGCGCACCTTCGGCGCGCCCGACACCGTGCCGGCGGGAAAGCCGGCGACCAGCGCATCGAGCGCGTCGCGGTTCGGGTCGAGCTTGCCCTCGACGTTGGAGACGATGTGCATCACGTGGCTGTAGCGCTCGATGAAGAACTGATCGGTGACCGTCGACGCGTGCCGATCTCGGCGACGCGGCCGACATCGTTGCGGCCGAGATCGAGCAGCATCAGGTGCTCGGCGCGCTCCTTCGGGTCGGCCAGCAGTTCCTCCTCCAGCGCCTTGTCCTCGTGCGGCGTCGCGCCGCGCGGCCGCGTGCCGGCGATCGGGCGGATGGTCACCCGTCGCCGCGCGACCTGCACCAGGATTTCCGGGCTGGAGCCGACGACGGCGAAGCCGCCGAAGTCGAGGAAGTAGAGATAGGGCGACGGGATTGGTCCGCCGCAGCGCGCGATAGAGCGAGAACGGCGGCAGCGTGAACGGCGCCTCGAAGCGCTGCGCCAGCACGATCTGGAAGATGTCGCCGGCGGCGATGTAGTCCTTGGCCTTGCGCGACCATCGCCTTGTATTCGTCCGGCGTGGTGTTGGAGCGCGGCGGCACGTCGAGCGGGCCGTCGTCGATGTTCGGCCAGCGACTTGTCGAGCGGCCGGTCGAGCGCTCTCGACGACGCCGGTCAGCCGCTCGACCGCGCGCGTGAGCGCGGCCTTGGCGTCGACGCCCTTTTCCGGCCGCACCGGCGTGACCACGGTGATCGCGTCCTTCACCGCGTCGAACACCACGATGACGGTCGGCCGCACCAGCACGGCGTCGGGAATGCCGATCGGATCCGGATTGGGCGGCGGCAACTCCTCCATCAGCCGCACCATGTCGTAGCCGAGATAGCCGAACACGCCGGCCGCCATCGGCGGCAGGCTGTCGGGCAAGCGCGATGCGGCTTTCCGCGATCAGCGCGCGCAGCGCCGCGAGCGGCGGCTCGGGGCAGCGGCACGAAGGCGTCGCGGCTTGGCGCGCGCGCTGCGGTTGATCTCGGCCTTGCCGCCATTGGCGCGCCAGATCAGGTCGGGCTCGAGCCCGATGATCGAATAGCGGCCGCGCACCTCGCCGCCTTCGACCGACTCCAGCAGGAAGCTCATCGGCTTGCCGCCGCCGAGCTTCAGGATAGGCCGAGACCGGCGTCTCCAGGTCGGCGACCAGCGTGGTCCACACCACCTGCGCCTCGCCGCGGCCGTAGCGTTCGGCGAAGGCGGTTTCCGACGGCTCGATCTGCATGGGGCTTGCTATTGCTGGGGCGCCGCCGCCGATGACCTGGTTGAGCGCCTGCTGGTTGAACGTGACGCCGAAGTCGTTTTCAAGCCGCGCGACATAGTCGCCGACGATGTCGTCGGAGTAGGAATTCTGCAGCGAGGTCGTGAGCTGCCTTGCTGCGCGATCGGATCGAGCGCGGGATCGGTCACGTCGGTCACGCGGAACACGAAGCGTGTCGGTTTCCTGATCGCCCTCGGCGCTGCGCCGGCACGCCCTTCGGCGTCTTGAACGCCGCTTCGACCAGCTTGGCCGGCGCGAAGCCGCCCGGCTTGCCGCGTTGCAGGTCGGTCGCGGTCACCACTTTCAGACCGGCTTCGGTGGCAAGTTGGGCCAACGCGGTGCCGGCCTTGAGCTTGCCGACCATGTCGTCGGCCTTGGCGTGCAGGCGCTTGGCGATCTCGTCGTCGCGCCAGCGCGCCGCGACCTGGTCCTTCACCTCGTCGAGCGTGCGATCGCGCGACGGCGTGATGCCGGTGACGTCGAACCAGAGATAGCCGCCGCTCGGCAGTTGCAGCGGATCGTTGTCGACGCCGACATCGCTCGCGAAGGCGGCGGCGATCACGTCCGGGCTTGGTCGGCAGGTCGGCGATCGGCTTGCCGTCGGGGCCGCGGCCGGAGCGGTCGACCGCATCGATGGTGCGGGACTTGAGGCCGAGCTTCTTGGCGGCCTCGGCCAGCGTGGCGCCGGCGGCGCGCTCGTCCTCGAACTTGTCGCGCAGATTTCCGATTTCGGTCTTGGCGCGGCTCTCGGCGATCTCGCGCTTGATCTGCGGCGCAACCTCTTCATAGGTCTTCTGGTTGCCCGGCTCGATCTTGCCGACCTGCAGCAGCACGGTGCCGAAACGGCCTTTGACCGGCGCGCTGACGTCGCCCGACTTGAGCGCGAAGGCGGCATCGGCGACCGCCGGATCGATGATCGCGGCCTTGGTCACCATGCCGACGATCGATGTCGCTTTCCTTCAAGCCGCGTTCCTTGGCGATATCGGCGAAGCTCGCGCCCTTGGCGATGCGCTCGCGCGCGGCCGTCGCGTCTTCCGGGTTCGGGAACACGATCTG
The DNA here is from genome assembly GCA_963772235.1 of uncultured Alphaproteobacteria bacterium. Lineage (GTDB taxonomy): Bacteria > Pseudomonadota > Alphaproteobacteria > Rhizobiales > Xanthobacteraceae > Pseudolabrys. Next base: position 132,612 of record CAVYWI010000022.1, read on the forward strand.
CTGCAGTTCGCGGCGCTCGGGCGCGCCGTAGCTCGCCTTGTGCTGCTCGAAATAATTCTTGGCGTCGGCATCGGTGACCGCATCCGGCTTGGCCAGTTCGGCTGGCGACATCGCGAGCAGGGTGATCTTGCGGTATTCGGGCGCGCGGAACAGAACCTTGCGCTCCTCGAAATATTTGCCGAGCACCTCGGGTGTCGGCGCCGGGATTTCACCGGCCTGTGCCGTCCCCAGCGTCAGGTAATCGATGGCGCGTTTCTCGTTTTGATATTGATTGACCGCCTTCATCGCCGTGGCCGGCACGACAAAATCGCCGCCCACGCTGAGCGCGATCTGCCGGCGCAGGATCACGCGCCGCTGCTCCTCGACAAAGCGGGTTTCGGTGAAGCCGGCGTCGCGGATGACCTGCTCGAAGCGGTTGCGGTCGAATGGCCGTTGATGCCGCGGAAAGTGGGATCGTTGGTGATGCGGCTGGCGATCTCGGCGTTGCTGATGCCGAGACGCAAGGCCTTGGCCTGCTCGTCGAGCGTGGTTTCGGCCACCAACTGGCCGAGCACTTGCCGGTCGATGCCGAGCGCGCGCGCCTGGTCGGGCGTGATCGGACGGCCAAGCTGCCGCCCGATCTGCTGCAGGCGTTCGTTGTAAAACTGGCGGAACTGTTCGATCGATATCTCGGTGTTGCCGATTTTGACCGCCGAATTGACGCCGAAGCCGCGGAAAATATCGCCGATGCCCCAGATCGCGAAGCTGATGACCAGGCCGCCCATGACGACGGCCATGATGCCCTTGCCGAGCCAGGTCGAGGAGGCTTTATGGATACCGCGGAGCATGGGCTGCGTTCTTCCCCGACGACGATAACGGCGGAATGAAGGGTTGGTCGCGCCCTTATAGGGAGCGGGCCAACTCCTTGCAACTCAAGAAGGATCGGCTTGCGGCCGGGCTGCTCTGGCGCCCGTGCGCCGGGTCTGATAACCGCACGCTGAAAAGGACTTAAAACATGGCGTCGGCCGATCTCGTGCCGCTGGTGGCGGGCAACTGGAAGATGAACGGGCTCGCCGTCTCCGAGGGCGAGCTGACCAAGATCGTCAACGGCGCGCGCGGGATCGAAGCCGACCTGATGGTCTGCCCGCCGGCCACCCTGATCGCGGACTTTGCCGCCGCCGCGCGCGGCTCCGCGGTGGCCATCGGCGGGCAGGATTGCCATGCCGCGCCGTCCGGCGCCCATACCGGCGACATCGCCGCCGAAATGCTCAAGGATGCCGGCGCGGTGGCCGTGATCGTCGGCCATTCCGAGCGGCGCACCGACCATCATGAAACCGATGCTCAGGTGCGCGCCAAGGCGATGGCCGCGCACCGCGCCGGCTTGATCGCAATCGTCTGCATCGGCGAACAACGCGCCGAGCGCGAAGCCGGCGAGACCCTGGCTGTGCTTGGCCGCCAACTCGACGGCTCACTGCCCGACGCCGCGTCCGACCTGGTCATCGCCTACGAGCCGGTCTGGGCGATCGGTACCGGGCTGACCCCGACCGCGGCCGACGTGGCCGAGGCCCATGCCTTCATCCGCAAGAAGCTCATCGAACGCTACGGCGCTGCGGGCGCCGGCGTCCGCATCCTCTATGGCGGCTCGGTCAAGCCGGCCAACGCCAAGGAACTGCTGACCATTGCCAATGTGAACGGCGCCCTGGTCGGCGGCGCCAGCCTGAAAGCGGCCGATTTCCTCGCTATTGCCGCGGTTTATCGCTAGTCCCAGCGAGGGTGGAAATAGCGGCCGCGATCGTGTAGAGACCGCGGCGAATTCCTATATAGCTCGCGAAGCGCGGCCTGGGCGGGCAGCCCGGACCGGCTGATTTGAACGGATTGAGGCCTTATGCAGCACGTCGTTATCGTGATCCATCTGATGCTGGTGCTCGCCTTGATCGGCGTGGTGCTGCTGCAGAAGTCGGAAGGCGGCGGGCTCGGCATAGGCTCGACCGCGGGCTTCATGACCAGCCGTGGCACCGCCAACGTGCTCACCCGCGCCACCGCGATCCTGGCCGGCCTGTTCTTCGCGACCAGCTTGATCCTGTCGATCCTCGCCGGCCTGAACCGCAAGCCGACCTCGATCCTGCAGGGCGGCCGCCCGGCGCCGACCGCGCCTGGACCGAATGCGCCGCTGAGCCCGGGCGGCCTCCTCAATCAATTGCCGGGCGCGCCCGCCGCGCCGCCGGCCGCCCCCGCGGCGCCGGCCGGGCCGCAGGTGCCGCAGTCGAAATAAGAGACTGACGAAGGGCCGGGAAACCGGCCCTTCCGCGTTAGGGAGCAGGGCTGAAGTATGAGGCCTAAACGGCTCTCAGGTGGAGCATGAGAATACCGATCCAACTGCCTTTGAGCTACGGAAATTTCCGGAATTGCGCACAGGCGCAGACCGGCCCTGAGATTTTCGCGCTCGTCGAATCGATTTACGCCGCTTACAGGTTAAGCCCCATGGCGCGGTACATTTTCATCACCGGCGGCGTGGTCTCCTCACTCGGCAAGGGTCTCGCATCCGCGGCGCTCGGCGCGCTGCTGCAGGCGCGCGGCTACAAGGTGCGGCTGCGCAAGCTCGACCCCTATCTCAACGTCGATCCCGGCACGATGTCGCCCTATCAGCACGGCGAGGTGTTCGTCACCGACGACGGCGCCGAGACCGATCTCGACCTCGGCCACTACGAGCGCTTCACCGGGCGTCCCGCGACGAAACACGACAACATCACCACCGGCCGCATCTACCAGGACATCCTCACCAAGGAGCGGCGCGGCGACTATCTCGGCGCCACCATCCAGGTCATTCCGCACGTCACCAACGCCATCAAGGATTTCATCCGCGACGGCAATGACGGCTTCGATTTCGTGCTGTGCGAGATCGGCGGCACCGTCGGCGACATCGAGGGCCTGCCGTTCTTCGAGGCGATCCGCCAGCTGGGCAACGATCTGCCGCGCCATCACGCGGTCTACATCCATCTGACGCTGCTGCCGTTCATTCCGAGCGCCGGCGAATTGAAGACCAAGCCGACGCAGCATTCGGTCAAGGAATTGCGCTCGATCGGCATCCAGCCCGACATTCTGTTGTGCCGCACCGACCGCCCGATCCCGCACGGCGAACGGCGCAAGCTCGCGCTGTTCTGCAATGTGCGCGAAAACGCCGTGATCGAAGCGCGCGACGTCGACAATATCTACGCGGTGCCGGAGGCCTATCACGAAGCCGGCCTCGACCGCGAAGTGCTGGAGGCCTTCGGTCTCGATCCGATGGCGGCGCCGGATCTCACGCGCTGGCACATCATCAACGAGCGCATCCGCAATCCGGAAGGCGATGTGACCATCGCCATCGTCGGCAAATATACCGGCATGAAGGACGCCTACAAATCGCTGATCGAGGCGCTTTCGCATGGCGGCATCGCCAACAAGGTCAAGGTCAATCTCGACTGGATCGAGTCGGAGGTGTTCGAGAACGAGGACCCGGCGCCGTTCCTCGAGCACGTCAACGGCATCCTGGTGCCCGGCGGCTTCGGCCAGCGCGGCGCCGAAGGCAAGATCCGCGCGGCGCAGTTCGCGCGCGAGCGGCAGGTGCCGTATTTCGGCATCTGCTTCGGCATGCAGATGGCGGTGCTGGAAGCGGCGCGCAATCTGTGCGGCATCGAGCAGGCCAACTCGACCGAGTTCGGCCCGACGACCGAGCCGGTGGTCGGCCTGATGACCGAATGGCTCAAGGGCAACGAATTGCAGCGGCGGATGGACGGCGGCGATCTCGGCGGCACCATGCGGCTCGGCGCCTATCCGGCGACGCTGACGCGCGGCAGCCGCGTCGCCAGCATCTACGGCACGACCGAAATCTCCGAACGCCACCGCCACCGCTACGAGGTCAACACCGGCTACAAAGGACGGCTCGAGCAGCACGGCATGCGCTTCTCCGGCATGTCGCCCGACGGCATCCTGCCCGAGATCATCGAATACGAGGACCATCCCTGGTTCATCGGCGTGCAGTTCCATCCCGAGCTGAAATCGCGGCCGTTCGAGCCGCATCCGCTGTTCGCCTCCTTCATCGGCGCGGCGGTGGAGCAGAGCCGGCTGGTGTAGAGATCTTCGCAATCAGTCGTCGGGCCGGCGCATCTTGTCTTGCGCGTCGCGGCGCTGGGCGCCTTGCAGCTTGGTCTGATACTTGCCCTTGGCGAGCCGTTCGGCCTTTTTGGCTTTCTTGGCCGCCGCATCGAGCGATAGCGGATGTTTGTCGCGACGCTGGCCTGTTCGTGATTTGCTGGTCATTTGAAATCCCACATACTGGCGGATACGCGTCTATACTCAATTGATGCATATGACGGCAATGTGCGGTCAATAAAAAGGCGTTTATGCCCCGCGGTCTCGATCACATCGTCCATGCCGTGCGCGATCTCGACGCTGCTGCCGAGCTTTATCGCGGCCTTGGCTTCACCGTCGGCACGCGTAACAAGCATCCCTGGGGCACGCATAACACCATCATCCAGTTTCCCGGCGTGTTCATCGAGCTGCTGACGCTGGCCGAGCCGGACAAGCTCGGCGCCGACGGTTTCTCAACATTGTTCGGAACCTATACGCGCGACTTCCTGGCGCGTGGCGAGGGGCTCGCGCTCTTGCTCCTGGAATCGCAGGACGCATGCGCCAACGCAGCCGCGTTCCGCGCCGCGCATATCGCGGCCTCCGAGGTGATGCGCTTCGAGCGCGAGGGCAGGCGGCCGGATGGCGCGGCGGTGAAGCTCGGTTTCTCGCTCGCCTTCGCCGAGGACAAGCTTGCGGCCGATATTCATTTTGCCACCTGCCAGCAGCACTATCCGGAAAACTTTTGGAATCCGGCGTTCCAGAAACACGCCAACAGCGTCTCGGGCGTAGCCGGCGTCGTTGCCGTTGCGGAACAACCGGCGCGTCACCTCGATTTCATGCAGCGTTTCGCTGGCGCCGCCGCACAAACCGGCAAAGACGGCTTCAAGATTGAAACGCCGCGCGGCGCTATCGAGGTCGTGACACCGGCAGTCTTCCTTCATCGCTACGGCGTCCAAGCACCGGACGTCTCTCGCGGCGCCCGGCTGGCGGCGCTGCGCTTTGCCGCCGCGGATGCGAGCCTGCTGCAAGGTGTGCCCGGAGCTTGCCGGGATGGCCGGACTTTACGCCGGGAATGCTGCTGTGATCGGCCCGGAGGACGCTTTGGGCGCTGTGCTGGTATTCGAACCCGCCCGTTGACCGGGCGGCTCGGCGGCTTCATGGTCGCGCCCGCGAGGGCAAAACCGTCTTGGATCAGAAACCCAACTCCATGGTCACCATCGGCGCCGTGCGCTTCGGCAATACATTGCCACTGGCGGTGATTGCCGGGCCGTGCCAGTTGGAAAGCCGGGCGCATGCGCTGGAGATGGCGACAGCGCTGAAGGAAATCGCGGGCCGTGTCGGCATCGGCCTCGTTTACAAGACCTCGTTCGACAAGGCCAACCGCACCTCGGCCAAAGCTAAGCGTGGCATCGGGCTCGATGCGGCGCTCCCCACATTCGCCGAGATCCGCGATACGTTGAAAATTCCGGTGCTCACCGATGTGCACGATGCCGCGCAATGCGCGCGCGTCGCGCAAGCCGTCGATGTGTTGCAGATCCCCGCCTTCCTGTGCCGGCAGACCGATCTGCTGATCGCCGCCGCCAAAACCGGAAAAGCAGTCAACGTGAAAAAGGGCCAGTTCCTGGCGCCCTGGGACATGCAGAACGTGGTCGAGAAAATCACCGCCGCGGGCAATGCCAACGTGCTGGTGACCGAGCGCGGGGCATCTTTCGGCTACAACACGCTGGTCTCCGACATGCGCGCCTTGCCGATCCTCGCGCGCACGACCGGCGCGCCGGTGATCTTCGACGCCACTCATTCCGTGCAACAGCCGGGCGGGCAGGGCGCGTCCTCGGGCGGTGAGCGCGAATTCGTGCCCGTGTTGGCGCGGGCGGCGGTGGCGGTCGGTGTCGCCGGCGTGTTCATCGAAACCCACCAGGATCCCGATCACGCGCCTTCCGACGGCCCCACCATGTTGCCGTTGAAGGATATGGAGCCGCTGCTGCGCACGCTGGTCGAGTTCGACCGGTTGGCCAAGCGCTGAACGCGCATGATCCCGAAAAGTGGGAACCGGTTTTCGGATCAGATCATGCGCAAACAAAAAATACGTGGCGCAAGCTGATCGATGGGACGCGTCCTCAATCTCATGGCGTTCGTGATTTTCGCGACGTCGCTGTTCATGCGCTCGGTCGATCCGGTCATTCCGCAGATCGCCAGCGGATTGAACGTCGCGCCGGCGACCGCTGCGCTGCTGTCCACCGTCTTCACCTTGCCCTATGCGCTGATTCAGCCGGTGCTGGGCGCGCTGGCCGACATGTTCAGCAAGGCGCGGCTGATCGCGGTGTGCATGCTTATCGGCGGCCTCACCACGCTCGCTTGCGGGCTGGTGACAAATATCGAGACATTGATGGCTCTGCGCGTGCTCGCCGGAATGACCGCCGGCGGCGTCTTTCCGATCGCTTTCGCATTGGTCGGCGATCGCGTTCCGGTAGCGGAGCGCCAAGTCGCACTCGGCAAGCTGTTGTTCGCGGCCATGAGCGGCAATCTCCTGGGTGCGTCCGGCGCCGGCGTGATCGGCGACTTGATCGGTTGGCGCGGCGTGTTCTTCGTCACCGGAGCCATCGACCTGATCGCGCTTGCCTTCGCGATCCCCGGCTTTCTCAGGATGAACGAGACGCCCGGACGCTTCGACCTATCGAGTTTCATTCCGAACTATCGCGCGGTGTTCAGCAATCCCTTGGCAAAATATTGCTTCGGCGCGGTTTTCCTGGAAGCGATATTTCTGTTCGGTGTGTTTCCGTACGTGGCGGTGCTGCTGCGCAATGAAGGCGTCACGAGCGCCTCCATCGCCGGCGTGGTGATCGGCGGCTTCGCTGTCGGCGGCATTATTTACACTATCAGCGTGTCGCGCCTGCTCAGTTATTTCGCCGAGCGCCAATTGATGGCGGCCGGCGGCATGGCAATGGCCTTTTGCCTGGTCGTGATCGCGTTGCGCCTGCCATGGCCGGTGGAGTTCGCAAACTTCGTGCTGGTCGGCTTCGGCTTTTACCTGCTGCACGGCTGCATCCAGGTCTACGTCACCGAGTTGGCCCCGGCCGCGCGCGGATCGGCGATGGCCGGGCATTCGGCCTTTTTCTTCCTCGGGCAGGCGACAGGGCCGGTGGTCTATGGCCTCGGCCTATCCAGCGGCATCGGCATCATCCCGGTCCTGCTGCTTGGTGCCGTGGTGCTCAGCGGGACGGGATGGATCTGCGCCTTGCGCTTGCGCCGGAAAAATTAGCCGCGCCCGCGATAGGGCGCGACGCCCTGATCGGGCACCCATAGACCCTTCGGCAATCGGCCTGCCTGCCAGAACACGTCGATCGGCATGCCGCCGCGCGGGTACCAGTAGCCGCCGATGCGCAGCCATTTCGGCCTGAGCCGCGCCATTAGCGTCTTGCCGATCGCGACCGTGCAGTCCTCGTGGAAGGCGCCGTGATTGCGGAAGCTGTTGAGGTAGAGCTTGAGCGACTTCGACTCGACCAGGAACCGCCCCGGCGCATAGTCGATCACCAGATGCGCGAAATCTGGCTGGCCGGTGATCGGGCACAGCGTCGTGAATTCCGGCGCGGTGAAACGGGCAAGGTAATCGGTATCGGTGTGCGGATTGGGCACGCGGTCGAGCACGGCGTCTTTGGGGGACGCCGGGATGCGTGCGAGCCGGCCGAGTTGAAGTCGTTTTTTCGCCATGATGGCGACTATTGGCCCGCTTTCTTAAGGAATGACAAGACCCATTGCGGGCTGTAGAAACGCCCCCAAAACCGGAAACCGCCATGACCGCTATTACCGACATCATCGGCCGCGAAATCCTCGACAGCCGCGGCAATCCGACCGTCGAAGTCGACGTCATCCTGGAGGACGGCTCGAAGGGCCGCGCCGCGGTTCCTTCCGGCGCCTCGACCGGCGCGCATGAGGCGGTCGAACTGCGCGACGGCGACAAGAAGCGCTACGGCGGCAAGGGCGTGCGCAAGGCGGTCGATGCGGTCAACGGCGAGATTTTCGACGCGCTCGGCGGCATGGACGCCGAGGCGCAGGCCAAGATCGACGAGACCCTGATCGCGCTCGACGGCACGCCCAACAAGGGCCGGCTCGGCGCCAACGCCATCCTCGGCGTCTCGCTGGCGGTGGCCAAGGCCGCGGCCATCGCCAAACGGGAGCCGCTCTATCGCTATGTCGGCGGCACCGCGGCCCGCACGTTGCCGGTGCCGATGATGAACATCCTCAATGGCGGCGTGCATGCCGACAATCCGATCGACTTCCAGGAATTCATGATCATGCCGGTCGGCGCGCCGAGCTTTGCCGAAGCCTTGCGCGCCGGCTCGGAAATCTTCCAGACGCTGAAGGCGCAGCTCAAATCGATGGGCCTGAACACCAATGTCGGCGACGAGGGCGGCTTTGCGCCCAATCTGAAATCGGCGGAAGCCGCGCTCGACGTCGTCATGCAGGCGATCGCCAAGGCCGGCTACAAGCCGGGCGACGACGTGATGATCGCGCTCGATCCGGCGGCCAGCGAATTCTTCAAGGACGGCGCCTACGTCTACGAAGGCGAGGGCAAGAAACGCTCGCCGCAGCAGCAGGCGGATTATCTCGCCGAATTGGCCGGCAAATATCCGATCGTCTCGATCGAGGACGGCATGGCGGAGGACGATTGGGAGGGCTGGAAGATTGTTCACCGATCTGATCGGCAGCAAATGCCAACTCGTCGGCGACGATGTGTTCGTCACCAACGTGACGCGGCTTGCCAAGGGCATCAAAGACGGCATCGCCAATTCGATCCTGATCAAGGTCAACCAGATCGGCACGCTCACCGAGACGCTGGCCGCCGTCGAGATGGCGCACAAGGCCGGCTACACCGCGGTGATGTCGCATCGCTCGGGCGAGACGGAGGATTCCACCATCGCCGATCTCGCCGTCGCCACCAATTGCGGGCAGATCAAGACCGGCTCGCTGGCGCGCGCCGACCGCACGTCGAAATACAATCAGTTGCTGCGCATCGAGGAGGAACTCGGCGCGCAGGCGAAATATGCCGGGCGCGAAGCCTTGAAGGCGCCGCGCTGACTGTTTTTGCGGTGGCTGGTATTTACGTGTAGGATAGCCAGCAGATACCGACCTCGAAGGCCGAACTTCCGCTATGGATCAAACGACAAATCTGTCCCGCAACGATCGCCGTCAGGCCATCGCGCGTTTGTCCGCTTTCGTGACGCAATCGGTCGACGCCGCGCGCGCGGTGGAGAAGCCGTTCTTCCATCTCGAGTTCGATCGTGTGTTTCCCGACGATATGTACGCGCAAATTCTGGCGCTGATGCCGGAGGCGACCGACTACCGCCCGATGCATGGCCGCAGCAAAGGCCACGATCTCACCGACGGCACCCATACCCGGGTCAAGATCGATCTGTTCCCGGAATACATCCGCAACCTGCCGCCGGAGAAGCGCGCGCTATGGGACGTGGTCGGCCGCGCGCTGTGCTCGGAGCCGGTGAAGCAGGCGTTCATCCGGCGCCTCGCGCCCGGCCTGTCGAAGCGCTTCGGCGCCGACTTCGCCAAAGTCGGCATGTATCCGATCCCGATCCTCACCCGCGACATTCCGGGCTATCTGATCACGCCGCACACCGACACCAAGTGGAAGGGGATCACGGTCCAGCTCTATCTGCCGAAGGACGACGCCAACACCGACATCGGCACCATCTTCCACGAGCGGCTGCCGGACGGCTCGATGCCGAAGAAGGCGCAGATGCGCTTTGCGCCCAACAGCGGCTACGCCTTCGCGGTCGGCACGGACACCTGGCACTCAGCCGACCCGGTGCACGATCGCGTCAAGTCGCGCGATTCGATCCTGCTCACCTATTTCGTCGACCAGGGACTGCTGCGGAACTTCCGCAACCGCGGCAAGCGGCTGGGCAATTTCCTGCTCAACGAACTGCGCCAATACGTGCCGATTTGAGCGGCGGCGCGTGCATTAAAGACACCTTAACGCGATTGCCGCATCTTGCGTCGCCATGGTCTCCCATCGCCGCCGCCGCACGATTCTCACCGCGCTCGGGCTCTATATCTTCGCCGCGCTGTTCATCGGCTATTTTGCCGTCAATGCCTTCACCGGCAACCACGGCCTGCGCGCGCAAGCCGACCTCGACCAGCAGTTGGCGACCATGCAGGGCGAACTCACGCACCTGAAAGCCGAGCGCGCGCTGTGGGAACGGCGGGTAGCGCTGCTGCGTTCCGACCGCATCGACCCCGACATGCTGGACGAGCGCGCCCGCGCGCTCTTGGGCTTGGCCGACCCGCGCGACCTGGTCCTGCTGACCCACCCCCGCTAGGCCCGATCCGCGCGAGCCGGTAAACGTTATCCACCGACGGCATTGAACGTTTCATCAGTTTTGCGCCAATCCGACCGCATAGGCGCCCCGGCGGCCTCGCGCTTTCGCCACCAACCGATTTAAGCTATTGGGAGGTCGCAAAGCCGAACCGCGGCTCCGTGACAATTGCCCGGACGCTTTCGTAGGGAGTGCCAATGGCGGTCGCCAAGAAAAGCCAAAGCGCCGATGCCAAAGAAACAGGCACCCCGGTGGCCAATTTCAGCAAGGACGAGGAGCTTTCCGCCTACCGCACCATGCTGACCATCCGCCGCTTCGAGGAGAAGGCCGGGCAGATGTACGGCATGGGGCTGATCGGCGGCTTCTGCCACCTCTATATCGGCCAGGAGGCCGTGGTGGTCGGCATGCAGATGGCGCTGAAGCCCGGCGACGCGGTCATCACCGGCTACCGCGACCACGGCCATATGATCGCCGACCGGCATGGACCCCAAAGGCGTGATGGCGGAGCTTACCGGCCGCACCCACGGCTATTCCAAGGGCAAGGGCGGCTCGATGCACATGTTCAGCGTCGAGAAGGGCTTCTACGGCGGCCACGGCATCGTCGGCGCGCAGGTGCCGCTCGGCACCGGCCTCGCCTTCGCCAACCGCTACCGCGACAACGACAATATCTCGGTGACCTATTTCGGCGACGGCGCCGCCAACCAGGGCCAGGTCTACGAGAGCTTCAACATGGCCGAGCTGTGGAAGCTGCCGGTCGTCTATGTGATCGAGAACAACCGCTACGCCATGGGCACCGCCATCACCCGCTCGTCGGCGGAAACGAATCTGTCGCGGCGCGGCCTGTCGTTCAATATTCCGGGCGAACAGGTCGACGGCATGGACGTGCGCGCGGTCAAGGCGGCGGGCGAGAAGGCGGCGGCCTGGTGCCGCGCCGGCAAAGGGCCCTATATCCTGGAAATGCTGACCTACCGCTACCGCGGCCACTCGATGTCGGACCCGGCGAAGTACCGCACGCGCGAGGAGGTCGAAGAGGTGCGCACGCACCACGATCCGATCGACATGGCGCGCCACCGCATTCTCGAGAAGAAATTCGCCAACGAAGACGAGCTGAAGAAGATCGACGGCGCGGTGCGCGACTTGATCAATCAGGCGGCGGAATTCGCCACCCACGATCCGGAGCCCGACGCCTCCGAGCTTTACACCGACGTATACCGTTCTTAGTCCAGCCGCCCGCGTAGGAAACAGTTGCGCCCATGCCGATCGAAGTGCTCATGCCCGCGCTGTCGCCCACGATGGAGAAGGGCAACCTCGCCAAGTGGCTCAAGAAGGAGGGCGACCGCGTCAAGTCGGGCGACATCATCGCCGAGATCGAAACCGACAAGGCCACCATGGAGGTGGAGGCGGCCGACGAAGGCACGCTCGGGAAAATTCTGGTGCCGGAAGGCACCGCCGACGTGGCGGTGAATACGCCGATCGCGGTGATCTTAAGCGACGGCGAGGACAAGTCGGCAATCGCGGCCGGTAAGCCGGCGCCACAGGCAAAACCTGCGCCTGCGGCGATACCGGAAAAATCCGGACCCAAGCCTACGCCGAAAGCCGCGCCGGCGCCCGAAGCGCCGGCCGTGCACGCTGCCAGCGACCCCGACATCCCGGAAGGTACCGAGATGGTCACCATGACCATGCGCGAAGCGCTGCGCGACGCCATGGCCGAGGAGATGCGGCGCGACAAAGATGTCTTCGTCATGGGCGAGGAGGTCGCCGAATATCAGGGCGCCTACAAGGTGACGCAAGGCTTGCTGCAGGAGTTCGGCGACAAGCGCGTGATCGACACGCCGATCACCGAGCACGGCTTTGCCGGGCTTGGCGTCGGCGCCGCGCTCGCCGGCTTGAAGCCGATCGTCGAATTCATGACCTTCAACTTCGCCATGCAGGCGATGGACCAGTTGATCAATTCGGCGGCCAAGACGCTCTATATGTCGGGCGGCCAGATGGGCTGCTCGATCGTGTTCCGCGGACCCAACGGCGCGGCCGCGCGCGTCGCCGCCCAGCACAGCCAGGACTATTCGGCCTGGTACTCGCACATTCCGGGCCTGAAGGTGATCGCGCCGTCGAACGCCGCCGACGCCAAGGGCCTGCTGAAGGCCGCGATCCGCGATCCCAATCCGGTGGTGTTCCTGGAAAACGAAATCCTCTACGGCCACTCCTCGCCGGTGCCCAAGCTCGACGATTTCGTGTTGCCGATCGGCAAGGCGAAGATCGCGCGCGCCGGTAACGACGTCACCATCGTCGCCTGGTCGATGGGCATGTCTTACGCGCTCAAGGCCGCCGAAGAACTGGCGGGGCAGGGCATCGAGGCTGAAGTCATCGACCTGCGCACGCTCAAGCCGATGGACACCGACACCATTATCGCCTCGGTGCAGAAGACCGGCCGTTGCGTGACCGTCGAGGAAGGCTGGGCGCAGTCCGGCGTCGGCGCCGAGATCGCCGCGCGGCTCATGGAGCACGCCTTCGATTATCTCGACGCACCGGTCTTGCGCGTCACCGGCAAGGACGTACCGATGCCCTACGCCGCCAATCTCGAGAAACTGGCGCTGCCTTCGGTCGCCGAAGTTGTCGAGGCGGCGAAAGCCGTCAGCTACCGGTAGCCGCGCGTTATGCCCACCAACATCCTCATGCCCGCGCTGTCGCCCACCATGGAGAAGGGCAATTTGGCGCGTTGGCTCAAGAAAGAGGGCGACAAGATCAAGTCGGGCGACGTCATCGCCGAAATCGAGACCGACAAGGCGACCATGGAATACGAGGCGGTCGACGAGGGCACGCTGGCCAAGATCGTGGTGCCGGAAGGCACGCAGGACGTGGCGGTCAATGCGGTGATCGCGGTGCTCGCGGGCGAGGGCGAGGACGTGAAGGCGGCGGCTGCGGGCGCGAGAAGTGCGCCGGCGAAAGCTGCCGAAGCGCCAAAGCCGGCTGCGACGCCCTCACCTCAGCCCTCTCCTTCGAGGAGCGGCCTGCCGCTCCTCGGGCTGCAGGCTAAGCGCAGCCCTCACCCGTGAGGAGGGCGCGAAAGTGCGCGCTCGAATGAGCGAGGGCGGGCGTACCGCAAGCAACCGCATCTTCTCCTCCCCGCTTGCGCGCCGCCTGGCGAAGGAAGCCGGGATCGATCTCAGCCGCGTGTCGGGTTCCGGCCCGCATGGCCGCGTGATCGCGCGCGACATCGAAGACGCCAAATCCGGCAAAGGCTTGCGCGCACCCGCCGCAGCACCAGCCGGCGCGCCGATGCCAATGGCGGCCTCGCCCTCCGACGCGCAGATCCGCGCGCTCTACGAGGACGGCTCCTACGACTTCGTGCCGCACGACCAGATGCGCAAGATCATCGCGCAGCGGCTGACGTTGTCGAAGCAGACCATTCCGCATTTCTATCTCACGCTCGACTGCGACATCGGCAAGCTCTTGGCCGCGCGCGAGGAGATCAATGCCGCCGCGCCCAAGGACAAGGACGGCAAGCCGGCCTACAAGATTTCGGTCAACGACTTCGTCATCAAGGCGCTGGCGCTGGCGCTGCAACGCGTGCCGGACGCCAATGTGACCTGGACCGAGGCCGGCATGCTGCATCACAAGCATTCGGACGTCGGCGTCGCGGTGGCGATCCCCGGCGGATTGATCACGCCGGTGGTGCGCCGGGCCGAGGCAAAATCGCTCTCGACGATTTCCAACGAGATGAAAGACTACGCCGCGCGCGCCCGCACCCGCCATCTGAAGCCGCACGAGTACCAGGGCGGCTCGACCGCGATCTCGAATTTAGGCATGTACGGCATCAAGGACTTCGCCGCGGTGATCAATCCGCCGCACGCGACCATTCTCGCGGTCGGCACCGGCGAGGAGCGCGCGGTGGTGCGCAACGGTCAGCTTGCCGTCGCCAATGTCATGACGGTGACGCTGTCCACCGATCACCGCGCGGTCGACGGCGCGCTCGGCGCCGAAATGCTCGGCGCGTTCAAGAAGCTGATCGAGAACCCGGTGATGATGGTTGTCTAGGCTCTCACGCCGGATCGAATCCCTTCGCCTTGAACACTGCCTGCGCCTCCGGCGAGGTCAGGAATTTGAGCAGCGCCTTGCCCACGTCGCTGTTCTTCGACGCGGCGCCGACGCCCGCGGCAAACACATTCGTCTGGCCGAGATCGCCGGGCGGAGGCCCGACAACGTCGACGCCTTCGGTCGTGGTCAGCTCCGGTTTGGTCTGGAACGCGATATCGACTTCGCCGCTGGTCAGCAGCGTGCCGACGAAACCGGCGGGCGGCGGGAATTTGCTCTTGGCTTTGATTTGCTCGGCGATGCCGAGCTTCTCGATCATCTTCGAAAAATAGACGCCGCTCGCGCCGCCCGCCGCCGGATTGGTGTAGCCGACGGCGCGCGCGGATAGCAGCGTCTTCTTCATCGCGTCCACGCTCGAGATATCCGGTTTCGGCGCGCCATGCTTGACGCCGAAAGCGAAGATCGAGCTGCCGAGCGTGACGCCGCCGGCGGCGATCTTGCCGTCCTTGGTCAGGCTGTCGATCGAGCCGCGCGAGACGATCAGCACGTCCGGCACGTCGCCTTCCTGCGCCTTCTTCGTGAACCCCGAGATCAAGCCCCAGGTGATATTGAGCTTGTTGCCGGTCGCCTTCTCGAATTTCGGCGCCAGATCCTCGACCACGCTCTTGACGCCGATGGTGCTGTAGACCTTGATCTCGGCGGCGCCGGCGAGCGTCATCTGCGCGGCGATAAAGACGGCGATGGCCGTCAGGCGGCCGATGGTCCTGGTCATGACCTTTCCCCCGGGGTTCATCTTATCGTTGCGATAATTAGATTCCCGAATGGGTCCCTGTTCAATGGGGTCGGCGGCTTGATTGCCGCGCCCCCATATGGGAGACGAAAGGACCCCGTACCGTGGAGACGCTCAGTGGCGGATACGTCCTTCGATGTCCTGATCATCGGCTCCGGCCCCGGCGGCTATGTCACCGCCATTCGCGCGGCGCAGCTCGGCTTCAAGACCGCCATCGTCGAGCGCGACTATCTCGGCGGCATTTGTCTCAACTGGGGCTGCATCCCGACCAAGGCGCTGCTGCGCTCGGCCGAGATTTACCACTACATGCAGCACGCCAAGGATTACGGGCTCAAAGCCGACAATGTCGGCTACGACCCGCAGGCGGTTGTGAAACGTTCGCGCGCCGTGTCGAAACGGCTCAATGACGGCGTCGGTTTCCTGATGAAGAAGAATAAGGTGTCGGTGATCTGGGGCGACGCCGTCATCGACGCACCCGGCAAAGTGACCGTGAAGGCGTCAAAGAGCGAAGCGCCGAAGGGCACGCTGGGCGCGGGTGCCTATCAGGCCAAGCACATCATCATCGCCACCGGCGCGCGGCCGCGCGTGCTGCCTGGCCTGGAGCCCGACAAGAATCTGATATGGACCTATTTCGAGGCCATGGTGCCGTCGGCCATTCCGAAATCGCTGTTGGTGGTCGGCTCCGGCGCCATCGGCATCGAGTTCGCGTCGTTTTATCGCACGCTCGGGTCGGACGTGACGGTGGTCGAGGTGCTGCCACAAATTCTGCCCGTCGAGGACCACGAGATTCAGACCTTCGCGCGCAAGAGCTTCGAGAAGCAGGGCATCAAGATCCACACCGGCGCCAAGGTCACCAAGCTGGACAAGAAAACCGACAGCGTCGTCGCCACCATCGAGGAGGGCGGCAAAACGCAGACGCTCGAGGTCGAGCGCGTCATCTCCGCGGTCGGCGTCACCGGCAATATCGAAAACCTCGGCCTGGAAAAGCTCGGCGTCAAAACCGAACGCGGCTGCGTCGTCGTCGATCAATTCAACAAGACCAACGTGCCGGGCATCTACGCCATCGGCGACGTCGCCGGCCCGCCGATGCTGGCGCACAAGGCCGAGCACGAGGGCGTGGTCTGCATCGAGGCGATCAAGGGCCTGCATCCGCATCCCATGAACAAGCTGATGATCCCCGGCTGCACTTATTGCACGCCGCAGGTCGCCTCGGTCGGCCTCACCGAGCAGGCGGCGAAGGAGAAGAAACTCGACATCCGCGTCGGCCGCTTTCCCTTCGTCGGCAACGGCAAGGCCATTGCGCTCGGCGAGGACCAGGGTCTGGTGAAGGTGATCTTCGACAAGAAGACCGGGCAATTGCTCGGCGCGCACATGGTCGGCGCCGAAGTCACCGAATTGATCCAGGGCTATGTCGTCGCCATGAACCTGGAGACCACTGAAGAAGAATTGATGCACACCGTCTTCCCGCACCCGACATTGTCGGAGATGATGAAGGAAGCGGTGCTCGATGCGTATGGGCGGGTGTTGAATATGTGAGCGTGCGGCATGCCGAACGACAAAACCCCGGAACCGCGTTCCGGGGCTTTTGATTTCGAGCGTTGGGACGCGATCAGTATCTGAAGTTCAGACCGACGCGACCGACAACCAGCCCATTGTGAAAATCGGAGCGGTAGGTGCTGCCGAAGCCGGTGAAATTCGTGCTGTCGTTGCTGAACCAAGCCTTCAGCAACTCCGCCTTGACCGACCATTGATTGCTCAACGCGTGCTCGAAGCCGATGCCGACAATTGGCCCGGTCTTGACCTTGTCGATCGAGAATTGCGCATTCGCTGGCAATACACTGGGATTGCCCCACGCCTCGTGAACCTTGAGGAAAGCCACGCCGCCCGTCACGTAGACAAAGGTCGGGCTTAACATCATGCCGAGGCGGCCACGGGCGGTCGCCAGCCATTGCGCCTTGGCCTCAGCATTGATCGGCGGGAAGCGTGCAGGATTGAACGTTGCACTGGCCGAATTGCTCAGATAATTGAAATCGCCTTCGATGCCGAAGATGTATCGA
Organism: uncultured Alphaproteobacteria bacterium; assembly: GCA_963772235.1. Classification (GTDB taxonomy): domain Bacteria; phylum Pseudomonadota; class Alphaproteobacteria; order Rhizobiales; family Xanthobacteraceae; genus Pseudolabrys. The sequence continues at coordinate 149,906 of CAVYWI010000022.1, forward strand.
TCATATTGCAGATTGTAGCCAACCTGACCGCCGGCAATGACGCCCCAACTGCTGCTGTCCCAGAATGTCGTGCCGGGAGGGAAGGCGAAGGCGGGCGGGCCGCCGTTGACACCCATGTCGGCGAAGGTCCAGTCGTGCCGCGCGGCGCCAAGGTTGCCGCCGACGTAGAAACCGGTCCAACTGAACGGCGGTGCGGCCTTCGGCGCCTTTACGAAATCAGCCGCGGACGCGGCATGGGTCACGGCGATGGCCGACGCCGTCGCCAACAGCATTGATTTAAGCTTGTTCACGATCAACCCCCGTGAAAATCATGCAAAACATAGCACTGAATCGGAGGCGGGGTGTGTTGCGCCGGGGACGCTGTCCGGCAAAAAGTAACAACCAGTTGAAGAAACAAATGTTTCAGCTGTGCAGAAGACCTGCGCGGCCGAGTTCTTGCCGTGCCAGGTCGCTCAGACCGGCCCGATCGAGCTTGCCGGCCGCGTTTCGGGGCAAGGCGTCGACCAGCACGAAATGCTCGGGCACGAAACCGGCCGACAGGGCGTTGGCGCAGTGCGCCTCCAGGGCGCGCTGGTCGAGCGGTCCCCGTCGCACGATCAGGGCGTAAAGCTCGTCGATGCCGTACGCATTGGGCAGCGTGCAGGCCGCCGCCTGCTCCACCGCCGGGAACGCGGCGAGCACTTGCTCGACCAGCTCGGGCTGCACCTTGTCGCCGCCAATGTTGAGCACATTGCGCTCGCGCCCGGTCAGGACCAGAAGGCCATCGGCCGTGAGATGACCGGTATCGCCCGGATAGAACCAGCCGTCGCGAAACACGCGCGCGGTTGTTTCCGCGTCGGCAACATAGCCGTGGGCATTGTCCGGCCCGTGGATGCGCACGCTGCCATCCTTGCCCGTCGGCAGGATGTTGCCGTCAGCGTCGACGACCTCAACAGTGACCCCAGGCGTCACAAAGCCGACGGCACCTGGCGTGTCCTCGATCATATGCGCCGGTGCGCTGGCCACAGTGCCGACTTCGGTCGAGCCGTAAGACGAAATAAGGTTGGCGCAGAGCCGGGCGCGCACGCCGTCGATCAGCGCCTTGGTCAGCAGCCCGCCGGACGAGATGATGTGATCGAAGCTGCTCTGCACCGGCGCATAGGATTCATAAAAGCGCACAAAGCCGTGCAGCCCGTGCGGCGAGGCCACCATGCTTTCGATCTGGTAGAGGTCGAAAGCCTGCACGGTGTCTTCGGGGCTCTGCCCGTAGAAGAAGATCGTGCCGCCTTTCCACAGCATATAGAGCATGTAGCGGAAGCCGGGCGAGGTGCTCATGCCGAGGTCGCAGTAGAGCCGGCGCGCATGGGGAAAGCGGTTGCCCTTGGCGAAGGCGTAACGCGCGATGCGGTCGGCGAGCATGCGGTGCGTGAAGGCGACACCTCTCGGCATTCCGGTCGAACCGGATGTCAGCACAATGCGGCAGATATCGTCGTCGCTGCCGCGATAGAGACGCGCGTCGGCGAGCGGCACGCCGGCGCCTTCGGTCCAGGACAGATCGGCGATGATGGTGCGCTTGACGTTTGCGCTGGGCATCGGCTGGTCGGTGATCAGCACGTCGACATCGAGCTCGGGCGGCAAAACGGCGGTGCGCGCCGATATCGTCACGATGCCGAGCCTGATTAACCCGAAAGCGAGGGCCGCGTGAAACAGCTTGTCCTGCACCAGGACCGCAACTTTCTGCCCGGCGACGAGCCCGGCGCCGACCGCCTTGCGTGAGATGTTATGAATAAATCGTTCGAGGCGCCCGTAGCTGAGAATGTTCAGCGGCGTGCCCGGCGCGCAAATCGCCGGCGCCGGTGCGTTGAGCCGGCACTGGAAGAGAATTGGATCGACGATATTCATCCGCGCGGCGCCCCCGCACTATCGCTAAAGCGGCATAGTGGGCGCGATAAGTAGCGAGTCAAGGCGGGCTTGCCGCATCCTGCGCTATCGGAGATGATGAACAAGGCGATGTATTTTATGCTGTCATGGCCGAACAAGGCCAGGCATGACGAAGGAAGGCAGGGAGGAATTTCGATGGCGAAGTTCGACAGCATTCTCAGCACCGTCGGCAATACGCCGGTGGTCAAGATCAACAGACTGGCGCCAAAGGGCATCAACCTCTACGTCAAGATCGAGGCCTTCAACCCGCTCGGCTCGGTCAAGGATCGCCTGGCGCTCGGCGTCATCGAGGCGGCGGAGAAATCCGGCGAGCTCAAGCCCGGCCAGACGGTGGTCGAGGCGACCTCCGGCAACACCGGCATCGGTCTCGCCATGGTCTGCGCCGCCAAGGGCTATCCGCTGGTGGTCACCATGGCCGAGACCTTCTCGCGTCGAGCGGCGCAAGCTGATGCGCTTCCTCGGCGCCAAGGTGATGCTCACCCCCGCCGCCGAGCGCGGCATCGGCATGGTCAACAAGGCGCAGGAGCTGGCCAAGACGCACGGCTGGTTCCTGACGCGGCAGTTCGAGAACGAGGCCAATCCCGACATGCATTCGCGCACCACCGCGCGCGAGATCGTCGACGACTTCGCCGGCGAGAAGCTCGATTACTGGGTCACCGGTTTCGGCACCGGCGGCACGCTCAAAGGCGTCGCGCGCGTGCTCGCCAAGGAGCGGCCCGAGACCAAGATCGTCGTCTGCGAGCCGGCCGACGCGCCAATGCTGACAAGCCATACGCCGCAGGAACGCAACCCGGACGGCTCGCCGGCCAAGCCCAATCCGGCCTTCAAGCCGCATCCGATGCAGGGCTGGACGCCCGACTTCATCCCAAAGATCACCGGCGACGCCGTCGACATGAACGTGATCAACCGCATCGTCACCATCCCCGGTCCGGATGCGATGAAATGGAGCAAGGCGCTGGCGCAGCAGGAAGGCATCTTCGTCGGCATCACCGCCGGCGGCACCTTCGCCGGCGCGCTCGAAGTGTGCAAGGACGCGGCGCCCGGTTCGACCGTGCTCGCCATGCTGCCCGACACCGGCGAGCGCTATCTGTCGACGCCGCTGTTCGGCGACGTCGGCGTCGACATGAACGACGACGAATTGAAAATTTCCAATTCAACGCCCAACCACCGCATGCCTCCCAAGGCGGCGTGAGGGGGAGGGCGGCATGAGCATTCTCGCCTGGATCATCATCGGGCTCGTCGCCGGCTGGCTCGCCAATATCATTCTCGGCAGCCGCGGTGGCCTGTTTCACAATCTCGCCGTCGGCCTGGTCGGCGCCATCGTCGGCGGCTTCCTGTTCGAGAAGCTCAATTTGCACGTCATGCCCGATTTCTGGGGCAATCTTATTACCGCGACCATCGGCGCCGTGATCTTCCTGGCGATTTGGCGGGCGATCCGGCGGGTGTGATTCTACGTCTGCCGTGCGAACGGCGTTTTATTCCATCCGATTCGCGCATACGACCTCTGAGATGAATTGCAGTTGCAGCGACGGCGCGGCTGCGCAACAAGGCGCGCCCGTAACGAAACTCTTCGCACCACCAATGGAGACCGAGACATGAGAGCCAGCCACGTTATTGTCCTGTCGATTGTTGTAGGAGCCGCGTTCGGCGTTAGCGTGGTTGAGGCCCTTCATGCGCAAGCTCGGCCGCTTGCCTATGTCGTCGGAGAGATCAACGTCAGCAACCCAGAGGGCTTCGCGAAGGAATTCGGGCCGATCGCGCGCAAGGCGCTTGCTGAGGCCCCGGGCTACCGGGCGCTGGTGCTCGGCGGTAAGGTCGTGCCGATTCAGGGCGATGCGCCCAAGGGACGCGTCATCATCAACGTGTTCGACAATCTCGACGCGGCGGTGCAGGCCTACAATTCGCCCGACTTCAAGGCTGCGAAGAAAATCGGCGATAAATACGCGACATTCCGGACCTATGCCGTGGAAGGCCGCAACTAGGCGCAGTCTTGCGGCGCAGCCATGGCAGCCGTAAGTAAGGGGGCATGGCCGTCGTTCTCGACCTCAATAGTCCGCGCCCGCGCCATCCGGAAAAGGCGCACCGGCCGGATTCGGCGCAGCCGCAGAAGCCCGACTGGATCCGCGTCAAAGCGCCGGTATCGCAGGGCTACGCCGACACGCACGCCATCATGCGTGCCAACGGCCTGCACACCGTCTGCGAGGAGGCCGGGTGCCCGAATATCGGCGAGTGCTGGGAGAAGAAGCACGCCACCTTCATGATCATGGGCGACACCTGCACGCGCGCCTGCGCCTTCTGCAATGTCAAAACAGGGCTACCGGGCGCACTCGATCCGAATGAACCCGTCCATGTCGGCGAAGCGACCGCCAAGCTGGGCTTGGCCCACATCGTCGTCACCTCGGTCGACCGCGACGATCTCGCCGATGGCGGCGCACAACATTTCGCCGACACTATCCGCGCGATCCGTCAACGTTGCCCGCAAACCACCATCGAGGTGCTGACCCCCGATTTCCTGCGCAAGGACGGCGCGCTCGAGATCGTGGTCGACGCCAGGCCCGACGTGTTCAATCACAATCTGGAAACCGTGCCGTCGCTTTATCTCAGCGTCCGTCCGGGCGCGCGCTATTTCCATTCGTTGCGGCTGTTGCAGCGGGTGAAAGAGCTCGATCCGACAATGTTCACCAAGTCGGGCATCATGCTGGGCCTCGGCGAGGAGCGAAACGAAGTGCTGCAGGTGATGGACGACCTGCGTTCGGCCAATGTCGATTTTCTCACCCTCGGGCAATATCTGCAGCCGACCCGCAAGCACCACGAGGTCGTACGGTTCGCGCCGCCCGACGAGTTCGAGGCGCTCAAGACCGTCGCCTACGCTAAGGGGTTCCTGATGGTGGCGGCGTCGCCGCTGACGCGCTCGTCGCATCATGCCGGCGAGGATTTCGCGCGCCTGAAAGCCGCGCGTCACGCGCGCGCTTAAGTTATGCCGCAATTTTCGACGAAGCGCCGCGTCCGTCATAGCGCGGCCGAAATGTTCGACCTCGTCGCCGACGGCGAGAAATACCCCGAATTCGTGCCGCTATGCAGCGCGCTTCGGGTGAAAAGCCGCACCGATAAGGGCAACGGCGTCACGGTACTGGTCGCCGATATGACGGTCGCCTACAAGGTGATCCGCCAGACCTTCACCAGCCGCGTCATGCTCGACCGACCGAACATGAAAATTCTGGTCGAATATGTCGACGGGCCGTTCAAGCACATGCACAACCGCTGGGCCTTCCGCGACACCGGCGAACGGGCGTGCGAGGTGGAATTCTTCATCGAATACGAATTCGCCAGCCGCACGCTTGGCATGCTGATGGGCGCGATGTTCGACACCGCGTTCCGCAAATTTTCTGCCGCGTTCGAACACCGCGCCGACCAAGTCTACGGCCGCAGCCCCGCCTAAGGCTGGCCGGTCATGGCCCGAGCCGCTTGAGCTCGGCTGTCGCGCCGTTGTACTCGATGAAACTCTTCGGACAACTGTCGACGGTCGTCTTCAGCATCGCGGCGGCGCGACTGTTGTCCTTCTTTATCAAATTCCACATGCCGCCGTAATATTGCGCTTCGCATTTCTGGTCGTCGCTGGTGGCGGCGGCGACCATGGCGTCGAGGTCGCGTTTGCCGAGGTACAGTTCGACCACGGCGTAAGGCCACTCTGACTGCTTGATCTTGGTTGCGTCCACTTGCAGTTCGGTCAGAGCCGTCCCGTTGCCCGTGCGCGCGAGAGCGAGGTAATGCCAAAGCACGGGATAGGCGTCGGTCGGACTTTTCTCTATCACGCGTGCAAGATCAGCGGCGGCGGCTTCGTAGTGGCCGATATAGGAATTCGCATAGCCGCGCGAACGGTAGGTGCTCATATTGTTGGGATCGAGATTGATGGCCGCATCGCGATCCGCAACCGCGCGATCGTACATGCCTTTGCCTTCATAGGCGCTGGCGCGGTCGTTGTACGCGGAGATGAATTTCGGGTCCTGCTTGATCGCAATATCGAGATCGGCGATGGCCTGGTCGTATTGCTTCTTGTCGAGGAGCGCGAGGCCGCGGTTGCGATAGCCGATGGTGAAATTGGGATCGATGCGGATGGCCTCGGTCCATTCGACGATCGCGCGGTCGTAGTCGTGCTTGGCAAAAAAGGCGCGGCCGCGGTCGTTGTAGGCATCGACGTATCTGGGATCGAGTTTGATCGCCTGGTCGAGATCGAGGATGGCGCGGTCGTATTGCTTCAAGCTGATCAAAGCCTGGCCGCGGTTGCGGTAGCCATACGTATATTTGGGATCGATCTGGATCGCCGAGCTGTAATCGGCGACGGCGTGGTCATAGTCGCCTTTGCCAGTGTACGCGCGGCCGCGGTCATTGAACGCCGCGACGAATTTCGGATCGAGTCTGATCGCCTGGTCGAGATCGAGGATGGCGCGGTCGTATTCGCCCTTGTCGACCAAAGCGAGGCCGCGATTGCGGTAGGGATAAGACGAATTCGGATAGATTTTCAGGGCTTCGGTGTAGTCCGCTATGGCGCGCTCGTAGTTTTTCTTGCTGTAGTACGAGCTGCCGCGGCTGTTGTAGGCGGCGTCGTAGCGAGGATTGAGTCTGATCGCTTGGTCGTAATCGGTGATGGCCCGGTCATAGTTCTTGAGTGCGTTATAGGAGAGACCGCGGTTTCGGTATGCGATCGAATAGTCTGGATTGAGCCGCAGCGAGTGATCGTAATCGGCCAATGCCTGTTGATATTGCTTCTTGTCGGCGTAACCGTTGGCACGGTTGTTGTAGGCGACCGAAAGGTTCTTCCGGGTCTCCTTGCCGGCATTGATGATCGCGGAGCAGCCTTGAATTTGCTGGTCTGTCGAATAGGCGTGATTGTGGTTCGTGCACCAGGTCCAGTTTCGCGATGTCTCGGCCCCGGCGGGCTGAGCGGCGAGCAACAACATGGCGGCAATGCCGGCGATGGCCACCAAAAGACTACGGATCGACATCGAAATATCCCCCTTAAACATATTCCCGCGTCATCATAGCAGGCGGCGGCGTGATGGGGAGGGGGCACGGGCGGAAGGTTGCGCCCAGATCCGCTCCATTTTTGAGCGGCGCCATCCCAGGCCAAAATCCGGGTTCGAGCCGCCAGCCGATTGAGCACCCGGCCGTTAGACGGACTACTGCGGCGGCGGCAACGGGGATGCCTCGACCGGCGCCGGGGTGGGCGCTACCGCGATCGCCTCGAATTGATCGGCTTGAATTTTCAGCGTCCCGATCAACGTCGGCATCAGCACGCGGACCGGCGCCATGATCGACGTACCGGCGATCGGCGCGAACCAAAGTTCCATATTGCGCCGGCCGGCGACGTATTTGACGATCATGCTGTCGGCGCGATAGCCGGCGATCGGCTGCAGCACGACTTCGCAAACCAGGATCGGTCCGGAATAGCCGTGCTCTGCGGCAACTTTGTCCAGGCGGCCATGGGAGAGCGCCAGGTTATAGCGCCGCCGCCCATCGTAGATCTTCAATGCCCGGTCGCAGTCCGAAGCCGCCAGCGCGCCGCCGCCAAGCTTCGTCGGAAGCAATACCGCGCTCAGCGGATCGGCGACGCCACGGCGGTCGTCGTCGGTGATCGGAACACGATCGGCGTGCTCCGGAGGCTGCGGTGTGATCCGCTCGGTCGCGACTCCGTCCGCGAAGGTCATCTGCAGTGTGATGGTGCCGTCGTCGTCGGTGATGATGGACTTGTAAGACGACGGATTGAGGCGGTCAGCCGCGATGCTGCCCTGCGCCGCGACCGAACCTTCGCCGTTTATCAGCACGCTAAGCACGCCGCTCGCCTTGCCGCTGGCCGACATACTGTAGAGCGTCGCGCCGATATCGATCCGCCAGGCGATCTCGCCGATCGTGACGCCGGTCATCGAGATCGTATAGTGCGCATTGACCTTGCCTTGCGCGTGCGCCGAACTTGCTACAAGCAGCGCACAGATCGGCGCGACCAGGAGTTTGGCTGTTACGCGAAACGCATCTGTGGCGTTTGCAATCATCGCATCGGCATCGTGAGCCGGGATTTTGACATGGCGACTAGGCAAATTACCCGTGCTTTTCCGCCATCTCCTTGAGCATCGCCAGCGCCTGCAGCACCGACTTGTGCCGCACTTCGCTGCGCCCGATGTCGCCATAGCGCATTTCTGCGTGCGTGAGCGCGCCGCTGCGCGAGGCCGCGGCGAAATGCACGAGGCCGACCGGCTTGTCGGCGCTGCCGCCGCCGGGGCCGGCAATGCCGGTGATGGCGACAACGAGATCGGCGCCGCCTTTGCCCAGCGCGCCGCGCGCCATGGCTTCCGCGGTTTCCCGGCTGACCGCGCCGTGCATTCTTGAAGGTGTCGGCCGGCACGCCGAGCATCTGCTGCTTGGCCTCGTTCGAATAGGTGACGAAGCCGCGGTCGACCACGTCGGACGAGCCGGCGATTTCGGTGAGCGCGCCGGCGACCAGTCCGCCGGTGCAGGATTCCGCGGTCGCGACTTTCAAGCCGCGCGCGCGGCAGAGCATCGAGCACGGCCGTGGCGGCGGCGCGCAGATCGTCGCTCACGGCAAACCCCACGGCAGCCGCACGGTCGCGGTCGCATAGGCCGCGATGCCTTCGCCGCGGCCGGTGAAGCCGAGTTTTTCGCTGGTGGTCGCCTTCACCGCCACGCGATCGACCGCGATGCCGGCCAAGCGCGCGATCTCGGCGCGCATGGCGTCGCGATGCGGGCCGATGCGCGGCGCCTCGCACACGACGTTGATATCGAGATGGGCGATGCGGCCGCCGCGCGCGGCGACGCGCTCGACCGCGAAGGTCGAGGAAGCGGTCGGACGACGCATCGCGCCATTGCGGATCGCTGGGCGGAAAATGCACGCCGATGTCGCCGTCGGCCAAGCGCACCGAGGATGGCGTCGGTGAGCGCATGCAGCACGACGTCGGCGTCGGAATGACCGGTGAGCGCCTGCGGATGCGCGATGCGGACGCCGCCGAGCGTGACGTGATCGCCGGGACCGAAGGCGTGCACGTCGATGCCGGTGCCGGTGCGCACGTCGCCAAGCGCCGCAAATTGCATGGCTTCGGCGCGCGCGAAATCGTCCGCGTTGGTGATCTTGATGTTGCCGGGCTCGCCGGCAAAGACGCTGACCTTGAGGCCGGCCCATTCGGCGAGCGCGGCGTCGTCGGTGAAATCCTCGCGGCCTGCCGCGGCCGCGCGGCGATGGGCGCGAGCAGCGCGGGCGAAGGCGAAGCCTTGCGGCGTCTGCACCAGCCGCAACGTGTTGCGGTCGAGCGTCCTGTCGACCCAGCCGTCGGCATCGACGGTCTTGACCGTATCGGTGACCGGCAGCGCCGGGATCGCCGCGCCGCTTCGTTCGGCCGCCGCGATCGCGCGCGACACCAGCGCGGCGCTGGCGAACGGCCGGGCGGCGTCGTGGATCAGGACGATGTCGGGCTCGCGCGGAGCGAGCGCCTCGAGCCCGGCGCGCACCGAAGCCTGCCGGGTGGCGCCGCCGAATACCGGCGGCAGAACGTCGAGCCCGGCCGCCGAGGATTGGAACTTCGCCACATCTTCGGGGTGGATGACCGGCTGTACGAGGCCGACCTCTGGGTGTTCTACGAGCATTAACAGGCTCTGCCGGATCATCGGTTCGCCACCGATCGGCCGGAATTGCTTGGGCAGATCGCCGCCCGCGCGCGATCCCCGCCCGGCGGCGACGACGACGGCTGCGACTCCTGCCATGCTGCTGATGCTCCTGAATTCCCGCTTGGCTTTAGCGCGTTCCTGCTGCAGCGGGAATGGATTAGCCGGCCTGGCGCGCTTTTAAGCATGAACAATTTTTTGCAGTGCAGCACTTGCGCTGCATGCCAAAATGGCTAAACTCTGAGCATCGAAAGGGGCCGCCTAAATGATAGGCAGTCATTCCGTGCGGGGCGAAATCAAGCAAATATCCGAGCGATTCTCTGCGGATCGGCCCCGTCACGGTGCCGAACCGCGTGATTCTGGCGCCAATGTCGGCATCACCGACGCGCCGTTCCGCCGGCTGGCGGAGCGGCATCGGCGCCGGCTGGTGGTTTCGGAAATGACCGCCTGCGCCGCACTGGTCGAGGGCCAGCGCGAAGCGCGCGTGCGCAGCGAGGGGCAGGGCGTCGCCATCCACGTCGTGCAGCTCGCCGGCTGCGAGGCGCATTGGATGGCCGAAGGCGCCCGCATCGCCGAGGCGCAAGGCGCCGACATCATCGACATCAACATGGGCTGCCCGTCCAAGCAGGTGACCAACGGCGCCTCCGGCTCGGCGCTGATGCGCGATCTCGATCATGCCCTGACGCTGATCGAGGCGACCGTCGCCGCCGTGCGCGTGCCGGTCACGCTGAAGATGCGGCTCGGCTGGGATCACGCCAGCATCAACGCGCCGGAACTCGCGCGCCGCGCGGAAGCCGCCGGCATTCGCATGATCACCGTGCATGGCCGCACCCGCTGCCAGTTCTACGACGGCAGCGCCGACTGGTCGGCGGTGCGCGCGGTCAAGGAGGCGGTTTCGATTCCGGTCGTCGTCAATGGCGACATTCGCACGTTCGACGATGCCGAACGCGCGCTCGCCGCCTCCGGCGCCGACGCGGTGATGATCGGCCGCGCCGCGCAGGGCCGTCCCTGGTTCCCCGGGCAGGTGGCGCGCTATCTCGCGACCGGCCAGCGCGAACGCACGCCGCCGCTCGCCGAGCAGTTCGCGCTGATCGATACGCTCTATGACGAGATGCTCGTTCATCACGGGCTGTCGATCGGCCGCCGCCACGCCCGCAAGCATCTGGCCTGGGCGCTCGATTCCGCGGCGGCCAGCGCCGGCGTATCGATCGATCTGCTCAAGAACCATCGCGCCCGCGTGCTCACCGCCGAAGAGCCGGCGCAGGCGCGCCGTCTGCTCGCCGATGCCTACGACGCCTTCGCGTGGAGGGCCGCCGCATGAGCCGGGCGCACGCCGTCTCCGCGACGGTCAATTCGCCGGCCGACGCGGTGCTGCACGCGCTGCCGCATCCGGTCATCATGGTATCGCCCGACGGCAAGATCGCCGACGCCAATGTCGCCGCCGAGCAATTCTTCGAGGCGTCGATCCCGGTGCTGCGCCGGCACATGTTGCGCGACCTGGTGCCGTTCGGCTCGCCCTTGCTCACGTTGATCGAGCAGGTGCGTCAGCGCGGCGCGGCGGTGAACGAATACAAGGTCGATCTGGCGACGCCGCGCAATCCGGGCGAGCGGCTGGTCGATCTCTATGTCGGCGCCGCTGCCGGAATATCCCGACCACGTCGTCGTCATGCTGCAGGAGCGCACCATCGCCGACAAAATGGACCGCCAGCTCACCCATCGCGGCGCCGCTCGCTCGGTGATCGCGCTCGCCGCCATGCTCGCGCACGAGATCAAGAATCCGCTGTCGGGCATTCGCGGCGCCGCGCAACTGCTCGAGCAGTCGGCCGGCGACGACGACCGCTCGCTCACCAAGCTGATCTGCGACGAGACCGACCGCATCGTGAAGCTGGTCGACCGCATGGAGGTGTTCGCCGACGAGCGGCCGGTCGAGCGCGAGCCGGTCAATATTCACGTCGTGCTCGACCACGTGAAACGGCTGGCGCAAACGGGTTTCGCCCGCCACATCAAATTCGTCGAAGAGTACGATCCCTCGCTGCCGCCGGTTCTCGGCCAATCGCGACCAGCTCATTCAGGTCTTCCTCAATCTGGTGAAGAACGCCACCGAGGCGATCGGCGAGGACGCCATCGACGGCGAAATCCAGCTGACCACCGCGTTCCGCCCGGGCGTGCGGCTGGCGGTGCCGGGCAGCAAGGCGCGCGTGTCGCTGCCGCTCGAATTCTGCGTGAAGGACAACGGGCCGGGCGTGCCGGAAGACCTGATGCCGCATTTGTTCGATCCCTTCGTCACCACCAAGCAGAGCGGCAGCGGGCTCGGGCTGGCCTGGTGGCCAAGATCGTCGGGCGACCACGGCGGCATCATCGAATGCGAATCGCAGCCGCGGCGAACGATCTTCCGCGTGCTGATGCCGATCTACAGCGGCGACGGCGCCGTGGCCGACGACGCGCCGCCGGTCCAGGGCCCGTGAGGTAGGACCATGCCAACGGGAAGCATATTGGTTGCCGATGACGATGCCGCGATCCGCACCGTCCTCAATCAGGCCCTGTCGCGCGCCGGCTACGAGGTGCGCTCGACCGGCAATGCCGCGACGCTGTGGCGCTGGATCAGCCAGGGCGACGGCGATCTGGTCATTACCGACGTCGTGATGCCGGACGAGAACGCCTTCGACCTGATCCCGCGCATCCGCAAGGCGCGCCCCGATCTGCCGATCATCGTCATGAGCGCGCAGAACACGTTCATGACCGCGATCCGCGCGTCCGAGCGCGGCGCCTACGAATATCTGCCGAAGCCGTTCGACCTGAAGGAACTCATCGCCATCGTCGGGCGCGCGCTGTCGGAGCCGAAAGAAAAACGGCCGGCGAGCGCCAAGAGCGAAGACTTCGACAGCATTCCGCTGGTCGGCCGCTCGCCGGCGATGCAGGAAATCTACCGCGTGCTGGCGCGGCTGATGCAGACCGATTTGACGGTGATGATCACCGGCGAATCCGGCACCGGCAAGGAATTGGTGGCGCGCGCGCTGCACGACTACGGCAAGCGGCGAAGCGGCACCTTTGTCGCCATCAACATGGCGGCGATCCCGCGCGATCTGATCGAATCCGAATTGTTCGGCCACGAGAAAGGCGCCTTCACCGGCGCCAACACCCGCAGCGCCGGCCGTTTCGAGCAGGCCGAAGGCGGCACGCTTTTCCTCGACGAAATCGGCGACATGCCGATGGAAGCGCAGACGCGGCTGTTGCGCGTGCTGCAACAGGGCGAATACACGACGGTCGGCGGACGCACGCCGATCAAAAGCGACGTCCGCATCATCGCCGCCTCCAACAAGGAGCTGCGGCTCCTGATCCAGCAGGGCCTGTTCCGCGAGGATCTGTTCTTCCGCCTCAACGTCGTGCCGCTGCGGCTGCCGCCCTTGCGCGAGCGCATCGAGGACGTGCCCGATCTGATCCGCCATTTCTTCGCCCAGGCCCAGCGCGAAGGCCTGCCGCCCAAGCAGGTCGACCAGGCCGGCCTCGAGCGTCTCAAGCGTCATCGCTGGCCGGGCAATGTGCGCGAACTCGAAAACCTGGCGCGCCGGTTGGCGGCGCTCTATCCGCAGGAGACCATCACGGCGGCGGTGATCGAAGCTGAACTGGCGCAGCCGGCGCTGCCGGTCAGCAGCGACGAGCCGCGCCCGGAGGAAAGTCTCAGCGCCGCGGTGGAACGGCATCTCACCGCGTATTTCGCCGGTTTCGACGACGGTCTGCCGCCGGCCGGCCTGTATCATCGGGTCTTGCGCGAGATCGAATATCCCTTGCTGACCGCAGCACTTGCCGCCACCCGCGGCAATCAGATCCGCGCCGCCGACTTGTTGGGGGTCAACCGCAATACCCTGCGGAAGAAGATCCGCGATCTCGATATTCAGGTTTTTCGCGGCAACTGATCCTGACAGCTTGATCTGAGTGTGGTAATTGCGCCGCGCTTTTGTCGCAATTCGGCAACATTGTTGTATAAAAGCATCAGTGCCGAGAAAGGCCGCAGCCTCTTCGTCGCCGGAATTCATGAGGCCGGTCGTCCCAACAAATCCGCTGCCAGGGATCAATGAGCGTAGAACAGGCCACCAGCGCCGAAACCGCGCTTGCCGCCCCGGCTGCCAAGCGGGGCGAAGCGCGGATGCTCGGGCCGATCGCGGTCGGCCTCGCCCTGCTGTCGGCCTTCGCCACCTTCATCGTTCTCGCCGACTTCACGCCGATTTCGCCGACCCACAACGTGGTCGTCACGCTGCTGGCGGTGAACGCGACGACGGTGCTGCTGCTGCTTGGCGTGATCGTGCGGGAAGTGTGGCAGGTGGTGCAGGCCCGCCGCAGCGGGCGGGCGGCCGCGCGGCTGCATGTGCGCATCGTCGGATTGTTCTCCATCATCGCCGCAGCGCCCGCGATCCTGGTGGCGATCGTCGCGAGCGTGACGCTCGACCGCGGCCTCGACCGGCTGTTCTCCACCCGCACGCGCGCGGCAATCGAGAATTCGCTGATCGTGGCGGAAGCCTATCTGCGCGATCACGCGCAGATCGTGCGCTCCGATATCATGGTCATGGCGACCGACATCGCGCGCACCAAGCCGGTGTTCGAGCAAGACCGATACGAAGCTGCGGCAATACCTGACCTTCCAGGCGTCGGTGCGCGGGCTGGCCGCCGCGATCGTTATCGACAAGGACCTCAACGTCGTTGCGCGCGCCGACCTCAAGATCAACCAGACCTTCGCCATGCCGCCGCGCGACGCGCTGCCAAGAATCGGCGAAACCGAACCGCAGTTCGTCCTGCTGCCGGATACCAATTATGTCGCGGCGGTCATCAAATTGCATGAATTACGACGACGATTATCTTTACGTGACCCGGCTGCTCGATCCGCAACGTCGTGCCGCAGTTGCAGGCGACCCGGGAGAGCGTGAGCGAATATGCCGCGATCGAGGCGCGCCGCTATGGCGTGCAGATCGCGTTCGCGCTGATGTACACCGTCATCGCGCTCACCGTGCTGTTATCGGCGGTCTGGGTCGGGTTGGACTTCGCCAATCGTCTGGTAGCGCCGATCCGGCGCCTGATCGGCGCCGCCAATGTCGTCTCCACCGGCAATCTGCATGTGCGCGTGCCGGTGCGCCAGTCGGAAGGCGATCTCGCGCAACTCGGCGAAACCTTCAACCGCATGACGCACGAATTGCGCAGCCAGCGCGACGACATCATGCGCGCGCGCGACCTCATCGACAGCCGGCGCCGCTTCACCGAAGCCGTGCTGGCTGGCGCCAGCGCGGGCGTAATCGGCGTCGATGGCGGTGGCTGCGTGAGCATCCTCAATCGATCGGCTGAAAAACTGATCGGCCGCACCGAGGCCGAGACGCTGGGCCGGCCATTGACCGAAGTCTTTCCGGAACTCGCCGATTTCATGGCCGCGGCCCAGTCGGACGCGCGCACGCAGGATCAGGTGACGATCACCCGCAACGGCCGCGAGCGTAACCTGTCGGTGCGCATCACCAGCGAGCAGTCGGGCGAATCCGACCATGGTTACGTGGTTACGCTCGACGACATCACCGAACTGGTCGCTGCGCAGCGCACTTCCGCCTGGGCGGACGTGGCCCGCCGCATCGCGCATGAGATCAAGAATCCACTCACGCCCATTCAGTTGTCGGCCGAGCGCATTCGCCGCAAATACGGAAAAATGATCGGCGATGATGACCGCGCGGTGTTCGACCAATGCACGGACACCATCGTGCGCCAGGTCGATGACATCCGCCGCATGGTCGATGAGTTCTCTCGTTTCGCGCGCATGCCGAAGCCGGTGATCGCCGCCGAGGACGTCGCCGATACCGTGCGGCAGGCCGTCTTCCTGATGCGAGTCGGAAATTCGGAAATCGACATCGACTCCGAAATCGCCGAAGATCCGATGCCGGCGCGGTTCGATCGGCGCCTGATGTCGCAGGCGCTCACCAATCTCATCAAGAATGCGACCGAAGCGATCGCCGCGGTGCCGCCGGCCGAGCTCGGCAAGGGTTCGATTCGAGTCTTTGCCGCACGTGATGGCGACGACGTCGTCATCGATGTGATCGACAACGGGATCGGCCTGCCGAAGGAAAACCGCAGCCGCCTGCTCGAACCTTATGTCACGACGCGCGAGAAGGGTACCGGCCTCGGCCTCGCCATTGTCGGCCGTATCGTCGAGGATCACGGCGGCAGCATCGAATTGCGCGACGCCGCCGACAGAATTTCCGGCCAACGGGGTGCCTGGGTGCGGGTGCGGTTCGCCGCCGCCGGCCATGCGGAAGCCTCCGAACCGGACAAACAGAACACCGCGAACGGGTAAGTGGGCATGTCCGCAGATATTCTTATCGTCGATGACGAGGCCGACATCCGCGATCTGGTGGCCGGGATACTGCAGGACGAGGGATACGACGCGCGCACCGCGCGCAACAGCGACGACGCGCTGGCGGCCATCGCGGCGCGCAAGCCGAACCTGGTGTTCCTCGATATCTGGCTGCAGGGCAGCAGGCTCGACGGGCTGCAATTGCTCGATGCCATCAAACTGGAGCATCCCGAAGTGCCGCTGGTGATGATCTCCGGCCACGGCAACATCGAAACCGCGGTCGCCGCCATCAAGCACGGGGCATACGACTTCATCGAGAAGCCGTTCAAGGCCGACCGGCTGGTGCTGGTGGCCGAGCGCGCGCTGGAAACCTCGCGGCTGAAACGCGAAGTCAAGCAGCTCAAGCAGATGGCGCCGCAGCCCGCCACGCTGGTCGGCCGTTCGGCCGCCATCGCACAGTTGCGCCAGACCGTGGAACGGGTGGCGCCGACCAACAGCCGTATCCTCATCGTCGGTCCCTCCGGCGCTGGCAAGGAACTCGCCGCGCGCACAATCCACCAGATGTCGGCGCGCGCGAGCGGCCCCTTCATCGTAATCAATGCCGCCGCGATCACGCCAGAGCGCATGGAAGTTGAATTGTTTGGCGTCGACCGCCCCAATGGTACGGACGACCGCAAGCCGGGCGCCCTGGAAGAAGCGGATGGCGGTACGCTGTTTATCGACGACGTGGCCGAGCTGCCACGGGAAACGCAGAACAAGATTCTGCGCGTGCTGGTCGATCAGACATTCCAGAGGGTCGGCGGCAGCAGTAAGGTCGCAGTCGACGTTCGCATCATGTCGTCGACCGCGCGCAATCTCGAAGCCGAGATCACCGAGGGAAAATTCCGCGAGGATCTCTATCATCGCCTGTCAGTGGTTCCGATCAGGGTGCCGCCATTGGCCGAGCGGCGCGAGGACATTCCCGATCTGGTGGACTATTTCATGGACCAGATTTCGCAGGCCACTGGCCTGCCGAAACGCCGCATCGGCGACGACGCCATGGCCGTGCTGCAATCGCATAACTGGCCGGGTAATGTCCGGCAGCTGCGCAACAATATCGAACGTTTGATGATCCTGGCCGGCGGCGATCCGAACGCAGTGCTCGATGCCAGCATGCTGCCGCCCGATGTCGGCTCGATGGTGCCCGCGATGCCGAACGGCAATGGCGGCGAGCATTTGATGGGCCTGCCGCTGCGCGATGCGCGCGAGGTGTTCGAGCGCGAATATCTGATGGCGCAAATCAGCCGCTTCGGCGGCAACATTTCGCGTACCGCCGAGTTCGTCGGCATGGAGCGCTCGGCGCTCCATCGCAAGCTCAAGGCCTTGGGTATCGGCTGATTCATGTCGCGCATTGCTTATGTCAACGGCCGCTACCTGCCGCACGCGGAGGCGAAGGTCTCGATCGAGGACCGCGGCTATCAGTTCGCCGACGGTGTCTACGAAGTGTGCGAGGTGCGGGGAGGGCTGCTGGTCGACGAGCGCCGCCACATGGCGCGGCTCGATCGCTCGCTGCATGAACTGCGCATCACGCGCCCGATGTCGCAGGCCGCGCTCTCGGTCGTGTTGCGGGAGACCGTGCGGCGCAACCGCGTGCGTGACGGTATCGTCTATTTGCAGATCACCCGCGGCGTCGCGCGGCGCGATTTTGCGTTTCCGCCGGCGGACACGAAGCCTTCCGTCATTGTCACGGCGCGCAGCAACGATCTCCGCCCGGCTCGAACAACTGGCGGCCGAGGGCATCGCCGTGGTCACCGTGCCCGACATCCGCTGGCAGCGGGTGGATATCAAATCCGTGGCGCTGCTGCCGAATGTGCTGGCCAAGCAGACCGCGCGCGACCGCGGTGCGCGCGAGGCCTGGCTGGTCGACGCGCAGGGCCGCGTCACCGAAGGTTCTTCGTCGAATGCCTGGATCGTCAGCCGCGACGGCAAGCTGATCACCCGCCCGCTCGGGCGCGACATCCTGCCCGGCATCACGCGTTCGGTCGTGCTCGACGTGATCGGCGCGCAAGGGCTGGCGCTCGAAGAGCGCGCCTTCACGGTCGAGGAGGCCTATGCCGCGCGCGAAGCGTTCGTCACTTCGGCGAGCCAGATTGTCCAGCCCGTGGTGAGCATCGACGGCCGTCCGGTCGGCAATGGCGCGCCCGGGCTGATCGCTATGGCGCTACGGCGCGACTATCACCGGCACGCCGACATCGGCTGATCGCGCCCTGCCGGGGGGTCAAAATAGGCTCGGCGGGACCACAAAATATTAGGTATTTCAGCGGTTTGTTGGGGTAATCGCCAACTTACGCTTGCGCCCGGCGACCGCCTGCCATCTAATAGGGGTTCCTGAGCCGGACACCGCTTTTTGCGTGGGGCAAAGCGGGGCATGACCCGGAAACTTGCATGCGCAAGGCTTGGGCAACGATGGTCCCGCGCGTAAGACGCGGGCAAAAAAATGGAACACGGCCATGGCAGCCGAACGTGCGCAAAATCTTCAAGACACTTTTCTCAATCACGTCCGCAAAGCAAAAATCCCGCTGACCATCTTTCTGGTCAACGGCGTTAAATTGCAGGGCGTGGTGACCTGGTTCGATAATTTCTGCGTTCTGTTGCGGCGGGATGGACATTCTCAGCTCGTCTACAAGCACGCGATTTCGACCATCATGCCCGGTCACCCCATCCAGCTGTTCGAAGGCGGCGAAGAGCCGCCGGCCGGGGATAAGGTCTGATTGGAACAACGCCAGCGTGACAAGCGCGCCGATCTACTGAGCCCGACGGCGTCGGGCACGGAGACCGGGCGCGCGATCGTCATTGAGCCGTGGCTCAAGCGCGAGGCGCGCAGCGGTGCTGCTCGGCGCTCTCGCGCAAGCGCGCACGCCGGAGGCACGCCTTGAGGAAGCCGCCGGTCTTGCGCGCGCCATCGACCTCAATGTGGTCGAGCAGGGCCTGGTCACGCTCAACCAGGTGCGGCCGGCGACTTATATCGGCACCGGCAAGGTCGACGAGTTCGCGGGATTAGTCAAAAGCCTGTCGGCCTCCGTCGTGGTGATGGACTGCCCGGTCTCGCCGGTGCAGCAGCGCAATCTCGAAAAAGCCTGGGGCGCCAAGGTCATCGATCGCACCGGACTGATCCTGGAAATTTTCGGCCGCCGCGCGCGCACGAAAGAAGGCGCGCTGCAGGTCGAGCACGCGCATCTCAACTATCAAAAAAGCCGGCTGGTCCGCTCCTGGACCCATCTCGAGCGGCAGCGCGGCGGCTTCGGGTTCCTCGGCGGGCCGGGCGAGACGCAGCTCGAAGCCGACCGCCGCGTGATCGAAGACCGCATCAAGCGCATCGAGGGCGAGCTCGACAAGGTCAAGCGCACCCGCAAGCTGCATCGCGACAGCCGCAAGCGCGTGCCTTATCCGATCGTGGCGCTGGTCGGCTACACCAATGCCGGCAAGTCGACGCTGTTCAACCGCATGACCCAGGCGTCCGTCCTGTCGGCCGACATGCTGTTTGCGACGCTCGATCCCACCTTGCGGGCGGTTGCGCTGCCGCACGGCAACCGCGTCATTCTCTCCGATACCGTCGGCTTCATCTCGGATCTGCCGACCATGCTGGTGGCGGCGTTCCGCGCCACGCTGGAAGAGGTGATCGAGGCCGACGTCATCCTGCACGTGCGCGACATGTCGCACGAGGATTCCGAGGCTCAATCGCGCGACGTCGAAAAAGTGCTCGGCGAGTTGGATATCGCGGCCGCCGATCCGCGGCTGATCGAAGTCTGGAACAAGATCGACCGGCTCGACGCGGAAGCCCGCGCGCGGCTATTCAATCTGGCCGAGCGGCAGCCGGAGTCGCGACGGCCAATCCTGGTGTCGGCCTTGAGCGGGGAAGGGATCGAGCGCCTGATTGCCGCGATCGAAACGCGGCTAAACGAAAAGCGGCAAACGCTCGAATTGGCAATCGATCCGGCGGACGGCGCGGGTCTGAGCTGGCTCTACCGTCACGCCGAAGTGCTGTCGAAAGGCATGCGCGACGATGGGCGTCTGGCGGTGACGATCCGCGCGGATGTCGAAAAAGCGGCGCGGGTGAAGGCGAAGTTTGCCCTCTAGGCTGTCGTCCCCCCGCGACCCGTCTTCGCCAAGGCTTCGACGGGCTGATGCCTGAGGCCTCCGAAGCGTAAGCGAAGGAGGGAGGCGGAGACCCAGTAAAAACGCCGGCCTCTCGGCCTCATGCTGAGGAGCGCACGAAGTGCACGTCTCGAAGCATGGGGCCACCTTATCCTTCGCGATCGGCGCTTTGCGCCCTCCTCGGGATAAGGCGGAGAGGCTCAGCCGGTGGATTTTGCTTCGCTCAATCCACCCTACAGATATTGTCCGCTTCGCCCCGAAAGCGACCAATCAAGGCACGAGGCCGAATTGTCGCGATGTGCCATTCACGACCATCGCATTCCGGCGAGTGCTTCGACAACGTCCACATTCATGGCACTCACGTGCCGTTGGAGGAGCCGTCCACAGCATCAAAAGCAGACTTCGACCCATAAATGGGCTTATCGTGATTGAAGATCTGCACGGCATCGACGGCTTGGTACCCTTGGCAAAAACGATCGGCTCTTGTCCGGCAATCCTTCGCCACCATCAGGTTGGACAAAAGACTATCAATCACACGGGGCACACAAAGGAAAAAGGCGGCCTCGAGGGCCGCCTTTGCGTTTCAGGGGTAAGCCCAATCACCCGCCCGACTGCGCTAGTTCCTGGCCGATGCGGTTGAAACGCGCCTTCTGCTCACTGGTGAGCGACGCGTAGAAGCTGTCGAGTGCCGGCTTCACGGTGTTGGCAGCATCGATCATTGCCTGTAGCCGCTTCTCCATAGCTTCCAGCCGCCCGGGCGGGGTGAGCGGGGTATCCTCCGGACAGGCCGCCTGCAGCAGCGAGACGGCCTTGTCAGTCGCCTCCTGCAACTTGTTCAGATCGGCTTCCTGCGCGTCAGTCGGGTTCACCACATCCTCGATCTTCTCAATTGGCAAGTTGGACAGGCCGGGCTTCGGCTCCTTGCAGCTCTGCGCGTCCTGCGCCAAGGCCTGGCTCGCTTCGGCATTGGCGGCGTGATTCTTCGGCCCAATCTCGTTGAAGCGCGCCTTCTGCTCGTCGGAGAGCGAGTCGTAGAACTTCTCCAGCGCCGGGCGTACGGTCTGCACCGCTTCCAGCGTCGCCTGCAGCCGTCCTACCATCGCCTGTAGGCGGCCGGGCGGCGTCAGTGGGAATGCGCGTTCCGCAGGACACGAGACCTTGAACACGCTCGCGGCCTTCGCGGCCGCGCTGCGCACGTCGGCGAGCAATTGCTTCTGCTCGGCATTGAGGCCGACCTTCTTCTCGATTTCCGCGAAAGGCCAGGCGGTGATTCCGGTGCCGGGCTGTTTGCACAGCTCCTGCACCGCCGCATATGTCGGCCGCGTCGACGCGGAAGCTGGCGGTGGCGCGTAACCGTATTCCTCCGGGGGACCGACTTCGCCCCAGAACACAACGTCAAAGAAGTCGTCATAAGCATAGGCCCAGTAGCCGTCGTCATAGCCATTGGGCCAGAACGCATAGTCGAAAATGTCGGAATAAGCGTAAGGCCAGAACACGGGCCCGATCCACGGCACGAATGTGGCACGCAGGCCGCGCCGCCAGGCCCGTCGCGCGGCGACCGCTGCCGGACGCACGCGGGCATTGGCGTCTTGCGCCCGTGCCGCAAATCCTGCGGCGAAGCGGCCTTGCCGCGCCGCTTGCGGCATCACGCGGGCCTGCCCATTGCGGCGCGGACCGCGCGCCGCAATGCGCTGCGCCGCGCGCAGCTGGCGCTGCTGATTGATCTCCTGCTGCTTCTGCGCGCGCTGCGAAGGCGGCAGCGCCCGCAATTGCCGGTTCTCCTGTTGGCGTACTGCGCGCTCCTGACGTTGCTGGCTGCGTAACTGCGCGCGCGTTTGCGCCGCGGATACTGCAGGCGCCGGAGGTACAGCCGGCGCTAGCGCAGCCGGTGGCGGTGCCGGACGGGCTGCTGGGGCACGCGCCGCTGGAGCGGGACGGGCTACCGGGCACGCGCGGCCGGCGCCGGAGGTGCAGCCGGCGCTAGCGCAGCTGGTGGCGGTGCCGGACGGGCTGCTGGGGCACGCGCCGCTGGAGCGGGACGTTCTACCGGGGCACGCGCGGCGGGCGCCGGAGGTGCAGCCGGCGCTCGCGCAGCCGGTGGCGGTGCCGGACGGGCTGCTGGGGCACGCGCCGCTGGAGCGGGACGGGCTACCGGAGCACGCGCGGCGGGCGCCGGACGTGCAGCCGGCGCTCGCGCAGCCGGTGGCGGTGCCGGGCGGGCAGCAGGTGGCGCGGGTCTTGCGGCGGGCGCAGCAGGTTTGGCCGGCGCGGCTTTCGCCGGCTCTTCCTTTTTCGGTTCCTGTGCATTCGCGTTCAGCGGTATTACCGCCGCTGCCAGAACTAAAATTGCAGCCAGCCGCAAAATTTTTGTCATGATACAAAAATCCTCCATGCGGATGTAAAAGCATAATCCGCTAGTTGGTATCGCGCATTGATATTTCGCAAATCGAGCCGGAAGAACCGGCTACCTTCGATGGTTTGCTAAATCGGAGCGGCACTTCGTTATTCAACGGTCACGCTGTATTGCAGATTTTCACCTTCGCACTACCGTGAAGAGGCCGCCAACTGAGGCGGCCTTTCCAATAAAGCGGATGCGTCAGCGGCTGAGAGAACTGCGCGCAGTTATTCGGCTCTGCAATGTCGCTGATGGGTCATTCGCTCCGTAGCAATTCAGCCTCCGGTCGGACGTTTGTCGGCTATGCCCCCGATAGCGACCATCGTCGCTGCAATGCGGCGAACG
>CAVYWI010000023.1:0-504582 GCA_963772235.1 uncultured Alphaproteobacteria bacterium
TCTGAAATTTCTAGGCATTTACCGCGGATCATGATTCCCTCTCTGCATCGGCATGATTCGGAGGCTGCGATGACTGGGCCTGCTGCGGTGGCAATCGTTCTCAGCGAGAGGGAGCGTGGCGAGTTGGAAGCGCGGGTGCGCCGCCGCAAGATCGCGCGGGCGGATGCGATGCGTGCCGAGATTGTGCTTCTGGCGGCAGATGGTTTGAACAATTGCGCCATCGCGGACGAGATCGGCGCCTCCCGGATGACTGTTTTGACATGGCGCAAGCGGTTTGCCGCGCAACGCTTGGATGGTCTCGATGATGAGCCTCGTTGTGGCGCGCCGCGCAAGATCGGGGACGACAAGATCGCCGATGTAGTGACGAAGACGCTTGAAACAATGCCGTCTCACGCGACGCATTGGAGCACGCGCTCGATGGCGAAGGCGTCGGGCCTATCCGTTTCGACCGTGCATCGCATCTGGAACGCATTCTCGCTGCAGCCTCATCGCAGCGAGACCTTCAAGCTTTCGACCGATCCACAGTTCGTTGAGAAGGTGCGCGACATTGTCGGCCTCTACCTTGATCCACCGGAGCGCGCTTTGGTGCTTTGCGTCGATGAAAAGAGTCAAATCCAGGCGCTTGATCGCACGCAACCGCTACTGCCGATGCGCCCCGGCCAAGCCGAGCGGAGAACCCACGACTATGAGCGTCATGGCGTCACCACCTTGTTCGCTGCTCTCGATGTGAAGGCGGGAACGATCGTCGGGAAATGCATGCCGCGCCACCGCGCACGGGAATTCCGCAAGTTCCTCGACGAGATCGAGCGGAACGTTCCGGCCAACCTCGATATCCACGTCGTCATGGACAATGCGTCGAGCCATAAGACCAAGCTCATCCGCGCATGGTTCGCCAAGCGGCGCCGTTGGCATGTTCACTTCACGCCGACGTCCTCATCCTGGATCAATCAGGTCGAACGTTTTTTCGCGCTCTTGTCGGAACAGCAGATCAAACGTGGCGTGCATCGATCGACTGCCGAGCTGGAAGCCGCGATCAACACCTATATCAAGACCCGTAACGCCGATCCAAAACCGTTCCGATGGACCAAATCTGCCGACGACATCCTCGCGTCGATCGAGCGCTTCTGCCGCCGAACAATCAGCACCCACGAAACAGCTGCATAGAAACTTCAGAAATCAGGACACTAGCGACGGTTTGTCGGCTTTTGACCCGAGGCCTACATGACGGCCCCCGCAAGATCTTTCCAGACTCTGCGCCAGTCGAGCCATAAGCGCTGCTACAAATTCTGCAATGGGATGGCAAGCAAGGCCCAAAAGAGAGTAAAGTGTTAATCCGTATACAAATTTTCAAAATTCATCCACAAGCCTCAATATTTGGAGACCACAATGACTCGCTCCAAGCGATTTGAGAAGCGGACCAGTCAAAGATACAAGGCAGATTTTGCGGAGACACTTATTCCGGATTCCGTAATAAGAAAAACTGGCATTCGCGTTATGGGCGATATGCCTTGGGGAGCGCACATTTGCCTTTTCTACGAAACGAAGCAGGACTTGCTTGACACTAACGTATCGTATCTGAAGGCCGGATTGGAAAACCATGAATTCTGCGTGTGGGCAATATCCGCGCCGATCACCGACGAAGAAGCCAAGAACTCGTTGCGCGAAGGCATTCCCGATTTTGATCAGCATCTGGCTGCCGGAAGTATCAATCTTCTTCCGGGATACGAGTGGTATCTAAAAGGTAATGAATTTGACGTGCAGAGAATCACCGGGGGTTGGAACGATAAACTCCGAGAAGCTATGGGCAAGGGTTATGAGGGATTAAGGATCAGCGGTAACGCATTTTGGATGGAAACGAATCGTTGGACGGAATTCAGAGAGTACGAGCAGGAACTCGACCAGACCCTTGACGACCGGCAAATGATTGTCTTGTGCACCTACGCGCTCAGTGCGAGCAGAGCTGTTGACCTTCTGGACGTCGCACGTGCACACCAATTTACCATTGCGAGGCGAAATGGTGCCTGGGAATTTCTCGAAACTCCCGAACTCAAGCAAGCCAAGGAAGAGATCAAAAGACTAGACAATGCATTAGTCATCCTATCGAAACCATTCAGAGGTCATCGTTTGCTAACACCGCGGGAGCGCGTTGTGCTTGCCCAAATCTTAAGGGGGGCCTCCAGCAAGGAAGCAGCGCGCATGCTTAACATCAGTCCACGAACCGTCGAATTTCACCGCGCGAACGTGATGCAAAAACTTGGAGCCAAGAATACAGCAGATCTGGTCCGCATTGTGCTTGGCGAACAATAAATTTGTTGATCTATTTCATCCGCCGACGTAATTGATGTTAAGACTCGAAGCACCAATTCATATGTCTGTCATCAAGTCGCGCACCCGTGGAACTTTAACTAACAAGTAACACAATAGACGGCTGCTCCTCGTATTAGTACGAGTGTTTTGCGGTGATATTGCGGGGTATGGTTTTGCAAGCGGGCAAAGCGACTCGACGATTTGTTTGTGTGTAAATTCCTTCGTGTTCGTCATCGATAATTCGACAGTGACATCGAGTGTTGCCCGGCACAGTTTGCAATGGCGTTGGAAGTTTTGCCACGCAATACGGGTCAGAGCAGTCGGCCTGTTTAGTCTACCGTCAGCGAAATCCGCATTGCTTAATCGGAGGGGGATAATGATGAAATCTCCGGTTGTTAAGCGGTCGATCGTGATTGTTGGCCACAAGACGAGCGTTAGTCTCGAGGATGCGTTCTGGAATGGCCTAAAGGAGATTGCTAAAAAATACGATATGAACCTGTCAGATATCGTAGCCGACATTGATTCCCGCCGTCGCTATGGGAATCTATCCTCAGCCATCCGGTTGTTCGTGCTCGAACAAGCGCGTGGGCAGATGTTATCGACCACATATCAGGTTGGAACTGGGGGGTGACGGGCTCCGCGGCTTCCGCAAGCTAGGGACCGATCCTATTAGCGAAACTAATCTAGCGACCTGTCAACTCGATGATCAAAATGTTGAACCCTTCACAATTCGGTTACCACGTTTGTGAAGTGCGATGGCGACTCCCGTAGTTCTACCGGTGCAACTGTTGTCGCATCGGTTCAGAAACAATTGTGGACCTTAACAGTAGGACATTTTCGCCTTACGTTGGTTTTCGTGATCGCGTTGTAGGTCTTCTTGCCCGCTTCGCGTCGTTTCGTCGACGCGTGCATGGAAGCGACGGGAAGCAGAAAGAAAGTCAAAAATGGATAACTGGCTGGCACCTGAGAAGGACCAGAGATGAACCGCCCAAAATAGGGCACTTTTCGCTTCACGCTCGACACGCACTTCAGATTTTCACGACGGTCTTATTGGGTGCAATTCTCTCCATCGTTGGTTGGATTATTGTCTTGCATTGGGAGGAGCGCGCCATTGAATTGGAATTTGGCGCCCGGGCCAATAACGTTGCTTTGACGTTACAAGCAGGGATGGACGAATATTTCAAAAAGATTTCCGCCTTGCGCGCTCTGTTCAAGTCTTCGGAGCGAGAGGTCAGTCGAGTTGAATTCGATACTTTCGCTCGAGAGCTTCTGAAGGGGCAATCTGCGATCCTGAGTGTTTCCTGGATTCCGCGTGTCACACGCGATGAACGCCCCGCTCACGAACTTGCCGCTATTCGTGACGGCATTGTTGGATACCGGATCAAGTCCGTAGCACCTGACGGCAAGGTTGCCACAGCCCCAGATAGTGATGAGTATTATCCCGTCTACTACACGACGGAGAAACAATACTCGGGGGTCGTCCATGGACTGGATCTGGTCGACGGTGGAGTACGAGAAGAGGCGCTGAAGCATGCGCGAGACCGCAATGAGCTTGCCGCCTCGAAAATCATTGTGCTCCATTCAGGAACTGGTGACCGACGTGGATTCTTCGTGCTGTTACCCGTTTATAAGAAGAGCATGCCGCACGAGACGCTCGAGGATCGGCGTCACAATATCGCCGGCTTTGTGCAGGGCGTATTCCAACTCAACGCGATGATTGAGACGATTATTGGCTCTCTTAGGACACCATTAGATTTAAATATTTTTGCGCCAGACAGCGGTCCAAACGCGTTTCCAATCTATATTCACACTTCATCGCTGCGCACAATACCTTTCAATCCAGAGCCGCTACATTTTCTTACTGCCGGTCGGCATTGGTCTGGCACGCTGGAAGTTTCTAATCTCAAATGGAAGCTCGTGGCTACGCCCATCTCTGGGGGGCATGCCACTCACGTCAGCGCATGGCTTCTATTGATCGCCGGATTTCTCGCTACGGGCGTTATCGTCGTGCTGATGTGGTCGTCGGCGCGGCATGAACTTCATCTCATTCGAACCAATCAAGAGATGACCGAATTGGCCCAAACCGACGCGCTTACAGAATCTGGCGAACCGTAGAGCATTAATTGATCAACTCAGCATATCGTTTGCCGCTAGCAGGCGCAGCGCAAGGCAATTTGCGCTGCTATACATTGACCTTGATGGTTTCAAGGATGTCAATGACACACAGGGGCATCTGATTGGTGATGTTCTCTTGCAACAAGCTGCCGAGCGGCTCATAGGGCTTGTTCGTAGTTGTGATCTTGTCGCACGCCTAGGCGGCGATGAATTTGCAGTGTTGCAGACAGATACGGTCGATATTGCCGCGAGTGGAACCCTGGCGGAAAGGATCGTGGCGAATCTCGGCAAGCCGTATTTCGTTAATGGCAACGAAATTTATATTTCAGCTAGCGTCGGAATTTCCGATTGCTCCGCGCAACTCGAGGGGCCGAAAGAAGCAATGATGCAAGCCGATCTCGCGCTTTATCAGGCAAAGGAAGACGGGCGGAATTGCTTTCGGTTTCACAGCAAGGAATTCAATCAGCAGGTTCGTGATCGCGTAAAGATTGGCGACGAACTGCGCATCGCAATTACCCGCGGTGAGCTTGAGCTCTATTACCAGCCACAGGTTGAGATCGTGTCAGGGCAGATTGTCGGACTTGAGGCGCTGGTTCGATGGAATAATCCGAAACGAGGCTTCATTATGCCATCGCTGTTCATACCAATCGCCGAGAAAACCGGAAATATTATTGCTCTTGGAAAATGGGTGTTCGATGAGGCATGCCGGCAGACGAAGATCTGGGAGAACGAAGGAATTGCACCTCAGTCAATCGCGGTGAACTTATCTGCAATTCAATGCAAGCGATCCGAACTCGATCGAGATATTGCCGAGAGCATCGAACAATATGGCATCAACCCGGGACGAATGGAGATTGAGCTGACCGAATCCGTCTTGATGGAAGTAACGCAAGAGCAACGCGACCTAGTTGAACGCCTTCGCGCGCTTGGATTGACCATCGCTATTGATGACTTTGGGACGGGATACTCATCGCTCAATTATCTTGCGACCTACCCTGTGGATCGACTAAAGATTGCGCAAGAGCTTGTCTTCCGAGTTACTACCGACCCGCGTCATGCTACAGTGGTGCGGACGGCCATTCGTCTCGCTCAGGAACTCGGTATCGAAATTATTGCGGAGGGCGTAGAGACTGCCGGTCAAGCGCTCTTTCTGGTATCTGCCGGCTGCAGATACGCGCAGGGTTACTACTTTAGCCGACCCGTGAGTGTAAAACGAGGCCACAGAATTACTTCGACAAAAGAAAATTAGTCCTATTAATCAATCGGAAAAAACCAAAAGTCTGACGGCCGCGTGAACTCCTAGACCAATCTCAGGTAGCCATGTGTTTGACGTCTCCTTCTGGCACTTCGCGTCAATTCGAACTCATGCCTTGAATGGTCGCTATTGGAAGCACAGCGGACAGACAAGGGCGTCGGCCTTGACCAGCTAGGCCGTCAATGACCCACAACGGACTTCGACGTCCCTGATCTAAGGCAGCCAATGGGTCACGCCAGGAGCGAGTGCGGAAACGAGTGGCCTCACGAGATTGACGACCTATTGGCACGAACTCTCTGCCTTACGCGTTAATCTTTTTATTGAGGCTCGTGCGTAGCTCTTCTGAGCAGAATCCGAACGCGCGTTTCCGTCAGTCCCTCGCTGGTTATCCCATAGAAGATCGGCAAAGCCAGGAAGATAATCAGTGCAAACCTCGGCGCATATACCCAGCCGATCACTCCCCCCGCCGCGTAGAGCGCCACTCCGAGCACCGCGCGATGCCTCTCCTTTGGGAAAAAGGTCGGATCGACATGATCCTCCAGGAGGTACGAGTGGATGCTGAGGACATGGAACAGGAGGAGCCACGCCAGGCACATGACGCCGCCGATGGCGGCATAGAGCGCAACTGCGATCGTGGCGTCGAATGGGTTGGCGTGCTGGAGCGCCGTGGATAACACCGCTGTGGGAAAAGGGATCAGCGCCGAGGCCAATAAACAAAATAGATTAGCGAGATGCAAGCTCCGGTCACAGTAGCGGACGCGGGCGAATACTGCGCGATGATTGAGCCATATGATGCCAATGTAGAAGAATGACGCCAGGAAGGCGACATAGTTGGGCCACTGTGCCAACAGCTTTTCCAAGAGGTGGCCCGGCTCATACTCCGGGCGGACTATCTCGGCGACCAACAGCGTGATCGTGATCGCAAAAACGCTGTCGCTGAATGACTCCAGCCGATCGGTGTCAGCGAGCCGTACATGCGGCCAGGGCGGAGCGTCCTCCGTGTTGGGGCGGCGATTATTCCGCTCTTCAGAGAGGCCCATGGCATTTTCCGTCCGTGGCAGCACTGTGCGGCTGCTTGCGGATTTGGGAATCAAGCTGCGTTGCGAACCTTCGTGATGGTACATAGCGCGGCGACCCATTCGATTTGCTTCCAGCCGGGCGCTGTGAGCAATCACGCCATGGGAACGGGTCTGTTGTGAGCCATCCACAGATCGACAGCCGCCAGGACGGTCACGATCAGACCGATGAACAGATGGGCGTACATCGCCTGAGCCACCTCGGCGAAGCCGAGCAGCCACGGCGCCAGGATAGCCCATATGCCCAGTGCCATATTTGCCCATTCCTCCCACTCAGTGAGGTTGGCGAGCGCGTCCACTGCGACGAAGGCAACTGCAGCGCCCACCATCCACGCGTTCCAGGCGGCAGCCGTTTGGCCGGTAAAACCCAGCACCCACGGCGCAGATGCCAAGCACGCGCCGAGCACGAAATTCACGACGTCGATCGTTGTCTTTTCCGTTCTCCTTTTCGTAGTGCGGTTGAACATGGGATACTCCTGTTTTTCGTCAGTTGTGTCAGAGATACTTCCCTCGATGGGGAAGCTGCCGTGACTGCACCGGCATCAGAGGCGATGCCGGTCAAGCCACAATCTTCGTTGGAAGACGGTCCGATTCTGACGGAAGTTTCGGGCTTCTCGTCTTTCTCGGCACCATCGAGCCAGCGCCGCAGGAGCCGCTGGCGGAGTTCAATGAGGTCGAGCTTTTGCGCCGCGATCTCGCGTAACGCGATTACGGGCGGTTGATCGCCGTCGGCCAGGACTCTTGGCTCATCGCCACGCAGAAGCTCGCGCGCCCGCGCGGCGGCGAGCACTACGAGCTCAAAGCGGTTCGGCACAATGCGATCGCAATCCGTTGTCGTAATCCTTGCCATGGCTGCCTCGCTATGCGGCGCGCGGCACCTCGTTGGGCGCGTACGATATGATGACCGGGGCACGCCGCTCCGGCTCTTGCAAAGCGAGCAGCGCGCACTTCACCTCGTCGAGACGCGAAGGTTCCCTGCCCTCCGGCATCGCCTCGTCGCTTGCGAGTTGCAGCAGGTATTCGTCCCAAGCCCAGCGCCTGAGAATTTCGCGTTTACAGTCAACCGGCAGGATGGGATCGTCGACCACATCGCTCGGTGAACGAAACACGACTGCGGGATTGACGAGCGCACGTTCGAGGTCGGGGATCTCAAATACGTCGCAGCGGCCATACTGCGCCTGCAGCCACGCGAATGACAGATAGCTCGCAATGATATCCTTAAACGCCTGGCTCTGTTGCGGGTCATCTTTCCAGGCGTCATGTGACGACTGCAAAACCCCGCCGCTGCAGCGCTCTTCCACAACATAGGCCAGACCTTGTCGCTGCGCGTAAGCAACCGCGGCCTCGCGGGTCGCGAAAGTTAGCTCGACCTGGCTGAGTGTGTCGTCGCCACCGGTCCACCCCATCAGCGGCTCGATGAAGGGCGCCGTGCGGCGATCAAAGCGCAGCACCCAATTCTTCGTCCGCGCTTTGCCCGAAGTCATGGCAGAGCGCGCCGGACGATAGATGCGGGCGACCGCATCCGAGGGCAAAAGCGAATCGCCAAAAATCGGCCGGTTGTTCGTGTTGGCAGCGTCATGACCGCCATTTAGGCCGCGGTAATCAATCGGACCGCAGTTTGTGAACTGCGTCTCTTTCCGGACATGCTGCATCGCTTACCTCCCGCAACTGACGAAAGAGGCCGCCGGGGCGTCCCTTGCGGGCCGCCCCGACGCGGCTGCCGTGCCTTCAGTTCTTGCCGTTGATCGCGATGCGCTTGACTTTCGCCTGCGCCTCCGCGCTCTTCGGCATCGTCACCGCCAGAACGCCGTTCTTGAACGAGGCCTCCACCTTGTCCTCCTCGATCTCGGTGCCGATAGGGATCTGCCGCTCGAACCGGCCGTAGAAGCGCTCGCTGAACAGCCGCTCCTTGTCTTCCGTCTCGATCTTCTTTTCGCCTTTGATGGCGAGAACACCGTTCGCCAGCTCGATCTCGACGTCTTTTTCTTCGAGTCCCGGCAGGTCAGCCGTGACCTTCACCTCCTTATCGGTCTCGCTCACCTCAACGTTTGGCCATGCGAGCGTGCGATCGAAGCCGAATGGAGCAAGGTCGAAACCGCGGAAGACATCGTCGAACACGCGGTTCATTTCGCCGTGCAAGGTCAGGAACGGGTTGGCATCCTCGCTGCGCCGCACCGTGACGCCGCGACCGCGATTCCATGGGATCAGGTCTCTCACGTTCATAGTCATACCTCCTTCTGACAAAGGGCTGCCGCCGCCCGGCCGAGCCGCGCGCGGGAACCCTGTAGGCCGGCGGTCCTGGGACCGCTTAGGCTGCCTGCTTATGCTCGATTTGCTGGTTGTCGGTTCCCGCAACGCCGGACTTGATTTGGATCCGGCGCGGCTTCATTGCCTCCGGCACCTCGCGGACCAGATCGATCTCCAGCAGCCCGTTCTCGAACGAGGCGCGCTTCACCTCGACGTGGTCGGCGAGGTTAAACTGACGCCAAAACGGACGCGCGGAAATCCCCTGATAGAGGTACTGGTGATCACCCTTCTCGGCCTTGCGGCCTTCCACCGTAAGCATGTTCTGCTCCGCGGTGACGGTGACCTCTTCGGGCATGAAGCCGGCAAGCGCCAGCGAGATGCGATAGTTCTCCTCACCGGTTCGCTCGATGTTGTAGGGCGGGTAGTTGTTCTCGCCCGTCAACCGGAGCGAATCGTCGATGAGGTCGAACAGGCGATCGAAACCGACGGTCGATCGCCAGAGAGGGGTTAGGTCGAAGTTTCTCATAGCCACATCCTCCATTGAGCAACATGGATACGAGGGGCGCCCAAAGAGCCGGCGCCCCTTGACTGCGCCGATCCCCGGTCGGGGCGATCAGCGACATCGATTTAGGTGGCCCGCTTTTGGTGTCAAGAGGCCCAGAGATGATCGCGGCCCGGATACAACTCAGTACCAAATTCCGCTTCCCGTCGGCCCCTTCTCCTGGTCGCCGCCGCGGTGCCGATCACGGTGCCCCGGCTGCGACCCTTCGATGCCGCCGCTATCCCCACCGTCGGATTTTTCGTCTAGCTCCTGCAAGGCATCGATCACATCATCGAACGGGACGACGCAGTCGGAGCCGGGTATCTGCCGCAGCGCAGGCGTCGATTCAATGGCGCGGGCATCGGATGCCCATGAGGATAGGATTGCCCGCTTTTCGGCGGTGGTCAAAGTGTCGTCCCGCACGACGTCGCGCGGATGCAGGAAAAAGCGGGTTGGATGAAGGAGCCGTCCGAGCTCGGGCTCGAATGGCTCGGCGGTGGAAAAAGGAACGATCGTCTTAAGGTCGTCGGACATAGCGTTTTCTCCATCTCCTTTCCGTAGGGACTATGGGCCAGGAGGTAGCCACGTAAAGCCCATCGTCCTTCGCATGTAACGATGACTTAGTTCGGCGTCGTCCGTGCGCAAGCGCTGCTAGAAACATGGAGGACGTGGAAACCGATAAAGGGGCACTGCGTGTCATTGGTAACAGATGAAACGCCCGCCTCACGACTGGTGTCGAATGCCTCGCGCCATTGATCGGAGAGAAATAGGGCGGTTCGCCATGATCGGCGCGTTGGTTCGACCCTGCAGCGAGCCATGGGACTGGATATCGGCCCCCCTCAACGCGGAACCCGCCGGACGCGATCCGATCGACTGCGTCGCCGCGGTCTGGTCACGTCTGACTTTTGAGTGTGGTCGTGTACATTGCTCAATTTTCGCAATTGCGGCTACTTCCGCTTATGGCACTTAACGACGTTTCGCTGCGATGCAAAGCCATGTCCGGTCTTGGAGCAACAGCCGACATTGGGCGGCGCTGTGCGCTCGGTGGGTTAGTAGCGTTTGACCCAAAGCGGACATGCGATCCGGTATTTCGGTCAGGTCCATGCTCCCGGTAGGCCTTACGTAGTTCCGTTGCTGACTGTAATATTTTGCAAACTTGGATTTTCGCGCTCAGCTAATATGTATATGCGACCCGGAGGATCGCATGAAAATCACAGCACTCGTTGGCATCATCGCGCTGACCGCTTTTAATCTGACGGCCTCGGCTGCGGAGCCGACAACGGCGACAAAACCCAGGCACCACGTCAGACATCATCGGACACAATCGCGGGTGCGGCCTAAAGACCCCTACGCGGCTCTCGAACGCTATCGCTCGTTTGGCTTCATCGGCCCATACCCGGGTGATTACGCACTCAGAAGGTCGTTGGGGGAATGTGCAATCGACCTCGGTTATGGACGGTGGGCCCCCTGCAGTTCCGAAAAATGGTAAGTGCAAGCGGGTCGGTGGGTCGAAGCGGTGCTTCTAAATTGCAGGTCGAGAAGCGCAGATGTGGTCGCCACATTGCCAAGTCAAATATTGCCCTAGATACGCCACTGAATGTCTCCTTTTGGCACTAAGCGACGTTTCGTTGCATCGCAATGCCAGTGACGCTTTTGGAGCAACAACGGACATCGGGCAGACTTGGGGCCTAGATGCGTCGGACGAAAATGACCCGAAGCGGACATCGGTGCCACACGGCAATGGTCTGTCGTCCAAACTTGCCCTGTTCATAAAATAAAAGACCCTGGTCAGGCCAGGAGGCTGATCAGGGTCCAAGGCTAGGGTCCAAGTATCTCAGGGAGTGGTTTTCCGAGGTCGCTAATTCAATAGGCATCCTATTACGGGACGGTGACTATTTCTTGACGCGCCGTGCGCTGTTTATCCGCTGCTGACGATCAATCAGGTCGGCCACCTCGTTCCATACCTTTAAGCCTTCTTGGTCGCCCTTCGATTCAAGGGATTTTGCCATCCGAGATCGCGAGGAGCGAAACCGCTTTCGACGTTACGGCCGCCTTTCTGGCGGCCGTTTTAGTTTATGTGGATGACGACGAGGCGCAGAGATGGAAAAGGCAATGGCGATGCCCTTGCCGTATCATTGCTTTTTTTTGCTTGCGCCCGAGGTCGTTACCTTCGTCCCGCCATTCCGCTTGGCGGCAAGGTCACCGCAATTTGTTGGGTCGGTTGCACAGTTGCCGCAAACGGACCCCGAGCACTTAATATCGGTGCCGCCGACTTCGCCGGCTTTCTTCAGGTTACCTTGCAGTTGCGTTTGTAGGCGGCTACCTGTCGTGCAGTTTTTGCCCCCCGTCTTGCAATTAATCAGCGAGACGGCGCCTCCGGCAGAATGGCGCGCGACCGGCTGGATCGAGACCGCCAACGCGCGGTCCGCGCTTGCGCCAATGAGAACGCTTGTCGACGCGACAAGTGCGAAAAAGAAAACCCCTAGTTTCGGCATCTCATTCCTCCTGTGCATGGTCTGGGCGCCGGTGGATGTGGTACGGCGGCGGGCGCCCCGCCGCTTATCGGAGAATGGCCCGAACACTGAGCAATGATCCTTATTTCGGATGAAGGGCGGGGTTGCCCGGTCCCCGGTTGGGACCGCGGGGATCGTTACCACCGGCCGTGGTGCCGGACCGAGGAACCGTTACGCAGTGGTGGTAGTAACAATGTCTTGTTTTGGACTGGCCGCCGCCGGAGCCTGCGGGAGCGGCAGATTTGCCGGACGTCTTCACGTGACCGGGGCCCAAAGTCTTTGCGACGACGTTGCTATAGCTCAAGATCAACGCCGCTGAGATTGCGAGAAGCAAAACCGCTTTCGACATCCCCGTCATGAGCTGTTCCTCTCGTTGCCGACCGAGAACGCACGCGCCGTCCGATGCGCCAACCTCCAGCGCTATCTTTTCTGTCTTGTCCGAATCTGTGGGGGCGGTGGGGTTGGCGAGTTCGGATTCGAAACCGTTGTCGGCGGGTGCTTTAACTTGCCGGGATTAACTTTACGGGGCGGGGGATTAGGCGGGTTTGGCCTTCCTATGGACTGCGGATTTTTACCCGAGTACCAATACTTGTCGCATTGCGCCAAACACTTAGTCCACTTTGTACCTGGGACGTTATTGTGACTGTCACAATATATTTGACATTTTGTATGTCCAGATTCGCATACGTTGTTACAATTCTCAATCGCCCACGCCTCGGTGAAGAATCCAAACGAACCAAGAAATGCAATCGACAGAAACGCGGGTGAGAGAATCGCTGGAAATTTGGGTGTCCATGGTTTGATCATCAAGCTAGCTCCCTGGTTGTCGCGTTAGGTCGGCCAGTTTGATTTTTGTTCAGGCCTCTGCCGCAAAACGGCAGCAGCGCTTAAGCCTAACGGAGCCTATCGGGGCACCGCATCCCCCGATTGGGGGAGATCAAAATTCACGTGTGACGGGAATGCGTGGAACTCGCCGGCTCGGGTGAATCAGCCCAGCAGCGGGCTGATGTAGCCGGCAAAAAGCTTGACCAGATCGGCCTGCCGGTGCGCGCCGGTCTTCTCATAAAGACGCTTGAGATGGGATTTAACCGTGCTCTCGCCGATGCCGAGCGTTTCGGCCACTTCCGGTACGCCGCCAACCTCCACGATGGTCAGCAGGACGCGCACCTCCATCGCCGTCAACCGGTATGTCTTGGCAATCGCCTCGGGCGGCGATCGCGTCGCCAATGCGGCTTTCTGAATAAACAAGGCAGCGGCGGCCGCAATACCCACGCCGGTGCTGCGGCGCGCACCCGACGAGAGCGGCAGCACATGAGCGACATAGCGCTCGCCGTCGCGCGCGGCCAACGGCACGGTTACACCCTTGGCGCCAATCGCCGCGTCGTCGTTGCCGGCGGCAGCAAAGATGTCCTGTAGCGCGCGGTCGACGTCGGGGGCGCTTGCGATGAGCCGTCCGAGCGAAGCGCGCAAGACATCGCCTTCGGCGATCATGGCGCGGCCCGAGGCGTTGGCGTGGAGAATACGGCCGCTCGAATCCACGAACAAAATGGCTGCGCTCAGCCCATCGAGCGCGTCGGCGAACGTGGCGGCTTGCGCCGTTTTGAACTCGATGATCTTTCCGATCAGCACGGCACGGCGAAGGTGCGGAACCAGGAGCCGCAGCCGCTCGCGCGCCGGCTCGTCGGCGACACCTTCGCGGTCGTTGCGAAACAAAGCGAACCCTGCGTGGCTTTCGGGCGTTCTGTCGAGATAGACGCAGATGTTGTCGATCCAACCCCTCGGCCGGATCAACTCAATATAGAAGCGCGTTTGCAGAAACTCCGCATGCGACATGACGGTCGACGTGCTGAAAACCTCGCCGACGTCGAGCACGAAATAGGTGCCGGCCATAGGGTCGAGCATCCGGTATTTCTCGACATAGAGTTGGCGGTACTCGGCGTCGGTGCCGAACTCGTAAACTATGCTCATGTCCCTTCGCGTTCGCGAGGAATCATGCGCGAAGATGCCGCCCGCCGAGCTGCCGACAAAGGCCCCGATCCTGGGCAGAACCGCGTTCCAAGTATCGGGATTCAGCGCGGCATCGTAAATGCCGCCGATCAGGGAGAGTAAGATTTGGTCCGGTCCCATAAGCAGGTGCCCCCCACAGGCATCCGGCCAGAACCCTATCATACTACCGACGCAAATGGTGGGATCAACTTATGATCATTGCATGCTGGGCCGCCTCAGTTGGCGGCCTAGTTCGTTTATTCGCGCTGACGAAGTCCCCTATTGGCACTTTTCGGACAAACGAACTCCGCCGCCGAACGGTCGCTAACGGAGTAAAGCGGACAATGGGCCGATTGGAAGTCTAATAAATACGCAGCGTTTGACCCGGAACGGACATTGCGCGGATACCAATTCAATAACGCCTCGGCTGAACAAGCCGTAACGGTTAGCCACAACTCTCATACAGTTCGCAAACATAGCCTTTTCGTAGCCAATATTGTTGCCTTGATCGCCGAACAAATCCGCCAAGATTTGCGATTAATTCCGGCACGCTGTTCTGCAAAGTGCCATTGACCGAGTTTGGCTTGCTTTCGTGATTGATGGACAAAAATAGCGTGTCCTGCGATTTTACCCACGCCAAGTATTCGTTGACAGTTGTTGGGTTTATTTCTGGAAACGAATCCTGATTGAGAATTAGATTTGTCGAATTTTGCGGAAGCTTATTAAGGGCATGAGAAGGCATCACATGGATACGCACGCTACTGCCATCATTTTTGCCGCGGTTCTCACCATAAAGACAGATAACTGCTTGAGGCAGTGACTTGATCAAATAGAATCCTTGAAGGACATTTATATGAGGCAAATCTATTATCGTATAATTTTTAATTCCAAATTGAGCGGACCAGTACGCAACTCTTCCAACACCGCCGCCAATTTCGCACACACTGGCACTTGGATCCTTCGATAGAATATCGCGCATTAGCCAGGCGGTGTAGATTGCGTTGCAATCACGCTCATTAAAACGGTAGGGGTCTTGGCCAATCTTGAAAAGCCCGCCATCGATTGCGGGAGATGCAATGCAAATTCCAAGAGCTTGCTCTATTTTTTCAACCAACAGGCTCTCAGCGATCCATGCGTTTCGGTTCCATGGTCCTTGCTCGGGGTTTTCACACGGTAGGACACCGACAGCCTCAGCGAGCGATACGAGCTTATCTTTGGCCATTCTAGCAACATAGCGCCGATAGCTAGCGCTACGTTTTAGATGCTGATACTCAACCGCACCCTGCACCGTCCCATGTGTAGCTTCATGACGGCTCATATTGCATAAATACGATGCTAGCCGTTTTGGGTTTTTGCTCTCCAGAATTTCAATAAACGGTCGTTGCTGCTGCGTAATAGCCGTCCATACATCGTCCCTTCCGCCCGAAAATGATCCAGGCTTGTCAGAAACAGTGAGTGAATATGAACGGAGGAGCCGTTCTGCAATTTCTTCATCTATTGCTGTGGCGGATATTTCTGGAATAAACCCTGCGCTAACATGGATTCTGCTCATCGGATGCGCATAAACGGCCATACGATGGCGACGCAAAACGCGCAGCGAGAATTCAATCGCCCTGCGAAATTTCCGGATAAACCGAGAAAAATCCATTTGTAATAAACATTGAACCGCAGATTTAGCTCTGTCCAGATCTCATGTCGCGAATGGCACAAAGCGTCGGATTTTCGCGTCGATCAGATTGGTAGCAGTTGAGGGAATAGGAGACATGGCCGCGTATTCATTCCTGTAGTCCCGACATGCGCGCGCCGGTAAAAACGGGATTGTTTCCACTGGTGACAAATAATTGAATGTGACGGCGAGCTGAAAAATCTTGTTGCGACGATGTTACGACGACGTTCACCCCTGGAAGCTATACCAAGCCAATTATTTGAAATGAAATGAAAAGTTAGATTGACAAGGCGCATCCATCGTTTGCGGCGACCATCACCTCCGAGAAGATGGGTTATCGGAGGCTTGGCAATGTGATTCCAGGTTTTCGAGCTCGAGATATTCCATAAAACCGGCTTATGGAAACGGGGCAGGGGCTAACCCTCCGTCACACATCGACTGCGCGCCGGGCATGCTCCGCCACTGCTTGCCCGATCGTGCCGTTCTTCACCGGGTCGATGTGGTCGGCTTCCGCCCGCGCCCAGGCTGCCCATCCCTCGAAATCGTCTGGCGTGATCGCGCTGTCCGCCACCCGTGAGCGCACGGCATCCACATAGGCGCGGATCTGTTCGGCGCGCGCCAGCGCTTTTGCTTGCGCCAGCAAACGCGCAATGCGCTCTCTTGCTTGCTTTTCCGCAAGTTCGCGCGCCGCGCGTTCGGCCTCTTCCTTCCGCCGGACGAACTCGGCCTCGGCTTGCGCCTTGCGTTCGATGATCCAGTCGCGCTGCAAGACCAGACTGTTGCGATAGGACGTTTCGGCAGTGACCAGCATGGTCACCAGGATATCGGTCAGCTGATCCTCGAGCCTGCCGTCCTCGCTGTCTTCCCAAAACCGATCCGCGCTCGCGCGGTCGCGCGCTAGGCCGAAGGCGAGC
Organism: uncultured Alphaproteobacteria bacterium; assembly: GCA_963772235.1. Taxonomy (GTDB): domain Bacteria; phylum Pseudomonadota; class Alphaproteobacteria; order Rhizobiales; family Xanthobacteraceae; genus Pseudolabrys. The sequence continues at coordinate 16,621 of CAVYWI010000023.1, forward strand.
CGCAGGCGTTCTTTTTTGTCCTCCTTTTTTGTGTTGACGGGCTCCACCGTGAAATGAACGTGTGACTCACCGATCGTGATGCCGATATTCCGGTCGCTGCCGGGATCTTGTCCGTATTTGGACGTGCTCATCGACGGGCGGCATCCAAGGCGCGCGGCGGCGAGGAACAGGGTGTTGATGATCAATAACCGGCGCCGCTCGTGGCCTGCGTCATATCGGGGCGCGTAGTAACTCGACTGATATTTGGCAAAATCTGCCCGACGCTCATCGTCATGGGCGAGAATCTTTGCGACTAACGGGTGCGCCGGCTCGAACTTGCGCTGGCAACGAACCTTTCCGATTAGCGTTTGCGCACGCCGCTCGACCGAGGCGATGTCTTCGTCGAAGGTCGGCATCGGCGGGATCGCTGCTTTTCGCAAGTCCTCGGCCCAATCCGAGCCATAGCGGTAGTATTGATGCCGCTCGCCACCGACCCGGTCCGCAGCACCGGGAAAGCGCGGCGGCAAAGCAAGCTGGATGGTTGGCTTTCCTGCCTGTTTCTGTGCCCAGTAGCCGCGGCTTGGGACAGGGATATTGGCCTTCTTGCATTGCTTGGCGAGAGCGACGTCGGAAATGCCGATGCTTGCGGCCACCGTCTTCATCGGTTGCGACCAGACGAGGTCGTAGAGCTCCCGGCGGGTGAATTCATCCTTCATGATGTTGCTCCTCGATATCCGCAATTGCCTGCCGTTTTTAAGCGGCGAAAGAAACCGAGCTGTCGGTTCGCGCTCATGGCGCACGTCGGCCGCTGGCTTTCTGTCGTGGCAGGCGTAAAGGCGGGCGCGACCTCGCAGCACTTTTAAGCGGTTTTTAGGACAACCGGGCTTTGATGGCCGTTCGGGTTCTTTCGGCGCGCCGAGCTTGGAATCGCGGCAATTCGGACCGTGCGAGGGTCGAGTTCGCCAACGATCCAAAAACAAAGACTCACTATGAAATCCATTCCGGTTCCATCTCAAACCAAGATCTGCACGGCAAACGTGAAGGGATGACTGACGTGGCCTGGAGGACAATTTATTTTTGACAAAAAATGTTGACAAACACCGGTAACGTTCTGCGAGTTTGCGTGTGGATTTCAGCGAAAGCGGACAATTGGCCGGTAGGGCAGTGTGGACGGCAATGGACACATCGCCTTTGCGCTCAATTACGTTTGATTGCGCTGGATTGCTCTGAACTACCAGTAGAGAATTTGTTTTGTAGGTTCACTCCCTCCGCCACCTCCGTGCGTGTCGGCGAAAGTTTAGGCGAAAAAAAGGATTTAGTTGCGCTAATCGCACTGATCTTCGCGGCGTGGCAGCTACGTTCAGGACGCCAATCGCAGCGCAAAGCAACAGCCAAGGACCTCTATCGCGACTATCTTAAATTAGCGGTCGAGTCCACAGCATCAATAGTGGACATTCAAGAGTCAGGCTCTCACCAAAAAGAAAACCCCGGGACATTGCCCGGGGCTTTGTTATCAGGGGTTGTTTCCTGTCAGAACCGATAGTTGATCAGACCGCGAACGATGTTTGATGTGTTTCGACTCGACATCGTGACGTAATCGATGGGAGCGGGACCGATTCCCCTCGGTGACGCTGCTGCGCCCTAGATCCATGTACAAATACTCAAGCCCGACGGACCAATGAGATATGCCGTACTCGAGTCCGGTACCCACAGTCCATCCCGCTCTAGTCTGCGAATTTGAACCGTTCCCGACGGTAGGCATTATTGTCGGGTCGATGTCGCTGTTGGGTCAAACGCTGCGGACCAATTCAGCCCCAGCGCTGACCTTTGTCCGTTGTGGTCCAATAGCGTCATGAATGATGCGACGCAGCGAACGCAGCGATGTGCGAATGACGGACGTCACCGGCCGTCGCAGAGCGAACTATTTGCGCGCCGCTTCAATTCGAAACGCCATTGTTGCAAGAGGCCTCTGCGCTCGTAGAGCATAACTGATTGATTCTGTTATATTTTGGCTTGTGGCGTGCAGGTTGGTTTAGACGGTAATATTTTGTTTGAAGCCGGGAACTCCAGACGACCTTCAGAATTCTTTATTCCGAGGGGTTCCGGGGGAGAAAACACCTATGCAGCGCACGACCGAGTTCTGCCGCCAAGGGGCCAAGAGCCCCGGCGGTCACCAACGGCATATCTGCCGCCAAGGCAACCGACCACGTATCGCCGGTTTTGGTCGAACTTCTCACCGCCCTTCAGGCCATGCGGAGCGGCGATTTTTCCATTCGCATGCGCGGCGATGGCGTCGGGATCGAAGGCAAGATAGCCGATACCTTTAATGACATCGTCGCTGCCAATCAGCGCATGGCAACGGAGCTCGAGCGCGTTGGTGAGGTCGTCGGCCGCGCCGGAAAGACCAAACAACGCGTCAGATTCGGCGTCTCTAGCGGCGCCTGGGGCGAGATGGAAAACTCCATCAACACCCTGATCGACGACTTGGTCTGGCCCACCACCGAGGTGACCCGCACCATCACCGCGGTCGCGCAAGGCGACCTCCTCAAGACCGTGCCTCTCGATGTCGATGGGCGCCCGCTCAAGGGCGAGTTCCTCCGCTCGGCGACGATCGTCAACACCATGATCAAGCAGCTCGGCGTGTTCACCTCCGAGGTGACGCGCGTCGCGCGCGAGGTCGGCACTGAGGGCAAGCTCGGCGGTCAGGCGCAGGTATCAGAAGTTACCGGCGTCTGGAAAGATCTGACCGAAAGCGTGAATTCGATGGCGAGCAACCTCACCGCGCAGGTCCGCAATCTCGCGGAGGTGACGATCGCGGTCGCAAACGGCGATCTTTCGAAGAAAATTACCGTCGATGTGCGCGGTGAAATTCTGCAGCTGAAGGAAGCCATCAACACGATGGTGGACCAGCTCCGTTCATTCGCCTCGGAAGTGACGCGCGTGGCACGCGAAGTCGGCACCGACGGAAAGCTCGGCGGCCAAGCCGTCGTTCCCGGCGTTGCCGGCACTTGGAAGGATCTCACCGACAACGTCAATTCGATGGCGAGCAACCTCACCGGTCAGGTCCGCAACATCGCACAGGTGACAACCGCCGTGGCACGCGGAGACTTGTCGCGCAAGATCACCGTGGATGTCCGCGGAGAAATTCTTGAGCTGAAGGACACCATCAACACGATGGTGGACCAGCTTAACGCGTTTGCTTCGGAAGTGACGCGCGTGGCGCGCGAGGTCGGCACCGAAGGCAAGCTCGGCGGTCAGGCCGAAGTGCCCGGCGTCGCCGGAACCTGGAAGGACTTGACCGACAACGTCAACTTCATGGCCAGCAATCTGACGGCACAGGTTCGTAATATTGCCGACGTGGCAACCGCGATTGCCGGCGGCGATCTTTCGAAAAAGATCACCGTGAATGTCAGCGGTGAAATTCTTCAATTGAAAGAAACCATCAACACGATGGTGGACCAGCTCAACGCCTTCGCCGGCGAAGTCACGCGCGTGGCGCGCGAAGTCGGCACAGAAGGCCGGTTGGGTGGCCAAGCCAATGTTCTCGGCGTTGCCGGCACCTGGAAGGACTTGACCGACAGCGTCAATTCGATGGCCAGCAACCTGACCGCCCAAGTGCGCAACATCGCGGAGGTTTCGACTGCCATCGCCAGCGGCGACCTGTCGAAGAAGATCACCGTGGATGTGCGCGGCGAAATTCTCGAGCTCAAGGACACCATCAACACGATGGTGGACCAGCTTAACGCATTCGCGTCGGAAGTGACCCGCGTGGCGCGCGAAGTCGGTACCGAAGGCAAGCTCGGCGGCCAGGCGCAGGTGCCCGGTGTCGCCGGCACCTGGAAGGACCTGACCGACAACGTCAACTTCATGGCCAGCAACCTCACCGCGCAAGTGCGTAACATCGCCGAAGTGGCGACGGCGATCGCGGGCGGCGACTTGTCGAAGAAGATTACCGTCGACGTGCGCGGAGAGATTCTGCTGCTCAAAGACACGCTCAACACCATGGTCGAGCAGCTGCGCTCGTTCGCCGGCGAAGTGACCCGCGTGGCGCGCGAAGTCGGCACAGACGGACGCCTCGGCGGCCAGGCGGTGGTGCCTGGCGTCGGCGGAACCTGGAAGGACCTCACCGACAACGTCAACCTGCTCGCTGGTAATTTGACAACGCAAGTTCGCAATATCGCCGAAGTGACGACCGCCGTGGCGCGCGGCGACCTGTCGCGCAAGATTACCGTCGATGTGAAGGGCGAAATCCTCGAGCTGAAAAACACCATCAACACGATGGTGGATCAACTCAACGCCTTCGCTTCGGAAGTGACGCGCGTCGCCCGCGAAGTCGGCACCGAAGGCAAGCTCGGCGGCCAGGCGCAGGTGCCCGGCGTCGCCGGAACCTGGAAAGACCTGACCGATACCGTCAACGTGATGGCGGCCAATCTGACCGAACAGGTACGCGGCATCGTGAAGGTCGTGACGGCGGTTGCCAACGGCGACTTGAAGCAAAATCTGACTGTGAAGTCGAAGGGCGAAGTCGCGGCGTTGGCCGAGACGATCAACAATATGACCGATACATTGGCGATCTTTGCCGACCAGGTGACCTCGGTCGCGCGCGAGGTCGGCGTGGAAGGTCGTCTAGGCGGTCAAGCCGCGGTGCCAGGCGCCGCCGGTACCTGGAAAGACCTCACCGGCAACGTCAATCTTCTGGCCGCCAACTTGACCACACAGGTTCGCGCGATCGCCGAGGTCGCAACGGCGGTGACGAAAGGCGACCTCACCCGCTCCATTCAGGTCGATGCGCGCGGCGAAGTGGCCGAGCTCAAAGACAATATCAATACGATGATCGGCAATCTGCGGCTCACGACCGACCGTAACACCGAACAAGACTGGCTCAAGACCAACCTCGCAAAATTCACCAGCATGCTGCAGGGCCAACGCGATCTCACGACAGTCGGCCGACTGCTGCTCTCTGAACTGACGCAACTCGTCAACGCCCAGCTTGGCGTGATCTACCAAGTCGAAAACGAAGAAAGCGGGAGCCTGCGATTATTGTCGGCTTACGCCGATGATGGAAGTTCAGGCCATCCGCAGGTTCTGCGGGTAGGTGAGAGACTGATCGGTCAGTGCGCAGCCGAGAAGCGAAGAATGTTGATTACGGAAGTTCCGACACACGCCGTCCCCATCGGTTCGGCGCTGTTCAAGGTGGTCCCGCAGAATATCATTGTCCTGCCGGTGCTGTTCGAGGATCAGGTGAAGGCGGTGATCGAGTTGGCGTCAATTTCATCGTTCACGACGCTGCAGATTTCCTTCCTCGAGCAATTGACGACGAGTATTGGCATCGTGCTGAATTCCATCGAAGCGACGATGCAGACCGAAGGCCTGCTGAAACAATCGCAAAATCTCGCCGCCGAGTTGCAAACGCAGCAGACGGAGCTGCAGCAAACCAACGATCAATTGGAGCAAAAGGCGCAGCAACTGGCGGAACGCAACGTCGAAGTCGAACGCAAGAATCAGGAAATTGAACAGGCCCGCCGCGCGCTCGAAGAAAAAGCCAGCGAGCTAGCGCTCACTTCGAAATACAAGTCCGAGTTCCTCGCAAACATGTCGCACGAACTGCGGACGCCGCTCAACAGCATCCTCATTCTGGGTCAACAACTCACCGAGAACCCGGACGGCAATCTGACGACTAAACAGGTAGAATTTGCTCGCACCATCCACGGTGCCGGCACCGATTTGCTGAATCTCATCAGCGATATCCTGGATCTCTCCAAGATCGAATCCGGCACGGTCACGGTCGACGAAGAAGAGGTGTCCATAGCCAGCCTGCTCGATGGTATCGCACGCCCCTTCCGCCACGAGGCCGAAAACCGCAATCTGTCCTTTGGCGTGCAGATCGATCCGCACTTGGGCCGTAGCATCACCACCGACTCGAAGCGCCTGCAACAGGTGCTCAAGAATTTGCTTTCGAATGCCTTCAAGTTCACCAAGAACGGTGGCGTCCAGCTTAACGTATCGGCCGCGGTCGGCGGCTGGAGCCCAGAACATGCTGTGCTCAGCCTAGCGCCTGCCGTCGTCGCCTTCGAAGTGTCCGACACCGGCATCGGCATCCCCGCCGACAAGCAAAAGATCATCTTCGAGGCCTTCCAGCAGGCCGATGCCAGCACCAGCCGCAAATATGGCGGTACTGGCCTCGGTCTTGCCATCAGCCGCGAATTGTCGAACCTGCTTGGCGGTGAAATCCAGCTTCGCAGCACGCCCGGACAGGGCAGCGCGTTCACGCTCTATCTGCCGATAAAATATGTCGGTCCCTCAACGGGCATCAGGCCGCCCGCGAGCGAAGCCCCGAAGCCGGCAATTCAAGCCCCGACGCTGTTGCCTTCCGCGACCACCGATCGCATTGTCGAGCACATCGCCGACGACCGCCTTGAAATCGAGCCGGGCGATTCGATCTTGCTGGTGGTCGAGGACGATCCCCATTATGCCGGCGTCATCCGGGATTTGGCGCGCGACAAAGGCTTCAAGGTATTGGTCGCGGCGCGCGGCGCCGACGCGATTAACCTTGCGCAACAGTTCCAGCCGAGCGCGGTTTCGCTCGACGTTTTCCTGCCGGACATGCTCGGCTGGGCTGTCCTCAATCAACTCAAGCAGAACCCGCTGACGCGCCATATTCCGGTGCAAGTCATTACCCTGGACGAGGATCGCCAGCACGCCCTGTCGCGCGGCGCATTTTCCTTCGTCACCAAACCGACAACGACGGAAGGCGTCGACGCGGCGCTGTCGCGCATCAAGGAATATGCGCAAACGCGTCGACGGCGTCTGCTTGTCGTCGAAGACGATCCATCCGAGCAACTAAGTATCAGGGAATTGCTCGGGCACGACGATATCGACATCATCTCCACTGACACGGGCACAGACGCGTTGCGACTGCTTCGCGAGAAGCCCTGCGATTGTGTCGTGCTCGACCTTCGCCTGCCCGACATGTCCGGATTTGAAGTGCTTGAAAGCATTCGCGCCGACGACGCGATCGCCGATATCCCTGTCGTCGTCTTCACTGGACGCGAATTATCGCCGGAAGAAGACGCCGAACTGCACACCATAGCACGCAGCATCGTTGTTAAAGGCGTCGAGTCACCGGAAAGGCTGCTCGATGAAACCGCACTGTTCCTCCACCGGGTGGTGACCGATCTGCCGCCCGAAAAGCAGCGGATGCTCGAGCGCCTGAACAATTCCGACGAAGACCTTCTGAATCGCACCGTGCTTTTGGTCGATGACGACGCTCGCAACATCTTCGCGCTCAGCAGCGTCCTGGAGCGGCGCGGCATGCGCGTGCTCACGGCCACAACGGGTACCGAAGCCATCGATCTCATTGCATCAACGCCCGATCTAGCAATCGTTCTGATGGATATCATGATGCCGCAGATGGACGGATATCAGACCATTCAGGCAATCCGGCAAAAGCCGGAGTTGCGACGGCTGCCAATCATCGCGTTGACCGCAAAGGCGATGAAGGGTGATCGGGAAAAATGTCTAGAGGCCGGCGCCTCGGATTATCTGGCAAAGCCGGTCAATACCGAACAACTACTATCGGCGTTACGCATGTGGCTGCATCGTTGAGTTGAGAAAGCGCCATGACCGGGCATGAAAAAGTCAACATTCTTCTAGTGGACGATCAGCCCGCGAAATTGCTGAGTTACGAAGCCATTCTCCATGGCCTGGACGAGAACCTGCTGAAGGCAAGCTCCGGTCGGGAAGCTCTCGAACATCTCCTCAAGTCGGATGTCGCCGTGGTGCTGGTCGACGTCTGCATGCCGGATCTGGATGGGTTCCAGTTGGCCGCCATGATCCGCGACCATCCGCGGTTTCAGAAGACCGCGATCATTTTCATCTCCGCGATTCTGCTCAGTGAAATGGACAGCTTGCGCGGCTATGAAATGGGTGCGGTCGACTATGTCCCCGTTCCGGTCGTTCCCGAGGTGCTGCGAGCGAAAGTCAAGGTATTCGCCGAACTGTATCGAAAGACGCGTGAACTTGAGCAGTTGAATCAGCAACTGGAGGCCCGAGTCGCGGAACGAACCGCGGAACTGGAGGCCTCGACCACGCGGCTGATGCAAAGCGAACAGCGAAGAAGTCTGGCATTGGCGGCTGGAAATATGGGGTCTTGGGAGTGGGACCGCGCCAGCGACCGATACAAGTGGGATGAAGGGCAATATCGAATTTTCGGCGTCGATCCGGCCGACTTTGTCGTCGCGCCAGAAACGATTCGTACCCGGATCCATTCTGATGATTGGCACAATCTGCAATTGGGATTTGAGCGAATGACCAAGGACGGTCATGCGCACCAACTCGAATTTCGAGTGTTGCGTCCGGATGGCCAGGTCCGTTGGTGTGTCGGAAGCGCCGCAGCCACCGTCGACGCCGATGGTCGAATCGCGCGTGTGAGCGGCGTAACGTTCGATATTACTGACCGCAAAGAGGCTGAAGAACGCCAGACGCTATTGGCACGCGAAGTCGATCATCGTGCGAAAAATGCACTTGCGCTCGTGCAATCGATCTTGCGACTTACACGCGCGAAAACTCTGCCTGCTTACATCACCGCGGTGGAGGGGCGCATCAAGGCGCTGTCGCGCGCGCACGCGATCCTGTCGCAATCGCGCTGGCATGGCGCCGACCTGCACGGCCTCGTTGACGAAGAATTGGCGCCGTACCGAGTCGGCCATGCGGAGCGGATTAGGACCACCGGCCCCGAAGTCCTCCTGCAACCCGCGTCGGCACAAACTTTGGCGTTAGCACTTCACGAGCTTGCAACGAATGCCGCGAAATATGGCGCACTATCATCGGACTCCGGACAATTGAGGCTCAGTTGGATGTTGAACGACGGCAAGCTCAATCTCGACTGGCGTGAATGCGGTGGTCCTGTCACAAAGCCTCCGAGCGCAAAGGGCTTCGGCACGAGAATTATAACGGCCAGTATTGAGCGTCAGTTGTTTGGAAATGTTGCATTCGATTGGCGTCCGGAGGGTTTGCGCTGCGTGATTTCGGTGCCCCTCTGCAATACGATGGGAGCCACTGAATTGTCGGAGTTGCGCGGCGACGTCGACCCCGCAACCGCCGGTGCTCGTATCGTTCTCGCCGGCGGTTCCATCATGCTGGTGGAAGACGAAGCAATCGTCGCGCTGGCCGTGAACGACTCGCTGACCGATATGGGCTTTTCCGTAGTTGGACCCTTCAGCCGCATTTCCGACGCTTGTCGAGCATTGCAAGATAATCAGGTCGACGCCGCCATTCTGGACGTCAATCTGGCTGGCGAGACGGTTTATTCGCTGGCTGAGATGCTCACCGCTCGAAAAATCCCATTCGTGTTCGCCACAGGATATGGCGCCGAGAGCATTGAATCGCGATTTGAACATATCCCCGTTTTGCAGAAGCCAATCGAGAAAGACATGTTGACTCGGGTGTTCGTACGGTCGGACATGGCACAGACCCCCCTTGTACGAGAGCCTGGCATCTTGCCGGAACATGGCGAGGCCAATGCCGTGTAAGTATGAATTTGATGGCCACTCTAAAGCGGACACCGTGGCGACCAGAATATACGAGCAGCGGCCGCACCATCACCTTGACTTGCGCGGCCGTGATCATCAGCGTGGCCTCACTTCCGTGACGACGATCCTCTGCGTGCCTGGATAGAAATTCTGAACATTGCTCTTAGAAGACGGTTTCTCTCCCTCCGCCATCGTCGCTAAAGCGCCGTGGTCGCCGGCGCCCGCTGCAGCAACGACTGCCCTGGTTGCACCCGCGTGAACAGCACGGGCTCGCTGCTTATAGCCGGCCGCCCGCCGGCAAGCCGGACGGTGGTGTAGTGCGACGTGGCGAGGTTCGACGTTTGTGGATAGTCCTCGCGGAAATGCGCGCCGCGGCTGTCGCGGCGGAAGTCGGCAGCGGCGCAGATGGCGCGGCTGACCAGGGTGAGGTTTTCCAGGTTGAGTCGGTCCATCCAGGTCAGATTGTAGCGGCGGCTCGAGTCGGCGACGCCGCAGGCGGCGATGTCGCGCGAAAGCTGATCGAGTGCCGCATTGCCACGTGCAAGACTTTCAGCGGTGCGTAGGACGCCGACGTCATTCCACATGATGTTGTAAAGCCTCTCGCGCATTTCCGGCAGATTCCCCGGTTTGCGGCCGAGCGGGGCGAAGGCGCGCTCGTAAGCCGCATCGATGGCGCTTTTGTCCGGCTCGGGCAGGGCGCCAGCCGGCTTCGTGCGCGCGCCCATCACATCTCCGGCGACGCCGCCGAACACGGTGGAGTTGGCGACGCCGTTGCCGCCCAATCGGTTCGCGCCATGCACACCGCCGGTATCCTCGCCGGCCGCATAAAGCCGCGGCAGCGCCGTCGTGCAGTCGGGCGAGAACACAACGCCGCCCATCATGTAATGCGCGGTCGGGATTACTTCGACCCGGCCGGCGGCGAGATCGAAACCGCAATCGGCGCAGCGCTCGACCATGCCTTTGAATTCGCGCCGCACGCGCTCGGGGCCAAGATGCCCCATCTCGATATAGACGCCGCCATGCGGCGAGGCGTGGCCCTTGCGGATGCGGTCCATGATCGAGCGGCTGACGATGTCGCGCGTGGCGCGCTCGCCGCGCTTGTCGTAGTCGAACATGAAGCGCTTGTTTGCTGAGTTGGTAAGATAGCCGCCGGAGCCGCGTAGGCCTTCTTCCAGCACGGTTCCGGTCATGCGCGTGCCTTCGCCGGCGAGCAGGCCGGTCGGATGGAATTGCACCATCTCGATGTCGCGCAACGGCAGGCCGGCGCGCAGCGCCATGGCCAGGCCATCGCAGGACTTGTCGCCGGACGGCGTGTGGTAGCGGTACATGGTCGGCCCGCCGCCGGTCGCCAGCAGCGTCGCCCGCGCGCGCACCAGCAGCGGCTCGCCGGTGCGCATGTCGAGCATCAGCACGCCGGCAAGCTCGGAGCCATCGGCGGTCGGGATGAAATCGAGCGCGCGATGGTCTTCCAGGCGACGCACGTCGTGGTGCCAGACCTGCTCGGCCAAACGATTGATGATTTCGATGCCGGTCAGGTCGCCTTTGTGGACGGTGCGGTCGAAGGTCTGCCCGGCAAAGGCCTTCTGGTGCACGGTGCCGTCCGGATTGCGATCGAAGAAACAGCCGAGTTCGGTCTCCAATTCGCGGATGCGCTTGGGCGCGGTCTCGACCAAGAGCCAGGCGAGGTCTTGGTCGTTGAGCCAGCCGCCGCCTTCGATCGTGTCCATGAAATGGCGCTCGACCGAATCTTCCGGCGACAGCGCGACGTTATAGCCGCCTTGCACCATGCGGGTGCAGCCGCATTTGCCGAGCAGGCCCTTCACCGCGATGGTGACTTCATGACCGGGGTTCATGTTTTTGGCATGCAGCGCGGCGAACAATCCTGCGCCGCCGGCGCCCAGGATCAGAATGTCAGTCGCTAGCGTCTGCACGACTTACGCGCTGCCGATGCTGGCGAGCACCGCCGCGCGCCGGGCCGCGGCTTCCGCGTTCACCTGCGCATGCAGCGAGCCGCCGTGCGAGTCCATAGTCACCAGCAGCGGGCCGAAGCCCTTGATGCGGAATTTCCACAAGGATTCAGGATGCAGGTCGTCCATATCGACGTCTTCGATCTCCGGAATCCATGTCGTCTCCAGCGCGGCGGCGCCGCCGACCACGGCAAGATAAGCCCCGCCGAATTGCTTGAAGGCATCGAGCGTCGCCGGCCCCATGCCGCCTTTGCCGATGATCAACTTGACGCCGTTCTTTTCCATCAGCGGCTTGGTGAAGCGCTCCATGCGCATCGAAGTGGTAGTGCCGACGCAGAGCGGCTCGTAACCGCAGGAATTGCCGGGGCGCGGATCGACCTTGCGCACATTGGGGGCGGTGTGGATGACGGCATGGCCTCTGAGGTCGAAACGGGTGGCGCGGCCGCCGTCGAACATGGCGATCAGCGTGGCGTCGCGGATGCCGAACAGCGTCTTTTCCAGCGTGACGGTATCGCCGATCGTGAGTGCGCGCGCCTGCGCGTCGGTGATCGGCATGTCGAGGACGCGATGGGTCATCGGACTACTCGAAGGCGATGCCGCCGGGCGTAATCACGGCGGTTGCCCTGCGCGCGGAATGGCATTGGATGTTCACCGCCACCGGGTTCATGGTGATGTGCGTCGCGGCGACTTCGACATGCACGCGGAACGCGGTGGCGCGGCCGCCGAGGCCCTGCGGGCCGATGCCGAGTTGGTTGACCGCCTCGCTCAATTGCGCCTCGATCTTGGCGCCTTCCGGGTCGGCGCATGCGGTGCCGAGCGGCCGCGTCGCGGCCACCTTGGCAAGGTGCATGCAGAGGTCGGAGGTGCCGCCGATGCCGACGCCGACGATGCTCGGCGGGCAGACGCGGCCGCCGCATTCGATCACCTTGTCAATGACGAAGCGCTTCACCGCGGCGACGCCGTCGGCCGGGATCAGCATTTGCAGGAAGGAGCCGTTCTCCGAGCCGGAGCCCTTGGGGATCATCTTGATTTCGACGGTCTCCTCGCGCTCGTCGAAATCGACATTGATGATCGGCACGCCCGCGCCGCAGGAGGTCTGCTCGTTCTTGCGCGTGATGGGGTGCACAACCGAGGAGCGCAAGGGATGCTCCTTGGTGGCGCGCTCGCAGCCGCAGCGGATAGCCTGCTTCATCGCCGCGCCGTCGAATTCGACGTGTCGGCCGATGATGACGTTGTAGATCGGAATACCGGTATCCTGGCAGAGCAGGTTCTTGGTGCGCTCGGCCACTGCGATGTTCTCCACCATGGTGCCGAGGATGGTCTTGCCGGTCGCGTCGGTTTCGTCCATCAGCAGCCGCTCGAAGCCCTGCTTGATATCTTGCGGCAGCAGCTTGAGCGAGCGGATATAGAGCGTCTTGCTCAACTCCTCGACTTCCTTGAGATCGAGCTGCATGGCGATGTCCTAAAATACGAGTGTCGCGCCAGATGCGATCAGCAGCACAGCAAGCGCCCGGCGAAAGTGCAGGTCGTTGAGCCTGCTGTAAAGCCGCCAGCCGATCCAGGTGCCGAGGAACAATGGCGGCAGCACTGCCATCAGCATTATCAGCCCGGCGCGGTCCAAAGTCACCCAGATGATGCCGACCAGCGCAATGGCTTGTATGATAATGACATAGGGCTGGTAGACGGCGCGGGCCATCTCTTTCGGCCAGCCGCGCAATTGCGTCCAGATGGTGGGCAGCACGCCGGAATAGCCGCCAATGCCGCCGAGAACGCCGCCGATGAAGCCGACGAAAGCGTCGGCGGGGCGGCCCCCGGCCTTGACCGTATGCAATCGCGGCGACAGCAGCGCGTAAGTTCCAAACACCAGGAGGAAGACGCCGAGCACGATCTTCATGACGGCGCCGTCGGTATAGACCAGCAGATGCACGCCGATCGGGATGCCGAGAACGCCGCCGGCAACGAACGGCCAGAGCCGGGAAACCTCGAGGTGGCGGCGCTGCTGCCAAATCGTGGTGAGATGCAGAAGCGTGCCGCAGCCGGTGATCAGGATCGCCGAGTGCAGCGGATCGATGCGGTGCAGCCAGATCGACGAGGCGGCGAGCCCGAAAGCGAAACCGCTACCGCCGGCGGCGATGCCGCCGACGAAAGCGCCGGCCCACAGGAAGGCGAGCGTATCAAATGGAAATCCGAAAATCATCGCTCAGCCCAGGTTGAAGGCGAAGACAAGACCGACCGCGAGCACCGCGGCGAGGCAGACGGTGAGCGCGGCCAGCGTTTTTTCGCGGAAGTCGAAGAACTCGACGGCCAGTACGCGCAAGCCCAGCGTAAGATGAATAGCGAGCGCAACGACGATGCCCCATTCGAGCAAGGCCACCACCGGCTGGCGCGTCAGCGCCAGGAACGAGTTCGAGCGCCTTGGCACCGTTGAGCGCAGTGGCGAGCGCAAGAAAATGCAGCGACAGGAAGATCGCCAGCGCGATGCCCGACACGCGATGCAGCATAGCCGCCACAAAACCGCGCTGTTTGTAGGGTGCGCGTATCATGAAGCGTACACGGCGAATACGGCGCGCAGGCCTAGGACCAGCAGCAGAATCGAGAACAGCGCCAATGCGAGATCGAGTGAACGGCCGCGCCACGCAGCCCACTCACGCAAAACATTGCGCAATCCGATTGGCGCGTGGATGGCGACGGCGATGACAAACGTCCCATAGAACAACAGGAACCAGTGATTGCCGTGGGTACGCGCGAGAATCTCGGTCGCCGTGAGCCCGCCGCGCGACGCGTAAAGGATAGTGCCTAGGTGGACAGCCACAGCGAGCGCCAGCACGAAGGCTGTCGCGCGTTGCGCCAGAAACAAGATCGCTGTCATCGGCTGCCCCGCAGGCTACGGCTTAGCATAGCCCGCTTGAGACCGGCGATCGCATACGTCGGCGCAATCGCTTTCGGGCAGAACGACGTGCAGCTCATATGCGTGTGGCAGGCCTGACAGCCGTCGCTACCCGACACCGCGTCGAGCCGCGCAGCTTGGCCCTGGTCGCGCACATCGTTCGCAAGCGTCCAAGCGCGGTTGAGCGCCGCCGGGCCGAGATAATCCTTATCCCAGGCCACCACGTCGCAGGCCGAATAGCAGACGCCGCAGCCGATGCATTCAATGCCGGCGTCGGCGGCTTGCCGTTCGGCCGTTGCCGGCGGCACCACGGCGAAATCCGCCGCCGGTTGCGCGCCGGGCTCGAAAAACCCTTTCGCCGCTTTCCATTTATCGAAGAACTGCGTCATCTCGACCACCAGATCCTTGACCACGGCGAAATTGCGCAGCGGTTCGAGCCGCAGCCGGCCGCCATCAGCGGCGACCTCGCTCACGCGCGTGCGGCAGGTCCAGCGCGGCCGCCCGTTCACCACCATGGCGCAGGAGCCGCACATGCCGACCCGGCAGGCGAAGCGATAGGATAGCGTGGCGTCATGCTCGCGTTGGATTTCGGTGACCACGTCGAGCACGGTCTGATGGTCGCGGCGCGGAATGGCAAACGCCTGGAATTGTCCGGTCTCGGTCCCGCGCCAGATATCGACGCCCAGCGTGCCGGACGTGGCCGTCATCGCTCCATGCCCCAGCGCCGTGTCTGCCGTTGACTGCGGTTCATTGCGTCCTCCCGCCTGGCATCGTTTTTGTCTTTTGACGGGCGTATCATCTCCCACCGAGCGGTGGTGTGGCAACCGTTGTATTGAACCGACATTTTCTGTTTTCTTTTGCGCGAGGAGAGAAGTTTTTGCACAAGAGAAGGCCGGTCTCGGCGAGGGCGCTCAGGCGACCGCGCGGCTGGCGATTTGCACGCGGTGCCGGCGCACGCTGTCCTCATCGACGTCGATGCCGAGGCCGGGGCGGTCGAGCGCGTCGACATGGCCGCGCGCGGTTTGGATCGGCTGCGCGGCGACGTCTTCGGCGAGCGCGATGTGGGTCAGCGTCAGCGCCCAGGCGATGTTGGGGATGACGCTCGCCACATGCAGTGCTGCCGCGCAGGCGATGCTCGACTCGCCGGTCTTGCAGGAGATGTTCACGCTCATGCCAAGGCTGTCGCAGAGCCGGCCAGCTTCGGCGACGCCGCGCAGGCCGCCGAGCTTGATCGCCTTGAGGCTGACGCCGCGCGCCGCCTTGCGTTCGTGATGGCGCTTGATGTCGGCGAGCGAATGGATGCCTTCGTCGGCGCCGATAGCGATCTCGGGCGCGGTGGCGGCGACCGCCGCCATGCCGGCAAGATCGGAGGCCTCGACCGGCTGCTCGAAGAAGTCGAGGCCGCAGCCTCGCACCGTCCGCACATAAGCGATGGCCTGTTCGATGCTGAAGCCCTGGTTGGCATCGGCTGAGATCAGCAGGCCTTGCCCAAGCTGCTGGCAGATTGCGCGCGTGCGGGCGGCGTCGTTCTCGGCCGTATCGATGCCGACCTTGATTTTGTAGGCGGTGAATCCCGCGGCTTTCTTCTTCTCGGCGTCGCGCAGGTCGCCGTCGAGATCGCCGCCGCCGACCACAGCGAGCAGCGGCAGGCGGCTGCGTTTCTTCTCGCCGAGCAGCGCGTGCACCGGTTTGCCAGCTGCCTTGCCGGCGAGATCGTGCAGCGCGATCTCGATCGCCGCCTTGGCGCCGCGATTGCCGTACATGCGGCCGTCCATGGCGGCGAGCGCGCCGGCGATATCGGCCGGCTCGCGTCCGCGCAATACCGGCGCGAGATAATGGACGGCGGAGACGATGCTTTCGAGTGTCTCGCCGGTCATCACCGGCGCGGACGCCGCTTCGCCCCAGCCGACCGTGCCGTCATCGGTCTCGATGCGCACCAAGACGTTGTCGGCGCGGCGCACATCCTCGCCCGCCATGATGACGGGCTTGAGCATCAGCAGGCTGACCGCGATCGGCTCGATGGTCTTGATAAGCACAGGGAACTCTTTCTTGCGGCTGCGCCCGCCGTCAATGTTAAGTGACGGCGGGCGCGTAAGGTCCGGCGGCAGTCTTACATCTTCTTGATATGCGCCGTTTCGATAATGTCGCGGAACTGGACGATTTCCTTGTTCACCCGCTTCCAGCAGGCTTCGGCGCCTTGCGCGCGCACCAGGAAGCCGGCCTTGTGCAGCTTGTCCTGGATGTCCTTAGTTTTGAGAACCTTGAGCGTTTCCGCTTCCAGCCACTTGACGGCTTCCGGCGGCGTCTTCGCCGGCGCCAGCAGCGCGCAATCGACCGCGAACACGAAGTCCTTGTAGCCGGCCTGCACCATGGTCGGCACGTCGGGCAATTCGGGCCAGCGCTGGTCGCCGGTGACGGCGAGGCAGCGCAGCGTGCCGGCCTTGATGTGCGGCAGCGCCGGCGCGAGCGAACCGGAGCTCAGTTGCACATTGCCGCCGAGCAGCGCGGTGATGGCGTCGCCGCCGCCCTTGAACACGACGTCGGCCAGTTTCGGCAGTTTTTCGGTCGCTTTGAGAAATTCCAGTTGCATTTGCGATGACGTGCCGATCGGCGGCGTCGCGCAGTTGTATTTGTCCGGGTTGGCGCGGGCGAGCGCGACAAATTCCTTCATCGTCTTCGCCGGCGAATCGGCTTTCACCGTGAAGGTGTTGGGCGAACTCGCCAGTTCGCTCACCGGGACGAAGTCGGAGACCTTGTAGGGTAGTTGGTGATAGAGCGTGACGTTGACCGAGAAGGAATTGGTGATCAGCAGGATGGTGTAGCCGTCCGGGTCGGCTTTGGCGGCATAGCCGAAGCCGATATTACCGCCGGCGCCGCCGCGGTTTTCCACGATGAAGGTCTTGCCGGTGTTTTGCTGCAGCGCGGCGGTGAGGATGCGCGCGGTGATGTCGGACGGTCCGCCCGGCGTATTGGCCACCACGATCTTGACCGGACGATCCGGATAGGCGGCGTAGGCCGAGCGAATGCTCAGGACCGACGGCGCGGCGATGCCGGCCGCCAGCACGCCGGCCCCTTTGATAACTTGCCGCCGCGACGGTGCGGTATTTCCAGTGGATTTCTTCATGATCCTCCCCTTATTGCTAGACAAAATTTTCTCGTTAGCGCCCCTCTGGATATTAGGGTAAGCTTTTGCGAACATTGCAGCAATGGCGTCGGTTGTGGGCAAAGCCTACAACCGGAGGCATCCCCGCAAACCACACTATCCCAATGCTATTCACGACATGCCCGAAGCGGCCGCGCGCGCCATGACCGACATGCAAACAAGAACGGCGGCCTGGTACGACGTCGTGCTGGCGACGCTGAAAAGTAACAACGTCAGACTGGTCGTCTACGTCCCCGACAAGGTGTTCACGCCGCTGATCAAGGCGCTGCACGCAGACAATTTTTTCACCACCTTCGCGTGCACGCGCGAGGAAGAAGCCATCGGCATCGTCAGCGGCGCCTGGATGGGCGGCATGCGCGCCGCGGTGCTGATGCAGACGTCGGGTTTCGCCACCATCCCGAACGCGCTTGCCTCGCTGGTGGTGCCGAGCCAGATCCCGGCGCTGATCTTCGTCTCCGAGCGCGGCACGCTCGGCGAGTTCAATCTCGGCCAGGCCATGGTGTGCAAGACCATGCGGCCGGTGCTCGATTCGCTCGGCATCGAGAACCACACCATCACGCGCCACGACGAACTCGCCTTCATCGTCGACCGTTCGATCAAGCAGGCGGTGGCGACGCAAGCTGCAGTCACCTTCATCCTGTCGCCGCTATTGACCGGCGGCAAAGTGTTCGAGGCTTGAACCGATGACCACGACGCAAACTGGAGCCATCGGGGCCCATAACGCCAAGGTGATGAACCGCTTCGAGCTGACCAAGCGGCTGGTTGCCAAGTTCAAGCATGAAGAGGCCGTGGTCGGCGGCATCGGCAACGCCAATTTCGATTTGTGGATGAGTGGCCAGCGGCCGCAGAATTTCTACATGCTGGGCAGCATGGGCCTCGCCATCCCCATCGCTTTCGGCGTCGCAATCGCGCAGCCGCAGCGGCATGTGGTCGCGCTCGAGGGCGACGGCTCGCTGCTGATGCAACTCGGCTGCCTGTCGACCGTCGCCATGCGGGCGCCGAAAAATCTCACCATGGTGGTGTGGGACAACGGCCTTTATCAGATCACCGGCGGCCAGCCGACGGCAAGCGCGTCGGTTGCCGACCTCGTCGCTATTGCGCGCGGCTCGGGCATCGCCAATGCCGCCTGGGCCGCCGACGAGGAGGACTTCGATCGGCTGTTCGCCACCGCGCTCAAAGGCGGGCCCAGCTTGATCGCTGTGCGCATCGACAACAAGCCGGGAACCGGCACGACCGACCGCGACCCGGTGCAGATTCGCGCGCGCTTCATGACCGGACTGGGCGTGAAGAAATAACGCGAGCCGCCGGCGGACGGCGCCGTTCAGCCGCCGCGTTTGCCCGAATTCTTCAGGATGCCCGCCATCATCGCCATGCGCACCAGATCGGACAGGCTGTTGGCCCCCATCTTGGTCATCAGGTTGGCGCGATAGATCTCGACCGTGCGCGGGCTGATGCCGAGATCGAAGGCGATGGTCTTGTTGGCGCTGCCCGCGACCAGGCCGTCGAGCACCTGGCGTTCGCGGTTCGACAACACCGCCAGCTTGTCGTGGATTTCCGAAAGCTCGGCCTTGCGTTGGGCCTGGTCGGCATCCTGATTGAGGGCGGACTTGAGCGCGGCGAGCAACTGGTCCTCATCGAACGGCTTTTCCAGGAAATCGACGGCGCCGAGCTTCATGGCGTCGACGGCGAGCGAAATATCGCCGTGGCCGGTGATCACGATTACCGGAATATCGACGCCGAGTTCCTTGATGCGGCGCAGCAGATCGATGCCGGTGATCTCGGGCATGCGCACGTCGGTGAGGATGCAGCCGGAGCGCAACTCGGGCAGGACTTCAAGAAACGCCTTGGCCGACTCGAATCCGGTCACCGTATAGCCGGCGGTTTTCAGCAGGAATTCGAGCGACTGCCGGACGGCGTCGTCGTCGTCGATCACGTAGATGGCCGGCTCAGGCTGCGTCATCGACATCCCCTTCATTTACGACCGCGAGCGTGAAATGGAATGTGGTTCCGCCGGCCGGATTAGGCTCCACCCAGATCCGTCCATTATGCGCCTCCACGATGGTGCGGGAAATCGATAGGCCGACGCCCATGCCTTGGCGCTTGGTCGTGATGAAGGGCTGGAACAATTGCTCGGCGATGTCGGGTGAGATCCCCGAACCGCTGTCGGCCACGCTAATTTTGACCTGGCCGCCGTCCGCCGGCGCAATGCCGATGATGAGGTCGCGCGTCGGCGAGGATTCCATCGCATCCATCGCGTTGCGGATCAGATTGAGCAGGACTTGCTGGACCTGCACCCGGTCGGCGAGCACCAGATCGATTTCCGGGTTGAACTGGAATTGCACGCGGATGCCAAGATCCTTCACGCCCACCAGCGCCAGGGCGCTGGCTTCCTCGACCAGCTTGGTGATGCTTTCCACGCGCCGTTCGCTTTCGCCGCGCGCGACGAAATCGCGTAGCCGCCGGATGATTTGTCCCGCGCGCATGGCCTGGTCGGCCGCCTTGTCCAATGCGTCGCGCATGGCGACGAATTTCTCCTCGGTGGCGCCGTCCAGCAGCCGCCGCGAACCTTTCAGGTAATTGGTGATCGCCGACAGCGGCTGGTTGAGCTCGTGCGCCAAGGTCGACGCCATTTCGCCCATCGCCGTCAATCGGGAAATGTGGACGAGTTCGGACTGCAATTCTTGCAAGCGCGCTTCAGTTTCCTGCCGCTCGGTCAAGTCGCGGATAAAACCGGTGAAGTATCGCTGGTTGCCCGATTTCATTTCGCCGACCGCCAGTTCCATCGGGAAGGTCGAGCCGTCCTTGCGCTGGCCGACCACCACGCGGCCGATGCCGATAATGCGGCGCTCGCCCGTGGTCATGTAGCGCCCCAGATAACTGTCATGGTTTTCGCGATAGGGCGCGGGCATCAGCGTTTTGACGTTCTGTCCGATCGCCTCGGCGGCGGTACAGCCGAACAGGCGCTCGGCGGCGCTGCTGAACGATTGCATGATGCCATGCTCGTCGATGACGATCATGGCTTCCGGCACGGTGTCGAGAATCGATTGTAGATGCGCCTCGCGCGCCAGCGCGTCGCGCGTCATGACCTGCGCGCGACGGCGGCTGCGATGCAGCAGTTCGCCGCCCCACGCCACGCCAATCGATGTCACGACGAATACGGCACCGTTGACCAAGCCGAACTCCGACGTCACCGTCGGAGAGCCGAGCCCCAGAAGCACGGCGGCAACGCTCAGCGCCGTCGCCAACAGAGCAGGGCCGAGGCCGCCGATTCCGGCGGCGATCAGCACCGGCGGCATGAAATAAAGGAAGATCGCCTCGCTGGGGAAATAGGGCGTCAGCAGGCTGCGCACCGCCAGGGCCAAGGCAACGGCGGTCGGGGCTAGTCCATAGCGCAAAATCCTGCCGCGTTCGGCAGCCGGCACAGTTTCAGATTCAGCAATGATTTCAGCCATTTATAAAAGCTAACCCGGCAAGGGCCCGGCCGCGGCGTCGCCCCCGCTCGCCTCCGGTAAAACCCCTATGGAGATTATCTGAATTTCGGCCCGGCAACTCCAGAGGTATCCACAAATACCTTCATCGAGGACCCGCGCCATGCTCACCCAGACGATGATCCACCGCAGCTCTTCGCGCCAGCCGGCACATCACGTTCCCCTACCGATCCCTGCGATGAACAGCCACTCCCTCGGCACCTCGATCGAACTGGTGGGCGCGGCGATGCCATTCGCGCGCAACGCCGAGATCTACGGCGAAAACGAGCCGGCGGAGTACCTCTACAAAGTGGTAAGCGGCGGCGTCCGCACGTATAAGGTGCTCAACGACGGCCGCCGTCAGATCGGCGCCTTCTATCTGCCCGGCGACGTGTTCGGCCTCGAGATCGGCGACGAGCATACCTTCTCCGCCGAAGCGATCGTTGCCTCCAAGGTTTTAGTCATCAAGCGCAGCACCCTGGTCAACCTGGCCGCGCGCGACAACGAAACCGCTCGCAAGCTCTGGACCATGACGGCCGGCGAATTGCAGCGCGTGCAAGCCCACATCCTGCTGCTGATCAAGACCGCGCAGGAACGCGTGGCCGGGTTCCTGCTGGAAATGGCGGCGCGCGTGCCCGTCGGCAACGAGATCGATCTGCCGATGTCGCGTCAGGACATCGCCGACTACCTCGGCCTCACCATCGAAACCGTATCGCGCACCCTGACCCAGCTTGAAAACACCGCGGCGATCGCGGTGCCGAGTTCCCGCCGCATCGTGTTGCGCAACCGCGCGGCGCTCAACCGATTGAATGCCTAGTTCCTCCTGCGTCCGAACTGCCGAACGTCGTTCTCCCTGATAATGTTCGGCTACACTGCCCCGGCATCTTTTGCCGGGGCATTTTTTTGTGCGTGGCGCAACGCACGCCATAAGTACGTTGTCGCGTTGGCGGTGCCATAGTAGTTTTCCCCGCGCGCGGAGGCGTGATCGAGCGTCCGGACCGGGAGCCGCATGACGAATTTCGATGGGGTTGTCATCGGCGCCGGTCACAACGGATTGACGCTTGCCGCCTATCTCGCACGCGCCGGCATGAAAATCGCGGTGCTCGAACGCAACAGCCGCATCGGTGGCGGTTCGAGCACCGAAGAGCGCATCCTTCCCGGCTACAAGCTCAACCTGCATGCCAATTTCTACATGGGGCTGGGGCTCAGCCCCTTGCTCGCAGACCTCGAACTGCATCGCTACGGTTTTTCCTACATAGAACCGCCGGTGCAGCAGGCGGCCGTGTTCCGCGACGGCACCGGCATCGTGATCCACAAGGACCTCGACAAGACCTGCGCCTCGCTGGCGCGCTTTTCCAAACAGGATGCCGAGACCTTCCGCGCGCTCTGGCACACCTACTGCGAGGAGATGCGGCCGCTCTTGGTCTCGCTGCTCTACAATGCGCCGTTGCCGCGCGAACAGCTCGTCGACCGGCTGAGCGGACCGCAGGCGAAGGAGCTGCTCTCGCACGCGCAGCACGATCTGTTCAGCGTGGTGCGCAAGCATTTCGTCGACGAGCGCATCCGCACGCTATTCACCTCCTATATGCATGTGATCACCACTTAGAACGTGCCCGGCGCCGGCATCGTGTTCCCGGCGATCTTCGCCAACATCGCCAGCTTCACGCTGCCGCTGGCGCTGGCGCGCGTGGTGGAGGCGGGTGGCGGCGAAGTGATTACGCGCGCCGAGGTGAAGGAGATCAAGACCGAGGGCGGCCGCGCCACCGGCGTCAAGCTCGCCGACGGCCGCTTCATCGGCGGTGCCAAATTCGTCGCGAGCGCCATCGATTTCCCAATGACGCTACAGATGGCCGGCGAAGACCTGTTTCCCGAGCCGGTGCGCGAGAAAGCGAAGGCCTGGCACTGGGGCAACCACAGCCTGGTCACTTTGCATCTGGCGCTGAAAAATCCGCCGCGCTACCGCGCCGAAGCCTTCGATTCCGATATTGCGCGCGCCTACAACATCTTCTTCGACATGGATCATATCGACGAGGTGGTTCCCCAGGGTGTTAATGGGCAATGACGCCTGCAACAGCGTGTTCGATCCGAGCTACGCACCGGCCGGCCGCCACGTCGCGTTCTGGTGGCCGTTCGCGCCCTATTCGGTCGACGGCAGTCCGCAGCAGTGGGAGAAGAACCGCGCCGACTACACCCAGCGAGTACTCGAGTATTGGCGCGTCTATGCCTCGAATTTGGAAGGCGACAACCTGCTCGGCAGCACCCTGTTCACACCGCTCGACATCGAAAAGCTCAACGCCAATATGCGCCAGGGCGCGGTGCGCATGGGTGCCTACGTGCCCAGCCAACTCGACATCAACCGGCCGCACCCGATGCTGCCCGGCTCGCGTACCCCGGTGGAGGGGCTCTATCTCTGCGGCTCCTCGTCGGGCAACGGCGGCGGCGTCAACGGCGCCCCCGGCTATATCGCCGCCAATGCGATTGCCGACGACCTGCGGCTCAAGCTTCCATGGAGCTCGGTGCCGCCGCCGGAGTGGAAGCACTAAACTCGTCGTTCTGTTGACCTGAATCAACGTCATTGCACGGCTTTTGTGCTGGCATATTTTTTAATTTGAAGAGGGAGATGGCCATGAACGCCGAACATGTGATGACCCGCGACGTGATCTCGATCGGTCCGGATGCGACGGTTTTGCAGGCAGCGCGGCTGATGCTCCAGCATCACATTAGCGGCCTGCCGGTGATCGACAAAGACGGCAATTTGGTTGGCGTACTGTCCGAAGGCGATTTCCTGCGCCGTCGCGAGACCAAGACCGAGCGGCACCGCTCGCGCTGGCTCGAATTCCTGATGGGCCCGGGTCGAATCGCCGCCGAATACAGTCACTCGCACGGCCGCAAAGTCTCCGAAGTGATGACCAAAGAAGTGCAGTCCGTCGATGAAGTCACGCCGATCGAGGATATCGTGGACCTGATGGAGCGCCGCCGCATCAAACGCGTGCCGGTCCTGTGCGGCGGCCAGGTGGTCGGGATCGTGACGCGATCCAATCTGATGCACGCGATGGTCAGTCTGGCGCGCGTGGTGCAGCCCGCCGCCACCGACGATGCCGCCATCCGGGAGCATTTGCTGGCGGAGATGCAAAAGGAGCAATGGGCGCCGGCCGCCAGCGTCAACATTGTGGTGCACGATGGCGTGGTCGAGCTGTGGGGCGTGATCATCGACGAACGCCAGCGCGAGGCGCTGAAAGTGGCCGCCGAAAACACTGCCGGCGTCAAGGCGGTGAAGGATCATTTGGTCTGGATTGAGCCGACCTCCGGCCTCACGATTGAGCCGTCGGATACCGCGGTAACGCATTAGCCGCGCAAGCTTATTAGCCGCGTCCCGCTTGCGCGGGGCGCGGCTTTATTTTGTCAATATTGATCTGACGCAAGGCGCCGTCCGGGCATCTGTGTATGCACGATCCGACGCCACCAAAAGAAGATGGCGCCGCACAATGCGGAGGCTTCCCATGAACCTCAGATCTTTGATGCCAGTCGGCCGCGATCGTAACGTCGCGCGCAGCGATAATCCGTTCATGTCGCTGCAACGGGAGATCGACCGGCTGTTCGACGACTTCACGCGCGGGTTCCCGGCGTTTTCGACCGGCGGTGCCGGTGAGATGCTGCCGAGCGTGGATGTGACGGAAACCGACAAGCAGATCGAAATCACCGCTGAACTGCCCGGCCTCGAGGAGAAGGACGTGCAAGTCAATTTTGCCGACAACGTCCTCACCATCCGCGGTGAGAAGAAGGCCGAAAAGGAAGAGAAGGATAAGACTTTCCGGCTGATCGAGCGCAGCTATGGTTCGTTCGTGCGTTCGCTCGAATTGCCGGATGGGGTCGATGCCAATGCCATCAAGGCCAGCATCGAAAAAGGCGTGCTCAAGGTGACTGTGCCGAAACCGGCGCCGGCGCAGGTCAAAAAGATCGACGTCAAGACCGCCGCCTAGCTCTAGGGGCGCCTCGAAAAGGTGCGTCCCCGCGGCCTACGCGGCGTGGGGGCGTACCTCGTCTACGGATTTTTCGGTAGGGCGTGCCGTCGGCTACCGCCTATATTGGCGTTGAAAGCCCCACAAAATCTGGCCCTTTTTGATTTGTCGCAACGCGTAGCGTTGCGCTTTGTGCATCTTTGTCGGTGACGGATTTTCCTCAAGGAGGAATTGATGTCCACCCTCACGCAATCAACCGTTCGCGCGGCCGTTCAGCCGGGCGTCAAAGAGTCCAACTGGTTTTCCTCATATTGGGGCTTGTTAGCCGCGGTTGCGGCGCTCGTCGCCATTCTGTTGTTGCCGACCCCGGCCGGCTTGCCGGTCGCAGGCCATCGCATGCTCGCGATTCTCGCCTTCGCCGTCATTATCTGGATGACCGAGGCGATCGATTACGCCGTCTCGGCGATCGTCATCGCCGCGCTGATGGCGTTCCTGCTCGGCCTGGCGCCGAACGTCGCCAATCCAAAAGTCCTGCTCGGCACCAGCGGCGCGCTTGGGCTTGCCTTCAGCGGCTTCGCCAACACCGCGCTGGTGCTGGTGGCAGCGGCCTTGTTCCTCGCCGCCGCCATGACCGCGACCGGCCTCGACAAGCGCATCGCGCTTAGCATTCTCTCGCGGGTGGGGACCGAAACCCGGCACGTAGTGGTCGGCACCATCCTGGTCGGCTTCGTTATCGCGCTCATGGTGCCGTCGACCACTGCGCGCGTGGCCTGTCTGGTTCCGATCACCCTCGGCATCATCGCGGTCTACGGCGTCAACAAGCGCGGCGCTTTCGCCAGCATGCTGATGATCACGACGGTGCAGACCGCCAGCATCTGGAACGTCGGCATCAAGACCGCGGCGGCGCAGAACATGGTCGCCGTTGGCTTTATCGAGAAGACGTTCGGCAAGACCATCACCTGGCTGGATTGGCTGATCGCGGCTGGGCCGTTCGCCGTCCTGATGTGCATCGCGCTCTACTTCGTGATGACCCGCATGATGCCGCCGGAAGTGGCGCAAGTGCCGGGCGGCCGCGAGGGCATCCGCAAATCGCTTGCGGCGCTTGGTTCCATGAAAGCCTCGGAAATCAAGCTGCTGGTGCTGTCGGTGACCCTGATCGCATTCTGGGCGACCGAAGGCGTGCTGCATAATTTCGACACCAGCACTACCACGATCACGGCGGTAGCGCTGATGTTCCTGCCCGGCTTCGGCATCATGACCTGGAAGGAGGCGCAGCCGAAGATTCCGTGGGGCACCGTCATTCTGTTCGGCGTCGGCATCAGCCTTGGCACCGCGCTGCTACAAACCAAGGCCGCGAGTTGGCTCGCCGATATCGTGGTGCTGCAGTTCGGCCTGAAGAACGCCACCGTGCTCTTCATTCTTGCGGTGATGAGCCTGTTTCTGGTCGTGATCCATCTCGGTTTCGCCAGCGCCACTGCGCTCGCGTCGGCCATGATCCCGATCGTGATCGCGGTGCTCAAAGGCGTGGCAACCCCCGGCATCAACATCATCGGCATGACCATGTTGCTGCAATTCGTGGTCAGCTTCGGCTTCATCCTGGTGGTGAATGCGCCGCAGAACATGGTCGCCTATGGCACGGAGACCTTCAACGCACGCGACTTCGTGCGCACCGGCTTCGTGCTGACGATCATCGCGCTTGCTTTGGTGATGCTGCTCGGCGCCACCTATTGGCACTGGCTCGGCTACACCTGAACGGAGCAAAGCGATGGCGCGCACATCGATAGCAATCGTGTTCGCCGGAAGCGGCGGTGCCGGCGCGATGACGGCCGGCACCGTCCTGCTGCGCGCCGCCGCGCATGCTGGCTATTATGGCCTGATGACGCAATTGTTCGGGCCGCAGGTACGCGGCGGCGAGGCGGCGGCGCTGCTCCAGATATCGACCGAGCCGATCGACGCGCAGCCCAATCGTTTCGATCTGTTCGTGGCGCTCGACTGGGAAAAGGTCGAGCAGTTCGGCGCCGAAATCCCGCTCGATAGTGCCTCGGTAATTCTCGCCGATCCGCAGGCGGGACCGGTGCCTGCCGGCGTTGCCAAGTCGAAGGCGCGCGTGGTCGCGCTTGCCATGAGCGATCCGCACCTGACGCGGCTCGAACGCGGCTTGAGCGGGCGGCGGGTGAACATGTTTGCCGCCGGCGTCGTTGCCGTGCTCATCGGCGTCGATGCGCGCCATCTGCAGGCGGCGATCGAAGATGTGCTCGGCGACAAAGGCGCGGAGGTGGCCGCGGCGAACAGCACGAGCGCCGCAGCCGGCATCGAGGCGGCGGCGGGCCTGACGCTTAATCTGCGCGTTGATCCGCCGCAGCCGGCGGCGCGCTGGCTGATTAGCGGCAATCAGGCGCTCGCGCTCGGGGCGCTGCGCGGCGGCGTGCGCTTCGTCGGCTGCTATCCGATCACGCCGGCGACCGATCTGGTCGAATGGCTGGCGCCGGAAATCCGCAAGCTCGGCGGCCGCCTGGTGCAGGCCGAGGATGAACTCGCCGCCATCAACATGACGCTCGGCGCTTCCTATGGCGGCACGCCGGCGATGACGGTAACTTCCGGGCCCGGAATGTCGCTGATGGGCGAGACGATTGGGCTGGCGGTAGCGGCCGAAATCCCGGCCGTGATCATCGACGTCATGCGCGCCGGCCCGTCCACCGGAATCGCTTCGAAAACGGAACAGAGCGACGTCAATATCGCGATCTACGGCGGCCACGGCGAAGCGCCGCGCGTGGTGCTGGCGCCGACCTCGGTGGCCGATTGCTTGAATACGGCTGAATACGCCGTCTATGTCGCGGAATCCCTGCAGACGCCGGTCATCGTGCTGTCCGACCAGGCGATTGGACAGGCGCAAGCGGTCATCGATCCGAACGGGTCGCGGCCGAAGCGGCTCAAGCGCCGCACCAATGGCGCGCCGCCCGGCACGCCTCTGTTCAAGCGCTATGCCGTCGACAGCGATCCCATTACAGCGATGCCAGTGCCGGGGACGCCCGGCTATCAATGGGTGGCGGAAGGTCTCACCCACAATGAGGTGGGCCTGCCAACGAGCGGCGCCGGCATGCACGCCGCCGAGATCAACAAGTGCGCCCGCAAGCTGCAGCGTTTCGACCCCGGTGAGTTATGGGGCGAGACCTGGGGCGAGGGCGATGTCGTCCTGCTGGTGTTCGGCTCCAGCGTCGGGCCGGCGCGGGTGGCGGCGCGGCGTCTCGCGGCGGCCGGTCAACGCGTTCGCGTGGTCGCGCTGCGCGTTTTGTCGCCGTTGCCGACGCAGGCGATTGCGCGCGCCATCCACGGCGCTCGGCGCATCATCGTGATCGAGCAGAACCACGGCGCGCAGCTCTATCGTCATCTGGTCGGCCAGAAAGCGATCCCGCCGAGTGCCGAAAGCGTGGCGCGGCCGGGACCGTTGCCGTTCCGGCCGTCCGAGGTCGCCTCCTATGTCATGTGATGGAATTTGAAATCATGGATGACATGACAACTGTTGCCGAGGCCCACTGCGCGCTGACGGCCAAAGATTTTTCCTCCGGCGCGCATCCGATCTGGTGTCCGGGCTGCGGCGACTACGGCGTGATCGCCGCGCTTGAACGCGGGCTGGCGCGGCACGGCCGTCCGCCGCACGAGGTCGTGCTGGTATCGGGCATCGGCTGCTCGTCGCGGTTGCCCGCCTATACGAGCTGCTACGGGTTCCACGGCGTGCATGGCCGCGCGCTGGCGGTGGCCACCGGGCTCAAGCTGACGCGTCCCGATCTCGAAGTGATCGCCGTCGGCGGCGATGGCGACGGCTATTCCATCGGCGGCAATCATTTCATCCACGCCTGCCGGCGCAACGTCGACATGCTCTATCTGGTGATGGACAACCGCGTCTACGGCATGACCAAGGGCCAGCCATCGCCGACCACCGAGCCGGATTGGGACAGCCGAATCGCGCCCGGCGGGATCGGATTGCGGCCGTTCAAGCCGTTGCAGCTCGCCATCGCGGCGGGAGCTAATTTTGTGGCGCGCGGATTTGCCGGCGATCCGGACGGCCTCGCCGAACTGATCGTCGAAGGTATCCGCTGGCCCGGCTTTGCCTTCGTCGAGGTGCTCAGTCCCTGCGTTACCTTCCGGCCAGAGCAGGCGGCTTGGAAAAAAATGGTGCGGCCATTGACTTTGTCGGTGGAGAAAGACCCCGCGGCCGCGACAGCCGCGGTGCTGGCGGACGATGGCTTCAGCCTCGGCGTGCTCTATCGCGGCGATTGTCCGCCGCCTCCGGCGGTGCCGACGTCGACGGCCACGCTCCCCGCGATTGAAGGCCAATTCGCCCTGGGCGGCTGAGGGCAGACCGCGGTCCGCCAGCTGCGCAAAGGTCGGGCATGCATTGAGTATTTTCCGCGCAATCAGGGAAATCCCTTAGGCGACCGCGCGCGAAACGCGTGCGATTGACTTGCGTCAAAGAGAATACCGCCCGCTCGGCCAATATCTCAATTTCCGGCCCCTTTGTTTTTCGGGCCGGTTAGGCAATGGGAACAACGGGATAGCAGAATGGCGAACGCGCTTGCTCCTCAAAAGGCGATGACTCTCGGCGAAGGAGGCCTGGCTTTGGCCTTTGCGGCGCTGGCGCTGCTGTCGATCATGATCGCGGCCAAGGCCTTTACGCCGGAATACGCGTTCCATGCCTATCTGTTCACGGCGGGCAGCATCGCGGCGGTGTTTGCGATCATCAACCGCTATTACGACCGCCCGGCCGAACTGCCGCCGCTGACTGTCGACGGCAAGCCGAACTACAACATGGGCCCGGTCAAGTTCGCGACCGTCGCCGCCATGTTCTGGGGCATCGCCGGTTTTGCTGTCGGCCTCTACATCGCGCTGCGAGCTGGCCTTTCCGCAGCTCAATTTCGACCTCGCCTGGATCACCTTCGGCCGCTTGCGCCCGCTGCACACCTCGGCGGTGATCTTCGCCTTCGGCGGCAACGTGCTGATCGCCACCTCGTTCTATGTCGTGCAGCGCACCTGCCGCGCGCGGCTCGCCGGCGATCTCGCGCCCTGGTTCGTCGTGCTCGGCTACAACTTCTTCATCGTCATCGCCGGCACCGGCTATCTGCTCGGCATCACCCAGTCGAAGGAATACGCCGAGCCGGAATGGTACGCCGATCTCTGGCTGACCGTCGTCTGGGTGACCTACTTCCTGGTCTTCCTCGGCACGATCATGCGGCGCACCGAGCCGCACATCTACGTCGCCAACTGGTTCTATCTCGCCTTCATCCTGACCATCGCGGTGCTGCATCTCGGCAACAACGCGGCGATCCCGGTGTCGCTGTTCTCGCCGAAGTCCTACATCGTCTGGTCCGGCGTGCAGGATGCCATGGTGCAGTGGTGGTACGGCCACAACGCGGTCGGCTTCTTCCTCACCGCCGGCTTCCTCGCCATCATGTACTACTTCATCCCCAAGCGCGCCGAGCGGCCGGTCTATTCCTACCGGCTGTCGATCATCCACTTCTGGGCGCTGATCTTCCTCTACATCTGGGCCGGCCCGCATCATCTGCACTACACCGCGCTGCCCGATTGGGCGCAGACGCTCGGCATGACCTTCTCGATCATGCTGTGGATGCCGTCATGGGGCGGCATGATCAACGGCCTGATGACGCTGTCGGGCGCCTGGGACAAGCTGCGCACCGATCCGGTGCTGCGCATGATGGTGGTGTCGGTCGCCTTCTACGGCATGTCGACCTTCGAAGGTCCGCTGATGTCGATGAAGATCGTCAATTCGCTGTCGCACTACACCGACTGGACCATCGGCCACGTGCATTCCGGCGCGCTCGGCTGGGTCGCCTACATCTCCTTCGGCGCGATCTATTGCCTGGTGCCGTGGCTGTGGAACCGCAGGCTCTACTCGCTCAAGCTGGTCAACTGGCACTTCTGGATCTCGACCATCGGCATCGTGCTCTACATCACCGCGATGTGGGTGTCGGGCATCCTGCAGGGCCTGATGTGGCGCGCCTACACCAGTCTCGGCTTCCTCGAATATTCCTTCGTCGAGACCGTCGAGGCGATGCATCCCTTCTACGTCATCCGCGCGCTCGGCGGCCTGTTGTTCCTGATCGGCGCGCTGATCATGGCGTGGAACCTCTGGAAAACCGTGACCTCGGCGGACGTCGCCGAACCCGCCGGCCTGGCGCTGGCGCCGGCGGAATAAGGCGGGGACGACAATGTCGCTTTGGCAAAAACACGCGATCTTCGAAAAGAACTCGATCATCCTGGTGATCGGCATTCTGATCGTCATCGCGATCGGCGGACTGGTCGAGATCGTGCCGCTGTTCTATCTGAAGAACACGATCGAAAAGGTCGACGGCGTGCGGCCCTATACGCCGCTCGAACTCGCCGGCCGCAACATCTATGTGCGCGAAGGCTGCTATCTCTGCCATTCGCAGATGATCCGGCCGCTGCGCGACGAGGTCGAGCGCTACGGCCATTATTCGCTCGCCGCCGAGAGCATGTACGACCATCCGTTCCAGTGGGGCTCGAAGCGCACCGGTCCCGATCTCGCCCGCGTCGGCGGCAAATATTCCGACGACTGGCATCGCGACCATCTGCGCAATCCGCGCTCGGTGGTGCCGGGCTCGGTCATGCCGGACTATTCCTGGCTGGCGCAAACCGATCTCGACTTCGCGCATATCGCCGAGGATCTGAAAGTGCAGGCGATCGTCGGCGTGCCCTATACCGCGGACATGATCGCCAACGCCGCCGCCGACGTCGATGACGCAGGCGACCGCCGACAGTCCCGACGCCGCCGATCTGGCGAAGCGCTATCCGAAAGCGCAAGCGCGCGACTTCGACGGCAATCCGGCCCGCATCACCGAAGCCGACGCGCTGATCGCCTACCTGCAGATGCTCGGCACTGAGGTCGACTTCAAGCTCTACGACGACAAAGCCAACATCCGGTGAGCGCGATGGATCCGACCTACAAAGCCGTTTCCGAGTTCGCCCAGACCTGGGGCCTCGTCTATTTCGCCGTCATCTTCGCGCTGGTGCTGCTCTACGCGCTGTGGCCGTCGAATAAAGCGCAATTCGACCATGCCGCGCGCATTCCGCTGCGGGAGGACTGACCGGTGGCCGACGAACATAAAGACATCGATCCGGTGACCGGCACCGCGACCACCGGCCACGAGTGGGACGGCATCCACGAACTCAACACGCCGCTGCCGCGCTGGTGGCTGTGGACGTTCTACGCCTGCATCGTCTGGGCGATCGGCTATTGGGTCGTCTATCCGGCCTGGCCGCTGCTGACCACGTCAACGCAAGGCATCTCCGCCTGGCACGCGCGCAGCGCGGTGGTCGGCGACCTCGACGAACTCAAGGCTCTGCGCGGTCCGATGATGGACAAACTGACCAACACGTCGCTGACCGAGATCGCGAAGGACGCGCAACTGCTCGATTTCGCCCGCGCCCAGGGGCGCGCGGCCTTCGCCGACAATTGCGCGCCCTGTCACGGCGCCGGCGGCGGCGGCGCCAAGGGCTATCCCAATCTCAACGACGACGACTGGCTGTGGGGCGGCAAGCTCGCCGAGATCGAGCAGACCATCCGCCACGGCGCGCGTTCCGGCGACGACAAAGGTCACCAGGGCAGCATGCCGGCCTTCGGCCGCGACGGCATGCTCAAGGCCAACCAGATTTCCGCTGTCGCCGACTATGTGCGCTCGCTGTCCGGGCTGCCGGCCGAGAAGGACGCCGATCCTGCGCTCGGCAAGAAGGTATTCGCCGACAACTGCGCCCTCTGTCACGGGCCGGAAGGCAAGGGCAACCGCGAGATCGGTGCGCCCAATCTCACCGACAAGATTTGGCTCTACGGCCCGGACAAGGAAACCATCATGCAGGGCATCATCAACGGCCGCGGCGGCGTGATGCCGGCCTGGCACGGCCGCCTGAGCGAACCGACCATCAAGGCGCTCGCGGTCTACGTTTACAGCTTCGGCGGCGGAGAGAAGTGATTGTGCACGCGGAACGCACTTTATCGCTGGACCAGGCGGCCGCGGGCGCGCCCGCGCTGTCGCGCCTGGTAGCCGAGGCGAAAGTTAATTCCGCGCCGCCGCCGCAAGACGATTCGCCGCTTTATGCGCCGCGGCGCAAGATCTATCCGCAGAGCGTGCACGGCACGTTCCGCCGCATCAAATGGGCGGTGCTGCTCGTCACTCTCGGCGTCTACTATCTGCTGCCGTTCGTGCGCTGGGACCGCGGTCCGAACGCGCCCGCCCAGGCGGTGCTGATCGATCTGCCCAACCGCCGCTTCTATTTCTTCTTCATCGAGATCTGGCCGCAGGAAGTCTATTACATCACCGGCCTGCTGATCCTGGCGTCGATCGTCCTGTTCCTGATGAACGCGGTCGCCGGCCGCGTCTGGTGCGGCTATCTGTGCCCGCAGACGGTGTGGACCGACCTGTTCCAGGCGATCGAGCGGCTCATCGAAGGCGACCGCCGCGACCACATGCAGCGCGACAGCCGCAAATGGACCGCCGAGACCTACGCGCGCAAGGCGCTCAAGCACTTTCTCTGGCTGATGATGGCGTGGTGGACCGGCGGCGCCTGGGTGCTCTATTTCGCCGACGCGCCGACGCTGGTGAAGCATCTCGCCACCGGCGAGGCGCCGTTCATCGCCTATGCCTTGATCGGCATTCTCACCTTCACCACCTACACGCTCGCCGGCCACATGCGCGAGCAGGTCTGTCTCTATATGTGTCCGTGGCCGCGCATCCAGGCGGCGCTGACCGACGAATACGCGCTCAACGTCACCTACCGCTACGACCGCGGCGAGCCGCGCTGCGCGGTGAGCAAAGCGAATGAATTGCGCGCGCGCGGCGAGCCGGCCGGCGATTGCATCAACTGCAAGCAGTGCGTGCACGTCTGTCCGACCGGCGTCGACATCCGCAACGGCGCCGATCTCGGCTGCATCCAGTGCGGGCTGTGCATCGACGCCTGCGACGCGATGATGACGAAACTCGGCCGGCCCACCGGGCTCATCGGCTACGACACCGACATCAACATCAAGCGCCGGATGGAGGGCAAGCCGGCCTTCATCAAGATCGTGCGCCTGCGCACGGTGCTCTACGCCGCGATCATCGCCATCGCCGGCGGCATCATGATCTTCACGCTGGCGACGCGGGAGAGCGAGGGCCTCAGCAGCATTCACGACCGCAATCCGATGTCGGTGCGGCTGTCGGACGGCGCGGTGCGCAACGCCTATACCATCCGCATCGTCAACAAGCAGTTGCGCAAGCGCGATTTCATTCTCGCGTTCAACGGCCTGCCGGCGAGCCTGATCGATTTCGTCGGCGTGCCGCCGCGCGAGGATGGCCAACTCTTGATCGACGTCGGCCCCGACACGACGCGCGAAGTGCGCGTGCTGGTGACCGACTACGGCGATACGCCGCCAGCCTCGACCCCCATCGTATTCCGCCTGACCGATGTGGCGACCGGCGAACAGGCCGAGGCCCGCGACCACTTCTTCGGACCCTGAGGGAGCCGACCGATGCAAGCCCCTGCGCAAAAAAAGCCCTGCGTCTTGACTGGCCGTGCCGTGCTGCTCTGGCTGGTCGGATTTTTCGTGGTCGTGTTCGCGGTCAATGCCGTGCTGGTGCGCGCCGCCATTTCGACCTTCGGCGGTGTCGAGACGCTGAGCTCCTACAAGGCCGGCCTGCTGTTCGAGCAGGAAGCTGGCCTTGCGCAACGGCAGGACGCGCTGCATTGGCAGGTGAGCGGCAAGCTCGCGCGCGACGGCGCGGGCGAGGCGCAACTCGACGTGAGCGCGCGCGACGCGCAAGGCGCGCCGCTCGCCGGCCTCACCGCCGACGCGCGGCTGGCGCATCCGGCCGATGACCGGCTCGATCGCATTATTGCGGTGCGTCCGGTCGCCGCCGGCGTCTTTCACGGCGCGGCGCAAGCGCAGCCGGGGCAATGGGAACTGATCATCGATCTTTATCGCGGCGATGAGCGGGTGTTCCGCTCGCGCAGCCGCGTGACGTTGCGGTGAAACGGGCGTTGAGCTGAATTTGGATTTGACTCCGATGCCTGAAGCCCTCGATCTTTCGCTCTTTGCCCGGCCATCCGGCGACGGCACGCTCGGCATGGATCTCGCGGTCGAAGGCATTGCCTGCGGCGCCTGCATCGGCCGCATCGAAAGCGCGGTGAAGCGGCTGCCGGGGGTGACCGAGGCGCGGCTCAATTTCACCAACCGGCGGCTGCACGTGAACTGGACCGACGGCGCGATCGCGCCGGCGCAGATCCTGCAGACGTTGGAGGAGGCCGGCTATCACGGCTATCCGTTCGCACCGCTGCGTGCCGAAGAGGAGGAGGCAGCCGAGGCGCGCCGCCTGACGCGCTCTCTGGCGGTCGCCGGCTTTGCCGCCATGAACATCATGCTGCTGTCGGTGTCGGTGTGGTCGGGCAATGCCAGCGACATCACGCCGGAGACGCGCGACTTCTTCCATTGGGCCTCGGCGCTGATCGCGCTGCCGGCCGCGGCCTATGCCGGCCGGCCGTTCTTCACCAGCGCCTGGCAGGCGCTGCGCGGCGGCGCGGTCAACATGGATGTGCCGATCTCGCTCGGCGTCATCCTGGCGCTCGGCATGTCGGTGGTCGAGACCGCCAACCACGCCAAGGACGCCTATTACGATTCCGCCATCATGCTGCTGTTCTTCCTGCTGGTCGGGCGCACGCTCGATCACGCCATGCGCCGCAAGACGCGGGCGGTCGCCGGCAACCTGGCGGCGTTGAAGGCGGAAACCGCGCACCGCTTCAGCGGCGACGAACTGGTCAGCGTGCCGGTGGCGGCGCTCAATGCCGGCGACCGTCTGCTGGTCAAGCCGGGCGAGCGGGTGCCGGCCGACGGCAGCGTGCTCGGCGGCGTGTCCGAGCTCGACGACAGCCTGATCACCGGCGAGACCGCGCGCCGCAAGGTCGGCGCCGGGGCCATCGTTTATGCCGGCAGCCTGAATTATTCCGGCGCGCTCACCATGCGAGTGACCGCGGCCGACCGCGCCACGCTGCTGGACGAGATCGAGCGGCTGCTGGAGAAGGCGGCGAGCGCGAAATCGCGCGCCATGCGGCTCGCCGACCGCGCCGCGCGTTTCTATGCGCCGATGGTGCACTTGACCGCCGCGGCGACCTTCGCCGGTTGGTGGCTGGCGGGCGCCTCACTGCACGACGCGGTGGTGACGGCGATCGCCGTGCTCATCATCACCTGCCCCTGCGCGCTGGCGCTGGCGATCCCGGCCGTGCAGGTGGTGGCGTCGGGCGCCTTGTTCCGCGCCGGCGTCATCCTGAATGCCGGCGATGCCATCGAGCGGCTGGGCGAAGCCGACACCGTCGTCTTCGACAAGACCGGCACGCTCACGCTGCCGGAGCCGCGCGTGGTCAACGCCGCCGCGATCGATCCGGAGCTGTTGCGAATGGCGGCGCGGCTGGCGCTGTCGAGCCGGCATCCGCTGGCGGTCGCGCTGGCGCGCGAAAGCGCCAGCCATATCCCTTATGACATCGTGACCGAAGAGCCCGGACAGGGCGTGCGCGCCATGCTCGGCGGCGTCGAAGCGCGGCTCGGCAGCGCTGCGTTTTGCGGCATCGCGCCCGCTGCCGTCAGCGAGCTCCGGTGCTTCGCATATTTATTTTGTCTATGGCAGCCGCGCCGCGACCATCGCCATTGCGCAGAAACTGCGGCCCGACGCGGTCGAGGTGGTGGAGGCGCTGCGCAAGCGCGGGCTCGCAATTGCACATTCTGTCCGGTGACCGCGCCGACGCGGTGCGGCCGGTGGCGCGAGGTCTCGGCATCAGCCGATGGCTGGCCGATGTGAAGCCGGCGGAAAAGATCGCCTTCATCGAAGCGTTGAAACGGCAAGACCACCGCGTGCTGATGGTCGGCGACGGCCTCAACGACGCGCCGGCGCTCGCCGCCGCGACCGTCTCGCTGTCGCCGATCGCCGCCGCCGACGTGACGCAGGCGCAGGCCGACGCGGTGTTCCTCGGCGAGCGGCTCAAGCCGGTGCTGGACGCCGTCGTGATCGCCCGCCGCGCGCGCGCATTGATGAAGGAAAATCTGTGGTTCGCCGCGATCTATAATATGATCGCAGTGCCGGTCGCCATTGTCGGCGCGATCACGCCGCTGATCGCCGCGCTGGCGATGTCGGGCTCGTCGATGATGGTGACGCTGAACGCGTTGCGCGGAGGCAAGGCCACATGAACGTGCTGGTCTATCTCATCCCGATGGCGCTCGGCCTGGGCCTGATCGGCCTGTTCGGCTTCCTGTGGGCGTTGCGCAGCGGGCAATACAGCGACGTCGACGGCGCCGCGCTGCGCGTGCTGTCGGACGACGATATCGACCCGCAATCGCGCGAGCCGCGCTGAAAACTTACTCAACCAGCGTCACCGTTTCGAAATCCGCCGGCAGCACGATCTCCAGCACCTCGCAAT
This sequence comes from uncultured Alphaproteobacteria bacterium, assembly GCA_963772235.1. Classification (GTDB taxonomy): domain Bacteria; phylum Pseudomonadota; class Alphaproteobacteria; order Rhizobiales; family Xanthobacteraceae; genus Pseudolabrys. The sequence continues at coordinate 54,044 of CAVYWI010000023.1, forward strand.
CGTCGGAATAGCCGAGCACGGTGTGCTTGATGCGCGGCGGCTGGATCCAGCACGAGCCGGCGTGGAAGGTGTGCACGCCTTCGCCCTCGAACTCGCTTTTGATCCAGCCCTTGAGCACATAGATCATCTGGAAGTCGACGTCGTGGTAATGCGGCGTCGACACCTCTTCCGGATTGAACGGCGGCACGAACTTGATGACGTGCGCCTGCACCATGCCGCCGGTCGCCGGCGCGATGCCGAGATCGCGGTATTTGGCGTAGGTGCGCAGGCCGGCGTCGAAGTCCTCGTCGCGGTGATGGCTGAAGTGAATTTCTGTTTCGGCCGCGCTTTGGCGCGCGCTTTGGCCTTCGTTTTCGGCTTGCGCCGTTGGACTTTCTTGGCAGCTTTCCGACTTGCCTTCTTCTTGGCCTTGGCCATTGATGCCTCCCTGTTTTCTTGATTGGACCACGGCGGCGCAGATCATGGAAGAGCCGGATAAGGCCGCGATTCGCATCTTCGTCGACGCCGATGCCTGCCCGGTGAAGAACGGAAGTCTACCGCGTGGCCGAGCGCTACGGCCTCAAGGTCTACGTGGTCGCCAATTCGTTCATGAACGCGCCGCGCAGCGACCTGATCGAACGCGTGATCGTCAAGGAAGGCCCGGACGTGGCCGATGACTGGATCGTCGAGCGCGCCGGCGCAACCGATATCGTCGTCACCGCCGACATTCCGCTCGCCGGCCGCTGCGTGAAAAAAGGCGCGACGGTGATCGGCCCCACCGGCAAGCCGTTCGACGACAATTCGATCGGCATGGCTTTGGCCACCCGAGACTTGCTCACCGACCTGCGCAGCGCCGGCGTCACCACACGCGGACCGCCGCCGCAGACGCGCCAGGACATTTCGCGATTCCTGTCGGCGCTCGATTTGGCGGTGACACGATTGCAGCGGAAATTGATTTAACACCGACCGCGCAATTACTCCGCGGCTTCGGCCGCCCCGCCATGCGCCTTCGACCAGCCGGCCGGATCGTCGATGAACTTTTCCACCTCGGCCAGCATCTTCGGCTCGAACGTGTTCATCGCCTTGGCGACGGCGAGCACGTCGCGCCAAGTGGTGAGCGCGTGCAGCGTGACGCCGAGATCGCCGAGGATTTTCTTGCCCTGCGGATAGATGTCATAAAAGAAAATCACGAAGCAATGATCGCATTTGCCATCGGCGTCGCGCAGTGCCTTGATGAAGTTGACCTTGCTCTTGCCGTCGGTGGCGAGGTCCTCGACCAGGAGCACGCGCTGCCCCGGGATCAACTGCCCCTCGATCTGCGCGCCGCGGCCGAAGCCCTTCGGCTTCTTGCGCACGTATTGCATCGGCAGGTTGAGCCGGTCGGCGACCCAGGCGGCGAAGGGAATGCCGGCGGTCTCGCCGCCCGCCACCGCGTCGATCTTGTCGCGGCCGATGTCGCGGGCGATGCTGTGGACGGCGAAATCCATCAGCGTCGAGCGCACGTCGGGAAACGAGATCAGCCAGCGCGAGTCGTTGTAGACCGGGCTCGCCCAGCCCGAGGTGAAGATGAACGGCTTGTCGGTCATGAAGCGCACCGCGCCGGTGTCGAGATACATGCGCGCGGTCAGTTCGGCGATGGTCTTTTTGTCGAGGAAATGGGCATCCATGGGCTAACGGATAATCCAGCGCGCGGACGAAACCAAGGGCCGTCTGGAGTTATCCGCTCATTCCCGCGCAAGCGGGAATCCAGGGTTATTGGCTTCAAAATTTGCCGCCCTGGGTCCCCGCTTTCGCGCGGACGAACGGGGATTACTCATTCCGCCTTCGGCCCCGTCTTCATGTACCAATCCGCGATCTGCGACCCGGTGCAGAACCACACGTCCTTCTTCTTCCTGATCTTCTCGAAGATCTTGCGGAAATATTTGACCCGGTGCGGCGCGCCCATGATGTAGGGGTGCACCGAGATCGCCATCACCCGGGCGGAGCCCTTGGCGTCCTTGTAGATCTGCTCGAACTGGTCGATCGCCCGCTCGTAGAACTCGTTCGCCTTGTGGTGCTGGATCAGCATCATGGCGACGTCGTTGCATTCCTGCGTGTAGGGGATGTTGAGGATCGGCTTGCCGCGCGTCTTCAGCCACGACCGGCTGGTCGTCGAGCACCCAGTCGGCGACATAGTCGTAGCCTTCCTCGGCCAGGATGTCCGGCGTCTCCCAGGTTTCGGTGAGGCCGGGCCCGAGCCAGCCGCGCGGGCGCTTGCCGCTCGCCTTTTCGATCGCCGCGGCGCAATTGCGGATGTCGTCACGCTCGTTGGCGACCTTCTGCATGTTGCGCTGGGTGTGGCCGTGGCCGAGGAATTCCCAGTTGCGGTCGACGCAGGCCTTGACGATGTCGGGATAGGCCAGCGCCGCGACGCCGTTGATGTTCATGACGCCGGGCACCTTGAAGTCATCGTAGACCTGCAATAGCCGCCAGAAGCCGACGCGGTTGCCGTATTCGTGCCAGCACCAGTTCGGGATGTCGGGCATCGGCGAGCCGCCGGCCGGCGGCGGTCAGCACCGTGCGCGGCATGGTCTGGGTCGGGTCCCATTCCTCGACATTGGTGATGGTCCACACCGCCATGCGCGCGCCCTTCGGCAGCTTGAGCGGCTTGCGCTGCGCGATGGCGGAATAGGCGAGGCGGTCGTTCGGCAGCATGCCGACGGCGGGCTTGGGGAAGTTCATGATGCGACCTTGGTTAGTTGTGCGGGCACCGGCCTGTTCAGCTTCCCTTCAGGTCGTAAATTCGGGAAGAAATAATCCTTCCACGACGCCGCCTTCACCTTCAGCGTGCCGACGCTCGCCATGAAGTCGGCATACTTTATCGTGTTTTCCGGCGTCATCGTCCAATGCACCTGCGGCCCGGCGACGATCTTGGTCGACCATGTCGAGCGGCAGCTTCGACTTGGAATCTTCGATCCACAAGGCGCTGGCCGCTTTCTTGTCCTTGTTGACGATGTCGGTCGCTTCCTTGAGCGCGGCGATCAGCGCCTTGTACAGCACCGGGTTCTTGTCGCGGAATTTTGCCGAGGTCCACGCCACGGTGAAGGAGTGCGAGCCGCCCATGACATCGAACGAGTTGACCACGGTGTGGATGCCGGCCTGCTCCAAGTTGCTGATACTGGAACGGCGGCACGCTGAACGAGGCCGTGATTTCCGATTTGCCGCCCAGCAGCGCGACGGTGGCGTCCGGCGGCGACATCGATACGGTCAGCGTGTCGAGCTTGGCGAAATCCTTTGCGCCGAAGGCCTTGGCCGCAGCCATCTGCAACATGATGGCCTGCACCGAAACCTTCACCGCCGGCACCGCGATGTGGTCGTTCTGCTTGAAATCCTTGATCAGTCTTGACGTCAGGATCGCGGCTGTTGAGCAGGAACGGCTGCGAACTCAGCGCCGAGATGCCGCGCACTTCCTGCGGCGTGCCCTTGGTCTTCGCCCACAGCGACAAGAGGCCCGGCACGCCGCCGGAGCGCGATGTCGAGCGTGCCCGACAACAGCGCGTCGTTGATCGCCGCCGGCCCGTTGAACTTGAGCCAGGACACCTTGACTTCGGGAATGCCCAGCAGCCTTGGCGTGCTTCTCGATGAGCTTTTGATGCTCCATCACGTTGAGCTGCAGATAGCCAATGGAAAATTGCTGCGCCAGCCGGATTTCGGGCACCTGGGTTTGCGCCTGCGCGGCGAGGCCGATAAGCGCTGCCGCGCCGGCGAGCGCGCGCAAGGTGGTCATACGATTCATGTTGTATCCTCCCACAGACCGCGGTTTCTTGCTTTTGGGCGGTAGCCCACGCTATGTGGCGGCGCCGATTTTGGCAACACTGCGATACCAGTCGAGAATCTGCTCACCGTTCCAGTGCAGCACGCCCTCGTGCTTGTTCACATAGTCGTAGATCATTTCAAGATATTTGATCCGGTGCGGCTGGCCGCTGATGTAGGGGTGGATGGCGAGCGCCACGAACTTCGCGCGCTTTTCGCTCTCGGCGTAGAGCCGATCGAACTGGTCCTTCACCAGTTGCAGCAGGTAATCGCTGTTGTGGTGCTGCACGATCATTACCGGAATGTCGTTGCACTCGATGGTGTAGGGTAGCGTGACCAGCGGCCCGTTGGCGGTGCGGATCACGGTCGGCTCGTCGTCATAGACCCAGTCGCCGATGTATTTCACGCCGGCCTTGGCGAGCAGGTCGGGCGTCTCCAGCGTCTGCGTCAGGCCGGGGCCGAGCCAGCCGACCGGCCGTTTGCTGCAGAATTTCTCCATGATGTCCATGGTGCGGTTGATCATGCCAGCCTGGTCGGGCTCCTTGTGGATCGGACCCTGCTCGTAGGCGTGACCCATGAACTCCCAGCCATCGTCGCGCGCCTGTCCGGCGACGCGTGGGTAGTCCTCGCAGATGCGCGCGTTGGCCGCGAGCGTCGGCTTGATGCCGAGCTTCTTGAATAGCTCGAAGAAGCGCCAGCAGCCGACCCGCATGCCGTATTCATGGAAGCCCCAGTGCACCACGTCCGGCATCAGCGGCACGCCGGTCGGGGCAGGCAGGAGCTGGCGCGCCATCGGCTTATGGATGTCCCACACCTCGTAGTTGACGATCGACCAGAACACGATGCGCGCCTTGCCCGGCAGCTTGAGCGGCGGGCGGTCGACGATGGCGGAGTAGTCGGAGCGCTCTTTCGGGATCATTGGATTGGACATGACGACCTCGCACGCGGGGACTTTCTCCCCTTGAAAGGGGAGCGTCGGGGTAGGGGTCTTGCGACGATCCCTACCCGGCTTGCTTCGCAAACCAACCTTCACTTTTCAAGTGGAGGCCGCCTCAATGCGCCGGGACATGCGCCTCTTTGATCACGTCGCCCCAGAGATGCGTCTCGTTCTTGATGAAGGCGGCGGCATGCGCGGTTGAGCCGCCGGCGGCGTGCAGGTTGAGCTTGGCGAACTTGTCCTGCACGTCCTTGCTATTGAGTACCTCGTTGACCGCCATGTTCAGCTTGGCGACGATCGCGGCCGGGGTCTTCGGCGGTGCGGCGATCGCGTTCCAGGTGCCGGACTCGAATCCCTTCACGCCGGCTTCGTTGAGCGTCGGGATGTCGGGTAGGTTGGGAATGCGCGCGGCGGTCGCCACCGCCAGGATGTGCGCCTTGCCGGCCTGGTGCAGTTTGATGGCCGACGCGAGCTCCATGAAGATCATGTCGACGTGGCCGGCGATCAGATCGTTGAGCGCGGGCGCCGTGCCTTTATAGGGCACGTGCACCAGCTTGGTGCCGGTCACCTTCTCGAACAGCGCGGCGGTCAGATGCGAGGTGGTGCCGATGCCTTGCGAGGCATAATTGATCTTGCCCGGATTGGCCTTGGCGTAGGCGATGAATTCCTGCGCGGTCTTGGCCGGGAAATCCGGCCGCACCAGCAGCACATTGGCGACCGTTGTCATGATCGCCACCGGCTCGAACCGGGTCGGATCGAAGCTCATCTTCTTGTAGAGCAGCGGGTTGACCGTCAGCGGCGACGGCTGCGCGGCGAGCAGCGTGTAGCCGTCGGGCTCGGAGGTGAACACGGCTTCCGCGCCGATATTGCCGGCGGCGCCGGCGCGATTTTCCACCACCACCGGCTGGCCGAGCTTCTCCTGCAAGCCGTTGGCGACGATGCGCGTGACGGTGTCGACGCCGCCGCCGGCCGGCACGCAGACGATGATGTGGATCGGGCGGTTCGGATAATTGGCCGCGGCGTCCTGTGCCCAGACCTGCGACAAAGCGCCGGACGCGCAAAGCACGATGGCCGACAGCACTGCGAGAAGTGCGCGCATAGTATCCTCCCTTTGCCGCCCGCAGAGGGCGATCTTTTGCGAAAGTATGGCACCGAACCGCCGGTGCCGGCAACGCGGCGCGCCGTACTTCGCGAAAACTGGAGGCTGGGTTGCGCTCTGCCGCATTGCCGGGGGCTGGCGCATCACGCAAGGTTCCGCCCGCAATCAGGGAGCGCCGGTGCACTCATACGCAATTTTGGCCGTCACGGCGGGAGCCTTTCTGCTGGCGGGCTTCGTCAAGGGCGTGATCGGCCTCGGCCTGCCGACGGTGGCGATCGGCCTCCTCGGGCTGATGATGACGCCGGCGCAGGCGGCGGCGATCATGGTGGCGCCGGCGCTGATTACCAATGTCTGGCAGGCGACGGTCGGCACGAGCCTGCTGCCGCTGGTCAAGCGGATTTGGCCGATGTTGGCCGGCGTCTGCATCGGCACCTTCATCGCCGCGAAATGGCTGCCGGGCGCCAATAGCGGGCAGGCGACGATCTGGCTCGGCTTCGCATTGCTGATCTATGCGGCGCTCGGCCTGATCAAGATGGATTTCACCGTGTCACCGCGCGCCGAGCGCTGGCTTAGCCTGCCGGTCGGCGCGCTGACCGGCATGATCACCGCCGCGACCGGCGTCTACGTGTTGCCGGGAACGCCGTATTTGCACGCACTGAAACTCGGCCGGCACCAATTGGTGCAGATGCTCGGCATCTCGTTCACGGTATCGACGCTGGCGCTCGGCGTGGCGCTGATGCATGCCGGCGAAATCGGCATGTCATTGGCGACGCCGGTCCTGATCGCGATCGTGGCTTCGCTCGCCGGCATGTGGCTCGGGCAAAAGGTGCGCGGACTTGTGCAGGAGAAGACCTTCCGGTTGTGGTTCTTCATCGGCCTGCTCGGGCTCGGCATCCATCTGGCGCTACGCGGCCTGTTGTGATCGATTAGCGCAATGCCAAGCATCTTCAGGGTGGTGCAATGAAAATCGTCGATCTCTCCCATGTCATGAACGTGCACACGCCCGGTTGGGTCGGTTACGCCGGCAACAAGATGTATTACGCCCAGAACCTGCAGACCCAGATGATCGTGGCGCAGCGCATCGACACCGCGCTGCATGTCGGCACTCATTTCGACGGCGCCATGCACGCGACCGATAACCGCAAAGGCGACATGGCGCATCTGCCGCTCGATTACCTGGTGAACCGCGGCGTGGTGGTCGATATCTCCAAGCACATGCATGACTGGGCGGTGATCACGCCGGAAATCATCGAATCGTCCGGCGCCGACATCCGCGAGGGCGACATCCTCATTCTGCACACCGGCTGGCACAAACACTACGAAGGCCAGCCGCAACAGGATCTGGTGAGATATTTCTGCTATCACCCCGGACCCAATCTCGACACGCTGCATTGGATGCTGCAGCGGAAGATCAAATGGTGGGGCATGGACACCGGCTCCTGCGACCACGCCATGAACACCTCGATCCGCACCATGCGGCCCGATCTCGCCGAGGAATTCACCAAGAAACACGGCGCGACGCCGGGAGAGTTTTTCGGCACCTTCGAATTCACGCACAAGAAGTCCGGCCGCCGCGTCACGCAGAACGTGTTCCCGTTCCACAGCTGGGCGTTCCAGGAAGGCCTGCTGCACGCGGAAAATCTTGGCGGCGACATCGAGATAGTGCTGGGCAAGCGCTGCCTGATCGGCGCCTTCCCCTGGCGCTACGAGGGCCTGGAAGGCTGCCCCTGCCGCATCGTCTGCTTCCTCGACACCGACATGTCGGTCGAGGCGGTCGGCGACGCAGCCAAGGCGATCATGCGGAGTTGATGTCATGCCGCAGATCACCGCACGCGACGGCACTCGGTTGTATTATGAAGAGACAGGCAGCGGCTCTGCCGTCGTCTTCGTACATGAATATGCCGGCGACTACCGCACATGGGAGCCGCAGATGCGGCATTTCTCGCGCGCGCATCGCTGCGTCAGCTACAGCCAGCGCGGCTATCCGCCGTCCGATATCCCGGACGATCCGAATAAATACAGCCAGAACCACTTTCGCGACGACGTCATTGCGGTGATGGACGCACTCAACATCGACAAGGCGCACGTCGTCGGCCATTCGATGGGCGCGGCGACCGCGCTGCACGTCGGCATCCGTTATCCCGAGCGCTGCCTGTCGGTGACGGCGGCGGGCTGCGGCTACGGCTCGAGCGCCGATCCGGCGAAGGTCGAGGAGGCGAGGGCGGCTTCGCGCGAGACCGGCAAGATGTTCGCGACGGAGATCATGGTGGTTGCCGCCGCGCGCTACGGCGACGGACCGACGCGGCAGGCGCACAAGCACAAAGACCCGCGCGGCTACGCCGAGTTCATCAGGATGCTCAGCGAGCATTCGTCGAAAGGCCATTCGCTGGTGATGCTCAATTTGCAGGCCAAGCGGCCGTCGCTGTGGGAGATGGAGGCGGACCTGAAGAAGTTTTCGCCGCCGCTGCTGGTCTCGTCGGCGACGAGGACGAATGGTGTGTCGACGGCAGCATCTATTTGAAACGCACGGTGGCGACCGCGGGCTTATGTGTCATCCCGCGCTCCGGCCACACCATCACCAGCGAGGAGCCGGCCAAGTTCAATGCCGCGGTGGCGGACTTGATCGCAGCGGCGGAGGCTGGCCGCTGGCTCGCCCACAAGCCGAAGGCTTGAGGAATTACGTCATGGAGCATGTCGAAAACCTTGGATCGTGGGGCGAGCTTTACGTCATGCTCGGCACCTCGGCCGCCGCGCTCATCGGCCTCCTGTTTGTCGCGAGCTCGCTGCATCTCAATGAACTTCTCGACAAACAGGTCTTGCGCACCCGATCGCGCAACCTGACCCTTCATCTGGTGGCGATGCTCGTTCAAGCAACGGCCATTCTCACGCCGCAGCCGCTCCGTTTTCTTGGGATCGAGATCATCGTCATCAATCTGTGCGGCATGTATCTGCCGGTCGCTTTTGTCTACAGGGCCTTCATCAGGGCTCGCGAGAGCGGCACGCACGGCGGGTTTTCGATTTATATGGGAACGATCTATATCCTCAGTTATGGGCTCGCCATCGCCGGCGGGGCAGCGCTCAGTCAGTCATTATTGTGGGGTCTTTATTTGGTGACGTTCTCGAATGCCGTTTTCTTCGTCTCCGTCGTCTTGAATGGCTGGAAGTTGATGCTTGGCATTCGGGAATCGGAATAGACGGCCAGCAAGGTTGCAAGGGAGGATCGCGATGGACCTCAAACTCAAAGGCAAAACCGCGCTAGTGACCGGCGGCTCGGAGGGCATCGGCAAGGGCATCGCGCTCGCGCTCGCCAAGGAAGGCGTCGATATCGCGATTTGCGCGCGCCGCGCCGGCCCGCTCGAGGCTGCGGCAAGCGAAATCGCCAAGGCGACCGGCCGCAAGATCGTCGCCATCCCGGCCGATCTGCGCCAGGACAAGGACGCCAGGAATTTCATCGAGCAAGGCGCCAAGGCGCTCGGCCGCGTCGACATCATGGTCAACAACGCGGGCTCCGCCGCCGGCGGCGTCATCGAGCATCTGACCGAAGACGACTGGGACAAGGGGCTGCAGCTCAAGTTCATGGGCTACGTGCGCTGCCTGCGCTACGTGCTGCCGATCATGCGCGCGCAGGGCGGCGGCCGCGTGGTGAACCTGATCGGCAATGACGGGGTGAAGCCGTCTTATTGGGAAATCTGCCCGGGCGCCGCCAACGCGGCGGGGCAGAACCTGACGCTGTCGCTCGCCGGGCAATACGGCAAGGACGGTATCTCGTTCGTCGCGGTCAATCCCGGGCCGGTGCGCACCGAGCGCTGGGCGGGCCTCGTCGACGCCATGGCGCGCGACATGAAAATCCCGCGCGAGCAGGCCGACAAACTGGCGCCGGCCTCGATTCCCATAGGCCGCATCGCGGAAGTTGAAGAGGTCGCCAGTCTGGTCGTCATGCTGGCCTCGCCGCTGATGACCATGGTCAACGGCACCATGATCGAGATCGACGGCGGCCAGGACAAGGCGCTGATGGACAAATTCCGCGACAGACCAAGAGCATAGTTCGCATGGCTGCGGCGCAATCCCGCCGGTCCGGCGCCGTTGACAAGCTCTCCGCCACGGCAGGACACTTCGCGCCAATCCAATCGGGAGTTCACCCATGCACACGCGATTGCTCGCGGTTCTCGTGCTCGCCGTCAGTCTCGCCACGCCGGCGCTGGCGCAGCAGACCATCAAGATCGGCGAGCTCAACAGCTACAAGGCACAGCCCGCCTTCCTCGACCCTTACAAGAAGGGCATCGAGATGGCGGTCGAGGAGATCAACGCCAAAGGCGGCGTGCTCGGCAAGAAGCTCGAGGTGATCTCGCGCGACGACGGCGCCAATCCGGGCGACGCAGTGCGCGTCGCCGAGGAGCTGATCACGCGCGAAGGCGTGTCGATGCTCGCCGGCACCTTCCTCTCCAATATCGGCCTCGCGGTCACCAATTTCGCCGGCCAGAAGAAGGTGTTCTTCCTCGCCGCCGAGCCGCTCACCGACAAGATCACCTGGCAGAACGGCAACAAATATACCTTCCGCCTGCGCGCCTCGACCTACATGCAGACGGCCATGCTGATGCCGGCGACGATTGCCGCCAAGAAGAAGCGCTGGGCGCTGGTCTATCCGAATTTCGAATACGGCCAGTCGGCGGCGGAGAACTTCAAGGCGCTGCTTGAAGAAGGCGCAGCCCGACGTCGAGTTCGTCACCGAGCAGGCGCCGCCGCTCGGCAAGATCGACGCCGGCGCGGTGGCGCAGGCGATCGACGACGCCAAGCCCGACGCCATCTTCAACGTGCTGTTCGGCGGCGACCTCGCCAAGTTCGTGCGCGAGGGCAACACCCGCGGCGTGTTCAAGAACCGCACCGTGATCAGCCTGCTGTCGGGCGAGCCGGAATATCTCGATCCGCTGAAGGACGAGGCGCCGGTCGGCTGGATCGTCACCGGCTATCCCTGGGACAAGATCAAGACGCCGGCGCATCTCGCCTTCGTGCAGGCCTACACCAAGAAGTACAACGACTATCCGCGGCTCGGCTCGATCGTCGGCTACGAGACCATCAAGTCGCTCGCCGCCGGCATCGCCAAGGCGAAGTCGACCGACACCGAGAAGCTGGTGGAAGCCTTCAAGGGCCTCAAAGTCGATAGCCCCGTTCGGTCCCTTCATCTACCGGGCCAGCGATCATCAGGCGACGATGGGCGCCTATGTCGGCAAGATCGCGCTGGAGAAGGGCAAGGGCACCATGGTCGACGCCAAATATGTCGACGGCGCCTCGGTGTTGCCCGGCGATGCCGAGGTGAAGAAGCTGCGGCCGGCGGGTGCGGATTGATTGCAGAGGCTGCCGCGGGCTTGCTTCCCTCTCCCCTTGTGGGAGAGGGTGGCGAGCCGCGTGAGCGGCGAGCCGGGTAAGGGGGCTTAGCCTTAGTCTACCCCCTCACCCGCCTCGCTCACTAACGTTCGCTCGGCACCCTCTCCCAGTCGAAGTCAGATATATCCGACTTCGGCCAATCTAATATTCCAGAACTTGGGTAGACCGAGTTCTGGTGGGAGAGGGGAAGAGGCGGCGCGGCGAGCATAAGATGACTCTCGACCGCCTTCTTCTTCCAAGCCCTCAACGGACTCACCGGCGCCTCCGGCCTGTTCTTCATCGCCGCCGGCCTGTCGCTGATCTTCGGCGTCACCCGCATCGTCAATATCGCGCACGGGTCCCTCTATATGTTGGGGACCTATATCGCCTATTCCTTCGCCACCAAGATCGGCGGCACGCTCGGCTTCTGGGGCGGTATTGTCGCGACCGCCATCGTCGTCGGCGGCATCGGCGCGCTGATCGAGATCGTGCTCTTGCGAAGAATTTACCGCGCGCCCGAACTGTTCCAGTTGCTCGCCACCTTCGCGCTGGTGCTGATCATCAACGACGCCACGCTCTACCTTTGGGGCCCGGAAGATTTGCTCGGCCCGCGCGCGCCCGGCTTGAGCGGCGCCATCGAAGTGCTCGGCCGCCAATTGCCGAGCTACGATTTGTTCCTTGCCGCGATCGCGCCGCTGGCGCTGATAGCTCTCCATGTCGCGCTCACGCGCTCACGCTTCGGCCGCCTCATCCGCGCCGCGACGCAGGACCGCGAGATGGTCGGCGCGCTCGGCGTCAACCAGGCGCTCTTGTTCACCGCGGTGTTCGCGCTCGGCGCCGCGCTTGCCGGCTTCGGCGGCGCGCTGCAGGTCGCGCGCGAGCCGGCCAATCTCGGCACAGACCTTACGGCGATCAGCGACGCTTTCGTCGTGGTCGTGGTCGGCGGCATGGGTTCGATCACCGGGGCTTACTTGGCCGCCGTTATCATCGCCGAGGTCAAAGCCATTTGCATCGGCATCGGCGTGGTCGATTTCGGCTTTGTCAGCGTCAACTTCTCCAAACTGACGCTGGTCGCCGAATTCCTGGTGATGGCGGCGGTCCTCATTGCTCGCCCCTATGGCTTGCTCGGCCGCGCGCAGGCCGCGGTACGCTCGGTCGCCGAGCCAGAGTTGCCGTTGCGGCCGGCGACGCCGGCGCTGAAGGTGCTGGGGTTTGCGGTGCTGCTGCTGTTGCTGTTGCTGCCGCTGCTGGCGCAAAGCTCGCCTTATTTGCTGGTCCTCGGCATCGACGTGCTGATCGCGGTAATTTTCGCCGCCTCGCTGCATTTCATCGCCGGTCCCGGCGGCATGCATTCGTTCGGCCACGCCGCCTATTTCGGCCTCGGCGCCTATGGTGCCGCGCTTCTTGTGAAGTGGCTGGCGGTGCCGATGGGATTGGCGCTCGTCGCCGCGCCTTTGGTCGCGCTCGCCGGCGCGCTGCTGTTCGGCTGGTTCGCGGTGCGGCTCTCCGGCGTCTATCTCGCCATGCTGACATTGGCGTTTGCACAGATCGTCTGGGCGACGGTGTTCCAATGGGAGGAACTGACCGGCGGCTCCAATGGCGTGATCGGCGTCTGGCCGCCGCCGCCATTCGATAAGGCATGGGTCTACTTCCTGCTCACATTGGGGCTGGCGGTGAGCGTCGTGCTGTTGCTGCGGCGCTTTCTGTTCGCGCCGTTCGGCTACGCCATGCGTGCTGGCCGCGATTCCGCGCTGCGCGCTGAAGCCATCGGCATCGACGTCAAGTGCGTGCATTGGCTCGGCTTCGCCATCGCCGGCGGCGTCTGCGGCGTCGCCGGCGGGCTGTTCGCCTTCGCCAAAGGCTCGATCTCGCCGGAGACCATCGGCGTCAGCCGCTCGATCGACGGCCTGGTGATGGTGCTCTTGGGCGGCATCCAGACGCTGACCGGGCCGATCGTCGGCGCGTCGGTGTTCGCCACCTTGCAGGACACGGTGATGCGGCAGACCGAATACTGGCGCGCGCTATTGGGCGTCATCATCTTGGCTCTGGTCCTGGCGTTCCCGCAGGGGATTGCCGGCAGTTTTGCCGCGCTGTGGCGCAGGGTGAGGCCATGAGCGTGCTCGAGGTCCGCGCGCTGTCCAAGGCCTTCGGCGGCGTACGCGCCGTCAGCGACGTCAGCTTCACGATCGGCGCGGGCGAATTCCTCGCCATGATCGGCCCGAACGGCGCCGGCAAGACCACCTGTTTCAACATCATCAACGGGCAACTGGCGCCGGATTCCGGCGAGATTCTGCTCGCTGGCGACAACATCGCCGGTCTTGCGCCGCGCGACATCTGGCGGCGCGGCGTCGGCCGCACCTTTCAGATCGCGGCGACCTTCGGATCGATGACGGTCGCCGAGAATGTGCAGATGGCGCTGCTGTCGCACGCCGGCGACATCCACCGGCTGTGGCGGCCGGCCGCCGCGATGCACCGCGCGCGCTCGCTCGACTTGCTCGAACAGGTCGGCATGCGCGCAGCGGCCGACCGGCCGAGCCGCGAGCTTGCCTATGGTGACGTCAAACGCGTCGAGTTAGCCATCGCGCTCGCCAACGAACCGCGCCTGTTGCTGATGGACGAGCCGACCGCCGGCATGGGCGCGCGGGAACGCAACGAACTCATAGCACTGGTTAAACATTTAGTGGTCGAGCGTAAAATCTCGGTACTGTTCACCGAGCATTCGATGGATGTGGTGTTCGCTTTCGCCGACCGCATCATCGTACTGGCGCGCGGCCGGCTGATCGCTGACGGCGATGCTGCCTCGATCCGCGATAATGCGCAAGTGCGCGAGGTTTACTTCGGCACGGGCAAGACGTTTGCTCCGCATGGAGCCGCGCCATGAGCAAAGCCATGCTCAGCGTGCAGCAACTCAGCGCCTGGTACGGCGCTGCGCGCATTCTTTACGACTTGAGCTTCGAGGTCGGCCGCGGCGAGGTGGTGGCGCTGATGGGGCGCAACGGCGCCGGCAAGTCCACCACATTAAAATCGGTGATGGGCCTGATCGCCGAATGGCAGGGCACGGTCCGCTTCAATAGCGAGGACATCTCTCGTCTCAAGCCGTTCGAGATCGCGCGCCGCGGCCTGGGCTATACGCCCGAGGACCGCCGCATATTCTCCGACCTTACGGTCATGGAAAATCTCGACATCGGCCGCCAGCCGCCCCGCCGTTTTGCCGACGGTCAGCCGGCGCCGGCCTGGACACCGGAAAAGCTGTTCGCGCTGTTCCCCAATCTCGCCGAAATGCCGGACCGCCTGGGCGACCGCATGAGCGGCGGCGAGCAGCAAATGCTCACGGTGGCGCGCACGCTGATGGGCAATCCGCTTTTGGTGCTGCTCGACGAGCCTTCGGAAGGCGTGGCGCCGCTGATCGTCGAGCAGATGGCCGCGACCATCGTCGAGCTCAAGAAAGAAGGCCTGTCGATCCTGTTGTCCGAGCAGAACGTGCACTTTGCCCGCCTAGTGGCCGACCGTGTCTATGTGCTTGAGAAGGGCGAGATCCGCTGGCAGGGCTCGATGGTGCAACTCGACACCAATCAGGACGTGCAGAGGGCCTATTTGACGGTCTAAGGCGGCTTGGGCGGGGAAGTCCTGTATTTTCAGGGCTTCGGCCAAAGGCGGGCTTTCCCGGCGGCGCGAATTGCGTCATGCTTGCCAGCGGGGCGCGTATCAAGTTGCACGTATTTGTAGAAAAAGTGCCGGCGATGCGGCGTGAAAGACCGAATGTCGCAATGCCCGAGGAGGGGGCGGCCAAGCGCGGCCGCTACGTTCTCGATGAACAGGCCGAGTTCCTGTTGCGCGTCGCCATGCAGCGGCATACCGCGATCTTCACGGCGCGCATGGTCGAGGGACTGACCCAGACCCAGTTCGCCGCGCTCGCCAAATTGCACGAGGTCGGCTCTGGTTCGCAGAACGATCTCGGCCGCCGCATCTACCTTGACGCCGCCACCATCAAAGGCGTGGTCGACCGGCTGGCCGCGCGCGGCTTCCTCACCGCGGTCAGCGACCCGAAGGACCGCCGCCGCCGAGCGGTGACGCTCACCGAGCGCGGCCGCGCCGTGACCGAAAAGGCCATGGCGGTCGCCGCCGAGATCACCGCCGCGACGCTGGAGCCGCTCAGCGAGGACGAGCGGCGCGAAATGATGAGGCTGTTGAAGAAGCTGGGGTGAGACTCTAGGCCGTCAACATCCTCAACCCGTCATCCTGAGGTGCGAGCGCGCCGCTTGGCGCGCGAGCCTCGAAGGGCGACGGCGAAAGATTCACCACAGCCCCTTCAGCCGGCCGCCGTCGGTGTTGAGCGACACGCCGGTGATGTAGCTGGCGCGTTCCGAACACAGAAACACGGTGGCGTTGGCGAGTTTTTCCGGCTTTCCCATTCGGCCAAGCGCGTTCTTCTTGGCAGCCACCTTGCGCGCCTCCGCTTCGCTCGCCACGCCGAACTCCTTCTTCATGCCCTCGGTGTTGCGCACCCATAGATCGGTCGCGACCCAGCCGGGACAGATGGCGTTGACCAGTACGTTATCCTCGCCGAATTCGGTCGACAGCGATTTAGTGAGATTGAGCAGCGCCGAATTGGTCATGCCGCTGCCGAACATATACGGGTCCGGCTCCTTGCCGGCGCCGCCGATGGTGTTGACGATGCGGCCCCATTTCTGCGCCTTCATCATCGGATAGACGGCGCGGATCGCGCGCAGGAAGCCGAACAGCTTGGTGTCGAGCTGCGTCTGCATCTCGTCGTCGCGGATGGCGGCGAAGCGGCCGGAATACATTTGGCCTGCATTGTTAACGAGAATGTCTATGCCGCCGAGCTTCTCCTTGGCGGTCGCCACCATTTTCGCGATGTCGGACTCTTTCGTCATGTCGGCGACCACCGCGTGCACTTCGCCGCCGGTTCACTTGGCCAGATCATCGCGCGCCTGCATCAATTTCTTTTCGTTGCGGCCGGTGATCAGCACACGCACGCCTTCTTCGAGAAATTGGCGCGCCGTTTCGAAACCGATGCCGCTCGAGCCGCCGGTGACGATCGCGCGGCGGCCCTTGATTCCTAAATCCATCCTTGCTCTCCCGTTGGCTTGACGCCTTGTGGCTTGCCGGGGAGTATCCCCGGCAATGCCGCCGCTGGCTAGATAGCCGCGTGAAAAGGAGATTTCCGATGTTTAAAGTCGGCGACGCCACCATCACCCGCATCGAGGAAACCTATGGCGCATGCTATCCGCTGCGCGATATTTTCCCCGAATTCAACGACGCGCACATGGCCGAGCACAAGTCCTGGCTCGCGCCGAACCACTACGATGCCGACAGTGGGCTGATCAAGCTGTCGGTGCACAGCTGGCTGTTGAAGGTCGGCGGCAAGACGATCCTCATCGACAGCTGCTGCGGCAACAACAAGATCAAGCCCGGCCGGCCGTGGTGGAATCTGCTCAACATCAATTATCTGGAGCGGCTCGCCGCCGCCGGCGCGCGGCCGGAGGATATCGATCTGGTGATGTGCACCCACCTGCATCATGACCACGTCGGCTGGAACACGCAGCAGAAGGACGGCAAATGGGTGCCGACTTTTCCCAACGCACGCTACGTGTTCAACAAGCCGGACATCGACTATTTCTCCAAGATCGACACCGATCCGAAAGAGGGGCCGGCGGAACTGGGTACGTTCCGCGAATGCGTGGTGCCGATCCTCGAATACGGCAAGGCCGACGTTATCGCCGGCGCGCACCGCATCAACGACTTCATCGAAATCGACACCGCGCCCGGTCATTCGCCCGGCCACGTGTTCTTCAAGCTCGAAAGTAAGGGCCAGCGCGCCGCCTTCATTGGCGATGTCTGGCATCATCTGCTGCAGGTCTATTATCCCGACTGGAATTTCCCGAAGAACTCCGACGCCGCGCAAGCCAAAGTCAGCCGGCGCAAGGTGCTCGATTATTGCGCTTCGAGCGGCGCATTGGTGATGCCCGGCCATGTCGGCGCGCCGTTCGCCGGCCGGGTGGAAAAGACCGCGACCGGCTACCGGCCGGGTTTCAAGGCTTGATCGACAGGCGCGGCGCCCGGCTCTAGCGGCGAAACGCGCTGCCGAGGGCGCGCAGGCGTGTCTGTTGGGGAGGTTCTTTCGGCGCCGCGCGGGGCTTGTCCGGCTGGCATTTGCCGTAACCGCCGTCGGCCAAATTGCCGGTGCGATTATCCATCGTGATCGTCCAGCAAACGCCGGCTATGTCTGTGGGAAGGATGATCGAACCGCGATAATGTTGTTCATCATCGTCGGCTTTAACGGATCGGGTTGCGCCCGCGGGCGGCGACGGCGGGCGGGACCAATCGATGCTAAAGGCGACAAGCGCGGCGGCGGCCGCCGAGACGGCAAGCACCACGTAGCTCCGCGGAAGATCGCGGAAGAACCAGCGGGACGTCGATGTGCGCAAGGCCATGGCGCGGCCCTCAAGCAACAGACGGAACCCTGATCGAGAAGGTCAGGCGAAAGCCCAGTTTAAAACGCGCGTCGTTAAACGACTTTATGAATTGGCCGGCCGGACGAGGTTTTTTCCTCGGTTTCCCTAATGGCTTGTAAAAAAGCTGCCGCCAAAGCCGATCATCTGAATCGACATTTCACGGTCACGTTTCCTTGGTCTTGCGGCGGCCCTCGAGCGGGAGCTTCGGCGACTTCTCCGGTCGCTCGGGTCCCCACAGCTTGCTGTAATACGTGTCGGCCAGATTGAGGGCGCCGATCGGGTTGTGCGCCAGCACCCGGTCTTTGGCCACCAGCACCGTGGTCAGCCCTTCGGCATGCTTGAAGAACAGGCTGTCATGGCCGACGCAGAGGCCGAGCACGACGTTAAACTCGCAGCCGGCACGCTTGAGCAGCTCGGCCTGCCCCACCGGGTTGCAGATTGCCTCGTAGTGGCCGGGATGGATCTTCTCCTCGTCCTTGATGCCGAGGTCTTCCTTGGGGATGCCGCCGTGCTTGCATGCGACCGAGGCCACCTCGAACCCGTGACTCTCCAGGATGCCGCTCAGGATCTTGGCGTGATCGACAAGACTGATGCAGGTGGCGATGCCGATTTTCTTGAAACCCATTCGCTTGGCAAACTCACAAATCTCCTGGACACGCGTCCACTTGCAATAGCCGGCGGCTTCGACCACGGCAGAGACCTGAGAGATGCGACGAACCTCCGCATCGTCGTAATTGTCGGCCGCGGCGTCGATGCCGTCCGGATCCACCTTTGTGGGGCAATAGCCGGGACCGCGTTCAGCCGATTCGCCCACGCGACAGGCGCGCACTGTGTCCGGACAATAGGCGCACGCAGGATCCTCGTACTTCATGTTATGCCTCCGGCTTCGGGGCTCGATCGCTGCGGAAAATACGGCGATCGATCACGAATTCAGTCTCGTCCGTTCGTGGACGCCGACGTTTGACCTAGATCAACGGATTGATGCCGCGAATTGCCGCATCGCCATCAGCGCCTTCAGTCGCTGCGGCGTGACCGGCAGGCGCGTCACCACGCCGGGGTGTTGCAGCGCGTCGTCGATGGCCGACGCGATCACCGCGCCGACCGGATTGGCGCCGCCTTCGCCGGCGCCCTTGAGGCCGAGCGGATTGAGCGGGCTCGGCGCGTCTTCGGTGACGAGGATGGACAGCGCCGGCACTTCGCGCGCGGTCGGCATCAGATAATCGGCGAAGGTGACGGAGAGCGGCTCGCCGTTGTCGTCGTAGAGGAACTCCTCCAGCAGCGCGCCGCCGACGCCCTGCGCCAGACCGCCGGCGATCTGGCCTTCCACCAGTTTCGGATTGACCGCTTTGCCGATGTCGTAGGCTATCGCATAGCGCTCGATGGTGACGCCGCCGGTGTCGGCATCGATGCGCACTGCCGCGATGTGGACGCCGTAGGGGTAGACCATATGCGACGACTCGAACGTGGCCTCGGCGCTGAGGGGATGCTGGCGCGCGAGTTCGGCGAGCGGCATCGACGGACCGGAAGAATAATCGCTACGAAGAATTCTTCCGTCCGAAATCGTCAACAATTCAGCATTCGTCTGCATCAGTTCTGCGGCAAGATGAAGTACATCTTCGTGCAGTTTGCTGGCGGCCATGCGCGTTGCTTCGCCGCACATCACTGTGACGCGCGAGGCAAACGCGCCCATGCCCTTGTCGATGCGATCGGTCTGGCCGTGGATGACCTTGATATCGCTGTAGTTTACACCGAGCGCGTCGGCGCAGATTTGCGCGATCACCGTTTCAATGCCTTGCCCGATCGAGGCGACACCGGTGATGACTTCAATTGAACCGTCTGATTTTGCTTCGATTTTGACGGTATCGAATGGCCCCAGTCCGCTTTTCTCCACGAACATCGCGATCCCAGCGCCGACTTTTTCGCCGTTGGTGCGACGTTGAGCCAATTGTTGTTGCAAATTTTTCCAATCGGCGAGCACCAGCGCCTTATCGAGCAAGCTGGAATAATCGCCTGAATCATAAACGATTTTCGTGCCGAGCGTGTCGAGGCCAAGCGCGTAGGGCATCGCGCTTTTGCCGATCAGATTGCGGCGGCGGATTTCGACTTTGTCGACGCCGACGCGCGCGGCAATCGCATCGAGTAACCGCTCGCGCACGAACGTGGATTCGTAACGCCCCGGTGCGCGGTAGGTGCCACACGGCGTCTTGTTGGTCAGCCTGATGTGGCCGACCGCTCGATAAGCCGGCACAGCGTATGGCCCGGGCAGCATTGCGGCGGCGAGATCTGGCACGGTGGCGGCGTGCGTGCGCATGTAGGCGCCGTTGTCGTGGAAAAATTCGTCATCGATGCCAAGGATTTGGCCGCGCGCATCGATCGCCGCGCGCACGCGGTGATGCTGCTCGCGCGAATGATTGGCGGCGATCAGATGTTCGCGCCGGTCCTCGATCCATTTGATCGGCCTGCGGAATTTCAGCGCGGCGGCGCAGACCAGCACGTCCTCGGGATAAATTTCGCCGCGGATGCCGAAGCCGCCGCCGACGTGGCCCTCGTAGAGCTGCACAGATTCCCGTTTCCGTCCAAGCATTTGCGCGAGCGTATCGCGATTCCAATGC
This sequence comes from uncultured Alphaproteobacteria bacterium, assembly GCA_963772235.1. Lineage (GTDB taxonomy): Bacteria > Pseudomonadota > Alphaproteobacteria > Rhizobiales > Xanthobacteraceae > Pseudolabrys. Next base: position 74,300 of record CAVYWI010000023.1, read on the forward strand.
GGCACCTTGGCGGCACCGTGCAGTTCCAGCACGTCACGCGCCTCGTCGTAGTGCGCGATGGCGCCGCGCGTTTCCAGCGGTACGCCGGAATGGCGACCGATCGAGAGCTCAAGCGAAACAATCGGCGTGTGCGGCGCGGAAGGCGGCATCGACGTCGCCATACGATTTCTGCAGGACTAACGCTTCGGTGCTCAGTTCGGCGCCGTCATGCTCGTAGACGCCCGGCTGCTCGGTGGCGAGCAGCGTGATGCCCAGTTGTTCGATCGAAACCTCGATCAGGTCGGCGGCGTCTTCCGCCAGATATGCGTCTTTCGCAAAGACCACCGCGACCGGCTCGCCGACGTAGCGGACAAGCTCCTTCGCCAGCACCGGTTGGCGGTAGGGCTCGAGCGTCTTGAGTCCGGTCAGCCGGAACGGGATCGGCGGAATGTGCGAAACGTCGGCTGAGGTCCACACCGCGTGCACCCCGGGTAGCGCGAGCGCCGCACTCGCGTCGATCGATTTGATTTTGCCGTGCGCCACGGCCGAGCGCACCACGCGCATGGTCCATTGGCCGGGAAACGAAATGTCGGCGGCGAAGCGGCCTTGGCCGGTGAGCAGAGGGCGGTCTTCCAACCGCGGAACGGAGCGGCCGACAAATTTAGCCGGGGCCGTCATTTCCCGCGCATCTCCTTCGCCGCGGCGCGCACGGCCTTGATGATGTTCTGGTAGCCGGTGCAGCGGCAGAGATTGGACGACAACACGTCGAGCAGGTCGTCGTCAGAAATATCCGGCTCGCGCTCCAGCACGCCGACCGCCAGCATCAGAAAGCCCGGCGTGCAGAAGCCGCATTGCAGGCCGTGGTGATCCATGAAGGCCTGCTGCATCGGATGCAGCGTGTCGCCGTTGGCCAAGCCTTCCACCGTGCGGATCTTCTTGCCGTCCGCCTGCACGGCAAACATCAGGCAGGAGCGCACCGGCTCGCCGTCGACGATCACGGTGCAGGCGCCGCAGATGCCGTGCTCGCAGCCGATATGAGTGCCGGTCTGCCCGCAATCCTCGCGGATCGCGTCGGCCAGCGTGCGCCGCGGCTCGACCTTGATCGCGTGGTCGCGGCCGTTGATGTGAAGCGTGATATCGGTCTTCGCGTTCATGCCATTTTCTTTGCAGCTTGTTCCTTGGCGCGCAACGCGGCGCGGATGCGCTGCGGCGTTGCCGGTATTTCGTCGATGGCAACGCCGAATGGCGAGAGCGCGTCGTTGATGGCGTTGATCAGCGTCGCCGGCGCGCCGATGGTGCCGCCTTCGCCCAGGCCCTTGGCCTTGGTGATCGATTGCGTGCTCGGCGTTTCCATGTGAAGCAATTCGATCGGCGGAATCTCGCGCGCGGTCGGCGGCATGTAGTCGGCGAGATTGGCGGTGAGGATGCCGCCGTCCTCGTCATAGACGATTTCTTCGAAGAGCGCGTTGCCGATGCCCTGGGCGATGCCGCCGTGCACCTGGCCTTCGGCGATCATCGGATTGATAATGCGGCCGGCGTCCTCCGCGACCAGATAGCGTTCGACCGACGACGTTGCCGGTCTCGATGTCGACCTCGACGATCGGCCGCGTGGCAAGCATTGGAGAACGTGCCCGGCGGATCGTAGGTGCCGGTCTCGGTCAGGCCGGGCTCGATCTCGCCGTTGAAGCGGTGCGTTTGCGTGTAGGCCTCGCGCGCCATCTTGGCGATCGACACCGAACGGTCGGTGCCGGCGACCTTGGCCGCGCCGTCTTCCAGCACGATGTCGCCGGGCGCCGCTTCCAGCAGGTGGCTCGCGATCTTGATCAGCTTGGCGCGTACCTTGCGCGCCGCGATCAGCGTGGCGCCGCCGGAGATCACCAGCGAGCGGCTGGCGAAGGTGCCCCAGCCGTAAGGCGCGCGTGTCGGTGTCGCCATGCACGACCTTGATCAACGTCGGGCGTGACGCCGATCTCGTCGGCGATGATCTGCGCCAGCGTGGTGCGCAGGCCTTGGCCGTGCGGCGAGGCGCCGATGCGCGCCTCGACAAAGCCGGACGGGTCGACGGTGAGGATGACGGTTTCCCAGCCGGGCGTGATCTCCATGCCGCGCGCGGCGAAAGCGGGACTGCCGTAGCCGGTGCGCTCGGAGAAGGTCGCAAAGCCGATGCCGAGATGGCGGCCCTTGGCGCGCTCTTGCTTTTGCCGCGCGCGGAAGGCGGGCAGGTCGATGGCCGTCGACCGCCATCTCCAGCGTCTGCTTGTAGCTCGCCTCGTCGAAAACGAGACCGATCGCCGAGGTGTAGGGGAATTTGTCGATCAGGTTACGGCGGCGGATGTCGATCGGGTCGATGTCGAAAGCGGCGGCCGCCTTGTCCATCAGGCGCTCGAGCGCGAAGGTGATGACCGGCCGCGACACGCCGCGATAGGGCGCCATGGTGCAGGTATTGGTGAGCACGCCGCGCGCGCGGCATTCATAGGCGCGGAAGTCGTAAGGTCCCGGCAGTTCCGCCATGGCCATCAGCGGTTCGACGCCGCTGGTGGTCGGAAAGCAGGAATAGGCGCCGACATTGGCGAGCACGTCGGCCTTGAGCGCGATCAGCTTGGCGTTCTTGTCGAAGGCGCCGGCGAGCGCGATGGCCTGGTCGCGGCTGTGCGAGGCGGCGATCAGGTTCTCGCGCCGGTCCTCGGTCCAGGCCACCGAACTCTTGAGCTTGCGCGCCAGCCACACCAGCACGACGTATTCGGGCGCGAGCGATATCTTCTGCCCGAAGCCGCCGCCGACGTCGGGCGCGATCACGCGCAGATCGGCCTCCCTCATGCCGAGCACGTCGGCGATGGCGGTGCGCATAAGGTGCGGCATCTGGGTGGTGCAGGTGAGCGTGACGCGGCCGGTGGCGCATCGATAGGCGGCATGCGCCGGCGCGCGCCTCCATCGGTGTCGCGTTCTGCCGGTGCGAGCGGGCGTCGAGCTTCACGATTTTGGCCGCGCTCGCCCAAACCGCATCGAAATCGGCGGATTTGAATTGGCCTTCGAGGATGACGTTGCCGGGCGCCTCGGCGTGCACTTGCGGCGTGCCCGGCGCCAGCGCGGCGAGCAGATCGACCACCGGCATGGTCTGCTCGATGGCAAGCTCGACCTGGTCGGCGATGTCCTCGGCCTCTTCCTCGCTCGCGGCCACGACGGCGGCGACCGGCTCGCCGACAAAGCGCACGACGCCGTCGGCCAGAATCGGCTGGACGATCGGCTTGTAATTGAACTTGTGCAGCATCGGCATGATCGGTTTCACGCCGGCGAGGTCGGCGGCGGTGATCACCAGCGCGCCGTCCGGCTTGGCGATCCGCCGCAGGCGGCCGGCGGCCACCGGGCTGCGCACGAAGCGCACCCAATGCGTCGCCGGCAGATCGGCGGTGAAGCGGCCTTGCCCGGTGAGCAGCGCGGGATCTTCGACGCGTCTGATGGCGCGGCCGACCCAGGTCATGCCGGAGCCTTTGGTGTGCGCGGTCATTGGATGGACTGCTCCAGCGCGCGGCGCACCACGGCGCGCACCAGATCGCGCCGGTAGTCCGCGCTGGTCTGATGATCCTCCAGCGGATCGATCGCGTCGGCGGCGGCCTCGGCGGCGGCGCGGAAGACTTTGTCGCCCGGCGTTTGCTCGTTGAGCGCGACCTCGGCTTCGCGCATGCGGCGCGGCGAGGGCTCGGCGCCGCCGACGCCAACATGAACATCGGTCATGAATCCGCCTTGCAGGCGATAGGTGACCAGCGCCGCAGCGATGGCGAAATCGCCGGCGCGGCGGCTGAATTCGTTGAAGCCAAACTTCGTATCGGGCGCGAGGATCGGCAGGCGCGCCTCGACGAGCAATTCGTCCTCGGCGAGTGCCGTCGTCATCAGGCCTTCAAAGAAACCCTTCGCCGCGAGCAGCCGCTCGCCGCGCGTGCTTTTCGCCACGATGGTCGCGTCGAGCGTCGCGGCGGTGAGACACCATTCCGAGGCCGGATCGGCGTGCGCGAGCGAGCCGCAGAACGTGCCGCGCATGCGGATCGGATAATGCGCGATATGGCGCGCGACGGTAACGAGCAACCGGCCGAGCGGATTGTCGACAACCGATTTGTGAAACGCGGCGTGGCGCACGCATGCGCCGATCGACAAGACTTTTCCGTCGCTGGCGATGATATCGAGGCCGGCGATCTCGTTGATGTCGACGAGGTGCGCGGGCTTCGCCAGGCGGAACGCCATGATCGGCACGAGGCTTTGCCCGCCCGCCAGCACGCGGCCGTCTTGCGGCGCGACGTCGGCGAGAATCGTCAGCGCTTCGTCGAGCGTCTTCGGCGCGTGGCGGATGAACGGCGCTGGCTTCATGCGGATGCCCGGCGTGCAACGGCTAAATCTTTGCGCACAAACGTTAAACCGCGCCCTCGGATTGTCAAACCGCGGCAGCGGCCGCGCCATGAACCTTCTCGGTGGCCGGCGCGACCTATGGCTATCGCAACCTATTTGCCCAGGAGAAAGCCATGTCCCGCAAGATCATTCTCGCTCTCGCCGCCGTCGCCACGCTTGCTGGCACGGCTCTCGTGTCCGGAAACGCCAATGCCATGATGATGCCCGGCGGCCACGGCGGTCGCGGCGGTAATCCCGGCCACCCGACCCTCCATATCGGCCACCCCCACAACCACTTTCACTATCGCCACTGGGTGCGCTGGCATAAGCACATCTGGGTCCGCCCGGTCGGTTACGTCGTGCGCGACACCGCGGTCGTGCAACCCGGTCCCTGCACCTGCCTGACCAAGAACTACACGCCGGAAGGCATGGTGGTGTTTCAGGATCTGTGCACCAAGGAAATGGCAAGCGCGCCCGTCGACGGCGTCAACGATCAGGCGTCCGCCGTGCAAGGCCCCGCGAGCTATGCCGGCCAGACCTACGAGGATTATCTGAAGGCCCACCCGGAAGCGAAGCAGCCCGACACCAAGAAGAACTGATCCCGCACTGCGCCAACATCGATAGGCCGCCCCGCGAAAAACTCGCGCGGGCGGCCTTCGTGTTGCCGCACTTGCCCTTGAAAAGCTGCGCTATCATATAGTGAAGCTTGAATACCAAGTGGGACGAATTTCAGGGGGCCGGGATGTCACCTCGATGGATCGCAACGATCGGTCTTTGCGTATTCGCAACCTTGCAGGCGCCGGCGCTGCGCGCCGCGGATAGCACACGACCCGACAAGGTCTCGTTCTATTTCGCCGCGCACGAAGACGACTGGCAATTGTTCATGAACCCGTCGGCGTTTCAGGACGTGATCAACGGCGCGGCCAAGACCGTGTTCATCCATATGACCGCCGGCGATGCCGGCCTCGGTATCGGCTGGGACGGCCGCAAGCATCCGTTTTATCTGGCGCGGGAAAACGGCGCGGAGACCGCGATCCGCTTCATGGCCGACGCCGACGATATTCCGGCCGAGCGCGTCGCCGGCCAGATGACGTTCAACGGCCATGCGATCTACCGCGTCGCCTATCGCAACACCGTGAGCTATTTCCTGCGCGTGCCGGACGGCAATCCGCTGGGGTCGGGCTATTACGACACCGGCTTCCAGTCGCTCAAGCGGCTGGCCGGCGGCGCCGTCGACCGGCTCTGACGCCGTCGACGGCTCGACCGTCTATCACGGCTGGGGCGATCTGATGGCGACGTTGCGCGCGATCGTCGATTTTGAACGCGGGCACGCGGCCGCCGTTCAGCTCAACGTCGCGGAAACCGACGCCCGCATCAATCCGCACGATCATTCCGACCACCTGATGACCGCCAAGGCCGCGCTCGACGCGGTCAGCGACCTCGCCTGCGTGCGGCGCGTCTATTACGTGGACTACGCCAGTTCCAAGCTGCCGGAAAATCTCAATGCCGAGCAGCGCGACATGGAAAGTTCGGTGTTCGCCGTGACGCTCGCCGGTGTCTTGGCCTACGACCATCACACCTCCTGGCACCACTACGACGAGTCCTATGTCGGCCGGAATTATTTCCGCGTGGCCGAGGGCGCCGGCCGCTGTGACGCCGCCAAAACCGAGATCGCCGCGGCCCGGCACTGACGCGGCCCCAGGTTGATGTAGGTCAACGCGCCGCTTACAACTTTTGCGGCAGTATCGTACGCGGTCCCGATGGGCGCGAGTTCGTCTCATGCAGTTACAGTTGGCGCCAGGCAGTTTCATCGACGTTGCGCCGGTTCCCGCGACGCGGCGCATCGCCTCGATCGACGCGCTGCGCGGCTTCAACATCTTCTGGATTCTCGGCGGCGACGGCGCCATCTGGGCGCTCGACGACATGACCGCCGACAAGGGGACGGTCGTCAGCGGTGTCGGCGAATTTCTCGGCGAGCAATTGCACCACGTCGCCCTGGGAAGGCTTCACGTTCTACGATTTCATCTTTCCGCTGTTCATTTTCGTCACCGGCGTCGCCATCGTGTTCTCGCTGTCACGGCTGGTGGAGCGGGAAGGGCTGACGCAGGCGCATCTGCGCGTGCTGCGGCGGGCGTTGCTGCTTTACGGCCTCGGACTGATCTATTACGGCGGCATCAGCCATCATTGGGCCGACATCCGCTATCTCGGCGTGCTGCAGCGCATCGGGCTCTGCTATCTGTTCGCGTCGCTGTTGTTCCTGAACTTGAACCTGCGCGGCATGGTCGTCGCGTTCGTCGCGCTGCTCGCCGGCTACTGGGCGCTGATGACCTTCGTGCCGGTGCCAGGCATCGGCGCCGGCTCGTTTGCGCCCGACGCCAATCTCGCCAACTGGATCGATGCGCATTACCTGCCGGGCCGCCTGTGGGACAAGACGCGCGATCCGGAAGGACTGCTGATCGACGCTGCCGGCGATCGGTACCTGCCTGCTCGGCGTGTTCGCCGGCATGTTGTTGAAGAGCGAGCGGTTCGCGCTGCAGCAGAAATCGCTCTGGCTGGTCGGCAGCGGCATCGTGCTGGTGCTCGCCGGTCATCTCTGGGCCCTGCAATTCCCTATCATCAAGGCGATCTGGACCTCGTCATTTGTTCTCGTCGCTGGCGGATACAGTCTGATCCTGCTGGGCGTGTGGCACCAGATCATCGACGTCTGGGGTCTTCGCGCCTGGTCGACGATCTTCGTGTGGATCGGCGCCAATGCCATCACGCTTTACTTCTTGAACAACGTGTTCGGCTTCGAGCCGTTCGCGCAGCGCTTCGTCGGCGGCGATTTGAGCGCGTTGATCGATCGCTTTACCACGCCGCACACCGGGCTTTTCCTCGCCCACGTGCTGGGGCTGAGCTTCGCCATTGCGCTCGCCGGCTTCTTCTATCGCCGCAAGATTTTCCTGCGCGTATAAGTGCGCGTCACGTCCCGACTTTAAGTTCCGACACCAGGGCGCGCAGCGCCGCGATGGTGGACAGCGGCACGATGCGGCCGGTGCGCGGGTTCTGCGACGGAATGCCCTCGATAGTCATTGAAAAGCGCGCGACGTCGGCATCGACCTCGATGCGGTGGGTGTTGCGCGTGATGGTGGGGTCGGCCCAAATTTCCAGTTTCGTGCGATCGGGGCCGATGCCGGCGAGGCTGAGGGCCGCCGCGACGTTGACATTGGCGGGAAAGCCGCGCGCCCCATCGCGCGCCGTGCCGTCGAACACTTTCAGCGGCGCTTTCAGGCCGGTAACGGAAATCTTGTGCTCGAGCAGATAAGGCGCGCCTTCGAGGCCTGCGGGCGGCTTGCGCGTGATCATCTTGACCGAATGAATCGTGCCTTCGGCGGCGGCGCGCACGGCGTCGAGGCCGATCAGCGCGCCGGTCGGCGGCAAAATGCGCGCGCCGTTTTCTCTGGCGCGCGCGACCAGGTCCCAGTTGTCCAACAGTTGCGCGACCGACAGCGGCATGAAGATGCGGCCTTTGTCGATGGCCGAGATGGCGACGTCGCGGAACAACGCGGGCGGCAGGCACTCGACCACCACGTCGCAGTCGTCGGCGAGCGCGGTGGCCGGCTTGAACGCGACCGAGCCAAGCTGCGGCAGCGCGCGTCGCGCCTTGGCTTCGTCGCGCACGGCGACGGCGGCAAGCGTGAGGCCCGGCACGCCGGCGATCAGCCGCTTCGCCACTTCCAGCCCGACGGCGCCGAGCCCGGCCAATCCGATGCGCAAGGGTCTCTTCTCTGGCATGCGATGCTTCTGCCTTTCTTATACCTCACCCTGCAAGGGGGAAAAGAAAGGCTACCGCCACTCGTCCAGGCGGTAGCCGTCGGCGGGGAAGCGATAGCTCAGGCCCGCGGTTTCGATGCGCTCGCTCGGCCCCGCGCTGATGCCCCAATGATCGAGCCGGCCGGGCAGCCAGGTCCACTCTTCCGGCGTCTTGGCGCGATGCGTGGCGTCAACCTGCTGCATCTTCGCGGTCAATTCCACCGGCATGTCTTCGGGCCCGAGGAAATAGCAGAACACGTTGTTGCCCGGTCCGTGCCGGCCGGGACCCCATTCGATGGCGCGGCCGTCGTCGCGCATGCGGCCGGCGCCGCGCATCACCGATTCGAGATCGGGCATTTCAAACGCGACATGATTGAGCGTCGGCCCGCCGGTGAAGCCGAGCACCATGCTGTGGTGGTCGGCGTTGCAGGAGAGGAACCGCAGCCGCGCCGTCGTATCGGTGAGCGTGAAACCGAGCGCGTCGCGATAGCAGGCGAGCGTGGCATCGCTGTCGCCGGCATTGGTGTTGACGTGGGAAAGCTTGCGCGGCCGGTCGGGCTGGTCGGTGGCGTCGGCGTGGTCGGCAACGCCGCAGACGATGGCGATGTTGCGCCCTTCCGGGTCCTTGAAGCCGAAACCGTAGTTGCCGTGCGGCTGGCGCAACGGCGCGGGCGTTTCGACCGTCTTGAGTCCATGAGCAATGACTTGCGCGTGCAGCGCATCGACGGTGGCGCGGTCGGCGGCGTCGAGCACCATGCGGATCAGCGCCGGCTGCGCCAGATGGCGAACGGTCAGGATATGGTGGAAGGCGCCCGTGCCGCGCAGACAATGCACGCCCGCGCTTTCGCCGACAGGTGTGAGGTTCCACACCTCGGTGAAAAAGCGCAACGCTTTGTCGGGGTCTGAAAATCCGAGATCGACACTACGCAGCGCGCGGACCTTCGCCTTACTCATTGGATGCGATCCAGCAAAATCGTGCCTTCGATGGCGCGGGCATGGCCGCGGAATTCGGCGATCGGCGTGCCGTCCCCGCGTATCACCGCCACGTCGTAGATGCCTGAGCGGCCGGCGCGCTGGCGCTCGACGGCATGCGCGGTGAGCCGGTCGCCGCGCTGCGCCGGGTTGAGGTAGGTGATGCTGCAGTGCTGCGCCACCATGCGGGCGTTGCGCGAGTTGCAGGCGTAGCCGAAGGCGGTGTCGGCGAGCAGATAAATGAAGCCGCCGTGGCAGGTGTTATGCCAATTCACCATCTGCGTGCCCACGGTCATCGTCAGCACCGCCTGGCCGGGCGCGACCGAGACGAGTTCGATAGCGAGCCCGCGGCTGGTGGCGTCCTCCGCCCACATGGCGTCGGCGCAGGCGCGAGCAAGCGCGGAGGCGTCCATCAGGCGTCTCCCTTGCGGCCGGTGAAATTGGGTTTGCGTTTTTCCATGAAGGCGCGCACGCCCTCGGCGTAATCCGGCATCTCGCGCGCCATGCCTTGCAGGTCGCGCTCGAGATCGAGCTGGGCGTCGAGCGTGTTGCCGGCGGAGGCATTGAGCGCGCGCTTGATCAGCGCCAGCCCTTGCGTCGGTGCGATGGAGAAGTGCTCGCAGATGCGCCGCGCCTCGTAGATGAGCGCGTTGTCGTCGACGCAGCGCCAGATCAAGCCCCATTCCTGGGCCTTTTCCGCCGGCAGCTCCTGCGCCAGCAGCGCCAGGCCCCGTGCGCGGGCATCGCCGACGAGGCGCGGCAGGAAAAAGGTGCCGCCGCTGTCGGGGATTAGCCCGATGCGGGCGAAGGATTGGATAAAGCGCGCCGAGCGGCCGGCGATCACAATGTCGCAGGCGAGCGCGATGTTGCAGCCGGCGCCGGCGGCGACGCCGTTGACCGCGGCGATGACAGGAAAGGGCAGGGCGCGCAGCTTGCGTACCAGTGGATTGTAATGTTGCTCCAGCGAAGTGCTCGGTGGAATTCTTTCGCCCGGCTTCACCAGCCGGTCGTTGAGATCCTGCCCGGCGCAGAAGCCCTTGCCGGCGCCGGTGATCATCAGCGCGCGGCAACTTTCGTCGGCTTCGGTGGCGTCGATCGCCTGGCGCAATTCAACGTGCATCGCGTCGTTGAAGGCGTTGATCCGGTCCGGCCGGTTGAGGGTGATGATGCGATAGCCGTCATGGCGATCAACGAGGATGGATGGGTCGCTCATGGTTTCAAAAACACATCCATCCCGCCGATTTCCTTTTTGTCGCCGTACGACGTCCGCGGCAATGCGCTCGTAGAGCCGCGCCGCGGCCTCCAGCATGGCATGCTCGGGGTAGTCCTGGCCGACGAAGGCGGCAATCTCGTCGAGCTCGGCCACCCAGCGATAGGCTTTCGGATACATGGCCGGCGTTTGCCTGGTCAAATAGCCGAGCAGGGCCGGCTGGCTTTCGGCGAGTTCCGCCTTGAGCGCTGCCGCAGAGCCGCCGCGCACCGAGGCAAGCATCATGGCGGCGACCGAGCGCGGTGAAACCCTTGGTGATGCCGGCATAGGACATCTTCAGCGCCGAGGCGGCGGTGAGCGGGCCTTCCAGCACGCGCACGATCAGGCCGTAGTCGTTGAACTTGGCGAACAGGCTGGCGGCCGGACCGGCGGTGTAGAATTTGGTGTTGGTGCTGCCCGGCTTTGGCGGCGGGCCGATGATGGCGGCGCCGACGAAGGGGCAGCCGGTCGCGCCGACCACGTCGGCGATATCGAGCATGGTATTCGGGCTGACCGCGTTGCATTCCACGTAAACCGGCTTCTTGTTGGCGGCGGCGAGCACGGGAGCAAGCCGTTTGGCCAAGGCGAGCGCGTCGCCCGGCGGCACGATGGAGAGCAGGAAGTCGGCTTCGGTCAATTGCGCATCGGCCACCGCGGCCATGCCGGCGGCATTGGCGCGGGCCGCGCTCGCCGCGCTGCGGCCGGCGAGCGAGGTCAGCACTTTGACCTTGTTTTCGGTCAGGCGGGCGCCCACCGCGCTGCCCATATTGCCCGGCGCGATGATGGCGACGGTGGGTGTCATGCCTTGTCTCCCGTGGTACCTGACTGTTATCCAGATACTACTTTGTCCGGTAGCCGACACAAAATAACCCTGATAATCTGTCAGCCTATTGTTTCCATGACACATCGACGTATGTGAGTGCGACAGCCCTTCGGCTGGCCATCCGCGCTCGATTTATACTCACAAAGGGCAATCGCTTGGACAATAAACAAGATCCCGCCGGGGCGGGACAGACGATCGACGCACGCGCCTGGACCCAGATCCTCATGCGCTACCGCGACCCCAGCGGAGCGCGCAGCGTGCTCGAACTCGGCATCACCTTCGGACCCCTCGTGCTGTTCTGGGTCCTGATGTGGGCATCCTATTACTTCGGTTTCTGGTGGTTCACATTGCTGCTCGCCGTTCCGGCCGCGGGATTTTTGGTGCGATTGTTCATGATCCAGCACGATTGCGGGCACGGCGCATTCTTCCGCCATCGCCTCGCCAACGATTGGATCGGCCGCGCGCTCGGCGTGCTCACCTTGACGCCTTATGATTTCTGGAAGCGAACACACGCCATTCATCACGCGACCGCGGGCAATCTGGAACGCCGCGGCATCGGCGATGTCGATACCTTGACGGTGCGCGAATATCTGGCGCTGCCGCGCTGGCGCCGCCTGATGTATCGGCTCTACCGCCATCCGGCGGTGATGTTTGGCGTGGGACCGGCCTATCTTTTTGTCCTGCGGCATCGGCTGCCGTTCGGCTTGATGCGCAGCGGCTGGCAGCCTTGGCTCAGCACGATGGGCACCAACGCCGCCATCGCGATCATCGTCGCCGTGCTGGTGTGGCTGATCGGCATTGGGCCGTTCCTGCTCGTGCATGGGCCGATCATGCTGCTGGCGGCGGCGATGGGTGTATGGCTGTTCTACGTGCAGCACCAGTTCGAGCACACCATGTGGGCGCACGACGAAACCTGGAATCTGCACGAAGTCGCGCTGCACGGCAGTTCTTACTATGTGCTGCCCGGAATTTTGCGCTGGTTCACCGCCAATATCGGCGTGCACCACGTGCATCATTTGTGCAGCCGCATTCCCTACTACCGGTTGCCGCGCGTGCTGCGCGAACACCCCGAACTCGGCGACATCGGCCGGCTCACGCTGTGGCAAAGCATCAAAAGCGTCCGCCTGGTGCTGTGGGATGAAAGCCGCGAGAAGTTGATTTCGTTCCGCGAGATGCGCAACATCCAAGCCGCTGTCTGACGGTTAAAGGCGCGTCGCCCTCGCTATTGATACTCAGCCGGTGGTAGTCGGCTCCGATCGCTATACCGTCATAGATCATTTCTAGGGCCTTCAATAACGATCTTGCCTCCTGTCAAGCCGAGTGGGCCGCTCCGGCGCTAGACTGCGAGCCATGCCCGGCGCGGGTCAATCGTCGTTGTGGAATGCTCGATAACGTCGAAATGCTGACCATTTTCTCCAGTCGATGTTCCGGAATGACGCGAAACGCTCCTTGTTGTCGGCGCGGCCATGACTACGGAGGCTCGGCTTGGAAATATAATTCGTGGCTCTGCGACCGCTGCGTGGATGGACCTATTGGCTCGGATGCCGGTACAGTAGAGTGTCTTATGGGAAAGGGCCGAAAAGGACCCTGGGAGGAAACAACGATGCGTAAGATTTTGTTGGCCGCGGGCACCGCTTTGCTGCTCGCCGCCGGGCCTGCCATGGCCCAGCAAAAGCCGATCAAGATCGGATTCGTCTCGACCTTCAGCGGCCCGGTCGCCGTGATCGGCAACGACATGCGCAATTCCTTCGAGCTGGCGCTCGACCACATGGGCCACAAGATGGCCGGCCGGCCGGTCGAAGTGATCTACGAGGACGACGGCTTCAAGCCGGAAGTCGGTAAGCAGAAGACCGAGAAGCTGATCGAGTCCGACAAGGTCGATTTCATCTCCGGCTATATCTGGTCGAACGTGCTGCTGGCATCGATCAAACCGGTCGTCGACTCGAAAACATTCCTGGTCATCGCCAATGCCGGCGCCTCGCAAGTCGCCGGCGAACTGTGCTCGCCTTATGTGTTTTCGACCTCATGGCAGAACGACCAGACGCCGGAGGCGATGGGCCTCTACATGAATCAGAAAGGCGTGAAGTCGGTCTTCCTGATCGGTCCGAACTATGCCGCCGGCAAGGACATGCTGGCGGGAGTTGCTCACACCTTCAAAGGCAAGGTGATCGGACAGGAACTCACCACCTGGCCGTCGCAACTCGATTTCTCCGCCGAGTTGTCGAAAGCCAAGGCCGCCAATCCGGACGCGATTTTCGTGTTCTATCCCGGCAAGGCCGGCGTGCAGTTCCTCAGCCAGTACGCGCAGGCGGGCCTCAAGGGCAAGATCCCGCTGTACACCGCCTTCACCATCGACGAAACATCGCTGCCCTTGCAAAAAGATCTCGCGCTCGGCGTGCCCGGCGCGCAGGAGTGGGTGAACGATCTGCCAAACGAAGCCAACAAGAAGTTCGTCGCCGACTACATGAAGAAGTACCCGGGGCATCGTCCGTCGTTCTACGGCGCGCAGTCCTACGATGCCGCCAACCTCATCGCCTCCGCGGTCGCCGCGACCAAGGGCGACCTCTCCGACAAGGAGGCTTTGCGCAAGGCGATGGAGAAGGCCGACTTCAAATCGGTGCGCGGCCAATTCAAGTTCGGCAACAACCACATTCCGATCCAGAACTTCTATCTGCAGGATGTGGTCAAGGACGCCAAGGGCGATTACGTGCTCAAGACGGTCGCCACGATCATCAAGGACTACCAGGACGGCTCGCACAGCAAGTGCCCGATGAAGTAAGTCCAGGGTAAGACACGGGCGGCGGCGGCGCCTGCGCGCCGCCGCCGCTTGCGTATCGGGGGATCGACGGTCAGCGCGCCATGACTCTGTTTATCGAGCAATGCCTGAACGGGCTGCAGTTCGGCCTGTTGCTGTTCCTGCTGGCCGCCGGATTGACGCTGGTGTTCGGCATCATGGACCTGGTCAATCTGGCGCACGGCTCGCTTTATATGATCGGCGCCTATTTCGCCGCCACCTTCGCGGCCTGGACCGGCAGCTTCGTGCTCGGCGCATTGCTCGGCTTGGTCGCGACCCTTGTCGTCGGCATGGCGGTCGAGGTGATCGCCATGCGCCGGCTGTACGGGCGCGACCATCTCGACCACGTGCTCGGCACGTTCGGCTTGATCCTGTTCTTCGACGAGTTGGTGCGGCTGATCTGGGGACCGGAGGGCCTCTCCCTGCCGCTGCCGTCCTGGCTCAACACCTCGGTGCAGATCCTGCCAGGCGTGCAGTATTCCGCCTACCGGCTTTCCATCATCATTGTGTCGCTCGCGGTCGCCGGCTTTCTCTATGTCCTGGTGATGCGCACCCGCATCGGCATGCTGATCCGTGCCGGCGCCAGTAACCGCGAGATGGTCGGCGCGCTCGGCGTCAACATCAAGCTGCTCTACACCCTCGTGTTCGGGCTCGGCGCCGCGCTCGCCGGGCTTGCCGGCCTGATGCAGGCGCCGATCCTCACGGTGCAGATCGGCATGGGTGAGAACATCCTCATCGTCGCCTTCGTCATCACCGTGATCGGCGGCATCGGCTCGATCCGCGGCGCCTTCATCGCGGCGCTTTTGGTCGGCTTCGTCGATACGCTCGGCCGCGCCTTCTTTCCCGACCTGCTGCGGCTGGTGCTTTCCCCGAACGCAGCGTCGACGGCGGCGCCGGCGCTCTCCTCCATGCTGATCTACCTGGTGATGGCGATCGTTTTGGTGGTGCGGCCCGAAGGATTGTTCCCGGCGGTCCGAAAATGAGCGGCGCGCCGACGGTCCGCAACATCGTGGTGTCCGTGCTGCTGGCCGCGCTGGCGCTGCTGCCGGTCTATGTCGGGCTCGGCGGCAACCTGTTCCTGCTGACGCTGTTCACCCGCATCGTCATCCTCGGGCTTGCCGCCGTCAGCCTCAACCTCATCCTCGGCTATGGCGGGATGATGAGCTTCGGCCACGCCGCTTATCTCGGCATCGGCGGCTACGCGGTCGGCATCCTGGCGCATGAGGGAATTTACAGCGGCTTCGTGCAGTGGCCAGTGGCGCTTTTCGCCTCGGCGACGTTCGCGTTGGTGATTGGCGCTTTGTCGCTGCGCACGCGCGGCGTCTATTTCATCATGATCACTTTGGCCTTCGCGCAAATGGCCTATTACATCATCGCCGGGCTCGCCCGCTACGGCGGCGACGACGGGCTGACCATCTACAAGCGCAGCCAGTTCTTTGCCCCCGTCGACCTGACGAACAAAATGCAATTCTATTACCTGTGCCTCGCGCTGCTGCTGGGGTCGATCTACCTGGTCCATCGGCTGGTGAATTCGCGCTTCGGCATGGTGGTCCAGGGCGCGCGCTCCAACGACTTGCGCATGCGGGCGATCGGCTTTCCGACCTACCGCTATCGGCTGGTGTGCTTTGTCATCGCCGGAACACTGTGTGGGCTCGCCGGCGCGCTCATTGCCAACAACACCGATTTCGTCAGCCCCTCGATGATGTATTGGACGCGCTCGGGCGATCTCATCATCATGGTGGTGCTCGGCGGCATGGGCTCGGTCATCGGCCCGCTGATCGGCGCGGTGGCGCTGCTGGTGCTGGAAGAATTTTTGTCCGGCATCACCGAATATTGGCAGATCATCCTCGGGCCGCTGCTGCTGCTGGTCGTGCTGTTCGCGCGCGGCGGCATCGACGGGCTGCTGTCGAAGATTCGCGCAAAGGTTGGCCCATGAGCGAGCCCTTGTTGCAGGTCGAGCATCTGGCCAAGCGCTTCGAGGGTATCGTCGCCACCGACGATCTGACGCTCACGATGGAGATCGGCGAGCTGCACGCGATCATCGGGCCGAACGGCGCCGGCAAGACCACGCTGATCGCCCAGCTCGGCGGCCAACTGACGCCCGATTCCGGCCGCATCCGCTTTTCCGGCCAGGACATCACCGCGCTGCCGATGTATGCCCGCAGCCGGCTCGGGCTTGCCCGCTCGTTCCAGATCACATCCTTGTTTCTCGATCTCAGCGTGCTCGACAACGTGGCGCTGGCGGTGCAGGCGCATGCCGGGCACTCGTTCCGCTTTTGGCGCGATGCCCGGTTGGAACCGGATTTGCGCGAGCCTGCGCGCGCCGCGCTCGCGCGCGTCGGCCTCACCGACCGCGCGGACCAGCAGGCCTCCGCGCTCAGCCACGGCGAGCATCGCCAGATCGAGCTGGCCATGGCGCTCGCAGGTCACCCCCGCATGCTGCTGCTCGACGAGCCGATGGCCGGCTTGGGGCCGGAGGAATCCGCCCGCATGGTCGAGATGCTGCGCGCCTTGAAGAAGGAACTCACCATTCTCCTGGTCGAGCACGACATGGAGGCGGTGTTCGCGCTCGCCGACCGCATCACCGTGCTGGTCTACGGCCGCGTGATCGCCACCGGCAGCCCCGCCGACATCCGCGCCAACGCCGCCGTGCGCGACGCCTATCTGGGCGAGGCCGAGGGCACGGCCCATGTCTGACACCGTGCTCGAGGTCGCCGGCATCGAGACCTGCTACGGCCTCTCCCAGGTGCTGTTCGGCGTGTCGCTGTCGATCAAGCCCGGCGAGATGGTGACGCTGATGGGGCGCAACGGCATGGGCAAGACCACCACCGTGCGCTCGATCATCGGGCTCACCCCCGCGCGCGCCGGTTCGATTCGTTTTACCGGCGCGCGAGATTCGTGGCTTACCGTCCTACAAGATCGCCAAACTCGGCATTGGCCTGGTGCCGGAAGGCCGGCAGATTTTCCCCAATCTCAGCGTGCGCGAGAATTCTGGTGGCGACGGCGGTCGCGCGCGACGGCGACGGCTGGACGCTGGACAAGGTCTACAAGCTATTCCCGCGACTGGCCGCGCGCGAGGCCAGCATGGGCAACCTTCTGTCCGGCGGCGAGCAGCAGATGCTGGCGATCGGCCGCGCGCTGATGACCAACCCGCGCCTCTTGATCCTGGACGAGGCGACCGAGGGCCTGGCGCCGCTGATCCGCGCCGAGATCTGGCGCTGCCTCGCCAGCCTCAAGGAACTGGGTCTCGCTATCCTGGTCATCGACAAGAATGTCGGCGCGCTCACCCGAGTCGCCGACCGCCATTTCCTGATCGAGCGTGGCCGCGTCGTGTGGTGGGGGACGTCGCGCGACCTCGCCGCCGCGCCGGACGTGCAGCACCGGTACTTGGGGGTGTAAGACCGTCAACAAAAAACCCGGGCAATGTCCGCGGGTTTTGGCCTTTGTGTGTGGATGCGGCTTCGACGCTCTCTGCTAAAATCGGTAGTTCACCCCAAGCCGAACGATGCTGGTCTTGAAATCCACCGTGGTGTCGGCGCCGCAAACAGCGGCGCTACAGCCGGCGCTGCCGAGATCGGCATAAAGATAATCGACCTTCGCCGACCAGGGGCCGAGCACCGCATATTCGAGACCCAGGCCGGCGGTCCAGCCGGCGCGGTTTGCGGTTGCGGTCGCCCCGCCCGTCGACATCTGGACGTCGGCGAACGCGCCGCCCGCGGTGACATAGAACAGTGCGCGATCGAAAGCGTAGCCGACGCGGCCGCGCGTCGTGCCAAACCAGCTGGTTTGGACTCCGCAGCCCGGGGCACTGCAAAATCCCGTGCCGGTGCTGCTTGTGTCTCTCAACCAACTGGCGTCGACGTCGCCTTCCACGCCATAGACGAAAGCGCCGGTTTGCATGTTGAAGCCGACCGTTCCGCCGAGCAGGCTGCCCCCCGGGCTGCTGGTGCCGGTCCCAAGGCTGCTGTTCCAGTCGGCTTTGCCCCAGCCGTATCCGGCGTTGAGACCCACATAGAGGCCGGCCCAGCTGAACGCCGGCGCGGTATCAAGGGGTGCCGGGAAGCGGCCGGGCATATCGGCCGCAAAAGACGGCGATGCCATTGCAAAAGTCAGTACGCACGCACCCACAAGGGTGAAACGTTTCATTGCATGATCTCCAACGTCACAGCGGGCCTTGGCGTATGACGGCGGGATCGTGGTCGGTTATGGTTAATGAACCCTTACCAAAGGGACTCGTGGCGACGCCTTATCATGCATGGGCGGTGTCCCGTTCTGCGCTAGGTCACTCGGCCGGCTGGATGCGGGGCGCGCGCTTGATGAAGGTGAAGCTGCGGCCGCCGAGGCGGCGGTGCAGGCGGTCGAGCAGCAGGTAGATCACCGGCGTGGTGTAAAGCGTGAGCACCTGCGACACCAACAGCCCGCCGATGATGGTGATGCCGAGCGGCCGGCGCAGCTCGGAGCCGGGGCCGGTCGCGATCACCAGCGGCAGGGCGCCGAGCAGCGCCGCCATGGTGGTCATCAGGATCGGCCGGAAGCGCGCGAGGCAGGCCTCGTGGATCGCCTGCCGCGGCGACAGGCCGCGCCGGCGCTCGCCGTCGAGCGCGAAGTCGACCATCATGATGCCGTTCTTCTTGACGATGCCGATCAGCAGAATGATGCCGATGAAGGCGATCACCGTGAGCTCGGTGTTGAACAGCTGCAAGCGCAAGCAGCGCGCCGAGGCCCGCCGACGGCAGCGTCGAGATGATGGTGAGCGGGTGCGCCAGGCTTTCGTACAGCACGCCGAGCACGATATAGACCGCGATCAGCGCCGCCAGCAGCAGCAGCGGCTGCGCGCCCGGCCGACTGCTTGAACGCCTGCACGTCGCCGGCGAAGTCGGCGTGGATGCGTGTCCGGCATGTGCATCTCGGCGACCGCCTGCTCGATCGCCGTCGGTGACGTCCTGCGATCGTGACGTTGGGCAGCGATGTTGTAGGTGATGGTGACCGCCGGGAACTGGCCCTGATGGTTCACCACCAGCGGCGCGATGCCGCGCTCGACATGCGCCACCTCCGATAGCGGCACCTGGGTATTGCCTTTGCGCCGCGACATAAAGATGTGCTCGAGGTCGCTGGGATCGCGCTGGTATATTGCGGTCGACCTCCAGGATCACGCGGTACTGGTTGCGCTGGGTGTAGATGGTCGAGATCTGCCGCTGCGAGAACGCGTCGTTGAGCGCGTTGTCGATGTCCTGCACGCGCACGCCGAGGCGCGCCGCCGCCGCGCGGTCGATGTCGACATTGGCCTGCAGGCCGCCTTGCTCGCGGTCGGTGGTGACGTCGGTGACGCCCGGCACCTGTTTCACTGCGTCCATGCACCTGCGGCACCCAGCTTCTGCAGCGCGTCGATGTCGGCGCTCCACAGCGTGAACTGATATTGCGAATCGCTCTGCCGGCCGCCGACGCGCAGGTCCTGCGCCGGCACCATGAACACGCGAATGCCGGGGATGCGGTTGAGCTTGGTGCGCAGCCGCGCCACCACGCGCTGCGTGCTGACATTGTGGCGCTCGGCGAGCGGCTTCAGGCTGATGAACATGCGGCCGCGGTTGACCGAGGCGTTGAAGCCGGAGGCGCCGACCGAGGAGCCAAGCCCGCCACCGCCGGATCGGCTGCAGCACGACGTCCATCGCCTTCTGCTGCAACTGCTCCATGGCCTCGAACGACACGTCGGTCGAGGCCTGCGTGCCGCCGAAGATCAGCCCGGTGTCGTCCTGCGGGAAATAGCCTTTCGGCGTCTTGATATAGAGCCCGACGGTGAGCGCGATGGTGGCGACAAACACGATCAGCGCCAGCGCGTTGTGATCGAGCACGAAGGTGAGCGTGCGGTCGTAGAAGCGGATCATGCGCGACAGCACGCCCTCGACCGCGCGGTCGAGCCAGGTGGCGGTCGTGGCTCGGCGCCGAGCGCACGAAATAGGCGCAGATCATCGGCGTCACCGACAGCGACACCACGGTCGAGACGGCGATGGCGAAGGCGAGCGTCACCGAGAATTCGCGGAACAGCCGTCCGACGATGCCGCCCATGAACAACAGCGGAATGAACGCGGCGATCAGCGAGATCGAGATCGACACCACGGTGAAGCCGATCTGCTTCGCGCCTTTGAGGGTGGCGCGCAGCGGCGAATCGCCCTTTTCCAGATAGCGGAACATGTTCTCGATCATGACGATGGCGTCGTCGACCACGAAGCCGATGCAGACCGCGAGCGCCATCAGCGACAGATTGTCGATCGAGAACCCGGCCGCCCACATCGCCGCGCAGGTGCCGGCAAGCGACAGCGGCACGGTGACGCCGGCGGCGAGCGTCGAGGCGGTGCGGCGCAGGAACAGCGCCACCACCAGCATCACCAAGATGGCGGTGGCGGCGAGCGTGAGCTGCATGTCGTGCACGCTGGCGCGGATGGTCTGCGTGCGGTCGGCCAGGATCGAAATGTCGAGGCCGGCCGGCACCCACTGCCGCAGTTCGGGCAGCAGGTCGTAGATGCGGTCGACCGTGTCGATGACGTTGGCATTGGCTTGTTTGGTGATGATCAGCAGCACCGACGGGTCCTTGTTGAACCAGCCGGCGGAGCGGCTGTTGCGCACGCTCGGCCGGATCGAGGCCACGGTGGACAGGCGGATCACGGTGCCGTCGACCGTCTTCACCACCAGCGGATCGTATTCGTTGGCGGTGCGCAGCTGGTCGTTGATGCCGATGGTGATGGCGCGCTTCGCCCCGTCGAAGCTGCCGAGCGGGCCGACCGCGTTGGAATTGGCGATCGCGGTGCGCACGTCCTCCAGGCTCACGCCCATGGCGGCGAGCGCGAGCCGGATCGACGCGCACGCGGATCGCCGGCTGCTCGGAGCCGGCCGACGGTGACGTCGCCGACGCCTTCCACCTGCGAGAGCCGCTGCGCGATCACGCGTGTCGGCGGCGTCGTAGACGTCGCTCGGCAGCATGGTCTTGGAGGTCAGCGCCAGGATCAGGATCGGCGCCGCCGCCGGATTGGCCTTGCGGAAGGTCGGCAGCGTCGGCAGGTCGCCCGGCAGATCGCTGAGCGCGGCGTTGAGCGCGGCCTGCACGTCGCGGGCGGCGCCCTCGATGCTGCGCGAGAGGTCGAACTGCACGATGATGCGGGACAGGCCGAGCGAGCTCACCGAGGTCAGTTCGGTGACGCCGGAAATCTCGCCCAGCCGCCGCTCGAGCGGCGCGGCGACGGTCGCCGCCATGATCGTTGGGATCGGCGCCCGGCCGGCTGGCGGTCACGAAGATGGTCGGGAAATCCACGCTCGGCAGGCTGGCGACCGGCAGAAAGCTGTAGGCCACGGCGCCGACCAGAAACAGCCCGATCGCCAGCAGCGTGGTGCCGATCGGCCGGCGGATGAACGGGTAGCTGAAAGTTCATTGCGCTACTCCGCCGGCGTGCGGCCGCGGGCGTCGCGGCGAGCGCTCGGTCAGCCGCGCGCGCAGTCGCTCCATGTAGAGGTAGATCACCGGCGTGGTGTAGAGCGTGAGCAACTGGCTGAGCAGCAGGCCGCCGACGATGGTGATGCCGAGCGGGTTGCGCAGCTCCGCGCCGGTGCCGCTCTCGAGCGCCAGCGGCAGCGCGCCGAACAACGCGGCGAGCGTCGTCATCATGATCGGGCGGAAGCGCAGCAAGGCCGCCTGCACGATCGATTCTTCGGGGCTGAGGCCCTGCATGGCGCTCGGCCTCGATCGCGAAGTCGATCATCATAATCGCGTTCTTCTTCACGATGCCCATCAGCAGCACGATGCCGATCAGCGCGATCACCGACAGGTCGTAGCCGAACAGCATCAGCGCCAGCAGCGCGCCGACGCCGGCCGAGGGCAGCGTCGAGAGGATTGTGAGCGGATGAATGAAGCTTTCGTACAGCACGCCGAGCACGATGTAGATGACGATGGCTGCGGCGAGGATCAGCTAGGGCTCGCCGGTGAGCGACTTGGCGAATTCGGCGGCGTCGCCGGAATAGCTGCCGGTCACCGAGGTCGGCATGCCGATGTCCTGCTGCGCCGTGCTGATGAGCGCTGACGGCGTCGCTCAGCGCATAGCCGGGCGCGAGATCGAAGGAGATGGTCACCGACGGGAATTGTTCCTGGTGCGCGATCGCAAGCGATGCCGATCCGTTGACGAAATGAGCAAAGGCGGCGAGCGGCACCTGGTTCGAACTGGTGACCGCGTTGGGCGTGGCGGTTGTGTTCGAATTGGTGCCGCCGACGGTGGTGTTGGCCACGGTCGCCGCCGTGCCGGTCGAGGTGCTGGCGCCGGTGACATAGAGCTTCGACAGCGAGCCGGGATCCTGCTGGTAGCGCGGCTGCGCTTCCAGGATGACGCGATACTGGTTGGATTGGCCATAGATGGTGGAAATCTGCCGCTGGCCGAAGGCGTCGTTCAGCGTGTCGGTGATGCTCTGCATCGACACGCCGAGGCGCCCGGCCTGCTCGCGATCGACCACGACGTTGACACGCGGGCCGCCTTCCTGTGCTTCCGAGGCCACTTCGCGCAGTGCCGGATTGCCGCGCAGCCGCGCCACCAATTTGTTGGCCCAGCTGAGCACTTCGTTGGCGTCGGTGCCGACCAGCGTGTACTGGTACTGCGCCCGGCTCACCCGCGTGGATATCTGAATGTCCTGGGTGGCCTGGAAATAGACCTTCATGCCGGGGACGCCGGCGACCGCCTGCTTGAGCCGCGCGATGATGGCATCGACGTGGTCGCTGCGCTGGTTCTGCGGCTTCAAGGTTATGGCGAGCCGGCCGGCATTCGGCGTGGCATTGATTGGGGAAACGCCGATCACCGACACCACCCCGGTGACATCGGCGTCCTTGCGGACGATAGCTTCGATATCGGCTTGCTCGCGCTGCATCGCGTCGAACGAGACATCGGTGTTGGCTTCGGTCACCGCGGTGATCAGGCCGGTGTCTTGCAGCGGCAGGAAGCCCTTCGGCATCGCGACATAGAGCAAGATGGTGGCGGCGAGCGTCGCCAGCGTCACCAGCAGCGTCTCGCGCTGGCGGCGCAGCACCCAATGCAGACTGCGTTCGTAGAACGCGACGGTGCGCTCGATCAGGTCGCGGAACCGACGGGTGACGATGTTGTCGGCGAGGCCGCCGCCGTGTTCCTCGCCTTGGCGCAGCAGCCGGCTGCACATCATCGGCGTCAGCGTCAGCGAGACGATGGCGGAAGCGACCACCGCGATGGTGAGCGTGAGCGCGAATTCGCGGAACATGCGGCCGACCAGCCCGGTCATGAACAGCAGCGGGATGAACACAGCGATCAGCGACAGCGTCAGCGAAATCACCGTAAAGCCGATCTCGCTCGCCCCGCGTAACGCCGCGTCGAGCGGCTTTTCGCCGTTCTCCATGTGGCGGACGATGTTCTCGATCATCACAATTGCGTCGTCGACGACGAAGCCGGTGCCGATGGTGAGCGCCATCAAGGAGAGGTTATCCAGAGAGAATCCGGCAAACCACATCACGCCGAAGGTGGCGATCAGCGACAGAGGGAGAGCTACTCCGGCGATGATGGTGGCGCGCACCGTGCGCAGGAAAACCAGCACCACCAAAACGAC
Source organism: uncultured Alphaproteobacteria bacterium (assembly GCA_963772235.1). Classification (GTDB taxonomy): domain Bacteria; phylum Pseudomonadota; class Alphaproteobacteria; order Rhizobiales; family Xanthobacteraceae; genus Pseudolabrys. The sequence continues at coordinate 97,889 of CAVYWI010000023.1, forward strand.
CAGTCCCACGCTGAGGATCAGCGTGAACTGCACGTCGTGGATCGAGGCGCGGATAGTGGTGGTGCGGTCGTTGACGATGGTGAGCGTGGCGCCGGCCGGCAGCGCGCGGCGCAGCCGCGGCAGTTCCGCGCGCACGCGGGTCACCGTGTCGATCACATTGGCGCCGGGCTGGCGCTGCACGTCGACCACGATCGCCGGCTGGCCGCGGTAGGAGGCACCGACCTTGGTGTTCTCCAGCCCGTCGATCACGTCGGCGACGTCGCTGATCTTCACCGGCGCGCCGTTGCGGAACGCCACCACCACGTTCTTGTAGGTGGCGGCGGCGGTGATCTGGTCGTTGGCGGCGATGGTGTAGGACTGGTGCGCGCCGTCGAGCGAGCCCTTGGCGCCGGCGACGTTGGCGCTGACGATGGCTGTGCGGAGGTCCTCCAGCGCCAGGCCATAGGCGGCGAGCCGCGACAGATCGGCCTGGATGCGGATGGCCGGGCGGATGCCGCCCTGCACCGAGACGTGGCCGACGCCGGTCACCTCGGATAGCCGCGGCGCCATCAAGGTGTCGGCCATATCGCTGAGCGCGCGCAGGTCGATGGTGTCCGAGGTGAGCGCCAGCGTGAGGATCGGCGCGTCGGCTGGGTTCACTTTGGAATAGAGCGGCGGGTAGGGCAGGTTGCGCGGCAGCGTCGAGCCGGCGGCGTTGATCGCCGACTGCACGTCTTGCGCGGCGGCATCGATGTCGCGGTTCAAGTCGAACTGCAGAGTCACCTGGCTGATGCCGAACGAACTCGCCGAGGTCATTGTCTGCAGCGCCGGGATCTGGCCGAACTGCCGCTCGAGCGGCGCGGTCACCAGCGAGGCGATGGTGTCGGGGCTCGCGCCCGGCAATTGGGTGGTGACCTGGATGGTCGGGAAATCCACTTGCGGCAGCGCGGAGATCGGCAGCCACCAGTAGCCGAGCGCGCCACCCAGCATCACCGCGATGCCAAGCAAAGAGGTGGCGATCGGCCGGTGGATGAATGGGGAGGAGACGCTCATTGCGGTGCGTTGGGCCTCCCGCCGCCGGGTCGCTGGCCGCCGCGCTGCCGCGTGCCTAGCGGCGTAGCGGCCGGCGCGCCGTTGGCGCTGCCGATGAGGATCTTGCTGCCGTCGGTGAGCCGCACGAAGCCGGTGGTGACCACGCGCTCGCCGACGGCGATGCCGCTCTTGACCACGGTCTGCGTCTCATCCTGCTTCTGCACGACGATCGGGCGCATCGAGGCAGTGTTGTCGTCCTTGACCACGTAGACGAAGGTGCCGTTCGGGCCGCGCTGCACCGCGCCGGTCGGGATCGCCACCACGTCTTTCAGTGTGTCGATCAGCAGCCGCACATTGACGAACTGCCCCGGCCAGAGCTGCTCGCTGGCATTGGGAAATTCGGCCTTGAGCTTCACGGTGCCGGTGGTCTGGTCGACCTGGTTGTCGAGTACGCGCAAGGTCCCGCGGTCGATCACCGCGTTGGTGTCGGGACGCAGCGCGTCGACCTGCAGCGGTCCCTTGGCGAAGGCGTCGTTGACCTGACCGATGTTCTGCTGCGGCAGGTTGAAGATCACCGAGATCGGCTTGATCTGGGTGATGACGACGATCGCCGGCGAGCTCGACGCGTGCACGATATTGCCTTCGTCCACCTGGCGGATGCCGGTGCGTCCGGCGATCGGGGCGACGATGGTGGTGTAGCCGAGCGTCGCTTGCGCGTTCTCGATCGCCGCCTGGTCGGCTTGCACCAGCGCCGTGTCCTGCGCGACCAGCGCCTTCTGCGTGTCGGCCTGCTGGCGGTTGATGGCGTTGGTGGCGGCGAGCTTCTCGTAGCGGTCGAGATCGATCTTGGCGTTGGCGAGCAGGGCTTCGTCCTGCGCCTTCTTGGCCTTCGCCTGATCGAGCTGCGCCTGATAAGTGGTCGGATCGATGCGGGCCAGCACGTCGCCCTTCTTGACGTCGTCGCCTTCCTTGAAATTGACGCTGAGCAGCTTGCCGTCCACCTGCGGGCGGACGGTCACGGTGTTGAGCGCCTTGATGGTGCCGACGGCGTCGAGATAGACCGGCACGTCGGCCTTGGCCGCGGGAGCGACCAGCACCGGCACTGGTCCGCCTTCGGCGCCGAAGCGGTTGCGGGTTACCTGTGGCGTCGACTTGGTGAAGACGTAGAACAATGCGGCGCCGGCCGCGAGGATTACTAGCACGATCGCCAGGTTGCGGCGGGTGCGGCCCTTGGTCTTGGCCCAGATTTGTTTCGGCAACTCACCGTGCATCGGCGGTATCCACCGGTTTCGGCAGCCAGCCGCCGCCGAGCGCCTGATAAAGACTGATGATCGCCTGCAGCCGCGCCAGCCGCGCCTGAACGAGCGCGTCCTCGGCCTGGAACAGTGTCTGCTCGACTTGCAGCAGCGTGATCAGATCGACCGTGCCGGCGCGCAGTTGCTGGTCGGAGATATCGAAGGCGCGCCGCGAACTGTTGACCACGTCGTGCTGCAGGCGCTCGGCGATCGCCGTTTCGCGCACCGCGATCAGCGCGTTGTCGACGTCGGTGAAGGCGGAGATCACGGCCTTGCGGTAGTTCTGCAAAAGTTGATCCTGGATGCCTTTCTGCAGATCGAGATTGCCGAGCAGCTTGCCGCCCTCGAAGATCGGCTGCGTCAGGCCGGCGGTGGCGCGTGTAGAACGCCGACTCCGGCCGCAGCAGCGTCTTGAGCACCGCGCTCTGGTAGCCGCCCTCGCCGGTGAGCGTGATGCTGGGCAGGAACTGCGCGCGCGCATTCTGGACATTGGCATTGGCGGCGGCGAGTTGCGCTTCCGCCTGCGCGGATGTCCGGCCGCTGCGCCAGCAATTCCGACGGCAGGCCGGGGGTCACGCGGGGGATGGCGATGCTCCGCATGCTGCCGCCGTGGATACGCACGCGCTCGGGCGGCCGCGCGATCAGGAGCGCGAGCGTTGCCTCGCTCTGTCGCAGCGTTTGCTCCAGCGGCGGCACCGACGCACGCTGGCTGTTCACCAGGCTTTCCTGCTGCGCGACGTCGAGATCGGAGGCGGTGCCGGCGGAAAATTGCTGCTTGATCAGATTGAGAATGCGGGTCGCGCTGGCCACGTTTTCGCGCGCGATACGCAGGCGATCCTGCGCCGCCAGCACCTGGAAATAGGCATTGGCGACGCTCACCACGGTGGTCAGGCCGACCACCTCGCGGTCATAGCGGCTGGCGACGGCGCTTTCCTCGGCGGCGCGCAGAGCCGAGCGGTTCTTGCCCCAGAAGTCGATCTCGTAGCTGGCGGTGAGCGAGGACGACAGATTGTTGAGTTCAGAGCCACCACCGCCGCCGCCGCCGCTGCCACCGCTGGTGCTCTGCGAGGGGCGCGAGCGTGTCGCGCTGCCGTTGAGCGCGACACCGGCAGCAGCGGCGCGCCGGCGACGCGCGCCTGCGCGTCGGCCTGCACGATGCGGGCGACCGCCGCGGCGATGTCGAGATTGGAGGTGCGCGCTTCTTCGATGAGCGCGGTCAATTCCTTGGAACGGAAACCGCGCCACCAGTCGAGTGGCGGCAGCGCTGCTTCCGCCGACGCCGGATTTTTCGGGCCGCAGCTCATAGGCCTGCGGAATATCGAGCGCGGGATCGGGCTTGTCGGTGGCAAGCAGGCAGCCGCCGAGGGGCAGCATCAGGCAGATTCCTTGCAGCATGGCCACGAATGGCCGCACGCGCCGTTTGGTTCCCGGCTTCAAACCCTGGCTCCCGCAACGCATGCCAATGACTTTCAAACACTGCTCGAAATGAGGGTCGGACGGGAAACTAGCCTGTTTTATGGACGCTTGCTCGTGGATTTACGGCCGGGCGGCCAGTCGGCCAATGCCTGGCGGCCGGCGGGCGACATCTGCGCGGCGGAGTACGCGAATACGCCCTGGATGACCTGGTCGAAGGCCTGGCGCGCCGCGCGGGTCTTGCGCCATGGCGGCGCGCATGGCCTCGACGTCGAACGGGCTCGTGCCGCAGCGTCGCGTGGATATCGTCTTGCGCCGCGTGGTACTTGGTCTGCGCCTCGTCGATGAGCTGGCGGTTGGCCTTGATCTGCCCGCGCAAGAGGTCGGCATCGGCCGGCGGCAAGGTGTCGGCGATGTCGCTCGACGCGCACGAACACGTTGCGGTCCCAGGCCGGCGGGGCCGGCGCGCGGATCGCCATCGCCACCGCGACGCCGACGAAGAACAGATTGAGCGCGAGCGAGCCGAGCAGCAGCCAGCGCGACGAGCCACGCGTCGATCGTGGGAGCGTATTGGGCGATGGTCATGGGCGCGCTCCGGTCAGCGCTTCGGGCTCGAACACGATCGAGCCGATATCGGCGCTGCTGGCGATGGTGAACGGCGCACCGCCGCCGTCGAAGCGCCGGTCGACCCCGGCGATGCCGATGACGAAGCCGAGCGCGGCGCAGCAGGCGAGCGCGGCGACGCGCGGCCAGGCCGGCGCGAATTGCCAGTCGAGCAGCACGCCGGGCAGGCGCCACAGCGGCATCTTCTGCCGCGGCAGCGGGCCGGCGAGGCGCTTGAGCACGCGCTCGACCGCCGCGTCATCGGCCGGCCGCGCCTGCGTCTGACGCTTGAGCGCGCCCTCGAGAAAATCGTCGGACTGCTTGTTGTTCATTTCACTCGTCCTCATCGATCACGTTGTCGAGCGCGCGGCGCAGGTTCTGCTTGCCGCGCACCAGCAAGTGTCTCCACCGCCGACACCGAAGTGCCGAGGATGTCCGCCACCTGCGCATTGCTCATGCCGTCGCCGTAAGTGAGCACGATCGCCGCGCGCTGGCGCGCGGGCAGTTCGGCGATCGCCGCCGCGACCAGCCGCTCGCGCTCGTCGCGTTCGGCTTTCTCGCCGGCGCCGGGCGCCGGATCGACGATCTCGCCGGCCGCCTCCAGCGCGACCCAGGGCGCGCGCCGCTTGCGGTCGAGACAGAGATTGACCACCACGCGCGTGAGCCAGGTGCGGAACAGCCGCCAGCGGCTGCCAGCGCGGCGCGTGCGTCCACACCCGTAGCATGGCTTCCTGCGCCACGTCCTCGGCATCGGCGGCATTGCCGAGGATGCGGCGGGCGAGCCCGAGCATGGCCGGCAGATGGCGGCGGGCGAGCGCGCGGAACGCCGGCTCGTCGCCGCGCGCGATCCGGGCCATGAGCGCTTCGTCGCTGTCATCCATCGCGGTGAGCGATCGCCATCGGAGAATCCCATCCATTGTAGACCTTGGCCTGTCCATTAAACGCGCAGGGCCACCGAAACCTGTGGGGAACCGGAAGCCGGGAAAGCAACCGTAGATATCTACCGGCGCCGGTCTAACCTATTGAATTACTCGTCGTTTAGCAAGCCGCCGCCAGGCCGGCGCGAGGGGCCTCTTTCGCGCTCCGGGCGACCGTGCCACCTTGCGCGCAATCGGCGGAAAGAGCCGTTCAACGCGGAGCAGTGAACACCATGGACAAGGCACTCTACGACAAGGGCATGGCGATGCGCCGCAAGGTGCTCGGCGACGAATATGTCGACCGCGCGGTCGCCAATACCGACGATTTCAACCGCAAATTCCAGGATCTGCTCAACGAATTCTGCTGGGGCGCGGTGTGGACCGACGAGGACCTCAAGCCGCGCGACCGCAGCCTGCTCAATCTCGGCATGATCGCCTGCCTCGGCCGCATGCACGAGTTCGAGGCGCATTTCCGCGGCGCGCTGCGCAACGGGCTCACGCCCAAGGAACTCTCCGCCATCCTGCGCCAGGTCGCGATCTATTGCGGCTTCCCGGCCGCGGTCGACTGCCATCGCGTGGCCAAGCAGGTGTTGGCGGCGGAAGCCAAGAAAACCTGACGAAAATCACAGGTGTTGCGGCAAAATCACGTTATTGAGATAGCCCGTATTCATGTCTTGAATGTGCCTTCATCCCGGGGCAATCCATGCCGCTGGAGGGCTGGGGCGTTACGTCCTGGCCCACGCGCGATTCCGCAAAAGCTTGGCCTCTCAGGTGGACAATGATTCGACGCTACGGACTTTTCCTGCTCACGCTGCCGCTCGCGGCGGTCTTGGTGGCCGCGCCGGCCGCCGCGCAGTATTATCCGTCGCCGCCGCCTGGATATACCCGGAGCGCTCCGCCGCCGGCCGGCTATGACGGAGACCAGGCGGCACCGCCTGCGGCGTTCTGGTCGGAAGACGATGGAGACGATCAGCCGGTCCGCCGGCCCTATCGCTCGCCGCGGGTGAGCCAGGTTCCGCAGGGCAAGGGCAACGCCGCCGACCGCATCCTGCCCTATCCGGACGACGCCGAAGCGGTACCGCCGCCGGGCTTTGCCCCGCCGCCCGGGCGTGCGCCGGTCTACGGCCATCAGTTCGATCAGCAGTCGCCGGCGGGCCCGGACGATCCCAACGCGATACGTCCGCCGGGCGCCATCGGCCCCGCGCAAGCCACCGCGCCGGCGCGCACAGCCGCTGCCGCCGGCCGGCGACCGCGGCATTGCCGCCGGAGGATCAGCCGGAAATCGGCGCATCCCAAGGAACTGCCGCCCAATCTGCGCAAGCAGATGGTCACGCTGTCCGACCAAGGAGCCGGCCGGCACCATCATCGTCGATACGCCGAACACCTATCTCTATCTGGTGCTCGGCAACGGCAAGGCGATCCGCTACGGCGTCGGCGTCGGCCGCGAGGGCTTCACCTGGACCGGCACCGAGCGCATTTCCAAGATGAAGGAATGGCCGGACTGGTTTCCGCCGCCGGAAATGATCGAGCGCCAGCCTTATCTGCCGCGCGTGATGGCGGGCGGCCCGGGCAATCCGCTCGGCGCGCGCGCCCTCTATCTCGGCAACACGCTCTACCGCATCCACGGCACCAACCAGCCGTCGACCATCGGCCAGTATGTGTCGTCGGGCTGCATCGGCTGCTCAACGAGGACGTCGAGGATCTCTACAGCCGCGTGCAGGTCGGCACGCGCGTCGTCGTGCTGCCGGGCAAGGCGCCGGAGACGGTGGCCGCCGGCGCGCAGCCGCCCGCGAACCCGATGGCGCCGCCGCCCGCCAATCCAATGGCGCCGCCGCAGCACAGCGGCACGGCGATTTCCGGCACCCCGCTGCCGGCGGCGCACTAAGCGCGAGCGGATTTTGCGCGCTCACTTTCGCCAGCCGCGTGATCGCCTCGATCATCGCGCCGGGATCGGCGATCGCCTTTGCCGGCGATGTCGTGCGCGCTGCCGTGCGCGACCGAGGAGAACAAGATCGGCGAGCCGATCGACAGCCCGGCGGTGCGGTTGAAGGCCTGCAGCTTGGCGGCGATGTGGCCCTGGTCGTGCAGCATCACGATGATAGGCGTCGCAGCCTTTCTTGCGGAACATGGTGTCGGCGCCGAACGGGCCCGACGACGTCGATGCCGCTTTGCGCCGCGCGCGCAATCGCCGGAATGATGATCTCGATCTCTTCCGAGCCGAACATGCCCTCTTCGCCGGCATGCGGATTGAGCCCGCCGACGAAAATCTTCGGGCGCGCGATGCCGAGCTTCTTGAGCGCCGCATCGGTGACGCGGATCACGCGCTCGACACGCTCTGGCGTGATCAGCGCGACCGCCTCGCGCACGCTGACATGCAAGGTCGCGTGCACGATGCGCACGTCGTCGAAGCAGATCATCAGATAGACGTCGTTGACCGGCGTGCCGGTCTCGCGCGCGACGAACGATGGATAGCCGTCGAAGGCAATGCCGGCCGCCGCGATCGAGCGTTCGGTCTGCGGCGCCGCCACCACGGCGTCGACCTCGCCGGCGAGCGCGGCCTTGATCGCGCGGCGGGCGGCGGCGAGCGAGGCGCGGCCGTAAGCGGCGTCGACCTTGCCGAAAGTCACCGGCGTATTGGTGCCCTCGCTGGCGTCGAGCAGGTTGACCGCGCCGTTCGACCAGTCGGCGTCGCCGGCTTTGGCGACGACATTAAACCGCGGCGTCAGGCCGGAAGCCTTCGCGTGCAGTTCCACCGCGGCGGGATCGCCCACCAGCAAGGGCCGGCAGAGCGCGGTCACGCGGCGGTCGAGCGCCGCCTTGAGCGCGATTTCCGGACCGATCCCGGCCGGGTCTCCGGTGGCGATGGCGATGCGCGGCAGGCTCATGTCCGTCTTTCTTAGGCGTCGCGAGTGCCTATAATGACTAGGAAGAATAACAAACTGTCAGGGAAACGTCGCCATGATGTCACGTGAACAGAACGAGCAGCTCAGCCGCATTGGCCCGGGCACGCTGATGGGCAAATTGCTGCGCCGCTACTGGGCGCCGTTTCTGCTGGCGTCGGAAATCCCGGAGCCGGATTGCCCGCCGGTCAAGGTCAAGCTGATGGGCGAGAGGCTGATCGCCTTCCGCGACAGCAAGGGCCGCATCGGCCTGATCGACGAGTTCTGCGCCCATCGCGGCGCCTCGCTCTGGTTCGGCGAGAGCGCCGATTGCGGCATCCGCTGCCAATACCACGGCTGGAAATACGACGTGACCGGCCAGTGCGTCGATCTGCCGTCGGAGCCCGAGGAGTCGGGCTTCCGCAAGAACATCAAACTGAAATCCTACCCGTGCATCGAGAAGGCCGGCATCGTCTGGGCCTATATGGGGCCGCCGGAATTGCAGCCGCCGCCGCCGGCGCTGGAATGGACCGACGTGAAACCCGAGCAGCGCTTCGTCTCCAAGCGTCTGCAGGAATGCAATTACCTGCAGGCGATGGAAGGCGGCATCAATTCCAGCCACGTCTCCTGGCTGCACGGCAGCGAGCTCAACAAGGACCCGCTGTTCAAGGGCAGCAAGGCAAATGCCTATAACGAGCAGGACCGCATGCCGCTGTTCGAGGTCGAGGAGTTTTCCGGCGGCCTGCTGATCGGCGCGCGCCGCAACGGCGAGGCCGGCAAATATTATTGGCGCATCACGCCCTGGATCATGCCCTGGTACACCATCATCCCGCCGCGCGCCGGGCATCCCTTGGGCGCGCACGCCTGGGTGCCGATCGACGACGAGACCTGCTGGGCCTGGAGCATCAACTACCATCCCAAGCGCGCGCTGTCGAAATCGGAAGTCTCGGCGATGCAGGACGGCGAGGGCATCCACGTCAAATACGTGCCTGGCACCTTCATCCCGCTCGCCAACAAGTCGAACAACTATCTGATGGATCGCGAGGCGCAGCGGCACGGCCATTCCGCCACCGGCGTCGACGGCATCGCCATGCAGGACGCCTCGATCCAGGAAAGCATGGGGCCGATCCAGGATCGCACCATCGAGCATCTGTGCGCGACCGACGCTGGCATCGTCATGACCCGCAGGCTGATGCTGCGCGCGGCGAAAGCGGCGGCCGAAGGCAAGCCGGTGCCGGCGACCGAGCCGGACGCGCAGCGCGTGCGCTCGGTGGCGATCGAACTCGCCCAGGGCGTCTCGTTCAGCGACGGCGCCAAGCACGGGCTATATGCCGAATTGGGAACCGAGCCGCTGTCGGTCTAACAACCGGTCCCCGACTTCCTTCCGACAATAGAAAGGCGTTTCGTCATGCCGCACTACACCGCGCTGGTCACGTTGCTCGCCGTGCTGTTGTATTTCTACACCGGCATCCTGGTCGCCAAGGCGCGCGGCAAATACGGCGTAAAGGCGCCGGCGACGGCCGGAAATCCCGACTTCGAGCGCGTGTTCCGCGTGCAGATGAACACGCTGGAATGGATGCCGATCTTGCTGCCGGCGCTCTGGCTGTTCGCTATCTACGTCAACGACTGGGCCGCCGCCGCGCTGGGGCTGGTCTGGATCGTGGGCCGTATTCTTTATATCCGCGGTTACAGCGCGGCCGCCGACCAGCGTCACCAGGGCTTTTCGATTCAAGCCTTCGCGTCAGGCGCGTTGCTGATCGGCGCCTTGGTCGGGATTATCTGGCGCATGGCGCACGGCTGATCAAAGACCGTTCATTCCCGCGCAAGCGGGAATCCAGAGCCACATCTGCAAGACTTACAACTTGGACCCTGGGTCCCCGCTTTCGCGGGAACGAGCGGTTAAAATTATTCCGCCGCGCTGGCTGCCGACGAGATTGAGCTTTTGCCGATCGCCGCGTTGACGCGCGGCATCACCTGTTCGGCCATCAGCTGCATCGAGCGTTTGGCAAGCTGCGGATCGACCCAGTCCATGCCGGCATAGACCAGCTCGCCGAAATCGCCGGTCTCTTCGCGCATCGCCAGGATCTGGTCGACCACCTTGTTGACGGTGCCGTGGAACACGCAGTGGTCCATGACGAAATCGTGCGTGATCTCCTCGTCCGGCTGTTCCTTGTGGCTCTTGAACACGTAGAGCCGGCCGCCGCGCTTCATCTTGGCGCCCATCTGCTCGAAATAGAACCGGTACGGGCTCTTGGCATCCTCGCGGCCGTAGCGCAGCGCCGTCTTGTCGTCGTCGGCGACAAAGATGGTGCGCGCCACCCGCCAGTCTTTGACGTCGGCCTTCTGGCCGGCCTCGGCCTTGCCCTTGGCGTAGTTCACCCAATGCGACTTGAGATGCTTGGCGAGCAGGAAGTTCGCCGACAGCGGATGGAAGTCGCGCTTGCCCATCAGCACCACGCCGGGCGAGAACGGCGCCACCACGGTGCCGACGATCTCCGGCCGCGGCTTCTGGAAAGGCTTCGCCATGGCGCCGACGCCGAGATGCGGCGCGGCGGTGCGGTTGATCGCGACCTTGAAGCGGTTGTCCGGGAAATCGATGTTGTAGGGCGGATCGCGCTCCCAGATCGCCAGGATCACGTCGATCGCCTCGGCGAAGATCTTGTTGCGGTCCTGGTCGAGAATTCCGATCGCTTCGGAATCGGAGGGCAGCGCGCCGGCGGAGACGCCCATGATGAAGCGGCCTTGCGCCAGATGATCGAACATCGCCGCGTTCACGGCGATCACCGCCGGATGCATCTGCGACAGATTGGTGGTGCCGGTCGCGAGCTTGATGGTCTTGGTGTCGTGGATCAGCGTGGCGTGGAACAGCATGCTGTTGGTGACGTTCTCGCACACGTCGGTCAGGTGCTCGCCGACGAAGGCGTCGTAGAAGCCGAGTCTGTCGGCGAGGATGATCGCCTCGCGGTCCTCGCGCAGCGTCTGCGACCAATCGCGGCCGATGGGATGCACCGGCATCGTGAAGTAGCCCAACCGCATTTGTCTCTCCGGCTCGAATTCAATCTGTTGCATGCAAACTAGCCGAGCCGGCGCGCGGATGCATCAAGCGTGACAAAAATCAATTTTGAAATGGCGAAAATAAGCCATCGTGGCGATGGCCACCGTTGCAATACCCACAGGTCGCCGACACCCGTTCGGCAACGGTCCCGCAAACGACTAGGGTTCGCGTTGGAACTGCCGATTCGGGGCCGATGGAGTTCGCCATGATGCGCTGGTTTCACGCCTTGATGCCGAAGGAAGAGCGCTTTTTCGACCTGTTTGCGCGTCATTCGCAGGCCGTGGTGGCCGGCGCCGACGCGCTGCGCGCCATGCTGGAGGGCGGTACCGCAGTGCAGCCCAATTATCAAATCGTCATGGACCGCGAGCAGGACGCCGACGACGTCACGCGCGAGGTGCTGATCGCGGTGCGCCGCACCTTCATCACGCCGTTCGACCGCGGCAATATCCGCGATCTGATCACCTCGATGGACAACTCCATCGACCAGATGCAGAAGACCGCCAAAGGTGTCGTGCTGTTCGAGATGACAGAGTTCACGCCGCAGATGAAGGAGATGGCGGACGCGATCGTGAAGTGCGCGCATCTGGTGCAAGAGGGCGTGCAGCTATTGCGCTCGATCAGTTCGGAAGCCGTGCACATCAGCACCTTGACCGAACGGATTTCGCAGCTCGAAGGCCGCGCCGACGAGCTGCACGATATCGGCCTGCGCGAGCTTTACCGGACCAAGGGCAAAATCCGATCCGATCGCCTTCTTCGTCGGCAACGAAGTCTACGACCATCTGGAAAAAGTCGTCGACCGTTTCGACGACGTGGCCAACGTCATGCACGGCATTGTCATCGAACACGTATAACCGCCACCGCAAGGCTAAACGACGATGGATGCCGCCGCGCTCGCTTTACCATTCCTGGTCGCTTTGATCGTCGTCGCGCTTGCGTTCGACTTCCTCAACGGCATGAACGATGCCGCCAATGCGATCGCGACCATCGTATCGACGCGCGTGCTGCGCCCGCAATATGCGGTTCTTTGGGCGGCATTTTTCAATTTCATTGCCTTCATGTTCTTCGGACTACATGTCGCCGAGACGGTCGGCCGGGGCATTGTTCAGGCGGATGTCGTCAATGCACACGTCATCTTCGGTGCGCTGGCCGGCGCGATCGTCTGGCAGATCGTTACGCAGCGGCTGGGAATCCCGTCGTCGAGCTCGCACGCGCTGATCGGCGGCCTAGTCGGCGCCGGCATCGCCAAGGCAGGAATCCATGCGGTGGTCTGGTCCGGCGTCGGCAAGACTGTCGCTGCTATCTTTCTGTCGCCGGGGCTGGGCCTGTTGCTCGCGCTGCTGCTCATCCTGATCGTGTCGTGGATCTTCGTGCGCTCGGCGCCCTACGGCGTCGACAATCTTTTCCGCCGCATTCAGTTCGTATCGGCATCGTGTTACGCGCTCGGCCACGGCGGCAACGATGCGCAAAAGACCATGGGCATCATCGCGGTGCTGCTTTATTCGCAGGGCATCCTGGGGCCGACATTCTACGTCCCGTACTGGGTGGTGATCGCGTGCCAGGTCGCGATGGCCGCAGGCACGATGGCCGGCGGCTGGCGCATCGTCAAAACCATGGGCTCGAAGATCACGCGGCTCACCCCGATGCAGGGCTCCTGCGCGGAGACCGCCGGTTCCGTCATGCTGTTTACGGCGACCTATCTCGGCATACCGGTGTCCACCACGCACACGATCACCGGCTCGATCATCGGCGTGGGTGCGGCGAAAAAAGTGTCGGCGGTGCGCTGGGCCGTTGCTCAGGAAATCGTGATTGCCTGGATCATCACGATCCCGGCGTCGGGGCTGCTCGCCGCGCTGTTCTACTGGCTGGCCGGATTGCTTGGCTGATCAGGCCGCGACGCGGGCGAGGAAGCCTTCGACCTCGTGGCGCAATTCGGCGGCTGCGGCTTCCACCGCCTGCGAGGCGGTTAGCACGCTTTCGGCCGACTGGCGGGTCTCGGTTGCCGCGCCGGTGACGTTGCCGAGCACGGACACCACCAGTTTGGCGCCGTCGGCGGCGCCGGCGACGTTCTGCGAAATCTCGGACGTAGCCGCGCTCTGCTGCTGCACGGCGGTCGAAACGGAGGTGGTGCAGCTATCGATTTCCTGCATGCGCGTGGCGATGCGGCCGATCGCGTCGACCGCGCTGCCGGTCGAGGTCTGCACCGCGCTGATGAGCCTGGAAATATCCTCAGTCGCCTTGGCGGTCTGCACCGCCAGCGATTTGACTTCCGAGGCGACCACCGCGAAGCCCTTGCCGGCTTCGCCGGCGCGCGCGGCCTCGATGGTGGCGTTGAGCGCCAGCAGGTTGGTCTGTCCGGCAATGGTGCGGATCAGCTTGACCACGTCGCCGATTTTCTGCGCGGCTTGCGACAGCGCGCTGATCTGCGCATTGGTTCCTTGCGCTTCCTCGACCGCCGCGCGCACGATGGTGGTGGTCGTCGCAAGCTGGCCGCTGATTTCCACGATCGACTTGGCCAATTCGTCGGCGGCGATCGCGGCGGTTTCCACGTTCGTGCTCGCTTCGTTGGACGCCGCCACCGCGCCGTCCGCGCGCTGCGAGGTCTGCCCGGAACTCGCCAGCAGGACCGTGGCGGTGGAGCGCATGGCCATCGCTCCGTCGGTCACCGTGCGCAAGTGATCCTCGACCCGCTGGCGGAACACGGTGATCGCTCGGTCAATGATAGAGCGGCGCTGTTGCTGCTCCTGCATCGCGGCGCGTTCGCGCTCGGCGTCGCGCCGCTCGGTAATGTCCTCGTGCGTCGCCACCCAGCCGCCGTCCGCCATCGGCCGGTTGATGACGGCGACCATGCGTCCGGTGGGGGATTTAACTTCGGCGGTGATCGTCTTGCCCTGCGCCATGGCGGACAGCAGCGATTGCCGATATTCCTCGGGATCGCGCGAGAAGGTGCCGTTGGCGATGCGGTATTTGAGCAGGTCGATGAGCGTACGGCCCGGCTTCACGACGTCTTCGCCCAGTTGATAGAGCTCCATGTAGCGGTGATTGCAGATGACCAGCCGCTCGTTGCGGTCGAACATGCACAGACCCTGCGACATGTTGTTGATCGCGACGCCCATGCGCGTGTTGTCGACTTGCATGCGCCGGATGACGGCGATGCCGGCGCCCAGCATTGCCAGCGCCGACAGCAGGCCGGCGCCGAGCGCCGATATCAGGGGCTCGGACATTGCCGCGGCCCATGCGCCGAACGGCACGGCATAATGAAGCAGCGCGAAGCTCGCCGGAAAGCAGGCGCAGCCGATCAGCGCGACAAAACGCCAACCGCGCGCAATTTCAGATGCAGGAGCTGCGTCCATGGTCGTGCCCAGGTCGGCGGGACACTATTCCCCTACCAGTTGTTTTGCAGTTAATTGGTTGCGGCTGAGTAGTTAACCAGAGATTAAAGTCCAGGTCGGGAGGACGGCGGATGGCGAAGCTGCGCGCGGTCGAATGCCGCGAATTCATCAAAGCGGCGGTCGAAAAGGCCGACGAGATGGGCGTGCCGGTCTCGATCGCCGTGGTCGGGCCGGAGGGCCACCTGATCGCGGTCGAGCGCATGGACGATGCCGGCTTCATCACCCCGGACACGGCGATCGCCAAGGCCTTTACCGTGGCGGCCTTCCGCTCCATGAGCCCGCGCTTCCCCGACGGGCTGGTGATCCAGCAATGGTTCAAGGAGCGCAATCCGCAATTGCTGATCGGCCTGTCCGCGCTCACCAACGGCAAGATTGCTGCCTCGGGTGGCGCGGCGCCGGTGTTCAAGGGCGACGAGATGATCGGCGCCTATGGCATTTCCGGTGGCACCTCGCAGCAGGACGAGGAGATGGCGCTCCATGCCCGCGCCAAGGTTGGCTGGGCGCATGAGTCGTCTGCCGAGCCCAAGTCGAGCGTGAAGGAGCACATCAACGCGCTCTATGCCAAGGCCGGCATCACCGATCGCAAGCTTTAGAATTTTTCCGCCGGAGTATCGTCATGGAATTGACCGCCGCCCGCCAAGTCGGCCCGTCAGCATGGACCGGGCGCATCGAGGATGACGCGCTGCTGCGCGGCGCCGGCCACTTCGGCGACGACGTCAAGCCGGAGGGCGCGCTGGCGGCTTATTTCGTGCGCTCGCCGCACGCTTTCGCCAAGATCGAGCACATCGACGTTACCGCCGCCAAGAACGCGCCGGGCGTGGTCGCGGTGCTGACTGCCGCCGATCTTGCCGAGGCGCACTACCACTCGATCTCGCATCCGCATCCGATCCCCGGCCGCGGCGGCAAGGTGGCGGTCGCGCCGCACCGACCCTCGCTCGCGGACAAGCGCGTGCTGCATGTCGGCGAACCGGTGGCGATGGTGATCGCGCTGAGCGCGCCGGCCGCGCAGGAGGCCGGGGAGAAAATCGCCGTCGATTACCGGCCACTCGATGGCGTCACCGACGTGCGCGCGGCGATTGCGCCCGGCGCGCCGCAACTGTGGCCGGAAGCGCCCGGTAATATCGGCTTCGATTGGACCGCGCCGGCCGACCCCGACGGTAAGAAACAAGCCGCGCTCGATCGCGCCTTCGAGGAGGCCGCGCATGTGGTGCGCGTCGAGCTCATCAACCAGCGCCTGGTGGTTGCCTCGCTCGAGCCGCGCACCGCGACCGCGAGCTACGATCCCGGCGCGAAGCAGTTCACCCTGCGCTGCGGCACGCAAGGTGTTGCCGCCGTGCGCGGCCAGATCGCCGGCGCCATGGGGATCAAGCTGGAAGAGCTGCGCGTGCTCACCGACGACCTCGGCGGAGCCTTCGGCATGAAGGGCTGGTGCTATCCCGAATACGTGCCGATGCTGCATGCCGCGCACCTCCTGCAAAAGCCGATCCACTGGGTTTCGACCCGCTCGGAAGCCTTCGTCAGCGACAACCAGGGCCGCGACTCGTTCTGGAGCGCGGAACTGGCGCTCAGCAAGCGCGGCCGTTTTCTCGGCCTGCGTGTCGACTGCCTCGGCAATGTCGGCGCCTACATCACCGGCGTCGCTCATTTCGTCTTCACCACGCATATTTCGGGCTGCCTGCCGACCGTCTACGACATCCCGCACGCGCAGGCGAACACGCGTTGCGTGCTCACCAATACGCTGCCGACCGGGCCCTATCGGGGCGCCGGGCGTCCGGAGGCGAGCTATTTGATGGAGCGGCTGATCGATGCCGCCGCCGATCAAACCGGCATCGACGCCGCCGAATTGCGCCGGCGCAATCTGATTACGCCCGACAAAATTCCCTACACCACCGCCTTCGGCAGCAACTACGACAGCGGCGATTTCCCGGCGATCTTCGAACGCGCGCTGACGCTTGCCGATTACGCCGGCTTTGCCGTGCGCCGCAAGGCGGCGAAGAAGGCCGGCAAGCTGCGCGGCATCGGCATCGGCTGCTATCTGGAGATCGCCGGCGCGTTCCCGGAAGAAGCCGCGCGCATCTCGTTTCCCGGCGGCAAAGCGGTCACGGTGAGCATCGGCGCCGGCGCCAGCGGGCAGGGCCACCGAACCGTATTCGGCAAGGTGGCGGCGCGGCGCCTGGGCATCGTCCCCGAGCAGGTGATGGTCACCTCCGGCAACTCGGCGCGTGACGTGCCGGGCTTCGGCGCGGTCGCCTCGCGCTCGGCCATGTATGTCGGCGGCGCCATTGCCGTCACCGCCGACAAAGTGATCGAGAAGGGCAAGCGCGTCGCCGCCATGCTGCTGCAGGCGACGGAAGCCGATGTGGATTTTCGCGACGGGACCTTCCGCGTGGGCGGCTCGGGCCGCGAAGTCTCGCTGTTCGAGGTCGCCGAGCGCGCCGCCGAGTTGGCGCGCACGGGCGTCATTCCCGAGAGCCTCGACACGCAGGCCAATGTCAAAACGCCGCCGTCATTTCCGAACGGCTGCCACGTCGCGGAGGTCGAGATCGATCCCGCAACCGGCGTGGTCGCGATCGTCAATTATGTGGCGGTCGGCGATTGCGGCAACCTGTTGGATGCGACAATCGTCGAGGGCCAGATCCACGGCGGCGTGGCGCAGGGGCTCGGCCAGGCATTGACCGAGAACACGGTCTACGACGCCACCGGTCAACTGGTCAGCGGCTCGTTCATGGACTATGCCCTGCCGCGCGCCGGCCTGATGCCGGATATGACGGTCGAGCACCACGCGGTCGCCTGCCCCACCAATCCGCTCGGCGTGAAGGGCACCGGCGAGGCCGGCACCACCGCGGCGCCGCCTGCGGTGATCAACGCCATCCTCGACGCTTTGCCCAAAGGCGCCACGCTCGATATGCCGGCGACGCCCGAGCGTGTCTGGAAAGCGTTACAATCGGCGAAGTAGTTGTCGTCCCCGCTTAGGCGGGGACGACAGACATTACTGCACTTCGATCTTCACCGCGCTGGTGACGGTTTCCCAATGCTTGATTTGGCCGGCCAGCCATTGCTGCGCGTCGGCAACCGACTTGCTCGGCACAATATTGTAATTCTGCTTCTTGAATTTTTCCTGCACCTCGGGCGACGCGATCGCTTTCGCCACGATGGCGTAGAGCGCGTCAAGCACCGGCTTGGGCGTTGCGGCCGGTGCGAACAGGCCGTTCCAGGCGATGGTGCCGACATCCGGATAGCCGACTTCTTTCATGGTCGGGATATTGGGGTAGTCCGCCAGGCGTGTGTGATTGACCATGGCCAGCGCGCGGAATTTTCCGGCTTTCACCATGCCGGCGGCGCTGCCGACGTTGAGGAACGCGGCCTGCACGTCGCCACGTAACATGTCTTGAATGACGCCGGAGGCGCCGTTCTTGTTGGGCAGGGCGGACATGTCGAGATCGCCGGCGCGCTTGGCGAAATAGGCCATGTCGTAATGCGGATAGGACCCGTTGCCGACCGTGCCGTACTTGATCTTGCCGGGGTTCTTCTTGGCGTAATCGATCAGCTCGGGCACCGTCTTGACTGGGAAATCATTGGCGGTCGTCACCAGCAGGAACGCCGGCACGTCGACTAGGTTGGTCACCGCGGTTACTTTCTTGGTGTAGTCGAAGTTGAGTTTGCTCTTGTAGATGATCGGCGTGATGGCGTTGGTCGTGACGTTGCCGATCATCAGCGTGTAGCCGTCGGGCGCCGCCTTCGCCATTTCGTCGATTGCCAGCATGCCAAAGGCGCCAGGCTTGTTGATCACCAGGAAGCTCTGGCCGGTGATCTTCTGGATCTCGTCGGCGATAATGCGCGCCGTGATGTCGGTGGCGCCGCCAGGCGCATAAGGCACCAAGACCTTGATTGGCCGGTTCGGGTATTTGTCTTGCGCTGAGGCGGCCGTCAGGCCTAGCGCAAGGCAGGCGGCGGCAAGCAGGATCGCGGTCAGACGTTTCATGGAAATCCTCCGTGGCTGAATTTGGTATAAGGCGAGGGTTCTTCGCGCCCCCGCACCGATGACGTTCAGGTGGCTTTGATGCCGTGCAGACTGTGCGAGGCGTCCTTGCAGGTGAAAAACACCACGTCGCCCTCCGGCGAGGCCTTGCCGGCGTGAATGGTGTTGGCCGGGATATAGAGGACAGCGCCGGGCTTGGCTTCGACGGCCTTGCCGCCGACGACGGCGCGGAAGGTGCCCTCCAGGATGTAGATCCACTGCTCGTTGGGATGCGAATGCGGCTCGGCGCCGGTGCCGGCCTTCATGCGCATCAGGCCGACGATCATGCGGTCGCCTTCGACGCACGGTCCGTGTGCGGTGGAATAATCCGGCCCGCCCAAGATCTTCTGCGCCGTGCCGAGATCGAAGACGTATTCGCCCGGAGCGGCGCGCGTGGCGCCAGGCGTGCGCGGGGCTGGCTGAGTGGACATGGGTTTACCCCCGAAAGTGGCGATTAACGGCTTGTTGTTGCGGCGATGTTAGTTGACCGCCGGTGGCCGCGCCAGTAGAGGCGCGCCCTGTATCGCCATGCGGACCAAAGGCGCACCACCGTTCGGCCATTGTCGGCCGCCAGGTTGCGTCAATTCGATTCGGAGACTGCCAAAGATGCTGCGTCCGTTGGTCACGCTGCTGGCGCTGGCCGCGCTCACCGGCTGCGCCGCCGAATACGTGCCGAAGGAAGAGCCGAGCTTCTACCGCAACCTGGCGCAGCCGGGCGCGCAGCTCGACGCCGATGCCGCCGCCTCGATGATCTCCGGCTACCGCACCAATAACGGGCTGACGGCGGTGACGCTCGATCCCGAGCTCACCCGGCTCGCCGAGGCGCAGGCCGCGACCATGGCCAAGCGCGACCGGCTAGACCACAACGCCGGCAAGCCGTTCGTGGTGCGGCTGAAGGCGTCGGGCTACGACGCTAAGCTCGCGGCGGAAAATATCGGCGCCGGCTATCACACGCTGGCCGAGGCCTTCTCCGGCTGGCGCGATTCGCCGCCGCACCGCGCCAACATGCTGTTGGCGGGCGCGACTCGCATCGGCATCGCGGCGATCTATACGCCGGCCTCGAAATACAAAGTGTACTGGGCGCTGATCCTGGCCGCGCCGGACGACAAGAAAAGCTAGCGGCGCCCCGGCTGGACCACGCGGCTTTGACTGAATAACGTCTGCCGCCATGCCGGTGCTGCCGCGTCTTTCCAATTACGACGATGTCTATCGCCAATTCCGCTGGCAGGTGCCGGCGCGTTACAATATCGGCATCGATGTCTGCGACCGCTGGGCGCTAAGCGAACCGGACCGGCTCGCCATCCTGCATGTCCATGCCGACGGGCGGCAGGACGCGGTGAGCTACGGCGCCTTGCGCGACAGCTCCAACCGGCTCGCCAATGTGCTGCGCGCGCATGGCGTCAACCGCGGCGACCGCGTTGCCATCATGCTGCCGCAGATGCCGGAAGTCGCCGCCGCGCACGTCGCGATCTACAAGCTCGGCGCCGTCGCGCTGCCGATCGCCGTCCTGTTCGGACCCGATGCGCTGAGCTACCGCCTGCAGAATTCCGGCGCCAGGGCGCTGCTGACCAATGCGCAAGGGCTCGCCAAGCTCGACGGCGTGCGCCGCGAGGCGCCGGAGCTTGCCTGCGTCGTGTCGGTCGACGACGGCTTTGTCGATTTGCTGGGCCGCGCGTCGTCCGATTTCACGCCGGTCGATACCGCCGCCGACGATCCGGCGATGATGATCTACACCTCAGGCACTACCGGTCAGCCCAAAGGCGCGCTGCACGCGCATCGCGTCCTGCTCGGTCACTTGCCGGGCATCGAGCTGCCGCATTTTCCATTCCCGCAAGCCGGCGACCGCTACTGGACGCCCGCCGATTGGGCTTGGGCCGGCGGCCTGCTCGACGCGCTGCTGCCGAGCCTGCATTACGGCGTGCCGGTGGTGGCGCGCCGCTTCGACAAGTTCGATCCGGACGAAGCCTTCGCGCTGATGGCGAAGACGCAAGTGCGCAACGCGTTCATTCCGCCGACCGCGCTGCGCATGATGCGGGCGGCGCCGAGCCCGCGCGGGCGCTACGATTTCAAATTGCGCAGCATCGCCTCGGGCGGCGAGTCGCTCGGCGTCGAGACGCTGGACTGGGGCAAGGCGGCGTTCGGCCTCGCCATCAACGAGTTCTACGGCCAGACCGAATGCAACTTGGTGCTCGGCTCCTGCGCGCAGCTCGGCATGCTCAAGGCCGGCGCCATCGGCAAGCCGATCCCCGGCCACCGCGTGGCGGTGATCGGCAATGACGGCGCAGTCGCTCAAAGCCGGCGAGGTCGGCCAGATCGCGGTCATGCGGCCCGATCCGGTGATGTTCCTGCAATATTGGGGCAAGCCGGAAGCCACGCGCGACAAGTTCATCGGCGACTGGATGACCACCGGCGACCAGGGCGTCGCCGACGACGACGGCTATATCGGCTTCGTCGGCCGCGACGACGACGTCATCACCTCGTCCGGCTTCCGCATCGGGCCGGGCGAGATCGAGGATTGCCTGATCCGTCATCCGGCGGTGGCGCTCGCCGCGGTGGTCGGCAAGCCCGATGCGCTGCGCACCGAGATCGTCAAGGCCTTCATCGTGCTCAAGAAGGGCCAGCGGCCGTCGGACGCGCTCGCCGCCGAAATCCAGACCTTCGTGCGCACGCGGCTGTCGGCGCACGAATATCCGCGCGAGGTCGCCTTCATCGACGACCTGCCGATGACGACGACCGGCAAGGTGATCCGACGATTGTTGCGGGAGAAGGCGTGACTTAAGGCGTTTGCCCGCCGCCCATGATGAACACGTGGAAGCCGAGCCGCCGCTTGGCGACGAGATAGAGCAGGATCGATTCCGCGACCAGCGCGGTCGAGGTGGCGATCGCGGCGCCTTCGATGCCGAGGCGCGGAATGAGTAGCATGCACAGCACGAGATTGATGGCGAAGGCGCCGGCATAGATCATGGCGCATGGCTTGCGCTCGCCCAGCATGTTGAGCAGCCGTTCGGCCGGGCCGACCGCCGCGCGCGCCAGCATGCCGACCGCCAGTATGAACATCACGCCATAGCCGCGCTCGAAATTCGTCGCCGAACAGCGAGAGCAGCGGCCGGCCGAGCGCGAGGATCAGCGCGCAGGCGGCGAGCGACGGCCAGAACGTCCACTTGACGGTCTCGGCGAAGAACGAGGCGAGGCGCTGCGTGTCGCCGGCCACGTGATATTGCGTGAACTTGTGGGTGGTGGCGCCGGCGATGGCGAAGTAGATGAAGGCGACCAGCGCCAAGAGCCGCGCGCCGGCATAGTAGACCGCGACTTCGTCGGGCGAGCGGAATTGTTCGAGCGCGAGGATGTCCACGTAAGTCAGCAGCAGGTAGAAGACTTCCACCGTAAACATCGGCAGCGAGGTGGCGAGCCAGGTCTTGACCTCGTACTGCTTCGGGCCGGCCGGCACGTTCCGCTTGAGGCGGCGATCGAGCACGACCAACTGGCCGACGGTCACCGCCCAGGTGGTGCCCACGGCGATGAGCATCGCGGTCATCGCGCCGGTCGGCGCGCCGAACAGGTAGGCCGCGCCCATCAGCACGGTGATGACGAGCTGACGCCAGATGAAGAACGGCATCAGCGCCAGATTCGGCCAGTTATAGGATTGCGCGATGCCGGCCTGCACCTGCACCAGGCCGTAGATCGGAATGGTGAGGCAGGCGAGATAGAGCGGCACCACGGCGAATTGATCGAGCCAGGGCGCCAGCGCGGTCACGCCGATGGCGCCGATGGCGCCGATGGCGGTCGCGATGCCGAACGCCAGCCAGCGGCCGCCGGTGAGAAATCCGCGTAGGCGATCGAGCGACTTGAGCTCGGTATATTCCGGAATGAAGCGCCGCGCCGCCGACGACAGACCGATGTCCGAGAGCGCGCCGATCATCAGCACCCAGGTCCACACATAGATGTAGATGCCGAACTGGAAGCTGCCCATCCAGCGCGCGAGCAGAACCTGGCTGGCAAGCGCGAGCACCGCGCTGGCGACGCGCACCAGAAAGACTTTGCCGGCGACCAGTTGCGCCAGCCGGCTGTCGCTCTTGTCGGCGAGGAACGCCTTGATGCGTGCGACGACGCCGGCCGCCGCTAACGGCGGCGCGGGTGCGGCATTTTCGGAATCGACCAGCGCCACGGGTTCCCTCCGCGCCGGCGATGGCCGGTCTGCGAACGACGGCAAAGCCATCGTTCTTTGTTAGCAAGGAACCGTTAAGAATCGGTTCGGCGTGGCGATTTATGCCGATGAATCAAGGCTTTTCGAGCTTGGCCACGTCGGCCAGAATGCGCTCGACCACCTTGCGTTCGTCGGCCGTCAGCGCGGCCTGCGGCGGCACCGGATCGCCGACCGCATAGCCCTGGATCTGCAGGCCGGCCTTGATGCAGGCGGCGAGATTGAAGCGCGCGAAGGCCTCGTTGATGCGCCAGAGCTCGCGCTGCAACGCCATCGCTTCCGGCCATTCGCCGGCGCGACAGAGGTCGTAAAGTTTCACGCTCTGGCGCGGCACGATGCAGGCCGGGCCCGCCATCCAGCCGACGCCGCCGATCAGCATCACCGCCGCCGGAATATGCGCGGAGGCGGAGAACACTTTCAGATCCGGGCAGCGGTTCATGATCGAGAGCAGCCGTCCGGTATTGGTCGAGGCATCCTTGATGGCGACGATGCGCGGGTGCGCCGACAGCCGGGCGATGACGTCGAGGGAAAGGTCGCTGCGCTGGAATTGCGGATTGGTGTAGAGCACCACCGGAATGTCGACAGCGTCGGCGATGGCGCGGAAGTAAGCTTCGATCTGCGCGTCCTTGAGCGGAAAATAGGCTTCGAGGATGGCGAGGATGCCGTCGGCGCCGAGCGTCTGATAGTGCATGGCCTGCGCGACCGCGTCCGCCGTCGACGTCGAGGCGACGCCGGCGATCACCGGCACGCGCTGGCGCGTGGCTTCGACCGTCGCCCTGCACGACCGCCGCGCGCTGCTCGCGCGACAAATAGGCGAATTCGCCGGTCGAGCCGAGCGGCGTGAGCCCGTGCACGCCGGCCAGGATCAGATCGACCACCAGCCGCTCCAACACATCGGTCATGACGCGGCCGCCCCCGTCGACCGGCGACACCAGATAGGGAAAGACGCCGCGGAAGTCGCTCATGCTGTCACCCTGAAAATCCGCCATCGTCGAGAAACTTCCGTTCCTCCGCCGTGCTGACGCGGCCGAGCACGGCGTTGCGATGCGGGAAGCGGCCGAAGCGGCGGATGATGTCGGCATGAATGCCCGCCCATTTCAGGCCGTCGTCGTCGCCGGCCGCCTTGTAGAGCGTGAGGCCGCGCTCTTGATCCGCCATGTCTTCGGAATGCTCGAACGGCAGATAGAAAAAGCCGCGCATATCGGGATAGGCGCCGTCGAAGCCGTTGAGGATGGCGCGGCTGGCGATGGCGCGCGCCAGCGGATCGCTGGCGAAGGCGCGCGCTTGCCCACGGAACATGTTGCGCGGGAACTGATCGAGCAAAATGAGCAGCGCCAGCGCGCCCTCCGCACTCGCTTCCCAGGCAGTGAGCTTGCCGGCGGCGGCTGCCTCGTGCAGCGCAAGGAAGCGCTGGCGGATCTCGTCGTCGAAAGCCGCATCTTTCTCGAACCACTTCTTCGGCCCGGCCTGCCGCCAGAACGCGACCACGTCGGCGGGCGAAGGCAGCGCTGTCGCCTCGCTCATGGCTCGTCCCGCAGCGCGCGGCGCAGGATCTTGCCGACATTGGTCTTCGGCAGTTCTTTGCGGAACTCGATCTGCTTCGGCACTTTGTAGCCGGCGAGCTGGCCGTGCATGTATTGGCGCAACTCCTGTTCGGTCGAGCTCCGGCGACTTCTTCACCGCGAACAGCTTGACCGCCTCGCCCGAATGCGGGTCCGGCACGCCGATCGCGGCGCATTCCAAGCATGCCGCCCTGCATCATCGCCACGTCCTCGACCTCGTTGGGGAACACCTTGAAGCCGGACACCGAGATCATGTCCTTCTTGCGGTCGATGATCTTGACGCGGCCCTGCTCGTCCATCACGCCGATGTCGCCGGTGCGGAAGAAGCCGTCCGCCGTCATCACCTTGGCGGTCTCGTCGGGACGCTGCCAGTAGCCGGGCATCACCTGCGGGCCGCGCGCGCAAATCTCGCCGTGCTTCGCCGAGCGGGACTTCGTGGCCATTATCGTCGCGAATGGAGATTTCGGTCGAAGGAATCGGAAATCCGATGGTGCCGGTCCATTCGGCGATGTCGCCGCGATTGCAGGTGAGCACCGGCGAGGTCTCCGACAGGCCGTAGCCCTCGACGATCGGCTTGCCGGTCGCTTTCACCCACGCGTCGGCGACCGATTTCTGCACCGCCATGCCGCCGGCGACCGCGGATTTCAGCATGCTCAAATCGAGTTTGCCGAAATCGGGATGGTTGAGCAGCGCGTTGTAGAGCGTGTTCACGGCCGGGAACAGGTTCACTTTGTAGCGGCTCAATTGCTTGATCAGGCCGCCGATGTCGCGCGGATTCGGAATCAGGATGCACATGCCGCCGGTGCGGATGCCGAACAGGAAGCAGGCGGTCAGCGCGAAGATGTGATAGAGCGGCAGCGCGGTGACGACGATGATGCGGTCGATCACCGGCGGTACCGCCACCATCGGCTCGTTCCACGCCACCACCTGCAGCACATTGGCGACCAGATTGCGGTGCAGCAGCATCGCGCCCTTGGCGACGCCGGTGGTGCCGCCGGTATATTGCAGGAAGGCGATGTCGTCGGGCTCAACTGCAACGGGCGTGAACGGAAGTTTGCGGCCCGCGCCGAGCATGTCGTTGAATTTGGTCGCGCCCGGCAGCGTATAGGCCGGCACCATCTTCTTGACGTGCCGCACCACGGTATTGACCAGCGTGCCTTTCAGTGTGCCGAGCATGTCGCCGAGGCTCGCGATCACCACGTGCTTGACTTGCGTGTGCGGCAACGCCTCTTGCAGCACCGCGGCGAAATTCTCCAATACGACGATGACTTCGGCGCCGGAGTCCTTGAGCTGGAATTCCAGCTCGCGCGGTCTGTACAGCGGGTTGACGTTCACGGCGGTCAGGCCGGCGCGCAGGATGCCGGCGATCGCCACCGCATATTGCAGCACGTTCGGCATCATGATGGCGACGCAGGCGCCGCGTTGCAGACCCTTGCTCTGCAGCCATGCGCCAAAGGCGCGTGAGGCTTGGTCGAGTTCGGCAAAGGTCAGGGTCTTGCCCATGCACACGCAGGCTTCGCGCGCGGCGTGCGCCTTGAAGCTTTCCTCGAACATCGTCACCAGCGACGGGTAGCGCGTCGGGTCGATGTCGGCGGGGACGCCCGGCGGATAGTGCTGAAGCCAGGGCCGTTGCATGGCGTCTTCCCTATCGTCGCCGGGCTCTTGTCCGGCAAGTTATGGCCGGCGGGCGGCGGCCAGCATGAGTCGAGTCGAGCGGCGGCGCAAGGCCACACCCGTTCATTCCCGCGCAAGCGGGAATCCCGGGCGACAACGTAAAGAGTATTTGGCCCTGGGTCCCCGCTTTCGCAGGGACGAACGGAAAAGAAGCACGCCCGATTTTACCGATCCGGCCCGCCGAAGGGCACTAGCGGATTGTCGGTAATCGCCGCGCTGTCCGCGCGATCGGGCGCTACGGCGCCGAGGAAGGCCTCGAATAGCTCCCGCACGGTCGCCTCCGGCAGGTCGCGGGTGATGAACACCAGCCGGGTACGGTGGTCGTCGTCCGGCCAGTGCGGGAGCCGCGCGGTGGGGTGGAAGACGTGCTGGACGCCGTGCACCACCACCGGGGTATCGGGCATTTCGGCGAGCTTCACGATGCCCTTGAGGCGCAACAGCCTGGCGCCGTGGGTGGCGCGCAAAAGCTCGAGGAACATCTCCAGCGTGCCGGCAGGGATCGCGGCGTCGGCGGTGAGCACGAAGGAGCGGATATGCTCGTCGTGGCGGTTGACGTCGTGATGATGGTGATGGTGATCGTCCGCGTAGGCTTCGGCGGCGAGCCACTTTTTCACGTCGGGGATCTTGCGCGTCGGATCGTAGAGACCGCAATTCAACACGCGCTCCGCAGTTGCCTCACCCTTGGCGGCGTCGAGGATGGGCGCCGCCGGATTGAGCGCGGAGAGGCGCGCGACGATGGCCTCGCGTTGCTCCGCAGTGGCCAGATCGGTTTTCGTCAGCACGATGCGGTCGGCCACCGCCGCCTGCTTGACCGCTTCGGCATGCGCGTCGAGGGTCGCTTCGCCATTGACGCAATCGACCACCGTCACCACGCCGTCGAGCCGGTAGCGCAGCACAAGATAGGGATGCGCCATGGCGGTGTGCAGCACGGGCGCCGGATCGGCGAGGCCGGTGGTTTCCAAGAGCACGCGGCGGAAGGTGCAGCGCCGGTTGTCGAGATCGCGCAGCAGCGTCTCCAGCGCGTCGACCAAATCGCCGCGCATGGTGCAGCACAGGCAGCCCGATTGCAGCAGCACCATGTTGTCGCCGATATATTCGACCAGCAGGTGATCGAGCGCGACGTCGCCGAATTCGTTGATGATGACGGCGGTCTGGCTCAGCGCCTCGTCCTTGAGCAGGCGGTTGAGCAGCGTGGTCTTGCCGGCGCCGAGAAAGCCGGTGAGGACGGTGAGCGGAATGGGCTCCGGCGGCGGCCGCCGATCGGCGCTATGGCCGGCCTCCGACATTAGTTGGCCGAACTGACCTTCGGCTTGGCCGCATGTTTGGTGTGCTTGGGCGCGCTCGCAGTCTTGGCGCCGTCTTTCTTTTTGGCGGCTGCCTTCTTCTCGCCGCTCTCACTTTTTTTGGCGACGTGCTTTTTCTTCTTCGCCCGCGGCTCGGCGATCTGCACCGGGTCCGGATGATCGGCCGGGCCGGTGAACACCTTGACCGGCGCCTCGGTTTCGACCGGCGGTCCGAGTACGAACTTGCCGTTCGGCGGCCGCAAGGCGGACAACATGAAGCCCTGCGTCGATCCGTTGTCGCCGGTGGCTTGTTGTTCTTCGTCGTTGTCTTCCGACGGCGGCTTGCGGCGATGGCCGCCGCACATTTCTTCACGCAGGTTGGGTGGCTGCGCGTCGATTGGCGCCAATGCGTCGACGGTGCCGAGCGAGGGCGTGAGCCAAGACAGCCCACCGCTGTTGAATCCGTTTTCCAGCAATTGCGCTGCCTTCTGCGCGCGCACCGCGCCGGAATAGGCGCCGAGCACGATGGCGATCAGGCGGCGGCCGTTGCGGGTCGCCGACGCCACCACGTTGTATCCGGACGCGCAGATGAAGCCGGTCTTCATGCCATCGGCGCCCGGATAGCGGTCGAGCAGCGAATTGTAATTATGCAGCACGCGATTGCCGTACTGGATCGCGTGGATGTGCCAGTAGAAATCGTCTTCCGGAAATTCCTGGATCAGCGCGCGCGCCAGGATGCCGAGGTCGCGCGCCGAGGTGACGTGGTTCTCCGCCGGCAGCCCGTTCGGATTGACGAAATGCGATTCCGTCATGCCGAGCCGCCGGGCGTTGGCGTTCATCATGTCGGCGAAGCCCTCGATCGAGCCGCCGACGCCTTCGGCGATCGCCACCGCCATGTCGTTGGCCGATTTCACCATCAGCATCTTCAGCGCGTTGTCGACGGTGAGCGTGGTGCCGGCCCGGAAGCCCATCTTGGTCGGCTGCTGCGCCGCCGCGTTGCGCGAGACGGTGAGCAGCGTGTTGAAGCCGATGCGGCCTTCCTTGATGGCGCGCAGCGTGGTGTAGGCGGTCATCAATTTGGTGACGGAGGCCGGGTACCAGGGATAGGTGGCGTTTTCCGCGTGCAGCACCTTGCCGGTCGCGGCCTCGATCAAAAGCTGCGCTTCGGCCCGGGCCTGCGTCGGAACGGCAAGCGCCAGCGCTGCCACAATGGCGAGGCCAAACATCGGAAGGCGGGGGCTAGCACAATATGGCAATGGTCGCGGTCCGGTTCAGAGCCTCAGGCCAATGGAACAATCCAAGGAAACAAGTGGGTTTCCCCAGGCGGTGGCGCTAGGTTATCTAAGCTTGCGACGGGAGGCAAAGTCTGCCTCGCCCCCGGCGTGTATTATGCTAACTCGGCGTAGATGGCCGACCAATGCGACCAAAGTTCGGCAAAAGGAGGCCTCGATGACCGCTTGTATCGTGGGCTGGGCCCATACCCCGTTCGGAAAACTGAGCGGTGAGAGCGTCGAAAGCCTGATTGTGCGGGTTACGGCTGAGGCGCTGGCCGATGCCGGCATCGGGCCGAAGGACGTCGACGAGATCGTGCTGGGGCACTTTAACGCAGGCTTTTCTGCGCAGGATTTTACCGCCTCGCTGGTGCTGCAAGCCTCGCCCGATCTGCGTTTCAAGCGCGCGACCCGGGTGGAAAACGCCTGCGCCACCGGCTCGGCTGCCGTGCATCAGGGGATCAAGGCGATCGAGGCGCGCGCGGCGCGCATCGTGCTTTGCGTCGGTGTCGAGCAGATGACGACGACGCCGGCCGCCGAGATCGGGCGCAATCTGCTGAAAGCGTCCTATGTGCGCGAGGAAGCCGAGATCGATGGCGGCTTTGCCGGCATTTTCGGCAAGATCGCCGGTCTGTATTTCCAGAAATACGGCGACCAGTCCGATGCGCTGGCCATGATCGCCGCCAAGAACCACAAGAACGGCGTCGGTAACCCTTACGCCCAGATGCGCAAGGATCTCGGCTACGATTTCTGCCGCATCGAGAGTGAGAAGAATCCGTTTGTTGCCGGCCCGCTGAAGCGTACCGATTGCTCGCTGGTGTCGGACGGCGCCGCCGCGGTTGTGCTCGCCGATGTCGACACCGCGCTCAGGCTGAACAAGGCGGTGGCGTTTCGCGCCGCCGAGCACGTGCAGGACTTCCTGCCGATGTCAAAGCGCGACATCCTGAAGTTCGAAGGCTGCGCCCATGCCTGGCATGGTGCGCTCGACCAAGGCGGGCTTGCAGCTCGGCGATCTGTCGTTCGTCGAGACGCACGACTGCTTCACCATCGCCGAGCTGATCGAATACGAGGCCATGGGTCTGACCGCCGAAGGGCAGGGCGCGCGCGCCATCAAGGAAGGCTGGACGCAAAAGGACGGAAAATTGCCGGTCAACCCGTCCGGCGGCTTGAAAGCGAAAGGCCATCCGATCGGCGCCACCGGCGTTTCGATGCATGCGCTTACCGCAATGCAACTCACCGGCACCGCCGGCGATCTGCAGGTGGAGAATGCCCGCCTCGGCGGCATCTTCAACATGGGTGGCGCGGCGGTGGCGAATTACGTCAGCATTCTCGAGCGCATCAAGTAGCAACAGCCGACCGCTGCTCCCGCATCGATGGCCGCCCAAGGCGCGGGATTCGCTGCGACGTTTGACTAAAGGCAAGCTCGCCTGTCCACAGCGGCGCAAAAATTGATCGCAAATTGCGACGCGTTACGGTTGTATGCGTCTATATACACATTCGTTAGTATGCATATAATCCCGTGATCTGAACTGGGCGGAGGCGGCACGGCGATGACCAACATTCCAACCGATCTGCTGCGCACGCTTGTCGCCGTCGTCGACTTACGCAGTTTCACCAAGGCCGCCGCCAAGCTCGGCGTGACGCAGCCCGCGGTGAGCGCGCAAATCAAGCGCCTGCAATTCCTGCTTGGCGGTGAATTGTTCGACCGCACCATCCAGGGCATCAGCCTGACGCCGCAGGGAGAGCTCGTGGTCAGCTACGCCCGCCGTCTATTGTCGATCAACGATCAGATCGTGCATATCGGCGACACCGGCCCTCGGCCAGAACTGGTGATCCGCGTCGGCACGCCAAGCGAATATGTCGCGTCGATCCTGCCCGATATCCTGGCGCACTTCCGCGAGCGCCGGCCGGACGTGCGCTTCGTCATCCGCACCGATTTCTACGATCCGCTGGCGCGCCAGCTGCGCGGCGGCGACCTTGATATCATGATCGGCCTGTCGATGACGCCGCCGCACGACGCCCGCCACAGTTGCGTGCAAGAGGTGGTCTGGGTGCGCAGCACCGCCACCCGCATCGACCGCAATCAGCCGGTGCCGCTGGTGTCCTACGGCGAGCCTTGCGTCTATCACCGGCTCGCGGTGCAGGCCCTGCAATCGGCTGGCCTCGACTGGGTCGACGTGTTCACCGGTCCGAGCATCAACACGCTGAGTGGCGCGGTGAACGCAGGGCTCGGCGTCATGGCGATCACCCGGCGGCGGGCGCACACGGTCGGCGTGACCGTCTGGGAAAACCCGCCGCTGCCGAAGCTGCCGGATCTCTACAGCGGCATCTATACCCGCGAGGGCGGCGCACGCGCCATCTATGAGGAACTGGCCGACGAGATCGCCGCGGTGCTGCACGACGCGCCCGACGACGCGGCGAAATCGTCCGGCGCCGCCGCGGCGCGCAAGGCGACCAGCGCGGCCTGACGCAAACGTCGGCTAATTGATTTTCCGGTCGGCTGCGAGCGGCAGATTGGAAGCATCGAAGATGTCTTCCAGTTTCGGCCTCGCCGTCTTGAACTTGTAGGTCAGCGCGAGCCGTCATCAGGAAAAGCGCCGAAACCAGGCCGCCGGCGCGTCGCGCGCTCATCACACTCAATACACCTCGCAGCATGCGCAACTCGGCAGCGGCTTAATTCTCAGCGAATCAGCAAAGTCCATGCCTCTGTAAAGAGTAAGGCACGGCACGCGAAAATCGCGCGTTTAGGATAATGTCGGAGCTTGAGCTTGGAGGCCGAGCCATGCCGCCAGCGAAGCCAGCCGCTGCGATCCGCGAGATTCCCTCGTTCCGTGCGCCTTATGCGCCGGCGGATGACAGCTTGGCCGCTGTCATGCTGGCGGGCGCCAGCCGCTCGAACGAGGCCGAGGCGCGCATCGATACCCGCGCCACGCGCCTAGTGACCGCGATCCGCGCGCGCGTCGGCGGCGTCGGCGGGGTGGAAGATTTCCTGCACGCCTATGCGCTTTCGACCAAAGAAGGCCTGGCGCTGATGGTGCTGGCCGAGGCGCTGCTGCGCGTGCCCGACGCCGAGACCGCCGATCGGCTGATCGAAGACAAGCTGAAAGCGGGCGACTGGGCGCATCACGACACGCGCTCGACCGCGCTGCTGGTGTCGGCCTCGGCCTGGACGCTCGGCATCACCGCGCGCGTCATTCATCCGGGCGAGACGCCGGAGGGCATCGTCGAGGCGCTGGTGAAACGGCTCGGCCTGCCGGCGGTGCGCGCCGCTACGCGTCAGGCGATGCGGCTGCTCGGCTCGCATTTCGTGATGGGGCAGACGATCGAGGAGGCGCTCAAGCGCGCCGATGCCGGCCGCGAATATCTTTATTCCTTCGACATGCTGGGCGAGGGCGCCCGCACCGCCGCCGATGCCGAGCGCTATTTCGAGTCTTATGCCGGTGCCATCGACGCCATCGGCAAATCCGCAACCAAGCGCGCCGGCAATGCCGCGCTGCCGCAACGGCCGGGCATTTCGGTGAAGCTCTCCGCGCTGCATCCGCGTTACGAGCCGCTGTCGCGCGCGCGCGTGCTCAAGGAATTGACGCCGAAGCTGCTCGACTTGGCGCGCATGGCCAAAAATCACGAATTGAATTTCACCGTCGATGCGGAAGAGGCCGACCGGCTGGAATTGTCGCTCGACGTGATCGCCGCGGTGCTGCGCGATTCTTCGCTTGCCGGCTGGGACGGCTTCGGCCTCGCCGTGCAGGCCTATCAGAAGCGCGCCGGCCACGTGATCGACTGGATTGCGCAGGCGGCGGACGCGCTCGACCGCCGTCTGATGGTGCGGCTGGTCAAGGGCGCCTATTGGGACAGCGAGATCAAGCGTGCGCAGGAACGCGGCCTTGCCGACTATCCGGTGTTCACGCCGCAAGGCGATGACCGACCTTTGCTATCTCGACTGCGCGCGCAGGCTGCTAAGGCTACGGCCGCGGCTCTATCCGCAATTCGCCACCCACAACGCGCTCACGGTGGCAAGCGTGATCGAGGAGGCCGGCAATACGCATGATTACGAATTCCAGCGCCTGCACGGCATGGGCGAGGCGCTCTATCACGCGCTGTTGACCGACATGCCGGGCCTCACCTGCCGCGTCTATGCGCCGGTCGGCGGCTACGCCGATCTGCTGGCCTATCTGGTGCGCCGGCTGTTGGAGAACGGCGCCAATTCGTCCTTCGTGTCGGTGGCGGCTGACCCGAATGTGCCGATCGAAACCGTGCTGCGGCGGCCGCAAAGCTGGATCGGCGGTGCCGACAGAGCGCGCCATCCGCATATCCCACTGCCGCGCGATCTGTTTGCGCCGGAGCGCCGCAATTCGATGGGCATCGAGTTCGGCGATGCTGCCGCGCTCGAGGCGCTGCGGACCGAGATCCGCGCCGCGCCGTCAAACGTGAGCGCCGCGCCGCTGGTCGACGGCGTCGCGCTTGCCGGACGTGAGCGCAAGGTGCTCTCGCCGATCGATGGCGAAAGCATCGGCACCGTGAAGGAAGGCGACGAGGCGATCGTCATGGCGGCGATGAGCGCGGCGCAGGCCGGCTTTCCGGCGTGGAGCGCGACACCGGTCGCCGAACGCGCCGCGATACTGGAGCGCGCCGGCGATCTGATCGAGCGCCATCGCGGCCGCCTGATCGCGCTTCTGCAAGGCGAGGCCGGCAAGACGCTCGACGATTGCGTCTCGGAGGTGCGCGAGGCCGCCGACTTCTGCCGCTACTACGCGGCGCGGGCGCGCCGACACTTTGGCGCCGCAGGCGTTGCCGGGCCCGACCGGCGAAAGCAACGAGCTGCGCTACCGCGGCCGCGGCGTCTTCGTCTGCATCAGCCCGTGGAATTTTCCGCTGGCGATTTTCACCGGCCAGATTACGGCCGCGCTTGCCGCCGGCAGTAGTGTGGTGGCCAAGCCCGCCGAGCAGACGCCGCTGGTTGCTTATGAAGCCGTCAAGCTGCTGCACGAGGCCGGCGTGCCGGCGAGCGCGCTGCATCTGGTGCCGGGCGACGGCAAAGTCGGCGGGCTCTTGACCGCGCACCCCGCTGTCGCCGGCGTCGCCTTCACCGGCTCGACCGAGGTCGCTCGCATCATCAACCGCGCGCTTGCCGCCAAGGACGGTCCGATCCCGGCTCTGATCGCCGAGACCGGCGGCATCAACGCCATGATCGTCGACGCCACCGCGCTGCCCGAGCAGGTGACCGACGACGTCGTCGCCTCGGCCTTCCGCTCCGCCGGCCAGCGCTGCTCGGCCTTGCGGCTGCTATGCGTGCAGGACGATGTGGCCGAGCGCGTGCTCGAGATGGTGATGGGCGCCGCGCGCGAATTGACGCTCGGCGACCCGCGCGAACCGGCGACCCATGTCGGCCCGGTGATCGACGCCGAGGCGCAGCGACAAGCTCGAACGCTGGATCGCCGGCATGCATGGCGCGCTGCGCTTCCGCTGGGAGGGAGCCGTGCCGGCGCGCGGCACATACGTCGCGCCGGCGATCATCGAACTCGATCGCGCGCGCGAGCTGAAGGAAGAAGTGTTCGGCCCGGTACTGCATGTTGTTCGCTGGCGCGCAGACGAGCTCGACCGACTGCTCGACGACATCGCCGGCAACGGCACCGCGCTCACGCTCGGCATCCATTCGCGCATCGACGCGACCGTCGAGCGCATCGCCGCGCGGCTTCCGCAACGGCAATGTCTACGTCAACCGCAACATGATCGGCGCGGTGGTCGGCTCGCAGCCGTTCGGCGGCAGCGGCCTGTCCGGCACCGGGCCGAAGGCCGGCGGGCCCGAACTATCTGCGCCGTTTCGCGCTCGAACAGGTGGTGACAGTCAACACCGCTGCCGTCGGCGGTAACGCGACACTACTGGCGGACGAGGACGAATAGCCGCAGCGGCCACTAAACCCTTCAGCCACCATATTTAGTGGTCGTTAACCGCTATGACACGCAGATCGGGTAAGGTGTGCGGATGACTGATTCGGTCGCCCGGCTCTATGACGCCGTGATCGCCGCGCGGGGCTCGGACCCGGCGAAATCGCGGACGGCCCGGCTATTGCGCGCCGGCCGCGCCAAAATGGCCAAAAAGCTGGCCGAAGAAGCGGTCGAGGTGGTGATCGACGCCATGCACGGCCAGCCCGAAGCGGTGGTCCGCGAAAGCGCCGATTTGCTCTACAATCTGGTGGTGCTCTGGGTTCATTCCGGGGTCCATCCCGACGATGTCTGGACCGAAATGAGCCGGCGCGAACAGATGTTCGGCATTGCCGAAAAAGTGCCAAAGGATCTAGTACAGTCCACGTCGCGGCGTAAGGTCGTGGCGCTGGAGACCCGGCGCGTCCGCAAGCGCCGCTGATCCTTCTTCCTCTCCCGAGAGTTTCTGATGACTGTTCAGGCCGCCGAGCCGCGTTCTTTGCTTCGCCGATTGTATGACTGGTGCGTCGCCGCCGCCGGCAAGCGGCACGCCCTTGCCATATTGACCGGCGTGGCCTTCGCCGAAAGCTCGTTCTTTCCGATCCCGCCCGACGTGATGCTGGTGCCGATGTCGCTGGCGCGGCCCGACCGGGCGTTCCTGATCGCCGCCTGGTGCACGCTGGCCTCGGTCACCGGCGGCATCGTCGGCTACGGCATCGGCGCGCTGCTTTATGACTCGGTCGGCGCCTGGCTGATCCATCTCTACGGCTACGGCGACAAGGTCGAGGCCTTCCGCGCCGCTTACGCCCAGTGGGGCGCCTGGATCATCCTGCTCAAGGGCTTGACGCCGATCCCCTATAAGATCGTGACAATCACGTCCGGATTTGCCGGCTACAACTTCGGTTTGTTCGTGGTTTTGTCGGTGATCACGCGTGGAACGCGGTTTTTCGTGCTGGCGTTCCTGCTCAACCGCTACGGGGAACCCGCCCGCCACATCATCGAGAAACGGCTGGCTTTGTGGACCACGCTGTTTGCCGTCATCCTCGTCGGCGGCATCGTGGTCGCGCTATATTTAATCTAATCGAATCGGCATTCCTCATTTTCGCCACCAGTTGGCCCTAAAGACGCGCGCCGGCGTAAATGCCAATAGGCAATGCCACGCGGCATCCGCCGTCACGTCAACCTGACCGGATATGAGCACCCATCGCGCTTCAGAATATTTTGCCGGACGACCAGCGGCTTCCTTGCTGCTGGCCTGCGTTGGCGCGGGCGCCATCCTGTTTGCCGCCTCGCTGGCACTGGCGCAGGAACGCGCCGATCCGCGCGCCGCGCCCGAGGGACGCGGCCTGTTCGGCAATATCACGCATTGGTTCGACGAACAGGCGTCCTGGCTCGGCTCCGGATTCAAGGGCGCCCGCTCGGGGGTAGAGAACATCGGCCGCGAAGCCGGCGTTGCCGCCAAGTCGACCGTCGATACCGCCAAGGATGCCGCCGGCGCCGTCAAGCGGCTCCCCGGCACCCGCGTGGTCACCGGTCACGAGAAATGCGCGATCGCGCCGAACGGCGCGCCCGACTGCGTGGTCGCCGCCAATGCCATGTGCAAGAGCAAGGGCTTCGCCTCCGGCAAGCAGCGTCGACATGACGACCGCCGAAATTTGCCCGGCGAATGTCTATCTGGCCGGACGTAACAGCGGCCCCGAGTGCCACACCGAGACCTTCGTCTCCCGCGCACTCTGCCAGTAGCGCTTGTCCGCCAGCGCCGCCTGTGTTTCCGTCGCGGCCTCATCGGAGGGCCGGACGTGAACCTCTACGCAAAACTGCTGGAACGCGAAGCGGCCGGTAGGCCGGTCACCGTCGGCGTGATCGGGGCCGGCAAGTTCGGCACCATGTTCCTGTCGCAGGCGCGGCTGACGCGCGGGCATGCATGTCGTCGGCGTCGCCGATCTCGACGTCGCGCGCGCCCGCAGCCAGCTCAAGACCGCCGGCTGGCCGGACGGCGCAATACGCCGCCAAATCGCTCGACGACGCGCACAAGAGCGCGCACGACCTTCATCACCGACGAGCGCCGCGGCGCTGATCGCCGATCCGCGCATCGAGGTGATCGTGGAGGCGACCGGCGTGCCCGGCGCCGGCATCCATCATGCGCTTGCCGTCAATCGCCAACGGCAAGCACATCGTCATGGTCAATGTCGAAGCCGACGCGGTGGCCGGTCCGCTGCTGGCGCGCCGCGCCAAGGCGGCCGGCGTGGTCTACTCGCTCGCCTGGGGCGACCAGCCGGCGCTGATCTGCGAGCACGTCGATTGGGCGCGCGCCGCCGGCTTCAAGGTGATCTGCGCCGGCAAGGGCACGCGCTACGAGCCGCACTACCACAAGTCCAATCCCGACAATGTCTGGGACATCCTCGACAAGTACCTGAACATCTCCGACCGCAAGTCGATCAATCCGAAGATGTTCAACTCCTTCGTCGACGGCACCAAGTCCGGCATCGAGATGACCGCGGTGTGCAACGCCACCGGCCTGGTGCCGCAGATCGGACGGCCTGCATTTCCCGCCGGCGACGCGCTTCGAGCTTGCCGACATCTGCAAGCCGAAGAGCGACGGCGGCACGCTGGAGAAAGCCGGCGTCACCGAGGTGACCTCGTCGGTCTATCGCGACGGCCGCGACGTGCCGCATCATCTCGCGCTCGGCACCTATGTGGTGTTCGAGGGCGAGACCGACTACGCGCGCCGCTGCTTCAAGGAATACGCCATGCTGCCGGACAGAAGCGGCAAATACGCCGCGCTGTACCGGCCGATCCACATGATCGGGCTCGAGCTCGGCATCTCGGTCGCGAGCTGCCGCGCTGCGCAACGAGCCGACCGGCGCGCCCACCGGCTTCCGCTCCGACGTGGTGGCGACCGCCAAGCGCGCGCTTGAAAGCCGGCGAGATGCTGGACGGCGAGGGCGGCTTCTGCGTCTGGGGCAAGCAGACGCCGGCCGACGTCTCGCTGCGCGACGAACTTGCTGCCGCTCGGTCTCGCCCACAACGTCAAGCTCAAGCGCGACATCGCGGAAGGCGCGGCGCTGAAATGGGCGGACGTCGCCTACGATCCGAACGATGCCGCGGTGAAAGTGCGGCGCGAGATGGAAGCCGCCTTCGGCCGGCAGAACGCCGAGGCAACGGCTTAACGGTGCCTACGCCAGTTCGATCGTGCCGTCGACCTTGTGCGTGAGGCCGACCTTGCCGATGGTCAGCACCATCTGCGCCTGAATGCTCTCGGTGCCTTTGAGCCGGCCGTCCGCCACGGCGGCGCGGATCGCTTTCTCGATTTCCTGCTGCGAGGTCACGCCGACCACCTTAAGGAATTTGCGCAGCGACATATTGAGGGCTTCTTCGTTCATCGATCTCTCCTGGGCTGGCGTGGATCATAGGCGCGCCGCGGCCGGCCTCAAAGCGCCCCTATCCGGGCTTGAATACCGCCGCCGGTTGCCGTTGACCCTTGGCTTTGCGCCGCTATGATCCGCGCCGCTTATGCCGCGTTGCGCATGATCCCGAAAAGTGGCTACCGGTTTTCGGATAAGATCATGCGCAGATAAAAGGTTGCCCCTGTGGCGGAATTGGTAGACGCGCCTGACTCAAAATCAGGTGGTGGAAACATCGTGCTGGTTCGAGTCCGGCCAGGGGCACCAGGCGGCGCTTACGCCTCGGATGCAAGCGTCTTGCGAACCAAATCCTCCAGCGTGCCGGTTTTGGCGTCGAACTTGATGCCGCGAATGCCAAACGCTTTGGCGGCCGCCAAGTCGTGGTCCTTGTCGCCAATGAGGAGGCTGCGGCTGCGGTCGATCGGCCAGTCGCGCGCCGCCTGTTCGAGCATGCCGGGCTGCGGCTTTCGGCAATGGCAACGGATCGCCAGTTCCTTGACTGTTCCATCCGGGTGATGCGGGCAATAATAGAACGCGTCGATGCGCGCGCCGTCGGCCAGCAAGGCGTCTTGCAGATGCGTGTTGAACGCCTTCACCGCGGCCTCGGGATAAAGTCCGCGTGCGACCCCGGACTGATTGGTGACGACGATCACGTAGTATCCCGCCTCGTTCAACAATCGCACCGCCGCGGCCGCGGTCGGAACCAGTTCGAGATCATTGGGTTTGAACGTGTAGCCATGATCGACATTGAGCACGCCGTCGCGATCGAGAAACGCGGCTGGGCGCGTTCGGTGCTCGCTCGCATCGCGCTGTTGTCCGCCTGCGCCTTCAGCCATGATGCACAGGGCATATCGTCGCGGGTGTCGGCGCATTCGCAATAGCGTCGACACATTTCGTTCGAGCCAATATCAATATCGTCATCGGTATGCCGCCAAATATTCCGCCGCGGAACGCATCTGCGCGAGGCGTTATACGAGTTCCGGGCGTGATCCAATACCCGAGCGGTGCGCCGATTTGTTGCACTGCAATGTATACTTAATTGCGCGAATTTACCCTTTTTCCCAGCTTTCAAATTTTGATAGAATAAAATCTACAACCTCGGCCCGTATTTGTTTTAACGTCCGGCTGGCGGACCAAGGACATGAAGGCATCATCCCGCAAAGAGGTGATGCCCGAAAAATCAAACGGTTTTTGGCCGAAACCACGGGGAGGATTCAATGGCTATGGCTACTGGCTCGGTTGCAACGGGACGCGTTTCGGAATCGACGCGCTGGGTTAATCTCATCTTCTGCATCATCTGCATGATTATGATCGCCAACCTGCAATATGGTTGGACGCTCTTCGTCAATCCGATGAACAAGGCGCACGGCTGGTCGATCGCGTCGATTCAGGTGTCTTTCGCTATCTTCATCGCGCTCGAAACGTGGCTGACGCCGATTGAAGGCTGGATCGCCGACACGATCGGACCGAAGATCGTGATTGCGTTTGGCGGGATCATGGTCGGCATCGGCTGGGTGATCAACGCTTACGCGGGCTCGCTGGAGATGCTCTATCTGGGCGCGGTGATCGGGGGAACCGGTGGCGGCGCGGTCTACGCGACCAGCGTCGGGCAGGCGGTGAAATGGTTTCCCGACCGGCGCGGACTTGCGGTCGGCCTGACCGCGGCGGGCTACGGCGCCGGCGCGGTCCTCACCGTCATTCCGATCCGTTACGTCATCGGCACCTATGGCTACGAATCGGCGTTCCTCTGGTTTGGCATTCTCCAAGGCGGCGTCGTCTTTGTTCTGGCATGGTTCATCCGCGCGCCGGAGGCGGGAGAGATATCGACAGTGGCAGCAAAGGTGACCGTGTCGAAACGCAGCTACTCGCCGCAGCAAGTGTTGACGACGCCGGTCTTCTGGGTGCTCTACATCATGTTCGTGATGGTCTCGGCCAGCGGCCTGATGGCGACCGCCCAGATTGCGCCGATCGCGAAGGACTTCAACGTCGGCAACGTAATCCTGTTCGGCACCGCATCGACACTGACCGTCGCGCTCATTGTCGACGGCATATGCAACGGCGGGGCGCGCCCGCTGTTCGGCTGGGTGTCCGACAATATCGGCCGCGAATACACGATGGCCATCGCGTTCGGCTTGGGTGCCGCCGCCTACTGGTTGCTCGGCTCGCTCGGCGCCACGCCCTGGTTTTTCGTGGTCTTCGCCGCGCTGATCTTCCTCACCTGGGGTGAGATTTTCAGTCTGTTCCCCTCGACCTGTACCGACACGTTCGGGGCGAAATTCGCGACGGTGAATCTCAGCCTGCTGTACACGGCGAAGGGCACCTCGGCCTTCCTGGTGCCGCTCGCCAACGTGATGAAGACGCATTACGGCAGTTGGCACGCGGTCTTCGTCGTGACCGCCTTGATGAACATTGTGGTCGTGGCTCTGGCCCTGTTCGTGCTCAAGCCGATGCGGGCGCGGGTGATGGCTGAGAGCAACGCCGCCTGACGCGATAAGTTCTCCCCGTCCGCACCGCGCGGACGGGGCATTCCCTACTCCGGTAAGTTCGCGTCGCAGAACGGAGTTGCGCGCGTTCGCGCATCTGGCATATTGTATACCAGTCATGAGTTCCCAAGATCACTCAGTGCGCCGCCCCGCGGCGCGAAGCCGCAGCAGACCATCACCGTCTAAAGCCAGTGTCCCTCTGCGTCCGGCGCTGGTGTCCCTCAACGACACGCCGAGCTTCAAGCACAAGGCCTATGCCGCGCTGAAGAATGCCATCGTCGCCATGGACATCTATCGCAATCGCGACGATATCCGTCTCGACGAACGCAAGCTGGCGCAGGATTTCGGCATCAGCCGCACGCCGGTGCGCGAGGCGATGGCGCAGCTCGAGAGCGAAGGCTTCGTGCGCTCGGTGCCGCGCCGCGGTATCTACGTAGTGCGCAAGACCAAGCGCGAGGTGATCGAAATGATCACCGTCTGGGCGGCGCTGGAAAGCATGGCGGCGCGCCTGATGACGGAAGTCGCGACGCAAGAGGAAATTGCCGGCCTGCGCCGGATGTTCGCCACCTTCGACAACGGCAAGGTGCGCGCCCATCTCGACGAGTACTCCGACGTCAACATAGAATTCCACCAGACCATCATCCGGCTCAGCCGCAACGCCGTGTTGATCGCCCTAGCGGAAAATCTTTTTACCCACATGCGCATGATCCGTCGCAAGACCATCGGTGAGAAGGATCGCGCCGACCGTTCGATCCGCGACCACATCAGCATCATCGAAGCGCTCGAAGCGCGCGCCACCGATCGCGCCGAGGAACTCGTGCGCGACCACGCGCTGGGCCTCGCCGATCACGTGGCGCGTTACGCCGAATATTTGGACTGAAAGACCCGCCTACAGGACGTAAAGGGAGGATTCCCATGGCTGATGCAGCAGTACAAGAAAAGAAACCGGCGACCGCTGACGCAGCAGAGCGCGAGCTGACGGACGGCTTTCATCTCATCATCGATGCGATGAAGCTCAACGGCATCAAGACGATCTACGGCGTGCCCGGCATCCCGATCTCGGATTTCGGCCGTATGGCGCAGGCTGCCGGCATCCGCGTCATCTCGTTCCGGCATGAGCAGAACGCCGGTAACGCCGCGGCCATCGCCGGCTATCCTGACGCAAAAGCCCGGCATTTGCCTGACGGTGTCGGCGCCCGGCTTTCTCAACGGTCTGGTCGCGCTGGCCAACGCCACGACCAACTGTTTCCCGATGATCTTGGTCTCGGGCTCGTCCGAGCGCGAGGTCGTTGACTTGCAGCAAGGCGACTACGAGGAGATGGACCAGCTGGCCATCGCCAAGCCGCTCTGCAAGGCGGCCTTCCGCATCCTGCATGCGCAGGACATCGGCATCGGGCTCGCGCGCGCGATCCGCGCCGCGGTGTCGGGCCGTCCGGGCGGCGTCTATCTCGATTTGCCGGCCAAGCTGTTCGGCCAGGTGATCGACGCGGAAGCCGGCAAGAAATCGCTGGTCAAGGTGATCGACGCGGCGCCGGCGCAAATTCCGGCGCCCGCCGCGATCAAGCGCGCGCTCGACGTGCTGAAAAGCGCCAAGAAGCCGCTGATCATCCTCGGCAAGGGCGCGGCCTACGCGCAGGCCGACGAAGAGATCAGCGCCTTCGTCGAAAAGAGCGGCGCGCCGTTCCTGCCGATGAGCATGGCCAAGGGTCTGTTGCCCGATACGCATTCGCAATGCGCCGGCGCGGCGCGCTCGACGGTGCTGAAAGACGCCGACGTCGTCGTGATGATCGGCGCCCGCCTCAACTGGTTGCTGTCGCACGGCAAGGGCAAGACCTGGGGCGATGCGCCGAAGAAGTTCATCCAGATCGACATCGAGCCCAAGGAGATGGATTCGAACGTCGAGATCGCCGCCCCCGTGGTCGGCGATATCGGCTCGTGCGTCTCAGCGCTGCTCGAGGGCATGGGCGCCAAGTGGCCGGCGCCGCCGGCCGACTGGACCGACGCGATCAGCAAGAAGCGCGAAGAGAACGTCGCCAAGATGGCGCCGCGGCTGATGAACAACAACGTGCCGATGGATTATCACGGCGCGTTGGGCGTGCTGCGCACCATCGTCAAGGAACGGCCGGACGCCATCCTGGTCAATGAAGGCGCCAATGCGCTCGATCTGACGCGCGGTGTGATCGATATGTATCAGCCGCGCAAGCGTATCGACGTCGGCACCTGGGGTGTGATGGGTATCGGCATGGGCTACGCCATCGCCGCCGCCATCGAGACCGGCAAGCCCGTGCTCGCCGTCGAAGGCGACTCGGCCTTCGGCTTCTCCGGTATGGAGGTGGAGACGATCTGCCGCTACAAGCTGCCGGTTTGCGTCGTCATCTTCAACAACGACGGCATCTATCGCGGCACCGACGTCAACCCGACGGGCGGTTCGGATCCCTCGCCGATGGTCTTCGTCAAAGGTGCCCGCTACGACAAGATGATGGAGGCATTCGGCGGCGTCGGCGTCAACGCGACGTCGCCCGACGAACTCAAGCGCGCCGTGAACGAGGCGATGGACTCCGGCAAGCCGACCCTCATCAACGCGGTGATCGACCCGGCGGCCGGCAGCGAGAGCGGCCGCATTGGCAACCTCAATCCGCAAAGCGCGCTGAAGAAGAAGTGAAAATCCATGCGGGCGGCTTTTGCGCCGCCCGCCTCACCCCAATGCATTTGAGCTAGTGGAGGAATTGACAATGGCTAAAACAAAACGTCCAAAGGCAAAAAGCCGCGCAGCGGCTAAGAAGTCCGTCCGCAAGGTGGTCAAGCTCTCGGCTAAAAAGCCGGCGAAGAAGGCAAACGGCAATGGCAAATCGAATGGCTTGCCGAAGCCGAGCAGCAAGCCCTACGGGCAGGCCGGCCTCGCCTTGGAGGGCGTGCGCATTCTCGACTTCACGCACGTGCAGTCGGGCCCGACCTGCACGCAGCTTCTCGCCTACATGGGCGCCGACGTGATGAAGGTCGAGCGTCCGGGCGCCGGCGACATCACGCGCGGTCAACTGCGCGACGTGCCCAACGCCGACAGCCTCTATTTCACCATGCTCAACGGCACCAAGCGGTCGATCACCATCGACTCCAAGCACCCCAAGGGCATGGACATCCTCAACCGCATGATCAAGACCTGCGACGTGCTGGTGGAGAATTTCGCCCCCGGCGCGCTCGACCGCATGGGCTTGACCTGGGAGTACATCCACAAGCTCAACCCGCGCATGATTGTCGCCTCGGTCAAGGGCTTCGGTCCTGGGCCGTACGAGGAATGCAAGGTCTATGAGAACGTCGCGCAGTGCGCCGGCGGCGCGGCTTCGACCACCGGCTT
Organism: uncultured Alphaproteobacteria bacterium; assembly: GCA_963772235.1. GTDB lineage: Bacteria > Pseudomonadota > Alphaproteobacteria > Rhizobiales > Xanthobacteraceae > Pseudolabrys. The sequence goes on from CAVYWI010000023.1 coordinate 141,621, forward strand.
CCGCGAAGGTCCGCCGCTGGTCACCGGCGCGCAGATCGGTGATTCCGGCACCGGCCTGCATCTCGCGCTCGGCATCGTCTCGGCGCTCTACCAGCGCATCCGCACCGGCCGCGGCCAGCGCGTGCTGTGTGCGATGCAGGACGGGGTGCTCAATCTCGCCCGCGTCAAGCTGCGCGATCAGCAGCGTCTCGCCCACGGCCCGCTTACCGAATACAGCCAGTACAGTGAAGGCGTGCCGTTCGGCAAGGCGGTGCCGCGTGCCGGCAACGATTCCGGCGGCGGTCAGCCGGCCTGGCTGCTCAAGTGCAAGGGCTGGGAGAGCGATCCCGACGCCTACATTTATTTCATCACCCAGGCGCCGGTGTGGGGCGCGATCTGCGACCTGATCGGCGAGCCGACCTGGAAGACCGATCCGGACTATGCCACGCCGAAGGCGCGCCTGCCGCGGCTGAAAAAGATTTTCGCGCGGATCGAGGAATGGACCATGACCAAGACCAAGTTCGAGGTCATGGACATCTGCAATGCGGTCGATATTCCGGTTGGGCCGATCCTGTCGATGAAGGAGATTGCCGAGGACGAGTCGCTGCGCAAGACCGGCACGGTGGTCGAAGTCGACCATCCGACCCGCGGCAAGTACCTGACCGTCGGCAATCCGATCAAGCTGTCGGATTCGCCCGCCAAAGTGGAACGTTCGCCGCTGCTCGGCGAGCACACCGAGGAGATTCTGTCCAAGGTGCTCGGCTACAAGGCGTCGGAGATCGCCGAGATCAAGGCGTCTGGCGCGATCACCGCGCCGGACAAGTCGAAGGCCGCGGCGTAACGAAACCGCTCGTCCCCGCGAAAGCGGGGACCCAGTCATTAAAGCGCTGGATGCCCGCTTGCGCGGGCATGAGCGGATGAGACAGGGAGTCGAATAATGCGCATCGTCGTCCATGGCCAGCAGGCCTTCGGCAAGGCCGTGCTGGAAGCGCTGCTCAAGCGCGGCGAAAACGTCGTGGCCGTCTACGTCGCGCCGGAAAAGGAAGGCGCCAAGGCCGACCCGCTGAAGGAAGCGGCGCTTGCCGCCAAGCTGCCGGTCTATCAGCCAGCCTCCTACAAAGACGCCAAGGTCTGGGAAGAATTCAAGGCGCTCAAGCCGGACCTGCAGGTGATGGCCTTCGTCACGCTGTTCGTGCCGGAGGACTTCCTCAACATCCCGACGCACGGCTCGATCCAGTATCACCCCTCGCTGCTGCCGGCCTATCGCGGCGCCTCTGCCATCAACTGGCCGATCATCAAGGGCGAGAAGGAGACGGGTCTGTCGATCTTCTGGCCCGACAACGGGCTCGATACCGGCGACGTCCTCATGCAGAAGAAGACGCCGATCAGCGCCACCGACACGCTCGGCACCGTCTATTTCGACCGCCTGTTCCCGATGGGCGTCGAGGCGATGCTCGAATCCGTCGACCTGGTGAAGGCCGGCAAGGCGCCGCGCATCAAGCAGGACGAGTCGAAGGCGACCTACGAAGGCCGCTGCGGCCCCGGCAACGCCAAGATCGACTGGGGCAAGCCGTGGGAGCAGATCGACCGGCTCATTCGCGGCTGCAATCCGGCGCCCGGCGCCTGGTGCACGCTCGACGGCAAGACGCTCAAGATCTTCGACGCCAAGCCGCTGCCGGCCAAGGACCCCAAGGGCATCGCGGGCAAGCTCGGCGAGATCGTCGCGGTCGAGGCCGATGGCTTCACCGTGGTCTGCGCCGACGGCCGCTTCAAGGTCACGCGCGTGCAGCCGGACGGGGCTAAGAAGATCGACGCCTCCGAATGGACCAAGTCCGCTAACGTCGCCGCCGGGGCGAGGTTCACCTGATTTCTCCTTAGCGCAAAAGCCAAAATCGCCGGCTCACCGCATATTCACTGAATGGATAGACCCATGCCCGCCTCGCAGCATCAGAAGCCGAAATCCGACATCGAAATTTCCCAGTCCGCCACCAAGCGGCCGATCCTCGACATCGCCAAGGAGAAGCTCGGCATCGCCGCGGAAAATCTCGAGCCTTACGGCCACTACAAGGCCAAGGTGTCGATGGACTACGTCAAGTCGCTGCAAAGCCGGCCGAACGGCAAGCTGATCCTGGTCACCGCGATCACGCCGACGCCGGCGGGCGAGGGCAAGACCACCACCACGGTCGGCCTGACCGATGCGCTCAACCACATCGGCAAGAAGGCGATGCTGTGCCTGCGCGAGCCCTCGCTCGGGCCGTGCTTCGGCATGAAGGGCGGCGCCGCCGGCGGCGGCTATGCCCAGGTGGTGCCGATGGAAGACATCAATCTGCATTTCACCGGCGATTTCCACGCCATCACCTCGGCGCACAATCTGCTGTCGGCGCTGATCGACAATCACATCTATTGGGGCAACGGCCTCGCCATCGATTCGCGCCGCGTCGCCTGGCGCCGCGTCATGGACATGAACGACCGCGCGCTGCGCGAGATCGTCTGCTCGCTCGGCGGCGTCGCCAACGGCTATCCGCGCGAGGCCGGCTTCGACATCACCGTCGCTTCCGAAGTCATGGCGATCTTCTGCCTCGCCAAGAACCTCGACGACCTCAAGGACCGGCTCGGCAAGATCATCGTCGCCTATACGCGCGACCGCAAGCCGATCCTCGCCAAGGATCTCAAGGCGCATGGCGCGATGACCGCGCTGCTCAAGGAGGCGCTGGCGCCGAACCTGGTGCAGACGCTGGAGGGCACGCCCGCCTTCATCCATGGCGGCCCCTTCGCCAATATCGCGCACGGCTGCAACTCGGTGCTCGCCACCACCACCGCGCTCAAGCTCGCCGATTACGTGGTGACCGAAGCCGGCTTCGGCGCCGATCTCGGCGGCGAGAAATTCATCGACATCAAGTGCCGCAAGGCGGGTCTGACGCCCGATTGCGTGGTGCTGGTCGCCACCATCCGCGCGCTGAAGATGCACGGCGGCGTCAAGAAGGACGACCTGAAGAAGGAAGACCTCAAGGCGCTGGAAGCCGGCATGGCCAATCTGCAGCGCCACGTCGAGAACATAAAGAAATTCGGCCTGCCGGTGGTGGTCTCGATCAACCGCTTCTCGGCCGACAGCGACGCCGAAATCGCGCTGGTCAAGGAGAAGTGCAAGGCGCTCGGCGTCGAAGCCTTGATGGCCGATCACTGGGCGATGGGCGGCGAAGGCGCCGCCGATGTCGCCAAGGCCGTGGTCAAGGTCATCGAGGCCGGCCAGAGCAAGCTCAAGTTCCTCTATCCCGACGAGATGCCGCTGTTTGACGAAGATCGAGACCATCGCCAAGGAAATCTACCGCGCCAAGAACGTTACCGCCGACAAGTCGGTCAAGGACCAGCTCAAGACCTGGGAAGAGATGGGCTACGGCAAGCTGCCGATCTGCGTCGCCAAGACGCAGTACTCGTTCTCGACCAACCCGGACGCCAAGGGGGCGCCGGCGGATCACACCATCAACGTGCGCGAGGTGCGGCTCTCGGCCGGCGCCGAGTTCGTGGTGGCGATCTGCGGCGAGATCATGACCATGCCCGGCCTGCCCAAGGTGCCGGCGGCCGATTCGATCGACGTCGGCGCCGACGGCAAGATCGTCGGGCTGTTCTAGCCGCTGCTCCGTTCGGGGACGACCCAGGCTTAGGTGCCCGATTCCCGCTTGCGCGGGAATGCGCGGAGTGATGCTATCCGCCGACTTAAATCCAGGGAGAAATCGATGCTCAAGTTCTACTACAGCGGCGCGCCCAATCCGATGAAGGTCGCGCTGATGCTCGAGGAAACCGGCCTGCCTTACGAGGCCGTGCCGGTCGACACCCGCAAGGGCGAACAGCACACGCCCGAATTCCTCGCCATCAATCCGAACGCCAAGGTGCCGGCGATCGTCGACGGCGACGCCACCGTGTTCGATTCCAACGCCATCCTGCTGTACCTCGGCGAGAAGACCAGCAAATTCATGCCCTCGAATACGCTTAAAGCTCGCGGCGAATTGCTGTCGTGGCTGATGTTCGTCGCCTCCGGCGTCGGACCGTTCTCCGGCCAGTCAGTGCATTTCCGCCAATACGCGCCGGAAAAGATCCCCTATGCCCTCAACCGCTACATGTTCGAGGCGCAGCGCCATTACGGCATTCTGGAAGCGCGCCTCGCCAAGCAGAAATACATGGTCGGCGACGCCTACGGCATCGTCGACATGGCGGTGTGGGGCTGGGCGCGGCTCATTCCGAACGCGCTAGGCGAGGAATATTGGGCCAAGTTTCCGAACCTGAAGCGGCTGGTGGACGAGATTTCGGCGCGGCCGGCGGCGGCGCGCGCCAACGAGCTGCGCACCAAGCACAAGTTCAAGACCGAATTCGATGAGGAAGCCAAACGCGCCATGTTCAAGCACATGGACGTGAAGGTGGCGTAACGCGCCGACATCGATTGCGGGGGCCGCGAGAGGTGCGAAACCCCCGCAATTGGCGGCAAATCGGACTTTTTGGATATTCTGCGAAGCGCACGGTTGTGGCGCAATTGATTAAAATTTTCGTCTTTTTACTGCAAGCATGTGCAACGGTTCTTCGCACCTTTTCGCTAAAGTCTCGGCACGTTCGGTCTCCAGACAGAGTTTACTGCCCCAACCTCATTAGCAATGTGCCGCATGTCCGACGCCCCCATACTCGCCAAAGCTCCTTCGCCGGCCGAAAGCCGGTCGCTCATCGATGAGGTGATCAGCACGGTCGCCATAGGCGGTGTGAATGAGCGCCTGCGCATCCTTCAGCGCGTCACCGATTTGTTCGTGGCCGGATCGCGCGGCTATTCCGACCAGCAGATTGCCGTATTCGACGACGTGCTGCAGCAGCTTTCGGCCGATATCGAGGTCGAGGCGCGCGCCAAGCTCGCGAGCCAGTTGGCGGGCGTGAGCAATGCTCCTCCCAAGCTGACCCGTTCGCTCGCCTTCCACGACGAGATCACGGTCGCCGCGCCGGTGCTCATCCGTTCGGAGCGGCTGACCGACGCGGACCTGATCGAGAACGCCAGCACCAAGAGCCAGGAGCATCTGCTCGCCATCGCCCAGCGTTTGAAGCTGAGCGAACAGGTCACCGACGTCCTGGTCGAGCGCGGCGATCACCGCGTCGTGCACAAGGTCGCGCGCAACAAGGGCGCCCACTTCTCGCTCGCAGGCTACGGCCGGCTGACGGTCCGCGCGCAGCACGACCGCAAGCTGATGATGGTCCTCGGACAACGTGGCGATATTCCGCGCCAGCACTTCCTCAAGCTGCTCGAAAGCGCGTCGGCTTCCGTCCGCGCCAAGCTGGAAGCCCTCAACCCGCGCGCTGCCGCCGAAATCCGCGATGCCATCGATGACGTCGCTACCTCCATCCAACACGAGGTCCGCGCGGCATCGCCGGAGCATGCCGCCGCCGCCCGCAGCGCCTATTTCCGCTTCAGGACGCACCCCGTGGTGGAGGCCAATGTTCACGGCCCCGCCCGTACGCAGGAATTCGAAAAAGCGGTGGTCGCGCTGTCCAAGCTCGGCAATTTCCCGGTCGACCTGGTCGAACGCGCGCTGCTCGACGAGCACGAGGACATGATCCTCATTCTGTCGAAGGCCGCCGGCTGCTCCTGGACGACGGCCCGAGAGCTGATGCTGATGCGGGCCGCCGGACGGAAATTGACGCCCGACGACCTCGCCAATGCCTTCGAGCGATACAAGATGCTGAGCGAGGAAACCGCACGGAATATCGTCAAGTTCTACGGGCGGCGCATGGAGTTGCGCAAGCGTAAGCTGGCGCATGCCGACAAGGCGCGCGCGGCAAAACCGGCCGCGAAGGGCACGAAAAAGAAACAGCCGGTCGCTCGCGCTTCGGCGCCAGCCGTAGGCGCGGCCCCTCGTATCTAGTCCAGTTCGATCGGCCGCCAGCGTTTCTTTAGAACTCGCCCTCGACCCGTCCCCGAGATTGAACGGGCGCCACTTCCCTTTTGGAGGGAGGCGGCGCCCGCTCAGTGCGTTGCGGCTAGTGGAACAGCTTCATCGCGTTGATGACCGTCTGAATCACGCCCCAAGCGAGCGGGATGCCGACGAAGCCCCAGGCGAGCACCAGTTTAACCGTCATCGAGCTAACCTGTCCTGGATGAGCGTTTGCCATTGTCCTGTCCTCCTTATGCGCCGGCCGGTTCGCCCGCGGCGGCAACGGCCGCCTGCGCGCGCTCGGCTTCGTGGTCGGTCTTCATGTGGAAGCGATGATGCACGGCCTTCACCGCGAGATTGCAGATGAAGCCGATGATCAACAGCCCCGCCATAATGTACATGGTGACGTTGTAGGCCTGCGCTTTCGGCACGCCATGGGCGACGTTGTACTCGCGGATGTAGTTCACGAGCACCGGGCCGAAGATGCCGGCCATCGACCAAGCGGTGAGCAGACAGACCGTGGATGGCGCCGACATAGCGCGTGCCGAACATGTCTCTCAGATAGGCCGGTACGGTCGCGAAGCCGCCGCCATACATCGAGATGATGATCAGGAAGCAGATCACGAAGCCCGCGACGCTGCCGATCGAGCCGGTATGGGGCACGGCGCAGTATAGGAAGAAGCCCAGCACCATGAACACGAAGTAGGTGTTGCGCCGGCCGATATAGTCCGACGTGGAGGCCCAGAAGAAGCGGCCGCCCATGTTGAACAGGCTCATGAGGCCGACGAAGCCCGCCGCCGCGACCGGTGTGATGTGGCCCGGGAACATTTCCTGGCTCATGGCCGAGGCCTGCCCGAGCACGCCGATGCCGGCGGTGACGTTGAGGCAGAGGATCCACCAGATCAGCCAGAACTGCGGCGTCTTCAGCGCGTCATAGACGAAGACGTCGTTTCTGGTGATCAGCTTCTGAGCCGCGACCGGGGCGACGTAGCCGGCCGGTTTCCAGCCGGGCGCCGGCACGCGCACCATCGCGGCGCCGACCAACATGAAGCAGAAGTAGACGACGCCGAGCACGATGAAGGTCTCGGCGACGCCGACGTGGGTCGGTGAGGAGAACTTGCTCATCAACCAGACCGACAGCGGCGAAGCGATAAAGGCGCCGCCGCCGAAGCCCATGATGGCCATGCCGGTGGCCATGCCCGGACGGTCCGGGAACCATTTGATCAGCGTCGACACCGGCGAGATGTAGCCGATGCCGAGTCCGCAGCCGCCGAGAACGCCGTAGCCGAGATAGATGAGCCAGAGAGAGTGGGTATAAGTGCCAAGCGCCGAGACAAGAAAGCCGCCGCCCCAGCACAGCGCGGCGGTGAACATCGCTCGACGCGGTCCGCCTTCCTCGACCCAGCGGCCGAACACCGCCGCCGACGCGCCGAGGAAGAAAATCGCGATGGAGAAGATCCAGCCGAGGTCCGTCAATTTCCAGTCCGCCGGCGTCGATTGCGTGATGCCGAGCAATTTGGACATCGGCAGATTGAACACGCTGAACGCGTAGGCTTGACCGATGCATAGATGGACGCACAGCGCCGCCGGCGGCACCATCCACCGGCTGAATCCCGGCGGGGCAACGGTGCGGCTGCGGTCGAGGAAAGACAATGAGTTCATCGGGTCGTTCTCCCTGACGTTTATTTTTTCTGACAGACCGCTGGACAACGACATTGCCCCCCAGTGAGTCTGCAATTTGCAGAGTGCGGATGGGCATTAGTTGAATCAATAAACGTGTTCCTATGACCCGATAGGAAATTCACATAACGCAATAGCGAACAACTATGGTCGTCCGGAACGATGATCCGGATTAATGTTTCCAGGCAAAGAATCGTAGAAGGTGCCCGGCCTTGCTCGTGCATCTACGACTAATGGCTAATCGGCCGCTGCGATGCGCTGCGCTCAATCGTCCAGCGACACCGCGACGCGGCGCGCTTCGGCCACCAGCGCGGCGGTGATGGGCGTCATCGGCTCGCGCGACGGCACGACCAGGCCGATCGTCTGCACGGCATCGGGCTCCGTGATTGGGATGGCGCGAATACTCTCAGTGAAGCCCAGCGCATCGGCAATCTTCGCCGGCATTACGCTCGCCCAGCGGCCGGTGCGCACGTGTGAGTACAACAGAATCATCGAATCGGATTCGAGCGTCGGCCGCGCTTCGCTGCCGGCGGATTTCAGCAGCCGGTCGATGATGCGGCGGTTCTGCATGTCGGGCGTCAGCAAGCACAGCGGCACCTGCGACACTTCCGCCCAGGTGACGCTATCGCGGTCGCCGAGCGGCGCGTCCGCCGAGGTGAGCAGCCGGTAGCGCTCGCGATAGAGCGGCACGGTGTTGACGCGGCCGAGCGGCTCGTTCTCGACATAGGTGATGCCGGCCTCGATCTCGAGATTTTCCAGCAGGTCGAGGATCTCGAGCGAGTTGCGCGAGTAGATGGTGAATTGAACGTTCGGGTGCCGCGCGCGGTAGGGCGTGGTGAGCCGCTCGATCATCGCCAGCGTGGTCGGAATCGCGGCGATGCGCAGCCGGCCGGACAGGCCGTGCTTGAGCGCGTGCACCTCCTCGCGCATGGCGCGAGCGTCGCCGACGATGCGCCGCGCCCAGTCGAGCACGCGTTCGCCTTCCGGCGTGAAGCTCTGGAAGCGCGAGCCGCGGTTGACCAGCAGCACGCCGAAGGCGTCCTCGATCTGCTTGACCCCGGCCGACAGTGTCGGCTGAGTCACTCCGCAGGCCTCGGCGGCGCGTCCGAAATGCTTTTCCCGCGCCAGCGCCAGCAAAAATTCGAGCTTTTCGATCAACGGCGTCCTATCTGCTTTGAATTGTGTTGAGGTTCCGGAAAGCCTCGATCGGGAAACAGCGCATCCCCATACCGCCTTTTTGGCGGCCTTAATCGGATTTTGCAAGGATAGATATCGGATTAATAGAGAAACCCTATCAATCCATTGAGGGAGGGATCTTGTATCGACCCATTCAAAGCGGCTCTTCTCGTGCCGGGAGAGCCAAATGAGCGTTACCGAGCAGGACGTGAAAGCGTCGCCGCGCAATGGCCGGCGCCGGCCACCGCGCACGCCGAAGGGCCGCCAGGTCGATCCGCAGGCGCTCGACGAGGTGCGCGCGCTGCTCACCGACCAGCCGCGCCGGCGCGATCTGCTTGATCGAGCACTTGCATCTGATCCAGGACCATTACGGCCATTTGTCCGCGGCCCATCTCGCAGCGCTGGCCGCCGAGATGAAGATGGCGCAGACCGAAGTCTACGAGGTCGCCACCTTCTATTCGCATTTCGATGTGGTGAAGGACGGTCCCGCGCCGCCGGCGGTCACCGTGCGCGTTTGCGATTCATTGTCCTGCGCAATGGCCGGCGCGGAGGCGCTGTTGAAGAAATTGCCGGGCATTCTCGGCAAGGACGTGCGCGTCGTGCGCGCGCCCTGCATGGGCGCTTGCGACCGCGCGCCGGTCGCCGCGGTCGGGCATCTGCAGACCTTCAAGGCGACCACCGACACCATTGCCGCCGACGTCAAGGCGAAGAACCACGCGCATGCCTGGCGGCCGGGCGCCGATTTCGCCGCCTATCAGAAGGCCGGCGGCTACAAGCTGCTCAAGTCGTGCCTCGACGGCACGCGCACGCGCGACGAGCTGATCAAGATCGTCAGCGATGCCGGCTTGCGCGGCCTCGGCGGCGCTGGTTTTCCGACGGGACGCAAATGGTCGCTGGTGCGCGCGGAGCCTGCGCCGCGCATGTTCGCGGTCAATGCCGACGAGGGCGAGCCGGGCACGTTCAAGGACCGCTACTATCTCGAGCGCGACCCGCATCGTTTCATCGAGGGCATGCTGATCGCGGCCTGGGTGGTCGAGGCGCCGGAGACCTATCTCTACATCCGCGACGAATATCCCGAGCTGCGGCTGATGCTGGCTGAGGAAATGGAGAAAGCGGAGAAGGCAGGGCTGTCGCCGCATACCAAGCTGCATCTGCGGCGAGGCGCCGGCGCCTACATCTGCGGCGAAGAGTCGGCGATGATCGAGTCGATCGAGGGCAAGCGCGGACTGCCGCGCCACCGCCCGCCTTACGTCGCCCAGATTGGCTTGTTCGGCCGCCCGACGCTGGAGCAAAACGTCGAGACGTTGTTCTGGGTGCGCGACATTATCGAAAAGGGCGCGGCCTGGATGACCGGGCAGGGACGCCGCGAGCGCAAGGGTTTCCGCAGCTTCTCGGTTTCCGGCCGGGTGAAGAAGCCGGGCGTGGTGTTGGCGCCGGCCGGCGTCACCGCGCGCGAGCTGATCGAGGAATTCTGCGGCGGCATGATCGACGGCGAAACCTTCAAGGGCTATCTGCCGGGCGGCGCTTCCGGCGGCATCCTGCCGGCCTCGATGGCGGACGAGCCGCTCGACTTTGGAACCCTGGAAAAATACGGCTGCTTCGTCGGATCGCACGCGGTTGTGATCCTGTCGGACAAGGACGATATGAAAGCGGTGGCGCTCAATCTGATGAAGTTCTTCGAGGACGAGAGTTGCGGCCAGTGCACGCCGTGCCGGGCCGGCACCGAGAAGGCGGTCAAGCTGATGGCGCAGGGCCCCTGGGACGCCGCGCTGTTGACCGAGCTGTCGAACGCCATGCGCGACGCCTCGATCTGCGGTCTCGGCCAGGCGGCGCCAAATCCGCTGCTGTGCGTGCTGAAATATTTTCCCGATGAACTGAAGAAACCGCTGGGAACCTGGTGACGGAAGGCTGACACCCATGACCTCAGGTAACGGCAAAGCCAAATCGGTGAAGTTCATCCTCGACGGCAAGGAAGTCGAGGCGCTCGACGGCGAGACCATCTGGCAGGTGGCCAAGCGCCTCGGCACCGACATCCCGCATCTGTGCTATTCGCCCGAGCCCGGCTATCGCGCCGACGGCAACTGCCGCGCCTGCATGGTGGAGATCGAGGGCGAGCGCGTGCTCGCCGCGAGCTGCATCCGCAAGCCGAGCGAAGGCATGAAGGTGAAGGCCGTCTCCGAGCGCGCCAAGACCGCGCGGCAGATGGTGTTCGAGCTCTTGATGTCCGATCAGCCGGCGCGCGAGACGGCGCACGACCCGCAGTCGAAATTCTGGGCCTGGGCCGACCGCATGAACGTCGCGACCAGCCGCTTCGGCCAGCGCCCTGCGCCCGCGCCCGACCGCAGCCACGTCGCCATGGCGGTCAATCTCGACGCCTGCATCCAGTGCAATCTGTGCGTCCGCGCCTGCCGCGAGGTTCAGGTCAACGACGTCATCGGCATGGCCGGCCGCGGCCATAGCGAGAAAATCGTGTTCGACTTCGACGATCCGATGGGCGCGTCCACGTGCGTTGGCTGCGGCGAATGTGTGCAGGCCTGCCCGACCGGTGCGCTGATGCCGGCGACGCTGGTCGACAAGAACAACGTGCGCACCGAATTCCCCGACCGCGAGGTGCACTCGGTGTGCCCCTATTGCGGCGTCGGCTGCCAGCTCACCTACCAGATCAAGAACGACACGCTGCTCTACGTCACCGGCCGCGACGGCCCGGCCAACCAGAACCGGCTGTGCGTCAAGGGCCGCTTCGGTTTCGATTACATCAGCAATCCGCAGCGCCTGATGAAGCCGCTGGTGCGCAAGGACGGTGTTGCGAAAGCCGCCGACGATCTGGTCGATCCGGCAAACCCGTTCACGCATTTCCGCGAAGCCACCTGGGAAGAGGCGATGGAGCGCGCCGCTTCGGGCTTGAAGAAAATCCGCGACCGCGACGGTCCGCGCGCGCTTGCCGGCTTTGGTTCGGCCAAGGGCTCGAACGAAGAGGCTTATCTCTTCCAGAAGCTCATCCGCACCGGTTTCGGCTCCAACAATGTCGATCACTGCACGCGGCTGTGCCACGCCTCGTCGGTGGCGGCGCTGCTCGAAGGCGTCGGTTCGGCGGCGGTGACCGCGACTTTCAACGAGTGCAAGAATTCCGACTTCATCATCGTCATTGGCGCCAACCCGACCGAGAACCACCCGGTCGCTGCCACCTTCTTCAAGCAGGCTGCCAAGCGCGGCGCCAAGCTCGTCGTGATGGATCCGCGCGGGCAGGCCTTGAAGCGCCACGCCTGGCAGATGATGCAGTTCAGGAACGGCACCGACGTGGCGATGCTCAACGCCATGCTCAACGTCATCATCGGCGAGAAGCTGTACGACCAGCAATACGTGCAGACTTACGTCGAAGGCTTCGATCAGCTCGCCGAGCACGTGAAGGATTTCACGCCGGAGGAGATGGAGCCGATCTGCGGCATTCCCGCCGACACATTGCGCAACGTCGCACGCGCCTACGCCCGCGCCGAAAGCGCCATCATCTTCTGGGGCATGGGCGTGTCGCAGCACACCCACGGCACCGACAATGCGCGCTGCCTGATCGCGCTGTCGCTGATCTGCGGCCAGGTCGGCCGGCCCGGCACCGGCCTGCATCCCTTGCGCGGTCAGAACAACGTGCAGGGCGCTTCCGACGCCGGCCTCATTCCGATGTTCTTCCCCGACTACAAGTCGGTGGAAAGTCCGGAGATGATCGCGAAGTACGAAAAAGCCTGGGGCAAGAAGCTCGACCCGAAGAAGGGCAAGACCGTGGTCGAGATCATGGACGCCGTGCACGCCGACGAGATCAAAGGCATGTACATCATGGGCGAGAACCCGGCGATGTCCGACCCTGACTTGAACCACGCGCGCGCCGCGCTCGCCCACCTCGAACATCTCGTGGTGCAGGACATCTTCCTGACCGAGACCTGTTCTTACGCCGACGTCATCCTGCCGGCGTCCGCCTGGCCGGAGAAGGACGGCACCGTCACCAACACCAACCGCCAGGTGCAGATGGGCCGCAAGGCGCTGCCGCTGCCGGGCGACACGCGCCAGGACTTGTGGATCATCCAGGATCTCGCCCAGCGCATGGGCGAGAAGTGGAACTACAAGCACGTCAGCGAAGTGTTCGAGGAAATGGCGCGGCTGATGCCGGCGCTCGACAACATCACCTGGGAGCGCGTCGAGCGCGAGGACCACGTTACCTATCCGGTCGATGGCCCGGACGTGCCCGGCCGCGACGTGGTGTTCGACAAAGGCTTCCCGCGCCCGAACAGCATGGGCAAGCTGGTGGCGGCCAAGCTCACGCCGCCGAACGAGACGCCGGACCACGACTACCCGTTCATCCTCACCACCGGGCGCCAGCTCGAGCATTGGCACACCGGCGCGATGACGCGCCGCGCGACCGTGCTCGACGCGCTCGAGCCGAGCGCGGTTGCGTCGGTGTCGCGCGGTACGCTTGTAAAACTCGGCATCAAGCCGGGCGACATGGTGCGCGTGACCACGCGGCGCGGCGAGGTCGAGCTCAACACGCGTCAGGACGACGCCATTCCCGACGGCGTGGTGTTCATCCCCTTCGCCTATGTCGAGGCGGCGGCCAACATCCTGACCAACCCGGCGCTCGACCCCTTCGGCAAGATTCCGGAATTCAAGTTCTGCGCCGCGAAGCTGGAAGCGGCCAAGCCGCGGCTCGAAGCGGCGGAGTAGCGCGCCAACAAACTCGGCGTCAAGCCCGGCCATGACGACGGCGCGGCCGCCGTGATACGCTTGCCCTCGTGCCTCGTTCACCCGAATCATCCCCAAAACGGCGCCGGAAAGCCAAGCGCGTACGGCGCGCCCGGCTCGCTCGTTCGCGACGAATGGTTTCTCGGCTTCAGCGTGGCGACCACGGCGGCCTTCGTGTTCTACGGCCGGCCGATGTACGAGCTGCTGGATCATCCGCTCTGGCTCGCCTTCATCTTCGCCTGGCTGTTCGGCACGGTGATGGGCTCGGCGCTCGCCGTGGTCCGCCACGCCGACCATATCGCGGAGATCCTCGGCGAGCCTTACGGCACGCTGGTGCTGACGCTGTCGGTCACCGCCATCGAGGTGATGAGCATCACCGCCGTGATGCTGCACGGCGACAACAACCCGACGCTGGTGCGCGACACGCTGTTCGCGATCGTCATGATCATCCTCGGCGGCATGGTCGGCGTGGCGCTGCTCGCCGGCGGCTGGCGCCATGGCGAGCAGCACTACAATTTGCAGAGCGCCAACACCTATCTCAGCGTCATCATCCCGCTCGCGCTGCTGACGCTGAGCCTGCCGAATTTCACCGTCACCACGCCCGGGCCGACGCTCTCCATCGCGCAGCAGGCGTTTCTCGTCGTCATCTCGATCGGGCTTTATTGCGCCTTCCTCGCCATCCAGACTGGCCGGCATCGCCGCTATTTCATGACCGAGGAAGAGGCCGAAGAGCCGACACAAGGTCCGAAAGACGGCCGTGGGCTCGCCTGGCACGCCGCGCCTGCTCGTCGCCTACATTCTGCCGGTGGTGCTGTTGGCCGAGCAGCTGGCGCACCCGATCGACTACCTGATCGAGACGCTGAAGGTGCCGGCGCCGCTCGGCGGCGTCATCATCGCCATGCTGGTGGCGACGCCGGAGGCGATCAGCGCCACGCGCTCGGCCTGGATGAACAGAGTGCAGCGCTCGATCAATATTTTTCTCGGCTCGGTGCTCTCGACCATCGGCCTGACGGTGCCGGTGATGCTGGTGATCAGCTACCTGACCGCGCACGAGGTCTTTCTCGGGCTTGCCAGCGCCAACGAGATGCTGCTGGCGGTGACGCTCGCCGTCAGCGTGGTGACGTTTGCCAGCGGCCGCACCAATATCCTGCAGGGCGCGGTGCACGTGGTGCTGTTCGCCGCCTTCGTGATGCTGATTTTTCAGGATTGAGGCAAGCGCGGCCGGCCGGATTTCAGCAAATAGGCCGCGCGGTTTGCGCGCCGGCGGAGTAGGCTGCCGCAGCCAAAGCCGACATCTGTCCGCTTTTGGCGCTGCAGGAGGCCGGTATGAGTGCTCTCGATACCAATACGTTTGTCATCGTTTTTGCCTCGACATTGGCTGTGATGGGCATTGTGATCTGGCTCACGATTCGTGCGGAAAACAAAAAACGGCCATAGGTCGCTGACGGGACGGGGCTTTGTTTCCCTCGCTGGCCTTGCCGCCGGCGGCGACGCGCAGCGTCGGCGTGGCGACGTTTGCCGGCGGCCGCGCCAGTATTATTTTGCAGGGCGCGGCGCGCGGGTGCTCGCGGCGTTCGTGATGCTTATTTTTCAGGACTGAGGGGGGCATCCCTTGTAGGGTGGGCAAAGGCGCGAAGCGCCGTGCCCACCAGCGGCTGTATCGCGCTATAGTCGCGCCATGCCAGACTATCGGCGTGCAAAAATCGCAGGCGGCACATTCTTTTTCACGCTGACGCTTGCCGATCGATCCAGCGATCTGCTCGTGAGGGAGGTCGATCGCTTACGCTGCGCCTATACTCAAGTACAAAAACGCCGTCCGTTTGAAACGATCGCGATCTGCGTTCTTCCCGATCATTTGCATGCGATCTGGGTTCTGCCCGACGATGATAGCGACTTCGCAATGCGCTGGAGCCCGATCAAAAGCGGATTTTCGCGCGGCTTACCCGTCGCCGCTCGGTCTGCCAGCAAGGTCGCCAAGCGCGAAAGGGGAATCTGGCAGCGGCGCTATTGGGAGCACGCCATCCGCGACGATGCCGACTTGACGCGCCATATTGACTACATTCATTTCAATCCTGTGAAGCACGGACTGGTTTCGCGCGTTTGCGACTGGCCGCACAGCAGCTTTCATCAATATGTGAAGCGTGGCGACTTACCGGAAGATTGGGGCGGCGATGTTCGCGAGATGGCGGGCTCGGCATTCGGCGAATAGCTGGTGGGCACGGCGCTCGCGCGCCTTTGCCCACCCTACGCGCTTGACAGTCTGTGGACATAGGATTATATTCCACATCATCCTCCCCATTCCGAGGGCGTTCTCATGAGACGCAAACGAGGGCGGGGGAGGGTGCGGCGCCTGCGGGCGGGGCTCGTAACCCCGCTCCCGGGAGGCCTCGGGTCGCCGTCCGTCCCCACTACGGGGGACTGCCTTTAATGGCTGGACGCGGCGCGGACGAAGGCGGGCGAAAGCCTGCCGGATCGGGTCGAGCCAAAAGCCGCCCGGGTCCGCGCCCGGAAGCACGGCCCCGGGGACAGAAAAGCCGCGATGGAGCGCCGAGAGGCGCCCGCGCTCTCCGAAAGAGAGCGCGGCTAGACGAAAGACTGGTGCGCCGCTTGGCGCTCCATCCCCTCGGCTTCGCCCGGGGGAAAAGAGAGAGGCCCCGCTGCGGCGGGGACGGAATACGGCGCACCCCACGCCGCAAAGAACAGGGGCGATGGCGCGCGCCTGATTGAAACTTGGCTGTTTGAAAATTGAATCGGTCGGCGAGCGGGCAAATTGGTTTCCGCTCGTCTCCGCGAAAGCGGGGACCCAGTTATCTCAAAGGAACGTGGTGAGTAACTCCTGGATGCCCGCTTTCGTGGGCACGAACGGAAAAATTCCGTGGCGCGCTGCGTCAGCCCGGCTTCTCGGTCTTGAAATAAGGCTCGACCGGGCCTTTGAGTTTCATGGTCAGCGGATTGCCGTAGCGGTCCTTGGCGTTGCCGACCGTGACCCGAATCCAGCCTTCGCTGATGCAGTATTCCTCGACATTGGTCTTCTCGGCGCCCTTGAAGCGGATGCCGACGTCGCGCGCGAGCACCGCGGCATCGTAATAGGGGCTTGCCGGATCGATGCAGAGCCGGTCGGGCAGGGTGTCGCGCGTGTCATTCATGGGCGTGGTTTTAGCAAGACTCGTCATGGCCGCAAGGGGCGCGATGTTGTTGGCGCGCGGACCCGGCGGTCTAATCCTCAATGCGGCGTCTGCCTTTGTTCTCCGACCATGCGCATGTCGAGCCGGCCGATCATGTCGGCGCGCATCGCTTCGCTGGCGCGCAGCGCGGTTTCGGTCTGCGCCCAGGTGGTGCGGTTGGAGCCGAGCAGCACGACGCCGATGATGATCGCCGCCAGCGCGGCGAGAGTCGTCTCGGGGGTATATGAGACGGCCGACAACATCGACAGCGCGATCCAGCCGACGCCGGCGGCGATGGTGATCTTGGCGGCCAGCGAAAACTTGCGGCAGCGCTCGATCGCCTCGCCGAGCTCCTCGATGTGCGCCTCGATGCGCGCGATGTCCTCGCCGGCAACCTCGTCGTCCATGGTTGCAACCGTAGCCCGAATTGCGCGAAAATGCTTCGCGTTTCGGTCGATTTGTGCATCCGCGGCTGCCCCGATGCCGCCGCTTTTGCAGGCTGGAATTCTCCGGCTTTTGCGGCGCCCAAGCCGCGCCATGAATGAAAGAGCAGGGCTATGAAACACGCGCGAATTTTGTTCGGCCTCGGCGTCCTGGTGTTTTCCGCTACCGCCACCCTGGCGAAGCCCGCTTACGTCCTCACCACCGTCAATCTTCGCGCCTCGCCGGGCACCACCAGCGAGATCGTCGGCAAGATTCCCGGCGGCAGCTTGATCGACGCCACGGATTGCGCCGAAGGCTGGTGCGCGGTCACCTGGCAGGACAAAAGCGGCTTCGCGATCCAGACCGCGCTCGATCTGAGCGGCCGGGTGCCGCCCCGTGCGGTCGGGCCGGCCTATCCGCCGCGCGGCGGCTACGTCGAGGATGAAGAGCGGGTCTACGACGCGCCGCCGCCGCCGCCGGTCTATTATGAAGGACCCTATTACCGACCGTATTGGGGTTGGCACCGGCGTTGGTGGTGAGCGCGGCCGGACCGGCATTCGTCAGGTCGGTTTGTCGCCCGCGCCCAACATCAGGCCGATCGCGACCTTGATGGCGAAGTAGACCACGATCGCCATCGGAATGGCGAAATAGAGTTGCACGCCGAAGCCGTGCTGCAATTCGAACAGCACGGCGGCGCCAACCAGCACCGCGACAAGTCGACCGATCGCCAGCCGGTTCATCCGCGCCTGCCGTTAGCGCTTGGCTTTGGCATCGTCGACGCCACGCAAATTCTGCCAAGGATCGACGACGGTTTGTACGCGGTTCCTGCCCTTGCGTTTTCTTCATCGCGGCTTGGTATTCCTTCTCGGCCTTCGGCGTCTTTTTTCTTTTGTATGCTCTTCGATCTGGAGGGGGGTTGGGGCGTGCGATCGTTTTGCCATTTGCGCGTAAAGCGGTCCCGTCAGCGCGGCGAGCGCGGAAAGCGTGAGAATTGCGGCGAAGAGTTTTCTCATGGCGACACCCGACATTTGACTTGCGATAGGTTTATCACGGCATCATCTGGCGCTACAATCCGATCAAATCATGACGAATTCCGCCGCCTAGAGGTCAAACTATGTCGCTTCTGCATGCCGTTTCGCCGCTTTCCGCCCCGGTCGCGCTCCGCCACGATTGGACGCGCGAGGAGGTCGCGCGCGCTGTTCGCGCTGCCGTTCCCGGAGTTGATGTTCCGCGCGGCGCAGACGCACCGGGAGTATTTCGATCCGACCGAGGTGCAGATTTCGACGCTGCTGTCGATCAAGACCGGCGGCTGCCCGGAAGACTGCGCCTATTGCCCGCAGTCCGCGCAATACGACACCGGCGTCAAGGCCGAGAAGCTGATGGCGGTCGAGGCCGTGCTCGCCGAGGCGCGCGCGGCCAAGGCCAACGGCGCCTCGCGCTTCTGCATGGGCGCGGCCTGGCGCGAGCCCAAGGACCGCGATCTCGACGTCCGTCTGCGCCATGGTCGAGGGCGTCAAGGCGCTCGGCCTCGAGACCTGCGCCACGCTCGGCATGCTGACGGCGCGATCAGGCGACGCGGCTCAAAGCCTCCGGCCTCGACTACTACAACCACAACCTCGACACCTCGCCGGAGTTCTACGGCGAGATCATCACCACGCGCACCTACCGCGACCGCCTCGACACGCTCGGCCATGTGCGCGACGCCGGCATCCATGTCTGCTGCGGCGGCATTGTCGGCATGGGCGAGGGGCTCGACGACCGCGTCGGCATGATCGCGACGCTCGCCAACCTGCCGGTGCATCCGGAAAGCGTGCCGATCAACATGCTGGTGCAGGTGGAAGGCACGCCGCTGAGCCGTGCGCCACGCTCGATCCGCTCGACTTCGTGCGCACCATTGCGGTCGCGCGCATCACGATGCCGGCCTCGGTGGTGCGGCTCTCGGCCGGCCGCGAGGACATGAGCGAGGAGACGCAGGCGCTGTGTTTTCTCGCCGGCGCCAATTCGATCTTCTACGGGCCGAAGCTGCTGACCACGCCCAATCCGGAGCGCGACCGCGACATGCGGCTGTTGGACAAATTGGGCCTGCGGCCGATGGAGTAGGGCGCTGCGGCATCGGCGCGGATTGTATCACCGGGATTGAATTCCGCCGGTCGCTTGATTTTGCGCGCCGGCCATTGTCGATGCCCCGGTCAAAGCGGCGGTACCGGCGGAATAGCAAAGGCCTGCGACATAAGCTTATACTGCGGCTTCGATTCCACGGAGGCTGCGATGTGCCACCAGGTCTATGTCACCCTTTCGGCCGACGAAAAGGCGGCGGCCAGAAAGATGGCGGGCTTCATGATCCCGGTCTATGCCTCGATCGTGCTGGCCGTGATCGCCGTGGTGGCCGTCACCGGCACACCGCGGCAAGGTGAGCAGATCGTTGCGGCCGCCGTTCCCGCCGCCCGCTAGCTTCTCCTTCCCCGCAGCATCTTGACCGAACCAAGCCCTCCACGCCGCCGGCGGCGCGCCTTCGATTGGTCGACCGCGACCATCGCCGCCGTGGCCTTCGCCGCAGCGGCCGCCGTCTATGTGCGCGACGGGCGCGAACATTTCCTCGCCATCTTCGGCAGCGATCTCACGCTGTTCGGCGAAATGCTGCCCAAGGTGCTGGCCGGCTGCCTGATCGGCGCCTTCGTCACCATGATCCTGCCGCGCGAACTGGTCGCGCGCTGGGTCGGTCACGAATCCGGTTTCACTGGTTTGGCGGTCGCGGCGTTTTTCGGCTTTCTGCTGCCGGGCGGACCGATCACGATCTATCCGGTGGCCGGCGCCTTTCTGGTCATGGGCGCCGACGCCGGCGCGGTGGTCGCCTTCATCACCGCCTGGACGCTGTGCGGCTATACGCGCGCGCTGGTGTGGGAATTGCCGTTCTTCGGCCCGCACTTCGTGATCTGGCGCATCGTCGAGGCGATCCCGCTGCCGCTGATCGCCGGGCTGTTGGCGCGCATCGCGGTGCGCGCCGGCGTCAATGTCACGATCAAGCAAGGCGAATAATGTTTCTCGCCGTCAATATTCTGCTGTGGCTGGTGGTCGCGGCTTTGGCGTTCGTCGCCGCCCTGCGCGGGCGCGTGCTGTTCAACGACGGCATGCGCGGGGGCGTGTTGGAATTCTTGCGTCTGCTGCCGCGCATCGGCGCCGGCGTCATCGGCTCCGGCTTCATCGCCGAGGTGCTGCCGAAGGCCATGGTCGCCTCGTGGCT
This sequence comes from uncultured Alphaproteobacteria bacterium, assembly GCA_963772235.1. Taxonomy (GTDB): domain Bacteria; phylum Pseudomonadota; class Alphaproteobacteria; order Rhizobiales; family Xanthobacteraceae; genus Pseudolabrys. Next base: position 161,912 of record CAVYWI010000023.1, read on the forward strand.
CGGACCGGAATCGGGCTTCCTCGGCGTCGTCATCGCGACGCTCGGCGGCGCGCTCACGCCGGGCGGACCGGTGGTCGGCTTTGCCATCGGTTCGGCGGCGCTCAAGAGCGGGGCCGGCGCGCCGCAGGTGATCGCCTATTCGACCGCCTGGGCGCTCTACGCCATCCACCGGCTGGTGGTCTGGGAAGTGCCGATGATGCCGGCGCGCATCGTCTGGCTGCGCGCGGCGGTCTCGCTGCCGCTGCCGTTCATCGCGGCGGCGGCTGGCCATGCTGCTGGCGCAGCCGTGACCGGGAGCATCCCCGGTTTCAAACCGGGACGAGACCTGCCAAAATCCTCAGCAACGAATAAAACAGGGAGGACACGATGGCGCACCATGCACATTGGGCACCATTCAAGCGCGCGGCCTTCGTCGCGCTTGTAGCCGCGGCATTTTCGGTTGGCAGTTCAAAGCGGCGGCGGCCGACGATTATCCCAACCGGGTTGTCGAGTTGATCGTGCCGTTCCCGCCCGGCGGCGGCGTCGATACCGAAGGCCGCGTGATCGCGCAGAAACTGTCCGACGCGCTCGGCCAGCAGGTGATCGTGGTCAACAAGCCGGGCGCCGGCTCGGTGATCGGCGTGCGCGATGCCGCGAAAGCCGCGCCCGACGGCTACACCATCCTGATGCTGGTCACCGGGGCGAGCCTGCCAGCCAACACCGGTTACGATCTCGAGAAAGACTTCACGCCCATCGGGCTGATCGCGTCGATCCCCATTGTGATCATGGCCAATCCGTCGGTGCCGGTGAAAACCATGGCGGATATCGTCGCGCTCGCGAAAAAGAAGCCGGGCACGCTCACCGTCGGCACGCCGCCGGCGCCGACGCTGAATTATTTCGGCGCCGAGGCGTTCAAGGGCATGTCCGGAGCAGACATGACCATCGTCACCTACAAGGGCACTGGGCCGCTCACCACCGATCTGCTCGGCGGCCATATCCAGGTCGCCTTCAACACGCTGCCGCCGGCGATCGGCAACATCAAGGCCGGCAAGCTACGCGCCATCGCGGTGGCCGCGCCGAAGAGGTTGGCGGCGATCCCCGACGTGCCGACCACCCTCGAATCCGGGATGCCGGGGCTCGACATCGTGCAGTATTACGGGCTGGTCGCGCCGGCCGGAACGCCCAAACCCATCATCGCACGGCTCAACAAGGAGCTGCGCAAGATCTTGTCGTCCGAGGACGTCAAGCAGCGCATCATCGCCGACGGCGGCGGCCCTGTCGCCTCAACGCCGCAAGAATACGCGGACAATATAAGGCTCGAGGAAGGAAGGTGGGCGGCGCTGATCAAGAAGCTCGGGCTGGTGGTAAACTAGCGCGAGGCTATTGCCGCAACAGGCCGCAATACCGGCTGGTGCCATTGTCCCAGCAGCCGGTATGCCGGCAATAATTGAACCGGTTGCGGCAGGCATTGATGCAGTCCACCGCCATGGCGGGCGGATTTTTCTGGCAGACGGCGATGCAGTTCTTCTGCTCGCCGCTGCACATCATCGGTCCCGCGAGCGCCGTGCCGGCGCCGAGCGCCAGCAGCGCGACGATCACGGCCAGTCCGGCGATCGTTTTGTGCGTCATGTGGTTTACGTCCTGGTTTAATGCACCGCCGCGCCCGCGCGCGGCGTGATCGCGCCGCGATGGCGGATCACCTGCCCGGCGAGCCGATGCGCGGCGTTAGCTGCTTCGATGGGGCCGCGCCCGTCGAGGCGCGCGGCCAGATAGCCGGCATTGAAACTGTCGCCGGCGGCGGTCGGATCGACCGGCACCACGACTTCCGGCACCGGCACGGCATCGCGCGCGCCGGCGGCCGCGACCAGCGCGCTGTTCGGTCCGTTCTTCACGACGATTTCGTTGACACCGAAGGCCTGCAGCCGTTCGATGGTCGCCTCGGGCGACGGATCGCCCCACAGCACCGCCTCGTCGTCATAGGCCGGCAGCGCGATGTCGACGCGCTTGAGCGCTTCCGCGAACACGGTGCGCGTGCGCGTGAGATCGCCGCGCCAGCCGTGCGGGCGGAAATTTCCGTCGAAGGCGATCTTGGCGCCGTTGCCACGCGCAAGTTCGAGGGTCGCAAGCAATCGCCCCAGCCCGGCATTCGAATAGAGCGAGAGCGTGATGCCGGTGAAGTAGATCAGCCGCGCATTGACCAGGTTTTCCGCCATGCCAGTCCACGGCGGCAGTTCGAACAATTCGCGCGCCGGCGCCGCCTCGCGCCAAAAATGCGCGCGCCGCTCGCCTTTGCCGTCGGCATCGATCAGGGCTAATCCCGGAAGCCTACCGCCCACGCGCAGCATCAGGTCGGCGCCGATGCCCTCGGCTTGCGCCAGCGCCACGATTGCGTCGGAATACGGATCGTCGCCGAGCGCGGTCGCGAACGCGACCGGCGCACCCGCGCGTGCCAGATAGATCGCGGTGTTGAAGGTGTCGCCGGAACTCGTCAGCGCAAAACGGCCGTCGGCGCCGCGCGCCAGCTCGACCAGCGCTTCGCCGATGCACACCGCGCGTTTGGCCGGGTCAATCATGCGCCTTATTTAGCGCGTCCGCGGGCGAGTGTCTTGCCCGTAATCCCGGCAGGCCGAGGCAAGCGAAATAGCCGAGCGCGCTCAAGCACCGCGATGCAGAAGCTCACCGGCCAGTCGGTGTAATAGGCGGCGGTAAGGCCGAGCCAGGCTTCGCCAAGCGCGAGCACGGCCGACAGCACCAACCCGCTCCACAATCCGGTGGTGACGCGCTGCGCGGCGGCGGGCGGGCCGACCATCAGCGTGAACACCAGCAGCACGCCGACGATCTGCGCGCATTCCGATACCGCCAGCGCGACGATGGCGAGAAACGCGGTCGAGACGAAGCGCAGCGGCACGCCTTTGGCTTCGGCCAATTCGGGCTGCAGGCTGGCGAAGATCAGCGGCCGCATGATCGCGCCAGCGCCGCGAGCGTGATGAGGCCGAGCACGGCCAGCGTCGCGATCATGTCGCGGTCGACCGCCAGCACGTTGCCGAACAGCAGCGCGGTCGCCTGCGTCGCGAACGACGTATAGTAGTGCAGGAACAACAGGCCGAAGCCGAGCGCCAGCGACAGCACGATGCCGATGGCGATGTCGCGGTTGCTGATGCGTTCGCTCGAGCACGCCCATCACCACGCCGGCGGCGAGCGTGAAGCCGAGCAGGCCCCACAGCGGCGCAAGTCCGATCAGTCCGGCGCCGGTCGCGCCGGCAAAGCCGATATGCGAGAGCGCGTGGCCGGCGAAGGTCTGCCCGCGCATCACCAGGAAGTAGCCGACAATGCCCGACACCACCGCGACGATGCCGGCGGCGGCGAAGGCATTGTTCATGAATTCATATTGGAACATGTCAGTGATGATGATGCTCATGCCCGCCGTCGCCGTGATCGTGGTCGTGTTGATGGGCGGAACCCTCGACGTCGCGGCCGCGCGACATGACGAAGATGTGGCCGTCGGCGCGCACCACCTGGATGTCGGTGCCGTAGAGCCGCGACAGCACCGGCGCGCTGATCACCTCGTCGACGGTGCCGAGCACCGCCTGGCCGTTGCCGAGATAGAGCACGCGGTCGAGCGTGCCGAGCAGTTGGTTGAGTTCGTGCGCGCTGAACAGAACCGTAATGCCGCGCTCGCGGCAGACCTTGCGCACGACGTCGATCGCCACTTCCTGATGGCGCGCGTCGAGGCTGATCAGCGGCTCGTCGAGCAGCAACAGTTTCGGCTGCCCGATCAGCGCCTGCGCCAGCAGCAAGCGCTGCCGTTCGCCGCCCGACATGTCGGACAACGGGCGCGTCGGCCAGATCGCGCGCGCCGACCGCTTCAAGCGTGTCCTCGATCATGCCGCGATCGCGCCGCGTCAGCGACGGCAGGCCCCAGCGCTCGCCGTGCAGCGACGCGCCGATGAAATCGAGGCCGCGCACGCGCAGGTCCGGCAGCACGGTGCGCACCTGCGGCAGATAGCCGATGGCTGTGATCGCCGCATTGCGGCGTGCGGCCGAACACGCGCAACATCCCTGCACTCGGCGGCAGTAGCCCGAGAATGGCGCGCATCAGTGTGGTCTTGCCGGCGCCGTTCGGCCCGAGCACGCCGATGAATTCGCCGGCGCGGATGGCGAAGCTCGCCTCGGCCAGCACGGTGCGGCCGCCGATGCGCAGCGTGGCGCGTTCGAGTTCGACGACGTTCATGAAGACGGGCCCGCCAACGCCTTTTCGGCGTCGTTGAGCTGCGTCAGCATCCAGTCCTGATAGGTGAGTCCCGGCGGCGCGGTTTCGGTCACGCCGACCACCGGGATCTTGGCGGCGCGCGCCAGTGCGACCAGGTGCTGCACGATCTTGCTGGAGGCCTGCTTGTTGTAGAACATGACGCGGACCTTATGCTCCTTCAGGTCCTGCTCGAACGCGGCGACGTCGCGGGCGCTCGGCTCGGTGTCGTTCATGATCGCGAGCTGGAATTTCTCGTTGCGCATCTTCAAGCCGAGCGCCTCGGCCATCAGACCGAATACCGGCTCGCTGGCGGTGACGGCGGCGCCGGCATATTTGCCTGCGCACAGCGCGATCTTGTCGGCGAGCGGCTTGAGCGAGGCCAGCGAAGGCGGCGAGCCGCGCCGCGTAGTCCGCGGCGTGGGCGCGGTCGACCTTGGCGAAGTCGCGCGTCGAGCGCGCGGGCGACCGACCGGCATGATCGTCGGGATCGTACCACAGATGCGGATTGTCGCCCGGCTTCTGGTGCGGTGATCGCCGGCGACGTGGATCTCCAGTGCGGCCCGGCCGCGGCGCCGCCTTCAAGCAGCTTCTCCATCCAGGGATCGTAGTTGGCGCCGTTGAAGATCACGACCTGCGCGGCCGCGATCTGGCGCACGATGCCGGGCGTGGTCTCGAACAGATGCGGGTCCTGGTCCGGATTGTTCATGATGCTGACGACGGCGACGCGGTCGCCGCCGATCTGGCGCGCGATGTCGCCGTAGAAATTCTCCGCCGCCACCACGGCGATCTTGCCGTCGGCGGCGCGGGCAGCCGGAGCGAGGGTCGGCATGGCGAGAAGAAGGGCAAACGCGAGCCCGGCGGCGGGTTTCATGCGGGAAAGCCTGCGGTTTCGATCGGAATCGGGGTCGCCCCCGAACCTATATGTAACATTATAACATATCGCGCGGCAAGACCGGCGGGCCACGTCCGGCTATATGATCGAGGTCGTTTGGGCGACAGCGGCGCGGGCTGTGGCTGGAGTCCGCGACGGTATGACGACAGGGCGCTGGCGCCCGGACGGTTATCTCTATTCGCAAAATTGCCGGCGCATCTTTAACGATCATACAGCGATTTTCTGGCAAACCACGCGGGGGCAAGACCCGGGACGGGATCCGATGTCACTGTTGCGAACTCAACGTCCAAGAAAATCCACCTATGACCGTGGCGTGGTCGCTTGCGCGAAATGCGCGGCGCCGATTTATGTCTACAAGCTCAAGGCGCTGCCCGACGAATTTTCCGTGCGTTGCACGCGCTGCGGCGACCGCGGCATTTATGCCAAGCGCGCGGTCAGCTTCGAAACCATGCCCGAGCGGCGCAGAAAGTCGCGGTCGTAGTTACCGCGCGCGGGAACCGAAACGCATCATTCACACTGACGGCGCTTTCGTCTTGACGCGCGCGCGAAGTGGGCGGAGGATAAACACGTTAGGCACGGAGGTCTGCATGATACCACCGGGTCAGAGTGCCGCGACAATTGCTGTCGCAAACGTTCGGGCGGCAGCATAGCGGCGAATATGCGGACGGCACGCCGGGAGCGGCCTCGCGGGTCGCATCAGTCAGGCAAGACCCCATTTCGGCCGTTCCCGACGCGCGCCCTTTCCACGAAATCCAAACATTGAAGCGCTGTGCGCGTGTGCGCGCGATCAACCTGACTTGCGCTGCGCGATATGACGCTCGACGCCTTGGCGTCCGGCTTCGGTTTCCGGCTGCCAGACGTTTCGATGCGCCTTGTGCTTATCGGCGTTCCATTCGTGCGCGACGCTGTCGCCCATGAACACGACGAACACCTCGCAACCGTCCGGATATTCGTAGGGGCCGTGCAGTTCGTCCCAGCCGAACACGTAGTCGCCCCGCCGCAGATCCTTGCCGGCCACGCACATGCGGCCCTTGAGCACGACGATGGAGTGCCAGCTCTTGTGCGCGTGTTCGGGTTCGACATAGCCGGGCGGAAATTTCACCTTCATGTCGACCCGCCCCATCGCCTCGTCGTGGGCGAAGATTTTGACCTGTACGCCGTCCGGCAGTTTGAGGACCGATTTCGATCCCTCCTGCCAGGGAATCTCGTTGTCGTGGATGGCGTGGAAGGTGTGGTCGTAGGCCGGCTGCGGATCGGGCTTCATGGTCGTTTCTCGCACCTGTGTCGCTCGGCGCCGACGATAACAGACGGCGAGGGCGCTGCGAAAGCCGCTACCGCGCGAGCACGTAAACGAGCAGGATGACGAAGCCGCCCACCGCCAGCGTGGCGTGCGCGCCGATCAGGCCTCCCGGCAACCGCCTGCCGCGCAGCCGCACGGCCAGTTGCGTCAGCCCGATCAGCGCCGCCAGCGCCAGCAGCACGGCGGCGATCATGCCGAAGGAACCGACGCCTTGCGCGACCCCGCGCGGTGGGCCGCGCAGCGCGAGCGCCAGCAGCGCCGAGGCCGCCGATGGCGATCAGCCCGTGCAGCGCGCCGACTGGCCAGGGCGGTGGCGCGGCGGCCTCGCGCAGATAGCCAAACGCCAGCAACGATCCGAACAGTACGGCGACGGCGAGGACGATAAATGCGGCATTGAGCATGGCGGAAAGCATTGCGCCCTTGCGTTGGATACCGTCAACGTGCTGTTGCATGGCGGGAACGATGATCCGCAAATGCTTCCGAACAACAGAGCCCATTCCGCCCAATGTCCCTTGTATCCTTTCCCGCCGCGCCCTTATCGCCGGCCTGCCGCTTCTGCTGGCCGGCTGCGTCACCGCCGATTATGGCGCCGTCAGCGATGGCGGCTTCATCACCCCGCCGATCGACATGACCGCCGTCGACCCCAGCATGCTGCGCACCGAGGTCGCCTGGCACGGCAAGGAGAAGCCGGGCAGCATCGTGGTCAACGTGCCGGAGCGCCATCTCTATCTGGTCGAGGCCGGCGGCAAGGCGATCCGCTACGGCGTCGGCGTCGGCCGCACCGAGGGCACCAATTTCCATGGTCAAGCGATTATCGGCCGCAAGGAGAAGTGGCCGCATTGGACGCCGACCGCGAACATGATGGCGGCGATCCCGCTCTACCGACATTACGCCGGCGGGATGAACGGCGGCCCCGACAATCCGCTTGGACCGCGCGCGCTCTATCTCTATCGCGACGGCCACGACACGTTTTTCCGGCTGCACGGCACCACCGAGCCGGAGACCATCGGCCACGCGGTGTCGTCGGGCTGCATCCGCCTGTTCAATCAGGACATCATCGATCTCTACAACCGCGTGCCGGTCGGCACCCATGTGACGGTGGTGCAGGGGTGAATTTGCGAAGCTTCACCTTGCTCGCGTTTGGCGTGGCATTCGTGTCGTCACCGCTTTCCGCAGCCGAACCGTTCTACCTCGGAAAGTGGGCGATCGCCGGCGCCGTGGTGGCGCGCTGGGCCGGCGTGAAACTGCGCAAGCCCGACGAGAAAGAGCGCGCGCGTCTCCTCGGCAAAACTCTCGCGTTCAATGCCAAGGCGATCGCCGGCCCGCAGCCCTTCGTCTGCAAGGGTCCGCAGTACGCGATGAAGGACTATCCCGCCGATATGTTGTTCCAGGGCGCCTTCGGTGAGATGCGGTCGAAGGACAAGTCGGTCGATCCGGGCAAACTCGCCGCCGCGCTCGGCTTCAAGGGGACGAGCTTCAAAACGCTGGAAACCGGCTGCGAATTCGATTTCCATTTCGTCGACGAACGCACCGCGGAAGTCGGCCTCAACGATTACGTGTATACGCTGACGAAGCAATAGCGGCGCCCGACCGTTTCCTGCGATCAATTTTGATAATCTGGATTGTGGCCGCAGGGCCACGCTTTGGAACCCGTGCCGCGGGTAAGAAAATCGCAATACAATCCGCGTTCACTCATGGGCGAGGGGTATCTGAATGACCGCGCCTGTTTCACGTTCCGTCGTCGAGGCATTCTACGAGGCCTATATTTCGCGCGATCCGCAAAGGATCGGCGCGCTGCTCGACGACGACGTCGATTGGCACGTGACCGGTCCCGCCGAAGTGATGCAGGTCTGCGGTCATTGGCAGGGCAAGGCGGCGGTGATTGACCGCTTCGAGCGCCAGGTACCGAAGATCATCGATTTCAAGAGCCTGCATATCGACCAACTTCTGGTCGATGGCGATCACTCGGCCATGTTCGGCCGCATCACCTGCGTGCAGCGGCAGACGAATCGTCTGATCTCGCATCGCGTCGCACATGTCGCGCGCTACTACGACGGCAAGGTCATCAATTTCCGCGTCATCAACGACAGCCTCGATGCCGCCGAGCAATTCATCGGCCACCCCATCGACCTGACGGCCGCAAGCGCTTCCGCCTGCGACGATGTGGTTGCCATTTGAGCCAACGTTTTCGGCTAATTTGATCCCCGCGTCCTTAATGGCCTTCACCGATTGCGGCCGCTTGGCGGCATCGCGCGCTGCGCCCATCCGCCCTGCGCGGGGGGTGCGGTGAAGGGCGCAATTCTGCTATAGAATGCCGCCGCGTGTGGAATCAAGCAAACAGGGCCGACATGTCGAAGCAGGCGATGCGCGAGGAAACCGAACGTCTCATCAAAGAGGCGATGGAGCGAAAGTCGGTCACGGTGACGCAGGGCGACACCCGGATCGAGACAAAGTGCGGGAAGTGCGGCGCGCCAAATCGTATCAAAGCGCCGAAGGGTCAGTCGCGCGTCGAATTCACGTGCAAAGAATGCGGGGCGAAGCAGAAGACGCTTTGACGGCTGTGCGCGCCGCCGCTGACGCCGCCCCGGCCCGGCGCGCTAATGGCTCGGCTTGATCCCAGCGTCCTTGATGACCTTCGCCCATTGCGGCCGTTCCGCCGCCATCGTAGCGGCGAATTCCGCCGGCGATGAGCCGATCACTTCCATGCCGATGTTGCTGAGCTTCTTGCGCACGTCCGGCGCGGCCAGGCCTTTGACCATGTCCTGGTGAATTTTCTCGATGACCGCGGGCGGCGTGCCGGCCGGCGCCACCAGGCCCATGGAGAGCACCGACACGAAACCGGGGAAGCCCGCCTCGATCATGGTCGGCAGCTCGGGCACCGCCGGAAAGCGTTCCGCCGATGTGACGGCGAGCGCGCGCAGCTTGCCCTCGCGCACCAGCGGAATGAGCGGCGAGATGGCGCCGAAGAATAAAGTGACGCGCCCGCCCAGCAGGTCGGTGATCACCGGCGCGGCGCCGCGATAGGGCACGTGCTGGATGTCGACATGGGCCATCGATTTGAACAGCTCGCCGGCGAGGTGCTGCGTGGTGCCGACGCCGGCGGAAGCGAAACTCTTGCCCGGATGCGCTTTCAAATATGCGACCAACTCCTTCACGTTCTTGGCGGGCACGTCGTTGGGTACGACGAGAATATTGGGCGAATAGACCGCGAGCGAGATCGGCGTCAGGTCTTTGGCCGGGTCGAACGGCATCTTGTAGAGGCTGGGATTGACGACGAGTTGGGCGTTGGTCGACACCAGCAGCGTATAGCCGTCCGGCGCGGATTTGGCAGCGCGGTCGGCGGCGATATTGCCGCCGGCGCCGGTGATGTTTTCGACCACCACCGGCTTGCCCCAGATCTGGCTGAGCCGGTCTGCGACGATCCGTCCGATGATGTCCACCGGGCCGCCGGGCGGGTAGCCGACCAGCAGTCTGACGTTGTGGTCCGGATATCCGCTTTGCGCGACGGCGCCTGGCGCCGTTGCCAACATCGCCAGCGCGGCAATGAATACCGCGGTTATTCTTGTTTTAATTGCCATCCCCACCTCCCCATTTTTTTCTTCGTACGATCACATGCGCAACGGCCAAAGAGCACGACGGGTAGGCAGGCCCTTGCGCGGCTACTTCACGAAATCGAGCATTTGCTTGACGTCCATTGCATGCGGGCCGTTGGGAGCCAGCACGAGATATTGTTTGAGCGTTTCCACCGTGCCGGGCGGCACGATCGTCTTGTTGTCTTTGCCGATGCTGGCGTTGCCGAGCATGACGGAGCCCTTGATGAAATAGGCATCCGCCTTTTTTGGATCGGCGGCGATCGCCTTGTCGCACGTCGCGATGGTCTGCGCAGTGGCCTGACCCATGTTGTACAGCACCGCGCAAAGATTGAAGTAGGCGATGGCCGGATTGGGGTCGATCGCCGCCGCCTTGGTGTAGGCGGCAACGGCGGCGTCGTTTTTCCTCAGCTTCAAATTGGCATTGCCGATCGCCGTATAGAGGCGGCCGATGGCGGCCGGACCGGCGTCCTTCTGCCCCAGGTCGATCGCGCGCTGGTAGGACGCGATCGCGTCCGCGTAGTAGCCCTGAGCCATTTGCGTGTTGCCCAAAGCTCCGACTGAATCCCAGCGCGGCGCGGCGGCGCCGGTCTGCGCCGAGGCCGGCATGGCCAGCGCCAAAGCCGCCAGCACGACGAATACTGCAAGTTTTAGATGCATGGCTCGCCCCTGGTTGCCGAATTGAGCCCTCTTAAGCGTAAGGAAACTACGACTATCGCGCAACCGGCGGATGGCGCGAAGGCGGCAAGCGCTCACGTCTGATCGCCGTACCGTTCCTTCACCGCCGCCGCGACGAAGGCCTTGCGGCCCGGCCGGCCCGTCGTGACGCCATGCGCAGCGCACCAGATCGGGAACGTCTTCGGATCGATGCGCACCCGCATCACCGGGTGGCCATAGGCCTTCAGACCCTTCTCCATCTCCTCGGCCATCTTGCGCCATTGCGCCCAGGCCGGCGGAAACGTCTCGGGGTCGTCGAATACCTTCAGCACCGCGTCGTAATCGGTCTCGTCGATCCAGAAGACGCCGACGGCGGGCAGGGGTGTGTCATCTGAGTGCGGCACGGGGGGAGACTAGCACAGTGCAGTGATAAGTCCGGCCGCCTGATGCGCTTGTGTTTATAATGACTATATATCCACCGTGCCTGCGTACGACCTCTTCATTTTATTGTGCTTGTGACCACCTGCATTGTGCGGCTGCGGGACGTGTGGCGCCGCATCGTTTTATTGAAAGGGTTCTGGACATGACGAAAACCGTCGCTCCGCCCACCGCCATGAGCATGGCCGACAAGGTGACTTATGGAATTGTCGCCGGTGTCATTGTCTTAGGCATCCTCGCGTTTGTCTTTTTGCAGTAGTGGCGGCTTAAGCAGCCGCGCTTGGTCTGCTGTTGGCCCATCGCCGCGCCGTCTCGGGCGGGGGTGTTCGGCTGATAAATCGGCCCGCAGCGTGACAGTTCTAGCGCGACAGGCCGACCGGATCCGAGCTATGGCCCTTTAAATTGGCTGGTGCGCCGGCTTGCGATGTCGCGGCACCCGCGTTCGCCGTCGTTGTCTGATTGTGCGGCGTCATAAACGACAGTGCCAGCGCAAAGCCCAGCCACACCCACCAGTAATTTTTCCGTTGCGCGGGGACGTTTGCGGTCACCGTCGCCGCTAGGGGCGCCGCCTCGCTGGCCTGCGGCAGGAGCCGAACCAGCCGTGCGGCAATGGCCGCCGCTTCCGGCGACTTCCAGCTTCGGCCCGAGACCAGATCGAGGATCGCCAGCAGCGTCTTCTCCGCGATCGCCTTCGGCATGGCCGCCAGACGGGTTGCCTCTTCCCACGGGTCGACATTCGTCCGCGCCAGCGCCGAAATGACGCTGAGGCGCATCCCGTTTGCGTCCTCGCAGACCGGCGCATACAGAAAGTTGTCGTAACTGGCACTCAGACTCGAAAATCTTGCACGATGATTCACGATGGAGCCGCCTTTGGTTAACGCTACCGGAGCGCCATATGGTGTTGACTTGGGTGGCGTAGGGCTAACGGCCAGCGCGGCTGATCGTTCAGGCTTGCGAATAAGATATATTGTGCGCTACGGGCTCTATCGCCGCGCCCGCCGGGTGTTGTCTTATGGTGCCGGAACGAGAATATGCCGAGGAGATCAATCGATGCCTGACAATCTGGCGACGCTGGTGGAGATCGACGAGCGCATCGCGGACATAAGGGAAAACCTGCGCGAGCTGGTGGAGCAGGCGGCGGCTTTTTCCGGCGCCGCCGATGACGACCGGACGTCGCAGCGCATCGCCGATCAGCAGGCGCAGCTCGACCGCCTGACCAAGGAACGCGAGGAACTGATCAAGCAGAAGAAGTGATTGCGCGCTGCCGCCGTCATGATGCGGCGGGTTGATCCGGCCCTGCGGCGCAAGTCAGCCGAACAATAATTTGACGAGTTGCCCAAACCAGGTCAGCACCGGAAACGGCGTCAGAAATTGCAGCGCAACGGCGATCGCCTAAAACCACCGCCACGTTGATGACCGCTCCGATCAGCAGCCGCTGCGCCAGCGGCGGGTAGGGCGGCTCGCCGCTGGCCGGCCAGGCGAAGGTCTCTTCCCATTGCGGCTGCGGAATGTGCGGCGGCCTGATTTTCTCGAACGGCACCCAGGCGCGGTAGGCCGCGACGCCGCGCTCGCGCGCGATTGCCGTGCGCAGCCAGAACGCATTGTGCCGCCCGATGAGATCGACCATGCGTGCGACCGCGAGCCGCGCCAGCAACAGGATCAGCAGACAGGCGAGATAGACGTAGCCGATCCAGAAGCCTGACGTGAGCCATGATTTGGTGAACGAGCGCACGTTGAACACGGCGGCGAACACATCGACGGTCGCGCCGACAAGCTTGTCGAGGCCCGTGAAGACGCGGCCGAACGCCGACGCCGGATCGGCGGCCTGCAGAAACAGAATCAGCGCGACCACGATGGCGAGTTGGAACAGCGGAAACCGCACGATGCCGCGAATCGGCGCGGTCATATGCTTGATCATGCCCATAGTTGCTACTCTCGCTATTTATGATTGAACGTTCGCCGATCTCGCGCGTTTCACCTAATGGAAATTCTGCCCCGGAGGAGCATCGCTCCTACTTGCCGGCGGCAGGTCGAGAGGCCGGATCAGCGTCCAGGGCGGCGTACGGAGGCTCTCAACAGAACACGCCCCAAGGATCAGTGCCATGAGTGAAGCCAACAACACAGCCGCTGGAACCAAGTCCGCCGGCGCCGCGAAGATGGGAACCCCGCAGGCCATGCGTGAGATGGCCGACAAAGGCACCGCGCAAGCCAAAGCGTCCTTCGACAAGATGAGCGCGGCCACGGCCGAAGCGACCAGCGTCCTCAAGAACGCCGGTGCGAAAGCCACGCAAGGGTTCAAGGACAGCAACGCCAAGGTGATCGAGTTCGCGCGCGCCAACAGCAACGCCGCCTTCGACTTTGCAAACGAGTTGCTTGCCGTGAAGTCGCCGTCGGAGTTCATTCAACTGTCGACCGAACAGGCGCGCAAGCAGTTCGAAGTGCTGTCGGCGCAGACCAAGGAACTCACCGCGCTCCACCAAAAGGTGATGCTTGAGACGGCGGAGCCGCTCAAGGCCGGCGCCGCCAAGGCGTTTGCAGCTCACACCTGAGCTGACGCGAGCTTTCAAATCGCTGCAAAGCCCGGGCCGTGCGCCCGGGCCTTGTGTTGTTTGCGGACGCGCGGGCACCGCACGCATGATACGCGGCGGAACAAGCGCGACGCGCTCTAGCCGGTCTTCGTTCTCAGTGGGCGATTTAGATTGCAACCATTTGAGCGGGTGAGGCGTCTTCTCCATATGAGAAGAACGTCCATGGAGATGTCCGATGACAATGCACAGCAATCATTATTATGACGGTAGGATATTCGACAACCTTGGAGCACACCTGACATTGTTGGCTATAGTGGTAATCGGCGTGGCGGTTCCCGTATTCTTGTACTTTGCCTTGTGACGAACCGATCAAGACGCAGCCCGGTCCGCGCCGGGTTCGTCTATTTGGAGGCCGCCTCGATCTGGCGGCCTCTTTCATTTCGACCAGGCGTGCGATGTCGCCTATTGGCAGCGCGCAGCGCGGGTTGGCCGACTTGAGTGCCGGCCTGCTGACTCATCCGCCCTACGCGTTCTATTTGACCTATGTCATGTCCGCGTCGAGGCCGCAGCGCTTATATACGTTGCATCCATCCGCTCTGCGGAGGCCACATGCGCCACATTGCATTCTTGAGCCTCTTCATCGCCGGCGCATTGGCGGTACCGGCCGGGGCGCTCGCCCAGCCTGTCAACAGGCATTCTCTGGGACGCCAGGTCGCGTTGGAGCTTTGCAGTTCCTGTCATCGGGTGACCGAGGGACAGCCCCGCCCTGGCGGGGGTGCCGCGAGCTTTTTTGCTATCGCCAACTTGCCGTCAACCACCGCGCTTTCCCTGAAGGTGTTCCTTCAGTCGAATCACAAGGGCATGCCGAACCTGATCGTCTCTGAATCGGATTCCGACGCACTCATCGACTATATTCTCAGCCTCAAGCGGCGATAGATTTCGCGCCGATAGCAGCGGCGCTTCGCACTGGCCTGTTGGCTAAACTGCCCTACGGGCTCGCCAAGGCGACCGGCGCGCCGGCCAAGAGCCTGATCCGCATGTTCGGCCCGCGCGGCAATCCGCAGGCGAAAAATCTCTTCGCGGTCATCGGCTATCTGCAAAAGAAGGCCGGCCTGCATTTGCGCGTGGCGGCTTAGCGCCGTAGGGTGGGCTAAGGCGCGGAGCGCCGAGCCCACCATGGCGGTTGAGATAGATTACGTTTTGTCGGTGGGCACGCTTCGCTTTGCCCACCCTACGCTCGCTTGATGTGCGCGGAATTGGCCCGTGCTTGGGGGGTCACCTCAATATTGGAAAAACGCGCGAAAAACGCGCAATCTCTATCAACACGCTTATGGAGGCACTGATGTCGTCGCTGCCGGAGCCTACTGACGTAATTGCGAGCAAGAGCGCCAATATATTGGCCGAGTTCGGTGATCTGTCGAAGCTGGCAAAGGCATCGTTGATCCTCTCGGACAATGCCGGCACATTGCTGGTCTACGAGGCGCTTAAAAAATTGTATGGTGGCACTTGGGTCGGAGGGACCGCGACGCTGACCAAGACGCAGCTTTCGTTCAAGCCGAGCGCATTGAATGTCCTGCTCCCCGGCGGGAAAGACCCATCGGTCACCATTCCCTTGAGCAAAATCGCCAACGTCGTACTGGAGGGGGGCTTTATCACGAAAATTATTCGTATTGAGATGCCCGAATTGATCGTACGCCTGCGCTGTTACGGTGCCGCCGATTTTATGCAGAAAATTCGCGAAGCGGCCCAGCTTAGTTAGCTCGTAACCAGCTTGTAGCCCGTAAGGGCGAAGGCGGAATGCGGGGCGCGATTTACTCGGGGCTTGCGACAGCGAATGACCCCGGATTTTGCTTCGCTCATCCGGGCTACGCTTGCTGTTACAAATTCGAAATGAAACGCCTGCCTTGAACTCCGTGTTCACCACAAGACGCCACTCAACCTTTAGGGAAAACCGTTTGACTGACTGCGCCGTGCTTTATTTTGTGCTCAACGGCGACCCTTTTAGGCGGTAGCTCTGTTGGCCCTGCTTCTGGAAGTGTTCCGTCCGGGTTCAAAAGCGGCGCACCAATTATTTCCCTCCGGATGTTTTCAACTGATACCCGAGCAAAAAGGAGCAGCTCGCTCCATTCAGTTGCTTGCGGCGTATCTATCTCCCAAACGTAATTCTCATCGGCTATGTAGAGCTTCAACGCGATAGTTCTCTGTTGCTCAAGCTCTGTAACGCCTTCACGGTTCACGGGCTCCAGCCAACAGGGATAGTGCGCCAATAAATTCCTCAATTCGCGATAATCAGAAAGTTTTTGAATTATTGTGTCAGCATCGTCACACGGTCTGCGCGCCCGGATTATAGGTTTCACCCTATCAATTTTTCGTTTCAAACTATGGTCTGCACGCCACTCTTGCTCGCGTCGAAAATATTCCGACCCGACGGACCCTTTGTCATTGTTCCCGAACTCTTCCGCGAGCGCGAGCAAGATCAACTCATTTTCTATCCCGAAAGACGTAGATAGCACTCCCCCTCGGATGTCTTTCATCCATTTTATCAAATCGTATAAGGATGGATTTATCGGCGTATCAACATGCAGTGCTAAAGTTGCTCCCGGCGCGAGGCGAACCCAGCCGTCGCCCGCAAATGATTCAATGTCCCTTCGCGGCTTTCGCATTTGCTGGTCTCCAATACCCCGACTCTACTTCTGAAAGACAGTGTCGTGAACTGTGGCCTCATCCCGCTAATAGCGGTCTCAGGCAAAGTCCTCTGTAGCCAATCCTGAACCTCTCTCTTTGCGTGAAGCACTGTTATTGGACCCGCTTTTGTGGCTTTCGCCGGAGCCCCCAACCCCCTATATCTCCCTCCTCACGGAGCCCCATTCCCCAATGCCCACCCCCGACGCCCCCGCCAAAATCCCCGTCACCGTGCTCACCGGCTATCTCGGCGCCGGCAAGACCACGCTGCTCAACCGCATCCTGTCCGAGCCGCACGGCAAGAAATTCGCCGTCATCGTCAACGAGTTCGGCGAGATCGGCATCGACAACGAGCTGGTCGTCAACGCCGACGAGGAAGTGTTCGAGATGAACAACGGCTGCATCTGCTGCACCGTGCGCGGCGACCTGGTGCGCATCATCGACGGGCTGATGCGGCGCAAGGGCAAGTTCGACGCCATCATCGTCGAGACCACCGGCCTCGCCGACCCCGCGCCGGTGGCGCAGACCTTCTTCATGGACGAGGAGGTCGGCGCCAAGACCAAGCTCGACGCCGTGGTGACGGTCGCCGACGCCAAGTGGCTCAAGGACCGCCTCAAGGACGCGCCCGAGGCCAAGAACCAGATCGCCTTCGCCGACGTCATCCTGCTCAACAAGACCGACCTGGTCGACGCCGGCCGAGCTCGCCGAGATCGAGGCGCGCATCCGCGGCATCAATCCTTACGCCCGGCTGCACCGCACCGAGCGCGCCAAGATCGACATCGCCGAGGTGCTCGGCCGCAACGCCTTCGACCTCGACCGCATCCTCGACATCGAG
Organism: uncultured Alphaproteobacteria bacterium; assembly: GCA_963772235.1. GTDB lineage: Bacteria > Pseudomonadota > Alphaproteobacteria > Rhizobiales > Xanthobacteraceae > Pseudolabrys. The sequence goes on from CAVYWI010000023.1 coordinate 179,062, forward strand.
CCGGCCTTCCTCGAGGCCGAGGAAGAGCACGATCATGACCACGATCACGATCATGACCACGATCACGATCATGGCCACGATCATGACCACCATCATCACGGCGGGCTCAAGCACTACCACGACGAGGACATGCAGTCGGTCGCGCTGCAAGACCGACAAGCCGCTCAACCCGGACAAGTTCTTCCCCTGGGTGCAGGATCTGGTGGCGACCGAGGGCCAAGGACATCCTGCGCTGCAAGGGCATCCTGTCGTTCAAGGACGATCCCGAGCGCTTCGTGTTCCAGGGCGTGCACATGATCCTCGACGGCGATCACCAGCGCGCCTGGAAGGACGGCGAGAAGCGCGAAAGCCGCATCGTCTTCATCGGCCGCAATCTGCCGGAAGAGAAAATCCGCAAGGGCTTCGAGAGCTGTATTGCCTGAGTCTTGGCCGCGAGGCGCCTCGCTTCACCTCCCCCTGGAGGGGGAGGTCGGTCCGCGAAGCGGACCGGGTGGGGGCGATCTTGCGGCGCTCGAGATTCACCCCACCCCGACGCGCTTCGCGCGTCGACCCTGCTCCTCCAGGGGAGGGTGAAGAGTCAGCGCTGCACGGCACGCATTCATGTCCGACACTCCCGCCGCCATGCCCTCTCTCGCCGACCGCGTCCGCCCGATCGCGGCGGGCGCAGCCGTCGTCGGCGTGCATTTCCTCGGCAAGACGCCGGTGTTCGTGCTGGGCGAGGAGGCGCTGCTGTTTGCCGGCGAGGACGGAGAACGCCGCGTCGCCATCCATGCCGGCGGCATCCTCGCGAGCGCCGTCGGACGGCGAGCGCATCGTCACCGGCGGCGACGACGGCACGCTCGTCGCCACCGACGCCAGCGGCGAGCATCGCGATCCTCGCCACCGACGACAAGAAGCGCTGGATCGACCAGGTCGCGCTCGGCCCGGACGGCGCCGTCGCCTGGTCGGCCGGCAAGATCGCGCATGTGCTCACCAAGAAGGGCGAGGAGCGCACCTACGAGGCGCCGTCGACCGTCGCCGGGCTCGCTTTCGCGCCGAAAGGCTTCCGCGCTGGCCATCGCGCACTACAACGGCGTCACGCTCTGGTTTCCCAACGCCGCCGGCGCCAAGCCGGAGATGCTGGAATGGAAAGGCTCGCATCTCGAGCGTCGCCTTCAGCCCGGACGGCAAGTTTCTCGTCACCGCGATGCAGGAGCCGACGCTGCACGGCTGGCGCCTCGCCGACGCCAAGCACATGCGCATGTCGGGCTATTCGGCGCGCGTGCGCTCGCTCGGCTGGACCGCGGACGGCGATTTCCTCGCCACCTCGGGCTCCGAGCAGCTCATCCTCTGGCCGTTCGACGGCAAGGACGGGCCCATGGGCCGGCAGCCGAAGCTGCTGGCGCCGTCGCCGGCGCGCGTGTCGGTGGTCGCCTGCCATCCGCGCCAGCCGGTGGTGGCGGTGGGCTATGCCGACGGCGCGGTGCGTGCTGGTGCGCATCGACGACGGCGCGCTGATTCGGGTGAAGGCCGAGGGCGCTAGCCCGGTCAGCGCGCTCGGCTGGGATGCGAACGGCCAGACGCTCGCTTTCGGCACCGAAGCGGGCGAAGCCGGCGCTTTGTCGTTTTAATTGCGGCGGTATTCCGCCCAAACAATTCGGCTGCCGTTCAGCTTGCGTTGCCGCCACATTCTGGAACTATCCGGTTCCGGCCGTTGCTTGCCGGCATTCAATCGCCAATGGGAATCGAACAAATGTCCAACCGTCCATCGTCCGCCGCCTCTTGCTCGGCCTGCTGACGGCTCGCGCTCGCGTCGCCGGCCTGTCCGCGCCGATCGTCCTCGGCGCGCTGACGCCGGCCATGGCGCAGATCTCCGACGACATTGCAGGCCGCGCTCGAGCCTACGGCCATTGGGTCCGCCATCGCGCGCTAGGGCGAGGTCTGGGTGCCGGACGGCGTGCCGCGCGACTGGCGGCCTTACGAATACGGCCACTGGGTCTATACCGACGACTGGGGCTGGTACTGGGTCTCCGACGACGACGAGGACGACTGGGGCTGGGTCGTCTATCACTACGGCCGCTGGGTTCATGACCGCAGCTCGGCTGGTTCTGGGTGCCGGGCGACGAATGGGCGCCGGCCTGGGTCGATTGGCGTTATGGCGGCGACGATGTCGGCTGGGCGCCGCTGCCGCCGGACGACATGATCGACGCCTACGACGTCCGAGCCGGATTATTGGGTGTTCGTGCCGCTGCGCTATATCGGCGGCCGCGGCTGCGCCGCCATTACGTGCCGCGCGGTCGCCGCACGGTCATGTCTGCGCGACACCCACATCATCAATCGTCCGGTGCATGTCGAGGGCCGTCGGCTCTGCGGTCAATCCGGGCCTGGCGCCCGGCTTCATCGCCGGCCGCACCCATGTGGCGTTGCATGCGTACAATGTGCGCCCGCGCGTGCTTCGGCGCGCACCACCGGCGTGCAGGGCGCGGTGCACCGTGCAGCAGCGAACGACCTGCGCACCAAGGGCGCCGTCAAGCGCGTCGCGCCGATCACCGTCGCAGCGCACCACCACGGCGATTGCGCCGACGGCGAACGTCGCCGCCGCCGAAGCCGCTCGGCAAGGGCGAGCACGGCCAGCTCGGCAGTCATCCGCCGCGCGCCGCGCAAGGCATCGTTGACGCCGCAGCCGCCGCGGACCTGCCGGCGCGCCAACAGACGGGGCCGGCGGTGATTCAGCAACCAAACCTCGCGCCGGCGGTCACGCCGACGACGCCGCCTAAAGTGCAGACGCAGGAAAAGCACGAGGAGCGTCGCATCGTGACTCCGCCGGCAGGTGCCGGTGCGCCTCCGGCCGGCGGACCTGCGCCGCAGCCGAAGATCATTCAACCGGTCACACCGCAGACGCCGCCGCCGGTCGTGCACACACCGCCGCCGCCGGTCGTGCGTACTCCGCCGCCGGTCGTACACACACCGCCGCCCGTTGTGAATAAGCCGCCTCCGCCGGTTGTTCACACGCCGCCGCCCGTCGTGCACACACCGCCACCGCCTGTTGTGCATCAGCCACCGCCGCCGGCAGCGCGTACGCCGCCGCCTGTCGTGCGCACGCCACCGCCGGCAGCCGTCCACACGCCACCGCCTGCCGTGCAAAGCGCAGCCGCCGCCAAGGGGCCGCCGCCGAAGAAGCCACCGCCGAAGGCGGGCGAGAATCCGCCCGAGACGCCGAAATAGCGGCAATCGATCGACGCTAAACAAAACGGGCGGCCCTTGCGGCCGCCCGTTGCATGTCAGGGGTGTACCGTCCGCGTCAGCGCACCAGCACGTTCCTGAACTGCCAGGGATCGCGCTTGTCGATGTCTTCCGGGAACAGGCCGGGCCGGTCGGTGAGCGGCGTCCAGTCGGTGTAGGCGCCGATCACCGGGCCGAGATAGGGCATCTGCACCTCGAGGCAGCGGCGGAAGTCCATCTCGTCGGCCTCGACGATGCCGGCCTTCGGGTTCTCCAGCGCCCACACCATGCCGGCGAGCACCGCGGAGGTCACCTGCAGGCCGGTGGCGTTCTGGTAGGGCGCGACGTCGCGGGTCTCGTCGATCGAGAGCTGCGAGCCGTACCAGTAGGCGTTCTTCTTGTGGCCGTAGAGCAGCACGCCGAGCTCGTCGATGCCGTCGGCGATCTCGTGCTCGTCGAGGATGTGGATGTCCTCCTGCCGCTTGCCGGCCTGGCCGAACATCTCGTGCAGCGACAGCACCGCGTCGTTGCACGGGTGATAGGCGTAGTGGCAGGTCGGCCGGTAGACGGTCTTGCGGCCCTCGCGCAGCGTGAAGTAGTCGGCGATCGAGATCGACTCGTTGTGGGTGACCAGGAAGCCGTATTGCGCCTGCGGCGGTCGGCGTCCAGGAGCGCACGCGCGTGTTGGCGCCGGGCTGCGTCAGGTAGATCGCCGCCTGGCAGCCGGTCTTGTGCTTGCGGCCGTTCTTCGGCATCCACTTCTCATGCGTGCCCCAGCCGAGTTCGGCCGGCTGCATGCCTTCCGAGATGAAGCCCTCGACCGACCAGGTGTTGACGAAGACGTTCATGCGGCTTCGGGCTGCTTGGCGCGCTGGGTGTCGCGCTCGGCGATGTGGATGCCCTTGACGCCGGCCTTCTTGGCGAGCCGGCCCCATTCCTCGCGCGTCTTCGGCTCCTTGAACTTGAGGCCGAGGTCGCCGGCGACATTGAGCAGCGCCTGCTTGACGAACCAGGACACCATGCCGGGATTGGCGCCGCAGCAGGAGACCGCGGTGGTGCCGCCCGGCTTCTTGCGGCGCGCGGCGAGCACGGTCTCGCGCAGCGCATAGTTCGAGCGCGCCTCCGGCCCGAGCTTGGGATCGAAATAGAAGCCCGGCCACGGCTCGACCACGGTGTCGATGTAGAGCGCGCCGATCTCGCGGCAGAGCTCCATGATGTCGAGCGAGGAGGTGTCGACCGACAGGTTGACGCAGAAGCCCTGGCCGCCGCCGTCGGTGAGCAGCGGCGTCAGCAGGTGCGGTAATTGTCCCGGGTGACCGCCTGGTGGATGAAGCGGATGCCGCGCTCGTCGAGCAGCTTGCGGTCCTTGTCCTCCGGGTCGATGACCACGAAGCGGGACTTGTCGTAGCTGAAATGACGCTCGATCAGCGGCAGCGTGCCTTTGCCGATCGAGCCGAAGCCGATCATGACGATGGGGCCGGTGATGCGGGCGTGAACGGGCCAATTGGTCATTTCTTAAATCCTCCAGCCACTTTGGGGTGATATCTGCCGCAGCGCGCAAACGGAAGGGCGACGCCGCGATTCCGAGCGCGGCGTCCACGAAAATTTGCCGGTTTCTGCTAGGCGGCGCGGCGCTTGGCGCGCTTGCTCGAGGCGGCCGGTCGCGCGCAACAGCCCGCTGGCGCCGTCGAGCGCGCCGGGGACGAGCTCGAGCGCGAGCAGGCGATGGCGCTCGAACGGGCCGGGCAGCCTCAGGCCCGCGGCTTTCTCGGCCGCAGAAGCCGAAGCGGCTGTAGTAGGGCGCGTCGCCGACCAGGATGACCGCGCCATGGCCGAGCCGGCGCGCGTCGCGCAGCGCGCGGCGCACCAGCGCGGCGCCGATGCCGCGGTTGCGGCAATCGGTCGCGACCGCCACCGGGCCGAGCAGCAACGCCGGCTGGCCGCTGCCGCAGGCCACGTTCCACAGCCGCGCGGTGCCGACCACGCGCCGGCCGTCGGCGGCGATCAAGGCTCAGGCCTTCGGCCGGCAGGCGGCCGTCGCGCAGCCGCTGCGAGGTCTTGCGGGTGCGGGTGTCGCCGAAGGCCTCGTCGAGCAGCGCCTCGCGCGCTTCGACGTCGGTCGGCCGTTCTTGGCGTAACGTGATCATCTCAAGCTCCTTCCCGGCGCGGCCGCGCGCGCAAGCGCGCGCGACGGAGCGCAGTCAGCTCGAGGTGAGAGGGAAGGGGAGGCGGCTGAGCCCGCCTCCCGTCGATGTCAGATGTGGTAGGTCTTCAGCGGCGCGAAGCCGTTGAAGGCCACCGACGAGTAGGTCGCCGTATAGGCGCCGGTGCCCTCGATCAGCACCTTGTCGCCGATCTCCAGGCTCACCGGCAGCGGGTACGGCTGCTTCTCGTACATCACGTCGGCCGAATCGCAGGTCGGGCCGGCGAGCACGCAGGGCGCCATGGCGTCGCCGTCGCGCGGCGGTGCGGATCGGGTAGCGGATCGACTCGTCCATGGTCTCGGCGAGGCCGCCGAACTTGCCGATGTCGAGATAGACCCAGCGCACGTCGTCCTCCTCGCTCTTCTTGGAGACGAGCACGACCTCGGCCTCGATGATGCCGGCATTGCCGACCATGCCGCGGCCCGGCTCGATGATGGTCTCCGGGATGCGGTTGCCGAAGTGCTTGCGCAGCGCCTTGAAGATCGGCGTGCCGTAGGTCTTCACCGTCGGCACGTTCTTCAGGTACTTGGTCGGGAAGCCGCCGCCGAGATTGACCATCGACAGGTTCATGCCGCGCTCGCCGCACTCCTTGAACACCGCCGCCGCCGAGGCGAGCGCGCGGTCCCAGGCATGCTGGTTGCGCTGCTGGGAGCCGACATGGAACGACACGCCATGCGGCTCCAGGCCGAGCTTGAGGGCGTGCTCGAGCACGTCCACGGCCATGGCCGGCTCGCAGCCGAACTTGCGCGACAGCGGCCATTCCGCCCCGACGCAGTCGGACAGGATGCGGCAGAACACCCGGGAGCCGGGCGCCGCGCGGGCGATCTTCTCGACCTCGGCCTTGCAGTCGACCGCGTAGAGGCGGACGCCGAGCGCGAAGGCGCGCGCGATGTCGCGCTCCTTCTTGATCGTGTTGCCGTAGGAGATGCGGTCGGGCGTGGCGCCGGCGGCGAGCACCATCTCGATCTCGGCGACCGAGGCGGTGTCGAAGCAGGAGCCGAGCTTGGCCAGCAGCGTCAGCACTTCCGGCGCCGGGTTGGCCTTCACCGCGTAGAACACGCGGGTGTCGGGCAACGCCTTGGCGAAGGCGTTGTAGTTGTCGCGCACGACGTCGAGGTCGACGACGAGGCAGGGCCCTTCGTCGTCGCGTTTACGTAGAAATTCGCGGATGCGCTCAGTCATGGCGCTCTCCCAAGCTCAAAGGGACGGTCTAAGCCGCCCGATGCTGCGGTTTAGGAGCCTGCCGCGTGTGCGCGATGGGGACGCACTTCGCCTGGCGTGAACTCTTAACCGCTCTAGCTGCCTTGGATTGGAGGGGAGACCCCGTCCGCACGGCCGGCAATGATGAACAAGCCTCTTCGGTGACCCGTCGCCGGCGGTGGAAGGCCGGCAGAGACCAAAGAAGCCCGCTCCGTCGTTGCTTTAAGCCGCGTCCCCTGCTGAGAGCAGGGTTTGCCGGTTTCGCCTCCGGCTGCCGGTCAGATTTCTTGGAGAGCTTTTGGCTTCTCTCTCCAGGCGGCTGGCCGGCCTCTTGTCCCGCTACCTACCGACCGACACACGGCCACAGGCACGTGCGAAATTGGGCACAGTTGAAATAACATAATTTTCTCGCGCGATGCAAGAGAATTAGTTCGCGCGCAGCGCAAAACTTCCTTAACTTTTTCGCAATTCGGCGACGTGCGTCGGCGCGCGCGCGCTCAGCCGCGCGCGGTGAACGGCTCGATGCGGTGCGCGTTGCGGATGAACTGCACCATGATGGCGATGCCGCAGAGCACGAACAGGCCGTCGAGGATGCGCTGCGCCGATGCCGCCGAGGTCGAACAGCGTGGCGAGCGCCCACGAGCCGGCGAAGGCGGCGCCGAACACCTCGGCGCCGATCAGGATGGCGGCGCTGATGACGGTGATGACGTTGAGCCAGACGATGCGGCGGCTGAGCGGCCATGACATTCTCCTTCTGGCGGCCGCAATGTCCACGAATCCGCGTGCTGAGATCAAGTCCATAGGCGACCCGCCGGCATTTGATTTTGGTCATGGCCGTGGCCGCTGGAAGCGGCGATGTTGCGGCCATGTCGATTGCCAGCGCGCTCAAGAATGCCCGCCAGTTCCTCGCCGGCCTTGGTCGCCCTCGGCCTCGCCGCCGGGTTTGCCGCCAAGCTCGCCGGCCTTGGCGCCTGGTCGCCCACCATCTGGGCGGCGGTCACCGTGCCGGTACTGCTGGCGCTGCTCGCCGAGATCGTCACCAGCCTGCGCCGCGGCGATCTCGGGCTCGACATCGTCGCCGCGCTGTCGATGACCGGCGGCGCTCGTCGTCGGGGAGACCCTGGCCGCCACCATCGTCGCCCTGATGTATGCCGGCGGGCAGTTCCTGGAGAGCTACGCCGAGCGGGCGGCCCGGCGCGAGATGACCGCTCTGCTGTCGCGGGTGCCGCGCACCGCCGTGCGCCACCGCGACGGACGGCTGGAGGAGGTCGCGCTCGATCTCATCGTGCCCGGCGATCGGCTGCTGGTGCGGCAGGGCGATGTGGTGCCGGTGGACGGCAGTGTAGTCGAGGGCGTGGCAGTGCTCGACCAGTCGGCGCTGACCGGCGAATCGCTGCCGGTGCAGCTGCGGCCCGGCGACGCCGTGCTGAGCGGCTCGACCAATGTCGGCGATGCCTTCGATCTCACGGCTACGCGGCTCGCCGCCCAGAGCACCTACGCTGGCGTGATTCGCCTGGTGGAGGCCGCCCAGCGCTCGCGCGCGCCGATGTCGCGGCTGGCCGACCGCTACGCCATCGTCTTTCTGGCGGTGACGGTAGTGCTGGCCGGCGCGGCCTGGGTGCTGACCGGCGACCCCGTGCGGGCGGTGGCCGTGCTGGTGGTGGCGACGCCCTGTCCGCTCATCCTGGCGGTGCCGGTGGCGATCGTCGCCGGACTGTCGCGCGCGGCCAAGCTCGGCATTCTCATAAAAGGCGGCAAGGCGATCGAGACGCTGGCGCAGATCCGCTCGCTGGTCATCGACAAGACCGGCACACTCACCCACGGCCAGGCGCAGATCGTTTCCATCCGCGCGGCCGAGGGTATGACGGCCGACGAACTGCTGCGCATCGCCGCCTCGCTCGACCAGGCGTCCAAACACGTCATCGCGCAGACCATCGTGGAGGAGGCGCGCAATAAGGGCTTGGCGCTGGCGATCCCGACGGAGGTGGTGGAGACACCGGGCGAGGGCATCGCCGGCCGCGTCGACGGCCGCGCCGTGATGGTCGGCGGCCTGCATTACATCGCCGCCATCGTCGGCGACGCGGCCTCCACACTGCTGCCGCGCGAGCGGGTGCCCGGCGCGCTGGCGTCGGCCGTGGCGGTCGACGGCAAATTCGCCGGCGTGCTGATCCTGTCCGACCGGCTGCGCGCCGGTACCGAGCAATTGCTGCAGGCGCTGCGCGCGCTCGGCATCGAGCGCATCGTGCTGGCGACCGGGGACCGCCACGAGGTCGCGCACGCGGTCGCCACCGGCCTGTCGATCGACCTGGTGCGCTCGGAGCTCGCGCCTGACGCAAAGGTTATAACGGTGCTGTCGGAGCGCAAGAACGGCCCGGTCATGATGATCGGCGACGGCGTCAACGACGCGCCGGCGCTGGCCGCGGCCGATATCGGACTGGCGATGGGCGCCAAGGGGGCGGCGGCCTCGGCCGAGGCGGCCGACGTGGTGCTGCTGGTCGATCAGCTCGACCGCGTGCTTCCTGCCATTAGGATCGCGCGGCGCTCGCGCTTCATCGCCCTGCAAAGCGTGATCGCCGGCATGGGGCTCTCCATCCTCGCCATGATCGCGGCCGCGTTCGGCTATCTCCCGCCGGTCGAAGGCGCGCTGTTGCAGGAGGTGATCGACGTGGCGGTCATCTTCAACGCGCTGCGGGCGTTGCGCGGGTGACAGCGCCAGGCCGGACGGCTTTAATCCGGCGGCAATGACCGAAGCCGGACCCGCCGACCATGCCGCACTCGACGCCGCGCTCGCCCGCATGGGCCTCACCGCGCCCGGCGAGACAGCGTGTTATACCGCGCTGACCGGCGGCGTCGCCTCCGACATCTGGAAGGTCGAGACGCCAGCGCGGACCTTCGCGATCAAGCGGGCGCTGCCCAAGCTCAAAGTCGCCGACGATTGGTACGTCTCGGTCGCGCGCAACGCCTACGAGGTGAAATGGATGGAGGTGGTGCGCGGTATTTTGCCGGACGCTGTGCCGGCGTTGCTCGGCCACGATCCCGAGGCCGGCTTGTTTGCCATGGCCTATCTCGACCCGGCGAGCTACCTCAATTGGAAGAGCGAACTGCATGCGGGTCGGACTGACGACGCCTTCACCGCCGCGGTCGGCCGCTCGCTCGCGCAGATCCATGCCGCTACCGCGCGCAGCGAGGCTATGGCCGCCGCCTTCGCCACCGACGAAACTTTCCACGCCATCCGGCTCGCGGCCTACCTGGAAGCAACCGCGCCCAAGCATCCGCACGCGGCCGAGGCCTTGATGGCGCTGTCGCGCTTGACGCTCGCCACCAAGCTGACGCTGGTGCACGGCGACGTCAGCCCGAAGAACATCCTGGTCGGACCGCGCGGCCCGGTGTTTCTCGACGCCGAATGCGCCTGGTACGGCGATCCGGCCTTCGATCTCGCCTTCTGCCTCAACCACATGCTGCTCAAATGCTTGTGGACACCACGCGCGGCGGCGCGCTTCCTCGATTTGTTCGACGTACTCGCGCGGACCTATCTCGCCGGCGTCACCTGGGAGCCACCCGAAGTGATGGAGCGTCGCACTGCGCATCTCCTGCCGGGGCTGTTCCTCGCCCGGGTGGACGGCAAGTCGCCGGCCGAATATGTCACCGCGGACGGCGACAAGGCGAAGATCTGCCGCGTCGCGCTGAATTTACTGACCGACCCGTCTGACCGGCTCTCCGACATCCGCAGTGCCTGGGCGCGCGAGATCGGCATCAAGGAACCCGCGGCATGAGCGCGACGACGATTGTTTCGGTACACGGCCGCCGCGTCTGGGATTCGCGCGGCCGGCCGACGGTCGAAGCCGAGATCGCGCTCGAAGGCGGCGCGCGCGGCCGCGCCATCGCGCCGGCTGGCGCTTCGACCGGGAGCGGCGAGGCGCTCGATCTGCGCGACGGCGGCGCGGCTTTCGGCGGCCTCGATGTGCGGCGCGCGCTGACCAATATCTCCGGCGAGATCGCCAAGGCTTTGCGCGGCGCCGACGCCGCGGACCAAGCGGCGGTCGACCGCATTCTGCTTGCGCTTGACGGCACGCCGAACAAAAGCCGTCTAGGCGGCAACGCCATGATCGCCGTCTCGATGGCGGCCGCGCACGCCGCGGCCGCCGCGCACGGCGTGCCGCTCTGGCATTATTTGTCGGCCGGCAAGCCCGGCCGCCTGCCGCTGCCGGAGATCCAGATTTTCGGCGGCGGCGCACATGCGGCACGCCGTGTCGACGTGCAGGATTTCATGATCGTCTGCCCGCGCGCCAAAAGCTTTGCCGAGGCGCTCGATATCACCGCGCAGGTCTATGCCGCCGCCGGCAAGCTCTTGGCCGAGCGCGGTCTGTTGCAGGGCGTCGCCGACGAGGGCGGCTATTGGCCAGCCTTCGCCTCCAACGAGGAAGCGCTCGACATGCTGGTACGCGCCACAGAGCGCGCCGGGTTTTCGCCGGGCGGTGAAGTGGCGATCTCGCTCGATATCGCCGCATCGTCGTTCGGCAGCAACGGCCGCTATCGCCTCGCGCTGGAAGGCCGCGCGCTCGACAGCGACGGCCTGATCGACATGCTCGGCGGCTGGATCGATCGCTACCCGATCGTAATGGTCGAAGACCCAGTCGCGGAAGACGATGCCGAAGGCTTCCGCCGTTTCACGAAGGCCTTTGGCGCGCGGGTGCAGGTGGTGGGCGACGATTTTCTGGTCACCGATGCCGCGCGCGTGCGCCAGGCGGCGGCTTCCAAGGCGGTGACCGCGGCGCTGATCAAGCCGAACCAGGCCGGCACGCTCACCGAGACCTTCGCCGCGCTTGCTGTCGCGCGCGAGACCGGGCTCGGGACCGTCGTTTCCGCCCGCTCGGGCGAAAGCGAGGACGTCACTATCGTCCATCTCGCCGTCGGCTGGGATGCCGGTCAGCTCAAGGTCGGTTCTTTCTCGCGCTCGGAGCGCATGGCGAAATGGAACGAGGCGCTCCGCATCGAGGAGACGCTCGGCGTGGCGGCGAGCTTTGCGGGCGGTGCGGCATTGGGTGTGCGGGGATTTTGAGTCGCTTGGCGATTTGCTGCCGGACCTCTAGATAGGGCGCATGACCCGAACCGAATCTCTCGATAACCCGCTGCTTGCCGACTGGACCGGCCCGTTCGGCCTGCCGCCGCTGCCAGACATTAAGCCAGAGCATTTCCGTCCGGCCTTCGATGCGGCGATCGCTCTCCACCGCGCCGAGCTCAATGCCATTTCGGCCAATGCGGAGCCGGCGAGCTTCGCCAACACCATCGAGGCGCTGGAGAAGAGCGGGCGCGACCTGGAGCGCGTCTCCAACGTGTTCTTTGTACTGGCCGGCGCCGACACCGGGGATGCCATCGAAGCGGTCGAGCGCGACGTGTCGCCGCTCTTGGCCCGCCACAGCAACGCGATGTACCTCGATCGCGCGCTCTATGCCCGCATCGCCGACCTCTACGCGCGGCGCGATAGCCTCGGCCTCAACCCCGAGCAGGCGCGGGTGCTCGACCGCTATCACACCCGCTTCGTGCGGGCCGGCGGCGCGCTCGACCCACCGGCACAGAACCGCCTCGCCGCCATCAACGAAAAGCTGGCGAGCCTCGGCACGCATTTCGGGCAGAACGTGCTGGCGGACGAGAAGGCTTACGCGCTGATGCTCGACGAACGCGACCTCGTCGGTTTGCCCGATTTCGCCCGCGCCGCGGCGCGTGCCGCCGCTGAGGAACGCGGCGAGCCGGGCAAATATGCCGTCACGCTGGCGCGTTCGTCATGCGAGAGTTTCCTGCAATTCTCCGCGCGCCGCGACCTGCGCGAGAAAATTTTCCAGGCCTGGATCAAGCGCGGCCAGAACGGCGGCGCGACCGACAACCGCGCGCTGATTGCCGAGATGGTCGGCTTGCGCGCCGAACGCGCCAAGCTGCTCGGCTTTCAAACTTATGCCGACTACCGGCTCGACGATCAGATGGCCAAGACGCCGCAGGCGGCTCGCAAGCTGCTCGACGAAGTCTGGGGCCGCGCCCGCGCCAAGGCGGCGGCTGAGCGCGACGCACTGCAGAAGATGATCGCGCAAGAGGGCGGCAACTTCGCGCTCGCTCCGTGGGACTGGCGCTACTACGCCGAGAAACTGCGCAAGGCGAAATACGATCTCGACGAAGCCGAGATCAAGCCGTATTTCCAGCTCGACAAAATGGTCGAGGCGGCCTTCGAGACCGCCCGCCGGCTGTTCGGCCTGAGCTTCACGCCCGTCAGCGCGCCGCTCTATCACCCCGATGCGCGCGCCTGGGAGGTCAAGGACAAGAGCGGCGCCCACGTCGGCCTGTTCATCGGCGACTATTTCGCGCGCGGCTCCAAACACAGCGGCGCCTGGATGACCTCGCTGCGCGACCAGGAAAAGCTTGTCCGTGAGGTGCGCCCGGTCATCCTCAATGTCTGCAATTTCTCCAAGCCGGCGGCGGGCCAGCCGGCGCTCTTGTCCTTCGATGACGCGCGCACGCTGTTTCACGAATTCGGCCACGCGCTGCACGGCCTGCTGTCGAACGTGACCTATCCGCTGCTCGCCGGCACGTCGGTGCCGAGCGATTTCGTCGAGCTGCCGTCGCAGCTCTACGAGCATTGGTTGGAGGTGCCGGAGATCCTGCAGAAATATGCGCGCCACGCGCGCACGGGCGAGCCGATGCCGAAAGCGCTGCTCGACCAGCTGTTGGCGACGCGGACGTACGGACAGGGTTTTGCGACCGTCGAATACACCGCCTGCGCGCTAGTCGATCTCGACATCCATGCGCTGCCCGATGCTGCCAAGCTCGACGTGAGCAAGTTCGAAAAAGACGACCTCGATCGCATCCAAATGCCGGCCGAGATCGTCATGCGTCACCGCCTGCCGCATTTCCAGCATCTGTTCTCCGGCAGCGGCTATGCGGCGGGCTATTACTCCTACATGTGGTCGGAAGTGCTCGACGCCGACGCCTTCGAGGCCTTCGAGGAAACCGGCAACGTCTTCGATCCAGAAACCGCGAAGCGCCTACGCGATTTCATCTACGCCGCCGGCAATCTGCGCGACCCGGTGGAGGCCTACAAAGCCTTCCGCGGCCGCTTGCCGGCGGTCGACGCGCTGTTGAAAAAGCGCGGGCTCGCCGATGCTGCAGTTTGAGTTCATGCCCCGGACGCGGCGCAGCACAGAGCGAAGCGCCGTGGTGCGCCGCAGATCCGGGGCCGTTCCAAGCTCAGAGTTTGTGAAGGTCCCGGGTCTGCAGCGCACCGTTTCACGCTGCGCCGCGCCCGGGACACGAGGTCGCGCATGAACCTGCACAGCGCCGGACACCGCCGTGGCGTCGTTGCCGCCCCGCATTCAGCCGCGGTCGAGGACGGCCGCGCCATTTTTGCCGAAGGCGGCAACGCTATCGAGGCGATGCTGGCGATGGCGGCCTCGATCGCCGCGGTCTATCCGCACATGAACCACATCGGCGGCGACGGCTTCTGGCTGATCCGCGAGCCGCTCGGGCCGCGTGCGCGCGCTGATGGGCGCCGGGCGCGCCGGCAGCAAGGCGACGCCGCGGCTTTATCGCGACGTCGGCCACGACGAAATCCCGGCGCGCGGTCCGCTCGCCGCGCTCACCGTGCCGGGCGCGATTGCCGCCTGGAAGCTGGCGGGTGAAGCGGCGAAAGCGCAAGGCGGCAAGCTGCCGCTCGATGTGCTGTTGGCGGGCGCGATCAAGCACGCGCGCGAGGGCTACTCTGTGACGCGCAGCCAGGCGCGGCTGACGGTCGAGAAATACGCCGAGCTCGAAACCGCGCCCGGCTTCCTCCAGACCTTCCTCGTCGACGGCAAGGCGCCGGAGGCGGGCGCCAAGCTCAAGCAGAGCGCCTTCGCCGCCACGCTCGAGCATCTCAGCCACGCCGGCCTCGACGATTTCTATCGCGGCGACGTCGGCCGCGAGATCGCCGCCGATCTCGAGCGCATCGGCAGCCCGGTGACGCGCGCCGATCTGGAAAAATTCGAGGCCTTTGTCGCCGAGCCGCTCAGCGTGCGCACGCAAGCCGGCACGCTCTACAACACGCCGCCGCCGACGCAAGGGCTGGCCTCGCTCATCATCCTCGCGCTGTTCGACCGCCTGCGCGTGTCGCAGGCCGAGAGCTTCGAGCACATCCACGGCCTGGTCGAGGCGACCAAGCGCGCCTTCCGCGTGCGCGACCGCGTCGTCACCGATCCCGACAAGATCACCGCCGATCTCAGCCAATTTCTGTCGCCGGCATTTCTCGACGCCGAAGCCGACAAGATCGATGCGCAAAAAGGCCGCGCGCTGGCCGGCGCCGCACGGCGAAGGCGACACCATCTGGATGGGCGCGGCGGATGCGTCCGGCCTCGTCGTTTCCTACATCCAGTCGCTCTATTGGGAATTCGGCTCCGGCTGCGTGCTGCCGGCGACCGGCGTCCTGATGCAGAACCGCGGCGCGAGCTTCTCGCTCGACCCCAAGGCGCTCAACGCGCTGGCGCCCGGCCGCCGCCCGTTCCACACGCTCAATCCGGCGCTCGCCGCGCTCAAGGACGGCCGCGTCATCGCCTACGGCACCATGGGCGGCGACGGCCAGCCGCAGACGCAAGCCACCGTGTTCACCCGCCACGTCACGTTCGGCCAGCCGCTCGACAAGGCGCTCGACGCGCCGCGCTGGCTGCTCGGGCGCACCTGGGGCTCGCACGCATACTAATCTGCAGGCTGGAATCCCGCTTCGACGGCAATCTGGTCGATCGGCTGATAGCGGCCGGCCACGATGTCGCGGTGCTGGACGAGGCCTATTCCGACACCATGGGCCATGCCGGCGCCGTCGTCTTGCATCCCGACGGCACGCTGGAGGGCGGCCACGATCCGCGCGCCGACGGCGGCGCGGCTGGCATTTAACAATCAATTGCAAACAGGCCCCGCCCCCATTCCGCCGCACTCCATGATATTGTGCGCTGCATGACCGCTTACCTCCGCATCCTGCTGATCGCTTTGACGATCCTCGCCTTCGCTCACCCAGCACAGGCGCATCCGCATGTCTGGGTGACCATGCACACCGAGCTGATCTATGCGCCGGACGGCTCGATCACCGGCGTGCGCCATCATTGGGCGTTTGACGACATGTTCTCCGTGTTTGCCACGCAGGGCCTCGCCGCCAAGGAGAAGGGCAAGTTCACGCGTGAGGAGCTGGCGCCGCTCGCCAAGGTCAATGTCGAGTCGCTGAAGGAATATGACTTTTTCACCTACGCCACCGCCGACGGCAAGAAAGCCGAGCTGACCGATCCCGCGCCCGACTACTGGCTCGACTTTAACGATTCCATCCTCACGCTGAATTTCACGCTGCCGTTCAAGTCGCCAGTGAAGGCGAAGGAGCTGAGGATCGAGGTCTACGATCCGACCATCTTCGTCGATTTCGAATGGGCCAAGAAAGAGCCGGTGCATCTCGTCGGCGCGCCGCACTGCAAGGCCGACGTGGTGCTGCCGCGCGAAATGACCTATGCCGAAGGCAAGGCGCTGAGCATGATTCCCGCCGACCAGACGAACACGACGATGGCCATCGGCGCGCAATTCGCCAACAAGATCCTGGTGCATTGTCCGTAGTACTATTCCGGTGAGCTTCGCGAGGCGGCGTGCGTGTACGGGGAATTGTTGACATGACGTCCGGCCGGCGCCCGACCTTGCTGCAATGTGCGCTTTTCATCTCCTGCCTGCTGCTCGTCCTTGGAGCGGCTGACGCCGCGCTGGCGCAGCCGTTCGGCATGTCGCGCGGCTCAGCGCCACCACAGCTCGGTCCCTTCACCGGCTGGATCCTCGCCAAGCAGGCCGAGTTCTATCGCATGCTGTCGGGCGCGATCCGCGCCGCCAAGGCCGACGGCAGCGCGGCCTGGACGTTGATGGGCATTTCGTTCGCCTACGGCGTCTTCCACGCCGCCGGCCCCGGCCACGGCAAGGCGGTGATCTCATCCTATCTGGTGGCCAATGACGAGACCTGGCGGCGCGGCATCGCGCTGTCGTTCGCGTCCGCCATCCTGCAGGCCTTTACCGCGATTGCCATCGTCGGCATCGCCGCGGTTCTGCTCGGCGCCACCGCCCACGTCATGGGCAACGCCGTGCGCGCGATCGAGATGGTGAGCTACGCGCTGATCATTCTGATCGGCCTGCGGCTGTTATGGGTGAAAGGCCGCGCCTTCTGGCATCTGTTGCGCCCGCGCGCGCATGATCATCATGACCATTCGCACGACCACCATCATGATCATCATCACGGCCATGCTCACACGCACGATCATATTCACGATCATGAGGACGAAGCGCATGCCTGGGGCCACGCCCACGCGCCGGAGCCGAGTGAGCTCAAAGGCCCGCACTGGCTGCGGCGCGGGCTGTCGGCCATCGTCGCGGTCGGACTGCGGCCATGCTCGGGCGCCATCATCGTGCTGGTGTTCGCGCTGGCACAGGGGTTGTTCTGGATCGGCGTTGCCTCGACCTTCGTAATGGGGCTCGGCACCGCGATCACCGTCGCGGTCGTCGCGACGCTGGCGGTTGCCGCGCGCGGCTTTGCCGGGCGGCTGGCCAAGGGCAAGCCGGGCGCCGGCATGCTGTTTCTGCGCGGCGTGGAGACCGCGGCGGCGCTGCTGATCATCGTCTTCGGCATCGCGCTGCTCACCGGCTACATGGTGAGCGAGCGGATGGTGGGAGTCTGAACGTCATCCAGAGGTGCGAGCGCAGCGAGCCTCGAAGGATGACGGGCAATGAGTCGCGGGCCGTCGCCCTTCGAGGGCCGCGCTTTGCGCAGCCACCTCAGGGTGACGGATTAATGTGCAAAATCCTCTTCCTTCAACTCGATCGGCTGCCCGTGTGGGGTTCTGTCGCAGGCGTGGTCCCAGGCGTCACGATAGCGATGTAGCGTCGCCTCGGTCGTCACGCCTTTCCCCGCCACAAGTTTCTCCAGCGCCGCCAGCCAGTGCAAATAGTAGGTCTCGCCGGTGTCGGGATCGCCGGCCGATTGCGCGCGCTTGATCTCGGCGGCGAGCGCCGCCGCCCATTCGGTCCACGTAAACAAACCGCGCTCGTGCAGCGCCAGCGTCATGGCGAAGGCCTGCGCCTCCCACGGCTCGCGAAATACCGGCCCGTCGGCATCGCGCGGGATGCTGGGGACTTCCCTAGCGGCGCGTTGGGCGGCGGCCTGATCGATCATAGCGGCTCCAGATAAGGCTCCCAGGCGTCGACCGAGACCTTAAGCGTCGGGTCGCCGTCCTCGCCCCACAATTCACGCCCGTCGAAGCGCACGGTATAGAGCCACTGCGGATTTTCGCCGGCGCCTTGCGCATTGCTGTCCGGGAAAACGTGGCAGCCGATCACGCGCTCGATCGTGCCCAAGTGGCCGCGCACATAGCGCGGCAGCCGCGTATGGGTGAACGGATTGATCGTCTTCGCGCGCACTTTATCGCCCAACTTGAAACGCGCCTTCGTGTTGGTTTCGCGCTCGGTCGGCCCGCCGCGATGCAGCACCTTCAGCACGTCATCGGGCGAGAGCACGCGCGGCACCGGCTTGGCCGCATGCAGCGAATGGCCGGCGACGATTTCGTCATCGCCGATGAGGTCGCGCTCTTTCAGCATGGTCTCCAGCGCCGCGAACCAGATCTGATAGTAGCTCATCGACAGGTATTCGGCCGGATCGCGGTTCTCGCGCGCAAAGCGCGACATGTCGATGTTCCACTGGCCCGGCATGGCCATCGCCAGCGTGAGCGCAAAGGCGCGCTTTTCCCAGTCGGCATGGAAGACGGGCTCGTTCGGCTCGGGCACAACTCGCCCGAAGCCGTGCACGCCGCCCATGTCCTGCGCGCCGTTCATTTCAAATCCTTCGGCGACTTCGGCAGCCCGGCGCCGATCATGGAATCGCGCGTGACCAGTTCAGCGAGTTTCTCCTCGCTCCAGCCATCGGTGCCAGCCGGCCGCATCGGGATGACGAGGTAGCGGATCTCGGCGGTCGAATCCCAGACGCGGATTTCGGTGTCTTTCGGCAGGCTGACGCCAAAATCCTTGAGTACGCCGCGCGGATCGCTGACGGCGCGCGAGCGATAGGGCGCCGACTTGTACCAGACGGGTGGTAAGCCGAGCACCGGCCACGGATAGCAGGAGCACAGCGTGCAGACGACCATGTTGTGCCGCTTGGGCGTGTTCTCCAAAGCGACGATGTGCTCGCCCTGGCGGCCGGCATAGCCGAGTTCGGCGATCGCCGGCGTCGCGTCCTTGAACAGCCGCGCGCGATAGGCCGGATCGGCCCAGGCCTTGGCCACTACTTGGGCGCCGTTGCGCGGGCCGACCTTTTTCTCGTAGGTCTCGATCAGCAGATCGAGCGCGGCCGGATCGACATAGCCCTTTTCGGTCAGCACCGTTTCCAGCGCGCGTACGCGCAACTGGGTTTCCGAAAGCTCGGAATGGTCGTGGTCGTGATGGTGGTCGTGTCCGGACATGGCCGTACTATAAGCAAAAGAAGCGCCGTTATGCCATCATCTACGCCATGACTTTTGCTCCCTTAACGGCACTCGCCGACCGCATCGACCGTCTGACCACGGCGGTGGGGCGCGCGGTGGCCTGGCTGGCGCTGGTCGTCGTGTTGCTGGAATTTGCCCTGGTGGTAGCGCGCTATGTATTCGCGCTGGGCTCGATCTGGCTGACCGAAACGGTGATCTATGCCCATGCCACGCTGTTCTTGCTGGCGGCGGCCTGGACGCTGAAGGTTGGCGGCCATGTACGGGTCGACGTGTTCTATGCCGAGGCCTCGCAGCGCACAAAAGCCACCATCGATCTCATCGGCTCGCTCCTACTGCTGCTGCCGTTCACGCTGGTGCTGGTCTGGTTGAGCGTTCCTTACGCGGCGCGCTCCTGGGCGGTCCTGGAGCGTTCGCAGGAGGCGAGCGGCCTGCCGCTGGTGTTCGTGCTCAAGACGCTCATCCCCTTCTTCGCCGTGATGATGGCGCTGCAGGGCCTCGCGCAGGCGATTAGGGCGCTGGCTGCGCTGTCGAGGCCGCGCTGATGCCGTTCGCCGAAGTCCTCGCCATCGTGATGATCGCCGCGGTGATCGCCGCGCTGATGGCCGGCTATCCGGTGGCACTGACGCTGGCCGGCGTGTCGCTGATGTTCGCCATGCTCGGCCACGTCCTCGGCGTCATGGGATTGGGGATTCTTGGAGCATTACCGCAGCGCATCTTTGGCGTGATGACCAATGAAACGCTGCTGGCGATCCCGATGTTCATATTCATGGGCGTCATGCTCGAGCGCTCGCGCGTCGCCGAGGAATTGCTGGAGACCATGGGCCGGCTGTTCGGCACGATGCGCGGCGGGCTCGGCATTTCGGTAATCGTGGTCGGCACGCTGCTCGCCGCGGCGAAAGGCGTCGTTGGCGCCACCACCGTGACCATGGGCCTGATCGCGTTGCCGGCCATGCTGCGGTTCGGCTACGACCCGCGGCTTGCCGCCGGCACCGTCGCCGCCACTGCGACGCTGGCGCAGATCTTTCCGCCCGCCACCGTGCTGGTGCTGCTCGGCGATCAGCTCGGCAACTCGTACCAGGCGGCGCAGCTCGCGCAAGGAAACTTCGCGCCGCGCTCCGTCACCGTCAGCGATCTGTTCGCCGGAGCGTTGCTGCCCGGCTTCGCGCTGGTCGCGCTCTATCTCATCTACGTGATCGCGGTGGCGATGCTGCGCCCGCAGGCCGCGCCCGCGATCCCACCCGACCCGCATGCGCCGCGCGGTTTTGCCCTCGCGCGCCGGCTGGCCGCTGTGCTGGTCGCGCCGCTCCTGCTGATCGCGGCGGTGCTCGGCTCGATCCTCGGCGGCGTGGCAACGCCGACCGAAGCGGCCTCGATCGGTGCCGTCGGCGCCATTCTGCTCGCGATGCGCAAGGCGGGTTTGCGCGGGCTGATGATGCCGGTCGTGGAGAAGGCCACGCAGATCACCGCCATGATCTTTCTCATTCTGATCGGCGCCACGATGTTCAGCCTGGTGTTCCGCGCGCTCGGTGGCGACGTCATGGTCGAGCGCGCGCTCACCGATTTGCCGGGCGGCGTCAACGGCGCGCTGCTGGCGGTGATGCTGGCGATGTTCCTGCTCGGCTTCGTGATGGACGCCTTCGAGATCATCTTCGTGGTAGTGCCGATCGTGGCGCCGGCGCTGTTGAAGATGCCCGGCGTCGACCCGGTCTGGCTCGGCATCATGATGGCGGTGAACCTGCAGACGTCCTACATGCACCCGCCGCTCGGTCCGACGTTGTTCTTCCTGCGCGGCGTGGCGCCGCCCGAGATCACCACGCGGCATATCTACGTCGGCATTATCCCCTTCGTGCTGATCCAGATTTTCGCGCTGGTAGTACTGTGGTCCGTCCCGGGGCTTGCGACGTTGCTGCCGCATGCGCTTTATGGACGGTGAGGTCAGCCCGGCGCCGGCCAGAAACGCTCGATGGCGACCCAGAGCCAGACCGCGCCCGCGAGCATGAGCGATAGCAAGATAGCGGCGGAGCCCATGTCCTTGACGCGTTTGACGACCAGATCATGGTCGAGCGTGACGCGGTCGCTCAGTTTTTCGATCGCGGTGTTGAGCAATTCGACAATGAGGATGAAAACCAACGTGCCGATCAGCGCGAGGCGTCGGCCGGCATCTGCGGTCAGAAAAAATGCGAGCGGTACTCCGATCGCCAGCGCCACCAACTCCTCGCGGAACGCCTGCTCCGATCGCGTCGCCGCGACGAGGCCGTGCCAGCTATTGATGGTCGCCTGCCAAAGTCGTTTCACGCCATCCGTCCGAATCGCGAGCCCGCTCGGCGCAAACTACGCGGGCTCATTTGGCCAGTCTATTCCACACGGCGGTGTGGGTTGTGTATAAGGGCCCTGCATGAAAGCCGCCGAAATGTTCAGCCTCAAAGGCCGCGTGGCGCTGGTAACCGGCGCCTCCAGCGGACTGGGCACGCAATTCGCCAAGGCGCTGGCCGATAACGGCGCGGCGGTCGCGCTGGTGGCGCGCCGGGCCGACCGGCTGGCGGACGTGAAGAAATCAATCGAAGCCGGCGGCGGCCGCGCCGTCGCCATCGAAGCCGACGTCACCGACCGCGCCGCCATGACGCGCGCCTTCGACGCCGCCGAAAAGTCCTTCGGCACCGTCACCATTCTGGTCAACAATGCCGGCATCGCGCAGTCGTCGCGGCGCGCAGTTGAGGTGACGGCCGAAGAATGGCGCAAGGTGCTGAGCGTCGACCTCGACGCAGTGTTCTATAACGCGCAGGAGGCCGCGCGCCGCATGCTGGCGGCCAACAAAAAGGGCGCCATCGTCAACATCGCCTCGGTGCTCGGCTTTGGCGTCTCCAAAGGCGTCGCGGCTTACGCCGTTGCCAAGGCCGCCGTGGTGCAGGTCACCAAGGCGCTGGCGGTGGAGCTGGCGTTCAAGGGCGTGCGCGTCAATGCCATCGCGCCCGGCTGGTTCGTTACTGAGATCAACGACAAATATCTCACCGGCGAAGCGGGCGACGCGCTCAAGCGCGCGATTCCGATGGGCCGTTTCGGCAAGGATGGCGACCTCGACGGTGCGCTGCTGCTGCTCGCCTCCGACGCCGGCAGTTACATCACCGGCGCGACTATCGTCGTCGACGGCGGCCAGGTGGTAATGATTTCTGGGTAAGGAAACAGAAAATGGACTTCACGCTCTCTCCCGAAATCGAATCCATCCGCCTGCGCGTGCGCGACTTCGTCGCCGAGCACGTGCTGCCGCTCGAAGCCGATCCGGCCAATTTCGCCGAGCACGAGAACATCCCGGCCGAGCGGCTGGCGCCGGTGCGCGAGAAAGCCAAGAAGGTCGGTCTGTGGGCGCCGCAGGTGCCGAAGGAATTCGGCGGCATGGGATTGCCGATCGTGGGCTGGGCGGCGATCTACGAGGAGGCGTCGCGCTCGATCTTCGGCTCGCTCGCGATCCACTGCATGGCGCCCGACGACGGCAACATGAACCTGCTCGCCAAGGCCGGCACGCCGGCGCAAAAGGAAAAATGGCTGCGCCCCATCGCCGAAGGCAAGGTTCGCTCGGCCTTCGCCATGACCGAACCGCATCCCGGTTCGGGCTCCGATCCCGGCATGATGCTGACGCGCGCCGAGAAGAAAGGCGACCGCTACATCATCCGCGGCCACAAATGGTTCATCACCGGCGCCGAGGGCGCCCACCATTTCATCCTGATGGCGCGTACCTCGGACGAGCCGCGCCGCGGCTTGACCGCATTCCTCTATCACAAGGATCAGCCGGGCTGGCGTATCCTGCGCCGCATCCCGATCATGGGGCCGCACGAGCACGGCGGCCACTGCGAGATCGAATATGACGGGCTGGAAATTCCCGAAGAAAACATCCTGCTCAAGGTCGGCGACGGCTTGCGCGTCACGCAGATCCGGCTCGGGCCAGCGCGGTTGACGCATTGCATGCGATGGCTCGGCTTCGCCAAGCGCTGCATGGAGATCGCGCAGGAATATGTCGAGAAGCGCGACGCCTTCGGCAGCAAGCTCGCCAGCCGCGAGGGCATCCAGATCAAGCTCGGCGAGGTCGCGCACCAGATCGAGATCGGTCGCCTGCTCACCATGCACGCCGCCTGGAAGCTCGATCAGGGCGACCGTGCGCGCAAGGAAGTCTCGATGGCGAAAGTTCAGGTCGCCGACGCGCTGCACCAGGCCGCCGACGTGGCGATCCAGCTCAACGGCGCGCGCGGCTATTCCAAGGACACCATCCTAGAATGGATCTACCGTTACGGCCGCTCGGCGCGCCTCGTCGACGGCGCCTCCGAAGTGCACAAGATGGTGCTCGCCCGATTCATGCGCGAGGAAGGCCGCGATTTCTGGAAGTGGGGGTAATCGCTTTTCCGCTCATGCCCGCGAAAGCGGGCATCCAGTACTAATCGACGCTCGCACCAAGAACTGGGTCCCCGCTTTCGCGGGGACGAGCGGGGTAACGGCAATCGTCACCCCTGCGCGACCGCGATCTCTAGCGGGAAGTCGTCGCAGATCTCGTGCCCGGTGTCGGTGACGATGTAGGTGTGGCCAAGGAAAATGCCGAACAGGCCGTCCGGCGTGATCGGATTGGGCTCGGCCATGATCACCATGCCGGGCTTGAGCACTTCCTCGAATTTCTCGGCGGAGACGTGCTCGGCGACGACGTGCGGCTTGTCGGTGACGAGATCGATGCCGTGCGTCTGCGTCGGCCGCGATTGGTAGCCCTTGTCGCGGAAGAATTTGCTGGCGGTGCGCATGGCTTCCACCGGCTTGCCCGGCGCGATCTCGGCAACGATGCGCCGGTAGCCGGGCAGCGTGATGTCGTTCCAGAAGTTTCTCACCATGTCGGTGGGCTCGCCCAGGCAGATGGGCGAGCCGACCTGCGCCGTGTAGCCGCGATAACCGGCGGCGAGCTCCATATTGATGATGTCGCCCTTTTGCAGCACGCGGCCCGAAGGGCGCGGATTGCCGAAAATCATCGAAGGGTTCGCCATCGGCGTCGAACCGATGATCAGAAAGTCGATATCGCCGCCGCCATCCATGATGGCCGCGCCCGCCGCCGCGCGCAACTCGTACTCTTTCACGCCGGGACGCGCGCGCGCGACCATCGCCTTCATGGCCTTTTGGCACAGCACGCCCGCCTTGCGCACGCAGTCGAGTTCCTCGGCGCTGTGGATCGACAGCAACTCGTGCAGGAAGCCCTTGGTGAAGACGAGTTCCGCGTCGGGCATATTCTCGCGCAGCACATTGTACTGGTTCACCGGCAGATAGTCGGCGTGCCGTGGGTCGATCTCCATGAGGCCGATGCGGCCGTGATCGAGTTTGAGTTCGCGGAGGCGCTCGACCATGATGTCGGCATAGCGGCCACTGCGGCTATGGCGGACGTCCTTGACTGCGACCTCGACCTGCCGGCGCACGGCTTCGGCGTGCGTGCCGCCCATCGAGTAAATCAATGTAGGGTCACCTTCGAGCGGGACCAGCACGTAGCTCGACAGCGCGTGCCATTCCCAATGGCCGGTCAGCCACAGCATGCCGCCGCCGAAGCTCCAATGGCTGGGACCGCCGGGGACGACCACCGCATCGAGTTTGTGCTCGCGCATTTTGTTCCGCAGCGCCCGGTAGCGCCGTTCGTATTCGGCCTTGGAGAACTGCTCCCATACGGCATCGCGGTAATAGGGCGTGTCGCACATATTGGCGAAGGGTAGCGACTGGTCGAGCTTCGTTCGCACGACCTCCCACGGCTGCGGGCCGATGCGGGGCGGTGTGATGGTCATGATGGGATTCTCAACGTTGATGCTTGGTGCAAACAGCACAAAAAACCGCCGGGCCGGTCAAAGGACCAGCCCGGCGACGTCGCTCCGACTTAGTCGACCGCTTTGATATTGGCTTTCTTGGCGAGATCGACCGTCGCGTCGAAATCTTCTTTGAAGAACTTCGCGAATTCCGCGGAGCTGATCTGCGCCGGCTCGACGCCGAGCTTGGCGAGTTTCTCCTGCACCGCGGGCATCTTCAGCGCTTGTTCGGTCACGTCGTGAAATTTCTGCACGATGGCGGCCGGGGTCTTGGCCGGCGCCGAGATGCCGTTCCAGAAGCGGAATATCGCGGCCGGATAACCGGCTTCGACGACCGAGGGGACGTTCGGCAACAGCGGCACGCGCTTGGGCGAGCTTACGGCCAGGATTGTGAGCTTATCGCTGTGCAGCGCGGTGGCCGCCGCCGCCAACGGGATGAAATAGAAGTCGATATTCCCATTCATCACCTGCACCAAGCCGCCTTCCTTGAACGGCACGTGGCGGACGTCGATGTTTGCGGCAAGGCGGAATCGCTCCGCCGCCATGTGCGAGGAGGAGCCGATGCCCGCCGAGGCGAATGTCAGCGTGCCGGGCTTGGCCTTGGCGGCGTTGACGAGGTCGGCCACCGTCTTGAAGCCGCTCTTTTTCGACGCGACCAGAATGTTCGGCGAGGTGCCGAGCAGGACCACACTGACGAAATCTTTGTTGGGATCGTATGGCAGCTTGCTGTGCAGCACGCTTTCGGTTGCCATCGACGACGAACTGGTCGCCATCGTGTAGCCGTCCGGATCGGACCTGGCCACGGAACCGAAACCGACGGCCCCACCGGCGCCTGGCTTCAAGTCGATGACCACCGGCTGGCCGATCAGTTGCGATACCTGATCCATCACGACGCGCGTGACCGTGTCCGAGGCGCTTCCGGCCGGATACGGGCTGATCACGTGGATGGGCCTGTTCGGATATTGCTGCGCATTCGCCGACGCGATGGCGGCGGCCAGGATTACGCCCGCGAGAAGCGGCTTGAGGACCTTTGTCATGTTTCAATCTCGATCATTTCGCTTGGCCGAACAGGCTTTGCGAGAGAGTTCGCGGCCCGGCCAAGCTGGTGGCGTTAAAGTGCAAGCGTCATTGCATAAGCCATTCGCGCTGACAACGGCTGCGCTACCCCGATACCGCTGCTAGTTCCGATAGCTTGGGTCGATGTTGTCGAGCAGGCGCAAGTAAGCCGGCCAATCGGCGCTGCCGCGGCCCGAGTCGTGGTGCTGGAATTGCTCGGCGACCTTGGCGCAGACCTCCGGTGGAATTTCGATGAGCTCGCCGCCGGTCGCTTCCATCTTCAATTGGATCTCGCAGGCGGTGAGCAGATATTTCATCAACACGAAGGCCTCGCGCGCGGTCTTGCCGACTGTGAGCATGCCGTGGTGCTGCAGGATCAAGGCGCGGTTCTGTCCGAGCGCCTGGTTGATGCGCGCGCGCTCGTCGAAGTCCTCGGTGATACCTTCATACTTGTGATAGCCGACGCGCTTGTAGAAACGCAGCGCCTGCTGCGACACCATGCGCAAGCCGTGCTTGAGGCCCGACAGCGCCACACCGTTCTCGGTGTGCACATGCACCGCGCAATTCACGTCCTCCCGCGCGCTCAACACGCCGCCGTGCAGCGTGAAGCCCGGCCGATTGACGCCGGACTTTTCGTCCAGGTCCTGGTCCATGTTGACCTTCACCAGATTGGACGCGGTCACCTCGGTGTAGAGCAGCTCGTGCTTCTTCATCAAAAACATGCGCGGCTCGCCCGGCACACGCATGGAAGAGTGGTTGTAGATCACGTCGTCCCAGCCGTAATCGGCGAGCAGCCGATAGACGGCCGCGAGATCGATGCGCGCCTGCCATTCCTCCGGCGAGACGCCGGCGGGTTTCATATCGGCCATTTTGGTCGGCTTGTTCATGGCATTTTCTCCCTGACTGTTGCCGGCAGTATAGCGCATCCAATTGGGCATTTCACCGCGCAAGCTGTACGGCTATGCTCCGCGCGTTTTCCGGGCTTTTCCCCGCTTTCAGGACGTGAAAATGACGGCACCCATTCCGATTCGCATGGGCGGCTACGGGCCGCCGGCCACCGGCTTTAGCAAGGCGCTGAGATTCATCGGCGACAGATTGCTGGCCCAATTCGGCGACCGTGTCGCCATCGACTATGTCTGGAACATCATGGACCATGGCTACAAGGCCGAGGACATTCTTACGCTGGTCGAGAACGGCAAAATGACGCTCGGCTACCAGTCGTCGAGCTATATGACCGACCGCGTGCCGGAACTGGGCTTTGTCGATCTGCCGTTCCTGTTCGCCAACAACGCGCAGGCGCGCGCGGCCATGGACGGCAACCTTGGGCAGCACCTCGTGCGCAAGACCGAGGAATGCATCGGCTACCGCATCCTCGGCTGGTTCGAGAACGGCTTCCGCCACATCTCCAACCGGCTGCGCCCGGTGCACGTTCCCGCCGACCTCAAGGGCATGAAAATCCGCGTGCTGCCGAGCGAGATCCAGCGGCGCACGTTCGAACTGCTCGGCGCCATCGCCATGCGGATGGACCTCACCGAAGCGATTGCCATGATCAAGGCGGGCACGCTGGACGCGCAGGAAAATCCGCTTGCCAACACCGTCACCTATGGCGTGCACAAGTTCCACAAGTTTCACACACTCACCTATCATTTTTATATTTCGCGCCCCGTTTTCCTGCACCGCGCCTCGTTCGACGCCTGGCCGGACGATCTTAAAGCGGCGATGAGAGCCGCGGTGACCGAAGCGGTCGCGTTCCAGCGCGAACTTGCGGTCGAGGAACACGACGCATCGCGCAAGATCATCGAGGACGCCGGCTGCGAGATCGTCGAGCTCAACGCGATGGAACACGCCGCCTTCGTCGCCGCGGTGCAGCCGCTCTTGGCCGACGCACGTACGATGTACGGCGAGGCGATGTTCAAGATGGTGCCAAAGGTCTAGCCTTCGCATTCGCCTGAACACAGGCGGGTGAAATATGGATACGCGATCGCTTGCCACGGACTACGGCGCTTGGAATCCAGGCTTGGACTCCGAGTTGCCGCGCGAGTATCTGCCGCTCGCGACGATTTTCCGCAGCGAAAACGTCTCGACGAGTATCGCGAAAGCGTTTGAGCTGAGCGAATATTGCGGCTTGCCGGCGCACGAGCTTGTCGCGTTCCGCGCCGAGCGTCTCATCGTTCACGAGTTGCTCATCCACGTGACCACCGGCGTATCCGTCCCCGACGGCCGCGACTACGAGGATCTGGGCCGGAACTTCCGCGAGATCGCGGCCACCATTCTTGACCGCTATATCGCGCCGCACCGCGCGGACGTCGCACGCGCGCTCGAGCAACTCAAGGGCGATGCCTCTGCCCTGATCGAGCAGGAACTCGCAACCGCACTGGCGGAGCCGAAGCCGGCAGCCGAGCCGGAGCAACCGAGCGGATGGCGTAAAATTCTAGGCCTTGGCGGACCGAAAAGGCCGCCGGCGCCGCTGGTGGAGACCGCTATGGAGCGGGACCGGCGGATCGTTTCGGAGTGGCGGCAAAAATCAGCGGCCGCCGTCGATCGCCTGGTGGCAGTCTGTTTTGACGCGCTCGGCAGGATCGCAACCGGCGTCATGAGTCGGCGCGGCCGGCTGGTCGGCGACAACGCGCTGCTCACCGAACTCGCCGTGACTTTGGTGTGCAACGAATACGGCAGCGAAGTCATCGGCGATGCCATCGCCCCCTTGGTCGAAGAGGCGATCGCGTGCGAAGGCTATCGGGCCTTGCCGCGGCAGGAGCGGCCGGTCGTCATGAACGTGAAGGGCGCGTCGGCGTCCGGCAAGAGCACGATGCGGCCGCTGCAGAAAATCCTGGCGAGCAAGCTCCATTTCCCGTGGGACCAGTTTGCGCTGATCAGCCCCGACATCTGGCGGAAGTTTCTCCTCGACTACGGTTCGCTCGGCTTCGCTTACAAATACGCCGGAACGCTGTCGGGGCACGAGGTCGAGATTGTCGACAAGAAGCTCGACCGCCGCATGGCGGCGCGATCCGCCCGCGGAAAAATGCCGCATCTGCTGATCGATCGCTTCCGCTTCGACAGTTTCGAGCCCGAACTGGAAGGCAAGGGCTCCACAAAGCTGCTCACGCGCTTCGGTAATCTCGTCTACATGTTTTTCATGATCACGCCGCCTGAGGCGACCGTCGAGCGCGCATGGACTCGCGGGCTGAAGGTCGGCCGTTACAAGGCCGTCGATGATCTCCTGGCGCACAATATCGAAGCCTATACCGGCATGCCCGAACTGTTTTTCACCTGGGCGTTGAGTGCCGGAAAAGAGGTTCACTACGAGTTTCTCGACAACAGTGTCGCCGAAGGCCGCCCGCCGCGCACGGTGGCGTTCGGTTGGAATGGTGAAATGACCGTCCTCGACATCAAGTGCATGCTTGACATCGAGCGGTTCCGCAAAATCAACATCGGCGCGCAGAAGCCCGAGGAGGTCTATGCCAACGAAGACCTCGCGCCGGAGCACAATGTCGACTTCCTCAAGCGATGCGCGCGCTGGATTTCAGCGATCAACTTCGCCGATTATGACACCGGCCAAGTCTATGCGCGCCTGCAGCGTGGCAAGTGGATGTGGCGCGATGAGGCGCGCTTCGCCGAAATGCTGAAAGATCCAGACGCGAGAGCCGGCCTGCAGGCGGTCGCGCCTATGGCCTACGATCCGAACGCCACGCCGGAACATAAGCGCATGAATGTGGCCTCCGAAAAGGCGCACACATTGGGCGCTTGGGGCGAAGCGCCGCGCGTCGCGTGAGAACATGGTTTCCGCGCGCTTAACCAAGTGAGCGCCGCCAGCCGGCAGTTTACGCCGCCGAAACCACTCTCTTGTAGAGAGCAGTCATGCATTCTCCTGCACCGGCCAAACGCCCGATCGCGCTCGCGGTGCGCGGGCTCACCAAGTGTTTCGACCGCCCGGCGGTCGACGCGCTCGATCTCACCATCTACGGCGGCGAATTCTATGCGCTGGTCGGTCCCAACGGCGCCGGCAAGACCACGACGCTGCGCATGGTGGTCGGCTTGCTGCGCCCCGATGCCGGCTCGATCGCAATCGACGGCATCGACGCCCTTGCGGATCCGGTCGCGGCCAAGCAGATCACGGCATGGCTCTCCGACGAGCCGATGATCTACGACAAGCTTACGCCGTTCGAATATCTCGAATTCGTCGCCGGGCTCTGGCGCATCGATACGAAGGCTGCGGAAGCCCGCGCGCGCGACCTCATCGGTTGGCTCGGCCTTGAGCCGCACGCGCACGAGCGCTGCGAGGGATTTTCCCGCGGCATGCGGCAGAAAGTGGCGCTCGCCGGAGCTCTGGTGCACGACCCCAAGCTCATCATCCTCGACGAGCCGCTCACCGGGCTCGATGCCGGTTCAGCGCGCATGGTCAAGAATGTGCTGCGCGAGCGTGTCGCCGCTGGTGGCACCGTCATCATGACCACGCATATTCTCGAAGTCGCCGAGCGCATGGCCGACCGCATCGGCGTCATCGCCAGCGGGCGTCTGATCGCCGAAGGCACGCTCGACGAATTGCGCCACAAGACCGGAAAAACCGCGACCAGCCTGGAAGACACTTTCCTCACGCTGTTGGCCGAGCCGGTCGTCGCCGCGTGAGCCGTCCCGCGACATTGACCTGGCTCGCCGGCCATGAGCTCAAGCTCGGCTGGCGCGATTGGGTCTCGCTGATGACGGCAGGCCGCCGCAATCGCGCGCGCACCGTTGCCATTGCGCTGATCGTCTTTGCCGCTTTCATGCATCTCTTCGCCTATTGGATCGTCGCCGGCTATGCCGACGCAACGGTTACTGCCGATACCGCGACGCTGGTCGGAATCACCGGCACGCTGGTGCTGTCGTGGTCGCTGCTGCTGTCGCAGGCGATGGAATCGGTGACACGTGCATTCTATTCGCGCTCCGATCTCGATCTGATCCTGACCTCGCCGGTGTCGGCGCGCAAAGTCTTCGCGGTGCGCATGGGCCGCATCGCGGCTGCTTCCGTCACGATCGCCGTGCTGCTGGCGGCGCCATTCATCGATGTACTGGCGGTGCGCGGCGGCGTGCGCTGGCTTTCGGCCTACGGCGTGGTCGCCGGCATGGGCGCGGCGGCGACGGCGGCGGCGCTCGCGCTCACCATCGCGCTGTTTCGCTTGATCGGCGCCAAGCGCACAAGGCTGATCGCGCAGATCGTGGCGGCGGTGATCGGCGCCGCCTTCGTCATCGGCTTGCAGGTCGTGGCGATCCTCTCTTCCGGCAGCATTTCGCGCTTCGCGGCATTGCAATCCCCCTCGATGCTGGCGCATGCGCCCGACACCCAAAGCGCGTTCTGGTGGCCGGCGCAGGCCGCGCTCGGCGACGCACGCGCGCTCGCTGCCGTCGTCGCGTGCAGCTTTGCGTTGCTCGGCCTTTCGATCTTGGTGTTCTCGCGGCGTTTCGGCGAACACGCCATGGCGGCGGCGAGCATCGGCAGCGCCGTCGTGCGCCAGCGCCGCTGGCGGCTCGGCTTCCGCCGCCGCTCGCCGGCGCGTGTGTTGCGGCAGAAAGAATGGACACTGCTCGCGCGCGATCCCTGGCTGGCGTCGCAGACGCTGATGCAGATTCTCTATCTGCTGCCGCCCGCGCTTCTGCTGTGGGTCACCTTCCGCGACGCCACCGGCTCTTATGTCGTCTTGATTCCGGTGGTGGTGATGGCGGCCGGTCAGCTCGCCGGCGGCTTGGCCTGGCTGTCGATCTCGGGCGAGGACGCGCCAGATCTGATCGCCAGCGCGCCGATTACCCCCCACCGCGCGCTGCGGGCCAAGATCGAAGCAGTGATCGGCATGATCGCGCTGGTATTCGCGCCAATCGTGACGGTGCTGGCTTTCGAATCGCTGTTTGCCGCTTTCGTCTCGGCGCTCGGCATCCTGACCGCGGCGGCTGCCGCCACGCTCATCCAGATCTGCTTCCGCACGCAGGCGAGGCGCAGCCAGTTCCGCCGCCGGCAGACTTCCTCGCGCATCGCCACGTTCGCGGAAGCGTTCTCGTCCATCGCCTGGGCCGCGACCTCGGCGCTGGCGGCAGCGGAGAGCTGGACGGCGCTGGGTCCCGCGCTGATCGCCGTCGGCATTATGGCCAGCGTGTGGGTGATCAGCCCTAAATCCTAGGCGAATGCGGCGCGATAGCGCTGGCGCGCCACCAGCAATCCGACCACCATCAGATTGAGGATGTTGGAGCCGATGCCGGCGGCGAAGGCGGGCGCGTAATAGCCGAAGTGATCGTAGAGCAGGCCGGCGAGCCAGCCGCCCGACGCCATGCCGAGGCCGCTGAACAGGAGTAGCGTTGGGATCCGCCAAGACGCTTCCGAAGCTGGAAACAGTTCGCGCAGCGCCAGCACGTAGGCCGGGATGATGCCGGAAAAGCCGAGACCGAAGGCGGCGGCGACGGTGAACAAGCCGACCGTATCCTGCGTCAGCAGGAACGAGGTCATGGCCGCCGCCTGCCAGGCCGACCCGATCAGCACCGTGGCCAGGCCGCCGATGCGGTCGGAGATGGCGCCCCATATCTGCCGGCTTAAGAAAGCGGTGCCGAGCAGCACGGACAGCATCAGCGCGCCGACCGAGCGCGCAATGCCGAGATCGCTGCAGAAGGCGACCAGATGGCCCTGCGGCATCGCCATCGGGATGCAGCACAGCACCGCCGCGCCGCACATCATCGCGAACACCACATTGGGCGGCCAGCCGAGCACGCGTGCACTTTTGCCGGCGCTGCCCGACGCTGCGGCCGGATGAACCTCTTCCGGCGGATGCCGGAAATAAATCGCCGCCAGCGGCACGACGACGACGATTTCCGCCACCGCGTACCACAGCATCGTCTGCCGCCAGCCGAATCCGGCAATGACGCGCTCGAACACCGGCGGCCATAGCGCGCCGGCGAGGTAACTGCCGCTCGAGATCAGCGCCAGCGCCGAGCCGCGCCGGCGGTCGAACCAGCGGCTGACATAGATGTAGATCGGTGCATTGATGCCGCCGAGCCCGATCAGGCCGATGAACAGCCCGTGTCCGACCCACAGCGGCCAGGGCGGGCCGAAGGTCGACAGCGTCAGGCCCATGGCGATCATCAGCGCGCCGAACATCACGGTCCAGCGCGTGCCAATCCGGTCGGCGATGCGGCCCATCACGATGCCGCCGATGCCGGAGCCGAGCCAGGCGAGCGCCGAGGCGAGCGCGGGGATCGAACGCGTGCCGCCGACTTCGGCGGCGATGTCCTTGAGCGCCACCGCTGTGATCCAGGCGGCGCCGAACGACATGCCCATGATACAGAGCGCGACCGAAGCGACGACCCAAGACGCTCGGCTTTCGATCGACGACGAAGGGGATTGCAACATTGAAAAGGGACCCGGCTGGCGCTCCCTTTTACAGACCGCACAAGATTTGACCACCCGCGCCCCGCGAAGACCTGCCCTGTCTGCTGCAATGCAACAATGTGGTGGCGGAACCAGCTATATGCCGAATGGATAGGTGTCCGGCAGGCCCTCCAATTCCTCCGTCTTGAATGGCGTCACGGCTCTGGTCTCGTCGAACCAAATATATTCGTCGAACTGCCGCGGCAGCACCGCCTCAAAATAATGGCTGGCGAGCTCGGACTCCGGCCGATAGATCACGCCGATCGCGCGTTCCAGCCGCGGTTCCATCAGACCGCGCGCCGATGCGCTGGCTTGGTTGCGCAAGCCCAGCATGAAACGCGGCACGCCCGCCTCATGGCACAATTTTTCGTAGGAGTTGTTCAGCGCCGGGCGCACGCGCTTGATTTCCATCGGCCCGTCCCAATCGGAGGCCGCCGCCACCGTGCCGTGATCGGTGCCGAAGCCGATCGCGTAGCAGCCATCGCCGAATGTCTTGCGGCACAGTTGGCCGATATTGAACTCGCCGCGCGCCGACATTTCGGTCGCGGCGGCGTCGCCGACGTGCGAATTGTGCGCCCAGACGATGGCCTTGCCGCGCGGGCCATGATGCGCCAGCAGCCTCTGTAGGGTCTCAAACATGTGCTCATCGCGCAGATTCCACGACGCGCGCGAGCCGTAATACATGATGCGGTAATAGCGTTCGGCATTGGCGACCAGGCGGGCATTCTGCACGGCGTCGAGGAAGCGCTCGCCGTCGTGCCCGGCATAGGCGTGCTGCTTGCCCATGAGGTCGCGCAGTGCTCGCACAACGCCTTCCTCGCAGGTTGGGTAGGTGCCGTTGAGCGCGGCATGGCCGTAAGTCGCCGGGTCGGCCTGCCACGGGGTCAGGCAGCCATAGCGCTGGCGCGCGATCTTCGCCGCCGCCGGATCGACCTCGTCAAGATAATCCAGGACCGAGCGGATGGACGTGTACAGGCTGTAGAGATCGAGACCGTGGAAAGCCACCCGGTCTTCCGGCTTCACCGCGGCATTGTGCTCGCGCAGCCAGTCGACGAAGCCGCGCACCTCATTATTGCGCCACATCCAGGTCGGGAAGCGGGCGAACGCTCTCCATTCCGAGGGCGGATATCCGCGGTGCCGTACATAATGATCGATGCGCGCGGCGTCGGGCCAGTCGCCTTCGATGGCGATGAAATTGAAGCCTTTCTTCAGAATCAGTTCGCGCGAGATCGCCTCGCGCATCCGATAGAATTCGGAGCTCCCATGTGTAGCTTCGCCCAGCAGCACGACCCGCGCCTCGCCGATGCGTGTGAGCAGGCTTGAAAGATCGGCGCTTCCGATCAATTCGAACGCTTCGGCGGCATTCTCGATGGCTCGCTCCAGCGGCTGTTCGCGCAGCTTGACGACGCGGCGCGCCTCTTGCGCCGGCGCCTCCCAGCCTTCGTGGCCGAGCAGCGGCACGAAACGAACATCGGCGAGGTCCTCGCGGCGGTAATCGTTTTCGGAAACACGGGTAACGCGGACGAGTTCCTGTGCGCGCACGTCGCTGCCGATCGGAATCACCAGCCGGCCGCCGATCTTGAGTTGCGTACGCAGCAATTCCGGGATTTTCGGACCACCAGCGGCGACGACGATGGCATCATAGGGCGCGTGCTCGGGCCAGCCGCGCGTGCCGTCGCCATGCAGCACGTGCACGTTTTCGTAGCCTTGCTCGGCAAGCGCCGCAGCGGCTTTTTCCGCTAATTGCCCGATGCGCTCGACGCTGTAGACGTCGCGTGCGATTTCGCCGAGGACCGCGGCCGCGTAGCCGGAGCCGGTGCCGATTTCGAGCACCGTCTCTCCGCCCTCGAGTGCAAGCGCCTCGACCATCAGCGCGGCAATATAAGGCTGCGAGATGGTCTGACCCTCGGCGATCGGCAGCGGCAAATCTTCGTAGGCGAATTCATGCAAGTGGGCGGGCAGAAAAGCCTCGCGCTTAACCTTGCGCATCGCCTTGAGGACATTGTCGGATCGCACGCCGCGCGCGGCGATATGGTGCTCCACCATCTCTTCGCGGAGCCGGCCGAAGTCGAATTCAGGCTTGCGTTTTGCGACCGCCATGGGGGGAAGCTAGCCAATTGCCATCCGGCTGCATTGACCCGCGTCAATCGGGGACCGGCAATTTGCCTGCTGCATTGCGCCAAAATGCGCAGAATCCCGTCCGGCCGAAATTTCCTTCTAGCCGCCATGGCCAAAACGAAATTGACCGCAGGCCCTTGCGGTGTAAGGTTTTCTCAGCGCTAGCCGGTTTTGCGTCCGACCGTCGCAGCCTATATGAGTGGTGCCGGGGCCACCGCTCGTAAAGGGCCCGCGGCACTGCCAAGGCCTCCCATGACGCTGCGACCCGTCAGCCTCGACGACAAATACGATCTGGCGCAGGACCGCGTCCTGGTGACCGGTTATCAGGCGTTGATCCGCGCCTGCCTGGTGCAGAAAGAGCGCGACCGGCGCGCCGGCCTCAACACCGCCGGCTATCTGACCGGTTATCGCGGCTCGCCGCTCGGCGGCCTCGACCAGCAATTCATGCGCGCCGCCCGCCCATTGGCCGCCGCCGACATCAAATTCCAACCCGGCATCAATGAGGAACTCGCCGCCACCGCGCTGTGGGGCACCCAGCAGGCCGAACTGCGCGGCGAGGGCAAGTTCGATGGCGTGTTCGGTCTATGGTACGGCAAGGGTCCGGGCGTCGATCGCTCCGGCGACGTGTTCCGCCACGCCAATCTCTCTGGCACCGCCAAGAACGGCGGCGTGCTCGCGCTGATGGGCGACGACCACACCGCGGAATCCTCGACCACCGCGCATCAGTCGGAATTCCATTTCGTCGACGTGATGATGCCGATCCTCAATCCGGGCGGCGTGCAGGAGATCATCGATTACGCGCTCTATGGCTGGGCCATGTCGCGCTTCACCGGCGCCTGGACCGCGCTCAAATGCATGCACGAGACGGTGGAGTCGACCGGCGTCGTCGACGGCAGCCTCGACCGCATCAAGCTGGTCACGCCGACCGATTTCCGCATGCCGGAGGGCGGGCTGAATATCCGTCTCGTCGACACCATCCTCGGCCAGGAAGCGCGCCTGCACGATTTCAAGCGCGACGCCATGCTCGCCTTCGTGCGCGCCAACAGACTCAACAAAATCATTACCTCGGGTGGGCGCGCTCCGAAGATCGGTGTCATCACCACCGGCAAGGCCTATCTCGACGTGCGCCAGGCGCTCGATGAACTCGGCATCGACGAGGTGAAATGCAACGACCTCGGCCTGCGCCTGTTCAAGATCGGCTGCGTCTGGCCGATCGGGCGGCAGGAACTCGCCGAGTTCGCGCAGGGGCTCGACCTCATCATCGTGGTCGAGGAGAAGCGTTCGCTGATCGAAGTGCAGGTGCGCGAGGAACTCTACGGCAGCGCCAACCAGCCGGTCTGCATCGGCAAGAAGGACGAGCAGGGCAATTGGCTGTTCCCGGTCAAGGGCGCGCTCGATCCCAACGACGTCGCCATCTGCATCGGCGAGCGGCTGCTACGGTACGGCGCCAATGACGAACTGGCCGCCAATGTGGCGCGGCTGAAAGCGGCGCAGCGCGCGCTCAGCGAAACCGTCGACGTCGCCGTGCGCATTCCTTATTTCTGCTCCGGCTGCCCGCATAACACCTCGACCCGCGTGCCGGAAGGCAGCCGCGCCTATGCCGGCATCGGCTGCCACTACATGGCGCAATGGATGGAGCGCAAAACGCTCGGCTACACCCAGATGGGCGGCGAGGGCGCCAACTGGATCGGCGAAGCGTCGTTCTCCAAGCGCGACCACGTGTTCCAGAATCTGGGCGATGGCACCTACAACCACTCCGGCAACATGGCGATCCGCGCCGCCATCGCCTCCGGCGTGACCATGACCTACAAGATCCTGTTCAACGACGCGGTGGCGATGACCGGCGGGCAGGCCAATGATGGCGGCCTCACCGTCGATCAGATCGCGCGCCAGGTCGCCGCCGAAGGCGCCAAGCGCGTCGTCGTCGTCACCGATGAGCCGTGGAAATATCCCAAGGACACTGACTGGCCGCGCGGTCTGACCGTGCATCACCGCGACGACCTCGACGCCGTGCAGCGCGACCTCGCCACGGTGCCGGGCGTGAGCGTTTTGATCTATGACCAGACCTGCGCCGCCGAGAAACGCCGCCGCCGCAAACGCGGCACATTTCCCGATCCCGACAAGCGCGTGGTGATCAACGATCTGGTCTGCGAAGGCTGCGGCGACTGCGGCGTGAAGTCGAACTGCGTCTCGGTGCAGCCGCTGACGACCGAATGGGGCCGCAAGCGCACCATCGACCAGTCGAGCTGCAACAAGGATTACTCCTGCATCAAGGGCTTCTGCCCGTCCTTCGTCGTCGTGCACGGCGCCAAGCTCAAGAGGGGCGAAGGCGTCGCCGAGCCGGCGGATTGGCAGGCGCTGCCCGAGCCGCGCTTGCCGCTGACCAACCATCCCTACAGCATCATCGTCACCGGCATCGGCGGCACCGGCATCGTCACCATCGGCGGTATCGTCAGCATGGCCGCGCATCTGGAACGCAAGGGCGCCGGTGTCATCGACATGGCCGGCCTCGCGCAGAAGGGCGGCGCCGTCTACAGCCATATCCGCATCGCCAATACGCCGGACGAAATCCACGCCATCCGCGTCGCCGCCGGCGGCGCCGATCTGGTGCTCGGCGGCGACAGCGTGGTGGTCGGCAACAAGAAGGTGCTGGGCGCGATCAAGGCGGGCCATACGCGGGTCGTGGTCAATACGGCCGAATTCCTGCCCGGCGACTTCACCCGCAACGCCGACTATTCGCTGCCGGCCGAGCGGCTCAAGCGGACCATCGCCGGTGCGGCGGGTCCGGGGCAGAGCCACTTCGTCGATGCCAGCCGGCTCGCCACCGCGCTGCTCGGCAATTCCATCGGCGGCAACATGTTCATGCTCGGCTATGCCTATCAGGCAGGCGCGCTGCCGTTGTCGGCGGAAGCGATCGAGAAGGCGATCGAGATGAACGGCGAAGCGGTGGTGATGAACGTCGCGGCTTTCCGTTACGGCCGCCGCGCGGCGGTCGATCCCGCCGCGCTCGAAGCGCTGGTGAAGCCGGCGCCCGAGCTTGCCAACGACTCGCTCAAGTTGTCGGAGTCCTTCGCCGAGACGGTGGACCGGCGCGTTAAATTCCTCACCGCCTATCAGAGTACACGCTATGCACGGCGCTATCGCCGCTGGGTCGAAAAGATCAAAGACGCGGAAGCCGCCAATGCGCCGGGCCAATGCGCGCTGTCGGAAGCCGTGGCACGTTATCTGTTCAAGCTGATGGCGTATAAGGACGAGTACGAGGTGGCGCGGCTTTACGCCGACACCTCATTCGTCGAGAGGGTGAAGTCCACCTTCGACGGCGACAATCTGCGCTTCGAGTTTCTGCTTGCGCCGCCGCTGCTGGCGCGCCGCGACAAGGCGACCGGCGAGCCGAAGAAGATGTCGTTCGGGCCCTGGCTGCTCGGCGCTTTCCGCGTGCTGAAGAAGTTCAAGGTCCTGCGCGGCACGCCGCTCGATCCGTTCGGCTACACCGCCGGGCGAAGAACAGAACGACGCTTGATCGCAGAATACGAGGAACTTCTGGCCGACATCGCCGAACATCTGACGCCGGGAAATCATGCTGCTGCTGTTGCTCTTGCTGCTCTTCCGGAAAAAATCCGCGGCTACGGTCCGGTGAAAGAGCGGCATATCGGCATCGTCAAGGCCGAGGAAGCGGGCTTATACCAGCATTTCCGCGCCGGCGCCGCGCCATTTCTCAAGGCGGCGGAATAATTTAGCCGCCCTCTGCGACCAAATACCGACCTGCCCACGACTTGACCCGCCTGCAGCGGTGTTTTCATATCGTGGCAACAAGACCGCCCCCGCAGGCGGCGAGGGGTTAAGAAGCCGCACCATCAACGAGCGCGGCCGAGAGGGAGGAATAGGCTGTGGCGACGATCGCCGCCGCTTCGGCGGATACCTTTCCTAAGCTATTGATTCGCAATGCTGATTTGTACGGCACGCGGCCGGCAATGCGGCAAAAGGAACTCGGCATCTGGCAAACCTGGACTTGGGGCCAGGTCCTCGAAATCGTGCGCGCCTATGCCGTCGGCCTGCAGCGGCTCGGCCTCAAGCGCGGCGAGACCATCGCCATTGTCGGCGCCAACCGACCGAAGCTCTATTGGTCGGTGATGGCGTCTCAGATGCTCGGTGCGGTGCCGGTACCCGTGTACGCAGACGCGGTGGCCGACGAACTCGCCTACGTCTTGGCCCACGCCGAGGTGCGCTTCGCCGCGGTCGAGGACCAGGAGCAAGTCGACAAGATCATGTCGGTCATGGAACGCCTGCCAAAGCTCGAGCAGATGGTCTACGACGAGCGGCGCGGTCTGCGCGACTACGATCACAGCCACCTGCATCCGATCGATGACATCATCGCCGAGGGGCGCATGGCGCTGACCGACCCGACAGTCGGCTCCTGGCTCGACGCCGAAATCGCCGCCGGCAAGGGCTCCGATCCGTCGATCATTCTGTACACCTCCGGCACCACTGGCACGTCCAAGGGCGTCGTGCTGACCGGTGAGCGCTCGATCAAGGCGGCGACCGATACGGTCAAGTTCGACAAACTGAATGAGAACGACGTGGCGCTCGCCTATCTGCCGCTCGCCTGGGTCGGCGATCATTATCTGAACTACGCGCAAGGGCTCGTCGCCGGTTTCTGCATGGCTTGTCCGGAGAACACCGACACCGCGATGGCCGATCTGCGCGAGATCGGTCCGAGCTTCTATTTCGCGCCGCCGCGCACGCTCGAACTTCTGCTCACGCGTGTGATGATCCGCATGGAGGATGCTGGCTTCCTCAAGCGCAAGCTGTTCCACTATTTCATCGGCGTCGCGCGCCGTTACGGCGAGCGCATCCTCAATGGTCAACCGGTGCCACTGACCGGCCGGTTGCTCTACTGGCTGGGCAACGTCCTGGTCTATGGCCCGCTCAAGAATGTGCTCGGCTTTTCGCGGGTGCGCGTGGCCTACACCGCGGGCGAGGCGATCGGCCCCGAGCTGTTCGCGTTCTATCGCTCGATCGGCCTCAACCTGAAGCAGCTCTACGGCCAGACCGAAGCATTCCTCTATGTCACAGCGCAGCCCGACGGCGAAATCTATTCCGACACCGTCGGTCCGGCCTGCCCGAACGTGGATATCCGTATCGCCGACAACGGCGAGGTGTTGTTCAAATCGCCCGGCATGTTCGCCGGCTACTTCAAGGACCCGGCCAAGACTGCCGAGGCGATGACGCCGGACGGCTATGTGAAGACCGGCGATGCCGGTTTCTTCGACGAGAAGACCGGCCACTTGAAGATCATCGATCGCGCCAATGATGTCGGCAAGCTCAACGACAGCACGCTGTTCCCGCCGAAATACATCGAGAACAAGCTTAAATTCTATCCCAACATCCGCGAAGTGGTCGCTTACGGAGATAAGCGCGATTTCGTCGCGGTGATGATCAACATCGATCTCACCGCGGTGGGCAGCTGGGCCGAACGCAACAACGTGGTCTACGCCTCCTATCAGGAACTCGCCGGTCATCCGCTGGTTTACGACATGATCGAGAAACATGTCGCCGAGGCGAACCGTTCGCTCGCCGAGGACAAAATGATGGCAGGCGCGCAGATCAAGCGCTTCCTGATCCTGCACAAGGAACTCGATGCCGACGACGGCGAGCTGACGCGCACCCAGAAGGTTCGCCGCGGCTTCATCGCCGATCGTTACGGGCCGCTGGTCAAGGCGCTCTATGACGGCTCCAAAGAAGCCGACATCTCGACCGAGGTCACCTTCGAGGACGGCCGCAAGGGGACGATCAATGCGCGCGTGAAAATCCGTGACATGGTTCCCGTCGCGCCGCTCATGGAGGCGGCGGAATGACGCTCACTCGGTTGCCACGCTTACTCTTCACCTCCCCCTGGAGGGGGGAGGTCGGTTCGCGAAGCGAACCGGGAGGGGGTGAACTTCACTTCGAGGAAATCACCCCACCCCGGACCGCCTGCGGTGGTCCGACCCTCCCCCTCCAGGGGAGGGTGAAGAACACGTGGAGCTCTCGCATGAGAGCCCCCAGCGGCCCCGATGTTGCGGTCGGCGACGTGCTTTTGTCGGTGGAGAACGTCTCGCTATCGTTCGGCGGCGTGAACGCGGTGAGCGATGTCTCTTTCGATATCCGTAAAGGCGAAATCCGCGCCATCATCGGGCCGAACGGCGCCGGCAAGACCTCGATGCTCAACGTCATCAACGGCTTCTACCATCCGCAGCAGGGCCGCATCACCTTCAAGGGTGAGACGCGCGCCAAGATGCGCCCGCATGACGCCGCCCATGGCGGCATCGCACGCACCTTCCAGAACGTCGCGCTGTTCCGCGGCATGACCGCGCTCGACAACATCATGGCCGGCCGCACGCTGAAGATGCACCGCAACTTCTTCTGGCAATTGCTGCGCTTCGGGCCCGCGATGACGGAAGAAGTCGAGCATCGCCGCCGTGTCGAGGAGATCATCGATTTTCTCAAGATCCAGGAAATCCGCCGCACGCCGGTCGGCCGGCTGCCCTATGGCCTGCAGAAGCGCGTCGAACTCGGCCGCGCGCTCGCCATGGAGCCGGATCTGCTGCTGCTCGACGAGCCGATGGCCGGCATGAATCTCGAAGAGAAGGAGGACATGTCGCGCTTCGTGCTCGACGTGAACGACCATTACGGCACCACCATCGCGCTGATCGAGCACGACATGGGCGTGGTGATGGACTTGTCGGACCGCGTGGTGGTGCTCGATCACGGCATCAAGATCGCCGACGGCACGCCGGATGACGTCAAGGGCAATCAGGGCGTGATCGACGCCTATCTCGGCGTGGCTCACTGAGGGGACCTTAATGCACCTCCTCTACATGATCTTCATCGACCCCTTCGTGCAGATGGGCTCAGCGCCCGACCTGCTGGTGCAGACGCTGTGGGAGGGGCTGGTCGGCGGCATGCTCTATGCGCTGATTGCGCTCGGCTTCGTGCTGATCTTCAAGGCCTCCGGCGTGTTCAATTTCGCGCAAGGCATCATGGTGGTGTTCGCAGCGCTGACGCTGGTCGGGTTGCACGATGCCGGCGTGCCGGCCTTTCTCGCGCTGGCCTTGACCATCGTCGTGATGTTCGGCCTTGCCTTCGCGATCGAACGCACGGTGCTGCGGCCGCTGGTCAACCAGCCCGACATCATTCTGTTCATGGCGACCTTCGGCATCACCTATTTCCTGATCGGCTTCGGCGAGTTCGTATTCGGCGGCGATCCCAAGGTCATGATCACTCGATGACCTTTATCTTCCCAAAGGTGCCATCACCTATCATGGTTTCGGCGGGATCGTGCAGTTGCAGAAGCTCGATATCGCCGCTGCGATCATCGCCTCCGTCATGGTGGCGGGGCTGGCGGTGTTCTTCTCCAAGACCCGCATCGGGCGCGCGTTGCGCGCGGTCGCCGACAGCCACCGCGGCCGCGCTCTCGGTCGGCATCTCGCTCGAGCAGATTTGGGTGATCGTCTGGTTCGCCGCCGGACTGGTGGCGCTGGTCACCGGTATCTTTTGGGGCGCGCGCTCGGACGTATCGTTCGCGCTCGAGGTGATCGCGCTCAAGGCGCTGCCGGTGCTGATCCTCGGCGGCTTCACCTCGATCCCCGGCGCCATCGTCGGCGGCCTGATCATCGGTATCGGCGAGAAGCTCGGTGAGTTCTATTGGGGCCCGCTGGTCGGCGGCGGCACCGATTCCTGGTTCGCCTATGTGATCGCGCTGGTGTTCCTGCTGTTCCGTCCGCAGGGACTGTTCGGCGAACGAATCATCGAGCGGGTATAAGGTCGGACAATGCTTTACCGTGAGGCCGGCCAGTTCAAAACGAGCTACGCCAGCGACCAGGCGGTCTTTCCAATTCTGCAGGACCGAATTGGCATCATCGTCATTCTGGCCATTGCCTTCGTGGTCATTCCGCTGACCGGCAACGACTTCATCGTCAATGCGGTGATGATCCCGTTCCTGATTTTTTCGCTCGCGGCCATCGGGCTCAATCTGCTCACCGGCTATACCGGTCAGCTGTCGCTCGGCACCGGCGCCTTCATGGGCGTCGGCGCCTATGCCTGCTACAAGCTGACCTCGATCTTCCCTGACGTGAATATCATCATCTGGGTGATCGTGTCCGGATTCTTCGCGGCGGCGGTCGGCGCGGTGTTCGGGCTGCCGTCGCTGCGCATCAAGGGCTTCTATCTCGCCATCGCGACGCTGGCGGCGCAGTTCTTCCTGGAGTGGTGCTTCATCCGCGTTCCCTGGCTTTACAATTACAATATTTCCGGCGCCATC
Organism: uncultured Alphaproteobacteria bacterium; assembly: GCA_963772235.1. Classification (GTDB taxonomy): domain Bacteria; phylum Pseudomonadota; class Alphaproteobacteria; order Rhizobiales; family Xanthobacteraceae; genus Pseudolabrys. Next base: position 222,843 of record CAVYWI010000023.1, read on the forward strand.
GAAGTGCCGCAGCGCGAATTGTTCGGCATCATCGTCACCGGTCCGCGCGCCACGGCCGAGACGCGCTACTACATCGTGCTGGCCATCGTGGTGGTGATGACCTGGTTGGCCTCGAACCTCGTGCACGGCCGCATCGGCCGCATGTGGATGGCGGTGCGCGACATGGATATCGCCGCCGAGCTGATGGGCATTCGCCTGCTGCCGACCAAGTTGCTCGCTTTCGCGGTGTCCTCGTTTTACTGCGGCGTGGCCGGCGCGCTGATGGTGTTTCTCTGGTACGGCGGGGCGGAACCGAGCGTCTTCAACATCAATCAGAGCTTCACCATCCTGTTCATGATCATCATCGGCGGTCTTGGCAGCCTGCTCGGCGCTTTCTGGGCGCGGCGCTGATCTACATCCTGCCGATCGTGTTGCGCTTCGCGCCGGAAGCGGTCGGGCTGCACTTTGCATGCGGCCACCGTCGAGCACGTCACCTTCATGATCGTCGGTGCGCTGATCATCTTCTTCCTGATCGCCGAGCCGGCCGGGCTGGCGCGGCTCTGGCAGATCGGTAAACAAAAATTGAGGGTGTGGCCGTTTCCCTATTGATGGTGCAAGATAGCTTCAATTTCCGACCGTGGCCTCGGCCATGGCTCCGAAATCGCCTCCGGCGAAAGGGGGCGAATGCAGAAACCAGAGGCGCGCCAGACGCGGCGCGAACCAAAGGGAGGAAAGCGATGAAGGCAAGACACCTGTTGGTTGGAATTGCCTGTGCCGGCTTGATGGCAGCCGCCGTGCTCGCCAGCAAAGCGCAAGCGCAGGATTCGATCTATGTGCCACTGTTCAGCTATCGCACCGGGCCCTACGCCAATTCCGGCATCCCGATCGCCAACGGCATGCACGACTATCTCAGCATGCTCAACGAGCGTGACGGCGGCATCGGCGGGGTGAAGATCAATGTCGAGGAATGCGAAACCGGCTACGACACCAAGAAGGGTGTGGAGTGCTGGGAGTCGGTCAAAGGCAAGAACCCGGCGGTAATCAATCCGTTTTCCACCGGCATCACGCTGCAACTGATCCCGAAGGCGTCGGTCGACAAGATTCCGATTCTGTCGATGGCCTACGGTCTGTCGGCCGCGGCGGTCGGCAAGGACTTCCCCTGGATCTTCAACCCGCCGGCCACCTATTGGGACGGCATGTCGATGATCATCAAATACATCGGCGGCAAGGAAGGCGGTCTCGACAAGCTCAAGGGCAAGACCATCGGCTTCATTTTCCTCGATGCCGGCTACGGCCGCGAGCCGATCCCGCTTTTGCAGCAACTGGCCAAGGACTACGGCTTCAACGTGAAGCTCTACGCTGTGGCTGGCAAGGAAATGCAGGACCAGTCGGCGCAATGGCTCGCCGTCCGCCGCGATCGTCCGAACTGGATGATCATGTGGGGCTGGGGCGCCATGAACCCGACCGCGGTCAAGCGCGCAGCCGAGAACGGCTATCCGATGGATCACTTCATCGGCGTGTGGTGGTCAGGTTCGGATGACGACGCGCGCGGCGGCGGCCAGCAGGCCAAGGGCTATCTCGCGCTCAACTTCAACGGCCTCGGAACCAACTATCCCGCCATCCAGGACATCAAGAAATACGTCGTGGACAAGGGCAAGAGCCAGGTCGAGAAGGATAAGTTCGCGGACAACTTCTACAACCGCGGCGTCTATAACACCGCATTGGTCGCGGAAGCGATCCGCAATGCGCAGAAACTGACCGGCAAGAAGGTCGTGACCGGTCCGGATGTTCGGCGCGGTCTCGAAACGCTGCAACATCACCGCGGCGCGCTGGAAGGAACTCGGTTTCGAGAACTTCGCTGCTCCGCTTACCGGCATCAGCTGCACCGACCACAGCGGCCATCAGCCGGCCTACATGCAGCAATGGGACGGCACCAAGTGGGTGAAGGTCTCCGATTGGATCGAGCCCATGAAGGACAAGGTGGATCCGATGCTCGACGCAGCGGCCAAGGAATACGTCGAGAAGAACACCGGCTGGCCGAAGCGCACCGAAGCTTGCGACAAGTCGTCGTAACCTGAATGAACAATCCCTCTCCCCGCCGTCGTGGCGGGGAGAGGTTCTTGTCTGGAGTGGACATGTCAGCGGCAACGCAGACCGAAACGACGGCTTCCGCCGCGGCGGAAAAAATCCTTTCGGTCAACAATATCGAAGTGATCTACGATCACGTCATCCTGGTGCTCAAGGGCGTCTCGCTCGACGTGCCGAGGGGCGGCATCGTCGCGCTGCTCGGCGCCAACGGCGCCGGCAAGACCACCACGCTCAAGGCGATCTCCAACCTGCTGCATGCCGAACGCGGCGACGTCACCAAGGGCTCGATCCTGTTCGACGGCGCCGAAGTGCAGGACCTTTCGCCGAACGAGCTGGTGCGACGCGGCTGCATCCAGGTGATGGAAGGCCGCCAGTGCTTCGCGCATCTCACCGTCGAGGAAAACCTGCTTACCGGCGCCTTCACCCGCCGCGACGGCCGGGCGGCGATCCGGCAGCGACATCGACCTGGTCTATTCCTATTTCCCCAAGCTCGCCGAGCGGCGCAACGCAATCGCCGGCTACACCTCCGGCGGCGAGCAGCAGATGTGCGCGGTCGGGCGCGCGTTGATGTCGCGGCCGAAGATGATCCTGCTCGACGAGCCGTCGATGGGGCTCGCGCCGCAGATCGTCGAGGAGATTTTCGAGATCGTCCATGGCCTCAACGAGAAGGAGGGCGTCTCGTTCCTGCTGGCCGAGCAGAACACCCATATGGCGCTGCGCTTCGCGCGCTACGGCTACATTTTGGAGAATGGCCGCGTGGTGATGGACGGTGACGCCAAGTCGCTGGCCGAGAACGAGGACGTGAAGGAATTCTATCTCGGCATTTCCGGCGGCCGGCGCAAGAGCTTCCGCGAGGGCAAGCACTACCGCCGGCGTAAGCGCTGGCTGGCGTAAGGCATGTCCGACCACTATGACGCTCTGGAAACCCGCGCACCGGCGGCGCGCGAGCATGAGCAATTCGCGCGGCTGGGCGAATCGATCGCCCGCGCCATGGGCGCACTCGGTTGGGCGAGGCATCTCGCCGGCGTCGATGCGAGATCGGTGACCTCACGCGCGGCGCTGGCGAAGCTGCCGGTCCTGCACAAAGCCGACCTCGCCGCTCTGCAAAAGGAGAACCCGCCGTTCGGCGGGCTCAACGCCACGCCGGCGAACCGGGCAAAACGGCTGTTGATGTCGCCCGGACCGATCTTCGAGCCGGAAGGCGATGGCGTCGACTGGTGGGGCGCGGCGCGCGCCTGCTTTGCCGCAGGCTTTCGGCTCGGCGACATCGTGCACAATTCGTTTGCCTATCATCTTACGCCCGGTGGATTCATTCTGGAGTCGGGCGCGCAGGCGGTCGGCTGCGTGGTGATCCCCGGCGGCGTCGGCAATACCGAGCAACAGCTCGAGGCGATCGCGCATTACAAACCGTCCGGTTATGTCGGCACGCCGGATTTTCTCAAGATCTTGCTCGACACCGCCGAGAAGACCGGCAAAGACGCGACCTCGATCAAGCGCGCGCTGGTCTCGGGCGCGGCGCTGCCGGGCTCGCTACGCGACGAACTCAGGCTACGCGGTGTCGCCGTGCTGCAATGCTACGCCACTGCCGAATTGGGTGTGATTGCCTACGAAAGTGATGCCCGCGAGGGCATGATTGTCAACGAAACCGTCATCGTCGAGATCGTGCGGCCGGGCACCGGCGATCCGGTCGCCGAGGGCGAGGTCGGCGAGGTGGTGGTCACCTCGTTCAATCCGGACTATCCGATGATCCGGCTCGGCACCGGCGATCTGTCGGCACTGCTGCCGGGCATCTCACCGTGCGGGCGCACCAATACGCGCATCAAGGGCTGGATGGGCCGCGCCGACCAGACGGCGAAAGTAAAAGGCATGTTCGTGCATCCCAAGCAGATCGCCGAGGTAGCCGCGCGCCATCCGCAACTCGTACGGTTGCGTCTTGTGGTCGGCCGCGAAGCCGAACAGGACACCATGACACTGCTGGCGGAATGCGCTACACCGCATGCTGCGCTTGAGGCCGCGGTCGCCGCCACGCTACAGTCGGTGACGAAGCTTAAGGGCGCGGTAAAGCTGGTGGCCCCCAGTACGCTGCCGAATGACGGCAAGGTCATCGCCGACGAACGCAAACCATGAATTCGACCAAAGCCCCAACTACAGGCGGCCGCATCGGCGTGCTGCTGGTCAATCTCGGCACGCCCGACGCCACCGATTACTGGTCGATGCGGCGCTATCTGAAGGAATTTCTCTCCGACCGCCGCGTGATCGAGGAGAACCCGATCAAGTGGTGGCTGGTGCTCAACCTCATCATCCTGACCGTACGCCCCGGCCGGAAAGGCCGCGATTACCACAAGATCTGGAACCGGGAGCGCAATGAATCGCCGCTCAAGACCATCACGCGCTCGCAGTCCGACAAGCTCGAGGAGATGCTCGGCAAAGTCGACCGACGCCTCCGCGTCGACTGGGCGATGCGCTATGGCAATCCGTCGATCCGCTCGCGGCTGGAGGCGCTCGCCGCGCAGGATTGCGAGCGCATTCTGATCGTGCCGCTCTATCCGCAATACTCGGCGGCGACCACGGCCACCGTCTGCGACGAAGCCTTCCGCGCGCTCGCCAAGATGCGCTTCCAGCCCAGCCTGCGGGTGGCCGCGCCCTATTACGCTGAGCCCGCCTATATCGACGCGCTCGCCAATTCGCTCAATGCCGAGCTTGCCAAGCTGAAGTTCAAACCGGACATGATCGTCGCCTCGTTCCACGGCATGCCGGAAGACTATGTGGCCAAGGGCGATCCCTATTACGGCCACTGTACCGAAACCACGGCGCTGCTGCGCAAGAAGCTCAAGCTCGGCGAGGACACGCTGCTGATGACCTTCCAGTCGCGCTTCGGCCCGGCGGAATGGCTCAAGCCCTATACCGACGCCACCATGAAATCACTGGGCGAGCGCGGCGTGAAGAACCTCGCCGTCATCATGCCGGGCTTTGCCGCCGATTGCCTGGAGACGTTGGAAGAGATCGCCATGGAGAATGCCGAGATCTTCAAGCACGCGGGGGGCAAGAATTTCGCGGCCATCCCGTGCCTGAACGACTCCGATCCGGGTATGGCGGTGATCCGCGACGTCGCGCTGCGCGAGCTGAAAGGCTGGATTTGAGGCTGTTTAGGCCCCATTTTTTGGTTTGCGCGTGATCTAATCCGAAAACCGGTTCCCACTTTTCGGGATCACGCGCCGCCCATCAACGTCCCATTAACCATACGGTTTTAACTTCCGTTAACCAAAGTCCGCGGTCCGGCGGGCGGGCGCTCCTTTTGCAAAGGCGCAGTCGCCCGGCGTTCCGCCGTGGTCGGGAGAGCCGAGACAGTCGTGCCGCGCTTACGTCCCCTAACTCAAGCCACGCCGCGCGGCGCACGCCTGCTCATGGCGGCTTGCGTGGTGCTGTGGAGTGCGGACGCGCTCGCGCAAACGGCGCCGCCGCCGTTTCCCGACCCGCTGTCGCCGAACCTGCAAACCAATCCACGCCAACCGCCGCGCTTCCAGAAATTTACGCGGCCGGGATTGGCCCAATTGGGGCCGCCGATCAATTTCGTGGCTCCGGCATCCGGCGCCGGCAATACCGGCTACGATTCCACCAATGCCCGCAAGAAAACAAAACTCAAAGGCAGTGTGCGTGCGCGCAGCCCGGTCGCGGCGACGGTCGATGCAAACGCGGCGCCGGTCGGCACGAGCGTGGCGTCGGCCCGCGCACAGGCGATTGCACCTGGCGTGGCCGCGCCCGTTGTCGTCTCGCGCTACCAGACCCCGCCGCCCGACACCGGCGCTTTTGCCGGCGCGCCGGGAGCGCCGCCCGTCGAATTGGGGCCGATCCGCAAGCTGCCGCCCAAGCGCAAGGCGCATACCGAACCCGACGATCCTTACGTCCCGCTTGGCGTGCGCGCCGGCGCTTTCGATCTATTTCCGGCGATCGAACTGATCGGCGGTTATGATACCAACCCGACGCACGTCGCCGGCGGTGCCGGCGCCTTGGTCTATACGGTGGCGCCGGAATTTCGCGCGCAGTCGAATTGGTCGCGCCACGAGCTCAAGGCCGACTTGCGCGGCAGCTACACCGGCTATCGCCCGGATGAATCGCCGACGCTAAGCCGCCCTTACTTCAACGGCAAAATAGACGGCCGTATCGACGTGACCCGAAATACACGCGTCGACCTCGACACCCGCTTGCTGATTTCGACCGACAATCCCGGCAGTCCGAACCTGCAGGCAGGGCTCGCCAAGCTGCCGGTCTATGCCACTTTCGGCGGCAGCGGGGGCGTCACGCATCAATTCAACCGCTTCGAATTGGGCGTAAAAGGCGACGTCGAGCGCACCGCCTACCAGGACTCGACCTTGACCGATGGCACCATCAGCAGCAACGCCGATCGAAACTATAACCAATATAACGGCACGCTGCGTGGCGGCTACGAGCTGCTGCCGGGCGTGAAGCCGTTCGTCGAGGTCGCCACCGACAGCCGCGCGCACGATGTCGCAACCGACGTCAACGGATTTCAACGCGACTCAACCGGCCTGAGCGGCAAGGTCGGCTCGAGCTTCGAATTGGCGCATCGGCTCACCGGCGAGATCGCGGTCGGCTATGCGCAGCGCAAATACGTGGACCCACGTTTCGACACCCTGCACGCTTTGATCGGCAATGCCTCGCTGGTCTGGACCGCGACAGCGCTGACCACGGTCAAGCTCAGCGCCTCATCGGTGGTCGGTGAATCCACCGTTCCTGGCGTGTCCGGCGTTCTCTCGCGCGACGTTGGCTTGCAAGTTGACCACGAACTGCGCCGCTGGTTGATCGCGACGGCGAAATTCGGCTTCGGCGTGGACAGCTATACAGGCGGTACCGACGCCTCGGCCGGCTTGGGCGAAACGACCGCCGGCCGCCAGGATCTGCGCTACGACGTTGGCTTCGGCTTGACCTACAAGCTCAGCCGGGAAGTGCAGATCAAAGGCGAGGTCCGTCGCGATTGGTCGCACTCCAACGTCGCCGGCAATGACTACACCTCGAATATTTTCCTGCTCGGGTTGCGGCTGCAGCGCTAGTGCTATTTCTCGCCGAGCAGTCGTTTCAACTCGGCGCGGAATTCGGGTGCTATATCCGGGCGCTCGAGGCCATAGGACACGTTGGCGGCGAGAAACCCGATCTTCGAACCGCAGTCGAAGCTGCGGCCCTCGAATTTGAGCCCATAGAACGGCTGCATGCGCGCAAGCGCCACCATGGCGTCGGTGAGCTGGATTTCGCCGCCGGTGCCGGCCGCCTGCTTTTCCAGGATGTCGAAGATCTGCGGCTGCAGGATATAGCGCCCGGTGATCGACAGATTGGACGGCGCTTCGGCCGCTTTCGGCTTTTCGACCATCTTGGTGATGGCGAACGCCTTGCCGCGGGGTTCGCCGACGCCGACCACGCCATACAAATGAATACGGTCGGCCGGCATTTCCTCCACCGCGAGGATATTGGCGTTGTCGTCGAGGCCCCTGGCGGCGTCGATCATCTGGGTGAGGCAGCCGCGCGGATGCTGCACCAGAACGTCGGGCAGCAGCAGCGCGAACGGCTCGTGGCCGACCAGTTCGCGCGCGCACCAGATAGCGTGGCCGAGGCCGAGCGGCGACTGCTGGCGGGTGAAGCTGAAGGTGCCGGGCTCGGGCAAATCCTGCGATAAGAGCGCGAGGTCGGCCTTCTTGCCGCGCTCGACCAGCGTGAACTCAAGCTCGAACTGGCGGTCGAAATGATCTTCGATCACCGCCTTATTGCGGCCGGTGACGAAGATGAAATGCTCGATGCCGGCCTGGCGCGCCTCGTCGACCACATGCTGGATCAGCGGCCGATCCACAACGGGGAGCATTTCCTTCGGCATGGCCTTGGTCGCCGGCAGGAAGCGGGTGCCCAGGCCTGCGACCGGGAATATGGCTTTGCGGATGCGGTTCATGCGAATTTGACGATGGTTGGCGGATTTTGATTCGTTCAGGCGAGCAGAAAGCATGGCGGCGCTCGCGGGTCCAGATGGGTTCCGCAGGACTATTAACGCCGTCGAAACGAAATCGGGGCACCCATAAGAGGACGAAAATAAGACCGACATCGCGATGCGACCGATCCATAGATATATCTTGGCTGTCACCGTGATGGCGACTGCGTGCAGCGGCGCATTCGCGCAGACGCGCGACGCTCGCTATTCCGGCATCACCGGGTCGATCCCGCCGGCTGCGGTTGTGGTGCCGGGCTGGAGCGGCGAGTCGGGCTCCTCCGGCGATCCCCGCATGACCGCTGACGCAATCCGCGCGGCGGCGGCGAGTTTCCACGGCTGCCTCGATCGGCTGTGGCCGTTGGCTTCCCGGCGCGGCATTTCGCGCAACGTCTATGCCGCCTATACCACAGCGCTGACGCCGGACCTACGCATCATGGATCTGCTCGATTCGCAGCCGGAATTCACCAAGTCGCTCTGGGACTATCTCGATTTGCTTGTCAGCGAAGAGCGCATCGCGCAGGGCCGCGCACTATTGGAAAAATATCGTACGACATTCGATGCGGTAGAGCGCGCCTATGGTGTCGACCGCTATATCATCGCCGCGATCTGGGGCGTGGAAACCAATTACGGCACGCTCGGCAGCGACCGTCCGGTGATCCGTTCGACCGCGACGCTCGCCTGCATCGGCCGCCGGCAGAATTATTTCCGCGAGGAATTCTTGTCGGCGCTGGAAATCCTTCAGCGCGGCGACGTCAAACCCGACCGGCTCATCGGCTCATGGGCCGGCGCTTTCGGGCCGACCCAGTTCATGCCGACCGCGTTCAAACGCTACGCGGTGGATTTCGATCGCGACGGCCGCCGCGATGTGGTCGAACTCGATCCCCGACATCATCGCCTCGACCGCCAATAACCTGAAGAAGGACGGCTGGGTGACCGGGCAGACCTGGGGCTACGAAGTCGTGGTGCCGGCGACCTTCAATTTCATGCTCGCCGATCATGCGCGCTCGCTGCCGATCCGCGAGTGGGAGCGCGCCGGGATTACGCGCCCGGGCAACAAGCCGTTCCCCCGCGCGGACGACCGCGCGTTCCTGCTGATCCCGGCCGGCGTGCAAGGGCCCGGCTTCCTGATGCTGGCAAATTTCCGCGTCATCATGCGGTACAATCCGGCCGAGGCCTATGCGCTGGCGATTGGTCACTTGGCCGAACGCTTGCGCGGGGCGCCGCCCTTCGCGCAACGCTGGCCGCGTTACGAGCGGGTTCTCTCGCGCGGCGAGCGGCTCGAGCTGCAGCAGTTGCTGGAACGCCGTGGCTATGACGTGGGCGAAGTTGACGGGCACCTCGGCGCTCGGACCAGGGCCGCGATCCGCGATTTCCAATCCAGGACCGGGCGGGTTCCCGACGGCTTTGCCTCGGCAGGTATCCTCGACCAGCTGCGTGCCCGGTAACCCGCCGGATCGTCATCCGGCCACCTTCGAGTTGACATTATTTACGCGCAATTGACGTGGGTCTCGGGTTGAGGTCCCCTTCGCGGCCGGCCTTTTCCCTTGTAGATTAAGGCGTTGGGCGAACGCATGGTTGGCAAAATCCGGTTTTCACATTGGTTCGTCGGAGCGGTCATTCTGGCCGTGGCCGAGTGCGCGAGCGTTGTCGCGATCGATATCGCGCTCACCCAGCCTGCTCAGGCCCAGCGAGCCGATGACCGCTATCCGTTTCTGAGCCGGCAGCGCCAACACGGCGGCTTCTTTGGGTTCGGCGGCTTGTTCGGAGGCGGCGGCTCAAACTCGCGACCCTATCCGGGCGAAAACCCGCCGCGGCAGCCAGTCGAATCATTGCACGCCCCGGCTCCGCGCAAACCGGATCCGAACGCGCCGGCGCCCACGACTTCGATCGTGGTGATGGGCGACGGCATGGCCGATTGGCTGGCCTATGGACTGGAGGACGCGTTTTCGGACTCGCCGGAGATCGGCATCGTCCGCAAGAACAAGATCAATTCCGGTCTGTTGCGCTACGAGGCCAAGGGAGATCTCGACTGGTGGCATGTCGCGCGCGATCTTCTGGCACCGGAGAAGCCCAATTACGTGGTCATGATGCTCGGCGTCAGCGACCGCCAGAATATCCGCGAGCGCGATCTCGCCAAAGAGGCGGACAAGACCGCCAAAGAGGAACAGGGCAAGAAGAGCGCCGATCAGAACGCGCAGACCAAGGAGCAGAAGGACGAGCAGGATCAGCCGGGAATCGTGGCACCCGAGCCGCAGCGCGGCAAAAGCGCCAACGGCATCATCGAATTTCGCAGCGACAAGTGGGCCGAGGTTTACGCCAAGCGCATCGACGAAACGATTGCGGCGCTCAAGAGCAAGGGCGTGCCAGTATTCTGGGTCGGCTTGCCGTCGATCCGCGGCACCAAATCCACCGCCGATGCCAGCTACCTCAACGATCTTTATCGCGCGCGCGCCGAACGCGCCGGCGTGAACTATATCGACGTGTGGGACGGCTTTGTGGACGAGGCGGGCAAATACTCGACTTTCGGCCCGGATTATGAAGGCCAGATGCGGCGGTTGCGTTCAGGCGACGGTGTGTATTTCACCAAGTCAGGCGCCCGCAAGCTCGCACACTATGTCGAACGTGAAATACGCCGCTATATGAGCAATCGCGTGCCGGTAGCGTTCCCCGCGGGGCCGGTCGGGCTGGCACCGGCCGAGACAAAATCGAAAGTGCGCCCGGTGGCCGGACCGGTGGTGCCGCTGACCGTGACGCCGGGAAAATCCGAGGAACTGCTTGGGGCTGGCGGCAGTCAGCCGGTGCACGCCGATGCCACCGCCAATCGCGTCTTGGTCAAGGGCGAACCGGTGCCGGCGCCGCCTGGCCGCGCTGACGATTTCGTCTGGCCGCCGGGCAGCGACGGGAAAAGCGCGGCGCCAGCCGCGAGTGTGGCCGCGCCGCCGGCGGTACCTGCGGCTGCCGCCGTGCCAGCGCCAGCCGCGGTCGCCCGCACCGAACCCATCGCGGTTGTGAAACCGCCAGAAGCGCCCAAACATCCGGGGCCGAAGATATTGCAGACCACGGGCGTGAAGCCGCGCGTCGAGCGCCGGGTGGACACCAAGCCGCGGCCGCCGGCCGATATTCCGCAGTCCAGCAGAACGCCCGGCTGGTTTCGTTAGTGGCTGGTCAACGCGGTAGCGTCGTCGATCCCATCAGGAATTTGTCGACCGCGTGCGCGGCTTGGCGCCCTTCGCGGATCGCCCAGACCACCAGCGATTGCCCGCGCCGCATGTCGCCGGCGGCGAACACCTTGGGCACCGACGTCACATATTGCACGGTATCGGCACTGACATTGCCGCGCTGATCGAGCGCGACGTCCAGCGCCTTGATCATGCCTTCGTGCAGCGGATGTACGAAGCCCATGGCGAGCAGCACCAGATCGGCTTCGATCTCGAATTCGGTTCCCGCCACCGGCTTGAATTTGTCGTCCACATGCACGCAATGCAGCGTCTTGACCTGGCCGTTTTCGCCGGAGAATTTCTGCGTCAGCACGGCGAATTCGCGCTCGACGCCCTCCTGGTGGCTCGACGAGATGCGCAGCTTCAGCGGCCAGTCCGGCCACACGATCATCTTGTTCTCGTGTTCGGGCGGCTGCGGCATGATCTCGAAATTGGTCACCGATACCGCGCCCTGGCGGATCGAGGTGCCGATGCAGTCGGAGCCGGTATCGCCGCCGCCGATGACGACGACCTTCTTGCCCTTGGCGAGAATCGGCTCGGTATTGCCCTGCGGCTCGTTGCTCACGCGGCGGTTCTGCTGCGGCAGGAACTCCATCGCGAAATGAATGCCCTTGAGTTCGCGGCCGGGCACCGGCAAATCGCGCGGCTTTTCGGCGCCGCCGGCGAGCACGACGGCGTCGTGCTCCTTGACCAGCCTGTCGATCGGCACATTGACGCCGATGTCGGCACCGTAGTGGAACTGCACGCCTTCGCCCTGCATCTGCTCGATGCGGCGATCGATGTGGATCTTCTCCATCTTGAAGTCGGGAATGCCGTAGCGCAGCAAGCCGCCGGCCTTGGCCCACCGCTCGAAGACGTGTACCTCATGTCCGGCGCGCGCGAGCTGCTGGGCGCAAGCGAGCCCCGCTGGGCCCGAGCCGACGACGGCGACTTTCTTGCCGGTCTTGTGCGCCGGCAATTCCGGCTTGAGCCCATGCGCGATGGCGCGGTCGGCGATCTCGCATTCGATGGTTTTGATGGTGACCGGATTGTCGTCGATGTTGAGCGTGCAGGACGCCTCGCACGGCGCCGGACAGACGCGGCCGGTGAAGTCCGGAAAATTGTTGGTCGAATGCAGGTTGCGCGCGGCCTCGTCCCAGTTGCCGCGGTAGACCAAGTCGTTCCAGTCCGGAATCTGGTTGTTGACCGGGCAGCCGGTGGGTGCGCCGGTGATGCGGCTGGTGCCGTGGCAATAGGGCACGCCGCAATCCATGCAGCGCGCCGCCTGATCGCGAATTTCCTTTTCCGGCAGCGGCAGCACGAATTCGTGCCAGTGCTTGATACGCTCCGCGACCGGGGCGTATTTGCGTTCGTGCCGTTCGATTTCGAGAAAGCCAGTGATCTTACCCATACTACTCCGCGGCCTGCATGGTGGCGGCCTTCTCCTTTGCCATCTCAGCAAGCGCGCGGCGGTATTCAACCGGCATCACTTTGCGGAACAATGGGCGATAACGTTGCCAATCGGCGAGAATCTCGGCCGCGCGCTTGGAATTCGTGTAGCGGGCATGGTTGGCGATCAGCATGCGTAGCCGCTCGGCGTCCTTGGCTGTCAGGTCCGACATGATGTCGACGCGGCCGTGCGATTCGAGATCCGCGTAATGGCCGAACTCCTTCTCAGCGATCTCTTCTTCCTGCGGCACCGGCTCAAGCTCGACCATCGCCATGTTGCAGCGCGATTTGAAGGTGCCGTCCTCGTCGATCACATAAGCTATTCCACCGGACATGCCGGCAGCGAAATTGCGGCCGGTCACGCCCAGCACCACCACGACGCCGCCCGTCATGTATTCGCAGCAATGGTCGCCGGCGCCTTCGATCACGGCGATGGCGCCGGAATTGCGCACCGCGAAGCGTTCGCCGGCGACGCCGCGGAAATAGCATTCGCCTTCGGTTGCGCCGTACAGCACGGTGTTGCCGACGATGATCGATTTCCTCCGGCACGATGCCGGACTCAGAAGGCGGCCGGATGATGATGCGCCCGCCCGACAGGCCCTTACCGACATAGTCATTGGCGTCGCCGTCGAGCTCGAAAGTGATGCCGCGCGCGAGCCAGGCGCCGAAGCTTTGCCCGGCGGTCCCGGTGAAGCGCACGTGGATCGTACCGTCGGGCAGCCCGGCATGGCCGTAGCGTTTGGCCACCTCGCCGGACAGCATGCCGCCGGCGGCGCGGTCGATATTACGGATGACGGTTTGCAGCCGCACCGGCGCGCCGCGATCGAGCGCAGCTTGCGATTCGGCGATGAGCTTGCGGTCGAGGATATCGTGGATCTTGTGATCCTGCTTCTCGCAATTGTAGATGGCGGTGCTTGCCTCGGCCGCGGGCTTCATAAACAGCTTGGAGAAATCGAGGCCCTTGGCCTTCCAGTGCTCCACCAGCGCCCGCTGGTCGAGCATCTGCATCTGGCCGACCATCTCGTTGAAGGTGCGGTAGCCGAGCGCCGCCATCAGTTCGCGCACTTCCTCGGCGACGAAGAAGAAATAGTTGATCACGTGCTCGGGCTGGCCCTTGAAGCGCTTGCGCAGCACCGGATCCTGAGTGGCGACACCAACAGGACAGGTGTTGAGATGGCACTTGCGCATCATGATGCAGCCGGCCGCAATCAGCGGCGCGGTCGCAAAGCCGAACTCGTCGGCGCCGAGCAGGGCGCCCACGACCACGTCGCGCCCGGTGCGGATACCGCCGTCGACCTGCACGGCGATGCGTCCACGCAGCCGGTTGATGACCAGCGTCTGATGGGTTTCGGCGAGGCCGATCTCCCACGGGCTGCCGGCGTGCTTGATCGAGGTGAGCGGTGAAGCGCCGGTGCCGCCTTCGAAGCCGGCGATAGTGACGTGATCGGCGCGCGCCTTGGAGACGCCGGCAGCGACGGTGCCGACGCCGATCTCAGAGACCAGCTTGACCGACACATCGCCCGACGGATTGGCGTTCTTCAGGTCGAAGATGAGCTGCGCCAGATCCTCGATCGAATAGATGTCGTGGTGCGGCGGCGGCGAGATCAGGCCGACGCCGGGCGTCGAGTGACGCACTTTGGCGATCACCTTGTCGACCTTGTGGCCGGGCAACTGGCCGCCTTCGCCGGGCTTGGCGCCCTGCGCCATCTTGATCTGCATCATGTCCGAGTTGACCAGATACTCGGCGGTGACGCCGAAGCGTCCCGATGCCACCTGTTTGATGGCCGAGCGCATCGAGTCGCCGTTCGGCAATGGCTTGAAACGGTCCGACTCTTCGCCGCCTTCGCCGGTGTTCGATTTGCCGCCGATGCGGTTCATGGCGATGGCGAGCGTGGTATGCGCCTCGCGTGAAATAGAGCCGAACGACATAGCGCCAGTGGAGAAACGCCGTACAATATTCTTGGCCGGCTCGACCTCCTCGATCGGCACCGGCTTGCGGCCGTCATCTGCCGCCGACTTGACGCGGAACAAGCCGCGGATCGTCAACAGGCGCTCGTTCTGCTCGTTCACGATCTTGGCGAAGGCGCGGTAATGATCCTGCGAATTGCCGCGCACGGCATGCTGCAAGCTGCGGACCGTCTCGGCGGTCCACACGTGATCCTCGCCGCGCACGCGCACGGCGTAGTCGCCGCCGACGTCGAGCATCGACGCGTAGATCGGTGAATTGCCGAAGGCGTCGCGGTGGCGGCGCACGGCCTCCTCCGCGATTTCGGCGAGGCCGACGCCCTCAATGCGGGTATGGGTGCCGGTGAAATATTTGTCGACGAAATCCTGCTTCAGGCCGACGGCGTCGAAAATCTGCGCACCGCAATAGGACTGATAGGTGGAGATGCCCATCTTGGACATCACCTTGAGCAGCCCCTTGTCGATCGACTTTATGTAGCGCTTGACGATCTCCTTCTCGTCGAGCTTCTGCGGCAGATCGTCCTTCATGGCGATCAGCGTCTCGAAGGCGAGATAGGGATTGATCGCTTCCGCGCCGTAGCCGGCCAGGCAGGCGAAATGATGCACCTCGCGCGGCTCGCCGGTCTCCACCACCAGCCCGACTGAAGTGCGCAAGCCCTTGCGGATGAGATGGTGATGCACCGCCGCGCAGGCGAGCAGCACGGGTATCTGAATCCGGTCGGCGCCCGCCTTGCGGTCGGACAGGATGATGATGTTGCAGCCGGTGCGCACCTCTTCTTCGGCGTGCTCGCACAAGGCGTCGATCGCCCAGCCCATGCCGTCGGTGCCGTGCTCGGCCGGGAAGGTGATGTCGAAGGTGTGCGACTTGAAGTGATCGCCGCTCATCTGCGAGATCGAGCGGATTTTCTCCAGATCCGCGTTGGTGAGGATCGGCTGGCGCACTTCCAGGCGCTTGCGGTTCGACATGCCCTCGTGGTCGAGCAGGTTCGGGCGCGGGCCGATGATGGAGACGAGACTCATCACCAGCTCTTCGCGGATCGGATCGATCGGCGGGTTGGTCACCTGCGCGAAGTTCTGCTTGAAATAAGTGAACAGCGGCTTCGGCTTGTCCGACAGCGCCGAAATCGGCGTGTCGTTACCCATGGAGCCGACCGCTTCCTCGCCGGTCGAGGCCATCGGCGTCATCAGGAACTTGAGGTCTTCCTGGGTGTAACCGAAGGCCTGCTGACGATCGAGCAGCGACAGGTTGGAAATCGGCGTCTCGTTGGCGGTTTCCGGCAGTTCCTCCAGCACGATCTGGGTGCGCGCGAGCCATTCCTTGTAAGGATGGCTCTTCGCCAGCGTCGCCTTCAGTTCTTCGTCGGGAATGAGCCGGCCTTCGTCGAGATCGACCAGCAGCATTTTGCCCGGCTGCAGCCGCCACTTCTTGATGATGTCCTTTTCCGGAATTGGCAGCACGCCCATCTCGGACGCCATGACGATGCGGTCGTCGCGGGTGAGCAAATAGCGCGCCGGCCGCAGTCCGTTGCGATCGAGCGTGGCGCCGATCTGGCGGCCGTTGGTGAAGGCGATGGCCGCGGGGCCGTCCCACGGCTCCATCAGCGCCGCGTTGTATTCGTAGAACGCGCGCCGCTCCTCGTTCATGAGCGGATTGCCCGCCCACGCCTCGGGGATCATCATCATCACGGCATGCGCGAGCGGGTAGCCGCCCTGCGTGAGGAATTCGAGCGCGTTGTCGAAGCAGGCGGTGTCGGATTGGCCCTCGTACGAAATCGGCCACAGCTTGCTGATGTCGGCACCGAACAGCGGCGAGGACACCGACGCCTGGCGCGCCGCCATCCAGTTGTTGTTGCCGCGCAGTGTGTTGATTTCGCCGTTATGCGCGATGTAGCGGTACGGATGCGCCAGCGACCAGGTCGGAAACGTATTGGTCGAGAAGCGTTGGTGCACCAGCGCGAGCGCGCTCTCGAAGTCCGGATCGTGCAGGTCTGGATAATAGGCGCCGAGCTGGTCGGCCAGAAACATGCCCTTGTAGATCACCGTGCGGCAGGAGATCGACACCGGGTAATAGCCGGATGTGCGCCGCTCACGCCGCGTGTAGATGGCGTTGGAGATCGACTTGCGCAGGATGTAGAGCCTGCGCTCGAATTCGGCTTCGGAGTATTTCTTCTTGCCGAGGCCGATGAACACCTGCAGGTGCACCGGCTCGGTCGGCTTGACCGACTCGCCGAGCGTCGAATTGTCGGTCGGCACCTCGCGCCAGCCGAGCAGCGTCAGCCCTTGCCGTTCGATCACCTCGGCGTAGATGTCGCGGATGATCTGCCGCCAGTTGGTATCGCGCGGCATGAACAGATAGCCGACCGCGTACTCGCCCGGCTTCGGCAGCTTGATGCCGAGTTCGGCGGTCTTCTTGGCAAAGAATTTGTGCGGGATCTGCACCAGGATGCCGGCGCCGTCGCCCATGCGCGGGTCGGCGCCGACCGCGCCGCGGTGTTCCAGATTGCACAGGATGCGCAACCCGTCCTCGACGGTCTGGTGCGACTTGCGGCCCTTGATGTCGGCGATGAAGCCGACGCCGCAGGCGTCCTTGTCGAGCGCCGGATCGTAAAGACCTTGCACCGGCGGCGTGCCGGGATCGGCGTCGGCGGAACGCGATCGCGCAGCGTCGCGGCCATGCGCCGCGATCCCGCGTCCGACAAATCCTGCACTGCTCCGGTCCTCGCCCATTCCACCCTGCCTCGCCGGTACCCACGGCCTCCGGCGTATTCAGCGCGTTCGCAGGCCCTTCAGGCGCCGCGCCAACGCGCAACCGATCTCGAGAAGGGCAGCCTTGCCCGGCTCATCGCCGCCGTGGCTGCTCCCATTGGGCGCCACCGATATCAGCCCCGCCTTCAAAGGCCGGCATCGCGGTCGCCACCTATTAGGACAGCATTGCTGTCCTAATAGGACCATGCCAAATTTTGCCCCGCCACACAAGGCTGGTCCACGCCGGAATTGGTCGGACCTTTCGCTTTGTTGCGGCGGCGCCTTCTTACCAAGCAAGAAGAGGACCACGCGCGGGCCGCGGACGCAATGCCGTTGCGCCGTTCGCGCTCTGCCAAATGATGAGGCCAGTTAACCGCTTAACCGTGGTTCAGGAAAGCCGCCGAATGGGGCGTTTGGCTCGGGTGCTGAAAAATAGGACACCTGATCAAAGTCCGACGCGTCCGCAGCGCGCCCACGGGGCAACTGAGCCGCCAAAAACGAAAGCGCCCCGGACATCCGGGGCGCTGCCGTTGGCTGTTGAAGCTGCAGTGTTAGGCTGCGGCTTTGGTGTCGACGACCTGCGGCTTGGCATTGCCGTTGCCGATCGGGATCTGGCGCGGTTTCTTCGCCTCGGGGATTTCACGCACGAGATCGACGTGCAGCAATCCGTTCTCGACGTTCGCGCTCTTGACCTGGACGTGGTCGGCGAGCTGGAAGACGCGCTCGAAAGCGCGGGCGGCGATGCCCTGATAGAGCACTTCGCCGGTCTGCTCTTCCTTGGCCTGCTTGGCGCCCTTGATCGTCAGCGTGTTTTCTTTCGCCTCGATCGAAAGGTCCTTCTCGCCGAAGCCGGCAACCGCGACAGTGACGCGGTAGTCGTTCTCGCCGGTCCGCTCGATGTTGTAGGGCGGGTAGCCCGGGGCGGATTCAAATCCGTCCAGCATCGAGAACAGCCGGTCGAAACCGACGGTGGAACGATAAAGGGGAGCAAGATCAAAGGTACGCATGGCATATCCTCCTTGAGTTGAGCGACATGCGGGCGGTCCGCCCTCAGGGCCGAACCTGGAACCCGAGCGCAGCCGGAATGGCCTGCGCAAAATTGATATGGGAAGGTCGTTCCGGGCTCGCAAGAGGCCATGGCGTTCCTACTTAACGTATTGGAATTACAATGTTTTTTGTTGCGGTTTTGACCACGATTGAGCTCGCCTTGCGCCCTGCTATAAGGCCCGGGCCGGCGCGCACCGCTCATTTCTCCATGAAACTCATCTCCATTCCCGCCAATCCGGTGCCCGACGATGTGGTGACCGGCAGCATCCAGACCCCGGATGGGGTCACTTTGCGTTTTGCGCGTTGTGCGCCGCCGCCTGGACGCAAAGGCACGGTGGTCGTGCTGCAAGGCCGCGCCGAATATATCGAGAAATATTTCGAGACGGTGCGCGATCTGCGCGCGCGCGGGTTCGCGGTGGCGACCTTCGATTGGCGCGGGCAGGGGATGTCGGACCGCGCGCTCTCCGACCGCCTCAAGGGCCATGTGCGGAATTTTTCCGAATACACCACCGACCTTGCGGCGATCATGGAGCAGGTGGTGCTGCCCGATTGCCCGCCGCCGATCTTCGCGCTCGGCCATTCCATGGGCGCCGCCATCGGCATTCGCGCCTGCCATGACGGCAATCGCTGGTTTGACCGCATGGTGCTCTCGGCGCCGATGATCGCGCTGCGGCCAGGCAAGCTCGACCGCGGTCGCGGGGCCGCTGGCGCGCGCCATGCGCATGCTCGGCGTCGGCTCCGGCTATGTGCCGACCGGCGACGGCAAGCCGATCGGCGCCGAAGATTTCATCGGCAATGTGCTCACCTCCGACCCGGTGCGCTACGCGCGCAACATGGCCGTGCTCGAAGAAGCGCCCGAACTCGGCATCGGCGCGCCGACGGTCGCCTGGGCCGATGCCGCTTTGCGGCTGATGAAGCGGTTCGCCGCGCCCGGTTATGCCGGCCACATCCGCCAGCCGATCCTGCTGGTCGCGGCCGGCCGCGACGAAGTGGTCTCGACGCCTGCGATCGAGACTTTCGGGATGAATCTGCTGGCGGGGCGCCATCTCATCCTGGCCGGCGCCAAGCATGAAATTCTGCAGGAGCAGGATCACTATCGCGCCCAGTTCTGGGCGGCGTTCGACGCCTTCGTGCCTGGCACGCCGCGCTACTGAGCCTTCGCCAGTATCTCCAGCGCCGCCGCATGCACGCGCTCGTCGCCGGCGACAATGATGCGGCCGCCACCTTGCGCCGGGCCGTTCTCCCAGGTGGTGACGATGCCGCCGGCGCCGGTGACGATGGGGATGACCGCGACGATGTCGTAGGGTTTGATCTCGGTCTCGATCACCAGATCGATCAGCCCCGCCGCCAGCATGCAATAGGCGTAACAGTCGCCGCCATAGCGCGAGAGTTTGACCTTGTTTTCCAGCCGGCCGAAGGCGGCGCGGTCGCCCTCGTTCATCAATAGCGGGCTGGTGGTGGACAGGATCGCGTCACCAAGCGACGCGCAGGCGCGCACGTGCAGGTCGCGGCTGCCTGCTGGGCCCCGATAGCGGGCCGCGCCGCCATCGCCGGAAAATTTCTCGCGGGTGAACGGCTGGTTCATCATGCCGAACACCGGTTCGCCGAAGCGCATCAGGCCGATCAGCGTGCCCCAGGCCACCATGCCGGTGATGAAGGATTTGGTGCCGTCGATCGGATCGAGCACCCAAACATATTCGGCGTCGGTGCGCTCGGCGCCATATTCCTCGCCGATCACGCCGTGGCCCGGGAAGCTTTGCCGGATGAGCGCGCGCATGGCCTGCTCGGCGGCGCGGTCGGCCGCGGTGACCGGATCGAAACCGCCGGCCTGCTTGTTGTCGATCGCCAGCGCGGTGCGGAAAAACGGCAGGATGGTCTCGCCCGACGCGCCGGCGAGTTGGTCGACGAAACTCGAGAAATCGATTGCTGTCATGCCGTCTGCTTAAAGCACGATCGCGAAAAGAGGGAACCGATTTTCCCCGCAAGATCGTGCAAACCACTCAGGAAAGCTGTGTGCAGCACAGCAATCTTCGATCTTTAGCAATGCAAATCCGATTGGATAGATTTCCATCGGCTCACTGTAATTGTGATGTTTTTGCCAGCCTTCTCACGGAAACGGTGAAATTATTGGCCAGAAATCGTGATCCAGCTATGCATTATAACATGAGTTTTTCGACTTTCTGCCTTGATTTTTGTGCGTCGCGGTGTAACTTATTGCAATGCGGTAGCGAGAGCTATCGTTGCCCTCCTTGGGCGTTTCCTCCCTAGACTTGGGCCGCTTGCAAACGCGAGCGGCCTTTTTTTGGCTATTCCGCCGCCGCCGCGCGATAGGGGCGCAGTTCTTCCAGCGGGATCTCGCCCAGCCGCCGGGCCAGCGTTTCCAGGTCGGCTGCCAGCTCGCCGAACGTGCTGGAGCGTTCGTAGCGGCGCTCGTCCATGTAAAGGGCGCGGTTGATCTCGAGCTGGATGGCATGCAAGCCGGCAGCCGGATTGCCGTAATGCTCGGTGATGAAGCCGCCGGCATAGGGCTTATTCCGGCTCACGCTGTAACCGAGCGTGCGCAGCGTCTTTTCCACGGTTTCCGCCACCACGCCGACGCAACTGGTGCCGTAGCGGTCGCCGAGCACGAATTCCGGCCGCGGCCGTTCGTCCTTATGGCCCGCGGTGGAGGGCATGGAATGGCAATCGATCAGCACGGCGGCGCCAAAGTCCCGGTGCAGCTTCGAGAACAGCCGGCGCAACGCGCGATGATAAGGCTTGTATAGGCTTTCTATCCGGCGCAGCGCGTCATCGACCGGAATGCGCTGGTCGTAGATTTCCTGGGCGTCGCCGACCACCCGCGCCACGGTCCCCAGGCCGCCGGCCACCCGCATCGAGCGGGTATTGGCGAAGGAGGGCAGGCGGCCCTCGAACATGCGCGGATCGAGTTCGTAAGGCTCGCGGTTGACGTCCACGAAGCAGCGCGGGAAATGCGCGCGCATCAGCGGAAAACCGTGTCCGACCACGCCGGCGATCAATTCGTCGACGAAGCTGTCTTCCGACCGGCGCAGAGTGGCGATATCGAGCCGCGAGACGGCCAGGAAATCGCGCGGATAGGTCGAGCCGCTATGCGGCGAATTGAACAGCACCGGGCCTTTGCCCTCGGCCGGGTCCAGGACCTCGAACGGTGGATCGAGTTCGTCGCCGATTTCGCTCATGGATGGCCGTTCCAAGGATCGGTAGTACTGCGGTGGGTCCAACCGGCCCCCCAATAACGCACTATTGTCTATGCGCCGGGGCGTTATGCCAAGCTATGCTTTGGGTTCACGCGTTATTTACCTGGCATAAGTCTTATGGGGAAGTTGGCCCCCGTACGGGCGGCCTGGACGGGGCGTTTGGGTAGCATGTCTAAGATCCTGCTGGCGGAAGACGACACCGATATGCGACGCTTTTTGGTCAAGGCGCTGCAGAATGCCGGATTCGACGTGACCTCCTATGACAACGGGCTGTCGGCCTATCAAAGGCTGCGCGAGGAGCCGTTCGAGCTCCTGCTCACCGATATCGTGATGCCCGAGATGGACGGTATCGAACTGGCCCGCCGCGCCGCCGAGCTCGATCCCGACATCAAGATCATGTTCATCACCGGCTTCGCCGCGGTCGCGCTCAATGCCGATTCCACCGCGCCCAAGCACGCCAAAGTGCTGTCCAAGCCGATCCATCTGCGCGACCTGGTCAACGAAGTGCAGAAGATGCTGGCGGCCTGAGGCCCGGAATGCCGCCCGCGGGCGGCTTGCCTCGCCAGTTTGGAGCCGATAAGACCAAATCGATTAAAGGGCGCGTAGCTCAGCGGAAGAGCACTACCTTGACATGGTAGGGGTCACAGGTTCGATCCCTGTCGCGCCCACCATAAAAGCCCCGAAATGTTCGATTTTTCGGCTGGTGTGTCGCGTTGACAGCGGCGGGGAGGCTGCTATGAACCCGGCAACCAGAGAACCCAGAGATCGTCATGAAAGTCCGTAACTCCCTGAAATCCCTACGCGGCCGCCACCGCAACAACCGCATCGTGCGGCGCAAGGGTCGGGTCTACATCATCAACAAGACCAATCGCCGCTTTAAGGCGCGCCAAGGCTGATCGCCCAAGTCTGATCGGCCAAGGTTGGGCCGTCCTCGGCCGGACGTTTCTTTCGTTGCCTCATATTTGCCTTAGCCGGCGGGGATATTACACTTCGCCCATGCGCTCCCGATTCATCGCAGCCCTTTTTGCCGCCGCTCTGGCCACGGCTTATGCCGCGCCTGCCATGGCCGCGCAGGGCGAATGGGTGCATCCGCCGAAAAAGCTGCCGCACATCCAGCACGGCGACTCCACGCACAATCTCGATTTCCTGTTCGGGGCGCTCAAGGTCGCTCCCGACGAGGTCACCGCCAAGGCGGTCGAGGGACGCATCTGGGCGCTATGGACCGCCACCCGTAGCGACACCACCTCGCTGTTGATGTCGCGCGCGCAGACTGCGCTGGAGAAGCACGACATCGATCTTGCGATCAAGCTGCTTGGCGCCGTCATCAAGATCAAACCGAAATACATTGAAGCCTGGAACCGGCGCGCCACCATCTATTACATGAAAAAAGACTACGGCCACGCGCTCGCCGACATTCGCGAAGTGCTGCGCCGCGAGCCGCGCCACTTCGGCGCGCTGTCCGGCTTGGGCCTGATCCTGCAGGATCTCGGCGACGATAAGCAGGCGCTCGAAGTCTACCGCCGCGCGCTCGCGGTCTACCCGCGCCTGCAGCGCATCCCCGATGTCGTGAAGACGCTGCAGGAAAAGGTCGAGGGCCGGGATATTTAATCTCCCGCTTCCTCCGCTCCCACGTAGGCGATACGCAGCATATTGGTCGCCCCCGGCGTGCCGAGTGGAACGCCGGCGACGATGATGACACGCTGCCCCGCCTTGGCGAAACCTTCGGTAAAGGCGATGCGGTTGGCGCGGTCGACCATGTCGTCCTGGTCGTGCGCGTCCTCGGTGATCACGCAATGCACGCCCCACACCACCGCCAGCCGGCGTCCGGTGGCAATATTGGGCGACAGCGCCACGATCGGCGGCCGCGGCCGCTCGCGCGCCATGCGCAGCGCCGTCGAGCCGGACGCGGTCCAGCACACCACCGCGGCGAGATCGAGCGTATCGGCGATGTGGCGGGCGGCGTCGGCGATGGCATCCGCGCCGGTCGCCTCCGGCGCCGCGCGCTGCGCGTCGATGATGCTGCGGTAGATCGGGTCGCCTTCGATCTCCTCGGCAATGCGGTTCATGGTGGCAACCGCTTCCACCGGATATTTCCCCGCCGCCGATTCCGCCGACAGCATGACCGCGTCGGCGCCTTCGAAGATCGCGGTGGCGACGTCGGAGACCTCTGCGCGCGTGGGCACCGGCGAGGAGATCATCGATTCCAGCATCTGCGTCGCGACTACCACCGGCTTGCCGGTGGCGCGGCCCATACGCGTCATCTGCTTCTGCACGCCCGGCACTTTTTCCAGCGGCATCTCGACGCCGAGATCGCCGCGCGCCACCATCAGCGCGTCGGCGAGGTCCATGATCTCCGACAGCCGGGTGACCGCCTGCGGCTTCTCGATCTTGGCCATCACCGCGGCGCGGCCACGCGTTATTTTCTTGGCCTCCGCGATGTCCTCCGGCCGCTGGATGAACGACAGTGCCACCCAGTCGATGCCAGCATTGAGCGCGGCTTCGAGATCGGAGCGGTCCTTCTCGGCCAGCGCGGAGAACGGAATGGTCGAATCCGGCAGGCTCACACCCTTGCGGTCGGACAATTTACCGGCCACCTCGACGCGCGTCACCATGCGCTTGGGCTCGGCCTGCATGACGGTGAGCCGTACCTTGCCGTCGTCGATCAGCAGCGTGCGCCCGGTCGCGACCGCGGCGAAAATTTCCGGGTGTGGAAGATAAGCGCGTGCGACGTCGCCCGGCGCCGGATCGCTGTCGAGCACGAACCTCGCGCCGCTTTCCACCATCGCCGAGCCGCCGGCGAAAGTGCCGAGCCGCAGCTTCGGCCCCTGCAAATCGACCAGAACGCCGATCGGCCGGCCGGTGTCGCGCTCGACGCTGCGGATCATGGCGACCAGCTCGCGCATGCGATCCTGGCTGGTGTGGCTCATATTGATGCGGAATACGTCGGCGCCGGCCTTGAACAGCTTGCCGATCATCTCGGCGCTGGAGGAGGCTGGCCCGAGCGTGGCGACGATCTTGGCGCGGCGCAGGCGTCTCATTTCTTGCCGCCTTCGGCTGGCGCTGACGGCGCGGCGGACGGTGGCCGCTGGATGGCGGGCGGCACGCGGGGCGGCAACGGACGGTCGGGCTTTTGCTCGGCGCTGTCGGTCAACTGCACCGTCCAGGACCGCTGCTCGCTGGTGTCGACCTCGAAGAAGCCCGTGCGGTCATAGCCGCGCGCCAGGCAATTGTCGGTGCCGCGAATGGTGAACTCCTTCTCGCGTGAGCACATGAAAGCGTGACCGGACCATTCGCCGCCGCGGTCGTAGTCGACCGCGTAGATGTAATAGTAGCGCGCAACCAGCGCGCCGCGCAGCAGGGATTCGCACGATCGCGCCGACACGTTCCACCAGCCTTCGGTGGTCCAGCCCTCGGCGTCCTTATAGCCCAAGGCGACGCCGACCCGGCTGCCGGTGTTGTTGCAGAGCCGGAAATCGGCCTTGGCCGGAAGCGCCGACGCCGTCAGCAGCGCCGCTGCGAGAGCGATCGTGCCGATGATGCAAACCGGGGCGGAATGGCGGGGCAATGCGGTCAAGCTGTCGTCGCTTTTGATTCGAGCACGATGCCGAAAAGGGAGAACCGGACTTCGGAAAAGATCGTGTGCGAGCAAAATGTTAGGGCCAGGCTGCGATCCATCCTACGAGGAACTCGGTGCGATTGTTTGTCGCGTGATCGGTCACACCCTGTCAACGACGACGGCGCGGAAGTCGTTGACGTTGGTGAAAGTGGGTCCGGGCATGAGCAAATCCCCAAGGGCGGCAAAGAAACCTGTCGAATTATTGTCGGCAAGAAACGCGGCGGGATCGAGGCCAAGCGCCTTGGCCCGCGCCACTGTTTCGCCGTCAAGGAGAGCGCCGGCGGGGTCGGTTGCGGCGCCAATGCCGCCATCGGTGCCGTCGGTGTCGGCCGCCACCGCCGCCACCGCCGGCATGCTGGCCAGCGCGATCGCCAGCGCCAGGGCGTATTCCTGGTTGGGTCCGCCGCGGCCCTTGCCGCGGATGGTGACGGTCAATTCGCCGCCCGACAGGATCACCGCGCGCTTGCCTTGCGCGCGCAACTCGCGTGCGAGCTTGGCATGCGCCGCCGCCACTTCGCGCGCCTCGCCCTCGACGCGATCGCCGAGCGACACGTATGCGTAACCGGCACGGCGCGCGGCGGCCTCGGCCGCAAGCAGTGAATCGGCCGGCCGCGCCGCCAGCGCGAACTCGCTGCCGGCGAAGACCCGATCGCCCGGCTTCGGCGATTCATTTTGCGCGTCGGCGAGCGCGGCGATGACATTTGCGGGGAGGTCGAGCTGGTATTTGGCGACGATCGCGCGCGCATCGGCGAGCGTCGTCGGGTCGGGCACTGTCGGGCCGGAACCGATCGCCGAAGGATCGTCGCCCGGCACGTCGGAGATGGCGATGGTGACCAGCTTTGCCGGATGGGCGTGGCGTGCCAGCCGTCCGCCCTTGATGCGCGAGAGATGTTTGCGCACGGTGTTGATCTCGCCGATTCCCGCGCCTGAACGCAGCAGCGCGCGCGTCACCTCTTGTTTGTCGGCGAAAGTGATGCCGGCCGCCGGCGCGATCCAGTTGGCGGAAGCGCCGCCCGACATCAGCACCAGCACGAGGTCGTCCCGATCCGCCTTGTCGGCGAAATCAATCGCGCGCATAGCGGCTGCCAGGCCCGCCCCATCCGGCACCGGATGGCCGGCTTCGACCATGCTCACGATCCGCAGCGGCCGGCCGTAGCCGTGGCGCGCCACCGCGATGCCGCCGAGGCGGTCGGCCGGCAGCTTCATGCGGTCGAGATAAAAGGTTTCCGCGACTTCGGCCATGGAGCCCGCCGCTTTGCCGGCGGCGAGCAGAATGAGCTGGCCCTTGGGAGGCGGCGGCAACAGCGGTGGCAGGAAGGTCGATGGGTGCGCGGCCGCGACCGCCGCGTCGAACAGCGATCGCAGAAATGGGCGCATGTCCGGCGTGCTCATTGCCCGCACTATAGCGATTCGCGCGCTGGAAAGCCCGCCAGCGGCGCTATGGCAAGCAGCGTCAGGCGGGACTATCTTGGGCGGTCAAGGACACGAGGATCGATTGCCATGGACGACAAGACCCGCACCGAACTCGAGGCCGCCGTCTACCGGCGCCTGGTCGAGCACTTACGTTCGCGCACCGACGTGCAGAACATCGACATGATGAATTTGGCCGGCTTCTGCCGCAATTGCCTGTCGAACTGGATGAAGGACGCCGCCGACGCCCAGGGCGTCGCCATGAGCAAGGACGAGAGCCGCGCAGCCGTTTACGGCATGCCTTATGACGAATGGCGGAAGAAGTACCAGAAAGAGGCCTCGCCGGAGCAGAAGGCGACTTTCGAAAAGTCCGGCCACGGACACTGACGGCGCTTGATCGCGAAAATTGGGGCCGTTTTCCCGACAGGATCAAGCGCAAAGAAATATATGTGAACAGGTGTGAATGTCGGGGGCTTCGCGCTGCAGCGAGGACCGCCGGCCTCGAATTCTCCCTATGACAATGCGGGAAAGCCGCTTGAAGTCATTAGGAGAGTGCGATGCCTGCCACTGCCGCCGCCGAAACAGAACAACCCGCCACCCGCTTCGCCAAGGATCAGCTCAAGGCGATCATCGAGCGCATCGAGCGGCTGGAGGAGGAAAAGAAGGCGACCTCCGACGACATCCGCGACGTCTATGCCGAAGCCAAGGGCAACGGCTTCGATGTCACCGCGCTGCGCACGATCGTGCGCATGCGCAAGCAGGACACCGACGAGCGCCGCGAGCAGCAGGAAGTGCTCGAGACCTACATGCACGCGCTGGGGATGTTGCAGTAACGCGCCTGGCTTAGCGCAGCGACGCCGTGGTCTGCGGTGCGAAAGTGGTGGTGGCGAGGAACACCACCGCGCTGCCGCTGAAGCGGTAGGCCACCATGCCGAGGTGCGGATCGGCCGAGAAGGTCATCGCCAGCGACTGCGCCGGCTTGTGCAGTAGTTCGAACTGCCAGCGCGGATCGACGGCGCCCACGCGCGTCAGCGTCATATAGCTGCGTACGCTCGGCGTCAGCATAGCGGCGCGCAGCCACGGACTGTCGGAGCGCTCGCCGCCGCCCATGGCGAGCGTTGCGGCGAATGGCGGCTTTTCCACCAGCGTGGTGTTGGACGAGGCCGGGATGACGCGCGCTTCCATCGGCATGCGCGGCAGCCGCGAGCCCATCGGCCGAGTCCGGGCGGCAAGCGGCGTCTGCTGAGCCGCGGCATAGGCGAGCGCATCGCCGCCCGCGTTGCTGGTATTGATTGTTTCGGCGGACGCCGTCTCATATTGCGTGCCGGCCGCGATCGGCGCCGGCAAAGCCTGCCTCGGTTCGGCCGCGCCGAGCCAATAGCCCGGCTTGTCGAAGACATTGTTTGCCAGCGATGCGGTCGTGATCGTCTGCTCCGCCGGCCGCGGACGCGGCAGGACAGACGCCACCGTAGTCGGCCTCGGGCGCGCCGCCGGCAGCGGCACGATATGCTCGACCGCTACGCTCTTCGTCGGGCTCAGGCTGGCGACCGCGAAGCTCTTGGGCGCGCGCGTGCCTAAGCTGGCTGATTTGGGCGCCGGTTGCTCGCTTTGCTCATCCTCATCCTTGCCGCTGCCGAAAATCCTGGCCAGCAGGCTGCGCTTGGGCTGCGCGGCGGCGGCGGTTTCTTCCTGGTGCGCGGTGATCGCGCCGGCGGCGCGCGCGGCTTCCAGCGAAGTCCCGGACGGCACCGCGCCGTGGCGTTCGACGTCGGCCAGCGCCAGCGCGTAGCCGGGCAGCGGATGTCCGTCGGCCGGGATATGTACGGTGCGCCCGTCGGGGAAGATCTTGACCAGTTCCTCGCGCGGGATGCGCGGCCAATGCCGGATGGTGCCGGTGTCCATGTGGACGAACGGCGAGCCGGAAGTCGGATAGAAACCGACACCGCCGCGCTGCAGCCGCAGACCCTCGGCCCTGACCGTCGCGAGCGGCACGCCGGGAATGTAGAAATCGATGGCGTTGCCGTTGACGTGCTGGCTGAACTGCGCGACGCCGCTCGAGCGCGCGCGCAGCATGGCGTTGGTTCCCGGCGAACGATAGCCGCAGATCACCTGGATCGGATCTTTTCCGCCGACGTCGCGATAGGCTTCCCACAGCAGATCGAACAGATGCGGATCCATGTGGGTTTCTTGTTCCTTGCGCCAGTCGCGCATGAACCAGTCGAGCTTCTTCAGCGCGGCCTCGTCGTAGCGGCCGTTGCGCTTGAAGGTGATGGTGATGTCTTCGCCGGTATGGACGTGATGGAAGGAGAGGGTGCGGGTGTCGCCTTCGGCGATGGCGCTCTGCAGGGAGTTGCTGGCGCCCAGCAGCAGAAATCCAGCGATGCCGAGCTGCGCACCGGTGCGGGCCAAAGACGACGCGAAACGGCGCGCGTGCCGCGCGCCCACCGATGCTGCTGTCATCCCCGAAGTTCGCCGTGCCAAAGCCGCTCCCCGCGCAGCAATTGGCTGCGGCAGCATCAGTCGTGCAGTTTGCCGGGAAGGGTTACCGAGCGCTTAACGTCCACCCCCCGCCCTGATCGCCAAATCCTTACCGGCCGAAAATGGCTAAAAATGGGAAGGGGGACGGGGCGGTATCGGGATGGAGCCCGGCGGCGGTAGCCACGGGCTGCGGCCGGGGGCGGACCACGGCGTGCTTGACCTCACTGCGCAGCGGCGCGCTGGGCAAATGGTCAAAGAATTCAACGACGTTGGGCGCCTCGCCGCGCTCGACCCGGCGCAGGATGTCCTGGTTGGCCTGGGCGCTCGCCATTTCGCGTTTGGCGTCCTGCGGCGGGGCGAGGTCGGCGATTCGGCGCTCTTCGCTGTGCAGGATGGTCCGGATGCGTTCATCGAAACCGTAGATGTCCTCGCGCAGCTGCAGCTTACCGGCATCGTCGACGAAGGCGGTCTGGTAGGTGAGGTGCACCATCGGCTGCTCGTCGAGCTTGAAGACACGCTCGCCGCGGCCGAACAGGGCGCTGAGTTGCCGCGCGTCGGGGGCCGGGCCGTTCATCGCCAGATGCAGCATGACCTCGCCGAACTTGGTCGGGTTTTCCACTCGCATGCAGCCGTGGCTGAAGGCGCGCTTGTCGGCGGCGAACAGCCGCTTCTCCGGCGTGTCGTGCAGGTAGACCGAAAACTTGTTGGGGAAGTTGAACTTGATGCGGCCGAGCGCGTTGCCGGCGCCCGGCGGCTGCGTCACGCTCAGCGTGCCGTCATGGTTCCGCTTCACCTCCAGCCCCATGCGGGCGAAGATGTTGGGGTCGCGGCCGTAGCGCGGCAGATACTCGTTCTTGATGATCGACTGCGGCACGTGCCAGGACGGATTGACCAGCACGTTGTCCATCTGCGCGGTTAACAAGCGGCGTCGGCGTCTGCGGTTTGCCGGCGACGATCTTGGTGTGCCACTCCTCCTGGTGGTCGTGCACGACCTTGAGCGTGAAGTCGGGGACGTTGACCATTACATAGGTCTCGCCGAGGTCGCGCGGCAGCCAGCGCCAGCGCTCCATATTGGCGAGCACGCGCTCGATCTGCTGGGACTTGGTGAGAGCGGGGGCGGGCGCGCTTTCCGCGCGTTTGCCTTTGTGCGGTTTGGCGGCCGCCGGTTCGATCGGCTCGGGCCGCGCCGCGGTCTGGCGCAATTCGGCGAGCTTGGCCTTCAGCGCCTGAAAACCGCGGTGCGGCGGGTTGAAGCTTTCCAGCGCCGTGCCGGCGTCGGTTGCGTCGGCGAGCTTGCGCAGGATGTCGGCGGGCGCCGGCGTGTGGTCGCCGTAATCGACCTCGACCAGCACTCGGCTCGGCGCGATGCGGCCGGTCGCGAGATGCCGGGCGTAAGTGAGCGCCGAGAAGCTGAGCGTGAGGTCGGCGTCGGCCAGCGCTTCTGCGCCGGTGGCGGCGCCGAAGGCGGGGACCTGATAGTCGGCCGGGTCGAGTCCGTCGGCGGCGGCGTTTCCAAGTTGCGCAATCACCGCTTTGGCGCGCGCGTCGAGCTTGCCGTCGGCGATCCACAGCGGCGCATAGTTGCGCGCGGCGTAGAAGGCCGCCATCGCGTCGCGCTCGGGCGCGCGATCGATGCGTTTGTCGAACTGCCCGGACGTGATGACGGCGCGCAGCTTGTCGGCAATCTGCGCGTCGACGGCCTTTTCTTCGACCGTGCCGCGGATGTCCGGCGCGGCGGCGGTGGCGCGATCGCGGCGGGGGTCACCGGCGGCGCGGCGGAATCGATCTTGTCGGGCCCGGTGGCGGCGAAGAGCGGCGTCGTGACGGCGAGCGCCAGCACGGTGCCGGACAGCAGCCGGCGAAATTGGTTTGTACGCATCACAATTACCCCACCCAACGCTACACGTTTCCTCAACCCGGGACCACGACTAACGCGCTGCTATTGCAGGCATAAGACGCGCCGTTTGCCGGTTCAAACCGTGGTCTTATCCTCTTGCTCGAGCCCCAGACTTTCGAGCTTGCGGTAGAGCGTCGATCGCCCGATCTTCAGGCGGCGCGCGACTTCCGACATCTGCTCGCGGTAATGCGCGATGGCGAAGCGGATCACGTCGCGTTCGATCTCCTCGAGCGGCCGCACCTCGCCTTGCGCATCGGTGAGCCGCAGCGACGGCGCCGTTAGCGCCGCCGCATGATGGCTGGCGATGTCGGCGGCGTCGTGCGCGTCCGGCCAGGCAGCGGCGATGGCCGGCGAGGGCGCGATCATCGGCTGTGCGGCGATGGCGTCGGGCCCGGCTTGCGCGCCGATTTGAGCGGCTATCTGCGGGAATTCATGCACGCCGATCTGCTCGCCGTCGGCGAGCACGACCGCGCGGAAGATCGCATTCTCGAGCTGGCGCACATTGCCCGGCCAGCGATAGGCCGTGAGCAGCGGCCAGCGCCTCGGGCTCGATCGCGCGCACGCGCTTGCCTTCCTCGGCCGACGAGGCGCGCGAGGAAATGGCGGGCGAGCTCGGGAATGTCCTCGGCTCGCTGCCGCAGCGGCGGCACGGAAATCGGAAACACGTGCAGGCGATAGAACAGGTCCTCGCGGAAGCGTCCCGCCTTCACGTCGGCGATCAGGTCGCGGTTGGTGGCCGAGATGATGCGCACGTCGACTTTCACGGACTTGCGCCCGCCGACCGGCTCGACTTCGCCCTCCTGCAGCGCGCGCAGCAGCTTGACCTGCGCGGCGAGCGGCAGTTCGCCGACCTCGTCGAGGAACAGCGTGCCGCCGTCGGCCTCGATGAACTTGCCGGTGTGCTTGTCGGTGGCGCCGGTGAAGGCGCCCTTCTCGTGGCCGAACAGGATCGACTCGACCAGATTCTCCGGCATGGCGCCGCAATTGACGGCGACGAACGGCTTGGCGCGGCGCTCGCCGAGCCGTGGATGGCGCGCGCGATCAGCTCCTTGCCGACGCCGGATTCGCCGTCGATCAGCACGGGGATGGTGGAGGCCGCCGCCTTCTCCGCCGCGCGCAGCACCGGGCCGCATGGCCTGCCGAGCGGGTGATCACGTCGGCGATGGTGAGCGTGCCGTCGCGGCTGCGCTTGAGCCGGCGCAATTCGCCGGCCAGCGCCTCGGCGGCGAGCGCGTTGCGCAGCGACACCTGCAGCCGCTCCGGGCTGGCCGGCTTGACCACGAAGTCGGTGGCGCCCGCGCGCATCACCGAGACGACATTGTCGATGCCGCCATGGGCGGTCTGCACGATGACGGGGATGTCGAGGCCGGCCTCGCGCATGCGCGCCAGCACGCCGAGGCCGTCGAGGTCGGGCATCACCAGGTCGAGCACCACGCAGTCGATGGGTTGCGACCCGCCGAGGAGCTGTCAGGGCGCGCGTCGCCGCCCTCGGCGGTGACGGCCTCGTAGCCGAAGCGCTGGACCATGGCCTCGAGCAGGCGGCGCTGGACGGGATCGTCGTCGACGATGAGCACGGTTTCGGACATTGGACCTCGCGGCGCTCGGCGGCTGTGCCGATTTGGTGCAATGTCGCTGTTCCGGCTTAATGGGCTGTTAAATGCGCCGGTGGCGGCCTAGATGATGCGCCAGTCACCCGTTTTCCCGCCCCACGATTGCCCGTCCCATGGCCAAGACCGCGAAAAAATCGAAAAACGCCCCCAAGCTCGGCGCGCTGCCGGAGTGGAATCTCAACGACCTCTATCCGGGCCCCGACAGCCCGGAATTGAAATGGGACCTGGAAAACGCCGAAACGCCGCTGCGTCGCGTTCGAGGCCGACTTCAAGGGCAAGCTCGCAGCGCTCGCCGCCGGACCCGAGGCCGGGCAGGCGCTGGCCGCGGCGGTCAAGCGCTACGAGGCGCTCGACGACACGCTCGGCCGGCTGATCTCCTATGCCTCGCTGCTCTATGCCGGCGACACCGCCGATCCGGCGCGTCGCCAAATTCTACGGCGACATGCAGGAGCGCATCACCGCCGCCTCGCTGCATCTCTTGTTCTTCACGCTCGAGCTCAACCGCATCGACGATGCCGCGCTCGACGCCGCCATGGCGGATCCGGCGCTCGGCCATTACCGGCCGTGGATCGAGGACGTGCGCAAGGAAAAGCCCTATCAGCTCGAGGACCGCGTCGAGCAGCTGTTCCACGAGAAGTCGGTCACCGGCTATTCGGCCTGGAACCGGCTGTTCGACGAGACCATCGCGTCGCTTGCGCTTCAAGGTCGGCGGCAAGCCGCTGCCGATCGAGCCGACGCTCAACCTGCTGCAGGACGCCGACGGCAAGAAGCGCAAGGCGGCGGCGCGAGGCGCTGGCCAAGACCTTCAAGGCAAACTTGCGGCTGTTCACGCTGATCACCAACACGCTCGCCAAGGACAAGGAAATCTCCGACCGCTGGCGCGGCTTCAAGGACGTCGCCGACGCGCGCCATCTGTCCAACCGCGTCGAGCCCGAGGTGGTGGAGGCGCTGGTCGCGGCGGTGCGCGCCGCCTATCCGAAGCTGTCGCATCGCTACTACGCGCTGAAGGCGAAGATGGTTCGGCAAGAAGCAGCTCGCCTATTGGGACCGCAACGCGCCGCTGCCGAAGGTCGCGCAGCGCACGATCCCCTGGGCCGACGCGCGCGCGACCGTGCTCACGGCCTACGGCGCGTTCTCGCCGAAGATGGCGGAGATCGCCGACCGCTTCTTCGACGAAGCACTGGATCGACGCGCCGGTGCGCGCCGGGCAAGCCGCCGGGCGCCTTCTCGCATCCGACCGTGCCGTCGGCGCATCCCTACGTGCTGCTCAACTACCAGGGCAAGCCGCGCGACGTGATGACGCTGGCGCACGAGCTCGGCCACGGCGTGCATCAGGTGCTGGCGGCGCCCAACGGCGCGCTGATGGCGCCGACGCCGCTGACGCTCGCCGAGACCGCCAGCGTGTTCGGCGAGATGCTCACCTTCAAGAAGCTGCTGGCGCAGACCACCGACAAGAAGCAGCGCAAGGCCATGCTCGCCGCCAAGGTCGAGGACATGATCAACACGGTGGTGCGGCAGATCGCGTTCTACACGTTCGAGCGCAAGGTGCATCTCGAGCGCCGCAGCGGCGAGCTGACCGCCGACAAGATCTGCGAAATCTGGATGTCGGTGCAGAGCGAGAGCCTCGG
The DNA here is from genome assembly GCA_963772235.1 of uncultured Alphaproteobacteria bacterium. Classification (GTDB taxonomy): domain Bacteria; phylum Pseudomonadota; class Alphaproteobacteria; order Rhizobiales; family Xanthobacteraceae; genus Pseudolabrys. Next base: position 257,156 of record CAVYWI010000023.1, read on the forward strand.
GCCGGCGATCGAGCTGAAGGCCGGCTACGAGACGTTCTGGAGCTACATCCCGCACTTCATCCATTCGCCGTTCTACGTCTACGCCTATGCGTTCGGCGACTGCCTGGTGAACTCGCTCTATGCGGTCTACGAGAAATCGCGCGTCGGGCTTTGCCGAGCGCTATCTCGACATGCTCGCGGCCGGCGGCACCAAGCATCATTCCGAGTTGCTGGCGCCGTTCGGCCTCGACGCGCGCGATCCCAAATTCTGGGACGGCGGCTTAGGCGTGATTGCTAAGCTGATCGACGAACTGGAAGCGCTCGGCTAAGCCAACGAATGGCGTGCGCCGCCTTAAAATCTTCAGCGTTCGGTCTTAGGTAAGGTCCGCATGCCACCCACCGACCGCGAAAAGAACCGCTTCTCCGCCCGCGCCAAGCGCTACGCCAAAGTCGGCACGCAAAGTCGGCGGCGTGGCCGCGCGCATGGCCGGCGCGCAGGCTGCTCGGCGTGCCGCAGGATCGCGCCGCCAATGCCCTCGGGCTTGCCGCCGCGCTCGGCGGCTTGAAAGGCCCGATCATGAAGGTGGCGCAGCTGCTCGCCACCATTCCCGACGCGCTGCCGCCGGAATATGCCACCGAGCTGACCAAGCTGCAGAGTCAGGCGCCGCCGATGGGCTGGGCCTTCGTCAAGCGCCGCATGAGCGCGGAACTGGGCGCCGGCTTGGGAAACCAAATTCAAGAGCTTCGAGCATCATCCGGCGGCGGCCGCCTCGCTCGGCCAGGTGCATCGCGCCCGCGCGCTCGACGGCAGCGAGCTGGCCTGCAAGCTGCAATATCCCGACATGCAGTCGGCGGTCGAAGCCGACCTGCGGCAGTTGAAACTGCTGTTCGCGATCCGCAAGCGTTTCGATCCGGCGCTCGACACCACCGAGATCGCCAAGGAGATCGCCGCGCGCCTGCGCGAGGAGCTCGACTATGTCCGCGAGGCCAAGCATGTCGCGCTCTACCGCCAGATGCTGAAGGGCCATGACACCATTCGCGTGCCGGGAGTCTGGCCGGAACTTTCCACCGGCCGCCTGTTGACGATGGATTGGATGACCGGCCGCAAGCTGCTCGACCACAAGAACGATCCGCTTAGCGTTCGCAACCGGCTCGCCACCGCCATGTTCACCGCCTGGTGGTTTCCGTTCAGCCGTTTCGGCGTCATCCACGGCGACCCGCATCTCGGCAATTACACTGTCTTCGACGACGGCAATGGGAAGTCCGGGCAAGCCGGGCGGCATCAATCTGCTCGACTATGGCTGCATCCGCATCTTCCCGCCGAGCTTCGTCGGCGGCGTGGTCGATCTCTATCGCGGCCTGCTCAAGGGCGATGACGACCTGGTGGTGCATGCCTACGAGACCTGGGGCTTTAAGCGGCTCAGCCGCGAGTTGATCGAGGCGCTCAATATCTGGGCACGTTTCATCTACGGGCCGCTGCTCGACGACCGGGTGCGCAGCATCGCCGACGGGGTGAAGCCCTCGGAATACGGCCGCAAGGAAGCGTTCCAGGTCCACCAGGCGCTGAAAAAGCGCGGGCCGGTGATGGTGCCGCGCGAGTTCGTTTTCATGGACCGCGCCGCCATCGGCCTCGGCGCGGTATTCCTGCACCTGGCAGCGGAATTGAATTTCTATCGTTTGTTCAACGAGGCGATCGAACGCTTCTCGATCGAACAGGTGGCCGCGCGGCAAGCCGCCGCGCTGAGCGAGGTCGGACTCAAGCCGTCCGCCGCCTGACTCCGCGCGCGGAGTTGATCCGGATCAAAAGCGAACTGGCGCGGAATGGTATTGAGCGCCCCAAGCCAAGTTCTTCAACCGTTCCGAGGACCGCAAGCGTTGCTCTAGTCAGCCAATTGCGCTACCTGACTACTTCCCACCCACTGCGATCCCTGGAGAAATCTCATCATGGCCGATCACGGCACCGTCGAATATGCCACCGCGACCGGAAACGACTATCCGGCGCATGAGACCAGCTACGAGCGCTTCGTGCATTTCACCACCGTCGGCATTCTCTATGTCATCACGATCCTGTTCGGTCTGGCGACCGGCGGCGTGATGGGCCATTGGTTCCTGGCGGCGGCGGTCTTCCTCATCGGTCCGGCAGGTGCGGTGCCGGCCATTTTCAGCGGTTCGAAAACGCCGAGCGTCGTGGCCTTCGCGATCTGTTTCCTGATCTTCGCGTTTGCTGGACTTTCGCCGAGCTGACATGAACCGGGCGCAACGTGGAGGCGTAAATGCGGATTGCGGTGGCACGTGAGTCCGACCCCGGGGAACCGCGGGTCGCCGGGACACCTGAGACGGTAAAGAAGTTGAAGGCTCTGGGCGCGGAGGTTTGTGTTGCGCGCGGGGCCGGGCTTGCGTCGGGCATTCTGGATGCCGACTACGAGGCGGCGGGCGCCACCGTGGGCGACAACGTCGCCAAGGACGCCGACGTGGTCTTGAAGGTGCGGCGGCCGACGGCGGAGGAGTTGAAAGGCTACAAGAAGGGCGCGCTGGTCATCGCCATCATGGACCCTTACGGCAACGACGCCGCCTTGAAGCAGATGGCGGATGCCGGCGTCATGGCCTTTGCCATGGAACTGATGCCGCGCATCACGCGCGCGCAGTCGATGGACGTGCTGTCGAGCCAGGCCAACTTGGCCGGCTACCGGGCGGTGATCGATGCGGCGGAGGAGTACGGCCGCGCGCTTGCCGATGATGATGACGGCGGCCGGCACGGTGCCGGCGGCGAAGGTGTTCATCATGGGGGTCGGCGTTGCCGGGCTGCAGGCGATCGCCACGGCACGGCGGCTCGGCGCGATCGTGACGGCGACCGACGTGCGGCCGGCGACCAAGGAGCAGGTGGAGAGCCTGGGCGCCAAGTTCCTGGCGGTCGAGGACGAGGAGTTCAAGAACGCGCAGACGGCGGGCGGCTACGCCAAGGAGATGTCGAAGGAATACCAGGCCAAGCAGGCGGCCTTGGTCGCCGAGCACATCAAGAAGCAGGACATCGTCATCACCACGGCGCTGATTCCGGGGCGGCCGGCGCCGAGGCTGATCAGCAAGGAAATGGTGGCCTCGATGCGGCCGGGCTCGGTGATCGTCGATCTGGCGGTCGAGCGCGGCGGCAATGTCGAAGGCGCCAAAGCCGGGTGAAATCGCCCAAGTGGGTCCTGCCAAGATCGTCGGCTACCTCAACGTGGCGGGACGGCTGGCGGCGTCGGCCTCGGCGCTCTACGCCAAGAACCTTCTCACCTTTCTCGACACCATGATCGACAAGAAAGACAAGAAGCTTGCGGTCAACTGGGACGACGAGATCGTCAAAGGCACGCTGCTGACCCGCGACGGGGCGGTCGTGCATCCGAACTTCAAGCCGAAGACGGCGGCCTAACGGAGCAGCTTTCATGGAACATATCGCAACCGCGGTCGATCCCTTCGTCTTCCGGCTGTCGATCTTCGTGCTGGCGGTGTTCGTCGGCTACTACGTGGTGTGGTCGGTGACGCCGGCGCTGCACACCCCGCTGATGTCGGTGACCAACGCGATCTCTTCGGTGATCGTGGTCGGCGCGCTTCTTGCGGTCGGCGTGGCGCTGATCGAAAACGACAACGGCACGATCCTGGCGCGGGCGCTCGGCTTCGTCGCGCTGATCTTTGCCTCCGTCAACATCTTCGGCGGCTTCCTGGTCACCCAGCGCATGCTGGCGATGTACCAGAAGAAAAAGAAGTGACGAGGCCCTTCACCCCTGATCACCCGATGACCCGGCCATCCCTTTCTCTGCATCGTAAGGTCTAGCTATGAGCCCCAATCTCGTCGCGCTGCTCTATCTGGTCGCCGGCGTCCTGTTCATCCAGGCGCTGCGCGGGCTGTCCTCGCCCGACACCAGCCGGCGCGGCAACTATCTCGGCATGATCGGCATGACGATCGCCGTCCTGACCACGCTCGGCTCGCACCCGCCGGACGGCGCGCTGGCCTGGGGCCTGGTGGTGGGCGGCATCGTGCTCGGCGGCGGCATCGGCGCGGTGATCGCGCGCCGCGTGCCGATGACCTCGATGCCGGAACTGGTGGCGGCCTTCCACTCGCTGGTCGGCATGGCGGCGGTGCTGGTGGCGGCGGGCGCCTACTACGCGCCGGCGGCCTTCGACATCGGCAGCGAGGGCCACATCCACCAGGCGAGCCTGATCGAAATGTCGCTCGGCGTCGCCATCGGCGCCATCACCTTCACCGGCTCGGTGATCGCCTTCCTCAAGCTGTCGGGCCGCATGAGCGGCAAGCCGATCATGCTGCCGGGGCGCCACGTCATCAACATCGCGCTGTTCGCAGGCCTCATCTTCTTCATCTACCACTTCTATCTCACCCAGACCGCGCTCGACTTCTGGGTCATCGTCGCCATCTCGCTGACCTTCGGCGTGCTCATCATCGTGCCGATCGGCGGCGCCGACATGCCGGTGGTGATCTCGATGCTCAACTCCTATTCGGGGTGGGCGGCCGCCGGCATCGGCTTCACGCTGGGCAATACCGCGCTGATCATCACCGGCGCGCTGGTCGGCTCCTCGGGCGCCATCCTGTCCTACATCATGTGCAAGGGCATGAACCGCTCGTTCATCTCGGTCATCCTCGGCGGCTTCGGCGGCGAGGTGGCGGGACCGGCCGGCGGCGCCGAACAGCGGCCGGTCAAGCTCGGGATCGGCCGATGACGCCGCCTACATCATGAAGAACGCGCAGAAGGTGATCATCGTGCCGGGCTACGGCATGGCGGTGGCGCAGGCCCAGCACGCCTTGCGCGAGATGGCCGACAAGCTCAAGAAGGAAGGCGTCGAGGTCAAATACGCCATCCATCCGGTCGCCGGCCGCATGCCGGGCCATATGAACGTGCTCTTGGCCGAAGCCAACGTGCCCTACGACGAGGTGTTCGAGCTGGAAGACATCAACTCCGAGTTCGCCCAGGCCGACATCGCCTTCGTCATCGGCGCCAACGACGTCACCAATCCGGCGGCCGAAGACGACAAGACCTCGCCGATCTACGGCATGCCGGTGCTGCAGGTGTGGAAGGCCGGCACCGTGATGTTCATCAAGCGCTCGCTGGCCTCGGGCTATGCCGGCATCGACAACCCGCTGTTCTACCGCGACAACACCATGATGCTCCTCGGCGACGCCAAGAAAATGACCGAAAGCATCGTCAAGGCGATGTGAGGCGAGCTAGGCGGTCATTGCCGTCGGCGCGCTGCTCGCGAAGTTGTCTTTGTTTTCTTCCGGCGGAACGTAGCGAAATTTGCGTCCATGCAGCGTGACGGTCAGGTCGACGCCGTAGTCGCCGTCGCCGAACACATCGATCCGGCGCTCCAATTCTTCCTTTGAAATATCGACGGGCATGTCGCACATCGCCGCAAAGCTTTGGCTAGTGCTCCTGGTGCCGGTCCACGCGATCGGCAGCTCGGCGAGCGGCTCGTGCTGGGTCGTCAGCACCGGTGCCAGGCGCCAAAACAACCACGCCAGCCGCGTGAAGGCCATTTCCTGCAGGCGCGCCACGTCGGTACCCTGCGGGATCATGAACAGTTCGACATCGACGATGCCGCCGGCGTCCACCCGCTCGGCCATGCGGTGTGCGGTCGCACCGTACATGCCGGCCTTGTCGTAGATCGCGAAATGCGCGGGCACCCAACCCGGATAGTCGGGCGGACCCGGGTGGAAATTATAGGCGCCGAACCCGAGCGCGTTGAGCATGGACGTCGGCACCACGACCGGCGTGACGAATCCAAGCAAGCGCGCGCGCCGAACGAGCTTTGGATCGATCGCCGCGAGCTGCTCACGGGAATTGGCCGGACAAATCGTCAGCCGCGGATTGTAACGGCGCAGGGCGTCGGTGAGGGCTTGTTCGACGGCCGGTTCGGTGAGCAGGATGATGGTGTCGATCATGCGAATCCACGAGGCGCGCAACGGCGCATTGGCAAAGTCGTCGAGGGATACGCAACACGGCGAATGAGGCTGCTACCGATAAGATTGGCGCGGCTGAGCGAGCGGCGGACAATAGCGCGACGATCCCACCACCCCTGTTACCCCGGCGCTGATTGGTAAATGGTTAACGATTGCTTCCGCGCGCGATCCCATGCGGCTTTTTAAGCGGCGTCGCGCCGAAGCGCGCTAGACGGCGGTATCCGCGGGTATCGGCACCACGCAATGCACGCGCACGCCATCCGGCCGGTATTCGATTCTGGTCTTGGCCTGGATCTGTCCGGGCAGCACGAATTCCAGCAATCGCGCGCCGAAGCCCTGCCGCTTCGGTTCCGCCACCGGAGGGCCGCCGCTCTCCGCCCAGTCGATATTCAGCGTGCGGCGGGTGGCGTCGATCACCACGCTCCAGGCGATGGTCACCTTGCCGCCGTAAACCGAAAGCGCGCCGTATTTCGCCGAATTGGTGGTGAGTTCGTGGACCGCCATGCCGAGCGACACCGCCAGCCGCGACGACAGCTCGACGCCCGGCCCGCTGAGCTTGATGCGCTCGCCGCTGCCGTCGTCGAAGGCGTCGAGTTCGCTGTGCAGAACATCGGCGAAGGTCGCGACGCGGCCCTCGTCGCTGAGCAGCACGTGGGTCTTGGCCAGCGAGCCGATGCGGCCGATCAGCGCGGTCTTGAAATCTTCGATGGTGTCGGACGAGCGCGCGGTCGAGCCCATGATCGCCTGCACGGTGGCGAGCGTGTTCTTCACGCGATGATGCAGTTCGCGCACCAGCAAAGTCTGCTGGTCTTCCGTGCGTTTGCGCTCGCTGATGTCGACCAGCATGTTGACCGCGCCGACCAGCTGCCCGGATTCGTCGTGCAACGGCGTCGGACTGGCGATGAACGGCACGCGCGTGCCGTCGGGCCGTTCGCAGGCCGCCTCCTGGCCGCGCAGCGCCCGGTCTTCCTTCAGGGCGACGGCCATCGGGCACTGGTCGTGCGGCATGGCCGTGCCGTCCGGCCAGTACAGTTTCCAGGAGCCGCACCATTCGCTCGAACCAAGCATCGGCCGGTGGCCCCATAACGTGGCGGCGGCATCGTTGTAATAGGTGATGCGCCCGGCCGTGTCGGTCGTGTAAACGGCCGCGGGCAGGGCATCGAGCAATGCGTGGAACTGGCGTTCGCGCTCGCGCAACGCCGCCTGCGCGCGATGCGGCTCGGCCATCGGCACCACGTTCTCGGCCGTGGCCGCGCCGCCGGCCAAGGCGCGCTCAAACTCGCTTTCCAGGAACCCCACCGACATGTCCGTTTCCAGCCCGGCGCTATGCCAGGAAATGTACCCCATCATCTGGGCTTATGCGGACAATAGCGCCATCTCTCTGTGTAAACATTCAAGTATGGGAATGGTTGCGCGGATTTGAAGAAAATTCAGCCGTTTCGGCGGCTTTGCTTAACAAACCCTTGCATTGCGCCACGATGGGCGTCCCAGGGCTACAAGGTTCGGTACATGACGTAGGCGTCCACTGCGCCAAGCCGTGGGTGCCGGAAAGCCGCCGGCAGGCGGCCGACGATGGCGAAGCCGCAGGCCTGCCACAGCCGCACCGCGCGCTCGTTGGAGGCGATGACGAAATTGAACTGCATGGCGGCAAAGCCGCGCTCGCGCGCCTCGTGCCAGCGAATGCTCGCACATGGCCCGCGCCACGCCGCGGCCTTGGGCGGCGGACGCGACCATATAACCGCAATTGGCCACATGGGCGCCGCCGCCTTTGGTGTTGGCGCGCAGGTAGTAGGTGCCGACGATTTCGCCGCCGGCATTGTCGTTCTCGGCGACGAACACCGCATGCCCCGGCGTGCGCCAATAGGCCAAGGCGTCGGCGCGGCTCACGTCGCGCGGGATCGGATAGGTCTCGCCGGCGCGGAAGGTCGGCTCCAGGATGCGCCAGATGGCGTCGTCGTCCGCGGGGACGGCAGGGCGAATGGTAAGCGCGGGGCTCATGGCCGCTGTGCTAGCATTTCTCGGTGTCGCTGCTGAAGGGCTCGCTCGTCATGTGTATTCTCGCGCCGATGTTTCATCCCATTCCAGCCTATCGCGCGAAGTCATAGCCGGATGAACCTCCTCAAGTGGCTGCTCATCCTCGCGATCGCCGGCTACGGCGGCCTGCTCGCGCTGATGTACGTCTTTCAGCGCGCCTTGATGTATTTCCCCAACTCCACGCGGGTGGCCCCGGCACTAGCCGGCCTGCCGCAGGCCGAGGAAGTGACGCTCACAAGTTCAGATGGTGAAAAGCTGATCGCCTGGTACGTGCCGCCGCGCGGCGACAAAGCCGGTTGTCATCTACTTCCAGGGCAATGCCGAAGGGCTGCCAGCGCGCGTCGGGCGTTTCACCTGGCTCATCGCCGACGGTACCGGCCTCTTGGCGCTGTGCTACCGCGGCTATGGCGGCTCGACCGGCACGCCGACCGAGGACGGGCTGATCCGCGACGCGCAGGCCGCCTACGACTTCGCTCGCACGCATTATCCGGCGGGGCGCATCGTGCTGTTCGGCGAATCGCTCGGTACCGCGGTGGCGGTGGCGCTCGCCGCCGGGCACGAAGTGGCTGGCGCTGATCCTCGATGCGCCGTTCACGTCGGCCGCCGAGGTGGGCGCCGCCGCCTATCCGTTCGCGCCGGTGCGCTGGGTGATGAAGGATAGGTTCCGCTCCGACGAGCGCATCGGCCGCGTGTCGGCGCCGCTTTTGGTGCTGCACGGCGAGCAGGACCGCATCGTGCCGATCCGCTTTGCCGAAAAGCTGTTCGCACTGGCGCGCGAGCCCAAGCGCTTCGTGCGCTTTCCGGGAGGTGACCACGTCAATCTCGACGACTTTGGCGCCGCCAAAGTGGTGAAGGAATTTCTTGCCACGCTTTCCACCTTGTCATCGCCGAGCTTGTCCCCGTGATCCCGATCAGGGACGCACTGCCGACCTCAGCGAGATGGCCGCAGCTGGTCCAGCCACGGCAGTCAAAGATAATCGCTCGCATTGGACAAAAACTATGTCCAACGAATATGATCGACTGAATACGTTTTAGGGGAGGAATTTCAAAGATGCTGTTTGGTCCCTGCACCGATGCCAGCGCTCCCTTCCTGTCCGGCGTCAGCCAAATTTGCAGCGGCGGCGCCGGCTTCGTCTCGGCGGTGATGGCGACGCTAGCCGCCGGCGCCAAGACCGCGCCGGCGAAGACGCTGCGCGGCGACGTGCCGGTGGTGGACAAGCTCGCGGTGCGCATGGTCACCGACAATATCGTCATCCAGTTCATTCCGACCGAAACCCGCGACGGCGTCACCATCGAGCGCAAGAGCGGCAACACGTCTCCCGACAAGCCGCCGCGCGCCATCCTCAACGGCGAATGGGGTCTTGCCATGCACGCGCAATCCTTCGCCGGGGCGAGGAGCGCAACGTGCTGATCGACTTCGGCTACACGCCGGAAGTGCTGCTCAACAATTTGGCGATCCTCAAGATCGATCCGGCGACCTTCGACGCGCTGGTGCTGAGCCACGGCCATTACGATCATTTCGGCGGCATGGTCGGCTTCCTCAACGCCACCAAGGGCAAGCTGAAGGGCAAAATGCCGTTCTACGTCGGCGGCGAGGATACGTTCTGCCTGCGCCGCAATCCGGGCGGCAATTTCGGCGCGCTCGACCGCAAGGCGATCCTCGATGCCGATCTCACGCTGATGATGGCGGCCGAGCCGGCGATCGTCGCCGATCACGCCTTCACCACCGGCCGCATCGGGCAGATTTCGTTCGAGACGCCGCTGCGGGCGACCGACGAGATCGTCGGCATCTTCGACGGCTTCGGCTGCTTCCCGGAAAAGATGCCGGCCGAGAAGAACGTCGGCAAATACATCCCCGACGATTTCGAGCACGAACTCGCCACCGTCTACATGGTCAAGGGCAAAGGCCTGGTTGTGCTCACCTCGTGCAGCCACCGCGGCGTGATCAACACGGTGCGCCAGGCGATCGCCGCCTCCGGCATCGACAAGGTGCACGCCGTGATCGGCGGCTTCCACGTCGTGCCGCCGCTCGGCGACGACTACATCGAAAAGACCATCGCCGAATTCCGCGACATCGATCCGGATTTTCTGATGGTCGGCCACTGCACCGGCGACCGCTTCTACGACCTCGCGCGCGCGGCGCTCGGCGACAAGGTGATCCATTCGGCGGTGGGGACGCGTTTCGTATTTGGGACGGCCTGAAACGCAGGATTTCGCCATGCGCGTGCGCGCCGGCTAGCGCCTGAGGAATTGACGGGCCGACGTCACCAGTTTTTTAAGCGGCCCGACGCTTTTGATTGATCGTCGGACGCGCCACACCCAAAGCCGCGGGCTAAAGCGGCGCGCAGGAGCGATCTCGATCCTGGCCACCGCAATTCCAAGCGAGCGGCGGTCTGCGCTTTTGACCAGATCGCACGGTCGCAGCGTCCGATCGACTTCAAAAGCGATCGCCAGCGGGCCGGCAGTACCGGGCTCGGCATTCATCCACAGATCGATCTCGCCAGTCGTTCGATGCTCGATCGCAAACTCGGTCGGGTGACCATTGATGCTGATTGAAAGCGTGCGGAGAATTTCAGGCGTAATCGCATTGGCGAGCACCACCAAGATCGAGACGCGGCGGTCGAGGATCACGGGAATGTCAGCAACGCTACGCGTCGCGGGGCCGCTCCAGCGATAGCTGCCAAGCGTCGGATGCGTTTCAGGTTCATGCCACTCGTAAGCGCCGCTCAATATTTCGGCGCCAAAGCGCCGGACTTCATCCGGGCGCACGAGCTCTGATGGATGAAATCGCGCTTCGGTACCTTTGGCGCGGCGGTTGATGCGGGCAATCGCGCCTGGCGCAACGCCGCTTATGTCGGGCATTTCGAGGGCCCGCAATTGTCCCCGCGCAAATGCCTGCAGGGCGGCGATTGTCTCCGCGAGGCGAATTTCACCGCCGCGCTCTATCTTGGCCAGCATGGCTTGCTGCTCGTCGACGCGTTTGGTGATGTAGCTGTCGCGCCGGACGGCCGCGTTGAATTTGAAGACCGTCAGCTGGTTGGTTGCCACGATGGGAGAGCGACGGGCAAGGCGCAACTGAAACTCGCAATCGTTTGGCAAAGCAGTGGCATCCGGATCGGTCCAGCGACCGATCGTCTCGACCACATCACGGCGATGCAGGAGACCTGAAGGCGGCATGAAGGCCGTCTCTGGCAGAAAGCGCGTTGATGAAAGGCCAGCGACGTGGATAACGCCCGACCCCGGTGGGCCATACATGATCATCGTCGCGGCGCTCGCAACGGCCTGCTCCGCCTCGGCGGCATCGACCAGGGTCGCGAGGTGATCCGGGTGCCAAATATCATCGTGGCCGCAATAGGCGATCCATTCGCCGCGCGCGATATCGAGACCGAAATTATTTGGCGCCCATTGGTTACCATGGTTCTTTGAAAGATTGTGCCAGAAGAAGCGGGAGTCGGCGAATGCTTCGACGACCGCGGCTGAATCGTCGGTGCATCCGTCGCCGACGACGAGCACCTCGAAATCGGTCAAGGTCTGCCGCCGGACGGCTCGCAAAGCGCAATCAAGCGCCGCACTCCAGTTATAGGTCGCGATGATAATGCTGACCTTCGGGGCGCCGGCCTCGCGTTTGCGCATGCGCGGAAATTATCGAAAGCGGTAGGGAATGATGCTGGCGGCTTCTTCCGAATCCCACGGCAGATCCAAAGCGTCCGGCGCATCGTAGTCGTACTGGGCGCTCGGCATGTTGATGATCACGGCCTCGCTCGTCCCGATATTGCGCCAGCCGTGATAAAGGTTTGGCGGGATGATCAGCAGGCCGGGATTTTTCTCGCTGACGATGAGTTCGTTGACGGCTCCCTTGGTCGCTGAATTGTTCCTGCCGTCGTAGACCACGATTTTGACCAGTCCGGTCACGACAAACAGCCGGTCGGTGCTGCGTTGATGCAGGCCCCACGCCCGAATGCGATCCGGCAGGGTTGTGGTGGTGTGAACTTGTACGATTGGACTGGCCAGTTCGTCCCAACTTGCGCGGGCGACTTCGGTCACGTGCCCATCATCATGCGGTACCGGACGAGTCGGACGAAATGCGAGACCGTCGATCGGAATGCGCCGCCAATAACCCTGCGCGTCGACCGCCGACGTCTTTGCGGCCAGGACTTGGCCGCCGATTACATCGGGGATTGCCACTGTGGTGCTCATGCAAACTCCAGGCCGCCGAAAGTATACAGAGGTATAATTCGAATATACAGAGTGATCGCAGAATGCAGCCAACTCATCCGGGGCTGGACGATAAGCATGGGACCGCGTCGGGCCTAAAATGCTTGATAAGCTTGGCCGAATCGTCCGCCGATGCGGTTGAAGCCGTCGCACGCCGGCTGGTAGCGCTGGTCGATGTTCATCGCCCGCGGTTTAGACCCGGCGGCCTTTCCTTGTCGCCAACCAAATAAAATTGGACCTGTCGCGACGCAGCGATCCGGATCGGCGTCGAATGACCGTGCCCGCATTCATCGAAATTGAGACGACAATTGCGCTAGGTCAATGCACGTCCGATTGATTCCGGACTATTGAATAGACTGTTGAGGCGACGGGATATCTAAAATCCGTTGTCAGACGATGAATATTTCCAGAGTAGCCAGTGACGGCCTCAGCCGCCGTACCGTTTGTGGCGGCATATGCCTCCTGCTCTCCGGCTGCATGACAGCGTCGCAAGGTCCGTTGTCAGGTGATCAGCAGGCCATCGATCCATATTCGTCGATCTACGGGCCAGTCGCGGACGGAGTGCACGACATACCGGCGCTTGATCTCGACCAAGTGGATCGCGACTTGCTCCGCCGAGAGGTGACATTTCCTGCACGGTATCCGCCGGGAACGATCGTCGTGAATGTCACCGAGCGGCGCCTGTATCTCGTTCAACGCGGCGGCCGGGCGTTGCGATATGCAGTGGGCGTGGGACGGGAGGAAGCTGTCAATTTCCGCGGTTCTGCCGTCGTTGGGCGGAAGGCGGAGTGGCCAAGATGGATCCCAACCGCAGACATGATCAAGAAGATCCCGCGCTATGCCGCTTATGCGGGAGGCATGCCCGGCGGTCTTGAAAACCCGCTCGGTGCGCGGGCGCTCTATCTTTATGTCGGCGACCGCGACAGTTATTTTCGAATACACGGCACCAACGAACCATCGACCGTAGGCAGTGCAGTCTCAAGCGGCTGCATTCGCATGTTCAATCAAGACATCATCGATCTTTACAATCGCGTTCCGCCCGGCGCTCCGGTGGTCGTGCTGCAGTCTTATAATGGCACTGCATGATTATAACGAAGTTCGAACAAAGATCGCTTTTACTCGCGGCCGTGCTACTGCCTGTTTTATTGGGACCGATGAACGCGGCCGATCGAAAGTCGGACGAGTGCGGTCTTGCGTCGGTCTATTCATCCGTGAGCGAACAGACAGCGAGCGGAGAAGATACCCTTGCCGAGGATCTTACCGCTGCGCATAGGACGCTGCCATTCGGGACGCTGGTCCACGTCGATAATCAGAAAAACGGGCGCTCCGCAGTGGTGCGGATCACCGATCGCGGTCCGTTCATCAGCGGAAGAATCATCGATGTATCGCAGGCGGCTGCGCGCGCCCTCGGCATTTCAGGTCTAACGCCGGTCTGTCTCAACGTCACATGGGTTCCTGAAACCCGACCGGTCGCGGACAGATAATTGTGAAGGCGCGCGCCGTTGGCGGGACGACCGAGCCAGTCGTCAGACAACCGTGCCGAACAACTTCCCGATTCCGGCGGTGAGAGCCATCGCCAAGGCGCCCCAGAATGTCACCCGGACCGTGGCGCGCAGAACGTTTGCGCCGCCTGCGCGCCCCCCGATCGCACCTAGAAGCGCAAGGAATCCCAAAGATGCCGCGGACACGATCGGAACGAGCAAATTGGCGGGTGACACGACCACCATCAGCAAGGGCATGGCGGCGCCGGTAGAAAACGTTGCGGCCGATGTCAGTGCTGCCTGTATCGGACGCGCGGTGGTGATTTCCGAAATGCCAAGCTCATCGCGCGCGTGCGCGGTCAAGGCATCTTTCGCCATCAGCTGCTCGGCAACCTGCCGCGCCAGCGCCTGCTCGACGCCGCGTTGGACGTAGATTTCCGCCAGCTCATCAAGTTCAAATGCCGGGTTTTCGCTGAGCTCCTTGCGTTCGCGCGCAAGATCCGCCCGCTCGGTGTCGGATTGCGAGCTGACCGACACATATTCGCCGGCGGCCATCGACATGGCGCCCGCCACCAGGCCGGCGACGCCCGCGATCAATACGGCGTTCTGGTTCGCGGCGGCTGCGGCCACGCCGACGATCAAACTTGCGGTCGAGATGATGCCGTCGTTGGCCCCGAGCACCGCTGCGCGCAGCCAACCGACGCGGTCGACGAAGTGGCGCTCCGGATGCAGGCGAAGACGGCTCATCCGATGCTCCGCCGGTCAGATCAGAGCCGTCCCATCAGAAGCAGCACAACGAGCACGATCAGGATGATGCCGATGACGCCGACGCCGCCGTGACCGAATCCGTAGCCGTAACCGCCGAAGCGGCCACTGAAGCCGCCAAGCAGGAAGATGACGAGGATGATGACAAGAATGAGTCCGAGCGACATGGCCGTTACTCCTTTGGCAGGGTCTAACTGAACATTGGCCTCTTCGTAACTCAAAGCGCGAAGCGGTGGATCGTCTTAGGTGCCGTTCTGTCACGGCACGCGCCCGCGAAGTACCGAACTACTTTTTCTCGATGGCAATTCCGCTTTTGCCGATGCTGATCTCGACGCCGGTGGTCTTCTGCCGCTCCTGGTAGAGCTGATAGCCAATCACCGCGGTGACGATGGCGAGCACGCCGATGACGAGGTAGAGAAGGTTACGATTTATGGTCTGGTGCCCCGTTTAGGTTCCGGAAACGCTTCCTCAGATCAACCCACCTTTAACTCGTCATACATTTGTAAAGAAACGACCAGCTCTTCCGACCTTCAAGCTTCTGATCTCTCGACTGCTTCCGGCAATCGGCCCATTTTTTCTTGTCCTTGCTCCACTCCTTCTTCGCCGCCTCCCATTGCTTTGTTGTCCACTTCTCGACCTGCGTCGCCGTGGTGGGCTGCGGCGATGTTTGCGCAATGGCGGCGCTGGAACTCATGATCGCCGAAACAGCAATCGCCGTTAGAAGGAGCCGAAGGCCAGACATTGGTGCAACCTCCTTGATATGAGGGTCGATACACTGGTCCTGGGCGCTCAGGCGCTGGCAGTCCTGACATTCGATCGCAATCATTGAACGTTACCAGTGGCCGCGCCAACGCCAGAACCATCTGGGGCCCGAACTGACGTTGAGACTGGCTTTCTGCTCGTCGCTGAGCGTCGCGTAGAATGCCTCAAACGCAGGCCGAACCGTCTTCACCGCTCCCAGCATGGCTTCGAGACGTTTCTCCATGGCTTCCATTCGACCGACCATCGTCGTCGGAACATCAGCGGCACAAGCCGTTCGCATTGTTTCGGCCGCCTTTTGGGAGGCTGCCTTGAATTCATCGAACTTGGCACGCTGCGCCTCAGACGGCTTGATCACTTGTTCCATACGATCGAGTCGCCATTCGGCAAAACCGGCCATACGAGGGTTGCACATGCGCCCGAACAATTGCCGGTCCATCATGCCTGGACCCATCATGTAGCCCGGGCCGCCCCGACCTGAACCGTACGGCTGTGCTTCGGCAACGGTCGCAAGACTCAGGGTCGCGAGCGCAAACACGGCGAGCAGACGCGAAGCAAGGTTATGCTTTGACGACATGACAAGCCTCCTGAAGGCATTGATAAAACGACGCAGCTTTCCCGATTGGCATGCGCACGCATTGAGATAAATCAATCATATGCAATCGCTTCCAGTTTGGGTTCTTGCTTGCGGCAATTCTCCGTCGCGCTATTGCAAGACTGAATAGATTGAGCAGCGAGGTCATGATCCAGCTGTGTTCGCGCGACATCAGCCGCTCCACCGCACCGGAAATACGCGTCGCTCGTCCTCACTTTCGCCTCGTGCCAATGGCAGAAATCGAGCCTTGGCGGAAGATGCTGATGATCGAGATCGCTGGCATCGCCGTGAGCCGCAGCTAAAACCAATTAATTCCCGCCAGCGGCAACACCCGCTGAAGGATTGCCCCCAAGCAGACCAGCACCACGAGTATTTTTAGAAGATTTGCCAAACGACCATCATTGACGAACTTTTCGATGACCCAAAAACAGATTGCGCCGACGACGCAAATAATCAGAATTCCGATTAAGAGCGAAAGCATAGCAACCCCCTGTGTTGGTATGGTAACGGCGCCCGGCCGATGATACTCGCGGCTTTAAGGTCACCCATCAATTTTGGCACTTCGATAGCTCAACTCCTAGAAGCGTCCTTCAGCGTCTTGCCGTAACGCTGAGGGACCGAAGCCTGCAATCACGACGCTCGCCAGCGGCGCTTACTGCCACGGGCAATAAGCCACGCACTGATCGACAACGTCTCCCTCAATCGTTTCCACCTCCTGCCACATCAGCTCGCAGCCGTCTTCCGTCAGCCCTTCGCAATAGTTTTCGGGCGCCGAAATATAGGCGTAGGGATAGTATTCATTCGAGCCGACTACGATGGCGCTCAAGGCGCTGAGCGCGACGAATGTCCGCCAGCCGCTGCCGTGACGGACGCGGTGTCCGCTGCGCCACGCCGAGTAGTTATGGCCACCAATGATCGTGCGGCGGAGGCCGCGCTCCGGGACCCCGCGCAAGCGCGACGCGGTAACGGTTTTCGTGCCGCTTGGCGTGACAACGCGCGGGGTGATGGCGGGTGATACCACCTTGCTACCAACGCCAGCCGGGCTAACCACTTTCGAAGCGCCTTTCGGTTGCTTGAGTGTACGCAAAGTGGCTTTCGGCTGCCTGACTGTGCGCGATGTCGCTTTCGGGTGCCTCACCACGCGCAATGTTGCCTTTGGCTGCGTGACCGTGCGCGATATGGTTTTCGGTTGCCTGACTGTACGCAAAGTGGCTTTCGGCTGCCTGACTGCGTGCGATGTCGCTTTCGGTTGCGTGACCGTGCGTGGTGCCTTGCGAGCGGCCGGGGCAGCTTTTTTCTTGTCTTTGTCTTGCTGTTGCTGCGCGGAAAACTCGTTAGTGATCGCAGCCCCCCCTTGTGCAGCACTCGGCGTGCAAGGCGCAAACATAATGGTCGCGGCGAGCAGGCCCGCGCCGATAAGGCTGATACGCGTCAAATTGATTTTGTTGGTCATGGCAAACCCTCGTTGTTTCGACTCACCGTAGCTCAATCGACATTCCTCAGATGATTCTCTAAAGCATCGCGAAACTGATATTCGAACTCGATGGGCCGCGATTTAGGAGCGCTCAGGAGAACTGCACCGTAAATCGCGTGCCTTGGTTGTTATCGCCTCGACCGATCCGCAACGCGCCGCCGATTCGTTCGACAAACGATCGAATAATCCTCATTCCCATTCCCTTGCCGGCGGCTGGATCAAATCCTTTCGGCAAACTCGGGCCGTCATTGCAGACCGAGAGCGCGTAGCCCTTTGCGGGATTCCGTTCCAACCTGATGGTGATCCGGCCTTTGCCGTACTTGGCCGCGTTCGTGACCAACTCGTTGACGATGAAGCCGAGCGGAATGGCGGTGACGGACGGAAGGTTGATTTCAATGCCCTCGACGACGATGATCCGCTCCGGGCGTTGGTCCGAGGACAACATCGTGGAGAAGTCGCGACAAAGATCATCGAGGAATTTCTTGAACGCGACGCTTTGTACGCCGTGGCAATAATGGAGACGTCGATGCATTCGCGCGATCGTGGCTATGCGGTCGGCCGCGGCAGCCAATTGCGAAGCGACCTCGGCATTCGACGACGCCCGGCTTTGCAGCGAAAGCACGCTTACGATTACTTGCAGGTCGTTCAGCAATCGATGATCGGACTCCTTGCTCAAGAGCGCCTGATTTTGAATCAACTCGTCCTTTTGATGAAGCAGAGCGTCGTCTCGGGCGAGCGCCGCTCGCAGCCGCGTTTCCGTTTGCCGATATGCTGTGAGCCTGCGCTTATAGCTCGCGACCGTGCGGCGTTCTGGGCCCTCAAACGTGACGATCGGAGGCGCGTCGGTGCTGTGCGGCAAATGTTCAATGGTCATGTCGCGAGCCTTCCCTACGTGGCCCGGAATTCGTTGCCTTGACACCCGTAAGTTTTAAAAATTGCTACGAAGGTTACGGCCAAATCGCATTGACCCAGATCAATTATGTCCGATACCGGACATTCACCCTGCACAGGCCACTACCGAATACTTCCTGCGCAGGGAGAAGAAACGGTCGGATCGCACGACCGTTGGAAGAACCAAGCGCTAGAGAGCGGCTGCCTCAGGGGTTGGGGGCAAGGGGCCGGCTCAAGCGTACCAGCGGTCCTTTGGCATCGCGACCGAACCGCTAGCGCACGCTGCGCCTTTGTACGGACGGAGTTGAGCGATATGTCTGATGCCAGACATTTTGATAGGGCAGCATCCCTGTCATGCCTGTCATGCCGCTGCGGCAGAGGTTAGCTTCTACTCGAGTGTCCGATATGAGACATTAGCCTTGCCTCCCAAGTCGAACAGGCGCAGCGTTCGCAGCCGATTGGCCGCTGGCCTCCATCGGCGAGACCTAGCGAAAAAAATCGGAAAAATCGCTGGCCAAGGCCAGGCGCGTGCAACACACGCCAAGTCGAGCCGTATGAGCGTGACCAAAAGAAGCAGCACGGTGGTGGCCGGTCGCAAGGCGCCGGACCTGCATGCCAACCGATTGCTCGGTTTGCTGCCGTCTAGGGATTACAGGCGGCTCCGCCCGCATCTTCAACGTATTCCGCTGGAGTACAGGCAGTCTCTCTATCGTGCGAATAAGCCTATCGAATTTGTCTATTTCATCGAAACTGGCGTCGGCTCCCTGGTGAATACCATGAGGAACGGCGAGGCAGCCGAGGTCGGAACGATCGGCAACGAAGGCGTGGTGGGTCTACCCATCGTATTGGGCGACGACAGGGCGCCAACAGCCGTTTACGTCCAGGTTCCCGGCACCGGCCTGAGAATGAAGGCGATGCTGTTCAAAAAGGAACTGGCGCGAAGCGCCTCGATGCAGGCGGTAATGCTTCGGTATGGTCACGCCTTCTTCAACCAAGTCGCACAGTCCGCCGCGTGCAATCACTTTCATTCCCTGCAGCAGCGGTGTTGCCGCTGGCTGCTGATGACGCAGGACCGGATGCACTCGGATGAGTTTCTGCTCACGCAGGAATTCCTGGCCATGATGCTGGGGGTGCAGCGCACCGGCGTGACGGCTGCGGCGGGCGCCCTGCAACGGGCCGGCCTCATCCGCTACAAACGTGGCAACGTAACGATCATCGATCGTCGTGCCTTGTTGCACCGTTCCTGCGAGTGTTACGGCGTTTCCAAGACGGAGTTCGATCGGCTGCTCGGCGAACGAGGAAAAAGCAAATAGCGCTCCGGTTATCAACTATATGATGGTTACGCCGAATGAGATTTCCCATATCCGAGTTCTCATCTCCGAGCTCTCATCGAAAGGCGGATTCACATGGATAAAGACCGCATCAAGGGATCGGCACAGCAGGCCAAAGGTGCCGTGAAGGAAGTCATCGGCAAGGTCACTGGCGACGCCAAACTCGAAGCTGAAGGCAAAAGCGAAAAGGTTGCCGGAAAGATTCAGAACGCGATCGGCGGCATCAAGGATACGCTTCGCGGCAAATAGTGTGGTAAAATCAAATCTATCTGGAAGATGTCTGGCAACCTCTGTCATTCAACCATAAGGAGATCATCATGGTTATCACTGCCGCACACTTATCACCGATCATTGCCCTCATCGCGGGCATCCTGATTCTGATTATGCCGAGATTGTTGAACTACGTCGTCGCCTTCTACCTTATCGTCATTGGGCTTATTGGGCTGAACGGCATCTATCATTTCATCCACTGACACCCCGGACATTTATTCTTCCGGGCGGGGGCGCACGATGCAATCGGCTAAAAACATAAGAGTGCTGGTGGTCGAGGACGAAGCCCTCGTCGGAATTATGATGGAGGATTTCCTCGGCGACTTTGGATATTCAGTCGTTGGACCAATAGAAAATATGCAAGCAGCTATACTTCTCGCAGCTACAGAAAAAATTGACGTTGCGGTCGTAGATATCAATATCTCAGGACAAGTAGCGACCGCCGTGGCCGACAAATTAATCGAGCGAGAGATTCCATTCTTGTTCATAAGTGGTTACGAAAAAATGCGTGGCGAGCGCTATGCGTCGATTCCGTTGCTCCGTAAGCCATTTGAACCTGAGGATTTGCGCGATGCCATCGAACGCGTTTTGCGCCGCTGATGGCCTTCTTGCTGCGCGTGCCGATACACGCAAATTCAATCGCATCAACTGACGGCGTCCTCGCAATCAGCTGCCAACAGAACCTTCATTCCGCAATGTAACTTAAAAGCTAAATACGTTTGCGAACGTTGATGCAGGTCAACGCGCGCCGCCAAGAAATGTGCCTTATTTTTAAACAATTCAGCGCACCCCAAGCCCATGGAGAAGATGCCATGACAAATCGAGTTGCTTTAGCTGCGGCGGCCTTGTTTGCAATCAGCATGGTGCCGATTGCGAATAATGCGTCGGCAATGCCGGTGGCCGATGGTCTCGCGATCAAGAACGCTGCCTACGCCGTCCCAACGAATATCGAGACGGTGCGGTGGCGCGGCCGAGGTTGGCGCGGCCGAGGAGGTGCCGGCGTTGGTGCAGCGATTGTCGGCGGAGCCATCTTGGGCGGTCTACTCGCCGCTCCCTATTACGCCGCGGACCCTTACTACCGTTACGGCCCCGGCCCCTATTACGGCCCTGGCTACTACTACGGCCCTGGCTACTACGGTGGTAATGCGGTGGGCTACTGCATGCAGCGGTTTAAGTCTTATGATCCGGGTAGCGGCACTTATCTCGGCTACGACGGCTACCGTCATCCATGTCCATGAGCAGATAGCCGCGGCCGAGTGCCCATTCTCGGTTGGCCGAAGATAGCGGCATTTGCACTCCAGCCAAGCGCGAGGTCCTTCGCGCCTGGCTGCTGCCTTTGACGCCTAGATCCCCGCGGCGACCCGCATAGAACGTGGCGCGGCTAAAACGCCTGATAGGCCTGTCCGAACTTGCCGCCGACGCGGTCGAAGCCCTGCCGCGCCGGCTGGTAGCTCTGGTCGATATTCATCGCCCGCGCATAGGAGCCGGCCGCCTTCTCCTTGTCGCCGAGCCGCTCATAGGCGAGCCCGCGGCTGGTCCAGGCCTGCACGTTCTGCGGATCGATGTTGACCGCGTCGTCGAGATCGCTCGCCGCGTTCTTGACGTTGTTCACCGCGAGGTAACTCAAGCCGCGCGCGATATAGGGCTGCGCCTGCTGCGCCGAGAGCCCGATGGCGGTCGAGAAATCGTCGATGGCGAAGCCGTGCTGCTGCTGGCTCTGATAGAGCAGGCCGCGGTTGTAATAGGCCTGCGCGTTGTCCGGGCGGATGGCGATCGCCTTGTTGAAGTCGTTGAGCGCCAGCACTGGCTTTTTCTGCACGCGGTAGACCATACCGCGGCCGAGATAGGCGATCGCGTAATTCGGATCGACGCTGATTGCCTTGTTGTAATCGCCGAGCGCCAGGTCGTATTTGCCGGTCTCGCGATAGACCAGCCCGCGATTGGCGTAAGCCTGCGCGTAATGGGCGTCGATGCCGATCGCCTTGTTGAAATCGGCCAGCGCCTCGTCATAGCGGCCGGCCTGGCCGAGCACCGCGCCGCGCATGTTGTACGCCTGCGGATCGCCCGGATTGCGCTGCACCACGTCGGTGAGCGAGGCGATATTGGCGGGCGAGGTGGCGTAGAGCGCGTCCTCGCTCTCCGGCGCGCCGGTGTCGGCGCCGTTCAGGACGGCGGTCGAGCAGGCGGCGAGCGTGAGCGCGAGCAGCATGGCGAAGGCCTTGCGACAGTCGCTGGTGTGCCCGGTACTCATCGGCGGTTTCGTCGCGCTCGAATGCGGCAATCGTTCGGCATTAGCCTATCTGAAAAGGCCGTCTGAAAAGCAATAGCGCGGGCGTTTGCAGGCCCGCGCCACGTCAGATTCGAATCGAGGTCGGTTAGAAGCCCGCGCCGCCGCCGCCGAAACGGGGTGCGCCGCCACGGCCGCCGCGGCCGCCACCGGGACCACCGGGTCCACCAGCCGCGCCGGGCACCACACGGGGCTTCATCGGCAGCAGGCCTTCGCGCTGCATCTTCTTGCGCGCCAGCTTGCGGGCGCGGCGGATCGCTTCCGCCTTTTCCCGCGCTTTCTTTTCGGAGGGTTTTTCGTAATGGCCGCGAAGCTTCATTTCGCGGAAAATGCCCTCGCGCTGCATCTTCTTCTTGAGCGCCTTGAGGGCCTGGTCGACATTGTTGTCGCGAACGAGAACTTGCACGCGTGCTCCTTCGTTGTTTCGGGGCCGGCTTAAAGGTCGAAAGCCCGCGCAATGCGGGCTTTCTGAGTCGCGCGGCTCTAGCAGATATGGGGTTAAGAGTCCACAATTGCACGTCCGGCGGGCCGTTGATGCGGTCCGGCCGCCCGATTTTCGCAAAGGGGCATCGATGGTTGCGTCGCACAGCGGGGACGGGCCGGGGACGCGGCGGCGGGACCTGCTTACCCTGGCCGCGGCGCTGACCGTATCGGCCTTTACCTCCGGGCGGGCGGCGGCGCAGCGGTTCACCGCGACCTCGATCAGCCAGGCGGCCCAGGATGCCCGGCGCGATGCCGGCAGGCTCGCCCGCCGCGCCGACAACCTCTTGCGCCTCACGGTCGCCGACGGCCCCGGGCACGCCGCCGCCGCGGTGCGGCGGTGCCGCGCCGAGCAAGTCGGGCTCGCGCGCGATCTTGCCGCGATCTTCAATACGCGGGTCAGCGAGGATGATTGGCTGTTGGTGGTGCCGACGGCGGAACTCGACCTGGCGCTCACCATGCAGCCGCTGGTGATCCGCCTGGCGCCGACCGCGGACGAGGTCGAGGCCGCGATCAAGCAGCCCTTACCGCAAATCGAGCCGCTGGTCGGCGACCGGGCCGAGGACGTGCTGCTGACCATCGTGCTGGATGCCGTGGGCCTCACGCGTCGCGTCGCCCTGTTCGAGCAGCTCAAGGACGACAGCATCCTGGGGGCTGCCCTGAAGGACGCCGCCGGCGCGGTGAAGGAGCAGCGCTTCGGCCTCGCCGCGCTGGAACTCGAGCGCGTGATGCGGGCGATGGTGCTGCCGGGCAACATCGCGGCGATCGAGGAGAATCTCGGCAAGGAATCCACGCGCACCCTCTATAAATCGCTGGTTGTGCGCTTTGTGCCGTTCGTCGGCTGGAGCTATTTCGACACGCTGTTGCTGGCGACGATCTACTACAACCGCGATACCACCGCGCCGGTGCTGCGCTAGCGCGGCCGCCCGGGCGATGCCGTCGGGCCGTGGAAAATAGCCCACAGCCGCAAAATGTCCTCTTCACATCCCCCACTTTGGTGTAAAGCTTGCCGTTTCCAGTAAACCTAAAGTGGATTCGGAGCCGGCCGTGAATATCCAGACGTCCACCAATCAACCGCTCGGCGCTCTCGTCAACGAGGGCAAGACCAAGAAAATCTATCAGATCAAGGGCAAGCCGGACCTGGTGAGCGTGATCGCCAAGGACGACATCACGGCCGGCGACGGCGCCAAACACGACATCATCCCCGAAAAGGGCCGGGTCGCCACCGCGACCACGTCCAATGTGTTTCGCTTGCTGAAAGCCTGCGGCCTGCCGATCGCCTTTGTCGAACAGGACAGCGCAACCTCTTTCGTCGCGCCCAATTGCGTGATGCTGCCCTACGAAGTGGTGGTCCGCCGCGAAGCGCACGGCTCTTATTTGAAGCGCAATCCGCACCTCGCGAAGGGGCAGCTGTTTCCGCATTCGCTGGTCGAGTTCTACCTCAAGACCAAGGACAAGAACTGGAAGGGCAAGCCGCTGGTCAGCGACGATCCGCTGCTGCAATACGCCGACGGCGACGCGGAGATGCGGCTGTTCAATCCGGCGAAGCCGCTGCTGGGGCAGGAGCCGTTTCTCGTGTTGCCGACGTCGGAGGTTTTCAGCCGCAAGGACGAGGCGAAATTCTTTCCCGAAATGCGGCGCATCGCCCGCCACGCTTTCCTCGCGCTCGAGAAGGCCTGGCAGCTTGAAGGCGGAACGCTGGTCGATCTCAAGGTCGAGTTCGGATTCGACGCCAAAGGCCATCTGCTGCTTGCCGACGTCGTCGACAACGATTCGTGGCGCGTGATCGAGAGCGGCTCCTACATCGACAAGCAAGTCTACCGCGACGGCGGCGCGCTCGACGACGTGGCCGCCAAATACCGGCGCGTTGCGGAGATCACCGGCCATTTCCGCGTGCCCCGCCAGCGCATCATCCTCTGGCGCGGCTCGGACAAGGACAAGACCGAGGCCTTCTCGGACGCGCTCGGCGAGCTGAAAGAGATGATGACCGTGGTGACCTGCTCCGTGCACAAGGAGCCGGTCGCCGCCGCCGGCGCTTTCCACCGCCTGATTCAGGAAGTGCCGGACACCGTGGTGATCGCCAATATTGGGCGCTCGAACGGCGCCGGTCCCGTGCTGTCGGCGATGTCGACGGTGCCCGTCATCACCGTGCCGGCCAGCGCCAAGGAATTTCCCGACGATGTCTGGTCGTCGTTGCGGGCGCCGAGCGCGGTTCCGGTCATGACGGTGCTCGAACCCGCCAATGCGGTACTCGCCGCCTTGCAGATCCTCTCCGCCCGCAATCCGCGTCTCTACGCTCTTGTGCGTGGCGGCATCGAGGACCGGACGGTCAACACGATTCCGCTCTGATCGGAGGAGCATGGCGCCGGCGAACAGCATCGCTCAAGCGGACGTGGCTGCAAGCAAGCTCGCTGAGCCGAAAGCCGGCGACCCCGCGCCCATGCCGCCGGCCCTGCTGCTCGCCGAAATCGAGCGTCTGAAGGCTGAGATTGCACGGGCGGAACTCAAAATCAGCGAACTCGAAGCGCGCGCCGATACCGATCCGCTGCTCGACGTCCGCAACCGGCGCGGCTTCATGCGCGAACTCAAGCGTTCGATCGCCCACCTGCAGCGCTACAAAGGCGAGGCGGTGCTGCTGTTTATCGATCTCGACGGCTTCAAGGCGGTCAACGACCACCACGGCCATGCCGCCGGCGACGCGGTGCTCAAGGCGGTCGCACACAAGCTCATCGGCCATGTGCGCGCCTCCGACGTAGTGGCGCGGCTGGGCGGCGACGAATTCTGCGTGCTGTTGTGGAATCTGGCGGCCCCGCATGCGGAGGCCAAAGCGCGCGAGCTGGAACGGCTGATCGAAGCTGTGAGCGTGGCGTATGGCGAGACGTTGGTTTCGGTCGGCGCCAGTGCGGGTGTGGTGCCGCTTTCGGCGGAAGCGGTGCCCGAACAGGTGATCCACGCGGCCGACCAGGCCATGTACGCGCGCAAGACCGTGCGGAAGAGAGAGAGACGCTGACGATAGCCTCTCCTTTGTCGTGCCCGCCCACGACCATCGAGTGGTAATTAGCTACGCAATGATATCTGGCGTGAGCTGATCCTCGATGGAACGGATCTTGTCGCGCAAGATGAGCTTGCGCTTCTTCAGCCGTTGCACCTGGATTACGTCGGAGCCGGGCGACATCGCCAAAGCAGCGATCGCGGCGTCGAGATCGCGGTGTTCCTGCTGCAGACGCGCCAACTGCTCCCGCAACTCACGCTCTTCGTCCCGCGTCATCGCCACCGCTGGTTTGCTTCCCGCCTAGCCGTCCGCCTGGCAAGCGCGCGAATTATCGCGTTTTCCACAGCGGCGTTCAAGCTAAGGGAAAATACCGACCGATCAAAGACTTTGGCCGGAATTGCCGGGTGGCGAGGGCAGGTATATCGTCGCTCTTGTGATCGATTTGCGTTACACTTATCTGGTCTTGGAGCCACTGTTTGAGGAGACATATTGAATGTCGATGCAATCGCACCTAGCGGAACTTGAAAAAAAGCATCAGGCGCTCGAACAGGAAATCAATGAGTGCCTTACCCATCCCGCGGTCGATGATCTGAGAATCGTGGAACTCAAGCGTAAGAAATTGCAGGTGAAGGACGAGATCGAACGGTTACGGCACGACGGCACCGCCAGCGTTCACTGATCGATCGTTGTCAACTCGGTTCTGAAAGCGCCGCCCCCGGCCAAGCGTCGGGAGGCGGCGCTTTTATGTTTCGAGCGGCCTGGTGCGCAAACTCACTCTGAAGGTGGAATGATCCGGTATTCGCCGGCGCCGTCCAACATGCGTTGCTGCATCGTTTGATTCGCGATTTCCTGCTGGCCGTAGGCATATCGTTGTTCGCGCACCAACACGATGAACGTGAGGATCAGCGCGCTCACCAGCATGGCGCCGTTGAACAGGATGTCGAAGACGACGCGCCGTGGCGAGCGCTTTACGTCGGCGCGGGGCCGATGCGGCAAGTTCGTAGGCAAGGGGTCTCTCCTTCAGTTTCCCCGGCACTCGGTTCGACGACGCAATTGGCGGCGCATAGTTCGCCACCAGTATGATGCGCAGCCGCTAACGAATCGTGACCGACCGCCGCTGGTATCCCAGTGCTCCCACGCCCGGCTTACCCGCATACTTCCGGTCCAAATCCGTTCGCTCCTTTGGGATGCAAATCCTGCGCCAGTTTGGTTGCCCGCGCCCGGCAGCCGGCCAAGACGACGAACAGGAAGGTTTCAAGGGCCGCCCACGAAAACGCGCGTCGTATGGTGCCGTTCCCTTCGCCCGCCAGGGGATTTGCCTTCGCCGCCGTGCGGCCATATTGTTTTGCCTTCCTTGCCGCTTCGAACAAGGTTGAGGCCGCCATGACACATTTGCCGCCGTCTCCGTCGCGTCACCGCCTGGCCGTGCTGGCCGCCGCTTTCGGTCTGGCGGTGTTGGCCGCGCCCGCCGCGCAGGCCTTCACCATCGACAACCAAGCCAATACCAACGCCGACGGCACGGCGCGCTACACCGATCCCGATGCGCGTTTTTCGGGCAGCGGCAGCGGCAAGACCGTCATCCACCAGGGCAACACCACGCTCCAATTCGGCCAGGGGCAGTCGTTCGAGCAGAAGTACAGCACGGACCACCTGTTCAATCCGAACGGCCGGCCGGGCGACGATCGCTGAACTATCATCAGTAGCGATGACGATGAGGGGCCCCGCGCGGGCCCCTTTGATTTTCGCGCCAGAAATCGGGTGGCTGCGAGGCCGCCCATTTGTCATGTCATGCGCGACAAGGAGCGTGGCATGGCCAAGAGCTACTACAGCACGGTGTTCGAGCAATCGGCCGACGCGGTGTGGCGCGTCATCCGCGATTTCAACAATTATCCGGTCTGGGTCGACGGCGCGGGGCATAGCCATATCGAGGACGGCAAGAGCGGCGACGCCGTCGGCGCCATTCGCGACGTGCTCTACAAGAACATGCGGCGGCGGCAGCGCTTGCTGGCGCTGTCCGACGTCGAGCGCGTGCAAACTTACGAATTTGCCGGCGACACGCCGCTGCCGGTGCAGAATTTCCAGGCCACCATCCGTGTCACGCCTGTGGTTGAAGGCGACCGCGCCTTCGTCGAATGGTGGACGACCTTCGATTGCGAGCCCGCCGCGCGCGAGGAGCGCGTCGCCTTCTTCCGCGACGCGTTCGCCGGGTGGCTCGGCTCGCTGCGAAGGCGCCTCGGCTCGCGGCCCTCATGCTGAGGTGGGCATGCGGAACTGACTTCGTTCTTATCGCCGCTGCGCCACACCCACGTCCCAGGCCTTCTGGCTTGCGTTCCAAAAGATCTGGTAGGTGTAACCGGACTGCAGACTGTGGACCGCGCCCGCCTTGTCGCCGGTCGATATCCGCAATTCGAACCCGGAACAGTCGGTGCAATCGAACGAGGCCGAGCCGCCTTTGTCGATCTTGTGCGGCGCCCAGGCGCCGCCGGCGGGACGAATCTCGTAGACCAGATCGGCGTTACCGACATTGACGATCTGGACATTGCTGCGCGTCGGGATGGCCGCGCCGCTGCCGCCGGCGGCAGCGAGCGACATCGCCGCCGCAAGCAGCGCGCTCCGCCAGCGCAGGCGGCGCCAATTATGCGACCTTTCGGCCATCGGCGGCGTCCTCTCGTCTGGCGGCCGGCTGCGCGCCGTTCCTGACGGCGGGCGCTTCGGGTTCGTCGGCCGGTGGGGAAACGCCGTGCGTCCTCTCGGATCGGCCGAGCAGATATCCGGCGATGGTGCCGAACAAACCGACCGCGGGCGCGGTCTGGTTGTTGTCGATGCTGCCGACCATCAGCGCCAATGTGCCGATGATGATCACCGTGATCACGAGGTACTTGCCGAGATCCTCGACCTTGTCCGAGGTCCGGTTTCGCAGCAGCATATATTCGATGAGGATGATGACGATGCCGAACACCAGGATCAGCACGGTCATCCATTCGCGGTTGCCGAAGGTGCTGACCGGCAGCGCAAGGTTGCCGCCCGCGGTCGGATTGGCGGTCTGCGCGAGCGACGCGGTGGCAAGCGGGATTGCCGACAATAACGCAAGACACAGAACCTTGAGGGTACGCACGGCAGCCTCCCCGTCAAACTTGTCTGGCGAGGGCAACTCTACAAAAGATTGTATGCGTATGTAAACAGAGCCGTCGGTTGCGGCGCGGGCCGGCTAGACCGCCTTCGTCATCTCTCTCAAATTGAATTTCTGGATCTTTCCCGTGCTGGTCTCACGGGGTGGCTCGGGCCGCTCAGGCGAAATATCAATCCGCCCTCATCCTGAGGAGAGCGCGAAGCGCTCGTCTCGAAGGATGGGGCGGCCCCATGGTTCGAGACGCGGCCTTCGGCCGCTCCTCAGCATGAGGCCGGGAAGTTGCTGCTCTTGACTATGGCTATCCCGACAGCCGCAACGTACGAACCGGCAACAAAAAAAGAAAGGATTGATAGCCACATGAAGAAAATACTGACGCAGCAAATTGTCGGTTCCCAAAGCTTAAGTCCGAATATTTGTTCTTTTGGCGGTCTCATATTGTGGCGTTCGTAGTGAAGAGAACATTGTCGACGAAGCTGATTGTGCACGACAGCGCAAATTAATCCGAACATCAGAATCAAAACTCCAGTCAGTATCGCGAGCACAAAATCCTGAAATCCATTCTTTCCAAGCATCGCTGGGAGCAATGATAATAGCGCAATAGCGCCATCACCATTTATCAGGAGCAACGCTCGCACTGTCTCTGTGTCAATCTGTGACCGACGTTCGACACCATTGGACATGGAGTGTTCCTTTTCTCTGGTCGGCGCTTGTCACACCGCCTTCGCCATCTCCCGCAGCTTGAACTTCTGGATCTTGCCCGTGCTGGTCTTCGGAATCTCCGCGAACACCACGTAGCGCGGGCATTTGTAGCCGGCCAGATGCTGCTGCACCATTGCAGCAGCTCGTCGGCGGTCGCGCTCGCGCCCGGCTTCAGCTCGACGAAGGCGCAGGGCGTCTCGCCCCATTTGTCGTCGGGCTTGGCCACCACCGCGACGGCGGCGACCGCCGGATGCTTGTAGAGCGCGTCCTCCACCTCGATCGAGGAGATATTCTCGCCGCCGGAAATGATGATGTCCTTGGAGCGGTCCTTGAGCTGGATATAGCCGTCCGGATGCATCACGCCGAGATCGCCGGTGTGGAACCAGCCGCCGACGAAGGCCTTTTCGGTCGAGGCCTTGTTCTTGAGATAGCCCTTCATCACCACGTTGCCGCGCATCATCACTTCGCCGAGCGTCTCGCCGTCGCGCGCAACCGGCACCAGCGTGTCGGGATCGCGCACGTCGAGCGCTTCCAGCACCGGATAGCGCACGCCCTGGCGCGCTTTCTTCGCCGCCTGTTCGGCGAGCGGCAGCGCGTCCCAGTCGTCGTGCCAGTCGTTGACCACGGCCGGGCCGTAGCATTCGGTCAGGCCGTAGACATGCGTGACGTTGAAGCCCGCGTCCTTCATCGCGGCGAGCACGGCCTCCGGCGGCGGCGCCGCGGCGGTGACGAAATCGACCACGTGCGGCAGCGGCTTCTTCTCGGCTTCGGTCGCGTTGAGCAGCGTCGCCATCACGATCGGCGCGCCGCACAGATGCGTCACCTTGTGCTGGGCGATCGCGTCATACATCGCCGCCGCGCGCACCGCGCGCAGGCAGACATGCGTGCCGGCGACGACCGAGATCGTCCAGGGAAAGCACCAGCCGTTGCAGTGGAACATCGGCAGCGTCCACAGATAGACCGGATGCTTGCGCCATTCGGCAGGTGATGACATTGCCCATGGCGAGCAGATGCGCGCCGCGGTGGTGATAGACCACGCCCTTCGGATCGCCGGTGGTGCCCGAGGTGTAGTTGAGCGTGATGGCGTCCCATTCGTCGTCCGGCATCGACCAGGCGAAATCGGGATCGCCGCCGGCGACGAAGTCCTCGTATTCGATCGCGCCCAGCCGCTCGCCCGCGCCGCTATATTCCGGATCGTCGTAATCGATCACCAGCGGCTTCGCCTTGCAGAGCGCCAGCGCCTCCTTCATCACCTTGGAGAATTCGCGGTCGATGATGACGACCTTGGCCTCGGCGTGGTCGAGCGAGAAGGCGATGATCGCCGCGTCGAGCCGCGTGTTGAGCGTGTTGAGCACGCCCTGGGTCATCGGCACGCCGTAGTGGCATTCCAGCATCGCCGGCGTGTTGGCGAGCATCACCGAGACGGTGTCGCCGCGCTTGATGCCGCGCTTCGCCAGCGCCGAGGCCAGCCGCCGCGTGCGCGCGTAGAACTCGGCATAGGAGCGCCGCAGCGGTCCGTGGATGATCGCGGTGTGGTCCGGGAACACGCGCGGCCGCGCGCTCGAGAAAGCCGAGCGGCGTCAGCGGCTGGAAATTGGCCGGATTGCGGTCGAGATCGGTGTCGTAGGGCGTTTTCGCCATTGGGTGTTTCTCCCTGGCGAAAGGGTAGCGAAGAGAGAGGGTGGCGATCAATCGCTGCTTTTCACCTCTCCCCGCAAGCGGGCAGAGGGAAGTCAGCCGTGCAGGATATCGGTCATGCCCGAGCGCACCAGTTCGATCGAGATCGCGAACATCAGCACCATGGTGATCTTGTAGAACAGCTCCTGCGGCGTGATGCGCACCACCCAGAAGCCGAGCATGTTGGTCGCCATCGCCAGCGGCAGCAGCACCAGCGAGGTGCCGAGCCCCTTGGTGGAGAACTGGCCGAGCGCGAAATAGGGGATCACCTTGAGCGCGTTCACGCTGGCGAAGAAATGGTGATGGTGCCGACGAAATTCATCTTCGCCATCTTGCGCGACAGCGCGTACATCTGGATCGGCGGCCCGCCGGCCTGGCAGAGCGTCGAGGTGAAGCCGGACATCGCGCCGGCCAGCATGCCGACGCTGACCGCCGGGTCGGCGGCGGCGCGGGTCACGCGCGGGCCGAACCAGTAGTAGAGCACGAAGGCGATGGTGGTGACGCCGATGAAGACGCGCACCGCGGCGTCCGAAATATGCGCCGCCAGCAGCCAGGCGGCGCCGACGCCGATGAGCGCGCCGGGCAGCGTGGTCGCCAGCAGAACCCCGTTCCAGTCCTTACGGTAGACCCATACGGCGGCGGCGTCCTGCGCCATCATGATCGGCAGCAGGATGGCGGCGGCCTCCAGCGGCGGCATGACCAGCGCCAGCATCGGCGTCGCCATCTGCCCGACGCCGGCAAAGCCGCCTTTGGACAGGCCGAGCGCCACCACGGCCGGGATGGCGAGCGCATAGAACAGGGGGTCGGTGATGATGGTCACGGGTGATCGGCTCGTACGACCAATTGCGCCAGGGCCGCGGACTTGCTCAAAATCAAAGCCATGCCCGGCCCGGTCGCGCCAGCCTTGTTTGCGCAAGTCTTGTTTGCAATGCCGGCCGTTCCACAATCGCGGCCAAAATGCCTAGGGGAGGCAGCAAAATGGACGCCCGCTCGAGCCGTTACCACGACGTCTACGCGCGCTGGCAGCGCGATCCGCAAGGCTTCTGGGGCGAGGCCGCGCAAGCGATCGACTGGATCGAGCCGCCGAAAAAAGTGTTCGACAAGGACGCCGGCATCTACGGCCGCTGGTTCACCGGCGGCGTCAGTCAACACCTGCTACAACGCGCTCGATCGTCACGTGCTCAACGGCCGCAACAACCAGGCGGCGCTGATCTACGATTCCCCGGTCACCAACACCAAGCAGACCTTCAGCTACGGCCGCATGCTGTCCGAGGTGCAATTGCTCGGCGCCATGCTGCGCGACTTCGGCGTCGACAAAGGGCGACCGCGTCATCATCTACATGCCGATGGTGCCGGAGGCGGTGTTCGCCATGCTCGCCTGCGCGCGCATCGGCGCCGTGCATTCGGTGGTGTTCGGCGGCTTCGCGGCGAAGGAACTCGCCACCCGCATCGACGACGCCAAGCCGAAGGTCATCCTCTCCGCGAGCTGCGGCATCGAGGGCGCGCGCGTCATTCCCTACAAGCCGCTGCTCGACGAGGCGATCAAGCTCGCCCAGCACAAGCCGGCGGCCTGCATGATCCTGCAGCGCCCGCAATGCGAGGCGCCGCTGACGCCCGGCCGCGACCACGACTGGCGCAAAGTCTGGGAGCACGCGGTCAACTACGCCAAGACGTCCGACTGCGTGCCGGTCGCCGCCACCGATCCGCTCTACATCCTCTACACCTCGGGCACGACCGGCATCCCGAAGGGCGTGGTGCGCGACAATGGCGGCCACCTGGTCGCGCTGAAATGGTCGATGCAATATCTCTACGGCGTCAATCCCGGCGAAGTGTGGTGGTCGGGCTCCGACGTCGGCTGGGTGGTCGGCCACTCCTACATCGTCTACGCGCCGCTGTTCCACGGCTGCACCTCGATCCTCTACGAGGGCAAGCCGGTCGGCACGCCCGACGCCGGCGCGTTCTGGCGCGTCTGCGCCGACCACGGCGTGGTCTCGCTGTTCACCGCGCCGACCGCGTTCCGCGCCATCCGCAAGGAGGATCCGGACGCCAAGCTGCTCAAGCAATACGACCTGTCGAAATTCCGCGCGCTGTTCCTCGCCGGCGAGCGCGCCGATCCGCCGACCATCCAGTGGGCCGAGGAGCATCTGAAAGTGCCGGTGATCGATCACTGGTGGCAGACCGAGACCGGCTGGTGCATCGCCGGCAATCCGCTCGGCCTCGGCGCGCTGCCGGTGAAATACGGCTCGGCCTGCGTGCCGATGCCGGGCTACCAGATCGACATCGTCGACGAGGCCTGCCATCCGGTGCCGGCGAACAAGATCGGCTCGATCGTGGTCAAGCTGCCGCTGCCGCCGGCCAACTTCCCGACGCTGTGGCAGCAGGACGACCGCTTCAAGGAAAGCTACCTCGACGAATTCCCCGGCTACTACAAGACGGCCGACGCCGGCTACAAGGACGAGGACGGCTACATCTACGTGATGAGCCGCACCGACGACATCATCAACGTCGCCGGCCACCGGCTCTCGACCGGCGGCATGGAGGAGGTGCTGGCCGGCCATCCGGACGTCGCCGAATGCGCCGTGCTCGGCATCAAGGACGAGCTCAAAGGCGAGGTGCCCTGCGGCTTCATCGTGCTCAAGGCCGGCGTCAACCGCCCGCCGCAGGAGATCGAGAAGGAGATCGTCGCGCTGGTGCGCGACAAGATCGGCCCGGTGGCGGCGTTCAAGCTCGCGATCACCGTGGCGCGGCTGCCGAAGACGCGCTCCGGCAAGATCCTGCGCGGCACCATCAAGAAGATCGCCGACGGCGACCAATGGACCATGCCGGCGACCATCGACGACCCGGCGATCCTCGACGAGATCACCGGCGCGCTGAAGGGGCACGGGGTGGGGACTTAAGCCGCTCCGCCGCCGCGTTTTCGAACAAAGTCCGCCCTGGCGGGTCCGCGCGAACGGCGGCATAGTGGCGGCATGGCCGACAGGAATGCCGCTGCCATCGCCGGAATTGGCATCTTCCTGATCGTCGGCATCATCGTCGCCGTCGGCATTGCCGGAACGGTTCTGCTGTTTCTCTACGGCATCGTCGTTTTCGTTTTCAGAACCGTATTCGGTATCGAACTGCCGCATCTGTTCTGAGCGGCCGCGTTGACGATCGGCGACAGGGCGATTTGGCTCGGATCGAGCGCGCGGCAATAACGAATTGCAGGAATGACGCCTGCGCATGTGGCGCCGCCGCCACGCATTCTCATCGCCGCTTGCGCGCTGATTGCTAACGCTTATTCGCGGTTCTCGAACTCATAAGTTTCGCTTGCCTCTTGGAGCAAATCTTTTCATGGCCCGCCGTCTTGAGTGTGACGCGGTGCTGCGCCACAAAGCGCGCCGCTGTTGCGCCCGCTCACGTTTGGAATTGACCTGCCATGACCGTCGCCTTCGAAACCTTGCCGCGATCCGCATCGCCGGCCGATGAAACCGCCGTTGCCAAACCTGCGGCCACCCCCGCGCGTCTTCCTTCCATCGATCTCTTGCGCGGCCTGGTGATGGTGGTGATGGCGCTCGATCATACCCGCGATTTCTTTTCCGCCGGCGGCTTCAATCCGCGCGACGTGGGCGATACGGCACTGTTTCTCACGCGCTGGATTACGCATTTCTGCGCGCCGACCTTCATCTTTCTCGCCGGCATCTCGGCGTTCCTTTACGGACAGCGCCGCGCCACCGGAGAGCTCGGCCGCTTTCTGTTCACGCGCGGCGTCTGGCTCGTACTGATCGAATTCACCGTCGTGCGTTTCGGCTGGAGCTTCAACATCCATTTCAACCATTTCGTCGCCCAGGTAATTTTCGCCATCGGCGCCTCGATGATCGCGCTCGCGGCGCTAGTCCACCTGCCGCGCTGGGCGATCGCCGCAACCGGGCTGGTCATGATCGCCGGCCACAATTTGTTCGACGGCATCAAGGCGGCGCAGTTCGGCGCCGCCGCGCCGCTGTGGAATGTCCTGCACCAGCCGGCGCATCTGGAACTCGCGCCCGGCATGGACCTGGTCGTGCTCTATCCGCTGGTCCCCTGGATCGGCGTGATGGCGGCGGGCTATGCGCTGGCGCCCGTGTTCACGCGCGATCCCGCCGTGCGCGTCCGGACGCTGTTCACGCTCGGCACCGCGCTCACCGCCGGGTTCATCCTGCTGCGCGCCAGCAACCTTTACGGCGATCCCGCGCCGTGGACCGTGCAGAACGGCCTTATGGCCACCGTGCTGTCGTTCCTCAACTGCGAGAAATATCCGCCGTCGCTGCTTTATCTGGCGATGACGCTCGGGCTGGCGCTGATGCTGCTGGCGGCGTTCGAAAAAGCGCGCGGGCGGCTCGCCTCCTGGCTCACGACCTACGGGCGCGTGCCGCTGTTCTATTACGTCGCGCACATTTACCTGCTGCACGCGCTGGCGCTCATCTACGCCTGGTGGCTGATCGGCGATATCGGCACGCTGATCGGCGCGCCGCACAAACCCGCCGGCTATGGGCTGGGCCTCGCCGGCATCTATGCGGTGTGGCTTACCGTCGTCGTCGCGCTCTATCCGGTCTGCCGCTGGTTCGCCGGCGTCAAGCGGCGGCGCCGCGAATGGTGGTGGAGTTATCTGTAGCAGGCATAGGGCAGACTAGGACGCACCCGGATCGGCGCTTCGCGTGGCCATCCCACAAGACAGCTACGCCGCCGCACCACATCCCCAACATTTGAATCAAACCGCAATCACTTCGTTTTGAATGGCCATCGCGCGTCACGCGATTGTATTCGGCCCGGGTTCCAATTCTAGTTCCAGTTCCACCCAGAGGGGGCGCCGGATGCTTGCAAATCAGAACCGCAAAGCCATCGACCACATCGCCGACATGAGCGCCGAGCTGGCGGAACTCGCCGCCAAGATTGGGCTGGAGCCGCTGGTCTACATCCTGCGCATGGCCGAGCTGGAAGCGCTGCAGTCGGTCGAGCCCGGGCGCGCGCGACGCAAACAAAACGCGCGGCCGGCGCGCCTCAACTAGGCCTGGGCAGCCGGTTTTCGGCTAACCTGCCCCGCATGGCTTCGTAGATCGCGGGGCTTCAGGCACGACGGCGGCGCTTCGCGCGCCCTTGGTCCGGCAATGTCGGCTCAGCGAACGCCACTTGGGTCGCCGGTCATTTCGCGTAACCTTGCGAGCGGAGCCAGGCGATCTTGCGGTCGCCATTCATCCAATCGTCGATTTCGGCCTTGCTCTTGAAGCCGGAAATATACCGGATGTCTTCGCCGGGGCAGTGGGCCTCGATTTGCCAGTCGCCTTCGGCGATGCGCTTGGGGTGAAAGGTGACGCGGGGAGATTTGCTCATGTCTGCCAATATGCAGCCGTTCGCACGCGGCTGCCAGCGCCAAAACTAGTCGTCAAATCCAAACCGACCCACGACCCGATGGCGTTACGGTGTCAGAAAAGCGGGTGGCCGCCAGCCGAGGCGGTCTCTTTAACGATTGTCTTAACGATTGTCCGCGGCTTGGTGGGATGCCGCCTGAGTATTTCTCTGATTTGGCTCGTCGTTTTCCCGCGAACCTCATAGCCGCGGTTTTCAAGTGCGGCGATCGCCGAACTTTTGAGTCCCGCCAATTTTTCCTGCCTTGTCTTGCGCAGCGCGGCGCGGTCATCGGACATGGAATGGCCTTTTGCTATCTGCCGAAGGGGAAAAGCCCCCAGTGTGGGTCCCAATAAACGGTGGAGATCAGGAGCGCGCATAAGATGAACGTGAACATCCACGCGATCCCGATACGGAATCTGTCATCCATCTGACACTCCGATCGTTCGCGATTTGCGGGTAATGTGTCTACTTACAACGCAGGGGGTAGCCGAAGAGTTCCGCTGTGACAACAAGCGGTCCTATCGCTCTGCACTCGTTCCTGTTTCGCGATGCCCGCGGTCGCCGCCATCAAGGGAACCGGCTGCAATGCATGCCTTTGTAATCGTCATTTTTGAAATCTCTGACCGCCGCGGCGCTTGACAGGACTATAATCCTTGTGCTTATAATCCTATCACCTGCTCCATGAGGGGCGCTTCTAGAGGCGTTCTTGAAGTGGGGGTGGGTAGCGGCGCCCGCGGGCGTGCCTCGCAAGCACGCACTCGGGAGGCCCTGGGTCGCCGTCCGGCCCCACTACGGGGGTCTGCCTTCGATGGCTGGACGCGGCACGGACGAAGGCGGGCGAAAGCCTGCCGGATCGGGTCGAGCCAAAAGCCGCCCGGGTCCGCGCCCGGAAGCTACGGCCCCGGGGACAGAAATCGCCGCAAATAAGCCCGGACTGCGCCAGCTTGTCCGGGTGGAGCGCCGAGAGGCGCCCGCGTTCTCGAAAGAGAGCGCGGCACAAAAGGACAATGGTTGCGCCGCTCGGCGCTCCATTCCCCTCGCTTGCGGGCGGGGGCGAAAGAAGGCTCCGCCAGGCGGGGCAGGGACGACGGCCTACCCGGGGCCGCTCAAGAATACGGGCGGCGAAGCTTGGCCGCTTTGCAAACATCCTCCGAACAACGACAATGCAAGGCGTCAACGACAAGGACTCTCATGCCCTTTTTCATCTGCACCGCCTGCGGCATGCAATATGCCGAGAGCGACAAAGATCCGAACTTGCCGCCGGCGCAATGTCTCGTCTGCGAGGAGGAGCGGCAATATGTGCCGCCGCGCGGGCAGAGCTGGACCACGCTCGAGGCGCTGTCGCAGAGCCACATGAACGCGTTGCGCGAATACGAGCCGGGCGTCATCGGCATCGGCGCGGGCTTTGCCATCGGCCAGCGCGCGCTGTTGCTGCGCACGTCAGGCGGCAACGTGCTGTGGGATTGCGTCGCCACGCTCGACGCCGCGACGGTGACCGCGATCAAGGCGCTCGGTGGCATCAAGGCGATCGCTATTTCGCATCCGCACTTCTACACCACGATGGTGGAGTGGGCTCAGCGCTTCGATTGCCACATCCATCTTAACGCCGCCGACCGGCAATGGATCATGCGGCCGGATCCGGCGATTTACCTGTGGGAAGGCGACACCTTCAAGCTGTGGGACGGCGTGACGCTGATCCGTTGCGGCGGCCACTTCGAAGGCGGCAGCGTGCTGCATTGGCAAGAAAGCAAGAAAGGCGGCGCGCACGGCCGCACCCAAGGCAAAGGCATTGTCTGCGCCGGCGATATCCTCACGGTGGCCACCGACCGCAAGTGGCTCTCCTTCATGCGCAGCTATCCGAATTTCATTCCGCTGTCGGCGCGCGAAGTCGCCCATATCGGGAAAGCGATGGCGCCGTACTCCTTCGACACGCTCTACGGCCACTATTTCGACCGCGTCATTCCGACGCAGGCGAAGCAGGTGCTGGAAAAATCCATCGCGCGCTACATCGCGGCGGTGGAGGGGAAGAGGGGGTATTGAATTGAATATTTCCGCTCGTCCCCGCGGAAGCGGGGACCCAGCGCTTTGGCGATTGTCAACAAGAGGACTGGATGCCCGCTTTCGCGGGCATGAGCGGAGAGAGAACTACTCCTCTTCCTTCTCGCCCTTGCCGCCGAGTTGCTTGAGCTTGGCGAACACGGCGGAAACGTTGAGATCGCTGCCGCCCGGCTTGTTCTCGGCTTCCGCGGCGGCTGCGGCGATTTCCGCTTCCTTCTTCGCGGTGGTCTCGGCCGCCGGCAGCAGCGTCGCGCCGGTGTCGGCGGGCGCCGGCTTTTCCTTGTTGGCGCGGTTGACCTCGAAATCGAGGTCGGTCTGCGTGGCGAGGCCGAGCGTCACCGGGTCCATCGGCGCGAGCGTCGCGGCGTTCCAGTGCGTGCGGTCGCGGATCGCGGCGATGGTCGACTTGGTGGTGCCGACGAGGCGCATGATCGCCGCGTCCTTCAATTCGGGGTGGTTGCGCACCAGCCACAGAATGGCATTCGGGCGGTCCTGGCGGCGCGACACCGGCGTATAGCGCGGGCCCTTCTTGCCGCGCTCAGGCGCCGGAACCGAGACTTTCGACTCGCTCAGCTGCAGGCGCAGTTCGGGATTGGCCTCGGCCGCGCTGATCTGCTCGCGCGTGAGCTGCCCGGTCTGGATCGGGTCGAGACCTTTGATGCCTTGCGCGGAATCGCCGTCGGCGATCGCTTTGACCTCGAGCGGGTGCAATTTGCAGAACTCGGCGATCTGGTCGAAGGTCAGGGCGGTATTATCCAACAGCCAGACGGCGGTCGCCTTCGGCATCAAGGGTGCTGGTGTGGCCATGGCAAATCTCCTCTACGCTTCGCCCGCCCGCCGGGCGAAGCACCAGATCATCGGTGATGACTGGAAAGTAAGCGGAATATAGGGATTTGGTCCGGGCCATGCAACTCTGCCGTCTTGACAGGGTGGGGCGGCGCAGCCCACATCCAGACGTAATTCGCGCGAAAAATCGGCGCGAATTCCAGGACGCCGCGATGAAGACCCCGGAAAAGCCCGCACTCAAGGTGCTGCTGTGCTCGCCGCGCGGATTCTGCGCCGGGGTGGTGCGCGCCATCGAATCGGTGGAGCGGGCGCTGGCGATCTATGGGCCTCCGGTCTACGTCCGCCACGAAATCGTGCACAACCGCTACGTGGTCGAGAGCTTGCGCGCCAAGGGCGCGATTTTTGTCGAGGAACTCGACGAGGTTCCCGACGACCGGCGCCCCGGTGATCTTCTCGGCGCATGGCGTGGCGCGCAGCGTTCCCGCGGAAGCCGCGCGCCGTCATCTGTTCGCGCTCGATGCCACCTGCCCGCTGGTCACCAAGGTGCATCGCGAGGCCGAGATTCATTTTCGCCGCGGCCGCGAGATCGTGCTGATCGGCCATTCCGGCCACCCGGAGGTGATCGGAACCTTGGGCCAATTGCCGGCTGACGCGGTGACACTGATCGAAAGCGTGGCGGATGCCGAAAATTTCATGCCGCGCGACGCCGGTAACCTCGCTTATGTGACGCAGACGACCTTGTCGGTGCAGGACACCGCGGAGATCGTCGCCGTCCTGAAACGGCGTTTTCCGGGGATGGCCGGGCCGAACAAGGACGACATCTGCTACGCCACCACCAATAGGCAGGAAGCGGTCAAGTGCGTGGCGCCCATCGTCGACGTCATGATCGTGGTCGGCTCGCCGAATTCGTCCAATTCGCAGCGGCTCAAGGAAGTGGCCGCGCGCGCCGGTTGCCGGCACGCCGTCTTGGTGCAGCGCGCCGCCGATATCGACTGGGGTGCATTCGGTGCCGTCGGTACGCTGGGTATCACCGCCGGCGCCTCCGCCCCGGAAGTGCTGGTCGAGGAGATCATCGGCGCCTTTGCGCAGCGTTATGCGGTGAGCATCGAGACCATCTCCGCCGCCAAGGAGGACATGTTCTTCCCGCTGCCGCGCCCGCTGCGAGAGACTCAGGCGGCGGAGTGACGCGTTCATGGCCGTCTATACCGACGTCACCGCCGACGATCTCACCGAATTTCTGAGCCGTTACGAGATCGGCACGCTGCTCTCGTATAAGGGCATCGCCGAAGGTGTGGAAAATTCCAATTTCCTCGTGCACACCACCGCCGGCAATTTCATTCTCACGCTCTACGAAAAACGCGTCGCCGCGGCCGATCTGCCGTTCTTCCTGGCGCTGATGGAGCATCTCGCCGCGCGCGGTATCACCTGTCCGCAGCCGGTGAAGAACAAGTCGGGCGGCATGCTCGGCACGCTCACCGGCCGGCCGGCGGCGATCGTCACCTTTCTCGATGGGCTATGGATCCGCCGGCCGAATGCCGGCCACTGCGCGGCGGTCGGCGAGGCGCTGGCCGGTCTGCATCTCGCCGGCAAAGATTTTCCCGGCAAGCGGGCGAACGCACTGGGAATGGAAAGCTGGCGCGGCCTCTACGAGCAGGCCAAGTCGCGCGGCGACAGCGTACGGCCCGGCCTGTGCGCGGAGATCGCCAAGGAACTTGATGCGCTGGAGATATCCTGGCCGCGCGATTTGCCTGAGGGCGTGATCCACGCCGATTTGTTTCCCGACAACGTATTCTTTCTCGGTGACAGACTGTCGGGGCTGATCGACTTCTATTTCGCCTGCACCGACACGCTCGCC
Source organism: uncultured Alphaproteobacteria bacterium (assembly GCA_963772235.1). GTDB lineage: Bacteria > Pseudomonadota > Alphaproteobacteria > Rhizobiales > Xanthobacteraceae > Pseudolabrys. The sequence continues at coordinate 298,225 of CAVYWI010000023.1, forward strand.
TATGACGTCGCGGTCTGTCTCAACGCCTGGTGCTTCGAGCCGGATCATTCCTACAACGTCACCAAGGGCCGCGCGCTGCTCAAGGCCTATGGCAAGGCGCGTATGCTGTCGGCGGCCGAGGTGGCAGCGCTGCCGGTGCTCGCGCGCGGCGCGGCCACGCGGTTCCTGCTCACCAGGCTGGTGGATTGGCTGGCGGTGCCGGACGGCGCATTGGTCAAGCCGAAGGATCCGCTCGAATATTTCCGCAAACTGCGCTTCCACCAATCGGTGAAGAGCGCGAGCGATTATGGAATCAACGCATGATCCCGAAAAGTGGGAACCGGTTTAAGATCATGCGCAAGGAAGAAATGTTGTGAGCGAGCAGCGCGTCACCATCCACACCGATGGCGCCTGCTCGGGCAATCCAGGGCCGGGCGGCTGGGGCGCGATTCTCACCTTCGGCGACCATGAAAAGGAATTGCATGGCGGCGAAGCGCACACCACCAACAACCGCATGGAATTGATGGCCGCGATCTCCGCGCTGGAAGCGCTCAAGCGTCCGTGCTCGGTCGACCTCTACACCGACAGCGAATACATGCGCGGCGGCATCACCGGCTGGATCAACGGCTGGAAGAAGAACGGTTGGCGCACCGCCGACAAGAAGCCGGTCAAGAACGTCGATCTGTGGAAGCGGCTCGATGCCGCACTCGCCCACCACGATGTGCGCTGGCACTGGGTGAAAGGCCACGCCGGCCACGCCATGAACGAGCGCGCCGACCAGCTTGCGCGCGACGGCCTGGTGGCGGCGCGTGCCGGCGCGGTCGGCGCGATGAAGACGAAGTAGTCTAAATCTGCTTGAGCAGCGCGTCGCCGCCGGAAATGTCGCACTTGCCCGGCGCGTCCTCGATATTCAGCGCCTTCACCGCGCCGTCGTCGACCAGCATCGAATAGCGCTTCGAGCGGACGCCGAGCCCATTGCCGGAGCCGTCGAAGTCCATGCCGATGGCCTTGGCGAATTCGCCGTTGCCGTCGGCGAGGAAATCGATCTTGCCGGTGGCGCCGGTCGCCTTCTTCCAGGCCTCCATCACGAACGCGTCGTTGACGCCGGTCACCGCAATGGTGTTCACGCCCTTCGCCTTGAAAGCATCGACATTGTTGAGGAAGCTCGGGATGTGCAGGTTGTTGCAAGTCGGCGTAAACGCGCCAGGCACCGCGAACAGGGCGACCTTCTTGCCCTTGAAGATGTCATCCGTGGTTTTCGGCTTGTTGGGCCCCTCCGCGGTCATGACGCGGAACGTGGCGTTGGGCAATTTGTCGCCAACTTTGATGGACATGGGTGTTCTCTCCTGATTTTTATGGGTCGCAAAATAGCGCAGCCGGCGGATTAGTCGAGATGAGTCTTGACTTCGGTGGCCCGGTCGCCCTGCACGATCGTGAATGTGAGCTCGAACGGACCCTTGGGATCGACGCCCGGCGGCAGCCCATCGAGCTCGAAACCGAAATGCGCGTGGCCTGGCGGGGCGCCTTGTGCCGGCTTGGGGATGGGCAGGGACCATTCCGGCGTCGGCCCCTCGACCAAAAGTTCGACCGGCTGGCCGGTGGGCGCGGCCAGATCGACGAACACCAGCGGCTTGCGCTTGTCGTCGTTGGCGCGGCGCGCGGTCAATCCCGCCTCGGCGGCGGACACAGGCGTCGGCACGCGCGCTTCGGCCGCCGTCAGCGCGGGATTATCCGCGCCGCCCGCGGGCGAAATCGTCAATTCGAGCTTGGCCTCAACCGGCACGCACAGCTTCTCGCACACCGCGTAGTCGACCTTGGCGCGCAGCGTGACCGGCTTGTCCTTCTGCCGCGGGACGACGCGCAGAGGCAGGATGACGTTGCCCTTGTAGCCGATGGTGGTGCCCACCTCATCGGTGAAGGCATGCGGCGCCGGGTAGAGCACCTTGACGGTCGCGAGATTGTCCGAGCCGGCAAAACTGAAACGCGGCGGCACGCCGGAGTCGCCGGGATAGCGCCAATAGGTATGCCAAGCCGGCTGCATCTTGATTTCGATGCCGGCGCGCAAGCTTTCGGCGCCCGGTTTGTTGGCGCCGCCGATCAGACGAATCGCCGAGTAGTTGTCCTCGACCCAGGGCGAGGCGTCGGCCGCGCGCGCCGGCGCCGCCGGCCGAGAGGACGATACCGCAGGCGGCCAAGGTCACGCCAATTCGGCTGTTAAGATTTGCCATGGCGCTCGATCTAGTCTGTTACGACGTATTTCGCCATTGAATTCACCGTGAGCACAGGGTGATTAAGTTACTTGCATCGTGGCGATTTCGCCATAATTAACTGATTGAATATGACGGTGGGTGGTCGAATTTTCCGCAGCCGGCATCGTTTGCAAAGCCGGACCGATTGGGTAACCTTTTCGCATGAAGCGTCCACATAAATCTGCTGGCAAGACGTCCGCACGCGGTTACCTTGATGGCCAGATGCTGATCGCCATGCCGTCGATGGGCGACGAGCGGTTCGCGCGCGCGGTGATCTACGTGTGTGCGCATTCGAGCGAAGGCGCCATGGGCATCATCGTCAACCAGCCAGCCGCTAATATCAAGTTCCCGGATCTGCTGGTGCAGCTCGAAGTGATCCCGGCGAGCGAGCGCATCGAACTGCCGGTGCAGGCAGAAGACGTCAAGGTGCTCAAGGGCGGGCCGGTGGAAACCGGGCGCGGCTTTGTGTTGCATTCGGCCGATTTCTTCATTGAGAACTCGACGCTGCCGATCGACGACGGCGTCTGCCTTACCGCCACGCTCGACATCCTCAAGGCGATCGCGCGTGGCAACGGGCCGGAGAACGCCATCCTTGCGCTCGGCTATGCGGGCTGGAAGGCCGGCCAGCTCGAGCAGGAAATCCAGCAGAACGGCTGGCTGCATTGCGCCGCAGATTCGGAACTGATCTTCGGCACCGATACCGACCACAAATACGAAAAGGCGCTGCGCAAGATCGGCATCGACCTCGGCATGCTGTCGAGCGAAGCAGGTCACGCCTAGCGCGTAATCCCGAAAAGTGGGCGCCGCTTTTCGGAAAAGATCACGCGCAAAGATCAACGCTTATTCGCGACCGCGACCCAGAATGGCTCAGTCTCTGAAAATCTGGCGGTGTCGAAACCGGCCGCGTGCAGCATGCCGGCAATTTGCGCGCGGGTGAAGCGCTGCTCCAGCCGCGTGCAGAAACGGTCGAAGGCGTCGGTGCGCATCACATAAAGCGCGCGGCGGCGGTAATACGTGAGCGGCCAGGAGCGCGGCAGCATGCCGAGCTTTTCCAACAGCGCGGCCATGCGCGCGAGCGGCCAATAGACTGTATAGGCGATGATGGTGGTCACGGCGATCTGCAGCGGGTAGGGCGCGCGCGACAGGATCAACCGGCCGGGATTGGAGATTTTCCAAAGCGCCCGATAGGCGGCCGAGCGGTTGTCGAAGGCGTAATAGAGGTAGAGCAGGAACGGCGCGCCGGGTTTGAGTTTGGTGGCGAGCTCGCGGATTGCCTGCGCGGTATCGGGCACATGGTGCAACACGCCGAGCGCATAAGCGAAGTCGAGCGAACCGTCCGCGAGCGGCAATGCCGACACCGATGCCTGGTGAAAGCTGACATTGGCGAGGCCGGCGAGATTGCCGCGCGCGACTGCAAGCGCGTCCGCGGCGGGATCGATGGCGTGCAGATGGCCGACGCGCGGCGCCACCAGCATTGCCCAGCGCCCGCTGCCGCAGCCAATGTCGGCGCCGACGCTGTTCGGCGGCAATCGGTCCCAGGGAAAGATCGCGAAATAGCTGTCGAACATGGCGCGGCGGTCGGCGTCGGTGAACGCTTCGGCCGATTGCGTGAAGGTCGCCCATTCGCGGCCGAAGCCCTCGACCGTCGCCGGATCGGTATTTTTTGACAGCGATGTCATCGCGCTCTGCTCATCGCCCCCATGGGGCCGAATTTATTCAGATAAAATAGATGCCGTCCCTAACTGTGCATGATCTTTTTCCGAAAACCGCTTTCCGCTTTTCGGGATCATGCATTAGGGCGCGACCTCGATGCGTTCGCTGGTCAAAAGGCCGCCGGCGGCTTGCGCGCTCATCGGTTCGCCGAAGGCAAAGCCTTGCGCGTATTCGCAGCCCATCTGGTAGAGCTCGACCGCGTCGGAATCGGTCTCCGCGCCTTCCGCCACCACGTCCATGCCGAGATCGTGCGCGAGCGCGATGATCGAGCGCAGGATCACCGGCCGTGTGCCGCGCGCCGTGGTGCGCACGAATGACTGGTCGATCTTGATGGTGTCGAACGGAAAGCGCTGCAAATAGGCGAGCGAGGAATGCCCGGTGCCGAAATCGTCGAGCGACAGTCCGACGCCAAGCTCCTTGATGCGCGTGAGCATCTGCGCGGCGTGTTCGGGATTCTCCATCACCAGCGATTCGGTGATTTCCAGCTTGAGCGTACCGCGCGCCAATGGCGACCGCGACAGCACGCTGCGCAAGTCCTGGATCAGGTCGTGCCGCAGCAATTGCCGCGACGACACGTTGACGCTGGCGAAGATCGGCTCGCGCGAGCGGTTGGCGGCCTGCCAAGTCGCCAGCCGGCGGGCAGTGCGTTCCAGGACGAACAGGCCGAGTTCCACGATCAGGCCGATTTCCTCGGCGGTCGTGATGAATTCGGACGGCGACAGGCGGCCGAGCTTGGGATGATCCCAGCGCGCTAATGCTTCGAAGCCGGCAATCGCGCGATCCTCCAGCCGCACGATCGGCTGGTACAGCACCTTGATCTCCTCGCGTTCGATGGCGCGGCGCAGTTCTGATTCCATGGTCAGCCGGTCGGTCTTGCGCGAGCGCATGGCCGGCTTGAAGATTTCGATGCGGTCGCCGCCGATCCGCTTGGCGTGATACATGGCGAGCTCGGCGTCCTTGAGAACCTCCTCGGGGCTGCGCGACTGGTTTTCGGAGAGCGCGAGGCCGATCGATGCGGTCATGAAGATTTCGCGGTCGTTGAAGCCGATCGGCGCGCGCAAGGTGCGGCGCATGGTCTCGGCGAAGGCCACGATGCGCGCGGGCTCGCGTTCCGACAGCAGGATCAAGGCGAACTGGTCGCCGGATAGCCGCGCCAGCGTGTCCTGCGGTTTGAGCAGGCGGGCGAGCCGGCGCGCGATGGTGAGGAGCACCGAATCGCCAATCGACATGCCGACCGAGTCGTTGACCTGCTTGAAGCGATCGAGGTTGATCACCAGCACCGACGGGCGGATCTGCGGATCGGAGCTGGCGAAGCCGAACGCCGCCTCCATGCGGTCGATGAACAGTTGGCGGTTGGGCAGGCCGGTGAGATTGTCGTGCACCGCGTCGAACAGCAGCCGCTCTTCGGCTTTCTTGAAGTCGTTCACGTCGGTGAGCGTACCGACCAATCGCACGACCTCGCCGTCCGAGCCGACCACGGGGCGCGCTTTCAGCGTGAACCACAGGTAATGGCCGTCGGCGGCGTGCAGCCGGAAGCTCTGGCTGAGGCGTCCGCGCCGCTGCTCCACTGCGCTGTCGAGCGAAGCACGGAAGCGGTCACGGTCGAGCGGATGCAAGATCTCGAGCCAGGCCGCCGCCGGCCCTTCGAGCGCGCCGCGCTTGAGGCCGAGCAGATGTTCGGTTTCCGGGCTGGTGTAGATCTTGTCGGCGGAAACGTCCCAGTCCCAGATCAGGTCGCCGGCACCCGTCAGTGCGAGCGCGCGCCGTTCGACGTCGGAGACGATACCGTGGGTAATGCCGCCGGCGAAAGCGTGCTGCATCACCGTAAAGCCGATCAGCATCACGATCAGCACCAGGCCGCCGAGCAAAGCCGGGCCGATGATGTCGTTGGTGACGACGCCGGTGACGGCAAGGCCGGCGGCTGCGGTCCACACCACGAGCAAGAGCCAAGTCGGGATCAGCAGCACGGCGCGGTCGTAGCCGTGAGTGGAGAGATAGCTGACCAATGCGAGCCCGAACACCGCGATACCGGCAAGCGACATGCGCGCGATACCGGAGGCGGCGGCGGGATCGAACACCGCGACCGCGGTCAGGGCGGCGAGCGCCGCCAGCCAGGCGATGGTGATGTGGGCGTAGCGGACGTGCCAGCGCGACAAATTGAGATAGGCGAACAGGAACACCAGCAGCGTCGCCGACAGAATGGCTTCGCCGCAGGCGCGCCAGACGCGCTCGGCGCCGGCCGACATGTCGAACACCTTGCCCCAGAAGCCGAAGTCGATGCCGATATAGATCAACACCGCCCAGCCGAGCGCGGCGGCGGCCGGGAACATCACCGAGCCCTTCACCACGAACAGGATGGTGAGGAACAGCGCCAGCAATCCGGCGATGCCGATGACGATGCCGTAATACAGCGTGAAGGAGTTGACCTTGTCCTTGTAGGCGTCCGGCTCCCACAGATAGATCTGCGGCAGCTTGTCGGTGCGCAATTCGGCGACGAAGGTGATGACCGTGCCGGGATCAAGCGTGACGCGGAAGATGTCCGCGGTCGTATTCTCCTGCCGCACCGGGCGGTCGCCCGAAGACGGCGTGATGGCGGCGATGCGCGACAAGCCGAGGTCGGGCCAGAACAAGCCGGAGCCGACCATGCGGTAGTGCGGCACGACGATCAGCCGGTCGAGCTGCTCGTCGGAATTATTGGTGAGCGCGAACACCGCCCAGTTGGTGTTGGCTTCGCGGGCGCGCACCTCGATGCGGCGCACGATGCCGTCGGGGCCGGGCGCGGTGGAAACCTGGATGCGGTCGCCTTCGGCTTTTTGCAGCGTGGTGGCGGCGGTGAGATCGATGGCCGAGACGTCGACCCGCACGTTCACCGCTTCGAGGGCGCGCGCCGGCTGCGCCGCCAGCAGCGCGGCGGCGAGCACAAACACTGTTACGCAGCGCTGCAAGATCAATGCAAAACCCCCGGCCGCGGCGGTGCCAGCCATGCTGTTATTTCGGCCCCGCCGGCGACTGCTGCAATCGAATTCCCCCGCCTGCTTTTTGCGTCGACAATGCGCCGATTTCGCGACCCGAAGCGTCCACGCAGACTAACGGTTCGACTGCCGACGGGCAATAGTTCGAAAGTATTTTCAAAGGGTTAGAACGATCTTGCCGATATGCGCGCTCGATTCCATCAGCGCATGGGCGGCCGCCGCCTCGCGCGAGCGGGAAGGTCTTGTAGATCACCGGCTTCACCTTGCCGGCAACGATCAGCGGCAGCGCGTTGGCCTCGACCGCGGCGCGGATCGCGCCTTTGTCGGCGACCGAGCGCGAGCGCAAGGTCGAGCCGGTGTGATGCAGCCGCTTGAGCATGAGGCGCATGAAATTGACTTCCGCCTTGGCGCTGCCCTGGAACGCGATCTGCACGATGCGTCCCTCGACCGCCGCCGCTTCGTAGTTGCGCGCGATGTAATCGCCGCCGACCATGTCGAGTATAACGTCGACGCCCTTGCCGTCGGTGGCCGCTTTGCAGGCAGCGACGAAGTCCTCGGTCTTATAGTTAACGGCGACGTCGGCGCCGAGCTTGCGGCAGGCGTCGCATTTTTCCGGCGTGCCGGCGGTGGTGATGACGCGCGCGCCGAGCGCCTTGGCGAGCTGGATCGCGGTGGTGCCGATTCCCGACGTGCCGCCGTGCACCAGAAACGTCTCGCCCGCTTTGAGCCCGCCGCGCTCGACCATGTTGTGCCAGACGGTGAACAAGGTCTCCGGGATGGCCCCCGCCTCGACCATCGACAGCCCGCTCACCGGCAGCGCGTGGCTTTCATGCGCCAGGCAATATTCGGCATAGCCGCCGCCGGAGACCAGCGCCATCACGCGGTCGCCGGTTTTCCAGCGCTTGACGTTTGCGCCGAGCGCGACGATCTCGCCGGCGATTTCGAGACCCGGAATATCGGGCGCGCCGGGCGGCGGCGGATAGAGGCCCTTACGCTGCATCACGTCCGGCCGATTGACGCCGGCGGCCGCGACTTTCACCAGGATCTCGCCCGCGCCGGGCGTGGGAACCGCGCGTTGTTCCGGCACCAGCGCCTCGGGTCCGCCCGGGGCCTTGATGCCGATGGCCGTCATGCTGGTCGGAAGTGCGGTCATGGAATCCTCGATTTATGGGGGCAGGACGCCTGTTTAGGCGGGCCTGCCGATGTGACAACCCGGGCCGGCGCGGGTAGATTTTCTCCGTCTTGGAGGTCCGCCATGCCGATCATCGACGACGACGACAAGCCGAAGAAAAAGGTCGTGCACGAGATCGGGCAGGACCTGAGCCTGCTCTCGGTCGAAGAACTGGCGGCGCGCGTGCAGCTCATGCACGACGAGATCTCGCGGCTGGAAGCGGACATGGCGGGCAAGCGCGCCTCGCGTTCGGCCGCCGACCAATTTTTCAAACGGTAAGTTCGCACCGGTCCGGCGCGAAAAATACCGCATTGGACGCAAACCCTTAACCTGTCGTTAAGCCTTCCGGATCATTACTATGAGCGTCCATCTTCATGGACATTGAGTGGCTCCTGTCCACTCTGTTTGACGCCTCCCTGTTATCAACTTCGAGCCGCCGGCAACGGCGGCTCTTTTTTTGTCCCATTCCGGGACACATGCGGCCGGCATGGTCGCCGCGCTCTTAAGCTTGCGCGGCAACTATGTCGCAAAGTTTGCGGCATCGCGGTCTGGACATACCGGGCCGGGAAGCGCGATGCTTACCTCGACACGGGACGCGTAACAGTTCCGGCATGGGTAAGGCGTAAGCGTATGGTTGAAAAGTCGTTCAACGAATTGCAGCCGGTATCGTTCGGCGCGCGGCTCGCCAATTCGCAGGTCTTTGCCGATCTGTTCCGCGACGGCATGGCGCTGGTGGAAGAGACGGCGACTTATCTCGACGGCGCCGGCCGGCAGGAATCCAAACAGCTCGAGCGCGCCGCCGCGCTCGCCTACGCTACCGAGAGCATGCGGCTGACCACGCGGCTGATGCAGCTTGCGTCCTGGCTGCTGCTGCACCGTGCGGTGAAGGAGGGCGAGATGTCGCTCGCCCAGGCCAACAAGGAAAAGGCCAAGGTCAAGCTCTCCGCCGCCGACTTCCACGAACCGACCAATCTGGAATTGCTGCCGGAGGCGCTGCGCGAGTTGATCGAGCGGTCGCACAAGCTGCAAGCCAAAGTGCGCCGGCTCGACGCCACCATTCACAATCAAACCGTCGCCGAACCGGGCGTGGCGGTCAATCCGGTCGAGCGCCAGCTCGGCCTGCTGAAAGCCGCCTTCGGCGCCGAGAGCGTCTGATCGAAACGGTCGAGGAATAAACAAAACCCCCGCGGCGAGGCGGGGGTTTTTCGTTTCGCGCGCGAAACCCGGAGCGTTATTTCTTCTCGTCGGCCTTGAGGAAGCCCGAGAACTTCTTCTGGAAGCGCGACAGGCGGCCGCCGCGGTCGAGCAAATGCTGCTGGCCGCCGGTCCAGGCCGGGTGCGACTTCGGGTCGATGTCGAGATGCATGACATCGCCCTCCTTGCCCCAGGTGGTGCGGGTGGTGAATTCGCTGCCGTCGGTCATGACCACCTTGATGGTATGATAGTCGGGATGGGTCTCTTGTTTCATCGTTCGGATCCGTTGCGGACGCGCCAGGCGCGCCAAAATGGGCTGAATTTGGCCGCTCTATACAGGACGCCGGCGGAAGCGGCAAGCCGCCGCAATTGACCAAGATCAAAGCCACAGGGCATGGTGCGCGCTCATTGGGGCGCCGGGCAGGCCGGCAATGCGGTTTCAAAGGCCGCCGACGGTTAAGCTCGGCGGCCTTTCGCAATGTTGCCTTAAGTCCGGCGGCAAGCTTCCGGCGTCGTTCAAGGGTCTGGATTAGGTAGGATGCAAAGACAGGAATTCCGTGCCGCCGGCTCGCTCGCGGCAGTCTTCTCGGTCAGGCTGCTCGGCCTGTTCATGATCTATCCGGTGTTTGCGGCCTATGCCCAACACCTGTCCGGCGCCAATCCCTATCTGATCGGCGAGGCGCTCGGCGTCTACGGATTGAGTCAAGGGCTGCTGCAGATTCCCTTCGGCCTCTTGTCCGACCGGTTCGGGCGCAAGCTGATGATCGTCGTCGGCCTGGTCATTTTCGCCATCGGCAGCGCGGTGGCGGCATCCTCCACCTCGATCGGCGGCGTTATCGTCGGCCGCGTGCTGCAAGGCGGCGGCGCCGTCGGCTCTGTGATCCTGGCGCTGGTGGCCGATCTGACCAGCGAGGAGAACCGCACCAAGGCGATGGCCATGGTCGGCATCACCATCGGCGCCTCCTTCATGGTCGCGCTGGTGGCCGGGCCGATCGCGGCGAATTTCATCGGCGTCGCCGGCATCTTCTGGCTGATGGTGGGGCTGGCTATGGCCGGCATCGCGATCACTTTGTTCGTCGTTCCCAATCCGCGCCGCGTGATCGTGCATCGCGATGCCGAAGCGGTGCCGGCGTTGATCGGTTCGGTGTTGCGGAACGGCGAACTGCTTGCGGCTCGATGTCGGCATCTTTGCACTCCATGCCATGCTGACGGCGAGCTTCCTGGTGGTGCCCGGCCTGTTGCGCGGCACGCTGGATATCGCAACCCATAACGATTGGATGATCTATCTACCGGTGCTGCTGATCTCGGTGGCCGTGATGGTGCCGGCGATCATCGTCGCCGAGAAGTACCGCCGCATGAAGGGCGTGTTCGTGGCCGCGGTGGTCGCGCTGCTGGTCAGCCAGGTGATGCTCTACTTCGGCGCGCACAATCTGTATGTCCTGCTGGCCGCGCTCACGCTCTTCTTCTCGGGCTTCAATGTGATGGAGGCGAGCCTGCCCTCGCTCATCACCAAGGTGGCGCCGCCCGACGCCAAGGGCACGGCGATGGGTCTTTATTCGAGCTTGCAGTTTCTCGGCATTTTCGTCGGTGGCGTCGTCGGCGGTTGGGCCAATCAGACGGGGGGCACGGGCGGGGTTTTTGCATTAACGGCAGCGCTGGCGCTGCTCTGGCTGCTGGCGGCGGTCACCATGAAGCAGCCGAGCTATTTGACGACGCGTCTCGTCCCTATTGGCGACGGCAAAGCGAGCGACGCCGAGGGTCTCGCCGCCCGGCTGCGCCAGGTGCCGGGCGTGGCCGAGGCGGTGGTGATCGCCGAGGAGAAGCTCGCTTATCTTAAAGTGGATTCGAGGTCCTTCGACGCGGCCATGGCGGCGTCGCTCGCCGGCGCGCCTTAGCCGCTCTTAATTTCGCACGCGCTTCTCTCGGCCCTCATGGTGAGGAACGCCGAAGGCGCGTTTCGAACATCGCAAGTCGGCTATAGCGGACTTGCGTATATAACATACCGATCTTGGATATACTCAAAATCGAGAGTCGCCCCCATCCTTCGAGACGCCGCGCACGCAAGTTGGTTATAGCCGACTTGCGCAAATTTAGTGCCGATCTGGGGTAAACCCGAGATCGGTGCGCGGCTCCTCAGGATGAGGCGGAGCCCGGCCGCCAGGCCATACGGTCCACCGGCTTGCCCGACACCGGGTTCTTGTCCTCGCCGGCGTAGGCGAAGCCGTGCTTCTCGTAGAAGCGGATGGCGCGGGCGTTGTCCTTGTTGACCAGCAGCTCGAGGCCTTTGGGCGAAATTCGCTTGGCCTCATCGAGCAACATGAGCGCGACGTTACCGCCCCAATATTCAGTCGCCACTACGATTTGATCGAGATACATCGTTTCGGGATCAACGGTGACAAAGCCGATGAGCACACCGTTGTCTTCCGCGACCACGACGCGCGCCACCGGCACCAGCTCCTTGCGCCAGCGCTCGCGCCACCAGGGAACGCGCTCGGTGAAATTGAGATGCGGATAATGCTTCTGCCAGGTGCGTCGCCACAGCTCGATCGCCGCGTCTTCGTCGGCGGCGGAATAGGGGCGCAGGGTGATCTTCGCTCTCACCGTTCGGTCAGCTTGAACTCGATGCGGCGATTCTTGCGGTAGGCCTCTTCGGTGGTGCCGGTGTCGATCGGCTGGAATTCACCGAAGCCGGCGGCGACCAGGCGCTGCGGCGAGACGCCCTTGCCAACCAGATACTGCACCACCGCAATGGCGCGCGCCGCCGACAGGTCCCAGTTCGACTTGAACTGTCCGCCAGTGATCGGCCGCACGTCGGTATGACCGTCGACGCGCAAAACCCAGGCGATGTCGGTCGGGATCTGCTTCTCGAGCTCGGTGAGCGCGTTCGCCACTTTGTCGAGTTCGACCAGCGCCTCCGGCTTGAGGTCGGCCTTGCCGGTATCGAAGAATAATTCCGATTGCAGCACGAAGCGGTCGCCGACCACGCGCACGTCAGGCCGGTTGCCGAGAATTTGGCGCAGCTTGCCGAAGAAGTCGGAACGGTATTGCGATAGCTCTTTCACTTTGTTCGCCAGCGCCAGATTGAGGCGCTGGCCGAGATCGGCGATCTTGTTCTGCAATTCCTTGTCCTTCTTCTCGGAGGCGTCGAGCGCGGCCTCGATGGCGGCGAGCTGGCGGCGCATGGCCGCGATCTGCTGGTTGAGAATTTCGACCTGCGCCAGCGCGTGCGAGGAGATTTTCTTCTCGCTGTCGAGTTGGCCGGTAAGCTCGCCGATCTTGCCTTGCGCCGCGGTGGCTCCCGCGCCGGCGCCGGCGGCGAGCCCCTTGTATTTGTCGCGCTCGCTCTCAGCGCCGGCGAGCGAAGCGCGCAATTGCGCGAGCTGGTCGTCGAGATTGGCCTTGCCGGTTTTCTCCATCGACAGGAGTTCGGTGAGCTGGGCGATCTGCGCGTTGAGGCGGGTCAGCGCGGTGTCCTTGCCGGCGACTTCCTGCTGCAAGTAGAACTGCACCACCACGAACACGGTTAGGATGAAGATGATGCTCAGGATCAGCGTCGAGAGCGCGTCGACGAAGCCGGGCCAGTAGTTCATGCCGCTTTCGCCGCGGCGGGTGCGGGCGAGCGCCATGCTACTTCACTTTCTTGCGCATGATCTTGTCCGAAAACCGGCTCCCACTTTTCGGGATCATGCGCTACCGATCCACTTTTTCGCGCGCGATGATCTCCAACAGCCGCTTGATCTCGCGCTGCTGGTCCGCCTGGCTGTCGACCCAGTCGCGGATCATCTGCTGTTCGGTGCGCATGTGCTGCACCAGGCCTTGAATCGCCTCCGCCAGACTGGACATGGCGTTATTGGCGCTCTTGCCGGCGCCGCCCTCGCTGAGCGCTTCGCGCATGCGGTCGACGGCCGAGCGTATCTCGGTGGTGCCGCCGGCGGCGACGATCGGCTCGGCCGCCTGGTCGTAGACCGTGGTGGAGAGCCAGTCTTCCAGCTCGGTGTAGAAGCGGTTCTGCGCCTGGCTCGATTGCAGGTCGAGAAAGCCAAGAACAAGCGAACCGGCGAGGCCGAACAGCGAAGAAGAAAACGAAATTCCCATGCCGCTGAGCGGCGCGGCGAGGCCGTCGCGCAAAGAGTCGAACATGCTGCCGGCGTCGCCGCCGGCTTTCAGGCCCTGGATCACGCCGCCAACTGAGCTGACGGTTTCGATCAGGCCCCAGAAGGTGCCGAGCAGGCCGAGGAACACCAAGAGGCCGGTCATGTAGCGCGAAATATCGCGCGCCTCGTCGAGGCGGGTGGCAATCGAATCGAGAATGCCGCGCATCAGTTGCGCCGACATCGCCATGCGGCCGATGCGGCTGCCGAGGATCGCCGCCATCGGCGCCAGCAGCACCGGCGGCCGGTCGACCGCGAGGCCGGGATCGGCGAGGCGGAAATTATTGACCCAGGCGATCTCGGGATAGAGGCGGAGCACCTGGCGCAGGCACAGCGCGATGCCGATGAGCAGGACGAAGATGATCACCGAGTTCAGGCCGGGATTGGCCATGAACGCCACTTCGATCTGCTTGTGCAGTAGGAAGGCGACCAGCCCGCCGAGTACGACGAACACCAGCATCCGCAACAGGAAGATGCGAGGCGATGACAGTTTGAGCGGATCGAGTTCTTTTGCCATGGGCTTGATGCGCTAACGCCGGCCGGGCCGGCCCGGCTCAATATGGCACAGACCCGTGACAAGGAAAAAGCGGTTGTGCCGGGGCCACAGGATAGAGCGGCGGATTGAGTTTAAATTGCGGTCGGATTCAACCCTGGCCGGCAGCTTTGAGCACCCGCAGCAGCTCTTTCTGGATGGCTTCGTTGCCCGCGACAATATGGCCCTTGGCGAACATATCGGCGCCGCCGTCACAATCGGAAACGAAGCCGCCCGCCTCGCGCACCAGAATGGACCCGGCCGCCATGTCCCATGGCTTGATGTCGCGTTCCCAATAGCCGTCGAGCCGGCCGGCGGCGATCCAGGCGAGATCAAGTGCGGCGGCGCCGAAGCGGCGGAGCCCTGCGACTTGCGCCTGCATGGCGCCGGTTTCCTTGGCGGCGAGCGCGAGATCGCCGCGGCCGATATGCGGCAGACCGCAGGCGACGACCGCGTCGGCAAGCCGCTTGCGGCCAGCGACGCGAATGCGCTGCTCGTTCATGAAGGCGCCCTTGCCCTTTTCGGCGATGAACATCTCCTCACTGGCTGGATTGTAGACCAGGCCGGCGATCACGCTGCCCTCGCGCTCTAGTCCGATCGAAATCGCGAATTGCGGAATGCCGTGCAGGAAATTGGTGGTGCCGTCGAGCGGGTCGACGATCCAGCGGTGCGATGTGTCGGTGCCCTCGCGGGCGCCGCCCTCCTCGCCGAGAAAGCCGTAGCCGGGACGCGCTTTGGAAAGCTCCTGGTAAAGCGTTTCCTCGGCGCGGCGGTCGGCGGACGAGACGAAATTCGCCGGCCCTTTGAGCGAGACCTGCAGCTTCTCGAGTTCGCCGAAATCGCGCTTGAGCGCGCGTGCAGTCTTGCGCGCGGCGGCGATCATCACATTGAGCAAAGCGGAGTGGTGCATGGCGCGTGGGGTCTGCCCGCGTGCGGGCGCGCCGTCAAGAGCGCGGTGGCAGGGTAGACATCCACTTCTTGGCCGCCTTCTCGGCGGCGTCGCGTACTAGCTGCGGCTGCTTGGCGGCGAAGGCGTCGAGATCAGGATCGCTGTCGCCGCCCGCCTTGGCGATGATGTGCCACTTGACTGCCTCGGTCGCGTCGGCCGGCATGCCGCGCCCGGCCATCAGCACGCGCGCCAGCCGGTCCTGCGCAATCGCGCTGCCGCGCCGCGCCGCGATCAGCAAGAGCTTGGCGGCGGCGGTTTCGTCTTTGGCAACGCCGGTGCCGTTGAACTGAGCGATGGCGTATTCGACCATGGCGTCGATATTACCGGCGACCGAGGCGAGCCCCATCAACTGTGCGGCTTTGTTGAGATCCTTCGGCACGCCGCGGCCTTCCTTGTACATGGTGGCGAGCGCGTATTGTGCATCGGCGTTGCCGGCGGTGGCAGCCTGACCAAACAGTTCGGCGGCACGCTTGAAGTCTTGCGGGAATTGCTGGCCTTGCAGATAGAGCAGGCCGAGGTCGTAGGCTGCGGCCGGATGACCGAGTTTGGCGGCAGCCGCCAGCAGACGTGCGGCTTCGTCCGAATTGCGCGGACCGGCCCGGCCTTGGAGATTGAACATCGCCAGCGCGAACATGGCGTCGCGGTCGCCATGCGCGGCAGCCAGTTTGTACCAATCCGCTGCTTTGTTGTCGTTTTTCGGCACGCCGAATCCTTGCGCGTAAAGTTCGCCGAGCAGCGTCATGGCGACGGGATCGTTCTGTTGCGCGCGCTTGGTGGCCTCGGTGAGCGCGGTCAGATATTGGCCGCGTTGAAACGCGCCATAGGCGAGATCGGCCTTGCTGTCGTCCGCATTGGCCGCCGGTGGCGGTGCGGGCGGCGGGTTTTTTTTCGCGGGCTGTGCCAGGGCAGGTGCCGCCAAGGCGACGAGCGCGCACAGCGCGGCGATGGTGCCGGCCTGTCGCGCCTTCATGCCGCGCTCTCCGGCAGGCGCAGTTCTCCAGCGGCGTGCACGATCGCTGCCGCGATCGTCTGCGGGTCGCGCCACAGCCAATCGCCGAGCGCGACGAAATCGGCGCCGGCCTTCGCCAGCGGCGCAATTTCCTCGTGCGAAGCGGCATAGCCGACGCAAGGCATCTCGAATACCTCCGCCCACCAGGCGACGCGCTCCTCGATTGCCTCGAGGCTCGACCGTTCGCCGGCAGCGCCGGGTTCGCCGAACATCACATAATCGGCGCCCCCCTCGGCCACGAGCATGGCGTCGTGGCGGGTGACGAGGCCGCCGACGCCCACGATGCGGTCAGGCTTGAGGCGTTCGAGCGCATCGCCGAACGCCGCCATGCCGGTGACATGCGCGCCGTCGGCTCCGGCGCGCGCCACCAAGTCGGTATAGCCGTCGATCAGGAGTGCCGCGCCCTTGTCCTGGACCAGCGGGCAGAGCGCTTTGGCGCAGTTGATCTGCGTGCGTTCGTCGGCCTCGGCCATGCGCAGCAGTACGGCGGCGATATCGCCTGCGTCTAAGGCTGCGGCGAGCGCGCCGGAAAATGTCTGCGCATCCGCGACCACCGGAGTTACCAGGTAGAGGCGCGGCGCCGGGCGCGGGTCGGCTTGTTTGGGTCGCGATGCCATGTCTCACGCATGGTAGCGCAATCGGGCGGAAAGTTGACATGGGGCGTGGGCACCGGCGCATGGACGCGCCGCGGCCTGCTGCGTAGAGTCCCCCGCAAAGCCGCCAGACAAGGTGGCTCGCACAAAGCCTTGGGGAGAGAACATGCTCAAACGCCTGTCGTTACTGCTGCTGTGCCTTGCCGCCACGCCGCTCGCACCCGCCGCGGCGGCCGACTATCCGAGCCGCGCCATCAAGATGGTGGTGCCGTTCGCGCCCGGCGGCGGCACCGACGTGCTTGGCCGCATCATCGCCCAACGCCTGTCTGAAAAATTGGGCCAGCCGGTGGTGGTCGAAAACCTGCCGGGCGCCTCCGGCGGTATCGGCACCAAGGCCTTCGTAAAGGCGGAGGCGGACGGCTACACATTGTTGATGGCCTCGACCGGCGCGCTGATGGCGGCCTCCGCGGCGCTCGCGCCGGAAGGCCATTTCGACGTCAATAAATTTTTCGCACCGATCACCGTGGTAGCAGCGCCGCCTTATCTGCTGGTGGTCAATCCGAACGTGAAAGCCAATTCGGTCGCCGAATTGATCAAGCTCGCACGCGAAAAGCCGAAAGCGCTGTCATTCGGTTCTTCGGGTATCGGCGCCGCCTCGCATTTGTCGGGCGCGCTGTTCGAGAAGGACGCGCATGTCGAATTACTGCACGTGCCCTATAAGGGCACCGGTCCGGCGGTCACCGATCTCCTGGGCGGCCGCATCGATATGATGTTCTCCCCTTCGACCACTGTGCAGGCCCATGTCGCGGCCGGCAAACTCAAAGCGCTCGCCACCACCGGCACCAAGCGCTCGAAATTCTTTCCCAATGTCCCGACCGTGGCGGAAAGCGGTTTGCCCGGCTACGCGTCGGTCGGCTGGTTCGGTCTCTTGGCGCCGGCGCACACGCCGAAGGAGATCGTCGACAAGCTCAACAAGGCTGTCGTGGAGATCATGGGCGAGAAGGACGTCATCGACCGCATGACCAAGCTCGGCGCCGAGCCCGAGCCGCAAACGCCCGACGAGTTCGCCCACTTCATCGATGCCGACGTGGCGAAGTGGACGAAGCTCGTGAACGAGGAGCACATCGTCATTCCGGGGGCGGGAAGATAAGCCTTACCCCGCTCGTCCCCGCGAAAGCGGGGATCCAAACTGGATTCCCGCTTGCGCGGGAATGAGTGGAGTGCGTGGCGGAGTCACCTTACTTCGGCATCGGGATCGGGCCCATGTCCTTCGGCACCTTGTAGCCCTTCTGCACGGCCGGCCGCGCGGCGATCGTCTCGTACCAGCGCTGCACGTTGGGATATTGCTTCATGTCGATGGTCTGCCATTCGAAGCGCGAGATCCACGGCCAGATGGCGATGTCGGCGATGGAATAGTCGTCGGCGACGAATTGCCGGCCTTCGAGGCGAGTGTTGAGCACCTTGTAGAGCCGGTGCGCTTCCTTGAGGTAGCGCTCCTCGGCATAGGGCGCCTTGCCGGGATTATATTTCACGAAGTGATGCACCTGGCCGAGCATCGGTCCCGGTCCGCCCATCTGCCACATCAGCCATTCGATCACCTTGTAGCGGGCTTCGCCTGACTTCGGCATGAGCTTGCCGGTCTTGTCGGCGAGATAGAAGCAGGATCGCGCCCGACTCCATCAGCGACAGGTTGTTGTCGCGGTCGACGATCGCCGGGATGCGGTTATTGGGCGCGATCTTGAGGAAGTCCGGCGCGAACTGCTCGTCCTTGGAAATGTCGATGGCATGCACAATGTAAGGCAGGCCGAGCTCTTCCAGAGCGATGGAGACTTTGCGGCCGTTCGGCGTCGTCCAGGTGTAGAGATCGATCACGGTCTGATCCTTTGAATCGCGGGAAGTAACAATGTTATGGCCGGGACGAGCCCGGCCATGAGGTCTCTTTATCGAACAATTCCGTGTGCGTCACGCTGCACACGTCGATTTGATTACGCCGCCTTCTTCTCCATGTCGGCCTTCCATTGGCCGAGCGCGGCGAGGCCGTTCATCTTGGCACGATGTGAAAATGCGCGCTGGGCGGCGGCGACGTTCTCGCTCTTGCCGCGCCATGTGGTCTGCGGCGCGTGCTGCAGCGCGCGGCCATAGGAGAAGGTGAGCTGCCAGGGCAGGCGGCCGATCTTGTTCATGGCATCGAGATGGGCGGTCGCCTCCTCGTCGCTCTGGCCGCCGGACAGGAAGGCGATGCCCGGCACCGCGCCCGGCACGCATTCCTTGAGCATCTTCACCGTCTTCTCGGCGACTTCCTCGACGCCGGCGCGCTTTGCGCATTTCTTGCCGGAGATCGCCATGTTCGGCTTGAGCACCATGCCCTCGAGCGCGACCTTGTTGTAGTAGAGCTGCTGGAAGGTCTCCTTCAGCACCCATTCGGTGACCTTGACGCAACGGTCGACGTCGTGGTCGCCGTCCATCAGCACTTCCGGCTCGACGATCGGCACGATCTGCGCCTGCTGGCAGAGCGCGGCGTAGCGCGCCAGCGCGTGCGCGTTGGCATAGACGCAGGTGTGGGTCGGGATATGCGCGCCAATGTCGATCACCGCCCGCCATTTGGCGAAGCGCGCGCCCTGCTCGTAATATTTCGGCAGCCGGTCGGCGAGCTTGTCGAGGCCGATGGTGACGACTTCGCCCGGGCAATTCGGCAGCGGTTTGGTGCCTTCGTCCACCTTGATGCCGGGAATGGCGCCGGCCTTCCTGATGAGATCGACCAGCGGCGTGCCGTCTTTGGCTTTTTGCCAGATCGTCTCGTCGTACAGGATCACGCCGGAGATGTGCTTCATGCCTTCCGTCGAGCGGAACAGCATCTCGCGGTAGTCGCGGCGTGCGTCCTCGGTCGATTCTACGCCGATGGCGTCGAAGCGCTTCTTGATGGTGCCGGAGGATTCGTCGGCCGCCAGAATTCCTTTGCCGGGCGCGACCATGGCTAGCGCCACTTTGTTCAATTCATCGAGATTCATCGCCATCTCCCGTCTAGCTCGTCATTTCACCCTGAGCACCTCGACCCCCGGCAGGGCCTTGCCTTCCAGCCATTCCAGGAAGGCGCCGCCGGCGGTGGAAACATAAGTCAAGCGGTCAGTGACGCCGGCGACGTTGAGCGCCGCTACTGTGTCGCCGCCGCCCGCTACCGAAACAAGTTTCCCGGCCTCGGTCAGTTCCGCTGCCGCTTCCGCGACCTCGACTGTGCCGTTGTCGAATGGCTCCATCTCGAAGGCGCCGAACGGGCCGTTCCAAACCAGCGTCTTGGAACGAGCCAGCACCGAAATCACCCGCTCGACGCTGCGCGGGCCTATGTCCAGGATCATGTCTTTTTCGCCGACATGGTCGATATCGACCACGCGCGAGGGCGCCAGCGCCTCGAATTTTTCCGCCACCACCGCGTCGACCGGCAACACGATCTCGCGCTTGGCCGTTTTGGCCTCGTCCATAATTTTCTGCGCAGTAGGCACGAGATCACGCTCAACAAGGCTTTTCCCAACCGGCTTGTTGAGCGCAAGCAAGAAAGTGTTGGCCATGGCGCCGCCGATGATCAATATGTCGACCTTCTTCAGCAGATGGCCGAGCAAAGCGAGCTTGGTGGAAACCTTGGCGCCGCCGACGATGGCTGAGAGCGGGCGCGCCGGCTTGTCGAGCACCTTTTCAAAGGCCTCTAGTTCGGCCTGCAAGGTGCGCCCGGCAAAGGCCGGCAGCACATGCGCCAATCCTTCGGTGGAGGCGTGGGCACGGTGCGACACTGAAAAGGCATCATTGACGAAAATGTCGCCGAGCTTGGCGAGCGCGGCGACAAAAGCGGGATCGTTCTTTTCCTCACCGGGATAAAAGCGGGTGTTCTCCAGGCAGACGATGTCGCCGTTCTTCATCGCCGCCACCGCGCGTTCGGCGCCTTCGCCGATGCAGTCGTCGACAAATTTCACCGGCCGTTTGATGACGTGCGCCACCTCGGCGCATACCGGCTTGAGCGAATTTTTCTGGTCGCGGCCCTTCGGGCGGCCGAAATGCGAGAGCAGGATCACCTTGGCGCCCTTGTCGGCGATTTCAGTGATTGCGTGCGCCATGCGCTCGATGCGGGTGCCGTCGCTGACCACGCCGTTCTCCACCGGCACGTTGAGGTCGACGCGCACCAGCACGCGCTTGCCTTTGAGGTCGGCGTGATCGAGGGTGCGGAACGCGCTCATCGTTGGCCCCGGCGCGAGCGGTTTCAGATCAACTTGCCCATCGCCACGGCGGTGTCCGCCATGCGGTTGGAGAAGCCCCATTCGTTGTCGTACCACGACATCACGCGCACCAGCGTGCCGTCCATCACCTTGGTCTGGTCCATGTGGAAGACCGAGGAATGCGGATCGTGGTTGAAGTCGATCGAGACATTCGGCGCGTCGGTGTAGCCGAGGATGCCCTTGAGCTGCTGCTCGGCCGCACGCTTGATGGCGCCGTTGATCTCGTCCTTGCTGGTCGCGCGCTTGGCGACGAACTTGAAATCGATCACCGACACGTTCGGCGTCGGCACGCGGATCGCCACGCCGTCGAGCTTGCCGTTGAGCTCGGGCAGCACCAGGCCGACCGCCTTGGCGGCGCCGGTCGAGGTCGGGATCATCGACAGCGCGGCGGCGCGGCCGCGATAGAGATCCTTGTGCATGGTGTCGAGCATCGGCTGGTCGCCGGTATAGGCGTGGATCGTCGTCATGAAGCCCTTGTCGATGCCGATGGCGTCGTTGAGCACCTTGGCGACCGGCGCCAGGCAGTTGGTGGTGCAGGAGGCGTTGGAGACGACCTTGTGGTCCTTGGTCAGCTTGTCGTGGTTGACGCCGTAGACGACGGTCAGATCGGCGCCGTCGGCGGGCGCCGAGACCAGCACGCGCTTGGCGCCGGCGGTCAGATGCATCGACGCCTTGTCCTTGGCGGTGAAGATGCCGGTGCATTCCAGCGCGATGTCGATGCCGAGATCCTTCCACGGCAGCGTGGTCGGGTCCTTGATGGCGGTGACCTTGATGGCGCCGTTGCCGACGCTGATGGTGTCGCCCTTGACCGTGACCTCGCCGGGGAAGCGGCCGTGCACGCTGTCGAAGCGCAGCAGATGCGCATTGGTTTCGACCGGCCCGAGATCGTTGATGCCGACGACCTCGATGTCCTTGCGCTCGGCCTCGGCGATGGCGCGCAGGATATTGCGGCCGATGCGGCCGAATCCATTGATGGCAACGCGGATAGTCATTGTAAGTCGCTCCCGGCTTTGTCAGCCTGTCATGGCCGAAATGGACCACGACGCGTATTGACCCAAATCAACTTTTCCCAAGCTTGCGCAACGCCGCCTCGGCGACCGCTTCCGGCGGTAATGCCGAAATGCTTGTAGAGGTCCTTGTAGGGCGCGCTGGCGCCGAAATCGAGTCATGCCGACGAAGACGCCGTCGGAGCCGATGATGGCGTCCCAGCCCTGGCGGACGGCGGCTTCGACGCCGATCTTGACCGGGGCGTCGCCGATCACCGCGCGGCGCGCCGCCTCCGGCGCCTCCAGCGAGCAGTTCGAAGCAGGGCACCGACACGACGCGCGCCGAGATGCCGCGCGCGGCCAGCAGCTTTTTCGCCTCGACCGCGATCGCGACTTCCGAGCCGGTGGCGAAGATCGACACCTCGCGCCTTGCCGTCGGCGGCGGCGATCTCGTAGGCGCCGGCGGCGCAGCGGTTGCTGTCGAGGAAATTCTGGCTGAGCTGCGGCAGGTTCTGCCGCGTCAGCGCCAGCACGCTCGGGCGATTTTTCGCTTCGAGCGCGAGCTGCCAGCACTCGGCGGTCTCCACCGCGTCGCACGGGCGGAACACCAGCAGATTGGGGATCGCGCGCAAGCGCGGCCAGATGCTCGACCGGCTGATGCGTCGGGCCGTCTTCGCCGAGGCCGATCGAGTCGTGCGTCATGACGTGGATGACGCGCTCGCCCATCAGCGCGGCGAGCCGGATCGCCGGGCGGCAGTAATCGGAGAACACCAGGAAGGTGCCGGAATAGGGGATGATGCCGCCATGCAGCGCCATGCCGTTCATGGCCGCGGCCATGCCGTGCTCGCGCACGCCGTAATGGATGAAGCGGCCGGCGTAATCGGCGGCGCTCATCGCCTTCATCGATTTGGTGCGCGTGTTGTTGGAGCCGGTGAGATCGGCCGAGCCGCCGATCATTTCCGGCAGCGCCGGGATCAGGCTCTCGAGCGCGAATTCGCAGGCCGTGCGGGTGGCGATTTCCTTCGGCGTGGCGGCGAGCTGACTGCTTCACCGCGCGCGACCGCGTCGGCGAAGCGCCGGCTTCGGCAGGTCGCCGCGTCATGCGGCGCTCGAATTCGGCGCGCTTTGCCGGCATCGAGCGCGGCGAGCCGCTTGCTCCAGTCGGCATGCGCGCCCTTCGAGCGCTCGCCGGCCTTGCGCCAGGCGGCCAGGATGTCGGCGGGAATTTCGAACGGCGCGTGCGGTCCAGCCGAGCTTCTCGCGCGCGCCCTTGATCTCGTCGGCGCCGAGCGGCGAGCCGTGCGCCGACGACTTGCCGGCCTTGGTCGGCGCGCCGAAGCCGATGGTGGTCTTGCAGGCGATCAGCACCGGCCTGTCGGAGCGCTTGCGCCTTCTCCAGCGCCGCCGCGATCGCCGCCGGGTCGTGGCCGTCGACGCGCGAGGCGGTCCAGCCGGCGGCCTCGAAGCGCTTCACCTGGTCGACCGCTGTCGGCGAGCGACAGCGCGCCGTCGATGGAAATGCCGTTGTCGTCGAACAGCACGATCAGCCGGTTGAGCTTGAGGTGGCCGGCGAGCGCGATGGCTTCCTGGCTGATGCCTTCCATCAGGTCGCCGTCGGAGGCGAGCACGTAGGTCTTGTGATCGACCACGCCGGCGCCGAACTCGGCGGCGAGATGCCGCTCGGCGATCGCCATGCCGACCGCATTGGCGAGCCCCTGGCCGAGCGGGCCGGTGGTGGTCTCGACGCCGGGCGTGTGGCCGTATTCCGGATGGCCGGCGGTGATCGAGCCGAGCTGGCGGAAGCGCTTGATCTGCTCGATCGTCATCGCCGGATAGCCGGTGAGATAGAGCAGCGCGTAGAGCAGCATCGAGCCGTGGCCGGCCGAGAGCACGAAGCGGTCGCGGTCGGGCCAGGCCGGATCGGCCGGATCGAATTTCAGGAAGCGCGTGAACAGCACGGTCGCCACGTCGGCCGTGCCCATGGGCAGGCCGGGATGGCCGGATTTCGCCTGCTCGACGGCGTCCATCGCCAGCGCGCGGATGGCATTGGCCATGGCGGCGGGAGCGACGGCGGAACTCGTGACCGCTTGCTCGCGGCGTGCTGTGGGCGCCACGGCGGCCGTCGGCGAAGCGTTTGCACTCATGGAAATGGCCTGTTTGCGTGGGGTGGATAGCATGTGAGGCCTTTGAGTCAATGTGACGGCGCAGGCTGCCGGGCAGCCATGCACAGGCTGGCGAAAACATCGGGGTAAATCGCCCGCCAAGCGTTGACGGCAGGATCGCGCAGCACGTAAGGTTCTTCGCCTAAATCTTTGCCCCCGCAAGAGTTTTTGAGTGCGGACGACGGCGATGAGTGACCAAAGCACAATCGACCAAGCGGTGAAGCGGCTGGCGCTGGCGCTCGACGCGCTCGATGCCGCGGTCGAGCGGCGGCGCGAGGCCGACCGCAGCGAGGACGGGCTGGCGAGCCAGGTCCACGCGCTGGGCGTCGACCGCACCCGGCTCGCCGCCGCGCTCGACGGCGAAACCGCGCGCTCGCGCCGGCTGGAAACGACCAACCGCGAGATCGCGCAGCGGCTGGACGCCGCCATTGCCAGCGTCCAGTCGGTGCTGGACGCCAACGAGTGACCTTATGGCGCAGGTGAACGCCACCATTGCCGGCCGCCAGTTCCGCCTCGCCTGCGAGGACGGGCAGGAGGAGCATTTGCAGGCGCTCGCGCACGATCTCGACCAGCGCATCATCGATCTGCGCGCCAAATTCGGCGAGATCGGCGACACCCGGCTGACGGTGATGGCGGCGCTGATGGTGGCCGACGAACTGAGCGAGGCCGCGCACAAGATCCGCCGCCTGGAGGAGGAGGCGACCGCGTTGCAGGATGCCCGCGTGGTCGCCGCCGACCGCGCCAAGGCGGCCTCGGACGCGGTGGTCCACGCCTTCAACTCGGCGGCCGAGCGCATCGAGGGCATCACCAAGAAGCTCAACGCGTCGCTCGGCAACGGCGTGGCGATCGGATGACGCTCTGATGCTGAACGCCAAGGAGATCGAGGCGCGCGTTCGCGGCAGCTTCGCGCGGCAGACGATCATGACCACGCTGGGCGCGGAGATCGCCTCCGTGCGGTCGGGCGAGGTCGAGATCGTGCTGCCCTTTTCGGACCGGATTCTGCAGCAGCATGACTTCATCCACGCCGGCACCGTCGCCACAATCGCCGACAGCGCCTGCGGCTATGCGGCGCTCTCCGTCATGCCGCGCGACGCGGCCGTGCTGACCACCGAATTCAAGATCAACCTGCTGGCGCCGGCCAAGGGCGAGCGGCTGCGCGCGATCGGCCGCGTCGTCCGCAGCGGCAAGAGGCTCGTCATCACGCTCGGCGAAGTGTTCGCGGAGGAAGGCGGCGCCCGCAAGCAGGTCGCAATGATCACCGCGACCATGATGGTGGTCGATACCGGCACCGGCCTGCGCGATTGACCGGAACGCCGCTGGTGTTGGCCCACCACAATCACTACATTGCCGAAGCGGGGCTGTGGGGCGCGACGGGGTCACATTCCCCGGGGCCTTACGATCCTAACGGGAGCTGTCCCTGGCCGGGCTCGTGGGCTCGGTCATATGGCGCCCACCTACTTATGTAGGTTCCCGGGA
This sequence comes from uncultured Alphaproteobacteria bacterium, assembly GCA_963772235.1. GTDB lineage: Bacteria > Pseudomonadota > Alphaproteobacteria > Rhizobiales > Xanthobacteraceae > Pseudolabrys. The sequence continues at coordinate 323,623 of CAVYWI010000023.1, forward strand.
TCACACTCCGACGGCCTTCGCGGCTCCGCACTTTGTCAATGCCTGACCTGACCGAAACACAATCAGCAAAAGCTGCCCTGCGCGCCGAAGCTCTGGCGCGGCGCGATGCGTTGCCGGCGGCCGAACGTCAGACAGCGGCCGAGACGATTGCCGCGCGCGCGTTACCGGTTGAGGTAACGCCCGCCACCATCGTCTCCGGCTTCATGCCGATGAAGACCGAGATCAATCCGCTGCCGCTGTTGCGCAAGCTCGCCGACGCCGGCGCGCAACTCGCGCTGCCGGCGATTGCCGGGCGCGGTAAGCCGCTGATCATGCGCGCCTGGCATTTCGGCGCGCCGCTCAAGGCCGGGCAGTGGGGCATCCGCGAGCCGCTGCCGGAGGCGGCCGAAGTCGCGCCGGATATTCTCATCGTGCCGCTCGCCTGCTTTCGACCGCGCCGGCCACCGCATCGGCTACGGCGCCGGCTATTACGACATGACCATCAATGCATTGCGCGCGAAGAAGAAGGTCATCGCCATCGGCATCGCTTTCGCCGCGCAGGAAATCCCCAAAGTTCCCGCCACGGAGCGCGACGCGCGCCTCGATCTCGTGCTAACGGAGCGCGAGGTGATCGATTTTCGCGGCGCATGATCCCGAAAAGTGGGAACCGGTTTTCGGATAAGATCATGCGCGCAAAAACAGAGTCCTAACAACGCATGCGCATCCTTTTCATCGGCGACGTGGTCGGGCGCGCGGGGCGGGCGATCGTCAACGAGCGGCTGCCCGGTCTCGTCAACGACTGGAAGCTCGATCTCGTGGTGGTCAACGGCGAGAACGCGGCCGGCGGCTTCGGCATCACCGAGGTCATCTACAACGAACTGATCGACGCCGGCGCCGACGCCGTCACGCTCGGCAATCATTCGTGGGACCAGCGCGAGGCGCTGGTGTTCATCGAGCGCGCGCCGCGCCTCATTCGCCCAGTCAATTACCCCAAGGGCACGCCCGGCCGCGGCGCCGCTTTGGTCGACACCAAGAACGGCAAGCGCGCGCTGGTGATCAATGCCATGGGCCGCATCTTCATGGACGCGCTCGACGATCCGTTCGCCGCGGTCGAGCGCGAGCTCGCCGCCTGCGCGCTCAAGAGTAGCGCCGACGCCATCGTGCTCGACATGCATTGCGAGGCGACCAGCGAGAAGCAGTCGATGGGCTATTTTGTCGACGGCCGCGTCAGCCTGGTGGTCGGCACTCATACCCATTGCCCGACCGCCGATCACCGCATCATGCCGGGGCACACCGCCTTCGTGTCGGACGTCGGCATGACCGGGGATTTCGAATCGGTCATCGGCATGAATAAGGACGAGCCGCTCAACCGCTTCCTGCGCAAGATCCCGGGCGGGAAGTTCGAGCCGGCGGCGGGCCCCGCCACATTATGCGGTCTGGCAGTCGAAACCGACGATGCCACCGGGCTTGCGGCGCGCGTCGGCGCGGTGCGGCTCGGCGGGGTGCTGGAACAGGCGCGGCCGGGGTTCTGGGATTAGCGGATAGAGTTTATTTTCGTTGCGACCCGGCCTATATAGCCGCCGGCATCAACCTCATTGCGAGACGCGCGGACATGGCCGGTCATTCCCAATTCAAAAACATCATGCACCGCAAGGGGAAGCAGGACAAAGTCCGCTCCAGGCTGTTCGGCAAGCTCGCGCGCGAGATCACGGTGTCGGCCAAGTTGGGCCTGCCCGATCCGGCGTTCAATCCGCGCCTGCGCGCCGCCATCATCGCCGCGCGCGCCGAAAACATGCCGAAGGACAATATCGAGCGCGCCATCAAGAAGGCGTCTGGCAGCGATGCCGAGAGCTATGACGAAATCCGCTACGAAGGTTACGGGCCGGGCGGCGTCGCCGTGATCGTCGAGGCGCTCACCGACAATCACAACCGCACCGCCGGCGAAGTGCGCGCGATTTTCACCAAGAACGGCGGCAATCTGGCGACGACCGGCGCGGTGTCCTTCATGTTCGATCATGTCGGCGTGGTGGAATACGACGCCAAAGTCGCGAGCGCCGACGCCATGCTCGAAGCTGCGATCGACGCTGGCGCCGAGGACGTCGTCTCCAACGATGACGGTCACCAGATTCTGACCACCACCGATACGCTTCAGGAAGTCACCAAGGCGCTGGAGGCGAAGTTCGGCGAGCCGCGCAAATCGGCGCTTTTGTGGAAGCCGCAGAACACGGTGGCGGTCGACGACGAAGCCGGCGAGAAGCTTTTGAAGCTGATCGAGTCGCTGGACGAAAGCGACGACGTGCAGAACGTCTACGCCAATTTCGAAGTGTCGGACGCGCTGGTGCAGAAGATGAGCGCGTAGCGCTCGCTAAAGGTCACCGCAGCGAATCGAAAACCGGCATGCTCACGATCCCGGCAAAGGCGATAATGACGTAGGCGACGCGCCGGTACAGCGCCTCGCTCGAGCCGTGGAACGAATAGACGCCGGCCGCCATGGCCAGCACGAAGGGCAGGCCGAGCAAGACCGAGAGCGTAATCGTCTCGCCGGTGAACAGGCCGCTCCAGTAGTACATCGCCATCGCCAGCACGGCCTGCGGCAGAAAGTAGACCATGATGTTGGCGCGCACGGTGGCCGCCTTGTTGGCGCCGCTCAGCCAGAAGATCAGCAATGGCGGCGCGGCGATCTGCACGGCGCCGCCGCCGAAGCCGGCGAAGGCGCCGGTGGCGAGCGAGGCCGGCACCGTCGGCTTGCCGTGATAGCGCCAGCCCGAGATCAGCGCGACCAACGCGACCAGCACCAAGGCGACGATGAACCAGCGCAGCAGGATGGCGTCGACGTAGACCAGCGCCATCACGCCGACCGGCAAAGAGATGAAGCCGGCGAGCGACACCCAGGCGACCTCGCGCGGATTGCATTGCGGCGCCGCGTGGAAGGTGAACGGCAAAGAGCAGATCGTGTCGATCAGTAGCAGTGTCGGCGCGGCAACCCGCGGTCCATAAAGCGCCGAGATCAACGGCATGTAGATCAGCGCCGAACCGAAACCGGAAAAGCCGCGCACCAGGCCGGAGACGAGCGCAATGACGACGGCGGCGATGAAGCGGCCATCGTGCAGCAGGGCGGAAAGCGCAGGGAGGTCGGGGAGGGCGTTCAAGGGTCTATCCGGCTGGGGGCCCCTGCTTATCAGGAGCGCGGCGGGCAGGCGAGCCGCCAAGGGGCTCTTGCCGCCAGTCCTGCCTAGGCGGAGGCCGGGCGCGGGGCTATCAACGGGCGATGGGCGCCCACGCGATTCGCATCCTCGGCATCGATCCCGGGCTCCGCCGCACCGGCTGGGGCCTGGTCGAGGCTGTGGGCAACCGGCTGATTTACGTGGCCTGCGGCTCGCTGGAGACCAACGAGCGGGCGGATCTCGGCGCCCGGCTGGTGGTCATTCACGACGGACTAGCCGAGGTGATCGAGCGCTACCGGCCGCACGAGGCGGCGGTCGAGGCGACCTTCGTCAACGCCAATGCGGCGGCGACGCTCAAACTCGGCCAGGCGCGCGGCATCGCCATGCTGGTGCCGGCCAAGGCCGGACTTATCGTGGCGGAATACGCGCCCAACGTTGTGAAGAAGACGGTGGTCGGGGCCGGCCACGGCGAGAAGGCGCAGATCCGCATGATGATCGGCGTGCTGCTGCCGAAGGCCGATCCGCAGTCGGAAGACGCCGCCGACGCATTGGCGATCGCGGTGTGTCACGCGCATCATCGGACGAGCGTGATGCTGAAGGTGGCGGCGTCATGATCGGCAAACTGAAGGGCATCGTGGAGAGCTACGGCACCGATTACGTCATCCTCGACGTCGGCGGCGTCGGCTATCAGGTGCATTGCTCGCCGCGCACGCTTGCCGCGTTGCCGGCGCAAGGCGAGGCTGCCACGCTGTCGATCGAGACTTACGTGCGCGAGGACCAGATCAAGCTGTTCGGCTTTACCAGCGACGTCGAGCGCGAATGGTTCCGTCTGCTGCAGACGGTGCAGGGCGTCGGCGCCAAGGTGGCGCTGTCGGTGCTCGGCACGCTGACCACGTCTGAGCTCGCAACGGCGATTTCGATGCGCGACAAGGCGACGGTGTCGCGTTCGCCCGGCGTCGGCGCCAAGGTGGCCGAGCGCATCGTCACCGAATTGAAAGACAAGGTGCCGGCCTTCGCCCATGTCGATCCCGCCGCCGTGCATCTTGCCGGCGCGCTTGACGAGAAACGCGCGCCCAAGCCGGTGATGGACGCCGTCTCGGCGCTGGTCAATCTCGGTTACGGCCAGCCGCAGGCCGCCGCCGCCATCGCCGCCGCATCGCGCAGCGTCGGTGACGCCGCCGATACCGCGACGCTGATCCGGCAAGGGCTGAAAGAATTGGCCCGATAGAACATAATGCGAGCAATCGCCGATGCCGCTGACGAAGAAAGACAAGGAATTGATCGACGCCGCCACCAAAGCCATCAAGGGGCGCTATCGCAACGAGTGGCAGGAGGTCGGCGCGGCCATGCGCACACGCGACGGCAGGATCGTGACCGGCGTCAACATCGACGCCTATGTCGGGCGTGGCGCCGTCTGCGCGGAGGCGATTGCCATAGGCCGTGCCATCACCGAGATCGGGGACAAGGGTATCGACACCATCGTCGCCGTGCGCCATCCCAAGCCGGGAGAGCCGGGCAAGATCGCGGTGGTCAGCCCTTGCGGCACCTGTCGCGAACTGATCCACGACTACGACGCGAAGGCACGCGTGATCGTGCCGAACGGAAAAGCGGCGCCGACGGTCGCCCGCATCGGCGAGTTGCTGCCGAATAAATATCGACGGGGAATGGATTGAGCACGAATCCGCGCCGCCTGGTCACTGCCGAACGCCGCGACGACGACGTCGACGCCTCGCTGCGCCCGCAACGTCTGTCCGAATTCATCGGCCAGGAAAAGGCGCGCGCCAATCTTGGGCGTATTCATCGAGGCCGCGCGGTCGCGCCAGGAAGCGCTCGACCACGTGCTGTTCGTCGGCCCGCCGGGGCTGGGCAAGACCACGCTGGCGCAGATCGTGGCGCGCGAACTGGGCGTGAACTTCCGCGCCACCTCCGGTCCGGTGATCGCCAAGGCCGGCGATCTTGCCGCGCTGCTGACCAATCTCGAAGCGCGCGACGTGCTGTTCATCGACGAAATCCACCGGCTCAATCCGGCGGTGGAGGAAATCCTCTATCCGGCGATGGAGGATTTCCAGCTCGATCTGATCATCGGCGAGGGGCCGGCGGCGCGCTCGGTGAAGATCGACCTCGCGCCCTTCACGCTGATCGGCGCCACCACGCGCGCCGGCCTGCTCACCAATCCGCTGCGCGACCGCTTCGGCATTCCGGTGCGGCTGAATTTCTATTCGGTGGAAGAGCTCGAGCAGATCGTCAATCGTGGCGCCCGCGTCCTCGGCATCGGCATGACGCCGGACGGCGCCAACGAGATCGCGCGCCGCGCGCGCGGCACCCCGCGCATCGCCGGACGGCTGCTGCGCCGCGTGCGCGACTTCGCCCACGTCGACGGCGACAAAGCGATCGACCGCAAGATCGCCGACCGAGCGCTTGGCGAACTGGAAGTGGATGCCGCCGGCCTCGACGCCATGGACCGGCGCTATCTGCGCATGATCGCAGAGAATTACGGCGGCGGGCCGGTCGGCGTCGACACCATTGCCGCCGGCACTTTCGGAGCCGCGCGACGCCATCGAGGACATCATCGAGCCGTTCCTGATCCAGAAGGGCTTCATCCAGCGCACGCCGCGCGGACGGCTGCTTACCTCGCATGCCTTCAAGCACCTCGGCCTCGCCGAGCCCGCGCGCGACCCGAGCCAGTTCGGGTTGTTCGGCGGTGGCGAGGACGAATAGTATCTGCGCATGAACCCCCTCGACGGCGAAATCCGCGACGGCAAGCACCACCAGCAGGTGCGGGTCTATTACGAGGACACGGATTTTTCCGGTGTGGTCTATCACGCCAGCTACCTGCGCTTCATGGAGCGCGGCCGCACCAACTACCTGCGGCTGATCGGCGCCGACCACCGCGCGCTGTTCGAGCAGGCGAAAGCCGAAGCGCCGGGCTTCGCCTTCGTCGTCACGCACATGGCCATCGATTTCAAGCGGCCGGCTTTCATGGACGACGTGCTCGACATCGTCACCACGCCGGAAGAGGTGAAAGGCGCCTCGGTCATGCTCCTCCAGAAAGTCATGCGCGGCGAGGAACTGCTGGTGCAGGCGCATGTGCAGGTCGCTTTCGTCTCCGGCGGGCGGGCGCGGCCGATCCCCAAGCCGCTGCGCATCGCCATGAAGGCCGACCAGCAAACGGGTGGCGGTCCGCCCGCGGCATAATTATTGTCGCGTCATGACCGAATTGTCCTTCGCCGTATTCGAACCCGCCATCGGTGCTTGCGCCGTCGTCTGGAGCGCGCGCGGCATTGCCGGCGTACAGCTTCCCGAGGCGGGCGAAGCCGCGACCCGGGCGCGCGTGTTGCGGCGATATCCGGGCGCGCGCGAAGCGACGCCGCCGCCGGCGGTGCGGGATGCGATCGACGGCATGGCCGCGCTGTTGCGTGGCGAGCGACGCGACCTCAGCGGCATTGTCATCGATGACGCTGCAGTCCCGCAGTTCAACCGGCGGGTCTACGCCATCGTGCGCCAGGTGCCGCCCGGCGCCACGATCACCTACGGCGAGATTGCCGAACGGCTCGGCGACAAGACGCTGGCGCGCGCGGTCGGTCAGGCCATGGGCGAGAACCCGACGCCGATCGTCATGCCGTGCCATCGTGTCTTGGCGGCGGGCGGCAAGACCGGCGGCTTTTCGGCTCCCGGCGGGGTGGTCACCAAATTGCAGTTGCTGACCATCGAAGGCGCCGAGCCCGGCGGGCCGACTTTGTTCGAGCATTTACCGTTGCAGGTGGCGGGTCGGCGGCCTGGCTGAAAGATCGAGACGCCAGCCGAGACTCATGTTAATGCCCTTTACATGAAATGGGGCAGGCACAGCGGGCCGCGCGGCTATCACCACGGCAACCTCAAGGAAGCCTTGGTGCGCGCCGCGCTCGATCTGATCGCGGAAAAGGGTCCGGCCGGCTTCACCTTCGCCGATGCCGCGCGCTGGGCAGGCGTTTCGCCGGCGGCGCCGTACCGGCATTTCCGCGACCGCGACGAACTGATGACGGACGTGGCGCGGCGCGGCTTCGAGCAGTTCAGCGCGGCGCTGGCGTCAGCCTGGGATGAGGGCAAGCCAGATTTGTTCAGTGCCTTCGACCGGCTTGGCAAAGCCTATCTTAGCTTCGCCAAGCGCGAGCCGGCTTACTATTCGGCGATGTTCGAGGCCGGCGTGCCGCTCGATGCCGATCCGCAATTGCGCGAGGTGAGCGAGCGCGCCTTCGCGGTGCTGCGCGCCGCCGCCGAAAAGCTGGTGGCGCTGATGCCGGCCAAAGGGCGGCCGCCGGCGCTGATGGTGGCGCTTGCATGTGTGGAGCTTCACGCACGGCATCGCCTCGCTGTTTTCGCGCGGCGATGCGGCGCGGCGCGCTCTGCCGATGCCGCCGGAGGAACTGTTGGAGGCGGCGATCCTGATCTATCTGCGCGGTCTCGGGCTGCCGGATGGCGCCGCCGCGGCGCGCGGCTAAGCCGCCACCCCTTCGCATCGGCTCAGCGCGCTTCCTATGTGATGAATGTAAAGGGTCTTGACATCCGGCTCGGCCCGACCCTACTAATGTAAATGTTATTTACATTCACGAACGCGAGGCTCAACCATGACCATCGCCGCCAAGCTCGATGAATTCGGCAAACCCGCCTGGATCGCGCTGATCGTCCTCGGTTTCATGGCCTGGTGGCCCTTGGGCCTCGTCGTCCTCGCCTTCACCATAGGGAGCGGAAGAATGGGATGCGGATATCACGGCGGGCACGACCGCTGGCAGCACAAGATGGAGCGCATGCAGCGCAAGATGGACTGGATGCGCGCGAAAATGGGCGGCGGTCCGTGGACTTCGCAGCCCACCAGCGGCAACCGCGCCTTCGACGAATACCGCAACGAGACGCTGCGGCGCCTCGAGGAAGAGCAGCACGAGTTCCGCGAGTTCCTCGATCGGCTGCGCTTCGCCAAGGACAAGACCGAGTTCGACGCCGTTCATGGCCGAGCGCCGCAACCGGCCCGAGACTCCGCCGCCGCAGAACTAGACCCGTCACTGCCCCGCGCTTTCCATGCGCGAAACGGCCGTCCGCTTTCCCCGAAGCGGGCGGCCGTTGCGTTTTTCATCCCTCCCCGTTAGCAAGCGCCTCAGGTAAGGACGGCTTGCTAACCACTCCTTAACCACAATCAGCGCTGTTTACGGCGCTAAAGACCCGTTCTGCGCCCAAGTTTGGCCAAGTTTCGCGGGGATTTCGTTAGGCCTGCCGGTGGCGGGATTTGGCGGTTTTCGCGAAACATTCGGTTTTCGGTTGAGCGCGGGGGCGGTACACCGCGGCGCGCTCCTCTTGGTCCGAGCATTGTGCGCCGCACCGGTTTGACCGATTCAAGCCGGATCACGCGGAAAGGACGTGCCCATGAATCCTGCCGAGGTGGCACAGTCGGTGCTCCCGCTCACGTCCTCCGACCTCTCGCTGTTCACGCTGTTCTGGCACGCCCACTGGATCGTCAAAGCGGTCATGGTCGGGCTGCTGGTCTGCTCGGTCTGGGTCTGGGCCATCGCGATCGACAAGACCGTGCTCTATGCGCGCACCAAGCGCGCCATGGACCATTTCGAACAGGCGTTCTGGTCCGGCCAGTCGCTGGAGGAACTCTACCGCACGCTGTCGTCCAAGCCGAACCATTCGATGGCGGCGCTGTTCGTGGCGGCGATGCGGGAATGGAAGCGCAGCTTCGAGGGCGCGCCGCGCTCTTTCGCCGGCCTGCAGATGCGGATCGAGAAGGTGATGGAGGTGACCATCGCGCGCGAGGTCGAGCGGCTCGAACGCCGCCTCCTGGTGCTCGCGACCGTCGGCTCGGCCGGCCCCTTTATCGGCCTGTTCGGCACGGTCTGGGGCATCATGACCAGCTTCCAGTCGATCGCCGCCTCGAAGAACACCTCGCTGGCGGTGGTGGCGCCGGGCATCGCGGAAGCGCTGTTTGCGACCGCGATCGGCCTTGTCGCCGCCATACCGGCGACCATTTTCTATAACAAGTTCGCGTCCGAGGTGAACAAGCAGGCGCAGCGGCTCGAAGGCTTTGCCGACGAATTCGCCGCCATCCTGTCGCGGCAGATCGACGAACGCGGGTAGCGCATGATCCCGAAAAGTGGGTACCGGTTTTCGGATAAGATCATGCGCCAGGAAAACTAGCCATGGCAGCCAATGCCGGCACGCCGGTCATCGGACGCAGGAAGCATCATCGCCAAAGGGTGATGAGCGAGATCAACGTCACGCCGATGGTGGACGTGATGCTGGTGCTGCTGATCATCTTCATGGTGTCGGCGCCGCTGCTCACCGTCGGCGTGCCGATCGACCTGCCGCAGAGCCAGGCCAAGAGCCTCGATCAGGACAAGGAGCCGCTCACCCTGTCGGTCAACGAGAAGGGCCAGGTCTACCTGCAAAATGCCGAAATTAGCGTGGACGATCTGATCCCGAAGCTGCAGGCGGTGGCCGAGGCGCGCGGCGGCACCGAGGCGCGCGTCTATGTGCGCGGCGACAAGAAGGTCGATTACGGGACCATGATGAAGGTGATGGGGCGGCTGTCGGCGGCCGGCTTCCATCGGGTGGCCTTGGTGACCGAATTCGAGCAGGGCTCGAAAGCGCAGTAATGCAGATGAGAATGGCGTCAGCGATCTCGACCGGCCTGCACGCGGCGGTGCTGCTGTGGGCGCTGGTGTCGTTTTCCGGCAAGACCTTCGAGGTCACGCCGGCGGAATCGCTGCCGGTCGACCTGGTGAGCGAGAAGGACTTCTCCCAGATGACCAAGGGCGTCAAGAAGGCGCCCAAGCTGGAAATGCCGAAGCCGCTGGTCGAGAAGAAGGACGATCCGAAGCCGGTCGAGGATCCGGCCCCAAGGTCACCGAGAAGACCGGAGATCAAGGCCACGGCGCAGAAAACGCCGGAGCCGCAACCGCATCCCAAACCCGACCCGATCGCCGAGAAGCTCAAAAAGCAGGACGAGCAGAAGCAGGCCAAGGCGGAGCCGCAGCCGCTGCCGCCGAAGAAGCCGGTCCGCCAGCAGCCCAAGTTCGACGCCGACAAGATCGCCGCGCTGCTCGACAAGCGCGAGCCGCAGCGCAACGCCGCGACTGGCGCGGAGCTCAATCCGTCGCCGGCGCTCGGCGCCGCGCGGGGCACCGCCGCCGCAGCTTTCGCAATCGGAAATCGACGCGCTGCGCGCGCGGCTGATGTCTTGTGGAATCCGCCGGTCGGCGCGCAGGACGCCGATCAATTCCAGGTCACCATCCGGATCAGGTTCAAACGCGACGGCACGCTCGAAATGGGGCCGCAGGTTCTGACGAGCGGCAGCGGCGCCCGGTTCAACGCGATCCGCGACAGCGCCGTGCGCGCGGTGCTCGTCGGCCAGCCCTTTACGATGCTGCGGCCCGAACACTACGACGTCTGGAAGGAAATGGACTTCACCTTCGACACCAAAGAAATGTTCAACAATTTGCCCGCGCAGATGAGCCCGATCAATGTTCGACAGCAATTTCCTACTGAACCGCCGCCGCGCTGCTGGCCGGCGCCGGCGTGCTCGCCGCGCTCGCCAGCCGGCCGGCGGGTGCGATCATGCGGCTCGACATCACCCAGGGCAATGTGCAGCCGATGCCGATCGCGCTGCCCGATTTCCTGGCGGGCGCGCCGCAGCCGAGACCGAGACCGCGCGCAACGTCACCGCGATCATCACCAACAATCTGCAGCGCAGCGGGCTGTTCGCGCCGATCAATCCGCAGGCCTTCATCGAGAAGATCACCAATTCCGACGCGGTGCCGCGCTTCGCCGACTGGCGCGTGATCAATGCGCAGGCGCTGGTCACCGGCCGCATCACCAAGCAGGGCGACGGCCGGCTGAAGGCCGAATTCCGGCTGTGGGACGTGTTTTCCGGCCAGCAGCTCGACGGCAAGCAGTATTTCACCACGCCCGACAACTGGCGGCGCATCGCGCACATCATCTCCGACGCGATCTACGAGACGCTGACCGGCGAGAAGGGCTATTTCGACAGCCGCATCGTGTTCGTCGACGAGACCGGCCCCAAGGACCAGCGCGTGAAGCGCCTCGCCATCATGGATCAGGACGGCGCCGGCGTGCGCTATCTCACCCGCGGCGACGACCTGGTGCTCACGCCGCGCTTCAATCCGACGACGCAGGAAATCACCTACATGTCCTACGGGCAGGGCGATCCGCGCGTCTATCTGCTCAACATCGAGACCGGGCAGCGCGAGATCGTCGGCAATTTCCCCGGCATGACGTTTGCGCCGCGCTTCTCGCCCGACGGCCAGCGCGTGATCATGAGCCTGCAGCAGGGCGCCAACTCCAATCTGTTCGTGATGGATCTGCGCTCGAAGCAGACGACGCGGCTGACCGATACGCCGGCCATCGACACCGCGCCTTGCTATTCGCCGGACGGCTCGCGCATCTGCTTCGAGAGCGACCGCGGCGGCACGCAGCAGATCTACGTGATGGCGGCGACCGGCGGTCCGGCGCAGCGCATCAGCTTCGGCGAGGGCCAACATTCGACGCCGGTGTGGTCGCCGCGCGGCGACTACATCGCCTTCACCGGGCAGGCGCGCGGGCAGTTTTCGATCGGCATCCTCAAGCCGGACGGCTCGGGCGAGCGCGTCCTCACCGAAGGCTTCCACAACGAAGGGCCGACCTTCGCGCCGAACGGGCGGGTCTTGATGTTTTTCAGCGATCCGGGCCCGCGGCCCGTCGCTTTATACGATCGACATCACCGGCCGTAACCAGCTCAAGGTTCCGACCCCGAGCTTTGCCTCGGATCCGGCCTGGTCGCCGCTACTTGTCTTAGCGATTGCCGCCGACCTGTAGGCCCCCGACTTGATCGGGGTAGGTATCGGTATTCGGAAAAGGTCGCGCGGCGCTCAAAAACGCCTTATTTTCACCCGGTCTTAACCATCACAATAGGTTTACGCAGCGCAGGCAATTTTAGGGGTGTCCCACAAGGTTCCATCAAGGTTGATGGAAGGTTCGCTTAACCACCCTGCTGATAGACGATGAGGCTAGCTCCGGTCAGTGCAGCGTGTGAATGGAGGCACCGGAATGACCCATATGAGACAAATTTTTCGGACGGCTCGTATTGTGGCCGTTCTCGGGGCGGCGCTCGCGATATCGGCCTGCGCAAACAAGCCGGGCGACGACGCGCAGGCGAACGCCGCCGGCATGGCGACGCCCGGCAGTCAGCAGGACTTCGTGGTCAATGTCGGCGACCGTGTGTTCTTCGAGACCGACTCGTCCGAACTCACCCCGCAGTCGCGCGCCACGCTCGACAAGCAGGCGCAGTGGCTCAACAACTATAACCAGTACGGTCAATTCACGATCGAGGGTCACGCCGACGAACGTGGTACGCGCGAATACAACATCGCGCTCGGCGCCCGCCGCGCGCAGACCGTGCGCGATTATCTGATCTCGCGCGGCGTGGCGGCGAACCGCATGCGCACCATTTCGTACGGCAAGGAGCGACCGGTCGCGCTGTGCGACGACATCTCCTGCTGGTCGCAGAACCGCCGCGCGGTCACGGTGCTCGGCGTCAGTTCGTAAAAGTCTGGCGGCGCTGGTTTAAGAACCGTCGTGCCCGGCCCTGCGCCGGGCATTGACGTCTTTACGCGACAGGCCGTGGCTGGCCGCCAGTCACAATTTCGACGCAGGCCGTCGTATGCTAGTTGTATCGACCGTTCCCGGGCTATGCATCTTATGACACGCTCACGATACCGAATTCGCATCGCGGCGCTTGCCGCGCTTTCGTTGGTGCCGCTTGTCGGCGCCGCGACGGCGCAGGAGCAGCGTTCCTCCGGCGGCTTCCTCGACAATCTGTTCAATCGCGGCGAGCAGGGACAGCAAGGCCAAGGCGACCAGAGCCAAGTGGTGCAGCCCCGGGTGGCGCAAACCGATCCCGGCGATGTCTCCTCCCGCGTCGACCGCATTGAAGCTGCGCTACGACAACTCACCGGCACCATCGAAGATCTCCAGCACCAAAACCAGATGCTTCAGATGCAGCTCAAGCGCATGCAGGACGACACCGAATATCGCTTGCAGCAACTCGGCTCGCGTGGCGGACCGGCGGCAGCCGCGCAGCCGCGCGGGATGCCGCCGCAGCCGCCGGTCAATGCGCCGGCCGGCGCACCCGGTGACCGGTCCGACGTGTTCAATCCCGCGCAGCATCCCAACGCGCCCGGTGCGCCGCGCGCGCTCGGTAACGAAACCGCGGTTCCCCCGATTCAGAACGTCGACGCTGGTCCACCGGTTGGCGCACCTGGCGGCCGCGTCCCCGGCGCTCCGCTCGATTTGTCGACGCTCGCTGGCAATCCGCCGCCGGCGCAGCCGAATGTCCCCATGGCTAACGCGGCGCCAATGGTGCCGGCCCAGTTGCCGGCGCCGCCGGATCGCAATACCAGCGCCACAGGCGCGCAGCTTGCCACGCTGCCGCCCTCGGCGACGCCGAAAGATGAATACGACATGGCCTATGGCTATGTGCTGCATAAGGACTACGCGCTGGCCGAGCAGGCCTTCCGCGATTTCCTGCGCAAATATCCGAACGAACGGCTGGTGCCGGACGCGCAATACTGGCTGGGCGAAAGCCTGTTCCAGCGCCAGCGCTATCGCGACGCGGCCGAATCCTTCCTGGCGGTGTCGACCAAATTCGAGAAGTCCGGCAAGGCGCCCGACTCGCTGCTGCGGCTCGGTCAGTCGTTGGCCGCGATGAATCAAAAGGAAGCCGCCTGCGCCACGCTGGCCGAAGTGGGGCGCAAATTCCCGCGCGCCTCGGCAAGCGTGAAACGCGGCGTCGCCCAGGAACAAAAGCGTGCGCATTGCTAGGGTATGATCTGAAAAGCTTGCCCTCGGACCTGATCCGAGGGTGGGGACCGGTTTTCGGATAAGATCATGCCCACGCAGGAATCTTCGCCAGTCTCGGCCGCTGAAGCCAAAGGCCTTTTCTCCGATCTCAATCATTTGCCGGCGCTGGTGCTGGCGGTATCTGGCGGACCGGATTCGACCGCGCTGATGGTGCTCGCGGCGCGCTGGCGCAAAGCGCTGAAGGTGAAACCGAAACTGATCGCGGTCACCGTCGATCACGGCTTGCGCAAGGAAGCCAAGCGCGAGGCCGCAGCGGTCGGGCGCCTGGCGCGCAAGCTCGGTATTGCGCACCGCACCCTGCGCTGGACCGGCGCCAAGCCGAAGACCGGCTTGCAGGAGGCGGCGCGGGTGGCGCGTTACCGTCTGCTCGCTGGCGCGGCCCGCAAGGCAAACGCGTCGCACATTCTCGCCGCGCACACGCGCGACGATCAGGCCGAGACCGTGCTGATCCGCATGAGCCGAGGCAGCGGCGTCACCGGGCTCGCGGCCATGACGCGGGTCTCGACGGTACCGGGCGACAGCGAAGGGAAGATCAAGCTCATCCGCCCGCTGCTCGATATTCCGAAGGCGCGCCTCATCGCTACCCTGCGCGTCGCCAAGATTCCGTTCGCGGACGACCCGTCTAACCGCGATCCGCGCTTCACGCGGGCGCGGCTGCGGGGGCTGATGAGGGACCTTGCGCGCGAGGGCCTCGACAGCCGCCGGCTGGCGCTGCTGGCGCTAAGGCTCAGGCGCGCGGATCTGGCGATCGAGGCTGCAGTCGGCCGGGCCGAGGTCGAACTGGCGCAGCTTCCATCGGCGCCGGGCGCCGTTACCTTCGACGCGGCCGGCTATGCCTGCTTGCCGGCGGAGGTAGCGCTGCGCCTGATCGGCCGCGCGGTAGCGAGTGCCGGGGATGAAGGGCCCGTCGAATTGGCCAAGCTGGAGGCGCTGAAAGAGGCGCTCGATGCTGCCCAAAATGCTGGCAATGCGCGATTTCGGCGAAGTCTGGCGGGGGCTCTTGTGACGCTGGCCGGGCTCGAGATCACGGTAGAACGGGCACCGCCGCGCCGCGGCAGACCCTTAACCACGCGCGGACGCGGTAACGCCAAACCAACGAAATCGCACTAGAATATCTGAGATTCGAGCCCTTTCCATGCGGGCTTACGGTGCCTACATTGTGAACGGAATCGACCTGAAGTCGCCACGAATTTTGGCCATAACCAATGGCCGCAGCGCCCGATGCGGCGGGTAAGGACGCCTGATGAACGCCAATCTGCGCAATTTCGCCCTCTGGGTGATTATCGTCCTGTTGCTGCTCGCGTTGTTCACGCTGTTCCAGAATCCAGGCCAGCGCACGAGCGCGCAGGACATTTCGTTCTCGCAGTTGCTGAGCGAAGTCGACCAGGGCCGCGTCCACGACGTGTTGATCCAGGGTCCGGAAATCCACGGCACCTTCGCCAACGGCACCAGCTTCCAGACTTACGCGCCGAGCGATCCGACGCTGGTGCAGAAGCTCTACAGCAAGGGCGTCACGATTACCGCGCGGCCGCCGTCCGACAATGTCCCATGGTTCGTCTCGCTCTTGGTGTCGTGGCTGCCGTTCATCGCGCTGATCGGCGTGTGGATATTCCTGTCGCGGCAGATGCAAGGGGCGGGCGGCAAGGCGCTCGGTTTCGGCAAGTCGCGCGCGAAGCTGCTCGCCGAGGCGCATGGCCGTGTCACCTTTGAAGATGTGGCCGGCGTCGATGAGGCGAAGCAGGACTTGCAGGAGATCGTCGAATTCCTGCGCGATCCGGGAAAGTTCCAGCGCCTCGGCGGACGCATTCCGCGCGGCGTGCTGCTGGTCGGCCCGCCGGGCACCGGCAAGACGCTGATCGCGCGCGCGGTCGCCGGCGAAGCCAACGTGCCGTTCTTCACCATCTCCGGCTCCGACTTCGTCGAGATGTTCGTCGGCGTCGGCGCCTCGCCGCGTGCGCGACATGTTCGAGCAGGCCAAGAAGAACGCGCCCTGCATCATCTTCATCGACGAAATCGACGCGGTCGGCCGCCATCGCGGCGCCGGTCTCGGCGGCGGCAATGACGAACGCGAGCAGACGCTCAACCAGTTGCTGGTCGAGATGGACGGCTTCGAGGCCAACGAAGGCATCATTCTGATCGCCGCGACCAACCGGCCCGACGTGCTCGATCCGGCGCTGCTGCGCCCCGGCCGTTTCGACCGCCAGGTGGTGGTGCCGAACCCGGACGTGGTCGGCCGCGAGAACATTCTGAAGGTGCACGTGCGCAAGGTGCCGCTGGCGCCCGACGTGAACCTGAAGACCACCGCGCGCGGAACGCCCGGCTTCTCCGGCGCCGACCTCGCCAACTTGGTCAACGAGGCCGCCCTGATGGCCGCGCGTCGCAACAAGCGCATGGTCACGCAAGCCGAGTTCGAGGATGCCAAGGACAAGGTGATGATGGGCGCCGAGCGCAAGTCGCTCGTCATGACCGACGAAGAGAAGATGCTGACCGCCTATCACGAAGGCGGCCATGCCATCGTCGCGCTCAACGTCAAGGCGACCGATCCGGTGCACAAGGCCACCATCATTCCGCGTGGCCGCGCGCTCGGCATGGTCATGCAACTGCCGGAACGCGACAAGCTGTCGATGAGCCGCGAGCAGATGACCTCGCGCCTTGCCATCATGATGGGCGGGCGCGTCGCCGAGGAAATGGTGTTCGGCCGCGAGAAGGTCACCAGTGGAGCTGCCTCCGACATCGAACAGGCGACCAAGCTCGCCCGCCTGATGGTCACGCGCTGGGGCTTGTCGGACAAGCTCGGCACGGTTGCTTACGGCGAAAACCAGGACGAGGTGTTCCTCGGCTATCAGGTGTCGCGCCAGCAGAACATCTCGGAAGCGACCGCGCAGACGATCGACGCCGAGGTGCGCAAGTTGGTCGAGGCCGGTTATGACGAGGCGACGCAGATTCTCACCGACAAGCGCGCCGACCTGGAAATTCTGGCCAAAGGCCTGCTCGAGTTCGAAATGCTGACCGGCGACGAGATCAAGGACCTGATTAACGGCAAGCGGCCGGTGCGCGAATCGGTGATCGAGCCGACCACGCCGCGTTCCTCCGCCGTGCCGCCGGCCGGCAAGCAGCGCCCGCGGCCCGAGCCGCCGACCGGCGAAGTCGCGCCGCAGCCGCAGGGCTGAGGATTTCCATCATTTTCTGTGAACGCCCGCCCCTGTGGCGGGCGTTTTCATGTGGCCGGTCCGTGGGTTGTTCACTGGCCGTTTCTTGTTGATTTCGATCAAGGCGTCGGCGCTCGCGCTCGGTTTTATTGGTTCATCCTTTCCGGGTAACCGGGTCTTCCTGGAACGGGTATGGTGGCCGGGGGTTTACGTTTCCCGGCCACCTGTTTTTTGACTCCCGACCATGCCCTTGCAAAATCGCGTCGATCCGTTCGGCGATTTGTTCGCCGATGCCGCGCGCGGCTTGCTCATGGGCAATCGCGGCGGGCGATTGCACGATGGGCAGCGCAAGCTCGGCGCGCGGCGCTGGACGTCGAAGCAGTGGATCTGCTGCCGCCTCCAATTCAAAAATCGTCACCGTCAGGTGTGGGGCAACAGCTACACCGAACTGTTCTTTCTCGACGAGGTGACGGCTTTCGCCGCCGGCCACCGGCCCTGTTTTGAATGCCGGCGCGAGGAGGCGGAGCGGTTCGCCGGGCTATTTTCCGGCAAGCCGAAACGCGCCCGCGCTGCCGCGATGGACGAGCGTTGCACGCCGAGCGTCTCGACGGCAAAGCCAAACGAATGCACCGGCGTAAAATCGATGCGCTACCCGATGGCACGATGATCGCAATCGGCGGCGACGCCTTCGCTGTGCGCGGCGAGCGTTTGCTGCCCTGGACGCCGTGCGGCTATGGCCGGGCGCGTGCCCGCCCGCGCGGAACGCAAGTTGACGTACTCACGCCGCCGACGATCGTCGCCGTGCTTGCGCGCGGCTATCGGCCACTCTGGCATCCGAGCGCGGGCTGAACCTTATGGCGGCTCGATCGGCGTCACCGCCGGTGCGGCCGGCACGCCGTGGGACCAGGCGAACAGCACGATCGCCGTCATGATCGCCAGCATCGCGGCCACCAAGGCGACGCAGGCCGGCCAGCCGGCAAGCGTCCAGGCGAGGCCACCGAGCGCCGCGCCGAAGCTGCCGCCGACATAGAAGCTCGTCACATAGAGCCCGACCGCCGAGGAGCGGCCGGCCTTGGCGGTGATCGTCACATAGCCGGTCGAGATCGCCTGGCAAATCAGCCCGCAGCCGGCGCTGACCGCGAGGCCCAGAATGATCAGCGGCAGCGACGGCGCGAGCGTCAGCGCGATGCCGGCAATCCACAGCGCGATCACCCGCACCGTGAAGTGCCGCCGCCCGAACCGCCCGACCGCCCAGCCGACCCACGGCGAGAGCACGGAGCCGACGAGATAGACGACGAAAATCGCGCCGAGCCAGGTGGCCGACAGATTGTAGGGCGGCGCGGCGAGATGAAAGCTGACATAGGTGAACGTGCAGATGAAATTGAACAGCACGCCGAAGCCGACCGCGTAGGTCGCGACCAGTTGGCCGTTGCGGAAATGCGCGAGCATCTGCCGGCCCGACGCCAGCAAGCCTTCCGAGCGCACGAATTTGCGCTCATGCGGCAGCAAAAACATCGATCGCGATCGCGCCGGCAAAGGCGATCGCCGGCGAGCGCGATGAAGCCGGCGCGCCAGCCGATCAGGTCGGCGAGCAAGCCGGTGATCAGTCGTCCGCTGAAGCCGCCGATGCTCGACCCGGAACTGTAGATGCCGGCGGCGGTGGTCGCTTCGTGCGGCGGCCATTCGTCGCCGATATAGGCGACGGTGACGGCGAAGATCGGCGGCAGCACCAGTCCCTGCACCGCGCGCCAGAAGATGAGCGCCGACAGGCTGTTCGCCAGCCCCACCATCAAGGTCGGCACCACCAGCACGAACATCGCCGCGACGATCACCCGCTTGCGGCCGAGCACGTCGGCGATCGCGCCGGTGAACGGCGCGGTCAGCGCCACCGCCAGCGTGCTGACGGTGATGATGGTGGAGACCTGGGCGGCGCTGGCGCCGAATTCCTGCGACAGCAGAGGCAGGATCGACTGCGGGGCATAGAGATTGACGAAGGCGCAATAGCCGGCGAGCCCGACCGCCAGTTGGCGCGCGGAAAATCGTCGAGCGTGGCGCAGCGTTCATCGGGGACCCGGTCTCGGCAGGAGCGCTTCTAGCAGACGAAGCTATCGGTTTTGCACCGCACGGCCAAGGGGGCAGGGCGGCGGGGCAGCGGATCGCGCGGATGCATAGCTTGGCTCACGCAAGGCCGAGCGCCGCCTTGGCGCGCCGCAACGTGTCCTCCGGCGAACCGGAGGCGTCGACCGGTCGCCCAATCGCATCGCGCCGAGATCGTATTGCTCCTGCGCGCGCGCGACCGCGCGTCGGCATCGGAGGCATCGCCTTTGCGCCCGCCGACGCGGGACAAGCCGGACGCCGAGATCGGCGGTCAGGAACAGGCCGTGGAACGCGCCTGGCCGGCGGCCTGCGCGATCGCCGCCCGCTCGCGCGGCGTCGGCGAACACCGCGTCGACGATCGCCGAATGGCCGGCGGCGAGCACGCGCCGCGCCTTGTCGGCGAGCGCGGCGTAGACCTTGGCCGTGACCTCGCGCGCATAGGCCGTCCTGCGGCAGGCGCTCGGTTTCGGCGAGCGCCGAACAGGGCCTTGCGCTCGACGTCGCTGCGCAGCACCACCGCGCCCGGCGTCGGGCAGAATTTCGGCTGCCAGCGCGCGGGCGAGCAGCGACTTGCCGGTGCCCGACAGCCCGCCGACCGCGACCAGACGCGGCGGCGGCGGCGCCAGCAGTCTTGCCGGCGAGCGCGAAATAGTCGCGCGCGCTTTGCTCGACGTCGGCGCGTTCGCGCGCCTTGCGCGCGCCGCTCGGCGGCGACCTTGGCGCGGATCGCCGCCCGCAGCGACAGGAACAGCGGCAGCGCGGCGAGCGCATCGAGGTCGTCCGTCCGCCGCGTCTCGCTGAGATAGCGGTTGAGCACGATATTGGCCGCCGGCTTCAGCCCGCGCTCGATCAGGTCCATCAGCAGGAAGGCGAGATCGTAGAGCACGTCGCCGGTGGCGATCTTGGGATCGAATTCGATGGCGTCGAACAGCACCGGCGCGCCGTCGAGCAAGCACGATATTGCCGAGATGCAGATCGCCGTGGCAGCGCCGTACCAGGCCGGCGCGCTCGCGCGCTACGAGCAGCGGCCGCACGCGCGCGAATGCGGCGCGCGTCGCCGCGCGTCAGCGCGCTCACCGCCTGCGGGCGGAAACAGTTCGGGCGCCGCGCGCAACTCGGCATCGTTCTGCGCGATGATCTCGGCGAGCTCATCGACGAAGCCGGCGGCCGTCGACCGGCGCCGCCGCGTGCGCGCGCGCCACCGCCCGGCCGAGCGCGTCGGCGAGCGCGCTCGTCGATGCGCGCCGCGCCGCGGCCAGATGGTCGAGCGTCTGCGTCTCGTCGAAGCGCCGCATCTCCACCGCCCATTCCACCGGCTCGCCGCTCGCCGCCGATGGCGAGCGCGCCGTCGCTCGCGCGCGTGATCGCCACCACGCGGCGGTAGATCGCCGGCGCATAGGGACGGTTGACCTCGATCTCGGCCGCGCAGGCGGCCTTGCGCTCGTCAAGCGTCGAATAATCGAGGAACGGAAAGCGCACCGCGCGCTTGATCTTGAGCGCGCGCTCGCCGGCCAGAAATACCGTCGCGGCATGGGTGTCGATGCGCTTGACCGGCGCGCCGCCATGGGTCGCGGGCGCGCCGAGAAAATCGATTACCGCCTGCTGCGAGGTTTCCGGCCGGGTTCATCCTCGTCCTCGGGTTGACGCCACTATCGATCCGGCCAATATCGCCGGACTGATCCAAATCAATACGCGCCTTCGCCGGATGCGGCGCATGATGTGGCAAATAAACCGACCCGTTTGAGGATGGAGATTGCCGTGACCACGCTGCCGCACACGTTCAAGCGCATCAGGCTCAATCTCGCCCGCTCCAAGGAGTTCCCGCAGGGCTCGTCGAAGCATGGTTACGAATTCGTCGCCCCGCTCGACGGCACGGGCCATATCGACGTGACGCTCTGGCAAAGCAACCGCGAGCATTGCCGCGTGCGCCGGTTCTGGGAAGGCGAGGACGACGAGATCGGCTTCCTGGTGCACAAGCCGGGCGGGCCCGAGCACGCGCGCTGGATCTTCGACTACAACCCATCCCGGGCCGACGACGACGAGAGCGGCTACCGCTTCGGCGCCCATGCGTTCCGCCCGGGCGAATATGTCTCGATCCGCAACGAGGACGGCGAGACGCATACCTTCCAGGTGATCTCGGTCGAGCCGGCGACCTGAGTTGCGCTGACCTAATCGCGCGGCGATGGGTTGAACCAGTCGTAATACGCCTTATGTAAGATCCTCGGCGGGGTGACGATCGACAGAACGTCCCCGCATGCGCGCACTTACCGTCCATCCCGGCCAGCCCAATTCTGTTCGCCTTGAAGATGCACCCGCGCCGCCGCAAAGCGATGGCGCGGTGCTGGTGCGCGCGCTCGCGCTCGGCATTTGCGGAACGGACCGTGAGATCATCGCCGGCCAGTATGGCTGGGCCCCGCCTGGCCAAGAGCGCCTGGTCATCGGCCGCGCTGCGCCGGACGGCATCATTTGCCTGGCCGGCGTATCGTCGGGCGGCCACAAGATCAAGTTCGATGTCGGCGACCTCAACCGCGGCATCGTGCTGGAAAACCACGTGGTGTTCGGATCGGTCGACGCCAATCGCCGCCATTACCGCGCCGCCGCTGAGGTGCTGGCCAAGGCTCACAAAAGCTGGCTCTCCCGTCTGATCACCCGCCGCGTGCCGCTCGCACGCTGGCGCGAGGCCTTCGAGCAACGGCCCGGCGACATCAAGGTGATCGTTGATTTCACGGGGACATGACGGCATGGCATTGCGCATCGAAGACTATGCGATGATCGGCGACTGCGGTACCGCGGCGCTGGTTGGCCGCGACGGCTCGATCGACTGGCTGTGCTGGCCGCGCTTCGATTCCGACGCCTGCTTCGCGGCGCTTTTGGGAAAACCCGAGCACGGCCGGTCGAAGATCGCACCAAGGGACGGCAATGCGCGCGTCACGCGGCGCTACCGGCCCAATACGCTGATTCTGGAGACCCGCTTCGAGACTGCCGACGGGGCGGCAACGCTGATCGACTTCATGCCACCGCGCGAAACGCATTCGCGCCTCGTGCGTATGGTGGTGGGAGAGCGCGGACGCGTGCCGTTTCACGCCGAGCTCATCCTGCGCTTCGGCTATGGCGCAACCGTGCCCTGGGTGACGCGGATCGACGACAACTCATTGCGGGCGATTGCTGGTCCCGACATGGTGGTGCTGCACCACTCGGTTCCCTCGCACGGAGAAGGCCTCAAGACCGTCGCCGATTTTACGATCGGCGCCGGTGAAACGGCGTCGTTCGCCCTGTCCTATGAGCTGTCGCATCGGCCGACGCCGGTGCGGATCGATCCGCAGGAGCGTCTGCGGGCGACGGAAGACATGTGGACTACGTGGGCTGCCAAGAACAACATCAGGTGCCCCTGGGACGGGGCGGTGGTGCGCTCGCTGATCACACTCAAGGCGCTCACCTACGCGCCGACCGGCGGCATGGCGGCGGCGCCGACCACGTCGCTGCCCGAATGCATCGGCGGCGCGCGCAACTGGGATTACCGCTTCTGCTGGCTGCGCGACGCAACCCTGACGCTGCTGTCGCTGATGAACGCCGGCTACTACGACGAAGCGCGCATGTGGCGCGACTGGCTGTTGCGCGCTGCCGCCGGCAGTCCGAGCCAGATCCAAATCATGTACGGCATCCGCGGCGAACGGCGGCTGACCGAATGGGAGGTACCCTGGCTGCCGGGCTACGAAGGCTCGCAGCCGGTGCGCGTCGGCAATGCCGCGCATAACCAGCTCCAGCTCGACATTTTCGGCGAGGTGATGGACGCGCTGCACCAGGCGCGTCAGGGAGGCTTAGGCACCGAGGAATCGGGTTGGGACCTGCAACGGGAGCTCCTAGCGCATTTGGAGAAAATCTGGCCCGAGCGCGACGAAGGCATCTGGGAGGTGCGCGGTGGGCGCGAGCACTTCACGTATTCCAAGGCGATGGCGTGGGTCGCCTTCGACCGGGCGATCAAGAGCGCGGAGAAATACAATCTGCCCGGACCGCTCGACCGCTGGCGCAAGATCCGCAACCACATCCACGACGACGTCTGCGAGCGCGGCTTCGACAATGAGTTATGCAGCTTTGTGCGCAGTTACGGCTCGAAGGAACTGGACGCCAGCCTGCTGCTGCTGCCGGTGATCGGCTTTCTGCCGCCCGAGGACCCGCGCATCGTCAGCACCATCGAGGCGATCGAGCGCAACCTGATGGTCGATGGCTTGGTGCGGCGGTACGACACCGAGAAGTCGGACGACGGTTTGCCGCCGGGCGAGGGCATGTTCCTGGCCTGCAGCTTCTGGCTGGTCGACGCCTATCTGATGATTGGCCGGCGCGCCGATGCTGTGAAGCTGTTCGAGCGCCTGCTGTCTCTGCGCAACGACCTCGGCCTGCTGAGCGAGCAATACGAGCCGCGCACGCACCGTCTGGTCGGCAATTTTCCGCAGGCCTTTTCGCATCTCGCGCTGGTCAACAGCGCGAGCAACCTCGCTCATTTCAAAAAGCCGGCCGAACAACGCTCAGAGCGTCCCGTCACGGGCAAGCCGGCCATGCGCACGCCCGCGGGTTAAGTCTATTGACCGGCAGGCGGGAGCCCGGGAGAGTGCGCCCCTTGCCGCGCCATAAGCGGCCGTTCCAAGGAGGCGCTCCGTGCTACTCGATGTACGAACCTACAAGTGTCTGCCTGGCCGCGTCCCGGCGCAGCTCGAGCTTTACAAGAAATACGGCTACCCGGTGCAGCTTCGCTATATGGGCGAGCCGCTTTGCTATGCGGTGGCGGAAAGCGGCGAACTGAACACCTACACACATGTCTGGGTCTATGAAAGCGCCGCCGACCGCGAGCAGAAGCGCGCCAAGATGGCGCAGGACCCGGATTGGAAGGTTTTCCTCGCCGAAAATGCCAAGGCTGGAAACATTCTCGAGCAGAAAAACTGCCTGATGGTTCCGACCGCGTTCTCGCCGCCGATCCCGATGCCGAAGATCGTCAAATAAACCGGCTACGGCGGAGTAAATTGATGCGCAGCAATGACGGCACGCGAACCGGCGGCGAAATCCTGATCGACCAATTGGCAATCCACGGGGTGCGCCACGTGTTCTGCGTGCCGGGCGAGAGTTATCTGGCCGCGCTCGACGCGTTTCACGACTCCGAAATCGCGCTCACCGTCTGCCGGCATGAGAGCGGCGCGGCCGTGATGGCCGAGGCGGTCGGCAAGACCACCGGCCGCCCCGGCGTCTGCTTCGTCACGCGCGGGCCGGGCGCCACCAATGCCTCGGCCGGCATCCACATCGCGCGCCAGGATTCCTCGCCGGTGATCATGTTCGTCGGCCAGGTCGGACGCCACATGCGCGAGCGCGAAGCGTTTCAGGAACTCGACTACCGCGCGGTGTTCGGTTCGATTGCCAAATGGGTGACCGAGATCGACGATCCCGCCCGCATCCCGGAACTGGTTTCGCGCGCCTTCTACACCGCTTGCAACGGCCGGCCCGGACCGGTGGTGATCGCGGTGCCCGAGGACATGCTGACCGAGCGCGCCCTGGTACCGGATGCCACCCCGTTCGAGCCGGTGGAAATTTGGCCAGGTCTGACCGACATGAGCCGGCTGCAAAAGCTGTTGTGGGCCGCTAAACGCCCGGTCGCGCTGGTCGGCGGCAGCCGCTGGTCGGAAGCCGCCTGCGCCGCGCTGACGCGCTTTGCCGAACGCTTCGCGCTGCCGGTGGCGACCACCTTTCGCCGTCAGTATTTGTTCGACGGGCTGCATCCCTGTTACGCCGGCGACATCGGCATCGGGCCCAATCCGAAATTGCTGGCGCGCGTGAAGGGCGCCGACCTGGTGCTGCTGATCGGCGGGCGCCTGAGCGAGATGGCGACGCAGGGCTACACGCTGTTCGACATTCCCGAGCCGCAGATGAAGCTGGTGCATGTGCATCCGGGCGCCTGAGGAACTCGGCCGTGTCTACCACCCCACGCTCGCCATCAACGCGGCGCCGACCGCGTTCTGCTCGGCGCTGGAAGGCTTGCAGCCGCCGAACGAGATCGCGTGGCAAGGCGAGGCGGCCACCGCCCATGCCGACTATCTCGCTTGGTCGGAGAAGGCGACGCCGCAGCCGGGCGCGGTCAACCTCGGGGAAATTTTGGTGTGGCTGCGCGAGAATCTTGCGCCCGACGACATCATCGCCAACGGCGCCGGCAATTTCGCCGGCTGGATCCACCGCTTCTATCGCTTCCGCAAATACGCCACCCATGTGGCGCCGACGTCCGGCTCCATGGGCTACGGTTTTCCGGCAGCGGTGGCGATGAAGCTGCTGCATCCCGAACGTACGGTGGTGTGCGTTGCCGGCGACGGCGACTTCCTGATGACGGGCCAGGATTTCGCGACCGCCGTTCAGTACAAATTGCCGGTCATCGTCGTGGTCGCCGACAACGGGCTCTACGGCACCATTCGCATGCATCAGGAGCGCGAATATCCGGGCCGCGTGGTCGCCACCGCGCTGCATAATCCGGATTTCGTCGCCTACGCCCTTGCGTTCGGCGGCTACGGCGCGGTGGTAGAAAAGACCGACGATTTTCCGGCGGCCTTCGCCGCAGGCGCGGGCGTCCGGCAAGCCGTCGATCATCCATCTCAAGATCGATCCGGAAGCGATCTCAACATTTGCGTCGATTTCCGCCATCCGCGACAAGGCGCTGGCTGGGGCTGGCGGCAAATCCGGCGCGCACCGCAACTGAACTGACAAACGCAAGACCGGCGCAGTTGCATTTTAGACGTGAATCATCGTTCACTCGTTGAATGCCCTATCGCCGCACCGAGAACGTGGTTCGCCGTCTGGCCGAGCGCGAGGAGGCGATCCTGGCTGCGGCGACGGCTATCGCCGCCGAGGGCGGCATGGCGGCGGTGCAGATCGCGGCCGTCGCCGCGCGCGCCGGCATCGCCGCCGGCACCGTCTATCGCTACTTCCCGTCCAAGACCGATCTCGTCGCCGAGCTGGTGGCCGCCGTCGCCGGCCGCGAGCTTTCCGCCATGAGGGCCGCCGGCGATGCCGCGCCGGGCCCGCTTTCGGCGCTGGCGGCCTGTATCGCCACTTTCGCCGCCCGCGCGCTCAATGAGCGGCGGCTGACTTGGGCGGTGATCGGCGAACCGGTCGACGCGCAGGTGGACGCGATGCGGCTCGATTTCCGCCAATCGCTCGCCACCGAATTGGAGGCGCGTATCAAGACCGCGATCGCGGGCCGCCATTTGCCCGAGCAGGATGCCAGCGTCGCCGCGCCGGCCATCGTCGGCGCGCTGATGGAAGGGCTGCTCGGACCGCTGGCGCCGGCGCCAGCCGATGCCGCCGCCATGCGCGCCGCCGTGCAGAGCGCGACGCTACTGGCGCTACGCGCGCTCGGCGTCATCGATGCGCGCGCCCGCGGCCTGGTGGCGCAATGCGTGCTGCCATAGACGCGTGTTAGATCAATTCCTCGGCGGCGACTTCCGCGAGCGGCAGCGTCACCACCTTGACGCCGCGCTCCTCGGGATCGTCGGCAGCGTGGAAGCCGAGCTCGGCGCACATCTGCAGCATGGTGCTGTTGTCCGCCAGCACCTGGCCGCGCACGGTTTTGAGTCCCTTATCCTTGGCGTAGGCGATCATGTGCTTCATCATCAGCCAGCCGAGGCCGTGGCCCTTGAGCCGCGTGCGCACGATGATCGCGAACTCCCCGCTCTGATCGCCGGGATCGTTGTGCAAGCGCACCACGCCGAGCATTTTGCCGGTCGCCTCCTCGATGACGATGGAGGCCATCGCATGCTTGGGGTCGTAGTGGACGAGCTTGTCGATCAGTTCCGGACTGACCTCGCGCATGGCGGCGAAGTAACGCAGCCGTAGATCCTCGGGCGTAATCTCGCTCAGACAATCCGGATAGAGCGCGGCGTCCTCCGGCTTGAGCGGCCGAAACAGCACCGGGGTCCCGTCCCGCAATTTGAGATGGCGTACGACGTCCAAAGCCGCAACTCCTGCCGTTCCGCGACGCGGAAACGCATACTCGGCCGGCCGCTCGAGGCCAGCAACTATGGGTTCCAAACGCCGGTGACGCTTGCCCGGAACGACAGGAAGATCAATGCGACATCAGGACCGGCACCGTCATCGATTCGAGGATACCGCGGGTGACGCCGCCAAGGATGAATTCGCGCAGGCGCGAATGGCCGTAGCCGCCCATGACGATCATATCTGCGGACGAGTCCGCCGCATAGGACAGGATAGTGGAGGGGATATCGATATCCGGCGACGTGATGCGCTTGACGTCGACCTTCAAGCCATGACGGGCGAGATGCTGGCCGAGATCGGCGCCTGGAACTTCGTCGTTCTTGCCGGCCTTGCTGGCGACCATGACGATCTCCACCTGCTTGGCCTTCTGCAGGAACGGCAGGGCGTCAGCGATGGCGCGGGTGGCGGCGCGGCTGCCGTCCCAGCATACCATGACGCGATCGAGCTTGAGGCCGGCTTTCTGGATGTAGGGCACGAAGATCACCGGCCGCCCTGATTCGAACAGTACACCTTCGTCCACCACTTCCACCGGCGCCGCTTTGTCGCGGTCGGGCTGACCGACGATGACCAGATCGAAGCGCCGCCCCAAGCGCCCGAGCCGCTCGGCGGCGCCGGCGATGCTGGCATTGACGCCACGCGTTTCGAAGGAGATGCCGGCGCGCTTGGCCGCCTTCTCGAATCGGTCAATCGCGGTGCGCACCGCCTTCTCGGATTCGGCGCGCTGCGACTCGATGAATTGCGGCGGGATACCGCCCATGACCGAACCGGGAATGACCGGATCGTAGATAAAGGCTATGCCCAGCACGTGCGCGCCGAAAGCCTCGGCTACGGAAATGGCGAAATCGCCCGCGGGATCGTGATTGCCCAACCCGAGATTGACGACGATATCCTTGATCATGATCGCTTCTCCTCACCGAGCTGGCGCATGCACCCGAAGTGTAAAAACTGATTTTCGGACAAGAACATGCGTAAGCATACTGCTTCGATGGTTGAATAATGGCGGCTGCGGCTGGCCGCGGCTTTGACCAGGGTCAAATGCCCGATGCGTGCCAAGCTCGGCCGAGCCGCCAAATCGCATATCTAACGCTCACTTCTTCTTCCCGTCCGGGCCGAATTGCTTGATATAGGCCCATAGGTTGTCCACTTCCTTTTCGTTCTTGATGCCGGGGAAGATCATCTTGGTGCCCGGGATCTTAGCGCGCGGATCCTTGATGTATTCCTTGAAGGTCGCCTCGCCCCAGACGATGCCGGAGTTCTTGTTGGCGTCCGAATAGTTGTATCCGGGTGCAGTGCCCGAGTGGCGGCCGTCGAGGCCGTTGAGTTCGGGTCCGACAAAGTTTTTGGCGCCTTCGCCGATGCGATGGCATATCTGACATTTTTTGAACGATTGCTCGCCGGCGGCCACATCCTGGGCAAGCGCTGATTGTGCCATCGCGACCACGGCCAAAGCTGCTGCCGCAAGTGTTGTTTTCATCGGTTTTTCCCTCGTGACTTGGTGTTGCCGCCCCATAGGGCCAGTGCCGCCCGGCATACCCCCGGTTCCATACGGTTTTGCCAGCCCTATGTGTCAACCGTCAAATGGCTGATATCGTGGCATCCAGCTAAAAGCGGGGAGTTGTCACAATGTCGGTCCAGATGCCTGAGGTGGACGGCGCGGTGCTGGCGCGGCGCGATCGCATTGTCGCGAGCTTGCGCACCATGGTGCCGGGCGAGGGCGTGATCGCGACCGAACACGAAATGAAGCCCTACGAAACGGACGGGCTGACCGCCTACCATCAGCCGCCCATGGTCGTGGTGCTGCCGGAGACCACCGAGCAGGTGGCGCAGGTGCTGCGCTATTGCCACGACGAGGGCATCAAGGTGGTGCCGCGCGGCGCGGGGACCTCGCTCTCGGGTGGCGCGTTGCCGCTTGCCGACGGCGTGCTGCTCGGCATGGCTAAGTTCAACCGCATCCGCGAAATCGACTTCGACAACCGGGTGGCGGTGGTCGAGCCGGGGGTCACCAATCTGGCGGTGAGCAACGCAGTGGCCTATGCCGGCTTCTATTACGCGCCCGATCCGTCTTCGCAAATCGCCTGCACCATCGGCGGCAACGTGGCGGAGAACTCGGGCGGCGTGCATTGCCTGAAATACGGCATGACCACCAACAACGTGCTCGGTTGCGAGATCGTGCTGATCACCGGCGAGGTGCTGCACATCGGCGGCAAGCATCTCGACAGCGAAGGCTACGACCTGCTCGGGCTGATCACCGGCTCGGAAGGCCTGCTCGGTGTCGTCACCGAAGTCACTGTGCGTATCCTGAAGAAGCCGGAAACCGCCCGCGCCGTGCTGATCGGTTTTCCGTCGAACGAAGATGCCGGCGAATGCGTCTCGGCGATCATCGGCGCCGGCATCATTCCCGGCGGCATGGAGATGATGGACAAGCCGGCGATCCACGCGGTCGAGGAATTCGTCCATGCCGGCTATCCGCTCGACGTCGAAGCGCTGCTGATCGTCGAGGTCGATGGGCCGCCGGCCGAAGTCGACGACCTGATCGAGCGCATCGAGATCATCGCCAGCAAATGCCACGCGGTCTCGGTTCGGGCCTCCACCTCGGAGCAGCAGCGGCTGCTGTTCTGGGCCGGGCGCAAGGCGGCTTTTCCGGCCGCCGGCCGCATCTCGCCGGACTACTACTGCGTCGATCCGACCATCCCGCGCAATAAGCTGCCGCTGGTGCTCAAGCGCATGAAGGAAATGTCGGAGAAATACGGGCTGCGCTGCGCCAATGTGTTCCATGCCGGCGACGGCAATCTGCATCCGCTCATTCTTTACGACGCCAACAAACCGGGCGAATTGGAGAAGACCGAGCAATTCGGCGCCGAGATCATGAAGCTTTGCGTTGAGGTCGGCGGCGTCTTGACCGGCGAACATGGCGTCGGGGTGGAGAAACGCGACCTGATGCCGATGATGTTCTCCGAAATCGATCTCAACGCCCAGCAGCGCGTGAAGTGCGCGTTCGACGCCAAGGGCCTTCTCAACCCCGGCAAGATGTTTCCCAGCTTGCACCGCTGCGCCGAACTCGGCCGCCTGCACATATCCGGCGGCAAGCTGCCGTTCCCGGATATTCCGAGGTTCTGAGCATGATCCCGGAAAGTGTGAAGCGGTTTTCGGATAAGATCATGCTCAAGCAAAAAGAGTGACTATGCGTTTCGGTCTGTTCTGTTCGCCCAAAGCCGATAGCGGTTCGCTTGGTCCAGAAACCGGGCAGGGTTTCCGCGACTATCTCGATTTCAACATCGAGGCCGAGGCGCTCGGCTTTCATTCGAGCTTCTCGGTCGAGCATCATTTCACCGGCTGGAACCAGGTCTCCGCCACGCTGATGCTGCTGATGGCGCTGGCGATGCGCACCAAGACGCTGCGGCTCGGCACCGCGGTGATCGTGCTGCCCTGGCATAATCCGGTGCTGCTGGCCGAGCAGGTGGCGACGCTCGATCTCGTCTCGGACGGCCGTTTCGATTTCGGCATCGGCAAGGGTTACCGGCACAGCGAGTTCAAGGGCTTCCAGATCGCGCCGGAGGAGGCCGAGGCGCGCTTCGAGGAAGCGATCGAGCTGATCACGCGCGCTTGGACGACACGCACGCGGTTTTCGCACCATGGGCGTTTCTGGAATTTCGAAGACATCGTGGTCGAGCCGCCGCCGGCGCAAAGCCCGCATCCGCCGTTCTGGGTCGCCGCCGGCAATCCGCATTCGATCAAGCGCGCCGCAGCGCGCGGCTTCAACCTGATCCTCGACCAATACGCTTCGCCGGCGACGCTGGCCGAGCGTTTCGCCATCTACAAGGCCGAGCGTTTGGCGAACGGACTGGGATTCGATCCGATGCAGGTGACGGTGGCGCGCCAGCTCTATATCGCGAACGATAAAGCCGACAAAGAAGCAGCCCTGGTGCGGCAGGCCGCCTATACCAAGCGCACCATCGATGTTTCGCGCGCGCCCGGTGCCAAGCCCGGCTCGCACGTGCTCGCTTACGCCGACAAGGCCGGCGCCACGGAAGAAAACGCGTTATACGGAACGCCAGACGAGATCGCCGGCATGCTCGACGCGCTGCAGAAATCGAGCGTCGAGTATGTCTTGCTCACGATTGCCGGCGGCAAGGAGCAATTGCGCCGCTTCGCGCGCGAGATCATGCCGACTTTTTCGTCGGCGCCCGAAGCCCGCGCGGCGGAATGACATGACCGACGTTCTCAAACCCCGTGACGCCAAAGAGGTCGAGGACGCCGTGCGCTGGGCGCTCGGCAACGACAAGGCGTTGGAGATCGTGGGGCAGGGCTCAAAGCGCGCCATCGGGCGCCCCAGCCAGACCGACCTCACGCTCGATCTGTCGGGGCTTTCCGGCGTGACGCTGTACGAGCCGGAAGAACTGGTGTTGTCGGCCAAGGCCGGCACCCCGCTCGTCGAGATCGAGACGCTGCTCGAGCAGAACGGTCAGCAGCTCGCCTTCGAGCCGATGGACTACGGGCCGCTGCTCGGCGGTGCCGCCGGGCAGGGCACCATCGGCGGCGCGATCGCGAGTAATCTATCCGGCCCGCGCCGCATCAAGGCCGGCGCCGCGCGCGATCATTTTCTCGGTGTTTCCGCGGTCACCGGCCGCGCCGAGACCATCAAATCTGGTGGCCGGGTGGTGAAAAATGTCACCGGTTACGACATGTGCAAGCTGCTTGCCGGTTCCTGGGGCACGCTTGCCACGATGACCGATATCACGGTGAAGGTGCTGCCCAAGGCGGAGAGCGAAGCGACCGTGCTTATCGAAGGTCTCGACGACGCGCGCGCCTGCGCCGCCATGGCTGCGGCAATGGGCTCGGCCTGCGACGTCTCAGGCGCGGCGCATTTGCCGGATCACGTGGCGTCCTATTTCGACGCCTTGCCGAAACCGGAAGCCTCGACCGCGCTGCGATTGGAAGGGTTCGCACCATCGGTGAAACACCGTAAGGAGGCGCTGGCCGCGCTGATGAAGCCGTTCGGGCCGGTGGCGCTGCTCGATGAGAAAGAATCACGCGCGCTTTGGACCAGCGTGCGGCAGGTAAAACCCTTCGCCGCCGAGGCGGCGCTGGCGCGACCGCTCTGGCGAATCTCGACCGCGCCCAGCAAAGGCCACGCAATTGCGGCAGCGATCACCCCGGCGGCGCAGATGTTCTACGATTGGGCCGGCGGATTGCTCTGGGTGGCGATGCCGTTTGCCGACGAGCCGGGCGTCGCGGCGATCCGCGCCGCGGTTGGAAGCGTCGGCGGCCACGCCACGCTCGTGCGCGCGCCGGCCGCGGTGCGCGCCTCGGTCGACGTGTTCGAGCCGCAGGAGCCAGCCTTGCGCGCCTTGAGCAAGCGGGTGAAGGAGGGCTTCGATCCCAAGGGCGTGCTCAATCCCGGCCGCATGTGGGCGGGTGTGTGAGATGGCGAACGCGATCACCATCGATAACGTCTATGCGGCGCTGGAAGAGCTGCGCGCGCGCCGCCCGCTGGTGCAGAACATTACGAACTATGTGGCCATGACGGTGTCCGCCAACGTGCTGCTCGCGCTCGGCGCGTCGCCGGCAATGGTGCATGCCGTCGAGGAGGTGGAGGATTTCGTCGCCATCGCGGATGCCTTGGCCGTCAATATCGGCACGCTGTCGCCGCCCTGGGTCGAGGCGATGCGCGTTGCGGTCAAGCGCGCCAATGCGCTCGGCAAGCCCTGGGTGCTCGATCCGGTCGGCTGCGGCGCGACCGCCTATCGCACGCAGGTCGCGGGGGAACTGGCGGGACTGAAACCGAGCGTTATTCGCGGCAATGCCAGCGAGATCATGAGCTTGGCCGGGCAGGTGGGTGCGGGCGGCAAAGGCGTCGACTCGACGGCTGCCGCCGAACACGCCACCTCCGCGGCGACGGCGCTGGCGCAGCGCACCGGCAGCATCGTGGCAATCACCGGCGAGACCGACTATGTCAGCGATGGCACGACGCTCGTCGCCGTGCACGCCGGCCACGCGCTGATGCCGCTGTCGACCGCGCTCGGCTGCTCGCTCAGCGCGGTAACCGCCGCTTTCACGGCGGTGCGGCCGCCGCGCGAGGCCGCCGTCGCCGCGCTCACCGTGTTCGGCGCGGCAGGTGCCGTCGCGGCCGAGCGCTGCCGCGGGCCCGGTCACCTGCCGGCGGAAATCTGCGACGCGCTGCACAGGATGGACCGCGCAACGCTCGCGGCCCACGCGCGGCTATCGGAGTAAGCAGAACGTAGCATGCAAACTAACTTCACCCTGGCGCAGCTCGCCGACCCGCAGGTCGCGGAAGCGGAAAAAATCCTGCGTGCCTGCGTGCATTGCGGATTCTGCACCGCTACCTGTCCGACTTATGTGCTGCTGGGCGACGAGCTCGATAGCCCGCGCGGGCGCATCTATCTGATCAAGGATATGCTCGAGCAGGGCCGGCCGGCGACGCGCGATGTGGTCAAGCACATCGACCGGTGTCTGTCGTGCCTTGCCTGCATGACCACCTGCCCGTCCGGCGTGCATTACATGCATCTGGTCGATCACGCCCGCGACCACATCGAGAAAACCTACAAGCGGCCGCTCGCCGACCGCGCCATGCGCGGCTTGCTGGCACGCGTGCTGCCCGATCCGGGGTTGTTCCGGCTGGCGGTGGTGGCGGGACTGATCGCCAAGCCGTTCGCGGGCGTGCTGCAAGCGCTCGGCTTGACGCGGATGGCGGCGATGCTGCGACTTACGCCGCGCCACAAATTGGCGTCGCCGGTCGATCGCACCGGCAAGGTCTATGCGGCGCAGGGCGAACGCCGCGGCCGGGTGGCGCTATTGTTCGGCTGCATCGGTCCGGTGCTCGCGCCGGCGACCAATGAGGCCGCTATCCGCCTGCTCAACCGCCATGGCATCGAAGTGGTGGTCGCCGCCGGCGAGTCCTGCTGCGGCTCGCTCACCCATCATATGGGCCACGAGGAGCAGGCATTGGCGCAGGCGCGCAACAATATCGACGCCTGGATGCGCGAAATCGATGGCGTCGGGCTCGACGCCATCCTGATCACGGTGTCTGGATGTGGAACCACGGTGAAGGACTACGGGTTCATGTTCCGCACCGACCCGGCTTATGCGGATAAGGCGGCGCGGGTTGCCGCACTTGCGAAGGACGTGACCGAATACCTCGCGACGCTCGATTTGCCGGCCGGCGGGGCGGCGCGGCCGCTCACGGTCGCCTATCATGCGGCGTGCTCGCTGCAGCATGGGCAGAAGGTGACGCAGGTGCCGAAAGAATTGCTTTGCAAGTCCGGCTTCGTGGTCAAAGATGTACCGGAAGGGCATTTATGCTGTGGCTCGGCAGGGACCTATAACATTCTCCAGCCGGCGCTGGCGGAGCGCTTGCGCGAACGCAAGGTTAGCAATATCGAACGGCTCAAGCCGGATGTGATCGCGGCGGGCAACATCGGCTGCATCACGCAAATCGCCGCCGGCACCGCCATTCCGGTCGTGCACACGGTCGAACTGCTCGACTGGGCGACCGGCGGTCCGGTGCCGGAAGGTTTAGCGGAGATCGGAGCGCAGGCTCCGGAGCTTATGGCTGAAACGGCCCAGTGAACCGGGAGGAATTGTCATGGCTAAGAAAACGAAGAAGCGGAAATCCAAAGTGAAGAAAGCGAAACGCGCCGCGGCGCGCAGGCCGAAGACGAAAACGAAGCGCCCGCTCAAGAAGGCCGCCCGAAAGACCAAGGCCGTCAAACCCAAGACGAGGAAACCGGCGGCCAAGAAAGCCGCGGCCAGGAAAGCGGCTCCGACGAAGCCGAAGACCTACAAGATTCTGCTCATGGGGGCGTCTTACGGCTCGCTGCTCGCTTCCAAACTGCTGTTCGGCGGCCACTCGATTCACCTCGTCTGTCTGCCGGCGGAAGCCGATCTGATCAATGCCGAGGGCTTCAAAGTTCGATTGCCGGTGCGCGGCCGCAGCGAACCGGTGCTGCTCGAATTCGCGCAAGCTGCCGGGCAAGGTGACGGCCGGCCCCGCAACCGGCGTCAATCCGAAGGATTACGACTTGATCGGTCTCTGCATGCAGGAGCCGCAATATCGCTCGCCCGGCGTGCGCGAATTGCTCGATGCGGTCGGTAAATCGCGCGTGCCCTGCATGTCGATCATGAACATGCCGCCGCTGCCTTACATTAAGCGCATCCCCGGACTCGACTACAAAGCGCTCGAAGCGGCTTACACCGATCCAAGTGTTTGGGGCTCAGTCGACCCCAAGAAGATCACGCTCAACAGCCCGGACCCGCAGGCGATTCGTCCGCCCGATGGCAAGGCGAATGAACTTTTGGTCACGCTGCCGACGAACTTCAAATGCGCGCGCTTCGTGGATGACAAGGATACGGCGATCGTGCGCCGGCTCGAGAAGGACGTCGAAGCCGCGCGCTTCGACGCGCCGGAAGGCAAGATCGAATTGCCGGTGAAACTGCGGGTCTACGATTCGATCTTCGTGCCGCTCGCCAAGTGGGCGATGTTGTGCGCCGGCAATTATCGCTGCATCACCGCCGACGGCATGCGTACTGCGCAGGAAGCGGTGCATTCCAATATCCAAGAGTCGCGGTCGGTCTACAATTTCGTCAACGACCTCTGCGTCAAGCTCGGCGCCAATCCGAACGACATGGTACCGTTCGAGAAATACGCCGCCGCCGCGCAAAGCCTCACGCGTCCGGCCTCGGCCGCGCGTGCGCTGCAAAACGGCGCGCAAAACATCGAACGCGCCGACAAGCTGGTGCAGCTGATCGCCCGGCAAAAAGGCCTCAGCCATCCGGTTCTCGACGCGACGGTGGCGCTGGTCGACACGCGACTCGATGCCAACCGCAAAAAGGCCGCGGCCTGAGCAATTGACGTTCGTCATTTTCTGGCGCCTGCCGGGCACCGGCGGGCGCCAGATTTTCTTTGTATGACCGAGGCTTAAGTCGCTGGTATCGAGTTATTCACAAGGTCATTGGCCGGATCGGCGAATTGACCTTTGCCGGCCCGATTTGGGGGACGGAATACCGTTTGACGCCCCAAAATTGTGACTTTGCCGCAACACCGTATTTCAATCTGTCATCAAAAGGCCAAATCGCCTAAAAAGGCAGCAATTGCCGCCGTTTTCGGCTTGCCGGTAGAGGCCGGCGAAGATGTAGATTTGCACGTGAAGGCGCGTTCTTTTGCGTTCCGGGGGATTCAACCGAATTTGGACCGCAAGAGGGTTGCGCGAAGTGTATCGGCCGAAAGCCGATCGAACCGAAAAGGGGCAGGGTCAATGAAAAAAGTTGTTTTGTCGGTAGTAGCTGCGCTCGCAATGACTGCTGCTGCGCCGGCGTTTGCTGCCGATATGCCTGTGAAAGCCAAGCCGTTGGCACCGGCTGCCGCACCGTCACCGTTTGACGTGCTGTTCGGCACGGCGTTCACCACCGATTACGAACTGCGCGGTGTTTCGCAGTCCGCGCACAAGCCCGCGGTGCAGGGCTATTTCGAACTCGACTACACGGTCACCGATTGGCTGAAGCTCTATGCCGGCGTTTGGGGCTCGAGCCTCTACACGGGCTTCGCCGACGCCGAATTCGATATCAGCGGCGGCGGCCGTTTGAGCTGGGGCAACTTCGGCCTCGACCTCGGCTTCGTCTACTACGAATATCCGGACGGCACGGCGAACGGCTTCGGCAGCTACGGCGAATTCTACGCTAAGCCCTCGTACAAGGTGGCCGACTGGCTGACCATCGGCGCCGTCATCGACGGCGGCTCCAACTTCAATAACAAGTGTATCTCGGCGTTCGTCGGGTCGGGCTGCGTGGTCCCGTGGACCGGCAATGCGGATGCCGGCTACTATTCGGCTAACGCGGTGATCACGCTGCCGTGGCATCCGATTGCGGACGTGACCCTCTCCATCAATCCGGAAATCGGTCGCCAGTGGTATAGTTCGGACGTGCAGGCCAACCTGCTCGTCGCCAGCTACACCTATTGGGACGTCGGCCTCGACATCAACTGGAAGGCCATCACCCTCGACCTGCGTTACTGGGACACCGACACCAGCTTGGCGAGCGGCAACGCGGTCTGCGGTGTTGTCCTGCATGCCGGCATGGATGCTTGCGACACTCGCTTCGTCGCCACGCTCAAGTTCGATACCTCGATCTCGGCTCTCAAATAAGCCAATCACTGCCTCTTTGGCTTGAACGGGCGGCGGCTCCAAAAGAGCCGCCGCTCTTTTTTTTCGGCAGCAATTTGCCGTGTCGCCGCTACGCCGCCGGGGCCAGGTTGCCTTCGCTCACTTTGTAGTGGTCGCCCTCGCGGGTGAATGCCAACCGGCGGCGATGGAAGGCCGCGAGCGTCGAGCGGTGCCCTATCGATACGATGGTCGCGGCCGGCAGCCGTTGCTGCAGCAGATGGTAGAGCGCGGCTTCGGACGGCTCGTCGAGCGACGCGGTGGCCTCGTCCAGGAACAGATAGTCGGGCGCATGCAGGAGCGCGCGGGCGATGCCGAGCCGCTGCTGCTCGCCGAGCGACAGCATGCGGTTCCAATGCGCCTCCTCCTCGATCCGTGTAGCCAAGGCCGGCAAGCCGACCGCAGCGATAAGCTCGGCGACCTGGGCGACATCGAAAGCACCTGGCTCTGCCGGATAGGCGACCGCGGCGGCCAAGGGCGCGATCGGAAAGTAAGGCCGCTGCGGCAGGGTCATCAGGCGAGCATTTTTCGGCACTGTGATCGTGCCGGCGCCGAACGGCCAGATGCCGGCCAGCGCACGGAACAGCGTGGACTTGCCGGCGCCGGACGGGCCGCTCACCAGCACCCGCTCGCCCGCTCGAATCGAGAGGTCGCTGGCGTTGACCAGCGGCACACCATCCGGCAGCCGCACCGCCAGATCCTTGAACGAGACCGCCGCCGTCTCGCCGGGCGTGACGACGATCACCGGCGGCGTCACCGCGACCGCACGGGCGGTGGCCACCGACGCATCGAAGCCGGACAGGCGCTCGATCACAGCGCTCCATTCCGCGAGATTGCGATACAGGCTCACGAACACGGACAGCGCTTCCTGCACACGGCCGAATGCGTTCGCCGTCTGCATCAGACCCCCGAGCTGGATGATGTTGGCGAAATAGGCCGGGCTCACCATGACGAACGGGAACACCACGGAGGCCTGGGCATAGCTGGCGGTAAAGAACGTCAGCTTCTTCTGCCGCGACATGATCGCGAGCCAGTTGCCGACGACGCTGCCGAATCGCATCAGCAGGCGGTCGCGCTCCGCCCGTTCGCCGTCGAGCAACGCGATCTGCTCGGAGTTCTCGCGCACCCGCACCAGATTGAACCGGAAATCGGCTTCGTAGCGCTGCTGCTGGAAATTAAGCGCGATCAACGGGCGCCCGATCAGATGCGTGAGTGTGGTACCAATGCAGGCGTAGATCAACGCCGCCCACAACAGGTAACCGGGAATATCGAAGCCGACCCCGAACACGTGCAGCGGCGCCGCCGCCGACAGTGACCACAGAATGATCATGAACGAGAACAGCGTGACGCAGGAGTTGAGCAGTTGCAGTCCGATCGACAGCGTCAAGGCGATGAATTGCGCGATGTCCTCCGAAATGCGCTGATCCGGATTATCGGCGGCATCGCCCAGGAGCTGCATGCGGTAGTGATTGGCGCCTTCCATCCAATGATCGAGATAACTCGCGGTTAGCCAGCGCCGCCAGCGGATCTGCAGCCATTGATTGAGATAGAGCTGATAGACGGCGAGCAGAATGAAGGCCGTCGCCAGCACGCAGAAATAACCGAGCTGATAGACGAAGGCATTCCAGTTCCGGTCCTGCAGCGCATTGTAGAAGCGGGCATTCCACTCGTTGATCAGCACCGTGATGCCGACGATTGACAGTTCGATGGCCACCACCGCTGCCAGCAGAAGGCGGCCAGGCCAGCGATCCTCGGAGCGGAAATACGGGCTGGCAATTCGCCAGACGGTGGCGAGCCTCGCGATAATGCCTCTCACGGGGGATCTCCTGTTTGGACGGCCTGTGGTCCGAAGCGTCTCACACTGAAATCTGCTGACAGCGACTCATGGCGACGATGCGGTGATTGTGCCTAATTTTATCCGGCCGCACGACTGAATGGCGGCCTATCGGTTAAAAACGTCAATTGAATCAATGTCTAAATGACAGCGCTTAGACGAAAGTTGACCGACGGATTTTCCACGGCATGGGCAGCGCCCACCGTGCGCCACGCGAAAAAACACACCGGAAAATCGATGAAGCCTTGCTTCTAATCGTTGCCGCATCTTAGTGTGCGGTCGAGAAGGCGAAAGTGCGTCCGGCGTTCGTTGGTAACGCGGGTTGCGCGGTTGCCTTCCAAGAAATTCGTTTCGAAAAATCTCCTGGGAGGATACCAATGGCTTCAGACGTGTTTTCCAATCGCATCGATCGCCGCACGGTAATCAAGACCGCGGCGCTAGCCGGCGTCGCGCAAATCGCCTCGCCCTTCGTCATCGGCGCGCGCGCCGCGAACGCCATTAAAATCGGCATGGTAGACCCGCTGACTGGTGTCTATGCCGCGGTAGCAAACAATGAGGTGATCGGCGCCAAATTCGCCGTCGAGCAAATTAACGCCAAGGGCGGCGTGCTCGGCCGTCCATTGGAATTGCTGGTCGAAGACTCCGCCAACGACGTCGGTACCGGCGTGCAGAAGACCCGCAAACTGATCGAGCGCGATCAGGTGCAGTTCATCATCGGCGACGTCAATTCCGGCATTGCCCAGGCCATGGCGCAGGTCACCGCCGAAAAGAAGGTGCTGCATGTCGTCTCCGGCGGCCACACCGACGGCATTACCGGCAAGGACTGCAAATGGAACGTCTACCGCGTTTGCAATACGACGCGCGCCGAGGCCAACTCCGTTTCAGAGCTTCTGTTCACCAAGTACGGCAAGAAGTGGCATTTCATCACCCCCGACTACGCCTTCGGTCACACCTTGCAGCAGGCCGGCGAAGCCAATCTGAAGAAACTCGGCGGCACGATGACCGGCAACGAGCTCACCCCGCTCGGCACCACCGACTTCTCCGCGTACCTCATCAAGGCGCGTGCCGCCAATCCGGACGTGCTGGTCGTGTTGCCGCAGGGCTCCGACATGGTGAACTGCCTGAAGCAGATCGCCCAGTTCGGCATCGACAAGCAAATCCACGTCGCCGGCCTGCAGCAGGAGCTCGAGTCGCTCGAAGCGATGCCGCCCGAAGCGCGCGTCGGCATCTGGATGTTCGAGTGGTACTGGAAGCAGCCGGGCGTGCCGAATGTCGAGCAGTTCGTCGCCGATATCCGCAAGCGTACCAACGGCAAGGTGCCGACGGCGCGCACCTGGTTCGGCTACACCTCGGTGCAGACCTACGCGCTCGCCGCCAACCACGAAAAGACGCTCGACGCCGTCAAGCTCGCCAAGGCGCTGGGCAATTTCGAGCTGCCGGCCGACGTCAAGCTGCAGCCGAACAAGTGCTACTACCGCGCCGGCGACCATCAGCTGATGACCTCGTCCTTCGTCGGCGAAGCGCTGTCGAAGCCGGCGGGCGATCCCGAAGACCTGTTCCGCGTCGATCACGTGCTCGCGGGCGATAAGGTCAACCCGCCCGAGAGCGATACCGGCTGCAAGCTGCAGTGGCCGGCCTAAGCTAGCAACGATCGATCATCGCGCCTGGGGAGCTGTCATCGCTTCCCAGGCGTGCCGCATTCACGCGCCGCTCGCCCACCCGAGTGTTGATTCATGCTTCAACTCCTCCTGTTCAACGTCACGAACGGATTGATTATCGGCGCCTTTTACGTGCTGATGGCACTCGGTCTGTCGCTGATCCTCAATCTGAGCAACGTGATCAATTTCGCCCACGGCGGCTTCCTCGTGGCCGGCGGCTACATCGCCTACACGATCACGCCCTATGTTGGTTTCTGGGGCGCGCTGCTGATCGCGCCGCCGCTCACAGCCATCATCGGCCTCGCCACCGAACGCGTACTGATCCGCCCGCTTTACGGGCGCGATCCGCTCTACAGCCTTCTGCTCACCTTCGGCCTCGCCTTCATCTTCGAAGACGGCACACGTTTCATCTGGGGCGCGCAGGGCAAGCCGGTCACAGTGCCGGCGATTTTGGCGCAGCCGTTGAGCAATGAGTTCTTCTTCATCACCGGCTACCGGCTCTTCATGGTGCTGGTGGTGATCGTCGCGGTGAGCGTGCTGTTCGTGCTGCTGCGCTATACGCGCCTCGGCATTCGCATCCGCGCGGGCACGCTCGACCTCGAAACGGTATCCGCATTGGGCGTCAACGTGCGCACGCTGCGGTCGCTCAATTTTGCCGTCGGTATCTTCCTCGCCGGCCTCAGCGGGGTGCTGGCGGCCGGTCAACTGGGTCTTGAGCCGACCATGGGCGCAGGGCTTCTGATGCCGAGCTTCATCGCCATCATCGTCGGCGGCGTCGGCAGCCTCACCGGCACGCTGCTGGGCGGCTTGCTGATCGGCGTGGCTTCGGGCGTCACGGCGGTATTTTTGCCGGCCGCCAGCGAAGCGATCATGTACGTGCTGATGGCGGTGGTTCTGCTGATCCGCCCGCGTGGCTTGCTGGGCGAAGAAGGCATGATGACATGATCGAGAGTGACAACGCCCGCAAGCTGACCGTGCTCGCTTGTATCTGGGCGGCCCTGGTGCTCGCGCCCTATTGGATGCCGCCGCTCGGCGGCTACACCGCGCTCGGCACCCGCGTTCTCATCCTTGGGCTTGCCGCCATGTCGGTGAATTTTCTCTTGGGCTTCACCGGTGTGCTGTCCTTCGGCCATGCCGCCTATTTCGGCCTCGGGGCTTACGGGGCAGGGCTGTCGCTGAAGTATCTCGCCCCGAGCACGCCGCTTTCACTGTTGATGGGCATGCTGCTGGGCGGCCTTGCCGGGGCCATTCTCGGAATGCTCATC
Source organism: uncultured Alphaproteobacteria bacterium (assembly GCA_963772235.1). Classification (GTDB taxonomy): domain Bacteria; phylum Pseudomonadota; class Alphaproteobacteria; order Rhizobiales; family Xanthobacteraceae; genus Pseudolabrys. The sequence goes on from CAVYWI010000023.1 coordinate 365,850, forward strand.
GTGCGCCGGCGTGGCGTTTATTTCGCGATGGTCACCATCGCCTTCGGGCAAGTGTTTTATTACATCGCCTTCCAATGGAGTTCACTGACCGGCGGCGACGACGGATTGCGCGGCTTCTCCCGGCAGCCGCTCGACCTTGGACTTTTCAAGATCGATATTTTGTCGAATGCCGACAATTTCTATTTTTTCGTGCTGTTCAGCTTCGCCATCATTGCCGCGGTCATGGGGTTCATTTTGAAGTCGCCGTTCGGCCGCACCATGCTCGCGATCCGCGAAAATGAGCGTCGCGCTCGATTCCTCGGTATCCCGGTAGAGCGTCACATCTGGATCGCATTCACGCTGTCGTGCTTCTTCATGGGATTTGCCGGCGCACTTTACGCGCTGCTGAATAATTTCGCCGATCCGAAAGGATTGCATTTCAGCCAGTCCGGCGACTTCGTCATGATGGCGGTGATGGGCGGTATGCGCAGCTTTTGGGGGCCGCTGCTGGGCGCGGCTGTCTTCGTGGTTTTGCAGGACTATCTGTCGAGCGTTACCGTCAATTGGATGTCGTTTGTGGGATTGTTATTTGTGCTCGTGGTGCTGTTCTTTCCCCGCGGGCTTCTCGGCGTCGTTCGGCGAAAGCTCGCGTCATGAGCCTGCTGCGGGTCCAAAACGTTTCCAAGCATTTCGGCAATTTGGTCGCGGTCGACGATATATCGATGACGGTCGAGCCAGGCGAATTGCGCGCTGTGATCGGTCCCAACGGCGCCGGCAAGACCACGTTTTTCAACACAATCAGCGGCTTTCTGATGCCGACCTCGGGCCGCATCGTCTTCGACGGCGAGGACATCACCTCGGTCTTGCCTGCCCGCCGGGTGTGGCGGGGCATTGCCCGCACGTTCCAGATCACGGAAGTGTTTCCCGAACTGACGGTGCGTGAAAATCTCCGCATTGCGGTCGAGAGCGCGAGCGGCTTCCGCCTGAGCGTTTGGCAGTCGCGCGATGACGATGGCGAGGTCAAGGCGCGTGTCGTCGATCTGCTGGAAATGAGTGGGCTGACCGAAAAGGCCGACCGGCTGGTCGGCGAGCTCGCGCATGGCGACCAGCGCGCGACCGAAATCATGATGGCGCTGGCGCTCAAGCCGCGGCTGTTGCTGCTCGACGAGCCGACCGCCGGCATGGGCGACCAGGAAACCTACGACATCACCCAACTGATCCGGAAACTGCACCGCGACCAGAAGCTGACCATCGTGCTGATCGAGCACGACATGCGGGTCGTCTTCCATCTGGCCGACCGCATCATGGTGCTAGCCGAGGGCAAGATGCTGGCCGAGGGCACCCCGCAGGACATCGCATCCAACGAAGCGGTGCAGGCGGCTTATCTGGGGAAGGCAGCGGCATGAGCAGCTTGGCGCTTGAGGCGGAAGGCCTTCACACCTTTTATGGCAAGAGCCATATCCTGCACGGCGTCGGCCTGGAAGTGCGTGAGGGTGAAATCGTGACCTTGCTCGGCCGCAACGGCGCCGGCAAGACCACGACGCTGCGCAGCCTTGTCGGATTGACACATGCGCGCGAAGGCGCGGTGCGCATTTTCGGCCACGCCACTACCGATTGGCAGCCCTATCGCATTGCCGCGATCGGTGTCGGCTACGTGCCGGAAGGCCGGCGCATCTTCGCCAACCTGACGGTCGAGGAGAATCTGAAGGTGCCGCTCGAGCGGCCCGGGCCTTGGACCATCTCGCGCATCTATGAGCTGTTTCCGCGTCTTGCCCAACGTAAAGCGAACAAAGGCCGGCAGCTGTCCGGCGGCGAGCAGGAGATGCTCTCGATCGCGCGCGCGCTGTTGTTGAATCCGAAACTGCTGCTGCTCGACGAGCCAAGCCAGGGACTCGCGCCTTTGATCGTCCAGGAAGTGTTCAAGGTCGTCACCTCGGCGCGCCAGCAAGGCATTTCGGTCCTGCTCGTGGAACAGAACGTCCGCGCCGCCGTCGAAATTGCCGACCGCGCCTACGTGCTCGACGACGGCAAGGTGGTCTATTCCGGCGCCGCCGCCGAATTCGCCAAGGATGAGGAGCGGGTGCGCGCGCTCGCCGGCGCCAGCGTCGAGAATTGGGAAGAGCACGGCGCGCCCGCCTGATTGTCGAGCAAGGACAAACGAAATTGCCTGACGCAAGCCTAGCAGCTTTGTCAGCGACCGCGGCAGCCGCCGAAATGGCGCGCGGCGCAATTTCAGCCGAGGATTATATCCGGGCTTGCCTCGAACGCATTGCGGCGCTCGAAGGCACTGTCCACGCCTTTATCCACTTCGATCCGGCTTATGCGCTCGCACAGGCGCGCACGCTCGACGAACGCCGCCGCAGTGGGCAGCCGGTTGGACCGCTGCACGGTGTGCCGGTCGGCATCAAGGATATCTTCGATACCGCCGACTATCCGACAGAATACGGCTCGCCGCTGTTCAAGGGCCGCCGGCCGGCGTGCGATTGCACGGCGGTGGCGCGCTTGCGCGAGGCCGGCGCGGTGATCATCGGCAAGACGGTGACCACCGAGTGCGCTTATTTTCACCCCGGCGCGACCCGCAATCCGCACGATCCCGAACGAACGCCGGGCGGTTCGTCGTCCGGCTCGGCGGCAGCAGTCGCCGCCGGCATGATTCCGCTGGCGATCGGATCGCAAACCAACGGCTCGGTGATTCGCCCGGCGTCGTTTTGTGGCGTCTATGGCGTCAAGCCAACGCACGGCGTTATCTCGCGCCATGGCGCGCTGATCCTGTCCCTGGCACTCGACCATGTCGGCGTGTTCGCCCGCTCGCTCGCCGATTGCGCGCTCATCCTCGATGTGCTCGCCGGCTATGACGCCGAGGACCCGGACAGCTGGCCGTCGGCGTCGCCCGCGTTCCGCGCGACGGTGACGGACAAGCCGCCAACGCCGCCGCGGCTCGCCTTCGTGCGCAGCCCGGTTTGGGACAGGGCCGATGCCGAAGCGCGCGCCGCATTTGAAGCGCTGGCGAAACGGCTCGGCGATGCCGTCAAACCGATCGATTTGCCGGAGACCTTCGCCGCTGCCTGGGCGGACCAGCGCGTCATCATGTACACCGACATGGCGCACAATTTCGGTGGGCTGGTCGAGCGCGGCGGCGATGCGTCGAGCCAGCAGCTGCGCGATCTCGTCGCCGAAGGCAACCAAACCAAAGCGCTGCGTTATCTGGCGGCGCGCGACGGCGTGCTGCGTTACCGCGCCGGGCTTATCGACATTTTGAAAGACTATGACGCGATCCTGACGCCATCGGCGCCCGGTGTGGCGCCGAGAGGCATGGCCACCGGCAATCCGGTATTCAATACGCTGTGGACCTTGGCCGGGCTGCCGGCAGTGTCGCTGCCATTGCTGAGCGGGGAGGGCGGCATGCCGATCGGCGTGCAACTTGTCGGGGCCTTCGGCGATGACGCGCGACTGTTGCGCACGGCAAATTGGTTGGTCAACAAGCTCGCCTAGTCACGCCGGCGCCCCAAGCTGTTCCTTGAAGAAGGCGATGGTGCGGCTCCAGGCCAGGTCCGCCGCCGGCTTGTCGTAACGGCTGCTGGTGTCGTTGTTGAAGGCGTGATTGACGTTCGGGTAGACGTAGATGGTGTATCGCTTGTTGTTGGCCTTGAGCGCGGCCTCATAAGCGGGGATGCCGGCGTCGATGCGCTGGTCGAGTCCGGCATAGTGCAGCAAGAGCGGCGCCTTGATCGAGGGCACCGCGCTTGCCGGCGGCTGGATGCCGTAATAGGCGACGCCCGCTTTTAGATCGGGCGAGAGCACCGCGAGGCGATTGACCATGCCGCCGCGCCAGCAGAAGCCGACGGCACCCACGGCACCGGTTGAACCTTCGTGTCGCTGCAGGAACGGCACCGCCGCGGCGATGCGGTGCGCGGTCTCTTCGGCATTAAGCGTCCCGAACATGTCGCGGGCCTTGTCCTCATCCGCCGGCGTGCCGCCGAACGGCGAGAGCATGTCGACAGCAAGGCTGAGGAAGCCTTCGAGCGCGACGCGGCGCGCGATGTCCTGGATATGCGGATTGAGCCCGCGATTTTCGTGGATGACGATCACCGCAGGACGCTTGGCTTTGCCCTTGAGCCGCGCCAAATAGCCGCCGATCGGCGTGCCGGCCGCGTCGTAAGATGCTGTTTCGATGGTCAGCCGCGCATCGTCGGGCGCAACGGTCGCCGCGCGTGCATAATCGTTCTGCAACAGCGGCAGCAGCGCCAGCGCCGCCGCGCTCGAGCCGGCAATTTCCGCCAGGCGGTCAAGGAACGCGCGGCGGTTGATGCCGCCATGCGTGAAGCTGTCGTAGAGATCGATGATGCGTTGGCCCAACTGTTCCATGCGATGCTCCCGGGCTACGGCAAATACTCTAACATCTCCGGCCGGACTGCTATTCCCAGAACCGGTTTGACGGAACTCCCGGCAGCCTGCATTTCAGGGTCCTCGATGGCGGCGCGACCGCGAAAGCCAATTCGGAGAACACGATGATATTCATTCGCCTGAGCGCAGGCCGACATGCCGTTGTCTTTGCGTGGGGGAGGCGGCCATGGCGGCCTTCTTGGCAGCCCTGTTGACGAAAACTGTGTGTTCTTGGTGCAACAACATGTGAGCGATGTAATTACGAGCGTTGCAATTTTCCCGTGTATTGTTCTAAGTTCCCAATTGGGAGCTTGGCTGCAAAATGGGGTTGCGCATGAGGCCTTTCATTGCGGGTGCCGTTACGGCCGCATTCTGCGGTATGCCTGTCTTCGCCGCCGACCTGCCGACAAAGGCGCCGCTTCGGCCGGTGCCACAAGCCGTGGGCGGTTTCTTTGGCGAGGTTACCGGCGCTTATGTTTTCAGCGACCCCATCCAGGGCTGGGAGGAGTTTGGTCCGGGTGAAAGTTCCCCGCCTTCCACGCAGGCGGGGCTCGGGCAGGGATGGACTGGGAGGATCCTGGGCGGCTACCGATGGGATTCCTGGGATGTAGCTTTGGCCGCACAATACGGTCGGTTCGCCGATGGCGGCCCCTCAATAAATCAAAGCGGGAGTACGGCCACGTTATCCGCCAAGATGCAAGCTTACGATGCCCAGCTTGGCTACCATACAATGTTCGGATCGACCGACACGCGGCTGGCCGTGGGAATCCGGTATGCACGATGGGACAATACCGTTGCCGCAACGGATTCTCTCGGCATCCAATTTGCGAACATCTTCCACGACTGGCGGGGTGTGGGACCGCGGGTCGAGATTTCAACGAAGACGCCGCTCGCGCCGAACGTGCTGCTGCGAGGAAACCTTGGTGTTGCGGCCTTGTTCGGCAAGATCGATACGTCGGCGACGTCACGCTGGGATTGCAGCCAGTGCAACAGCAATACGGTGACCACGGCCGATATTGATGGCAGTATCGGGCTTGGCTTCCCGCTCGGCTCAAACGTCGAGTTTGTCGTCGGCTACAAGGCGGAATATTGGTCCAACGTCAACGTTGCGATCACCGACAATTCGGGCGCTGGCCTCAATCAGGGCACGAGTGACGTCCTTTCGCACGGACCGTTCGTAACGCTGAAATTGGGTTCCGTCCCCTGAGCCGCGCGCTTCAATTTGCAGAACCAAAAAAGGGCGGCCCATAAGGCCGCCCTTGTCGTTTGGCGAGGCCGACCCGATCAGTACATGCCGCCCATGCCGCCGCCCGGCGGCATCGCCGGGGCCGGCTCCTTCGGCAGTTCGGCGACCATCGCTTCGGTGGTCACCAGCAGGCCGGCGACCGAGGCCGCATCCTGCAGCGCGGTGCGCACCACCTTGGCCGGATCGATGATGCCGGCCTCGATCATGTCGACGTATTTCTCGTTCTGGGCGTCGAAGCCGTAGGTCTCCGACTTCTCGTCCATGATCTTGCCGACCACGATCGAGCCTTCGACGCCGGCGTTCTCGGCGATCTGGCGGATCGGAGCTTCCAGCGCCTTGAGCACGATGTTGATGCCGGCCTGCACGTCCGGGTTCTCGTCGTGGATGCGGCCGACCGCCTTCTTGGCGCGCAGCAGCGCGACGCCGCCGCCCGGCACGATGCCTTCCTCGACCGCGGCGCGGGTGGCGTTGAGCGCGTCCTCGACGCGGTCCTTCTTCTCCTTGACCTCGATCTCGGTCGCGCCGCCGACGCGGATCACCGCGACGCCGCCGGCGAGCTTGGCCAGCCGCTCCTGCAGCTTCTCCTTGTCGTAGTCCGAGGTGGTCTCCTCGATCTGCGCCTTGATCTGGTTCACGCGCGCCTCGATGTCGGCCTTCTTGCCGGCGCCGTGCACGATGGTGGTCTTTTCCTTCTCGATGACGATCTTCTTGGCGCGGCCGAGCATGGCCGTGGTGACGTTCTCGAGCTTGATGCCGAGGTCTTCGGAGATCAGCTGGCCGCCGGTGAGGATGGCGATGTCTTCCAGCATGGCCTTGCGGCGGTCGCCGAAGCCCGGCGCCTTGACGGCCGCGACCTTCAGGCCGCCGCGCAGCTTGTTGACGACGAGGGTGGCGATCGCTTCGCCTTCGACGTCCTCGGAGATGATCAGCAGCGGCTTGCCGGTCTGCACCACCGCTTCGAGCAGCGGCAGCATCGCCTGCAGGCCGGAGAGCTTCTTCTCGTGCAGGAGGATGTAGGCGTCCTCCAGCTCGGCGATCATCTTCTCGGCATTGGTGATGAAGTAGGGCGAGATGTAGCCGCGGTCGAACTGCATGCCCTCGACGATCTCGACCTCGGTCTCCATCGCCTTGGCTTCCTCGACCGTGATGACGCCTTCGTTGCCGACCTTCTGCATCGCCTGCGCGATCATCTTGCCGATGGTGGCGTCGCCGTTCGACGAGATGGTGCCGACCTGGGCGACTTCGGCGGAGGAGCCGACCGTCTTGGCGCGCTTCTCGATGTCCTTGACCACGGCGGCGACCGCGATGTCGATGCCGCGCTTCAGGTCCATCGGGTTCATGCCGGCGGCGACCGACTTGGCGCCTTCCTTGACGATCGCGGCGGCCAGCACGGTGGCGGTGGTGGTGCCGTCGCCGGCGAGATCGTTGGTCTTCTGGGCGACTTCGCGCACCATCTGCGCGCCCATGTTCTCGAACTTGTCCTCGAGCTCGATCTCCTTGGCGACGGTGACGCCGTCCTTGGTGATGCGCGGAGCGCCAAACGATTTGTCGAGCACGACGTTGCGGCCCTTGGGGCCGAGCGTGACCTTCACCGCGTCGGCGAGGATCTCGACGCCGCGCAGCATGCGGTCGCGGGCATCGACGGCGAATTTGACTTCCTTGGCAGCCATTTCAGTTCACTCCAATGGGTTTCTAATGCGGGGATCAGGCGATCACGCCCATGATGTCGGACTCCTTCATGATCAGGAGCTCCTCGCCGTCGAGCTTGACCTCGGTGCCCGACCACTTGCCGAACAGCACCTTGTCGCCGGTCTTCAGATCGATCGGGATCAGCTTGCCGGCCTCGTCGCGGCCGCCGGGGCCGACGGCGATGATTTCGCCCTGCGAGGGCTTTTCCTGGGCGGTGTCGGGGATGATGATGCCGCCCTTGGTCTTCTCTTCGGCGGTGATGCGGCGCACGACGATACGGTCGTGCAGGGGACGAAACTTGGTCTTGGCCATGGCTTCCTCGTCGGCGCTTGAGCGCGTGCGTTTACCGGAAATTCTATATTTTATAAGCCCTTAGCACTCGTTAGTAGAGAGTGCCAAAAGGCTGCCCGGGAGATATGGGGTTAGCGCGGTAGTGTCAAGCAGGCATCGGCGCTGGCGTTAACGGGGCCGGGCTAGCCGATGAGCTTCATGGCGCTGTCGACGAACAGCCTGAGGCCCGCCACGCCGACCAGCAGGTAGCACCAGAAATACAGGCGGTGTTCGTCCAGGCGGTCATGCAGGCGTTTGCCGGCCCACACGCCGAGCGGCACCGCCGGCATCAGCGCGACCGCCATCAGTAGCGCGCGGGTATTGTTGGTGCTCAGCCACAGATAGAGCGCGAGCTTGACCACGTTGGCGACGAGGAAGAACGCGATCATGGTGCCGGCGAAGACCGTCTTTGGCAGGCCGCGCGGCAGGAGATAATAGGCGAGTGGCGGATTGCCGCCGTGCGAGATGAAGGTAGTGAAGCCGGATAGTCCACCGCAGATCAGCGCCAAAATCGGATTGACCGGCGTGCGGCCGGTGGGCGCACTGCGGTCGCGCAGGAAATAGCGCGCGGTGAACCACAGGATGACGACGGAAATACCAAGGGCGACGATCCTCGGATCGACTTCGGATACGAAGACGGCGCCGAGGCCGAGCCCGACGACGACGCCGGGTACCAGCCATTTCAAATCCGGCATCGACCAGGTGCGCGGCGGGAAGGCCCATACGGTGAAAGGGTCGGAGGCCGAAACGATCGGCGCCATCATGAAAGTGGCGGTCACCGGATCGACAGCGAACGCCAGCAGCGGGACCCCCAAAATCGCCAGCCCGCCGCCGAATGCGCCGCGGCCCAGGCTGATGAGGAATACCGCCGGCACGCCAATGAGATAGAATAGCGGGTCTGTCGGCATGGAACCGGCGGAATGGGACGGCCCTTTATAACAGATCGGCCGCAACCTGCTTGCACTAGCCGCCATTGCCCCGCAAAGTCCCTCCGTGACGGCGTAGGAGTTCGAATGAGCCATCCCAATCGACCGACCCTTTCGACAGTCTTGGTTCTGGCGGCGCTGGCGCTCGCCGTGGCCGGCTGCGCCACCAATGCGCCGCAGCAGCCCGAGGCGCCGCAACCCGCGGCGGTGCCGTTGTTGCCGCCGGCCTTCCCGCCGCAGGATATCGTCGGGCGCTGGGGCCTCGCCGCCTATCACAAGGAAGAGGACCGCCCACGGATCGAGGCGGCGGCGGCCAATCAATGCAAGCAGCCTTATGTCATCACGCTCGGCCCGACCGGCGGGGTGATGATGCATCTCGCCGACCAGGCCAAGCCCGAGGAGCTACGCCTGAAAGGCGCGCCGGGCGGCAAGACCTATATCGGCCCCGAGGGCGATCCGCCGGGCAGCGCGCAGGATCGCGAGGTGGTGTCGTTCGACGGCCGCATATTGATCCTGCGTTGGATGGATCCCGAGGTGCAGGGCCGCTACGGCACCATGGTCTATGCCCGCTGCGGACCGGAAGGCGCCAAGCACCCGGCCAAGCCGAAAGGCAAGCCAAAGCCCAAGCCGAAAGCCGCGCCGAAGCCGGTCCAGCCACCGATCCAGAACGCGCCTCCACCTGCCGCCGGTGACGGTTCTTTGCACCTCTCCCCGCAAGCGGGGAGAGGAAGCCTGCCGCTATCGGCGCGAGTATTTCGACTCGAATCGATGATGCTGTAGAGATGGGCGGCGCCATGCCCGCTCCCCGCGACTTCATCGACGGCCCCTGGCGCGCCGTGCCGGTGCTCGGCGTCACCCAGATCTTGTCCTGGGGCACGATCTTCTACACGCCGGTGCTGATCGTGCCGCTGATCGCGGCCGAACGCGGCTGGTCGATGTCGTTCGCCATGGGCGGCTTCTCGGTCGGATTGTTGGCGGCCGGCCTGCGCGCGCCTTACGTCGGGCGCGGCATCGACCGCTTCGGCGGCCACGTGGTGATGACCATCGGCTCGCTGATCGGCGCGCTCGGGCTGGTGCTGATCACGCACGCCGCCAGCCGCGCTGAGCTATCTCGCCGTCTGGGTGGTGCTCGGCGTCGCCATGGCGGCGAACCTGTACGATTCCGCCTTCGCCACGCTCGGCCGCATCTTCGGCAGTCGGCGCGCGCTCGCCGATCACCGCGCTGACGCTCGCCGGCGGCTTCGCCTCGACCGTGAGCTGGCCGGCGACGCATTTTCTGCTCGAGGCCGTCGGCTGGCGCGGCACCTATCTGGTCTATGCCGCGCTGCTCGCCTGCGTCTCGGCGCCGCTGCACGCGCTGGCGCTGCCGCGCACGCGGTTCGAGCCGGAGGCCAAGCCGGCGCAGCGACGCGCCGCCGCCGCCGGTCGCTGCTGCCGCCCTATGGATTGCCGTTCATCCTGGTGGCGACGGCGTTCGCAACCTACGCCTTCGTGCCCTCCGGACTGTCCGCGCATCTGCTGGCGATCTTCTCGCGCTCCGGTATCGATGCCGGAACGGTGGTCTGGATCGGCGCGCTGTTCGGGCCGGCGCAGGTCGGCGCGCGGCTGGTCGAATTCGCCTTCGGCCGCAATCTGCATCCGCTGTGGGTGGCGCGTTTCGCGCTATCGGTGCTGCTCTGCGCCTTCACGATGCTGGCGCTGCTCGGCATATCGGTGCCGGTGGCGGCGGCCTTCGCGCTGATGTTCGGCGGCGCCAACGGCCTGGTCACCATCACGCGCGGCGCGGTGCCGCTGGTGCTGTTCGGCGCCTCCGGTTATGGGCGGCTGATGGGCCGGCTCGCGGGCCCGTTCCTGCTGGTGCAGGCGGCGGCGCCGCTGGTGATGGCGTTCGTGGTGGATCGCGCATCCGATTCGGCGGCGCTGGCGCTCGCCGCCGGCTTCGCGGCGGCAGCTTTGGTCTGCTTTGTGCTGATCAAGCGGCCGCGCTAGTCGAATAAAATGTCGATATCTTGCTGGCTGGTGTGGCCGGAATCGCCGTCGAGCCGGGGGCCGTTGAGCAAAGTCTGGTTGCAGTCCGGCTTGGCGCCGGGCCAGTCGCTGGGTCGGCTCTGGTGGCGGTCGAGCATGCCCTCGACCCGGTCCTCGATCGTGGTCAAGGTCTCGATCACGTTGCCGATGCGCTGACCGCTGAGATCCTGGAAATTGCAGGCTTCGTAGATTTTCACCACGTGGTCCTGAATCTCCTGCGCCAAGCTGCGCTCGTAGTCGGTCTTCATGGCCGCGGCGAGCGCCTTGGCGCTGTCTTCGATCACCTCGGAGGATTTCAGGATATTCTCAGTGGCCTGCTCCATGGCTTCAATCGCGCCGCCGAGCTTGCCGGCGGCGCGTGTCATGTGACGCTCGTGGTTGTCGCCGATGAGGGCGGCAAGCTCGCGCATTGTATGGGCGACGGCGTCGTTGAGCTGGGCGAGTTCGCGCTCGAGCGATTGCACCGTGCCGTCGGCCACATCGGGCCGCCCCAGGCGCGCCGGCGCGGTTTTGGGGTCTGCGATCTTATCCCGTGTTTTGGCGCCGGCGGCCCGCGCGGCCGGGTTGCCACCGACCATCCGCTCGATGCGAAAAACCTTACGCTGCACGAGACATTCCCTCGCAACCCCTAGTTCTGGTTTCTATCAGAACGGCGATTAACGCTGGGTTTCGGCGAGGCCGGGCGTGCAATAGCTAAAATAAACACCCGGCGTTTACCATGATGCCTCGCCTTTTACGCAAAATAAACTCTAATGCGACGAAGCGCGCGCGCATTCACCATAACCGGCCTCGCGGCAGCTTCTGTTTACCATTCGGTGGCGCTTTCAGTTTGTAGTGTGGCTAGTCCGACGAATTGAGTGCGAGCGTACGTCGATGCAGCGTTCCATTTTTCCAGCCGTCATCCTCGCCATCTCCTTCGGTACGTCCGCCTGGGCGCAGTCGCTCGCGCCTGACGGCGACGTCATGCCGAATGAACGGCCGCTCCTGGTGACGGCGCAAACGCCGCAGGCGCGCTCCGGCATGGGCGGCGGTTTGATCGAATTCTTGTTCGGAGGCGGCGCGGGCGAGCCGCGCTATGCCGAGCCACAGCCCAACCGCGCCTATGCGAACGCACCGGCCGCCATGCCGCAGGCCGAGCAGTACGGCGACGGTCAGATGGACCCGCGCTACGAGCGCCAGGAAGTCGAGTATCGCGGCAAGGAAGCGCCCGGCACAATTGTCATCGATACGCCGAACAAATTCCTCTATCTGGTCGAGGCCGGCGGCAAGGCGATGCGCTACGGCGTCGGTGTCGGCCGTCCCGGGTTCACCTGGGCGGGCGTGCATACCATCTCGGCCAAGAAGGAATGGCCCGATTGGGTGCCGCCGGAGGAAATGATCGAGCGCCAGCCCGGCCTGCCGCATTACATGGCCGGCGGTCCGAACAATCCACTCGGCGCGCGCGCGATGTATCTCGGCTCGACGCTCTACCGCATCCACGGCTCGAACGAGCCCTGGACCATCGGCCACAACGTTTCGTCCGGCTGCATCCGCCTGCGCAACGCCGATGTGATCGATCTCTATGGTCGCGTGAAGGTTGGCACCAAGGTTGTCGTTCTTTAACGATCGTCAGGCGTCGCCAGTGCGACGCCATGCTCACTGAGCGCGCGCGGAAATTCGTCCGAATTAAAGTAAGCGAATTCCCGCTCGCGCTGGTGGGTGAGCGAATCGAGCCGCTGCAGCTCGGCATCGACGAAACCGGGATGGCACATGATCAGCCCGCCGTGCGGCAACCCCGCCAGAAACCGCGGGAAGACCGCGGCGAAGTCCGGAGCGTCGTCGAAATCATAGGCGCCGGCAAAGGCCGGATTGGTGGCCACGCCGAACTGCCGCGCCTTGCGGCGAAAGCCCAAGCTCAACACGTCGAGCACCAGTTCCTTGCGGCTGTTGCGCCGGCCCGCCGACCGCGGGCGGCCGCATTGCCTGATCCAGGCATCGGGCGCAGCTTGTGCTGCCACCTTGAGCACGGCGTCGCGCACCTGCGGAAACAGGTGCACGTGCTGGTGGCCGTCGATGAAGTCGGGCGGCCGGCCGAACGCCATGACAAAGGCTTCCACTTGCGTGGCGATTTCGATCATGAGCCGCGCGGGATTGAGCTGGCGCGTCACCGCCGCGCGCATCATTTTCGGCAACGGCAGGAAATGGCCGTGGCTCAGCGGCTTGAAGCCTTCGCTCAGCGGCTTGAACGGCCCGGTCAAGGTGACGTGCAGGCCGAGTGCGGCGCGCGTCTTGCCGGAGTTGAGTTCGTCGAGCGCGTCCGCCTCGTCGGCGCCGAAATGCGGCGCCGCCGTCATCACCGAGGTTGCATTGATGCGCTCGCGCAGGATCAATTCGCGGATGGCGGCATTGACCGAACGGGAGATGCCGTAGTCGTCCGCGCACAGCCAGATCCGGCGGCCGGCCGTGGGCACGTTCCGCTTACTCCGCCGCGCGCGAGGCCGCCGGCTGCGGCTTCGCGGGTTCTTTGGCGGAATCGCCCGCGCTCTTCACGCTGTGTTCGGCGACGAAATAGACCGGCCGGGCTTTGATCTCCGACAACAGCTTGCCGACATATTCGCCGAGCACGCCGATCATCAGAAGCTGAACCCCGCCGATCACCATCAGGCCAACCACTAGCGAGGGATAGCCGGGCACGTCCTGGCCGAACAGCAAGGTCTGCAACAGGATCCAGCCGCCGAAGAACAGTGCGGTCACCGCCAGCAGCAGACCGAGCACGCTGGCGACGCGCAGCGGCGCCACCGTGAATGAGGTCAGTCCCTCGATCGACAGGCCGATCAGCGTCCACACGCTCCACGTCGTCATGCCGTGCGCGCGCTTGGCCGGCTCGTAATCGACGCGCGCTTGCTTGAATCCGATCCAGCTCGACAGTCCCTTGAAGAAGCGGCTCCGTTCGGGCATCTGGCGCAGCGCCGCCGCCGCGCGCGGCGACAGCAGGCGGAAATCGCCGGCGTCCTCGGGGATTTTCTGCCGCGCGCCAAAATTGATCAGCGCGTAGAACCAATGAACGCTGGCGCGGCGCAGCCAGGGTTCGTTTTCGCGGTTAGCCTTGGCGGTATAGACGACGTCGCAGCATTCATCGAGCCAGCGCGCGACCAGCGTGTCGATCATATCGGGCGGATGCTGGCCGTCGCCGTCCATGAACAGCACCGCGCCGAGCCGGGCGTGATCGAGACCGGCGAGCAGGGCGGCTTCCTTGCCGAAATTGCGCGACAGCGTGACCACCTGCACGTCGAATGGATCGGCGACGAGCGAATGGGCGATCTGGTTGGTGGAGTCGGTGCTGCCGTCGTCGACATAGATGACTTCGGTGCGCAGGCCGCGCTTGGCCTTGAGCGCGCGCGCCACGCCGGCGACGCGTTCGTGCAAGGCGGCGAGGCCCTTGGCCTCGTTGAAGACTGGCACGACGATCGATAGGCCGGACCCGGCGGCCGATCGTGTTGCCGTGGCGCTGGATTTACTCGATTTCGCCGGCATTTGTCCGTTGACCTGATCGTTTCGGGGCGATCTATAGCGTATGCAACGCGGCCTGTCGCGCCTGCCTCAAAATGCTATGAACCGTCCATGATTCCGGCGTCTTTGCGAAACCTCCTGGACCGTCTGACCGTGGCCTGGCACGAGCGCCCAGTCGCCCTCAAGGCGATCAGCTTCGCCCTGGTCGGCCTCGTCAATTCGGTCGTCGATTTCAGCGTGTTTTCGTTCGGCTATTATTATCTCGCTTTGCCGATCGTCGCCGCCAATGCCATGGCCTGGGCTATCGCCGTCACCGGCTCGTATATCTTGAACTCGACGATCACTTTTGCCAACGAATCCGGCCGCAAGCTCAGTGTGCGAAGCTACTTCAATTTCGCGCTGTCGCAGGTCGCCGGATTCCTGGCCAATACGGTCACGGTCTGGTGTCTGGTCGAGCTGTTGCACGTGCCGGCCTGGGCCGCCAAAGTGGCAGCGATCGTGGTCAGCTTCGGGGTCAATTTCTCGCTCTCCCATTTCGTGGTATTCCGTGCGCGCGATCCGCGCCGCGGAAGTTAAGTCGGAGTGTCAATGCAACACGACAGCAATCTGACGGCGCAATGGCCGAGTTTCGTGACCCATCTCGAATGCGCGATGACCGGCGAACGGCACGAGGCCGATCAGGTCCATAATCTTTCGCGCGCGGGCAAGCCGCTCTTGGTGCGCTACGATCTCGCCGGCGTCGCCAAGGCGCTGACCAAGGATAAGCTTGCCGCCCGCGCGCCCGATCTGTGGCGCTACCGCGAACTGCTGCCGGTGCGCGACCCGGCCAACATCGTCAGCCTCGGCGAAGCCATTACGCCGCTGATCCGCATGCCGAAGCTCGCGGCCAAGCTCGGCGGCGGCGAAATCCTGGTGAAGGACGAAGGCCGCCTGCCGACCGGTTCGTTCAAAGCGCGCGGCCTGGTCATGGCGGTGTCGATGGCGAAAGCGCTCGGCATCAAGCACATGGCGATGCCGACCAACGGCAACGCGGGCGCCGCGCTCGCCGCTTATGCCTCGCACGCCGGCATCAAGACCACGATCTTCTGTCCCGAGGATACGCCGGAGGTAAACGTCAGCGAGATCGCGCTGCAGGGCGCGACCGTCTACCGCGTCAACGGCCTGATCGACGATTGCGGCAAGATCGTCGGCGAAGGTAAAGCGAAAGTCAGCTGGTTCGACACCTCGACGCTGAAAGAGCCGTACCGGATCGAAGGCAAGAAGACGATGGGGCTGGAGCTTGCCGAACAATTGAACTGGACCGTGCCGGACGTGATCTTCTACCCGACCGGCGGCGGCACCGGACTGATCGGCATGTGGAAGGCCTTCGCCGAATTGGAGGCGATCGGCTTCATCGGCAAGAAGCGCCCCCGCATGGTCGCGGTGCAGGCGGCCGGCTGCGCGCCGATGGTGAAGGCCTTCGAAGCCGGCGTGGAACACGCGCCGCGCTGGGAGAACGCACGCACCATCGCCTCGGGCATCCGCGTGCCGCAGGCGATCGGCGATTTTCTCATCCTGCGCGCCGTGCGCGAGAGCGGCGGCTTCGCTATCGCCGTCGAGGACCCGGCGATCACCATCGCGCTCGACGAAATGGCGCGCGAGGAGGGGCTGCTGCTGTGCCCGGAGGGCGCGGCGACCTATGCCGCCTACAAGCAGAGCCTGGCCGACGGACGCGTCAAGAAAACCGACCAGGTCGTGCTGTTCAATTGTGCCAGCGGGCTGAAATATCCGCTGCCCAAGATCGAACGCAAACTCGACCGTCACAAGCCGATTGATTTCGCTGCGCTGTGAGTGGATGCTTCAGCGGGGCACGAAAAAGACCCCGGTGGGAGGATGCAATGAAAAAACTGATCGTTGCCGCAGCGGCGGTGGCGCTGGCATTCGTCACGTCGGCCGGCGCCGAGGACTATCCGTCGCGGCCGGTCACGATCATCGTGCCCTTCGCCGCCGGCGGTCCGACCGACGCCTTGGCGCGCGTGCTCGGCGACGGCATGGGCAAGGCGCTCGGGCAACAGATCGTGGTCGAGGACGTCACCGGCGCCGGCGGCACGATCGGCGTCGCCCGCGCGGTGCACGCGGCGCCCGACGGTTACACGCTGAGCATCGGCCATCTCGGCACGCACGTGATCAACGGCGCGATCTATCCCTTGAGCTTCGATCTGGTGAAGGATTTTGAGCCGATATCGCTGCTCGCCAGCAATCCGATGATGATCGTCTCCAAGAACGACATCCCGGCAAAAAATCTGACCGAGCTGATCGCCTGGATCAAGGCGAACAGCGGCAAGGTGACGGCCGGCACTGCCGGCGTCGGTTCCGGTGCACATTTTTCCGGCGTTTATTTCGAGCAGTTGACCGGCGCCAAGCTGCAATTCGTGCCTTATCGCGGCACCGGTCCGGCGCTGCTCGATCTGGTGTCGGGGCACATCGATCTGATCGTCGACCAGGCCTCCAACTCGCTGGCGCAAGTAAAGGCCGGCAAGATCCGCGCCTACGCTATCACCGCGCCCAAGCGCCTGGCGGCGGCGCCCGATATACCGACCGTGGATGAGGCCGGTCTCAAAGGCTTTTATATCGAGCTGTGGTCCGGGCTTTGGGTCCCCAAGGGTACGCCGAAAGACATCGTCGCCAAACTCAACGCCGCGGTGGTCAAGACGCTGACCGATCCAGTGGTGCAAAAGCGGCTGGGCGAAATGGGCCTGCAGATTCCGCCGCGCGACAAGCTGACGCCGGAAGCGCTCGCCGCGCATCAACAAGCGGAGGCGAAGAAATGGTGGCCAATGATCAAGGCCGCTAATATCAAGGTCCAATAGACGAATAGCCGAACCGCCAAGCAGACAAACAAAGGCGAACGGCGCTTTAGGGAGGTGGAGATGAAAGTTTGCAAATCAGTGCTGACGCTCGCCGTCGGCTTGGTCGCCGGGATCGGACTTCTGGCGACATTGGCGCGTGCCGAGACTTACCCGGCGCGGACGATCGCGCTGGTCGTACCGTTCCCGCCGGGCGGGCCGAGCGACGTCGTGGCGCGCATCATTGGCGAAGGCATCGGCCGGCAGCTCAATCAGACGGTCATCATCGAGAACGTCAGCGGCGCCGGCGGTACCATCGGTACCGCGCGCGTCGCCGCGGCGACGCCGGACGGCTACACGCTGCTCGCCGCCGGCATGGGCTCGCACGTCGCCGCGCCCGCGCTCACGCCCAACGTCCGCTACGACGCGGTCAAGGATTTCGAGCCGATCGGGCTCATCTCCAATGCGCCGGTCGCGGTGGTGGCGCGTAAGGATTTTCCGGCCAAGGACATCAAGGAGTTCATTGCCTACGTGAAGGCGCATGGCGATGCCGTGAAGCAGGCGCACGGCGGCGTCGGCTCGTCCTCGCACATGGCCTGTCTGCTGCTGACCTCGGAACTCGGGCTCAAGCCGAAGCTAATCCCCTATCGCGGCACCGGGCCGGCGCTTGCCGATCTGATCGGTAATCACGTCGATTTCTACTGCGACCAGGTGGTCAGCGTCGCGCCGGCGGTGAAGGGCAAATCGATCAAGGCCTTGGTCGTGTCGGGCGACGCGCCGTCGCCGGCGCTGCCGGGCGTGCCTTCGGCGAAGCAGGCCGGCATTCCCGACTACACGCTCAGCATCTGGAGCGCGATGTACGCGCCGAAAGGGACGCCGCAGGACGTCGTCGCCAAGCTCGCCGCCGCGCTCGACAAGGCGCTCGATGATCCGGCGGTGGTCAAGCGCCTGGTCGATCTCGGCGGTGCCATCCCGGCCAAGGCGGAGCGCGGCCCGGCGCATCTTGCCGCGGTGCTCAAGAGCGACATCGCCAAATGGCACCCGATTCTCAAGGCGGCGATGGCGCAGAAGTAAGCGCTGCCGCGCTCCACCTCTCCCCATGGGAGAGGTGGAGAAGGTGTCTTAATCGTTTGCCAAAATCTCCGCCACCTCGACGCGGCGGCCTTCGCGCGCCGAGGTGATGCCGGCGCGGATCACGGCGAGCGACTTGGTGGCGTAGTCGCCGCCGACTTCCGGCGGAGGCCCGCCGCGTATCGCCGCGGCGAATTCCTCCAGCTCCTCGACAAAAGTGTCGTTCTTCTCGCACGGCACGACGACCGGCTTTTTCTCGCCCTGCTTGAGCCAGCTCAGGCCGTGATGCAGGTCGTAATAGGCGGTGGCCGTCTTGCCGTAGATGTTCATCAGATAATATTCGGAGGCCGAGGCATAGCTGGCGTTGAGCGTCGACAGCGCGCCGCTCTCATGCTCGAACACGAGGCTGGCCACGTCCGGATTGTCGCCCGGCAGCACTAGCTGCGCGAATTGGCCGCTCACCGCCTTGATCGGCCCGATAAGATAATCGAGCACATCGGCGTAGTGCACGCCGATTTGCAGCATCACGCCGCCCGGCATGCCGGCGGCGGTGTAGCGCCATGAGGTGAGGTCGAACTGGCCTAGCCGGTCGCGGCTGATATTGGCTTCGGCATTGACCATCTTGCCGAACACGCCGGCCTCGATCTGCCGCTTGATCCAGCGGAAATGGCTCTCGCGCCGGCGCTGATAGCCCAGCCCGAGCACGACGCCCGCCTGCCGGCAGGCCTCGGTGATCTTGCGGCCGTCGGAGACAGAGTTGGCGATCGGTTTGTCGAGGAAGACGTGCTTGCCGGCGGCGGCCGCCTGACGCGTGGTCTCCAGATGCACGTCGTTCGGCGTCGTGTTGATGATCGCTTCGACCTCCGCATCGGCGAGGACGGCCTCATAGCTTGGCAGTGGGCGGCAGCCATATTTCGCGGCGAAGGCCTGCCGCTTTTGTTCCGAGCGCGAGAAACAGGCGACGATCTTGAGCTTGCTCGATCGCTTGACCGCATCGGCCAGGACGTCCGACCACCAGCCCATACCAATGCAGGCGACGCGTACCGGTTCGGTCATGGTGCTATTTCCAGCTCGCGCCGATCGCTTCGACCGCGGCCTGCGCGATGCGCTCGTCGGTCGCCCAGTCGCCGCCGGCGATGCCGATGCCGCCGATGCATTCGCCGTCGGCGATAACCGGGCAGCCGCCTTCCATCGCGGTCCAGCGCTCCGGGCCGGCGGCAAGCGCGAGGCCGAGCGCATGCGCGACATCGAGCTGTTGCGCCTGGGCGCCGCGCGCCGAGGTCATGCGCTTGTTCGACGCCGCGCACACCGCCTTGACGGTCGAGGAATGCACCGAGTGGAAGCGCCCGCCTTCCATGCGCTCGAACAAAATGAGATGGCCGCCCGCGTCGGTGATGGCGATCGACACCGCGATGCCCGCTTTGCCGGCCTCGCCGACGGCGGTCGCCATCATTTTCTTGGCGCCGTCCATGGTTAGGCGCTTGCTCGTGGTGACGTACACGTATCCTCCCAAATTTTGTTTGCCGCCGATGATACGGGTTTGTCGCAGCCTAAGTAAACCGCAAGGCGCGCATTCCGCGCGCCGGCCGGTTTTGATGCGGTGAAATTGGCCGGTTTCGGCCGCGTTACAGCGCGGCTTCTAACGTCAGCATGCCCGAAATTGCGACTTAAAGATCGCTCACGGCAGCTTTCAGTTCTTCGCGGACCTGATTTGCTACAGACGCGAGCGCATCATTTTGAACGGCCTGCATCGAGGCGACCGGATCGATTGCCGCGACTTCGGTTTTCCCGTTGCGTTCCTGAACGATGACATTGCAGGGCAGCATCGTGCCGATCTTATCCTCGGCCTGGAGCGCTTGGTGCGCCATTTTCGGATTGCAGGCGCCGAGGATGACGTAAGGATGGAATTCGACTCCGATTTTTTCCTTCAGCGTGGCCGCGACATCTATTTTCGTCAGCACGCCGAACCCGTGCGTTTTTAACGACGCGATGGTCTTCTCGACTGCCTGAGCGAATGGCACATCGAGCGATTTTGCGAAGTAATAGGTCATTTCCAGTCTCCAATACGGCATCACATGCGTCGCATGTATGCCGGACTTTCGATCATTCAATCGGGATATGGAGTGAAATTACGCCCCGGCCCGCGAGACTGGCAGGAACGATCGCTTTGCGATGTGGCGTTGCTCGAAGAAAACGCTACAGCGCCGCTTCGAGCTTGGCGTAGAGCGGGTTGTCGCGCGAGAACACGTAGTCGAGATCGGCCACCGCCACGGCTTCGGCGCCGTTCTCGCGCAGGAAGCTGGTGAGCGCGTAGACCTTGTCCGGCGGGCAGTGCAGCGTCAGCATGCCGGAGGAGGTCGGCCCGCCGAACGGCGTTTCGACGCCGAACTTCTGCTTGGCGCTGCTCGACCAGCTTGGCATCGCAGGCGGCAAAGCGGGCGCGCACTTCGCGGAAGGCGCGGGCGCGCTGCTGCGCGGCGATGCGATCGAGGATGACGCGCGCGGTCTCGCGCTCGCTGTCGCCCCAGGTCGCGCGCTGCGCGCGGCCACGAGGTTGGCCTGCGAGCGCAGGATGATGCCGTCCTCGATGATCTTCAGCCCATTGGCGGCGAGCGTCGCGCCGGTGGTGGTGATGTCGACGATCAGTTCGGCGGTGCCGGCGGCCGGCGCGCCTTCGGTCGCGCCGGTGCTCTCGACGATGCGGTAGTCGACGATGCCGTGCGCGGAAAAGAAGTCGCGCGTCAGGTTGATGTATTTGGTCGCCACCCGCATCTTGCGGCCATGCGTGTGGCGGAACGAGGTGCCGACGTCGTCGATGTCGGCCATGGTGCGCACGTCGATCCAGGCCTGCGGCACCGCCACCACGACGTTGGCAAAGCCGAAGCCGAGCCCCTCGATCAGCACCACCTTGCTGTCGGCGTCGGGGATCATCTCGCGCACCAGATCCTCGCCGGTGACGCCGAGATGCACGGCGCCGGCCGCGAGCTGCGAGGTGATTTCGGAAGCCGAGAGATAAGCGACCTCGACGCCGTCGAGCCCGGCGATGGCGCCGCGATAGTCGCGCGCGCCGCGCGGCTTGATCAGAGTGAGGCCGGAGCGCGCGAAGAAGGCTTCGGCGTTTTCCTGCAGCCGGCCTTTCGCCGGCACGGCCAGCACCAGAGGCGCGCTCATGCCGCGCCTCCGTAGACGGCGAGCCGCTCGATCCACACCGCGAAGCCGACGGCCGCGATCGGCTCCGCGCTGCCGAGCCGGGTGAACAGCCCGTCGTAGCGGCCGCCGGCGACCAGCGGATCGCCGGTGCGCTTGGGATCGGTCAGTTCGAACACGAAGCCGGTGTAGTAGTCGAAGCCGCGGCCGAAGGCGGTGGAGAAGCGCACACGCTTCAGGTCGATGCCGCGCGCGGCCAGAAAGCCGGTGCGGTTTTCGAACAGGTCGATGCGCCGGCGCCAGCGCTGCCGTCATGTTGGCTTCGCCGGCGAGCGCGCGCAGCGCCGCCGCCGCCTCGTCGGGATCGCCGGCAATCGGCGAGGAAGCGCTCGATCAGCGCGCGCACGTCGCGCGGCAATTTCGCGCTGACGCCGAGCGCCGACTGTTCGAGGAAGCGTTCGGCGATCTCGCCGACCGAGCGGCCGCCGACCGCGTTGATGCCGGCGATCGACAACAGATCGGTGACCAGCGCATGCGCGCCGTTCGGATCGGAGCCGGCGAGCGCCGCCAGCACGCCCTGATATTCGGGCCGCGCATTGTTGCCGCCCAGCACCAGGCGGTCGAGGTCCTGCGCCAGATTGGTCTTGCGGTTGAAATCCTTGATCAGCCGCCGCTTCCAGGCCGGCGGCAGATCGAGCCCGGCGATCAGTCCGGCGAACAGCGCGACGTCGCCGATCTGGATGTCGGGCGCGGCAAGCCCGTAATGCGCGGTGGCTTCGAGCCCGAGCGCGAGCATCTCGGCGTCGGCCGCCGCCTTGTCGAGCCGGCCGAAGGATTCGATGCCGGCCTGCAGGAATTCGGCCGCGCGCGTCGCTGCGGTGACGGAACACCGGGCCGAGATAGCAGATAGCCCGCCGGCTTGCCGGCCAGCGGGCGAGGCGAGATAGTCGCGCGACACCGGAATGGTGAGATCGGGCCGCAGGCAGAATTCGCCGCCGCCCGGCGCCGTGGTCAGATACATGCGCTTGCGGATGTCCTCGCCCGAGAGGTCGAGGAACGGCTCGGCCGGCTGCAGGATGGCGGGCGCAATGCGGGCGTAGCCGGCGCGCTCATAGGAAGCGACCAGCGCCTCCGCGCCGCGCGTCGGGCCCTTTCGTCTCGGTGGTCACGCTCATCTGCATCGTCGTCCTGCAAGCCTAGTGCCGCCGATTTGAAGTTCCTGAAGCACCTGCTGCAAGCTCGTTCAGGAACTTCAAATCGATAAGCGGCACTAGAATCATATATTTGCTAGTGTCCCTTTACTTCCGAAGTTCGTGTCAGAAGATGCTGCGACGTATCACGAACTTCGGAAGCGGGGCACTAGCGGCGGCCATTTAGCACGATAGTTTTAAGGATTCGACGACGTTCGCCTTTTGGACTTAACGGCCTTGGGCAACTCTTCGGCGTCGTTAATGAATTTTGTAGGCGCCAAAAGGCGGCGAATTTCGGCCCGCTGCGCGGGCACGGGCCATTTCCCGGCGCCGATCCCGTGTTAATATTTGGCTGGGTGGACTGCCATGGAGACACCGCGATGCCTCGCCGACTGATATTGCTTGCCGCCGCTCTGACGGCCGCCGCGCCCGCCTTCGCGCTCGACCTGCCGACGCGCAAGGCCGGGCTGTGGGAAATCAAGATGGAATTCCAGGGCCACAGCAGGTTGCCGATGCAGACCATGAGGCAATGCACCGACGCTTCGTCCGACAAATTGATGACCTATAATTTCGGCGGCTCGGCCGAGAAAAACTGCCAGAAGCAGGACTTCAGCCGCAGCGGCGGCGCGATCGTCATCGACTCGGTCTGCGCGTTCGGCGGCGCCACCACCACCTCGCACGCGGTGATCAACGGCGACTTCAACAGCGCCTATACCGTCGAGGTGACCTCGAAGCGCGAGGGCGGGCGTCCGATCCCCGGCGTGGCGTCGGGCGGCGAGACGCACATGAAGATCGCGGCCCAATGGGTCGGCGCCTGCGCCGCCGGGCAGCGGCCGGGCGACATCGTCATGAGCAACGGCATGACCATGAACGTCATCGACATTCAAAAGGGCATTCCACCGCGCGGCGCGATGCCGACGCGCGGCCTGGTGCCGCCGCCGCCGCGCTGAACCGCATACCCCGCTCATTCCCGCGCAAGCGGGAATCCAGAGGCCCATATCAAGCGCGCGGAATTTTGCCCTGGGTCCCCGCTTTCGCGGGGACGAACGGGATAGACTTGCACCGAGGCCGCGCGACTCAGCGCGACTCAGGGTGACAGAGTTAGGTTAGCCCGTGCCGGGCCAGCAGTTTGCGCACGGCGTCGACCAGTTCGCTCTCCTTGACCGCGAACTGCGCCTCCGCCTGCTTCTTCAGGTATTCGTCGCGGTCCTTGATCGCGGTGAGGTCGGCGCCGAGGATCAGGTCCTTGATCTGCACGACGCCTTGCGCCTTTTCGTCGCCGCCCTGGATGATGGCGCAAGGCGATGAGCGCTTGTCGGCGTATTTGAGCTGAGCCCCAAGATTGTTCTTCGGATTGCCGAGATAGAGTTCGGCGCGGATGTCCGCCGCGCGCAATGCTGCGGCCATTTTCTGGTAATCGGCGATGCGGTCGCGGTCGAACACGGTGACCACCACCGGGCCAGGCGCGCGTTTTTCGCCGAGCTTGCCGAGCGCTGTCAGCGCTGCCTGCAGCCGCGACACGCCGATGGAGAATCCGGTCGCCGGCACCGGCTCGCCGCGGAAGCGCGAGACGAGACCATCGTAACGCCCGCCGCCGCCGACCGAGCCGAAGCGTACGGGCCGGCCTTTCTCGTCTTTGATTTCGAAGGTCAGCTCAACCTCGTACACCGGACCAGTGTAGTACTCGAGGCCGCGGACGACGGAGGGGTCAACTACGACACGTCCTTCATAACCAGATGCACTAATGAGTTCAGAAAAATGACTTAGCTCATTAACGCCCTCTGAGTAACTAACCGCTTCAAAACCAATTTTTTTTAGCTGTTCAATTGCAGCCTTATTGTCCGTCGATTTGTATATTTCCACAGACCCTATCGTCTCGGCGGAATGGGTAGTCGCTGACGCCTTAGCCTCGGCGAGCTGACCAAACGGGCTCCGCAGAAAGCTAAGCAACCTCGTAATCTGCTCGTCTGAAAGCTCCGCACCTTTTGTGAAATCTCCGCTCTCGTCCCTGCGTCCTTTGCCGAGCAGCATTCTCACGCCTTCGATGCCGAGCCGATCAAGCTTATCGATGGCACGCATCGTAATGAGGTGCTTTTCAACGGTCACTCCGACGCTGTCCAAAACGCCGTCGAGGATTTTCCGATTATTCACCTTCACCACATAACTGCCGCGCGGCACGCCCAGCGCTTCCATGGTGTCCGCCGCGAGCATGCACATCTCGGCATCGGCGGCCATGGTCGGCGTGCCGACCGTGTCGGCGTCGAACTGCATGAACTGGCGGAAGCGGCCCGGGCCCGGCTTCTCGTTGCGATAGACATAGCCGTAACGATACGAGCGATAGGGCAAAGCGAGGTGCTGGAAATTCTCCGCCACGTAGCGCGCCAGCGGTGCTGTCAGATCGTAGCGCAGCGACTTAGCCACTGCTCGTCGTCGTCCTGGAACGAGAACACGCCCTCGTTCGGCCGGTCCTGGTCGGGCAGGAACTTGCCGAGCGCGTCGGTGTATTCGATCGCCGGCGTCTCCACCGGCTCGAAGCCGTAGCGCTCGAACACGGCGCGGATCGCCTCGACCATATGCCGGGTGGCGGCGATCTCGGCCGGCCCGCGGTCGGCGAGGCCGCGCGGCAGGCGGGCTTTGAGTTTTTGCGGCTTTTTATCGGATTTGGGAGCGGCCATCGGGGCGGTTGCGAGTCACTTTGTTGCAATGGCCGCGTGGTAGCAGCCGTTTCGGGCTTTGTCATTATCGGCAAAAGGGGCTAATCGAATAGCCAATAGCTTAAGCGAATAACAGCGAGGCGGCCCCATGGCCACAAGCAAAACGAACGTCGCAACCGCCACCGTCCCCAACGATCTCGAGCCCTATTGGATGCCGTTCACGGCCAATCGGGCGTTCAAGGCGCGCCCGCGGCTCGTCGCCCGCGCCAAGGACATGCACTATTTCACCACGGACGGGCGCAAGCTGATCGACGGCTCCGCCGGCCTGTGGTGCACCAATGCCGGCCATAACCGCGATCCGATCGTCGCGGCGATCCAGCGCCAGGCCGCCGAGATGGACTACGCGCCGGCCTTCCAGTTCTCGCACCCGAAGGCGTTCGAGCTCGCAAGCCGCGTCGCGGCGCTCGCCCCCGGCGACCTCGACCACGTGTTCTTCTGCAATTCCGGCTCGGAGGCGGTCGACACCGCGCTCAAGATCGCGCTCGCCTTCCATAACGTGCGCGGCAACGCCTCGCGCGTGCGGCTGATCGGCCGCGAGCGCGGCTATCACGGCGTCGGCTTCGGCGGCGTCGCCGTCGGCGGCATCGTCGGCAACCGCAAGATGTTCGGCACGCTGATCGCCGGCGTCGATCATTTGTGCACAACCTATAACCGCGCCGAGCAGGCCTTCACCATCGGCGAGCCGGAGTGGGGCGGGCACCTTGCGGATGAACTCGATCGCTTGGTGGCGCTGCATGACGCGTCCACCATCGCCGCGGTCATCGTCGAGCCGGTCGCCGCTTCCACCGGCGTGCTGCCGCCGCCGAAAGGCTATCTCGAGAGGCTGCGCGCGATCTGCGACAAGCACGGCATCCTGTTGATCTTCGACGAGGTGATCACCGGCTTCGGCCGTCTCGGCTACGCCTTTGCCGCCGAGCGCTATGGCGTCATCCCCGACATGATCACGTTTGCGAAGGGCGTCACCTCGGGCTCGGTGCCGATGGGCGGCGTGCTGGTGCGCAAGGGAATCTATGACACGTTCATGCGCGGGCCCGAACACGTCATCGAACTGTTCCACGGCTACACTTATTCGGCGCATCCGCTCGCCTGCGCGGCCGGCCTCGCCACGCTCGACATTTACCGCGACGAGGATCTGTTCGCGCGCGCCAAAAAGCTTGAACCGATCTGGGCGCAGGCCGCTATGGGACTGAAAGGTTTGCCCAACGTGCTCGACATCCGGCCGGTCGGCCTGACGGTCGGCATCGACCTCGCCAGCCGGCCCGACGCCGTCGGCAAGCGCGGCTTTGAGGCGATGGACATGGCGTTCCACGAGCAGGACCTCATGGTCCGCGGCGTCGGTGATACGCTCGCTTTGAGCCCGCCGTTGATCATCAGCGAAAGCCAGATCGGCGAGATCTTCGACAAGGTCGGCAAGGTCATCAAGGCGGTGGCTTAGCTGATAAGCTGCCCGTATGGCCCGCGTCTTCGCGGGCGCCATGCTTGCGCTGCGTCAATATCCGGCCATCCGGCGCGGATAAGGTCGGGCCATGAAAACGCGAACAATTCCGATCGCCGTAGCGATCGCGCTCCTGCTGGCGGCGGGCCTCTGGTGGCGCTTCGGGCGCGGCCCTGAGGTCGTCGCCGCCGCGGCCGCGCGCGGCACCGCGGTCGAGATCGTCTACGCCACCGGCGGCGTGGAGCCGGTGCGCTGGTCGAAGGTGGCGAGCCTGATCCGCGACCGCATCGTCGAGATCTGCGATTGCGAAGGCAAACCGGTCAAGAAAGGCGATGTGCTGGCGCGGCTCGACGATCGCCAGGTGCTGGCTGGGCTCAAGGAACTCAAGGCGCGCGAAGACTTCCTGCAGCGCGAGATGTCGCGGGTGAGCGAACTGATCGCGCGCAACATCGCCACCACGCAGGCCTACGAACGCGCCTCGAGCGACCTGCGGCAGGTGCAAGGCCTGATCTCGGTGCAGACGGAGAAGATCGCCGACTACACGATCGTCGCGCCGATGGACGGCGTCGTGCTGCGCCGCGACGGCGAGATCGGCGAAATCGCCGAGGTCGGGCAGATCCTCTACCGCGTCGGCATGCCCAAGCCGCTGCAGGTGGTGGCCGAGGTGAACGAAGAAGACATCCCGCGCGTGCAGATCGGGCAGACCGGGCTGTTGCGCACCGACGCCTTTCCCGAGCGGCGGCTGGAAGGCAAAGTGAGCGAGATCACGCCGATGGGCGACATCGCCGCCAAGACCTTCCGCGTCAAGCTGGCGCTGCCCGACGACACGCCGCTCAAGCCGGGCATGAGCGTCGAGGCCAATATCATCACCCGCGAGAAGCCCGACGCGCTGTTGATCCCGGCCGACGCGGTGCAGGGTAACGCGGTGTTCGTGCTCGACGGCGCGCATGTGCGCAAGCGCGAGGTCAAGATCGGCATCCGCGGCACCCGCGAGGTCGAAGTGCTCTCCGGCCTCGCCGAGGGTGAACGGGTCGCATCTCCAGCGGCGACCGATCTCAAGGACGGCGCCCGCGTGCGCGTCGTCGAAGCGAAGCCGTGAACCTCATCTTCGACATCGCGTTCACCCATGTGCGCGCCCGCGTGCGGCAGACCGGCTTTGCCGTGGCCGGCGTCGCCACCGGCGTCGGCTTCTCGATCATGATGGCCTCGCTGATGCAGGGCTCGCAGGACGACTTCACCCAGCGCCTGGTCAACACGCTGCCGCATATCACCGTCACCGACGAACGCCGCGTGCCGCCGCCGCAGCCGGCGCAGGTGCTCTATCGCGGCCGTCGAGATGCATGGCCTGACGCCGGAGGCGCGCCGGCCCGGCATCAAGAACCCGCTCGCCATCATGGCTGCGCTGGAAGCCTGGGTGCCGGGCGGCGTGGCGCCCTCGGCGAAGGTGCAGGCCATCATCCGCTACGCCAACCACGACCTCGCCACCACCGTGATCGGCATCGATCCGCGGCGCGAAAGCAAAGTGTCCGAACTGCCCAAACAGATGCGCAGCGGCACCCTCACGGCGCTTTACCGCGCCACCAACGCCATCATCGTCGGCGACCGGCTGCCGGAAAAGATCGGCGCCCGTATTGGCTCCAATATCACGCTGCAGACCAGCCAGGGCGCGCGCATCACCGGGCAGGTGGTCGGGTTCTTCCACACCGGAGTGCGCCAGCAGGACGAGGGTACGGCCTACGTGCTGACCAAGACCGGGCAGATTCTCGCCCAGCAGACCGGCCTGATCAACGAATTGCACATAAGGCTTGCCGATCCGCTGCAGGCGCGCGAAATCGCCGCGCGCATCGAGAACGATACCGGCTACAAGACGGTGTCGTGGCAGGAGGCCTACGAGGACCTGCTTTCGACTTTCATCATCCGCAACATCATCATGTACGCGGTGGTCGGCGCCATCCTGCTGGTGGCGAGCTTCGGCACCTACAACATCATCTCCACCATCACGCACGAGAAGGCGCGCGACATCGCGATCATGAAGTCGCTCGGCTTGCGCGAGTACACGGTGCGCATGATTTTCGTGGTCGAAGCGCTGATCATCGGCCTGGTGGGGGCGCTGGTCGGTTTCGCGTTCGGCTATCTGCTCTGCGTCGGCCTCGGCTCGATCAGGATCACCAACCCGTTCATCGATTCAAATTACCTGCCGCTCGCCTACACTTACGTGCACTATCTGCTGGCCGGCATGGTGGCGCTGGTGTCGTCGGTCGTCGCCGGCTACCAGCCCGCGCGCAAAGCCGCGCGTGGCAATCCGGTCGAGATCATCCGGGGCGCCACATGACCGCGACGGAAACGCAGAACGCGCAAGACGCGCCAGCCGGCACCGCGCTGATCGAGGCGCGCAACGTCACCCGCATACTGCCGGGAATCGTGCCGACCATGCTGGTGCACGACATCAATTTATCGATCGGCGACAACGAATTCGTCGCCATCACCGGGCCGTCCGGCTCGGGCAAGTCCTCGCTGCTCTATCTGCTCGGCCTGCTCGACCTGCCGACCACGGGCGAGGTGTTGATCCGCGGCCGCGCCACCGTCCATATGGACGAGGAGGAGCGCGCCCGCACCCGGCTCACCCAACTCGGTTTCGTGTTCCAGTTTCATTTTTTGCTGCCGGAATTCACCATCCTCGACAACGTCATGCTGCCGATGCGCGCACTCGGCGCCTTGTCGGCCGACGCCATGCGCGCGCGGGCGCGCGACCTGCTCGGCTCGCTCGGCCTCGGCGATCACGTGCACAAGCGCCCCGACCAGTTGTCCGGCGGCCAGCGTCAGCGCGTCGCGGTGGCGCGCGCGCTCGCCAACGAGCCGCCGGTGATCCTGGCCGACGAGCCGACTGGCTCGCTCGATTCCAAGGCCAGCGAGCAGGTGTTCGAGGTGCTGCGTGAACTGGTCGACAAGTACGGCAAGACCGTGGTCGCGGTCACCCACGATCTCGCTTTGGCCGCGCGCATGGATCGCCACGTCGAATTGCTCGACGGTCAGATCGTCGCCGACGAGCAGCATCACCTGACGGTCACGAACCTGCGCTAGGCGCGCGCGTAAAGGACGGCTCCGGCTAGAGCATGCCCTCACAAAACTCGTCGTGCGGTATGTCCGCTCTGGCCCCAAAGGCGGACGTCCTGCGCGGCGGTCGGCACGTCCGCTTTGTGCCATTAGCAGGCATCTTCGTCATGGGCGACGTCGAAGCGATAAGGCCAGTTGTCTGTAAAGTCTGTCGCCGCGTCTAATCTCGTGTACTATAACTTAATGTGGGGCTCATAAAACCGGCCTTACGCTGGGACGACAGAGCAAAGCTAAAAAGCGCAGGCCGCCATTCGGAGTCTTCCATGTCGTTGAAACCACTGCCGCTCGCCATTGTATTGGCTGTCGCGCAGATTTTCACTGCCGCATATGCCGCAAGTCCGGTGCCCGAGCGAGCAGGTGACTTCGTTGTCTATTGCACGTCTCACTTCAAGGAGTGCAAGAATAAAATTCTCTCGCTCGATGTTGCGGCGATGGCCGGAGCTCTGTGGGGCAAGGATAACAAGACGCAGGTCTGCGTGACGCCAGACGACGTCAATGAGAATGTTGCCGCGAAGCAGATTTTGGCGTGGCTGACCAATAACGGTGTCGCCGCCAACATGACGACAGCAAATGCGGTCCGTGCGGCCGAAAAGGCTATCTGGAATTGCAGGTTATAGTCCCGGGCGCAGCGCGGGGGGCAGTGGCGGCGTTGACCAAACATAACAAAGGCCCCGGCGATTAACCGGGAGGGGTCATGAATGAAGATCAAGCGTATTGCGGCTTCTGCTTTGGCATCGCACGCCAAGACGAGATGTTCCGCCTAGTGATCTGTCCACCTGGGGAAGAAGGCTATGAGCGCAGCCAGATGATGTTCTGTCATGGCGTGTGCCTCGACCGGGCCTTGCATCCGGAAATGTGGCGCCATCCTGATCTTTTGGACGATTGAAACGCATGCCCGCCGCCGATGAAATCGAAAGCTACGAGAAACTCGCGGAGACCGCTTATGAGGCCATGTATGAAGCGAGGCCCTATGCGGCAAAGGACTGTTTCGACGATGCACGCGGTTATTTTACCAAAGCCATCGAAGTGGCAAAACGCGCCGGGCTAGGCAATGAGGTCGCGCGCTTAACCACTCGGCTCGACCATATTGTCAATGTATTTAACAGTCAGTTCCGTGGCATCAGGTGATGTCTCAGCGAACCCTCTGATCGAAGGATGTCTCCGATGAACATTGGTGCCAAATGTTTTTGGGTCGTAACTGTCGGACTCTGTAGTCTTGACTTCGTAGCATCGATCGGTTGAGCCGGCGGCCATAACCGGATCAAAGGCCATCATTCGCATTGAGGGGCGGCTTATCGTCTGACCACGCCTATATCGGGGTTTTGGTGTTTTTGTCCCAGACACCAAATATCGCGATCAGTTTAGGCCCAGGTTAGACGGGCAAGAAAAATGGAGACTGGCC
This sequence comes from uncultured Alphaproteobacteria bacterium, assembly GCA_963772235.1. GTDB lineage: Bacteria > Pseudomonadota > Alphaproteobacteria > Rhizobiales > Xanthobacteraceae > Pseudolabrys. The sequence continues at coordinate 396,818 of CAVYWI010000023.1, forward strand.
CCGTCTTCCGAGTAGACGAAAAAGTAGCATTGCGGCCCTCGAGTGTTATCAGAGCCGTTTACACATCTGGCATTCAAGTGTGCGATGAACGCGCAGGGGTGCCTGCCTGCGATTGGGTTCGAGCAAACGAGTCCGTCTGGTTCACCAGTATAGCTAGAAATAAAGTTACAGCCGCGCTCGGTATTATACTTCGCGACGACGGGCCGGTGGGTCAATGAGACAGTCCAGGCACCTATGCGCACCGAATTATTCGGAGTGAGCTTGTTGCCGCCGATTGGAATGGCGGTGATCTGCGCGGGATAGTTGGCTCCCTCCCTCCAGTTGTTGACCTGCTCGGCCCCGACGCCGAGCGGAACGAGCGTGATGAGTACACCGGCGGCGAGAGCAAGTCGTAAGGTGGCGCGCATGAAGCTCTCCGAAGGTTAGCGATGGCAGCCCTACGATGTGAATTGTCCCGATATTTCGGCCTTGCTGCAAGACCTTGCACGCTACGCTGATTAAATCCCGGTGTCTCTAGGGACGAATGTCGCTGATGGGTCAATCACGTCGATTTCGGCAGTTATGACGGCTAGTCGGCTACCCCGATTCGCGACCGCAAAGGCCGACATCGGATCCATTGGTACATGTTCGCTCCTCGTTAACAGAGGAGTTTATGATCATGGTCGATTTGCACCATAGTACCTTAAGTCGACAGTGCTCGGCGGCGGAGTTCAACCGATTTACGTTGATCACGGCCGCAATTAGAGAGACACTTACATGCGTAGCGGCACCGGCCGACGAATAGTCGCCAGAGGATGGCGATAAACACTTGATGGGGGTCACGCGCAAATGGGATCGATCAAACTACTGTTGATTTCGACGATCATTCTTTGCTTGGGAATGACGCTGGCGCCGGTAAGAGCCGACTACATCCAAAATAACGGGCACGAAATACAGATCCAGTCCAATGGGGTGCACAAAGTCCAGCCTCTCATCGTCGCCGGCAGTCAGGCGGTGTGTCAAGCCAACTATAACCAGTGCATTCGCGGTTGCGATGGTTTTGCGCAATGCAATAGGCAATGCATGATCAACTACCAAGGTTGCCTCCACTAGCTGTTGGCCAAAATGGTTCGCTTACGCGTATCGAGTTATGTTCGACGCCGATAAGCGAGCCACTAACCTCTGCTGGTTTTCATGGGGGCGATAAAGGGATTTCGGATGAAAAGCGTTCCATTCGTTTTGGCAATCTGCATCGCCACCTTGACTGCTTCAAATTCGGCGCGAGCAGAAACGATATTTCTTAAATGCGGGACCTTTAACGTTATCACGATAGATCTAACAAACAAAACCGTCGACAATATTCCAGCAAGCATAACTCCTACATCGATTGATTGGGAGACCCACGGCGCGTTTGTGGTCCATATTCATATCGATCGCATCGCCGGCACCGAGACATTCGAACACCATGGTCAAACATTTGCTCCCGAGCCCTGCAAAACAGTTAAAAAACCAGCGACAAAATTCTAGAGGCGCAACTACGAGGCCTAGTTAGAGTCGGTATCAAGTCAATCAGAGCTCAGGAGGAGTTTTTGAAAAGCCCAATCTTGTTGACCATCGCGGTCGCAATCTGCGTGACGGCGGCAATCGGTGCATCTAGGTCGACAGCCGACGAATCTGCGTTTCTTCCAATGGAAAGGAAGGGTGCGCCGCCTTCACCGGGGACTAGCCCTCGCACAAGCTCAAGCTCCTGGCCGCCCGCTAACGCCGAATGAAGCCACGACCCCGGCACCGCAAACGCCTGTAAGAGACCGCGTTGCTCCGACCGTGCCGCCATCGCCGCCGCGCAACACGCCTGAACCGCGACGCGGCGGAGTGAGCGCGCCCAGAGGCTGATAGATGCGCGGTAGAGGTTGATAGATTCAAAGCGTAGAAGAGGCAGAGAGGGAAGGAGATGGCAAAACCCCGTTTAGCCCGATTGGGTCGAGCAGTTTTGCAATACTTCGTGTGTTGTTTGATTTTCCTACTCGTTTTTATGCCTCTCGTTGTAGTGCCCCTTAGTCTTGTCGCTTATCTTGCCACTTATTTCGGAATTCAAAAATCGCATTGGTCGCTGGTTCTCGTGGCAATTGTCTGGTCAATAGTGCTGTGGAATATTTTGCCAAATCTATTTCCGTCGGCGACGAGACGAATGAGACGGGTCGCAGGTTTTGGGAGTCATCAAAATTAGCGGCGCTTGCCATTGTGTGCGAATCCCGTCCGCAACCGCAGCTTCTAGAATTGCTTCTGTATTCTTTGGCAAGAGTACGTCCAAACGACAGATTGTCCCCCTTGAACGATGTGGCTAGTAAGGTCCCCGGTAATCCTGTCCAATTCGTTTTCAATAGAAGAGGCTGTGGCGGAAATTTCCTCGTGCCATTTCACAACTGAATCCGTAACTTGTTTGATAGGGGAAACTTTGTAATTCGAATAGCCATTTGTTACTGTATTTTTTTGTAGATCGACAGTTATTGTTTTTTTCAACGCACCTGCACCTTGGAACACGCATGATAGTGTGATTTGGTTTGCTAGAGCCTTGGATATGCCGGGCATGATCAAAACAAGAAACATGACCCCTGTGTACACGAGTGGCGCGCAGAGCCGCTTCATCCGACAATCTCCAGATTGGCCCTTAATAGAGACGAATTTTATCATCATTGGTAGGTACACGGAAGCCCACAAGCAACATCGCGCGCTTGCTTTGAAATCGAAGAGGCCGCGATCAGCACCATCTCTTGCAAACGCATGAGCCGGACCTCTGATCGCAAGTATATCCTCCGCAGCATCTTTTCGTCACTAAAGGCGCAACCCGAATCCATTCGGATCGAGGAGCTGCTGTTTGTTTCTCTATCAAATTCCCGATGGATGGCTCGCGATCAACTGACGTGAGTGCTGACTCGTTTTTGTCCGCGTCCGATAAAGAGGCCAAGATCACGCCCTTGGCGATAGCGGTCCGTGGAGCGCATTGAAGATTATCAGCGTTCGTCGCAAGCGCAGAATTGCCGAAGAAAAAAGCCATAATAACCAGTACTGCGATCGAGACTAGTATCCATTCGATGCGTTCGCGACGATGTGACATAGTTTTTTCCTTGGCAGATTGACGTAGCATCGTTTGCTGGCTGCCGATTTTTCGCATTTTTGGCGCTGCGCGCAACCATGCTACACTGATTGTGTTTCGGCGTCTCTAACGATGTCGCTTATGGGTCAAATGCGGACATTCCGCGATGTGCGGCCCATGTCCGCGTTACTCCCGGAAGCGGAATTTTGCAGCGTGTTTATAAGTCCACGCCTTAGTCCGACTGTGCATAAGCCGGCCGCGGCAGCAAGATCGCCCAGCCGACTTGGGTCACGTTGCCGCCGCGCAGATCGTCGAGTTCGAACGGGGGCTGCACCGCCGCGTCGGGTGCGATCGTTCTGAACGCGGGCGGCATGACGTGGGTGTCGCCGAAGGTCCACACCACCACGGCGCCGCGCGCGCGCAGATCGTTGAGATCGATCCACGGCGCGCGCGCCGGCTTGCCGTCGATCAGCACGCGCGGATGGCTCGGCGCATAATGTTCGACATTGCCGCCGTCCCACATGGTGCCGATGACATAGACCGGCGCCTTGCCGGTCACCGTGCGGTAGCGATCCGAGATCTCGCGGGCGAGGTCGGCGCCCGGAAAGAACACCGCGCGGTAGCGATGATCGTATTGCGGCAGCACCGCGTAATTGACGACGAAGGCGAGACCCAAACAAGCGAACACGATGCCCCAAATCGCGAGCAGACGCGTCAGCCGCACGGCTTCGATCGCGCGCTGCGCCACGAGCACGATCCACAGGCCGAGGAACAGCCACAGCGGATAGCCCCACATCGCCACCGTGCCGCGTCCGCTCAACGCCGACATTGCCAGCACCGTCGCCATCGGACCGAAGGCGAGTAGCGTGACGATGCGGCGGTCGTAATCGTCGGCGCTTGCCGCGGCGGGCGGCTCGCCGGCGCGAGGGCGCGGAAGTAACAGCGGCGCCGCGATCAGCAGCGACGGCAGCAAAAAGAACAACTGGCTGACCGCAAATTGCAGCGGATGCCAGACGTGGTCGATCAGTCCGCGCGACGGCAGCGCGCGGTGCTCGGCATAGGTGAAGGGCAGGAAATCGTTGTTCACCAGCCAGACCAGATGCGGCGCCATGGTGGTCAGCGCTACGGCGATGGTGATATAGGGGCCGGGCGTCGCCAGCGTCTTGCGCGCCTCGCGGTCGGTGAAGACGAACAGCGCCAAAGGTATGGCCAGCACCGCGACGAAATATTTCGCCCACAGCGAAATGCCGACGGCGAGGCCGAGCAACAGCCAATCGGCGTTCCGCCGGTCGCGCAGCGCGCGGTGGAAGGCGAAGCCGGCCATCGCCCAGAACGGCAGCTGGACGACGTCGTGATTGAACTTGGCCGAGGTGTAGTTGAGGTAGTGCAGGCCATCGACGATCAGCACCGAGGCGAGCGCGCCGAGCGGGCCGACCAGCGCCCGCGCCGTTAGAAAAACGAAGGCAAAGCCCGCCACCACCGCGATCTGCGCCAGCAGGTAATAGGCGAAGTCATGACCCACGGTCATGAACACGATTTGGACCAACCACCACGGCAAGGGGGGCAGCTTGTCGTAGCCGAGCTGCCATTCGCGGCCGTAGACCAGCGCCTCGATCAGGTCGAGCGGCAGGTTGGGGTAAAGCAGCGTCGGTAGCGCGGTCCATACCGCGGCGTGCAGGGCCAGGAACACGGCAAAGGCCCGCCCCGGACGCGCGGCGATCCAGGCCGGAAGGGGCAAGCGGCGGGACGCCGGCATCGGCTCAGGCTCCAAAATCCTGCAAGTTTCCTGCGAATAACGGGCGAATTGCCGCTACCATAGCAGGTGTTGGCGGTTGCGCGGACCCGTGGCGTCATGGACATTGGGGCGCGGCGGCGCGAATCATGTCCGCCGGTGGATTGCGCAAGGGTTGGCCCAGGATTGGCTTCATGCGTCGTATAAGTGCCATCTTTATTGCGGTCTGCATGGTGCTCATCGCCGGCTCGCTCGGTGCTGTGCTCTATATCGGGCTCAAGGTCGATGCCGGCACCTCGGCGCTCATCGCGCTGGCCGCGCTCATCGGCATGGTGCTGTACGATACCGTTCGCGGCCGCGTGCACGACCGTGGCGACGTCGACGGCCAGATCGCGGACCTGTCGCGCGGTGCCGCGGACCTCGCCCGCCAGGTGGCGGAAACCGCCAGCCGGGTCAGCGCCATGGAAAACCGGGTCGAAGGTGCCATGCACCGGATGCACGCCGCGGTCGATCCGATCGCCACCGAGATCGACGAACTCGGCGGTCTGGTGCGGCATATCGCTGACACGGTTGCGAGCCACGCCGCCGCATTGCAGCAGCAGGGTGTCCTGGAAGCGCCGGCTCGCCCGCCGCCGCCACCGGCCGAGCCCGTCGTTGAAAGCGCGCCGACGCCGGGCGAAAGCGAGGTGGTCGCCAACCGCCGCTTCCGCGGCCTGAGCCGTGAAGGCATTGTCCAGCTCATCGGCAAGGCGGCCGATGCCAACCGCATCGATCTCTATCTGCAGCCGATCGTCACGCTGCCGCAACGCAAGGTGCGCTACTACGAGGCGTTGTCGCGCCTGCGCACCGAGGAAGGCGACATCCTTCCGGCCGGAGAATTCATCGACATCGCGGAAAGCATCGGCCTGTTGCCGAAGCTCGACATCCTGCTGCTGTTCCGCTGCGTGCAGGTGCTCCGCCGCCTGCAACTCAAGAGCCGCGACGTCGGCCTGTTCTGCAATGTCAGCGCGTCGACGCTGAGCGATCCCGTGTACTTCCGGCAGCTCCTCGATTTCATGGACGCCAACCGCGTGCTCAGCACCGCCTTGATTTTCGAGTTCACACAGCGTGCCTATCGCGCGTTCGGGCCGCTCGAGCACGAAGGCCTAGCCGCGCTGGCCGAACGCGGTTTCCGCTTCTCTCTGGATCACATCACCGACCTGCGCCTGGAGCCGAAGGAATTGGCCGACCGTTCGTTCCGTTTCCTCAAAGTGCCGGTCACGCTGCTGCTCAATCACGGATCCGCCGCGCAGAGCGACATCCATCCCGGCGATCTCGCCGACCTCTTAGCGCGCTCCGGCATCGATCTCGTCGCCGAGCGCATCGAAAGCGAGAGCACGGTGGTCGATCTGCTCGACTTCGACGTGCGCTACGGGCAGGGCTTTCTGTTTTCGCCGCCGCGGCCGGTGCGGGCGGAGGCCTTGCAAGGGGGCGGCGAGGCGACGAGTGAACTGGCCGCGACCGGCACCGGCTGAAGCACCGTCTTGCCGCCGATCATCCCGCATTTCGCGACACTGGCGCCGGACTACGACGTGCTGCTGTGCGACGTCTGGGGCGTGGTGCATAACGGCCTTACCGCCTTTCCGCACGCCTGCGACGCGCTGATGCGCGCGCGCGCCCGCGGCGCGGCCGTGATCCTGATCACCAATGCGCCGCGCCCGAGCGCGGTGGTAGCGCGCCAGCTTGAAAAGCTGCATGTGCCGCACGAAATCTGCGACGCCATCGTATCTTCCGGCGACGTCACCCGCTCCGTGATCGAGGCGCGTCCCGGGCAAAGCCTGTTTCATCTTGGGCCCGAACGTGACCGCTCGATGTTCGCGGAGTTCAACATCGCGCCGCTGGAGAGCGCCGACTACGTGGTCTGCACCGGGCTCGACGACGACGAAGTCGAGACGCCGGACGATTACCGCGTGCGGCTGGAGTTCATGCTCAAGCGCAAGCTGTTCATGGTCTGCGCCAATCCGGACGTCGTGGTGGAGCGCGGACCGAAACTGGTCTACTGCGCCGGCGCCATCGCGGATCTCTACGCCACCATGGGCGGCGAGGTGCTCTACGCCGGCAAACCCTACCGGCCGATCTACGACATGGCGCTGGCCAAGGCGGAAGCGGCGGTGGGGCGCAAGGTTCCCGCGCGCCGCGTGCTGGCGGTCGGCGATTCGGTGCGCACCGACCTCAAAGGCGCCCGCACCATCGGCGTCGATTTCCTGTTCGTGACCTCAGGGCATCCACGCCGAGGAACTGGGCGGCCGCGAGCGGCCCGACAGCAAGGCGCTCAGCGCGACCTTTGCCGCCGCCGGCGAAATGCCGAAGGCGGTGATGCGCGAACTGACGTGGTGAAACTAGGGCGCGTACTCATAAAATCGGTTGTGTAAGCGCGGCTCAATGAATGTCCACTTTACTCCGAAAGCGACCGATTTGCTGCGTTGCCGCGAAATGACGCGATGTGCCAACAGGCGACATCGAACTTGCCGTCGCACTATTAGAGTAATACCTGCCTTACACCCTAACGCTTGCAAGGAAACAATTGGGTAAGGGCCATACGAATTCCGATGTTCGTCGGTTTATCCGCGGTTTCGGAATGAGCGGTAAGCCACTGCACCACTTTAGGCGGCACAGCATTCGCGACGTCTATTTCCTTTGGCATACACATTTCATGATTCATAGGACTGGAGACCATCAGCGCGAAATTCACTTCAAGAATCCTCTCCGCACATCCCCCATTGTTGGTTTTGCAATAAGTGACAAACGCCCCAGTTTGCGTCGGTACAGCATCTGCCGCGAGAGCAATCGAGGGCGGCACCGCTGCACCCAACACAAGCAGAATTATTATTCTAAGCAAGCCCGCCTCCCTTGATTTATATGTGTCAACTTTGCCGCGTTGCGGCTCCGCCGGGTCGTGTATCCCGCTAGTTCAAAAAATCCGTCAGGTCAGCTAATCAGCCGAATCGAGACGTGGCCCTATCGTCGTCAATCCGGCTGTGGCTGCGCGTTAATGAGTCCACGCCCTAGTCCTTGACGCCGAACACCGCGTCGATCTTGGTCTTGAGCGTCTGCGCGTTGAACGGCTTGACGATATAGTTCGACACGCCCGCCTTCTTGGCCGCGATCACGTTCTCGGTCTTCGATTCCGCCGTCACCATGATGAACGGCGTCTGCGCCAGACCCGGATCGCCGCGCACTTCCTGCAACAGGTCGTAGCCGGTCATCGGCTCCATGTTCCAGTCGGAGATCACCAGGCCGTAGCGGCGCGTGCGCATCTTGGCGAGTGCGGTCGAGCCGTCGTTGGCTTCGTCGATATGCTCAAAGCCGAGCTGCCGCAGCAGATTGCGCATAATTCGGATCATCGTGTTGTAGTCGTCGACGATCAGAATCGGGATCGTAGTATCGACAGCCATGGCGCTATACCCACAGGAGCTCCCCGGAAGGGGCGGAAGGTAACCGGCGGCTTTGAATAACCGGTTAAGTGGCTTTGAATAACCCGTTAATTTGAAAGTTTGTTAACCGCACGCTAACGGTACCGGGCAGGAACAGGCGGCAAGATACGAACATGACTCGAAGATGAGCAAATCCAACGGCTTCCACACCGTCAGCGGCGGCGCCGACGACATCGCCATCGGCCCGCTGCACGGCACGGTGGTGGCGATCGGCAATTTCGACGGCGTGCACCGCGGTCACCGTTCTGTGATCGGCGCCGCGCTCAAGCGCGCCAAGGCGCTCGGCCGCCCGGCCGCGGCGTTGACCTTTTCGCCGCATCCACGGCTGTTCCTGCGGCCGCAGGACACGCTGTTCCAGCTCTCCAGCGCGCGCGACAAGCTTCGCCTCCTGGCGGCGAGCGGGCTCGACGGCGCCATCGTCATGAATTTCGACGCGCAGCTCGCCGCCACCTCGGCGGAAGATTTCATCGAGCGCATCCTGGTCGGCCGTTTCGGCATCGGCGGCGCGGCGATCGGTTTCGATTTCCATTTCGGCCACAAGCGCACCGGCTCACCGGCCTATTTGGCGGAACAAGGCGCGCGGCTCGGCTTTGCCGTCGACATCGTGCCGCCGCTCGAGGACGAGGGCCGGCCGGTTTCCTCCGGCGCGGTGCGCACGGCGTTGAGCCAAGGCAAGGTGGTGGAGGCGACCGAACTCCTCGGCGCGCCCTGGTTCGTCTCCGGCGAAGTCATCCACGGCGCCAAGCGCGGGCGCGATCTCGGCTTCCCGACCGCCAACATCAAGCTCGATCCGTCCTGCGGCCTCAAGCACGGCATCTATGCCGTGCGCGTCGCGGTCGGCGGCAAGCGCCACGACGGAGTGGCCAATTTCGGCGTGCGCCCGATGTTCGACGGCGGCGCGCCGCTGCTCGAGGTCTTCCTGTTCGACTTCGACGGCGACCTCTACGGCCAGACGCTCGACATCGCCTTCATCGGCTGGATCCGCCACGAGCAGAAATTCGAATCGGTCGAAGCGCTCAAACGCCAGATCGCCGCCGACGCCGCCCAGGCGCGCGACGTGCTCGCCCGCGCCGGCGATGCGTTTCCGGTGTTGGGGGAGGCGGATTAGCGGCCTCTATCCGCCTCATCCTGAGGAGCCCGCCAAAGGCGGGCGTCTCGAAGGATGGGGCGGCCCTCTGGTTCGAGACGCGTCGCTACGCGACGCTCCTCACCATGAGGGCCGTGATAGCTCGGTGGTAGGGCGACAAGTAGCCTTTGCCTTGCCGAATCCGCCTGCTAAACAGCCCGCCAAAGCGGACCCCAAAATGTCGAAGCCCGAGCGCGATTATTCCGAGACTTTGTTCCTGCCGCAGACGGATTTCCCGATGCGCGCCGGCCTGCCGCAGCGCGAGCCGGAAATCCTCAAAGCCTGGGAGGAGGGCGACCTCTACGGCCAGTTGCGCGCCGCGGCCAAAGGCAGGGCGAAATTCACCCTGCATGACGGCCCGCCTTACGCCAACGGCCCGATCCACATCGGCACCGCGCTCAACAAGATCCTGAAGGACCTGGTGACGCGCAGCCAGCAGATGCTCGGCTACGATTCGCAACTACGTGCCGGGCTGGGACTGCCACGGCCTGCCGATCGAATGGAAGATCGAGGAGGAGAACTACCGCTCCAAGAACAAGAACGAAGCCGGACCTCGCCGATCCGGCGGCGATGGTCGCCTTCCGCCAGGAATGCCGCGCCTATGCCGAGCACTGGCTCAACGTGCAGCGCGAGGAGTTCAAGCGCCTCGGCGTCACCGGCGACTGGGCGCATCCCTACACGACGATGGCTTTCTACGCCGAGGCGCAGATCGCGCGCGAGCTGATGAAGTTCGCGGCCAACGGCACGCTGTATCGCGGCTCGAAGCCGGTGATGTGGAGCGTGGTGGAGAAGACCGCGCTGGCGGAAGCGGAGGTCGAGTACGAGGACTACACCTCGCGATACGGTGTGGGTGAAGTTTCCGGTGTGGCTTCTGCATCCGGCGGTCAGCGACAGTTGGATCAAGCAACTCCTCAATTCATATGTTGTGATTTGGACCACGACCCCGTGGACGCTACCTGGTAATCGCGCAATCTCTTTCTCGCCAAAGATTCAATATGGATTGTATCGGGTCATAACGGCACCCGAAGGAAATTGGGCTAAGGGCGGCGATACCTACATTCTCGCTGATAAGCTTGCAGCGGATGTGTTGAAGCAGGCTAAGATTGAAACAGGCAACGTTGAACGTCTCGGCGACGTTTCAGCCGACACTCTAAAGTCTATGCATTGCTTCCACCCGCTGCAAATCCAGCGGATATGATTTCTATGTGCCGTTACTGGAAGGCGATCACGTCACCGACGACGCCGGCACGGGCTTCGTGCACACCGCGCCCGGACACGGCCGCGAGGACTTCGAGGTCTGGACCACCAATCGCGCCGCGCTGGAAGCGCGCGGCATCAATCCCTCGATTCCCTACACCGTCGACGAGAACGGCGCCTTCACCGATGCCGTGCCCGGCTTCATCGGCAAGCGCGTCATCAACGACAAGGGCGAGAAGGGCGACGCCAACGACGCGGTGATCAAGGCGCTGGTCGAAGCCGGCATGCATCATCGCGCGCGGCCGTCTCAAACACCAATATCCGCACTCGTGGCGCTCGAAGAAGCCGATCATCTTCCGCAATACGCCGCAGTGGTTCATCGCCATGGACAAGGCGATCGACAAACCCGGCGATACGCTGCGTGCGCGCGCCATGCAGGCGATCCGCGATACGCAGTGGGTGCCGCCGCAGGGCGAGAACCGCATCAACGGCATGATCGAGTCGCGTCCCGACTGGGTGATCTCGCGCCAGCGCGCCTGGGGCGTGCCGATCGCCGTGTTCATCAAGGAAAAGCCGGACGGCTCGGTCGACATCCTCGAAGACTCCGAGGTGAATGTGCGTATCGTCGAGGCCTTCGAGGCGGAAGGCGCCGACGCCTGGTACAAGGCGGGCGCGCGCGAGCGCTTCCTCGGTCCGAAGCTCGCCAACGATGCGTGGAAGAAGGTCGACGACATTCTGCGACGTCTGGTTCGATTCCGGCTCGACGCACGCTTTCGTGCTGGAAGACCCCGCGCATTTCCCCTCGCTCTCCGGCATCAGGCGCAAGCGCGACGGCGGTGTCGATACGGTGATGTACCTCGAAGGCTCCGACCAGCACCGCGGCTGGTTCCAGTCGTCGCTGCTGGAATCCTGCGGCACGCGCGGCCGCGCGCCATTCGACGTCGTCGTCACCCACGGCTTCACCCTCGCCGAGGACGGCCGCAAGATGTCGAAGTCGCTCGGCAACACCATCGCGCCGCAGGATGTGATCAAGCAGTCCGGCGCCGACATCCTGCGCATGTGGGTGGCCTCGGCCGATTACTGGGACGACCAGCGCATCGGACCCGAGATCCTCAAGACTACCACCGACACCTACCGCAAGCTGCGCAACACCGTGCGCTGGATGCTCGGTTCGCTGGCGCATTTCCATGAGGACGAGCGCGTCAAGCTCGAGCAGATGCCGGAGCTCGAGCGGCTGATGCTGCATCGGCTGACCGAGCTCGATACGCTGGTGCGCAAGGCTTACGCCGATTTCGACTACAAGCGCATCTTCGCCGCGCTGTCGACCTTCATGACGGCGGACCTCTCGGCCTTCTATTTCGATATCCGCAAGGACGCGCTTTATTGCGATCCCTATTCGTCGGTGACGCGCAAGGCCTGCCTGACCGTGCTCGACCATCTGTTCCGCTGCACGGTGGTGTGGTTGGCGCCCATGCTCTGCTTCACGGCGGAGGAGTCCTGGGGTTCGCGGTATGGCGCCGACGCGAAATCCGTGCATCTCGAATTGTTTCCCGAGGTGCCGGCAGCCTGGCGCGACGAGAAGCTCGCCGACAAGTGGCGCAAGGTTCGTGACCTGCGCCGCGTCATCACCGGCGCTTTGGAGATCGAGCGCGCGCAAAAGCGCATCGGGTCGTCGCTCGAAGCGCATCCCATCGTGCACGTCTCGGACGAGGATCTGTTCGAGGCGGTCGCCGATATCGATCTCGCCGAGGTCTGCATCACCTCGGCGGCGACCTTGGTGAAGGGCGAGGGCCCGGCCGGCGCCTTCCGTCTTCCGGACGTTGCCGGCGTCGCGGTCGTGCCCAATCTCGCCGAAGGCACCAAATGCGCGCGCTCGTGGAAAATCCTCGCCACCATCGGCGCCGATCCGGAGTATCCGGACGTCTCGCCGCGCGACGCCAAGGCGCTGCGCGAATGGGAAACCATGCGCAAGGCGGCGGAGTAAATGCGCGCCAGCGTATTTTTCGGCCCTTTGAGCCGCTTCGGCCTTGCCGTCGCGGCCATCGCCTGCTTCATCGATCAGGCGAGCAAGCTTTATCTGCTCAACGTGGTCGATCTCGCCAACCACCCGCTGCGGCTTGGCCCGTTCTTCGATTTCGTGCTCACCCGCAACACCGGCATCAGCTACGGCCTGTTCCAGACCCAAGGGGCGCTCGGCCAATGGGTGCTAATCGGCTTCAAGGCGCTGGCGGTGGTTCTGCTCTGGCTGTGGCTGGCGCACGCAAAGGACCGGCTGACCGCCCTGTCGCTCGGCCTGATCATCGGCGGGGCAGTGGGCAATGCGATCGACCGGCTGGCCTATGGCTGGGTCGCCGATTTCGTGCTTTTCCACGTTTCCAGCGGCACTTGGCGCTTCAACTGGTACGTCTTTAACCTAGCCGATGTGGTCATCGTTGCCGGAGTGGTGGGCCTGTTGTATGAATCGCTCGCCGGGGAGCGCGCCCCAAAAGCGCCCTGATCCCGGGCCAATGGTCGTGGCTAAGGACGCGGGTAGCCCCTTGGAATTGCTAGGGCGTAAAGGTTCGTATGACCGATAAATCGCGAGCAAGCTTGGTGGCCGGTTTCAGCCTGCGGACGCTGTCGCGCGCGGCTTTGGGCTGCGTGCTCGGCGTCACGCTGCTCGCGGCCACTGCCCCGGCCCGCGCCGCCGACGGCGATGATAAGAATGTGCCGATCGACACCAAAATTATGCGCGGCATCATGAACGGCCTCGGTCTTCGCAAAGATGGCGAAGGAATTACCTACGAGGAACGCGCTCCGCTGGTGATCCCACCGAGCCGCGCCCTGCCGCCGCCGGAAAATCCAGGCGCGGCGGTTGCCAACAACCCGGCTTGGCCGATCGATCCTGATGTGAAACGGGCGAAAGAGGAAGCTGCGCAAGAGCGCAACGTAATCCATGGCGCTCAGGCACAGTGGGAGCACGACATGAGCGTACTGCGGCCGAATGATATGACGCCCGGCCCGAAGCCCCGGAACGCGCGCCGGGCTGCCAACCCCGGTTCGTCGCAAGCCGACAGCTCGGATTACGGCAAAATCTTGTCGCCGTCGCAGCTTGGTTATAAAGGCGGGCTGTTCGGCATATTCCGCAGCGACAAGGACGAAAACGTTGGCAGCTTCACTGGCGAGCCGCCGCGTACGGCGCTCACCGAACCGCCGCCGGGCTACCAGACGCCGTCGCCGGACCAGCCCTATGGCGTCGGCAAGGCGAAGCCGCACGCCGATACGTCGGCCGACTACCTAATAAACCATCCGACGGCGGGATCAAAGTAAAACGTTTCGATCTGCGCCGCGTGCTCACGTTCACCGTCGGCCGAAGGCGCGTGGTCGATTGCCGCCAGCGGCGGATTTGGAAATCATGTCATCGCAGCAATCCCGGCCTATCCGACCGCTCATCAGCGCAGCCGCGGTCATCGCCGCGGCCTTTGTTGCCGGCGCGGCGTCGGCCGAGACGACGGGCGCTCCCGTTGCCGACTTCACCTTGCCGAACGGCCTGGAGCTGATCGTCATTCCCGACCACCGCGCGCCGGTGGTCACCCACATGATCTGGTACAAAGTCGGCGCCGCCGACGAGACGCCGGGCAAGTCGGGTCTCGCGCACTTCCTCGAACATTTGATGTTCAAGGGCACGGCGAAAAATCCGGCCGGCCAATTCTCGCAAGTCGTCGCCCGCTTCGGCGGCCAGGAGAATGCCTTCACCTCCAACGACTACACCGCCTTTTACCAGCGGGTGCCGAGCGAGCAGCTCAAGACCGTGATGGACTTCGAGGCCGACCGCATGATCGGCCTGCAGCTCACCGACCAGGTGGTGCTGCCCGAGCGCAACGTCATCCTCGAAGAGGAGAACATGCGCATCGAGAACAATCCGCGCGCGCGCTTGGGGATTCAGATCGACGCCGCGCTGTTTCTCAACCATCCATACGGCAAGCCGGTCATCGGCTGGCGCCACGAGATGGAGCAGTTGTCGCGCGACGACGCCATCGGCTTTTACCGGCGCTTCTACGCGCCCAACGACGCGGTGGTGATCGTCGCCGGTGACGTCGAGCCGAGCGAGGCGCTGAAATTCGCCGAGGCGACCTACGGCAAGGTCGCGCGTCACGCCAATATCCAACCGCGCGAGCGCCCGCAGGAACCGCCGCCGGTGGCGGTGCGCTCGTTGACGCTGGCCGATCCGCGCGTCGAACAGCCGATGATGCAGCGCGACTATCTGGTGCCGTCGGCCCATACCGCCAAGGCGGGACAATCGGAAGCGCTCGATGTGCTCGCGCATGTTCTTGGCGGCGGCTCCAACAGCCGGCTCTACCGCGCTTTGGTGGTGGACAAACGCGTCGCGGTCAGCGCCGCCGCCTGGTACGACAGTTCCGCCCTCGACATGGCGAAGTTCGGCGTCGTTGCCGCGCCGCGGCCGGGCGTCACGCTGCCGCAGATCGAAGCCGACGCCGATGCGGTGCTGGCCGACGTTATCGCCAAGGGCGTGTCGGCCGAGGAGCTGGAGCGCTCGAAATCCCGCATGATCGCCGACGCGGTCTATGCGCAGGACAACCAGGTGAGCATGGCGCGCTGGTACGGCACGGCGCTGATGACCGGTTCGACCGTCGACGACGTGCGCCGCTGGCCCGACCGCATCCGCAAGGTCACCGCCGCGGACGTGCAGGACGCCGCCCGCCGCTGGCTCGACAAGCGGCGCTCGGTCACCGGCTATCTGATCAAGGACGCAAGCCCGCAGGCGGAGAAGAAGTCATGACGCGTTTTCTGGCCGCCGCCGCTTTGGCCGCCCTCGCGCTGCTTTCCGTAGCGCCCGCCGCCTCGGCGATGACGATCGAGAAGATCGTCAGCCCGTCCGGCATTACGGCCTGGCTGGTGCGCGAGCATACCGTGCCGCTGGTGGCGCTCAACTACGCCTTTCATGGCGGCTCCGTTCAGGACGAGGCGGACAAGTCCGGCACCGCCAATCTCGCTGCCGACTTGCTCGACGAGGGCGCAGGCCCCCTCGACGGCAAGACTTTCCACGAGCGGCTGGAGAACCACGCCATCGAGCTCCGCTTCCAAGTCGCGCGCGATTATTTCCACGGCTCGCTGCGCACGCTCAACGAGCACCGCGAAGAAGCCTTCGATCTGTTGCACCTTGCGCTCAGCGCGCCGCGCTTCGACGCCGATGCGGTCGAGCGGGTGCGCGGGCAGATGTTGTCGGTGTTGCGGCGCGAAAGCACCAATCCCAACAGTCTCGCCAGCCGCCGCTGGTGGGAGACGGCGTTCCCGGATCATCCTTACGGCCGGGAAACTCAAGGCACGCTCGAAAGCGTGCCGCGCATCACCGCCGCCGACATGCGCGACTATGTGCGCCGTACCTTCGCGCGCAAC
Source organism: uncultured Alphaproteobacteria bacterium (assembly GCA_963772235.1). Classification (GTDB taxonomy): domain Bacteria; phylum Pseudomonadota; class Alphaproteobacteria; order Rhizobiales; family Xanthobacteraceae; genus Pseudolabrys. The sequence goes on from CAVYWI010000023.1 coordinate 412,816, forward strand.
GGGCTGACGATCTCGATCGTCGGCGACATCGACGCCAAGGCCGCCGGCGCCCTGATCGATCGCGCCTTCGCCGGCCTGCCGGCCAAGGACGAACTCAAGCCGGTCGCCGACGCCAGCCCGCGCGGGCTGGGCCGCCGCATCGTCATCAATCTCGACGTGCCGCAGGCGGTGGTCACCTTCGGCGGTCCCGGACTTGCCCGCCACGATCCCGATTTCATGGCCGGCTATATCGTCAATCACATCCTGGGCGGCGGCAGCTTCACTTCGCGGCTTTACCAGGAAGTGCGCGAAAAGCGCGGGCTCGCCTACGGCGTCTCCGACACCTTGGTCTGGTTCCGCCGCGCCGCCGTCGTGCTCGGCGGCACCGCGACCCGCGCCGACCGCACCGCCGACGCCCTGGCGATCGTGGAAGCCGAGACCAAGCGCATGGCCGAGAACGGCCCGACGCCCGATGAGTTGGCGGCGGCGAAATCGTTCCTCAAGGGCGCCTACGCGCTCTCGCTCGACACCTCGGGCAAGATCGCGGCGCAGCTCACCCAGATCCAGCTCGACAATCTCGGCATCGACTATATCCAGCGCCGCGGCGCCATGATCGACGGCGTCAGCATCGAGGACGCCAAACGCGCGGCCAAGCGCCTCTATGGCGGCGGCATGCTGGTCACCGTGGCCGGCCGGCCGAAGGGGCTGACGTCGAGCGCCGAGTGAACCGGTTGCGCGCGTTGCGCGTTAAGGGCAGATAGACCCGCAGCCATGGCCATCGTCCAATCCATCGACAGCGCGCTTGAACGCAAGATCGGACCGCACGGCGTCGCCGACAAGGCGCTGAACGTCGCGCTCGACCGCGCCGAAAGCGCGCTCGAATGGTTGCGTGCGCGCCACGTCGATGGCGGCCTGCCGCTGCTGCGGCTGCCGGAAACCCATGACGATCTTCCGGCGATCCGCAAGGCCGGCCACCGGCTCGCGCGAGAATGCGACCGACATCGTCATCCTCGGCACCGGCGGGTCCAGCCTCGGCGGCCAGACGCTTGGCGCAGCTCGCCGGTCACGCGGTGCCGGGCGTCGGCAGCGCTGCGCACTCCGCCGCGCCTGCATTTCATGGACAATCTCGATGCCGACACCTTCGCCACGCTGCTCGCCAGGCTGCCGCATCAGACGACGCGCTTCGTCGCCATCTCGAAGTCCGGCGGCACCGCCGAGACGCTGATGCAGACCATCGCCGCGCTCTCGGCGGTCAAGGCCGAAGGGCTGGAGACGCGCATCCCCGATATCTTCCTCGGCCTCACCGAGCCGGCCAAACCGGGCAAGCGCAACGGGCTGCGCGATCTGCTCGACGCCCATCGCGTGCCGATCCTCGATCATCACACCGGCGTCGGCGGGCGCTTCTCGGCGCTCACCAATGTCGGGCTGCTGCCGGCGGCCACGCTCGGTCTCGATATCGCGGCGGTGCGCGAAGGCGCCTCGCTCGCGCTCGCGCCGGTGCTGGCGAAGAAGAAAGCCGCCGAGGTGCCGGCCGCGACTCGGCGCCGCGCTCGCCGTCGCGCTGGCCGAGAGCAAGGGCAAGAGCATCAGCGTGCTGATGGCCTATGCCGACCGGCTCGAGCGCTTCACGCGCTGGTACGTGCAGCTCTGGGCCGAGAGCCTCGGCAAGAACGGCAAGGGCACCACGCCGGTCGCCGCCCTCGGGCCGGTCGATCAGCACAGCCAGGTGCAGCTGTTCATCGGCGGGCCGCGCGACAAGCTGTTCACCGTCGTCACCGTCGATGCCGCCGGCCGCGGACCGCGCATCGACGTGAGCTTGGCCAAGCTTGCCGGCGAGCCCGATTTCGGCGGCAAGACCATCGGCGATCTCGCCGCCGCCGAGGGCCGCGCCACCGCCGAGACGCTGGCCAAGAACGGCTGTCCGGTGCGCACGATTCATCTGACCAGGCTCGACGAGGAAAGCCTCGGCGAACTGCTGATGCATTTCATGCTGGAGACCATCATCGCCGCGCATCTTCTCGGCGTCGACGCCTTCGACCAGCCGGCGGTGGAAGAGGGCAAGGTGCTGGCGAAGAAGTATTTGACCGGCGGCTAGCGGGCCCGTAGCCGCTCGTCCCCGCGAAAGCGGGGACCCAGGGCGGCAAATTCCGAGTATGATCGCTCTGGATTCCCGCTTTCGCGGGAATGAGCGGAGTTTGGGCAGCGGCTCGGAATATGATTCAGGTCACCGACACCATCTCGATCGACGAATCCGAACTTTCGGAAAGCTTCGTGCGCGCCTCCGGTCCCGGGCGGGCAGAACGTCAACAAGGTGTCGTCGGCGGTGCAGCTGCGCTTCGACGTGCGCCATTCGCCGTCGTTGCCGAACGACGTCGCCATTCGCTTGATGCGGCTTGCCGGCAAGCGGCTGACCAAAGAGGGCGTCATCGTCATCGTCGCGCAGCAGCACCGCGACCAGACGCGCAACCGCGCCGACGCGCGCGAGCGGCTGTTCGACCTGATCCGGCAGGCGGCGGTGCGCCCCGTGCCGCGCCGCGCCACCAAGGTGCCGAAGGCCCAGAAGCGAAAGCGGATCGAGGGCAAAAAGCACCGCGCGGCCATCAAAAGTCTGCGTGGCGGCAGCCCGGGCTTGAATAACGGGGGTAGGGCTGCCCCTCCACCTCGCGGACGCCCGCTTTGCACGGCTAGTATGCGGCCAACCGAATCGCCGCTTTCTCCCTCTCCCCGCAAGCGGGGAGAGGTGAAAGAGAGAAAATGCCCGTCCGCCAGCTGTCCGAATCGATCGTCAACCGCATCGCCGCCGGCGAGGTGGTCGAGCGGCCGGCGAGCGTGGTCAAGGAACTGGTCGAGAACGCGCTCGACGCCGGCGCGCGCCGCATCGACGTGCTCACCGACGGCGGCGGCCGCAGGCTGATCCGCGTCACCGACGACGGCGAGGGCATGACGCGCGCCGATCTCGCGCTCGCCGTCGAGCGCCACGCCACCTCCAAGCTCAAGGGCGACGATCTGCTCGCCATCGACACGCTTGGTTTTCGTGGTGAGGCTTTGCCCTCGATCGGCGCGGTGGCGCGGCTGATCATCACCACGCGCCACAAGTCCGAGCCGCACGCATGGTCGCTTGAAGTCGATGCCGGCAAGAAATCCGCTGTAAAACCGGCGGCGCTTGGGCAGGGCACCACCATTGAAGTGCGCGATCTGTTTTACGCAACGCCGGCGCGGCTAAAGTTTCTCAAGACCGACCGCAGCGAAGCCGAAGCCGTGCGCGAGGTGGTGCGGCGGCTGGCCATGAGCCGGCCGGATGTCGCCTTCACGCTGGCCGGCGAGGAACGCGCGCCGATCACCTGGGCGGCGGCCAATGACGAACTCGGCCGGCTCGGCGACGTGCTCGGGCCCGATTTCCGCGCCAATGCCATTGCCATCGATGCCGAGCGCGAGGGCGTTCGCGTGCAAGGTTTTGCTGGCCTGCCGACGCTGTCGCGCGCCAACACGCTCGGGCAATATCTGTTCGTCAACGGCCGGCCGGTGCGCGACAAAGTGCTGGTCGGCGCCGTGCGCGGCGCCTACGCCGATTATCTGCCGCGCGACCGCCATCCCTTGCTGGCGCTGTTCGTCACGCTGGAGGCGCGCGAGGTCGACGTCAACGTGCATCCGGCCAAGACCGAAGTGCGCTTCCGCGACGGCGGCCTGGTGCGCGGGCTGATCGTGCGCGCGCTGAAGGAGGCGCTGGCGCGCGACGGTCAGCGCGCGGCCACGACCGGCGGCAGCGCCACGATCGCGGCGTTCCGCCCGGTCGCCGCGATGGCGCGGCGCGGCTCCTACGACTGGCGGCGCTCGCCGGCGCGCCCGCCCGGTTACGTCTCGGCGCGCAGCGCCACCGCGCTCGGCTTCGCCGAAGTGGCGCAAGCCGCCTTCGACGTGGGCGAGCCTGCCGCCGATGCCCGCGTCGACAGCTTCGAGCCGGCCGCCGAATTGATCGAACGCCCGCTCGGCGCGGCGCGCGCGCAGGTGCACGAAACCTACATCGTGGCGCAGACCCGCGACGGGCTGATCATCGTCGATCAGCACGCCGCGCACGAGCGCATCGTCTACGAGCGCATGAAGGCGGCGATCGGCAAGGCCGGCGTGGCGCGGCAGATTCTCTTGATTCCCGAGATCGTCGAACTCGACGAAGCCGACGCCGCGCGGCTTACGGCGCGCGCCGGCGAGCTGGCGCGCTTCGGCCTTGTCATCGAGGCCTTCGGGCCCGGCGCGGTGGCGGTGCGCGAGACGCCGTCGATGCTGGGCGAAGTCGACGTTCAGGGCCTGCTGCGCGATCTCGCCGAGCACATGGCGGAGTGGGACGACGAGCTGCCGCTGGAGCGCCGGCTGCTGCACGTCTCAGCCACCATGGCCTGCCACGGCTCGGTGCGCGCCGGCCGCAGGCTCAAGCCGGAGGAGATGAACGCACTGTTACGCGAGATGGAAGAGACGCCCAATTCCGGCCAGTGCAACCACGGCCGGCCGACTTATGTCGAGTTGAAGCTGACGGATATCGAGCGATTGTTTGGACGGCGGTGACGCTTAAGCATGGCGTAGAAAAATCAATTCCGTATCGTCGTATTCCCGCCGCTCCAATTCCTCGAAGCCCTCCGGCGCCGTGAAGCCGGCGTCTGCCGCTTCCTCCACCACCACCAGCGCGCCGGGCTTGAGCCAGCCGCCGTCGCGCGCCGAGGCCAGCGCCTTCTCGGCCAGGCCCTTGCGGTAGGGCGGATCGAGAAAAGCAAGCGTGAACGGCTCGAGCGGATGCGCCGGCCCGAGCCTGGTCGCGTCGCGGCGGAAGATGCGGGTGACGCCGCCGAGACCGAGCGTCTCGGTGTTGTCGCGCAACAGCGCGCGCGCCTGCACGCCGTCGTCGACGAACAGCGCGTAGGCCGCGCCGCGCGATATCGCCTCGATGCCGAGCGCGCCGGTGCCGGCGAACAGGTCGAGCACGCGCGCGCCCGCGACCGGATCGCCATAGGCGTGCGCGAGAATATTGAACAGCGATTCGCGCAGCCGGTCGGCGGTCGGGCGAAGGCCATCCGATTTCGGCCCGGCGATCGGGCGCGACCGCAGGCGTCCGCCGACGACTCTCATTCGCGTGGCCTGGGATATTTCGGCCGCGGTCCGCCGGTGCGGTCGCGGCGCGGCTGTTTTTTGCGAGCCGCGTGCACCGGCCTCTCTCCGTCATCCTGAGGGGCACGGCCTTGCCGCGCCTCGAAGGATGAACGGCCGTCGCCTTTCGAGGCCCGTTGCGCACGTGTCTCAGGATGACGGAGAGAGATCGGCCTATCGTCATGCTCGATCAACGGCGCGTCGAAATCCGCTTCCGCTTGCGCGACGATCTCCGGCCCGAGCGCCGTCCGTAACTCCTCCGTCTTGACTTCCTCCACCGCGCCCTCGTCGAGCTCGCCCAGTTCGAACGGCCCGAACGCCACGCGGATCAGCCGGTTCACCTTCAGGCCGAGCGTCTCCAGCACCTTGCGCACCTCGCGGTTCTTGCCCTCGCGGATGCCGACGGTGAGCCAGACATTGGCGCCCTGTTCGCGGTCGAGCGTCGCCTCGATCGGCCCGTAGTGCACGCCTTCGACCGTGAGGCCGGCGCGCAGCCCGTCGAGCGCGGGCTGCATGACGCGCCCAAGGCGCGCACGCGGTAGCGGCGCAGCCAGCCGGTCGCCGGCAGTTCGAGCACGCGCGCCAGCCCGCCGTCATTGGTGAGCAGCAGCAGCCCTTCGGTGTTGATGTCGAGCCGGCCGATGCTGATCAGCCGCGGCAGGTCCTTCGGCAGCGCGCGGAAGATGGTCGGCCGCCCTTCCGGGTCGGAGTGCGTGGTCACCAGCCCGCGCGGCTTGTGATAGCGGAACAGCCGCGTGCGCTCGCGCGCGCGCAAGCGGCTGGCCGTCGACGACGATGCGGTCGGACGGCGTGACGTTGAGCGCGGGCGAGGAAATCACCGCGCCGTTGACGGCGACCCGCCCGGCGGCGATCCAGGCTTCCGCCTCGCGCCGCGAGGCCAGGCCCGCCCGCGCCATCACCTTGGCGATGCGTTCGCCCTGTTTGTCATCGGTGCGTTTTTCGGGCATGAGCACGCTTTATGGCATTGCCCGCGTACATGCAATTCGCTCTGGACGAGGCCCGCGCCGCGGCGGAGCGCGGCGAGGTGCCGGTCGGCTGCGTGATCGTGCGCGACGGCCAAGTGATCGCGCGCGCCGGCAACCGCACGCTCGCCGACAAGGACCCGACCGCGCACGCAGAGATGTTGGCGCTCCGCGCAGGCCGCGGCCGCGCTCGGCTCGGAGCGCCTTACCGACTGCGATCTCTATGTGACGCTGGAGCCCTGCACGATGTGCGCCGCGGCGCTGTCGTTCGCGCGCATCCGCCGGCTTTATTTCGGCGCGGCCGATCCGAAGGGCGGGGCGGTCGAGCACGGCGTGCGGTTCTTTTCGTCGCCGACCTGCCACCACCGGCCCGAGGTCTATGGCGGCATCAACGAGAGCGAATGCGCTGGGTTGCTGCGCGAATTTTTCGCCGCGCGGCGATAGCAATGATGCCGACGTGCGGTCCGATTTTCGGAAAGATATGCGCACGTTAAAAAGCTAAATCGTTTTGTCGACGAATTTTCCCATGCCGGGCGGCGGCGGGGCCTGCTCGTCCGATTCGTCGGCGTCGTTTTCATTCTTCGACTGACGCGATCGCCGCTTGGGCAGTCGTCCGTCCCGCGCCGTGATGATCTCGACGCCAAGACCGCCGGCGCTCCTGATGGAGGTTTTTCTCATAGCGCGGCAACGCTATGCGGCTAGGCGTGAATATTGTGCATGTCGCTTGCGTCAAAAACGGCGGTATCGGGAAAGGATTTGTTGACTGTAATCGTCAGCGCGCGCCGGCCACGCGCGCGAACTCCCACGCCTTCTCGGCGAGCGGCCGGATCATCTCGGCCTTGGCCGGCGCAAATTCGGACGTGGCGGTGCCGTCGCGCACGCGGCCGATGATGCCCTGCAGAATGGCGGCGATGCGGAAGAAATTATAGGCGAGATAGGCGGGCAGATGCGGGCGCGGGTCGAGCCCGGTGCGCGCCACGTAAGCATCGACGTAGTCCGCTCATCGACGGAATGCCGAGCGCGCGCAAATCGTGGCCGACCAGCGAGCCAGTGCCGGCCGCGCTCTCCGAATGCGGCATGTGCCAGGCCATCAGGTGATAGGTGAAATCGGCGAGTGGATCGCCGAGCGTGGATAATTCCCAGTCGAGCACCGCGGCGACGTCGGCCGAGTTTTTGGCGACGATCAGGTTGTCGAGCCGGTAGTCGCCATGCACCAGCCGCGCCGGCCCGCCGGGCGGAATGTGCTTCGGCAGCCATTCGATCAGCCGCTCCATCGCGTCGATCTTTTCGGTTTCCGAGGCGCGGTATTGCTTCGACCAGCGTTCGACCTGGCGCGCCACGTAATTCTCGCCGCGCCCGAAATCGCCCAAGCCGATGGCCGCCGGATCGAAGCGATGCAACCGCGCGATGGTGTCGTTCATGGCGTTGTAGACCGCGGTGCGCTCGGCCGAATTCGAGCCCGGCATCTGCGGTTCCCAGAACACGCGGCCGTCGACGAAGCTCATCACATAGAACGGCGTGCCGGCGACGCTCTCGTCCGCGCAATAGACGTGCGGCTCGGCCACCGGAAAGCCTTGCGCATGCAGCGCGCGGATCACGCAGAATTCGCGGTCGACCGCGTGCGCCGACGGCAGCAGCTTGCCCGGCGGCTTGCGGCGCAACACGTAACGCCGCCCCGGCGTCTCTAAAAGATAAGTTGGGTTCGACTGGCCGCCCTTGAATTGCTTGATGGTGAGCGGGCCGGCGAAGCCTGCCACCTCGCGCGCGAGATAGGCTTCGAGCCGCGCCGCATCGATCTGCAACGCCGGCGCCGCCTCCTTGGTGCCGGAAAAAACCTGCTGGCGGTCGAGGGTCATCGTTCCGGCGCGGCTACTTGCGCTCGGCATCGAATGATATCGGCGCGTCGGCGTAGATCTTGTAATTTTGCGTCTTCGGCTTTGCCTTGTCGTCGTCGTTCAAATACTCGATCGAGCTTTTACCGATCAGCGCGCGCGGCAGGATCATCACCCGGATGAAACGGCTCGGCCTTGCCGCTGGCTGCCTGCGCGAACACCGGGTCGGGGCCGGTCTCGTACCAGGCGCCGCCCGGCCCGTACGAGGTCGAGCGGTGATGGGTGTCGATGCGGATGCCGCCCTCGATCAGGCAGCGGATGCCCGGCCCCTGGTGCCGGTGCAGATAGGCGCAGCCGCCGGGCGGAAAGGCCACGCTGTCGCCGCGCATCAGCAACTCGCCCTTCGGAATGGTCTCAAGAAACGCCGTCAGCTTCTCGTGCGTCGTCATGCCGGGCGCGCTGGCGACGGTCGAGCCGCGGTCGCCGCGCGACAGCTCCCAGCGCCAGCAGGTGACGCCGCCGTTGCGCCGGGCCGCACCAGCGCCGCGCCTTCGCCCTGCCAGGCCGAGCCCTCGTTCACGCTCGTGCCGGCGATCGTGGCCGAGCCGTGTACCACGAAGATGAAACGCGGCAGCGGCGGCAACTCGAACGCGACATTCTCGGCACTGGAAAGGACGTCTTCGTAAAGCCGCAACACGGGATGCATTTGTCGGAACTCCAAGCCTTCAAGCCGTGAAGAAGTCTAGCAGCGCTTTGGCCGTGGCGTCCGGATTTTCCTCGGTGAGGAAATGGCCGGAGTCGATCGGCTGGCCGGTCGCTTGCGGCGCCCATTGCCGCCAGATCGCCAGCGGCCCGCCGGTCTCGTTGGCAATGCCGGCGCCGCCCCACAGCGCCAGCAGCGGGCAGGCGATGGTCTTGCTGGCCTTACGGTCGGCCGTGTCGTTGATGACATCGGCGCCGCCCGGCGCACCGGCGCGGTAGTCCTCGCATTGGGCGTGAATGCGCAGCGGATCGGAGAACGACGCGCGGTAATGCTCGAGCGCGCGCGGGTCAAAGGCCGACAAATTCTTGGCCTTGGCCCAACTCGTCATCTTCCATTCGAGGTATTCGACCGGCGCCTTCTCGATCAGCATTTCCGGCAGTGGATAAGGCTGCGCCAAAAACGGCCAATGCCAGACTTTCATCGCCATGTTGGCGTCCATGCCCTGCCACATGTCGTAGGTCGGCACGATGTCAAGCGTCGCCAGGCGCTCGACACGCCCCGTATGATCGAGCGCCAGACGATAGGCGACGCGGCCGCCGCGGTCGTGGCCGGCGAGCCGAAAGCGCACATGGCCGAGCTTGTCCATGACCTCGACCATGCCCTTGGCCATCGAGCGCTTGTCGTAGGGCGCGTGGTTGGCGTCCGCGTCGGGAACTGCCGACCAGCCGTAGCCGGGCAGGTCCGGGATCACCAGCGCAAAGCGCGCGGCGAGCGCCGGCGCCACGCGGTGCCACATCACGTTGGTCTCGGTGTAACCGTGCAACAGCAGCAGCGGCGGTCCGCTGCCGCCGGTACGGGCGAAGATCTTGCCCGCCGCGGTGTCGATCCAGTGCGAGGCAAATCCGGGGAATAGATCGGCGAGATCGGGCATGGCGTCCGACTTTGAACGACGATACCGCAGTCTGCCTTTGCGGGGAGAGGCAGACGCACGCAAAAAAGCAAAGCCCGGCGCGGGGACGCCGGGCTTTGCGACGCTTGGAGGGGAATCGTCAGTTCGCCTGCGACTCCGGATCGCGCCGCAGGTTGAGGCGCACGTTCGCGTCCGGGTCGGCGCCGACCACCTTGCCGCCCACGATCACCACGTTCGGATCGGTTGCAGCCGCATAGGCGGCATTGGCATCGTCCGCTTTCTTGTGGTGGGTCGCGGCGAAAGCCGGCGCGGCTGTGACCGCCGCGAACGCCAGAGCCATGATGAGCTTCTTCATGCTTGTTCTCCTGTTTTCTTCATTGACCGGCTGCTTCTGTCGAGCGCCGGCACCGCGGCTGCAGGTAAATGTTTTGCGACGAGTTGCCATCGTCCGCCGCGCATGCGCGCCATTCGCGAATGGCGTCAATACTTCGTCTAAGGAAGGGGAATAGACTCGCTTTCGCCACACGCGACGAAAATTTTTTCATTTCATTGCAGACAAGAGCAAAAATTTTACGGAGACTTTATGGTGCGCGCGCAAGACAAGGGCGCGTTGATGAATTCCATCGCGCTACGTGATGCGAATTGTGTCAACATGAGCGCATTTTAATCAAACCATTGTCTGTCGCTCGCGAATATGTGATCTCGGCAAGAGAGTGTTGTGAATAAAAATGCCCGGCGCAAAGCCGGGCATGCCTGAGCGACTTAAGCGGCGTCTGGGTCGGTCAGACTTTTTCGCGCTCAATTGCGCGCCAGCCGATGTCGCGGCGGCAGAACCCATCAGGCCAATTGATGCGATCGATCGCAGTATAGGCGCGCGATTGAGCATCGCGCACCGTCTTGCCGCGTGCGCAAACATTGAGCACGCGTCCGCCGCTCGCGACAATGTGATCGCCGTCGGCCTTGGTGCCGGCGTGGAAGATTTCCACACCCTCGACCTGCGCCGCCGCGTCGAGGCCCTCGATGATGGAACCCTTGGCATAGGTCCCTGGATAGCCTTTCGCCGCCATCACCACGGTGAGCGCGGCGTCGTCATACCAGCGCAAATCGAAATGCTTGAGTTGCCCGTCGCGCGCGGCGATCAGCGCAGGCAGCAGGTCGGACATCAGGCGCAGCATCAACACCTGGCATTCCGGATCGCCGAAGCGGACATTGTATTCGATCAGCTGCGGGCCATCTTTGGTGATCATCAGCCCAGCGAACAGCACGCCCTTGTAAGGGGCGCCCATCGCCTTCAGCGCGCGCACCGTCGGCTGGATGATCTCGTCCATCACGCGTTGATTCATTTCAGCGGTCATGATCGGCGCCGGCGAATAGGCACCCATGCCGCCGGTGTTTGGACCTTTGTCGCCGTCGCCGACGCGCTTGTGGTCTTGCGCGGACGCCAGCGCAATCGCGGTCTCACCGTCGCATAGCGCGAAGAATGACGCCTCCTCGCCGACGAGGCAATCCTCGATCACGATTTCCCAGGCCGGTTGGCCGAGGCCGCCGCCGAACATCATGTCGATGGCGGCTTCCGCCTCGGCGACCGTCTCCGCCACCACCACGCCCTTGCCGGCGGCAAGCCCGTCGGCCTTCACCACGATCGGTGCGCCCTTCTTGCGTACGTAGTCCTTCGCCGGTACGGCGGACTTGAAGCGCTCATAGGCCGCGGTCGGAATCTTGTTGGCCTTGCACAGGTCCTTGGTGAAGCCCTTGGAGCCTTCCAGCCGCGCCGCCCATTTGGAGGGACCGAAGGTCTTGATGCCGGCGGCCTCCAGATCGTCGGCGATGCCGGCGACCAGTGGCACTTCCGGCCCGACCACGACGAAGTCGATTGTGTTGGCCCGGCAGAACGCGATCACCGCCGCATGGTCGGCGAGGTCGAGCGCGACGCATTCGGCTTCCTGCGCAATGCCTGCATTGCCGGGCGCGCAGTAAATCTTATCCGCGAGCGGGCTGGCCGCGATTTTCCAGGCCAGCGCGTGCTCGCGGCCGCCGGAACCAAGGATCAAGACATTCATAATGCATCCGCCCGCTACCGTTGTGGGTTAGCGGGCGGGGAATAAGACGACAAGGGGGCACCCTGCCGTTGTCGACAGGCGCAGGGTCGCGCGCTCTCAGCGGCGCAGTGAAAAGTGCGGATGGCAGGTGTGCTCTTCCACGTGGTGGACATAGGCCTCGACACTGTCGTGGTCGTGGATGTGGCCGATGCCGTGGAAATGCATCTCTTCGTGGCAGGTCGGGCAGGTCACGCGGTCGCCGTGGATCACCCGGTTCAGCCGTTCGTGAAAGGTCGTCCGACAGTCGCCGCAACGGACCCGCACCCGGATATTCTCGACGTCGTGCTCATGCGGATTGGTCATGGCCGTCTCCGGATGCAAGAATGAGGCAAAAGGGTTGACGAGAAGTTGTCGCGGCGGCGGGGTGTTCCCCGCACGGCGCGTTGGTCGTATACGGTTACCTAATGGCTCGCAGCAGAATCACTGAAGAAGCGGAGGTGCGCCCAGAAGCCGCGCCGCCTGGCAACCTGCCGGAATGGACGGTTTCCGAGCTGTCGGCGGCGCTCCGCAAGACCGTCGAGGATGCCTACGGCTATGTGCGGGTGCGTGGCGAGGTGTCCGGCTTCAAGGGGCCGTCGCCTTCCGGTCATGTCTATTTCCGCCTCAAGGACGACAAGGCCGTGCTGGAAGGCGTGATCTGGAAGGGCGTCTACGGCCGTATGCGGGTCAAGCCAGAAGAGGGCCTCGACGTCATCGTCTCCGGCAAGCTCACCACTTTCGCCGGCTCGTCGAAATACCAGATCGTCATCGACACGCTCGAGCCCGCCGGCGTCGGCGCGCTGATGAAGCTCTTGGAGGAGCGCAAGAAGAAGCTCGCCGCCGAGGGCCTGTTCGACGAGGCGCGCAAGCAGCTCTTGCCGTTTTTGCCGGACGTGATCGGCGTGGTGACATCGCCGACGGGCGCGGTGATCCGCGACATTCTGCATCGCCTGGCCGACCGCTTTCCGCGCCGCGTGCTGGTCTGGCCGGTGCGCGTGCAGGGCGAGACCTCGGCCGCCGAGGTGGCGAACGCCATCCGCGGCTTCAACGCATTGCCCGAGCGTGGGCCGCTGCCGCGGCCCGATCTGATCATCGTCGCGCGTGGCGGCGGCTCGCTCGAGGATCTCTGGTCGTTCAACGAGGAGATCGTGGTGCGGGCTGCGGCCGATAGCATGATCCCGCTGATCTCCGCGGTCGGCCACGAGACCGACATCACGCTGATCGATTTTGCCGCCGACAGGCGCGCGCCGACGCCGACCGCCGCCGCCGAAATCGCCGTGCCGGTCCGCAGCCGACCTGCTGGCGGAAATTTCCGCGCTCGCCGCGCGTCAAATAAGGTCATGGCAACGTGGCATCGAGGTGCGGCGCACCGAACTGCGCGCGGCTTCGCGCGCGCTGCCGGCGGCCGACGAGTTGCTGGCCAATCCGCGCCAGCGGCTGGACACGCTGGCGAAACGGTTGCCGCGCGCGCTGCACGCCAACGCGCAACTGCATCGCACCCAGTTCACCCGAGTTGCCGCGCAAGCTGTCGCCGCGTCTGCTGAAGCTGCGGCTGGCGCGCTCGAGCGAAATCGTCGTCACGCTCGAACAGCGCGGCAAACGCGCGCGCGCGAACTATCTGCAGCGGCTCTGGGATCGCGTGCGCAGCGCCGAGCAATTACTCAAGGCGTTTTCGTACCAGGGCGTGCTCGCGCGCGGCTTTGCGCTGGTGCGCGACGGCGAAGGCCATCCGCTGCGCACGGCCGCCGCGGTCGCCGGCGGCATGCGGCTGGAGATCGAATTCGCCGACGGCCGTGTCGGCGCCACCGCCGACGGCGACGGTGCTCCGCCACCGGCCAAGCCCAAGCCGCGCGCGCGCGGCGGCGGAACCGGCGGGCAGGGCAGTCTGTTCGGGTAAATAAGGCGTTGCGGGCTTTCGCTGACGCAGCCAAACGACTATCTTTAAGCGAACCACCGGACGTCCAAGGAGGCCGCCCTTGCTCAATCGCTATGATCGCTCCTCGCCGATGAACGGCGAGGCCGAGGTCAAATACCTCGACGGCGATTTCCGCGTGGTGCGTCCCGGCGCCTTCGTGCGCTGCGCGGTGACCGGCGTGCCGATCCCGCTCGAGGAACTCAAATACTGGAGCGTCGATCTGCAGGAGGCCTATGCGTCGCCGCAGGCGGTGCTGCAACGGCTGCGCCCGCAGGCCGCTAAGTAGCTATCGTCGCAGCTTCGCGAGCACCACGCGGCGCAATTCGTCTGCTTCCTCGACCATCATCGTCACCGGCAGCACATGCGTCTTGCGCGGCGAGCGCCGCCAGCAGCGGCTCGCCTGCCATGCGCGCGCGATCTTTTTCGGTGGTGAGCAGCGCCAGCCCGTCGTGCTCGGCCTGCATGATCAGTTCGGCGGCTTCCTCGGCCGTGAAGCGGTGATGATCGGGAAAGGCTCGGCGCTCGGCCACCGCGATGCCGGCCGCCACGGCGGTCGCGAAGAACTTGTCCGGATCGCCGATGCCGGCGAAGGCGAGCACTTGGCGCGCCTTGAGTGCCGTGACCGCCGCCGCATCCGGCTGCAAGCGGGCGTGGAACACCGGCAGGGCCGGCGCCGCGGTGACGACATCGCGCGCGCCGTCGTCATCGCCGACCACCAGCAGCGCGTCGGTGCGCGCAAGCTGCGCGGCGAGCGGCGCCCGCAAGGGGCCTGCGGGAAACACGCGCGCGTTGCCGATGCCGCGCCGCCCATCGACAACGGCCAAGGTGAAATCCTTGATGAGCGACGCATTCTGCAAGCCGTCGTCCATGATGACGACGCTGGCGCCGCCGGCGAGCGCTGCTCGCGCGCCGGCGACGCGGTCGCGCGCGACGATGGTCGGCGCCACCCGCGCCAGCAGCAGCGCCTCGTCGCCGACCTGCGCGGCCGTGTCGGCATGCGCATCGACCGTTTTCGGGCCGGCGATGTTGCCGCCATAGCCGCGGCTCAGACAAAACGGCCGCTCGCCGGCCGCCTGCAGCATCTTGACGAGCATCATCGCAGTCGGCGTCTTGCCGGCGCCGCCGAGCGTGAAATTGCCGACGCACAGCACCGGCACGCCGGCGCGCACACCTTGCCGCATCATCCGCCGCGCGGCGATGGCGCCATAGCAGGCGGCGACAGGCGCCAGCAGGCCCGAGGCCAAGCCCGCCTTGCGCCACCAGAAGGCCGGCTCACGCATTGTCGGCCCGCTGGTGCAGGCGAAGCTGCATCAGATAGGGGTCGAGCGACTGCAAGGTGCGTTCGAGCGCGCCGCCGAGCGCCTCGACCGTCGTGCGCGCGGTCTCGGCGACGCGGGCGCGCACGTCCGGCTGCGCCAGCATGGCGCCGAAAGCGGCGGTGAGCTTGCTCGCGTCGGCGACCAGTTCGGCGCCATGCGCGTGGTCGAGCGCCGCGTAGATATCGGCAAAATTCCAGACATGCGGGCCGTGCAGGATGGCGGCGCCGAGCTTGGCGGGCTCGATCGGATTCTGCCCGCCATGCCTGACCAGCGAGCCGCCGACAAAAACGATCGGCGCCAGGCGATAGATCAGGCCGAGCTCGCCGACCGTGTCGGCGACATAGATGTCGGTCGCGGCGTCGGGGAGTTCGCCGCGCGACCGCAATTGACATTCAGCCCGGCGGCCCGGGCGATCTCCGCGACGCCGATGCCGCGCTCGGGATGGCGCGGCACGATCAGCGTCAGCAGGCTGGGAAAGGTCGCGCGCAGCCGCTGATGCGCGTCGATCATGGCGGCCTCCTCGCCGTCATGAGTCGAGGCCGCCGCGATCAGCGGCCGGCCGGCGATCGCGCGTTGCAGTGCCGCCAGCTTGCCGCGGTCGGCGGGCGGCGCCGGCCCGTCGAGCTTGAGATCGCCGGTGGTGACGACGTGCGGGGCGCCGAGTTCGCTCAGCCGCTCGGCGTCGGCCGGCGTGCGCGCGAGGCACAGATCGAGCCGGCGCAGCAGGTCGCCGATGGACGCCGGCAGATAGCGCCAGCGCCGGAACGAGTTTTCCGACAGCCGGCCGTTGACCAGGATCATCGGCACGCCGCGCCGCGACGTCTCGATGATGATGTTCGGCCACAGCTCCGATTCCACGAACAGCGCCAGATCGGGCTGCCAATGATCGAGGAAACGGCGCACGAAAAACGGCACGTCGATCGGCACGAATTGGTGCATGACGCCGCGCGGCAGCCGCTGCTCGGCGAGCCCGCTCGAGGTGACCGTGCCGGAGGTCACCAGCAAATTGACTTCGCGGGCGTGGATGCGCTCGATCAGCGGCAACACGCTGATCAATTCGCCGACGCTCGCGCCATGCAGCCAGACCAGGGGCCCGAGCGGGCGCGCCGCGACGCTGACGCCGCGCCGTTCGGGCAGGCGCACGCCGTGCTCCTTGCCGTGCCGCAGCCGCCGCGCCAGAAACAGCGGCGTGAGCGGCGTCATCGCCGCCGAAAACATGCGGTAGGCCCGCAACGCTGCCGGCAGCCGGTTGCTCACGACCGCGCGCTCCCCTTGCGGTCGGCGATCTCGTAGGCGCGCGCGGTCAGCCGGTTGAGTTCGTTCTCCACGCGCAGCCGCGCGGCTTCGAGCGCGGCGCTGTCGGCGTCCTTCGGCACGTAGATCGGTTCGCTCGCCGCCACCGCGATCCGGCTGAACGGAAGGTTGATGGCGCTGCGATCCCAGTTGTCGAGCTCGATAGCGGCGGCTGCTGGCTATGGCGCCGGCATAGATCGGCCGGCCGGAATGTTGCGCCAGCTTGATGACGCCGAGCCCGGCGACGCGCGCGATCTTCGGCACGTCGGCGGTGAGCGCGACGTTGTAGCCCTGCTCGAGCGCTTCGAGCATTTCGGTGAAGGCGGAGGCGCCGCCCTTGCGGTCGAATTCGCCGTTATGCGCGCCGGAGCCGCGGATGGTCTCGATGCCCAATTTCTCGGCCGCGCGCGCATTGATCTCGCCGTCGCGATGGCGCGAGATGAGCACCTTGACGCGATGGCTGCCCTCGCTCTTTTTCACGAACGGCATCAGGAAATGCTGCCCGTGCCACATCGCGACGATTGCCGGGGTTTGCACTCCTTCGTAGACATTCGGCGGCTCGAAGATCACGCGGCTGCTGTACCAGGCCAGCCGAAGATACCACGCTCCCGCCGTTGCAACGGCGCCCTGGAAGGCGGGCGAAGCAACAATCCGCTTGAATGACGGCATCAGCACCTGCTCAGCGCGCCGCAGAGCCGGCGCGGCGGGGTTCGCGCGGGCGGTGCGGTTGGACGAAAAAACAACGCATACGATGCCGTGGATTAAGCTACGGGCCGGATTTATGCAAACTCGCCGAGGCGGTTGCGCACCAGGCCGATCAACGTGCCGTGGCGGGCATTGCCGGCCGCCAGCAGCGCGCCATGGGCGGCGTGCCGGGCATTATATAGCAGCGGCTGGCCGGCGAAATCTGTGAACAAGCCGCCGGCTTCGTGCACCAGAAGGTCGGCCGCCGCAAGGTCCCAGTCGTGGCTGCCCGGCGAGGCAAAGGCGGCGTCGAGGTCCCCTTGCGCGACGCGCGCGATCCGCAGCGCCAGCGACGGCACCCGCGGCTGCGGCAGGACGGTCGGATCGAGCGTGGCGAGCTTCTCGAGATAGCGCTTCGGTCCGGCGAGCTTGGCGCTGGCGAGCGTCGCGCCGCCGCTTGCGACGATCCTTACGCCGTTGAGCGCGGCGCCTTCGCCGTGCACCGCGAGGAACATCTCCTCGCTCACCGGCGCAAACAGCGCGGCCAGACGCGGCCGCCCGGCTTCGACCAGCGCGACCGAAATGGTCCAATCGGCGCGGCCGGCGATATAGGCGCGGGTGCCGTCGATCGGATCGACCACCCAGGCGATCGGCAGCGCGCTGTCGGGCAACTCGACGGTCTCCTCCGACAGCCAGCCGGCGCCCGGCAGCAACTTCGTCAGTTGCGCGCGCAGCAAATCGTTGACGGCGATGTCGCCTTCGCTGACCGGCGAATCGTCGTCGCCTTTGGTCCAGCGCTTGAACGGACGGCGCGAGGTCTCGCGCGCCAGATCGCCGGCCTCGCGCATGATCGCTTCGAGCGGCGCGCGCAGTCCGGCGAAATTATTGTCCGGCAACGGTCAATCCCTCCAGCCGCACCGTCGGCGCGTTGGTGCCGTAGCGGAATTCGAGATCGTTGGCGGGCGTCAGCGTGCGGAACATGTCGAGCAGATGTCCGGCGATGGTGACTTCGCTCACCGCATAACTGCGCTTGCCGTTCTCGATCCAGAAGCCGGAGGCGCCGCGGCTGTAGTCGCCGGTCACCATGTTGACGCCCATGCCGATCAGGTCGGTGACGTAGAAGCCGTCCTTGATGTCGGCGATCAGTTCTTCGGGGCTCAACGCGGCCCGCTTCCAGATGCAGATTGCTGGCGCCGGGCGAGGGCACCGACGACACGCCGCGGTTGGCGTGGCCGGTGGTGGCGAGGCCGAGCTCGCGCGCGGTCGCGCAGTCGAGAATCCAGGAGCGCAACACGCCGTCGTCGATCAGCGCGAGCTTCTTGCCGGCGACGCCTTCGCCGTCGAACGGATGCGAGCGCAGGCCGCGCTTGCGCAACGGATCGTCGATGATGCGGATGCCGTCGGCGAAAAGCTTCTGGCCCATCTTGTCGCGCAGGAAGCTGGTCTTGCGCGCGACCGAAGCGCCGTTGGCGGCGCTGGCGAGATGCGAGACCAGCGAGCCGGCGACGCGCGGATCGAACACCACCGGCACCTTGCGGGTCGTCACCTTGCGCGGATTGAGCCGCTCGACCGCCCGCTCGCCGGCGGTGCGGCCGATTTTCTCGGCGCCTCCAGATCGGCGGCGTGCCGCACGCTCGAATAATCGTAGTCGCGCTCCATGCCGGTGCCTTCGCCGGCGATCGCCGTCATCGACAGGCCGTGGCTGCGAGCCGAGATAGGCGCCGCGAAAACCGTGGCTGGTCACCAGCACCATGCCGCCGATGCCGGCCGAGGCCGAGGCGCCGCCCGACTTGGTGACGCCCTTGACCGCGAGGCCGGCCGCTTCGGCCGCGCGCGCCATGGCCTCGAGCTGGCCGACCGTCGGCAGCTCGGGATCGATCAGATCGAGATCGGGAAAGTCGTGCGCCAGCAGGGCCGCATCGGCGAGCCCGGCGAATTTGTCTTCCGGCGCGGCGCGCGCCATCGCCACCGCGCGCTCGGCCAGCGCCGCGCTGCCGTCGCTCGCCGTGTCGTTGGTGGATACCACCGCCTGGCGTTTGCCGACCAGGACGCGCAGGCCGAGATCGTCGCCTTCGGCGCGCTCGCTTTCCTCCACCGCGCCGTCGCGCACCTCGATCGACAGCGACATCGAGCGCACCGCCACCGCGTCGGCGGCGTCGGCGCCGGCCGCGCGCGCGGCCTTGACCAGCCGCTCGGCGCGGTCGGTCAGGGCGGTCTGGTCGAACAAGGATGAGGCGGGAGCATGCATGATGGGATGGACTTCAAATGGGCCTGATGGGGACGCGGTTCAACCGGCGATCCGACGATTTTGCCGGTACGTAGCAACACCTCGTCAATCATGGTTCGCAACGTCCCGTCAATCATGCGGCGCGAAGCGGCGAGTGACCTCCGGTTAACCGCGAACATTAAGCGGATTCCGACGCCTTTCTGCCATGATCTCGGCACGACCGGAGCAACAAGCCCGGCGTGGGAGTTTCGAGGCGTCAAATGCGAAGTGGCGGGATGCCCGCCGGGTCGAGCCGCGCGCAGCGGCTCGACCCGTTCAGCTTGCCGGCGCGTTTTGCGGCGATCGATGCCGCGGCCGACGAGCGGGTGCGGCAGGTGGAGCTCTATCGCGAACGCGTGGTGGTGCGGCGCTCGCTCGCCGGCATGCGCATGGCGCTCAATATGCCGGTCTCGGCCTTTAGCCGGCGTCGCCCTGCGGGTGCTGATCGGCGAGGGCAAAGCCACCGCTTCCGTCACGCTCGAACACAAGGATCCTTCGCTCGCGCTGCCGCTGTTTACGTCCGGTGAGGCCGGCGAGGCCTTCGCCGAATGGCGCGCCTGGGCCAATGTGCTGGGCCTGCCGCTCTTGGTCGCCGAGGATGACGGCGCCTTGCGCGAGCCGTTCGCGCGCATGGGCGGCGTGCGCATCGCCGCCGTGCGTCCGCGCCGGCGCCGCCGCAGCGCGCTCAAGCGCCGCCGTCCTTCGATGCCGCTGCGCCGGGCCACCGGCAAAATCACCGAGGCGACGCCGATCTATCGCGGCGAACGCGAGATCATCGCGCGCAATTAGACTTCCGCCGACATCGCTGGAACTATTCACACCGCTGCAGCTTCAGCGAGCCTGTTTGCCCGCTCATCTCGATGTGATCGGCATCGACCTTGCGCAGCGTATAGACTACTTGCGCGTTGTTGACCTGGCCGTTGGTGAACACGTCGACGACGCGATAGTTCGATCCCGCCGCGGTCACCGATTTGTTGCGATAGGCCGGCACGCCGCCATTGCTGTCGGTGCGCTGATTGCCGTCGAAGGTGATGACGCGCTTGCCGCCGCAATCGATCGGGCCTTTGGCCGAACTCGTGCTCTGGCCCCAGGAGCCGCTGACCGGGTAGTCGTCGGCCAGCGCCGGCGTAACGAGCGCACAAAGCAACATCGCGGGCAGAATCATTTTGCGCATGATGGAAAGGTTTGCGCTCCCGCGCACAAAATCAAGGGAAAGCCGGCTGCATCATTAACGGCAACCTTAATGAATGGCGCTAAGGCCAGATTTTACGAGAATTGGTGGGGTTGCCGTCAGGATGTCGCCGCCTGACCCCACGTGTGGCCGCGTTTGCCGTGATAAAAGCCGTTGGAGAACGGCGCGCCGAGCTGCAGCGCGTCGAGGCGGGCGCCCGCCTCGGCGGCGTCGATGCCCCGGTCGAGCGCATCGCGGAAGATTTTCGCCACCGCCACCATGTCGCAGCTGTGCGGCGACAGGCGGAAGCGGCCGACGCCCATGTCCCGCAAGTCGGCGAGCTCGCCGGCCAGATTGAGGTAGTCGTGCGACATGGTCTGGATGCCGTTCACGGTCAGGAACGGCTTGTCCTCCAGCGTGCGCAGCGTCATGCCGTC
This sequence comes from uncultured Alphaproteobacteria bacterium, assembly GCA_963772235.1. Classification (GTDB taxonomy): domain Bacteria; phylum Pseudomonadota; class Alphaproteobacteria; order Rhizobiales; family Xanthobacteraceae; genus Pseudolabrys. Next base: position 433,519 of record CAVYWI010000023.1, read on the forward strand.
GGGATCGACGTTGCAGATGAACTGGCAAGTGTCCTTGGTCCGCCCATGCGCGCGCGCGTGATAGCAGCGCGCCGAGAGCGCCAGCCCGACGCGGCCGAACACCTGAACTTCGGTCATGACTCCGAGCTTGGCCGCTTCCGCACTGAGCGCGCGGATGGCGGTCGCCGGCATTTCCGGCGGCAGGCAGACATTGCGCACGCCATTGCCGGCGAGCACCGCCAGCGTGCGCTCGTTGTAGACGTTGATGAAGGGGCCGGCGTGATGCGGCCGTCCGCGCAGGCGCAACAGCGCGGAGCCGTCGTTCGCCTCGACCATGGCCGTCGGCCGGCGCAGACGTCGTCGATCATCTGGCGTTCCTGCTTGGACATCACCTCGGCCAGCGTCGAGCGCACGACGGTCTTGCCGGCGGCCTCGAGCCGCGCGGCCACCGCGTCGCAGATACTCGTCGAACAGCGGCGCGCGCTTGAAGCAGATCACCTCGCCGAGATAGACGGTCGAAACCGGCGCCTCGTCGGCGATGCGGAAGTAGAAATCGCGCCAGGTCTCCGGCTGCCAGTTGAACAGCACCGGCCCCAGCGTCAGCTCGCTCTTGTTCGCCTGCACGCTCATCTCCATCGCTTGCTGGGGAAGGCGCCTTCCGTCTCGCGGCGGCCTTCGGTGAGCGCCAACAGGCTGGCGAAGGCGGCCTCGCGGCCCGCCATGATGTCGTCGACCGCCTTGCGGAAGGCGCCGACCACCGACTTCACGTAGGCGCGGCTGCGCTGGCGGCCCTCGATCTTGAGCGCGGTGACGCCGGCGCGCATCAGGTCGGGCAGCAGCGCCGACAGATTGAGGCTGACCGGCTCCTCGAAGGCGTAATAGCCGCCGTCCTGCGCGCCGCACAGATAGCGGCCCTTGCAGATGGTCGGATAGCCGGCGCTCTCGCCGCCGGCGAAGCGGTCGATCACGTAGTCGCCGAGCCGCGTCGTCAGATTGCGCGCGGCGTCCTCCTCGTAATGCACGTCGGCCGCCGGCGAGCAGACGCCGTCCATGTTGGTCGATGCGCCGGTGACGTAATTGCTGAGATAGCAGCGGCCCTCCGCCATCATGCCGATATTGCCGAAGATGAAGGCCTCGATCTCGCACGGGATCTGGCTGTGCAGCTCGGCGATCTCGGCCACCGTGAGCATGCGCGGCAGCACCACGCGCTTGACGCCGAATTGCTCGCAATAGAAGCGGATCGCCTCCGGCGACGACGCGCCGGCCTGCACCGACAGATGCAGCCGCAGGTCCGGATAGGTGCGCGCGGCGTAATCGGCGACGCCCATGTCGGCGACGATCACCGCGTCGACGCCGAGCCTGGCGGCGCCGTCGATGGCGTCGCGCCACAGCTGGAACTTGCCGGCCGGCGGAAAGGTGTTGACCGCGAGCAGCACCTTGGCGTTGCGCGCGTGCGCATAGGCGAGCGATTGCTCGACTTCGGCCACGGTGAAATTCAGTCCGGGAAAATTGCGCGCATTGGTCTCGTTCTGCAGCCCGCAATAGACCGCGTCGGCGCCGGCATCGACGGCGGTGCGCAGAGCCGCCGGCGTTCCAGCCGGGCAGACCAGTTCGGGCCGCGTCAGATTCTTGCACCTCGCTCATCTATCTCCCCCTGATCGAACGCACCGCCGACAGCGCGACGCCCGCCGGCCCCGACAAAGGCCCGAAGCTCGCCACCACGCTGTCGAGCGCGGAGCCTTCGAAGTCGTCGAGCGCGTTGCGCAAAGCCACCACCGCCTCGGTGTCGCCGCTCACTTGCAGGTCGCGCGAGAAGAACAGCGCGTCGCCGTCGAGCGTAGCCGTCGATCATGTCGAGCAGGTTGAAGAAGGTGCCGGCGATGGCCGCGACGTGCGCCGGCCGCTCGCTGCGGCGGTGCGCAGTCAGCAACGGCCGCTCGGGCAGAGGCGTGAGCACCAGCACGAAGGGCAGGTCGATCGGATCGATCAGGAAGCGCTTGCCGGCGTGCTGCCCAAGCCGGTGGAACAGTTCGGGCCGCGCATGCGCCACATGGGTGGCGATGCGGTTGAAGACCGGCTGCAAGCAGCGCCAGCGGCACCGGCGCCAGCAGCACGCTGGGGGCATTTTCCAATAATTTTTTGAGCGGCGACGCCGGGCGGCCCGCGCGGGGAGGGGCTAACATTAGGGCAACCTAGCGGCGGCGCGGAACTCGGCAATTGATCGAGGTCAAGGCGGCGGCGGCTTTGCTGGCGGTTGGCGGCCTGCGGCGCTCAGTCGCGGCTATTTCGGCGTCCCATATCCCCCCGCCGTCGGCGTCTGGATGATGACCGCCTCGCCGGCGTCGATCACGGTCTCGTCGCAGCCTTGCAGGCGTCTCCATGCGGCCGTCCTTGCGCCGCGCCCAGTTCTCGCCGACCTGGCCGGCTTCGCCGCCGGCGAGCCCGAACGGCCGCACGCGGCGGTGGCCGGACAGGATCGTGCACTCCATCTTCTCCAGGAAGCGGATGGTGCGGCGGATGCCGTCGCCGGCGTGCCATTTGCCCTTGCCGCCGGAGCCTTGCGGATGTGGAAATCCTCCAGCACCACGGGATAGCGGAATTCCAGCACCTCCGGATCGGTCAGCCGCGAATTGGTCATGTGCGTGTGCACCGCGTCGGCGCCGTCGAAGCCGGGCCCGGCCGGCGCGCCGGAGCAGATCGTCTCGTAATATTGATAGCGCGCGTTGCCGAAGGTGAGATTGTTCATGGTGCCTTGCGCGGCGGCGAGCGCGCCGAGCGCGCCGAACAGGCAATTGGTCACCGCCTGCGACGTCTCGACATTGCCGGCGACCACGGCGGCGGGATATTCGCGGCGTCAGCATCGAGCTCTTCGGAATGACGATGTTGATCGGCCGCAGGCAGCCGGCATTCATCGGGATGTCGTCGTCGACCATGACGCGGAACACGTAGAGCACCGCCGCGCGCGTCACCGGCTCGGGCGCGTTGAAGTTGGTCGGCTGCTGCGGCGAGGTGCCGGTGAAATCGACGGTCGCCTCGCGCTTCTGCTTGTCGACCGTGATCTTCACCTTGATCACGGTGCCCTGGTCCATCTCGTAGGCGAATTCGCTGTCGTGCAGCCGGTCGATGACGCGGCGCACGCTTTCGGCGGCGTTGTCCTGCACGTGGCCCATATAGGCCTGCACCACCGGCAGCGTGAAATGCGCCACCATCTTGCGCAGCTCGGCGACGCCCTTCTCGTTGGCGGCGATCTGCGCCTTGAGGTCGTTGATGTTCTGCACCGGGTTGCGCGCCGGATATTGCGCGCCGGTCAGCGCCGCCATCAGTTCCTTCTCGCGGAAGCGGCCGCGGTCGACCAGCTTGAAATTGTCGATATAGACGCCTTCCTGCTCGATGGTGGTGGCGTTGCGGCGACATCGAGCCGGGCGAGATGCCGCCGACATCGGCGTGGTGGCCGCGCGAGGCGACCCAGAACAGGATCGTCTTCTTCTCGTCGTCGAACACCGGCGTGCAGACGGTGATGTCGGGCAGATGCGTGCCGCCGTTATAGGGCGCGTTGAGCACGTAGACGTCGCCCGGCTGCGATCCGGCCCGCGTTGTCGCGGATGATGGTCTCGACCGAGCGGTCCATCGAGCCGAGATGCACCGGCATGTGCGGCGCGTTGGCGACCAGCGTGCCGTCTGCGTCGAACACCGCGCAGGAGAAGTCGAGCCGCTCCTTGATGTTGACCGAATAGGCGGTGTTCTGCAGCGACACGCCCATCTGCTCGGCGATCGACATGAACAGGTTGTTGAACACTTCGAGCATCACCGGATCGGCCTGCGTGCCGATCGGCATGCGTGCGCTTGCGCTTCTTGGCGCGGGTGAGCACCAGATGATTCTTCGCCGTGAGCTCGGCCTGCCAGCCGGGCTCGACCACGATGGTCTGATGCGGCTCGATGATGAGGGCCGGCGCCTTGACGTCGTGGCCCGGCTTGAGCTGCTCGCGCAGTGAAGACGCGCGCGCTGCGTGCCAGCGCCGCCCGAGAAGAACCGCGTGCGGCGCGCCGGCTTCGGCAATTTGCCGCGCGTGCGCTTGCCGCGCGCGCTCGCTGAACTTGGCGCCGCCGCCGACCGCCTCGACCGACGACCGCCTCGACCACCATCTGCTTTGCGCGGTCGACGAAGCCGAAGCGCGCCTTGTGCGCCTTCTCGAACGCGCGCTGCATCGCCGCCAGCGCTGCCCGCCGCCACCACCAGCGCCGTGTCGGTGCCGGCATAGCGGATATGCGCGCGCACGATGATCTTGATCTTGCCGCGCCGGCACGCCTTGGCCCGCGACTTCGTCTGCGCGCCGCGTCGCCGAGGCGCGCGCCGATCGCGCTTGATGCGCGGCGAGCGCCTTGGCGTCGAGCGGCAGCTCGATCGCCTGCTGGCGCGTCGCGCGGATGTCGGCGAGCCCCATGCCGTAGGCCGAGAGCAGCGACGAGAACGGATGGATCAGCACGCGTCGTCATGCCGAGCGCGTCGGCGACGAGGCAGGCATGCTGGCCGCCGGCGCCGCCGAAGCAGTTGAGCGCGTAGCGCGTCACGTCGTAGCCGCGCTGCACCGAGATCTTCTTGATCGCGTTCGGCCATGTTCTCGACCGCGATCGTGATGAAGCCGTCGGCGACCTCCTCCGGCGCTGCGGCCGTCGCCGATCTCGCGCGGCGAGCGCGGCGAAGGCGTCGCGCACGGCTCTCGGCGTCGAGCGGCTGGTCCTGGTGCGGGCCGAAGATCTTCGGGAAGAAATCCGGCATGAGCTTGCCGACCATCACATTGGCGTCGGTCACCGCCAGCGGCCCGCCGCGGCGGTAGCATTTCGGGCCCGGATTGGCGCCGGCCGAATCCGGGCCCGACGCGGAAGCGCGCGCCGTCGAAATGCAGGATCGAGCCGCCGCCGGCCGCGACCGTGTGGATGAGCATCATCGGCGCGCGCATGCGCACGCCGGCGACCTCGGTCTCGAAGGCGCGCTCGTATTCGCCGTCGAAATGCGACGACGTCGGTCGAGGTGCCGCCCATGTCGAAGCCGATGAGCCGGTCGAAGCCGGCCTGCCGCGCCGGTCTCGCGCCATGCCGACCACGCCGCCGGCCGGGCCCGGACAGGATCGCGTCCTTGCCCTGGAACAGTTCGGCCGCGGTCAGCCCGCCCGACGACATCATGAACATCAGCCGCGCGCTGCGAGCGCCGCGCGTCGAGATCGCGGTCGACCTGCGCGACATAGCGCGCGCAGGATCGGCGAGAGATAGGCATCGACCACCGTGGTGTCGCCGCGGCCGACGAGCTTGATCAGCGGCGAGACCTCGTGGCTGACCGAGACCTGCGCGAAGCCCATGCTCGCGCGCCAGCGCCGCGACCTGCCGCTCATGCTCGGGATAGCGATAGGCGTGCATGAAGACGATGGCGACCGCGCGCGATGCCGTCGGCCTTGCGCCGCGTCGAGGTCGCGCCGCACCGCCGTCGAGATCGGGCGCGCGCTCGACCGTGCCGTCGGCGCGCACGCGCTCGTCGACCTCGGCGACGCGCTCGTAGAGCATGTCCGGCTTGACGATGTGGCGGGCGAAAATCTTCGGCCGCGCCTGGTAGCCGATCTCGAGCGCGTCGCGGAAACCCTTGGTGATCAGCAGCAGCGTGCGCTCGCCCTTGCGCTCGAGCAGCGCATTGGTGGCGACCGTCGTGCCCATCTTCACCGCGCCGACTGCGCCGGCGCGGGATCGGCTCGCCGGCGTTGCAGGCCGAGCAGATCGCGGATGCCCTGCACGGCGGCGTCGCGATAGGCTTCCGGGTTCTCGCGACAGCAGCTTGTGCGCGATGCAGCGTGCCGTCGCGGTCGCGGCCGACCACGTCGGTGAAGGTGCCGCCGCGGTCGATCCAGAAGTCCCAAAGCTGCGATGCGGTCTTGCTTGGTTTTTTGGTGGGCATGACTGAAGGCCGTGAATGGACGCCGCACTATGTCCAGTCTGTCGGGGGTAACACAAGCCTGCCAGGCGTGCGGCTGCCGGCAAAAGGCGGACTGAAAGCATCCCGCCTGTGCGGACGAAAGCAGGCCTGCTAGACTTGCCGCCGTGGGGCAATCACGAACAACAATGCCGTTGGGAGAAACGCTATGAAACTGCGCCGCCGTCAATTCCTGCAACTTGCCGCCACCGCCGCCGCACTGCCGGCGGTCTCGCGCATCGCCCATGCCGACACTTATCCGTCGCGGCCGGTGCGCATCGTCGTCGGCTTCCCGCCGGGCTCGGCGACCGACATCGACATGCGCCTGATTGCTGCGCCGCTCGGGCAGAAGCTCGGCCAGGAATTCATCGTCGACAACAAGCCCGGCGCCGGCAGCAATCTTGCCGCCGAGTTCGTCTCGCGCGCCGCGCCCGACGGCTACACGCTCTTGGCGATGACGGTCACCAACGCGGTCAATGCCACGCTCTATCAAAACCTTTCGTTCGATATTCGCAAGGACATCGCGCCGGTCATCAGCACGTTCACCTCGCCCAACACGTTGGTGATCAATCCGTCGGTGCCGGCCAAGACGCTTGCCGAATTCGTCGCCTATGCCAAAGCCAATCCGGGCAAGATCAACTACGCCTCGTTCGGCGTCGGCAGCGCCCCGAATATGAACGGCGAGCTGCTGAAATTGACGGCCGGCATCGATATGGTGCACGTGCCCTATCGCCAAAGCCCGGTGCCGGATCTGCTCAGCGGCCAAGTGCAGGCGTTCTTCGGTCCCATGCCGATCACGATCGCGCTGGTGAAGGCCGGTAAATTGCGCGCCTTGGCGGTGTCGAGCGCCAAGCGGTCCGACGCGTTGCCGGACGTGCCCGCGGTTGCCGAGTTGCTATCCGGGGTTCGAGGCCAACATCTGGCACGGCATCGGCGCACCCAAGGGCACGCCGAAGGACATCGTCGCGACGCTCAACAAGGATATCAACGTCATTCTCGCCGCGCCGGATACCAAGGAGAAGTTCACCAAGATCGGCGGCACGGCACTCGGCGGCACGCCGGATGACTACGGCAAGTTCATCGCCAGCGAGATCGACAAGTGGGGCAAGGTCATCAAGGCGGCGCACATCAAGCCGGTCGCCGAACACTGATGGCCGATCTCAAGGTGCTGAGCGGCAACGGGCCGCGCGCGGCGGTGCGCGAATTGTGCGCGCGAGTTCGCGCGCGCGACCGGCAACGCGGTCGACCTCGAACTCGACGTCAATCCCGAGGTGGTCCGGCGCGGCATAGGCCGGCGAAGCCTTCGACGTCGCCGTCGGCAACCCCTCGACCGTCGAGCAGTTGATGGCGGCGGGCAAGGTCGTCGCCGGTTCGCTCGTCGACATCGGCACGGCGGGCCTTGCCGTCGGCATCCGCGCCGGCGCGGCCAAACCCGACATCGCCAGCGTCGACGGCTTCAAGCGCACACTCATCGCCGCCAAGGCGGTTGCGTTCCCGGCGCACGGCGCCAGCGGGTTGTATTTCGTCGGCCTGGTAGAGCGCTTGGGGCTCGCGCACGAGATGCAGGGCAAGCTCAAGCCGATGGCCGCCGAAGACTGCGTCGAGGTGGTGGCGCGCGGCGAAGCCGACCTGGTCGTGGTGGTGGCGACCCGCATGGTCGGCGTGTCGGGGATCGATGTGGTCGGCCCGATTCCGGAGGCCTTGCAGACCAAAATCGGCTTTGCCGCCGGTCTGAGCGCGTCGGCTAAGCAACCCGATACCGCGAAGGCGCTGATCGCGTTCCTCACCGCGCCGTCGGCCGCCGCCACGCTCAAGGCCAAAGGCGTCGAACCGGCGCGCTGAAGCGCGTCCGCCGAAATCATTCGGCGTCAGGCGAAAAGTCTATTGCCCCCGGCCTCAGGCCGACGCCATCATGCCGGCGGGACTTGGGCATGATCCGTATTGTTCTCGACCGGCTTTATCTGTTCGCGGGCTACGCCGCCGGCGTTTTTCTGGTGCTGATCTTCGCCATCATGATGTTCGGCTCGCTCGGCCGCCAGATCGGGCTGAACATTCCGGCCGGCGACGATTTCGCCTCCTGGTGCATGGCGGCGATGGCGTTTCTCGGCCTCGCCCACACCTTCAAGAAAGGCGAGATCATCCGCGTCGGCATCCTCATCGAGCAGTTCACCGGGCGCAAGCGCTGGGCGGTCGAAGTCGTCGCGCTCACGGTCGCCACCGCCTTCACGCTCTATTTCACCTGCTACGCCGTGTCGATGACGTACGACTCGTTCCGCTTCAACGACATGGCGCAGGGCGTACTGTCGATCCCGCTGTGGATGCCGCAGCTCGGCTACAGCGGCGGCCTGCTCATTCTCGCCGTCGCGCTGGTCGACGAGTTGATCCACGTGCTCAAGGGCAACAAGCCGACCTACGAAAAGGAGCCGCCGTCCTCGCCCGACGAACTGGTCGAGCGCATCGCCTCCGGCGGGGGCGGCTGATGCACGACATCGGCCTGGTCAATCTGGCGTTGATCCTGCTCGGGGCGCTCATCGTCATTCTGGCGAGCGGCGTGTGGATCGCGGTCGCGCTTGGCCTGATCGGCTTCATCGCCATGCTGCTCACCACCTCTGTGCCGATCGGCGCGGTGCTGGCGACTACGGTGTGGAGCGCGAGCGCCTCGTGGACGCTCGCCGCGCTGCCGCTGTTCATCTGGATGGGCGAGATCCTGTTCCGCACGCGGCTGTCGGAGGAGATGTTCCGTGGCCTGTCGCCGTGGCTGCAATGGCTGCCCGGCCGCCTGGTGCATGTGAACGTGATCGGCTGCGGCATCTTCGCCGCGGTGTCCGGCTCCTCGGCGGCGACCTGCGCCACCATCGGCAAGATCGCGCTGCCCGAACTGGACAAGCGCGGCTACGACAAGGGCATCAGTCTCGGCTCGCTCGCCGGTTCCGGCACGCTTGGGCTTCTGATTCCGCCATCGATCCCGATGGTGGTCTATGCGGTGACCGCCAATGTCTCGGTGCTGCAGGTTTTTCTCGGCGGCTTTCTGCCCGGCTTTCTGGTGATGGCGCTCTACTCCGGCTACATCATCGGCTGGTCGCTGCTCAATCCGAAAAAGATCCCGCCGCGCGATCCGCCGATGCCGTTCCGCAAGAAGCTCGCGGAATCGACCAAGCTCATTCCCTGCCTGCTCTTGATCCTCGGCGTATTCTTTTCGCTGGTGCTCGGCTTCGCCACCGCGACGGAATGTGCGGCCTGGGGTGTTAGCGGCGCGCTGCTGCTCGCCTGGTGGAGCGGTACGCTCAACCGCAAGACCTTCTTCGAAAGCGTGATGAGTGCGACGCGCCTCACCTGCATGATCATGTTCATCCTGGCCGGCGCCGCCTACACCACCGCGGCCATGGCCTATACCGGCATTCCGGCGGCGCTCGCGGTGTGGGTGCAGGGCCAGCACCTCACGCCCGGTATGCTCGCGCTCTATTTGAGCATCATGTACATCATCCTCGGCTGCCTGATCGACGGCATCTCGATGATCGTGCTGACCATGGTGGTGGTGCTGCCGATGATCAAGCAGGCCGGCCTCGATCTGATCTGGTTCGGCGTCTACCTGGTCATCCATGTCGAGATGGCGCAGATCACGCCGCCGGTCGGCTTCAACCTCTTTGTGCTGCAGAATATGAGCGGGCGGGACACCTTTACCGTCGCTCGCGCCGCATTTCCGTTCTTTTTGTTGCTGCTTGCCGCCGTCTTCATCATCACGGAGTTTCCGCAAATCGTGCTGGTCTTGCCGCATCTGGCGTTTCCGCCGAGTTGAGGCCGGCCCGTTTCCTGCTAGGCTAAGCTCAATCGATCGCGTCCGTGTCGTAAAAATCGAACCAAGAGGCGTCAGATGATCACCTTGTCCCGCACCCTTCTGCTGGCCGCGTTCGCGGCTGGAGCGCTTGCTGTGAATCCTGCGTCCGCGCAGACCAAATGGAATTTGCCGGCCGCCTATCCGGCCGACAATCCGCACAGCGAAAATCTCGCGCTGTTCGCCAAGGACGTTTCCGTGGCGACTGGCGGCAAGCTCGAGATCACCGTTCACCCCGGCGCTTCGCTGTTCAAGGCGCCGGACATCAAGCGCGCGGTGCAGACCGGGCAGGCGCAGATCGGCGAAGTGCTGATCTCGCTGCACGAGAACGAGGACCCTATCTTCGGCGTCGACGTCATTCCCTTCCTCGCCACCAGCTATCCGGAAGCGATGAAGCTGTGGCAGGCTTCGAAGCCGGCGATCGAGAAGAAACTCGCCGCGCAAGGGTTGATGGTGCTGTTCGCGGTGCCGTGGGCGCCGCAGGGCATCTACGCCAAGAAGGAGATCAACACGGTCGACGATATGAAGGGCCTCAAGTGGCGGGCCTACAATGTCGGCACCGCCCGCATCGGCGAACTGGTCGGCGCGCAGGTGGTCACCGTGCAGGCGGCGGAGCTGGCGCAGGCGCTGGCGACCGGCGTCGTCAACTCGTTCATCACCTCGGCGGCGACCGGCTACGACAGCAAGGCCTGGGAATCGATGACGCATTTCTACGATACGCAGGCCTGGATCCCGAAGAACATCACCTTCGTGAACAAGGCGGCGTTCGATGCGCTCGACAAGCCGACGCAGGCCGCGCTCTTGAAGGCGGCGGCGACGGCGGAGGAGCGCGGCTGGAAGATGTGGCAGGAAAAGAGCGGCTGGTATCTCGATCAGCTCAAAGCGCACGGCATGAAAGTGCTGCCGCCGAGCCCGGCGCTGAAAGCCGGCCTCAAGAAAGTCGGCGACCAGCTCACTGCCGATTGGCTGAAGAAGGCGGGGCCTGACGGACAGGCCGTGCTCGCCGCTTATAAGAAATAGCTGACTCGATTAAAGCCGCAGCGCCGCTGCCGTCCCCGGCAGCGCGCTCTGGCTGCCGGCGACCATGCTGGATGCGCGCTAGGTCGCTTGCGCCAGTTTAAAAATTGGCGGGGGCCCGGCGGTGTTGCCGCCGAGCCCCCTTGAACGTATCAGCCGGCCTATAAGCCGGGTTCTGTATGGCCTGCGGGTCTCACCGCAGACGTGACGGCCATTCCTCTGGTACGCCGGTTGCCCGGCGCATCAAGCAACCTACCCGAACGACTGGCCCGGACGGACCCGGAGCTTGCGCCCCAACGTCGTTCCTATTCGGTCTTGCTCCCGGTGGGGTTTGCCGTGCCGTTTCCGTCGCCGGAAACGCGGTGCGCTCTTACCGCACCGTTTCACCCTTACCGCGGCCAATACACAACGCAGCCGCGGCGGTCTGTTCTCTGTGGCACTGTCCCTGAAGTCTCGCCCGCGAGGGGTCCAACTCCGCCGGACGTTATCCGGCACCGTTCGTCCATGGAGCCCGGACTTTCCTCCCCGGCCGCCTTTCGGCATTGGCGCGGAGCGGCCGTCCGGCCGACTGACGGCAATAGCAATGGGGTTGAGGGCCTTCCGCGTCAAGGTCGCGCGGCCAGGAGCGTTAAAACGCCCTCTACGCCAGCGATGCCGGCCGCGTTTCCAGCAGCGCGCGCAGCGTGAGCAGCGTGGACGAATCCGCGATGCCGTCGACCCGGGCCGGGCGGAAATGGCGCTGGAACGCGGTAACAACCTGGCGTGTGGCGTCGTCGTAAATGCCGGTCTCTTCGATGCCGTAGCCGTAAGCGCGCAGCGCGCGCTGCAGCCGTATCACCACGTCGCCCTGCGCGCCCGGCTGGAGCGACGGGCCGTCGAGATTGACCTGGGCCGGGCGCACCCAATGCCCGATGCCGGATTCGCTCAGCAGGCCCCAGGGAAATTTCTCGCCCGGATCCTGTTTGCGCGCGGGCGCCACGTCGGAATGCGCCAGGATGCGGTCGGCGCTGATCGGCCCGCGCCGGGTGATGATCGTCTTGCACAGCGAGATCACTGCCGCGATCTGCCGCAACGGAAAGTCGGGGTAGCCGAATTCATGTCCCGGATTGACGATTTCGATGCCGATCGAGCACGAATTGATGTCGGTTTCGCCGGCCCAGGACGCCACGCCGGCGTGCCAGGCGCGAAACCCTTCCGGCACGCATTGCACGATGCGGCCGTCCTCGAACACGACGTAATGGGCCGACACTCTGCTGTCTGGCGAACATAGCCACCGCAGCGCGGCTTCGCCGCTCTGCATCCCGGTGTAATGCAGCAGGATCATATCGGGCGTACGCCCCTGCTTGCGCTCGTCCTGGTTGGGCGAGGGCACCACATCGGCGACAATGAATGAATCCGGCGGGAACGCCGACATCAGCCGGACCCATATTGAATGCGCATGGCGCGGGGAGGGGCATCTTTCACTGCGCGTCGGCGAAAAAGCAATACACAGAAATTACGCTAAAGCTGCAGCCCGGAGAAACCCGGGCCGCAGTGAGTTGACGGCTGTTGCCCCGAGCGAGCCTATCGGGGGCTGCCCGGTGGCGGGTTAGACGACGGCCGCATGCTGCCCCCCGACAGGCTATTGAGGCCGCCCGGCGCGCCCGAGCCGGTCGTGGTCGGATGCGGCGGTGAATACGGCGTGAAATTCTGCGCCTGTTTGAGCTCATCCTGCTTCATCGACACTTTGAGGATGTCGGCCGCACCGTTCTTTCCGGCGATCACCTCGAACGAATCCGGTGCTAACGCCACCTCTTTTGATCCCATCCCGAGGAAGCCGCCGACGCTGACCACGTAGGCTTCGATCTTGCCAGTCTTGTCGAATAGAATGTCGCTGATGGCGCCGATCTTTTGGCTATCGGACCCCACCACTTCGGTGCCTTTGAATTTCGAAGCCAGCCATTGATCCGGCTTCTGCGCCGTCACGATGTCGGCCTTTCCCGGGCCTTGCGGGCTCTGCGCGGCTGCCGGCGGCATTGCATTCGAATTCGGTGGGGAATTCGGCGATTGCGCCAACGCCCCGGACATCACCAGTGCGCCTATGGCCGCACCAATCATCAGCTGCTTTTTCATGGATCGCCTCCTTGTTCGCATGAAAAAATTTTGTGCTTATCCTTTGGGCGGAGATGACCGCCGCAACCGACTAACTCGGCAGCGAAATTCATAGTTCCGGGAACTCGGTCGATTTGGACGCCGAGGCGGCAGGCGGTTTTTGCATAGCCGCAGGCGCCGAGCCGTCGGCCGGCAATAAATCCTTAAGTTTAAGGGCCGTTAATGAGATTCGGAGGGTGCGGCTTCGGCGTCCCGAAGGAGGGCGGCGGGCAGGCGATAATCGCATTGATGCCCATAACATCCCATGATCGACTTCTCAGATGGCGGAACCCTCTGGGGTGGCAGGATAATTTCGCCGATTGCAGTCTATACCCCTCGCGGGCACGGCGTCGGACCGGCCCCGCGCAAGCTGCTCGGAGCACACGAATGATGGCGGGCGGCGAGGGCTCAACGGCTGTCGTTGGCGGATCAGCCCTCCACATTCCCGTGCTCGGCCGCCCCGCGGTCGAGTTCCTTAATATTCGCGACGGCGGCGTCTACATCGACGCAACCTTCGGCGCCGGCGGCTATACGCGCGCCATCCTGGCCGCGGCCAATTGCAAGGTCATCGGCATCGACCGCGACCAGAGCGCTATCGCGTCGGGCGCGGACCTGGTGCAGGCGGCTAACGGCCGGCTCACGTTGATCGAAGATCGCTTCTCCAATCTCGACAACGCCGCACATGACGCGGGTTTCACGGAAGTCGACGGCGTGGTGCTCGACCTCGGCGTCTCCTCCATGCAGCTCGATACAGCGGAGCGCGGCTTCTCTTTCCGTCTCGACGGGCCGCTCGATATGCGCATGTCGGGCACAGGCGCAAGCGCTGCCGACGTCGTCAACGCGGCGGGCGAGCGCGACCTCGCCAATATCATTTTCATCTTGGGTGAGGAGCGCCATTCGCGCGGTGTCGCGCGCGCCATCGTGAATGCGCGTAGCGGCGCGCCGATCACGACCACCCGCGCACTGGCCGATATCGTTTCCTCGGTGGTGCGGTCGCGCCCGGGCGATATCCATCCGGCCACGCGGACGTTCCAGGCGCTGCGCATCTTCGTCAACGACGAGTTGGGCGAACTCACCGCCGCCCTCACCGCCGCCGAACGCATCCTCAAGCCGCACGGCCGCCTGGTGGCGATCTCGTTTCATTCGCTCGAGGACCGGATCGTCAAATCGTTTTTGGCCGACCGCGGCGAAGCGCGCGCCGGCTCGCGCCATGCGCCGGAGCTCAAGCGGGAGGCGCCGACCTTCCGCGCGCTCACCAAGCGGCCGGTCATCGCCGATGCCGATGAGATTGCCCGCAATCCGCGCGCCCGCTCGGCCAAGCTGCGCGCCGCCGAGCGCGAGGCTGCGCCCGCGCGCAACGACGATGCGTCCGATCTGCTCCCGCGCCTGCCGGCGCTCGCCGACGTGTTGAAGGGGCGGTGAGCCATGCGCCTCTTGAATATCTTCGTCATCGGCGCGCTGATCCTGGCGGCGTCCTTCGTCTACAAGATCAAGTTCGATTCCACCTTGCAGGCCGAACGCGTTGCCAAGGTCGCCGGCCAATTGCGACGCGAACGCGACGCCATCGCGGCGCTGCGCGCCGAATGGGCAAAGCTCGACACCCCCGGCCGCATCCAGGGCCTGGCCGACCGCCATTTGGCGCTGCAGCCGATGCGGCCCACGCAATTCGACAGTCTCGACAAGCTGCCCGAGCGGCCGCCGGCTGTTGCGCCGAACAACGATCCGATCGGCGCCATGCTGGCGCCGGCGGCGCCTGACGTCACCGGCAGCGTGCCGGCGCGGCGGTGACCCGATGAATACACGCCAAAGATCACCGGAAACCCGCTGGCAGCGCTTCCTGCGCTCGTTCCTCTATGGCCGCGACGTCGACCGCAACGTGAAGGCCAAGGCGCGGCTCGGCCTCGCCATCGTCGCCTTCGCCTGCATCTACGGCGTCATCGCGCTGCGCCTTGTCATGTTCGCCGAGCAGAGCGACGGCCATGGCACGCGGCGCAGCGTCGGAGCGGACGCGATCGCCACCGCCCGGCCGGATATCCTCGACCGCAACGGGGCGATCCTCGCCACCGACGTCAAGGCGCCGTCGCTGTTCGCCGAACCGCGCAAGCTCATCGACGTCGACGAGGCGGAAGAACTGCTCACCGCGGTGCTGCCCGATCTCGACGCCAACGAAGTGCGCGACCGGTTGTCGTCGAAGAAGGGCTTCGTCTGGCTCAAGCGCGAGATCACGCCGAAGCAGCAGTTGGAGATTCATCGGCTCGGCATTCCCGGCGTCGGCTTCCTGACCGAGAACAAGCGCGTCTATCCGAACGGCCCGGTGGTCAGCCACGAGATCGGCCACGTCAATATCGACAATCAGGGCATCGCCGGCATCGAGAAATGGCTGGACGGGCAAGGGCTCGCCGCGCTGCACATGGCTGGGCTCGCCACCGACCGGCTGCAGAAGCCGGTCAATCTCGCGCTCGATCTGCGCGTGCAGTTCGCGCTGCGCGACGAGCTCATTGCCGCGCGCGAGAAATTCAAGGCCAAGGCCTCTTCCGGCGTCATCCTCAACGTCAATACCGGCGAGGTCGTCGCCATGGTGTCGGAGCCCGACTACGACCCGAACAATCCGCGCGAGGCGAACGATCCGACCCGCATCAACCGCCTCACCACCGGCGTCTACGAGATGGGCTCGACCTTCAAGGTGCTGACGGTGGCGATGGCGCTCGACGCCGGCAAGGCGACGCTATCGTCGACCTTCGACGCCAGCCACCCGCTGCACTACGGCCGCTTCGCCATCCACGACTACGAGCCGATGCACCGCGCCCTTTCGGTGCCGGAGATTTTCACTTATTCGTCGAACATCGGCGCCGCGCGCATGGCGCTCGCCGTCGGCGTCGAAGGCCACCAGGCGTTCCTGAGGAAGATGGGCCAGCTCGACCGGCTGCGCACCGAATTGCCGGAAAGCGCCGAGCCGATCGTTCCCAAGCATTGGGGCGAGCTCAATACCGTCACCATCGCCTTCGGCCATGGCCTGTCGGTGGCGCCGCTGCAGGCGGTGATGGGGATCGCGGCCACGCTCAATGGCGGGCTGCTGATTCCGCCGACCTTCCTCAAGCGCAGCGAAAGCGAGGCGAAGGCCTTGGCCAAGCCGGTGCTCAAGCCCGAGACCAGCCGCGAAATGCGCTATCTGATGCGGCTCAATGCCGAGAAGGGCACCGCCACCAAGGCCAATGTCGGCGGCTACTATATCGGCGGCAAGACCGGCACCGCGGAAAAGGTCGTCAACGGCCGCTATTCCAAGCACAAGCTGCTGACCGATTTCATGGCCGTGCTGCCGGCCGACAAGCCGCAATATCTGATGATGATCATGCTCGACGAGCCGCAGCCGACGCCGGAAACCCATGGCTTTGCCACCGCCGGCTGGAACGCCGCGCCGACCGCGGCCAAGGTGATCGCGCGGATCGCGCCGCTGCTCGATCTCGAGCCGCGTTTCGATCTGCCCAAGGCCGACCAATTGATCCTGGCCAAGGCGACCGCGAGCCAGTAAGTGCTTGTCGCGCGTGGGCGGTCGAAATTCCGCCTCGCTTCCAATTCAACGTGCGTCTAGAAACACGTCGATGAAGCTCGCCGACCTGCCGCTGGAAGATGCCCGCTTCGAGCCGCGCTTCGCCGCGCTCGAGCTCGCCGGCATTGCCGCCGACAGCCGCAAGGTCAAAGCCGGGCTTTCTGTTCGTCGCCATCGCCGGCGCCAAGGCCGACGGCGCGCATTTCGCCAGGCAGGCGGTCGCGGCCGGCGCGGTCGCGGTCGCCGCCGAGCAGCGGCCGGACGGGCTGCCGGACGGCGTCGCCTTCGTGCAGGTCGCCAATGCGCGGCGCGCGCTCGCGCTGGCGGCGGCGGGCTTCTTCCCGCGCCAGCCCGGCAACCATCGCCGCCGTCACCGGCACCAGCGGCAAGACCTCGGTCGCCGCCTTCACGCGCCAGATCTGGACCGCGCTCGGCCTGCAGGCCGCCAGCATCGGCACCATCGGCGTCGTGTCGCCGGCGCGGCGAAAAATACGGCTCGCTCACGACGCCCGATCCGGTCGAGCTGCACCGCACGCTCGATCGACTCGCGGGCGAGGGCGTCACCCATCTGGCGCTGGAAGCGTCCTCGCACGGCCTCGACCAGCACCGGCTCGACGGCGTGCGCATCGCCGCCGGCGCCTTCACCAATCTGTCGCGCGACCATCTCGACTATCACCCGACCATCGAGGACTATCTCGCCGCCAAGCTGCGCCTGTTCACCGACCTGGTCGCGCCGAGCGGCACGGCGGTGATCGACGTCGACGATGCTACGCCGGGCAGGTGATCGCGGCGGCGCAGAAGCGCGGCCTCAAGGTCATGACCGTCGGCGTGCACGGCGACGACATCAAGCTCGTCGGCGGCGCCATCGACGGCTTCGCCCAAGTCATCGACATCGCGCATGGCGGGCGCAGCTATAAAGTGAAGCTGCCGCTGGTCGGCGCCTTCCAGGTGCAGAACGCCGCGGTCGCCGCCGGCCTCGCCATCGCGACCGGCGCGGAGCCGGCGCGCGTCTTCGCCGCGCTCGAACATCTCAGCGGCGCCAAGGGCCGGCTGGAGCTCGCCGGCAGCAGCAACGGCGCGCCGATCTTCATCGACTATGCGCACAAGCCGGACGCGCTGGCGAAGGCGCTCGCCGCGCTGCGCCCCTACGCCAGCGGCAAGCTCATCGTGGTGTTCGGCGCCGGCGGCGACCGCGACGCGGGCAAGCGCCCGATCATGGGCGCGCATCGCGGCGCGAGAATGCCGACCGCGTCATCGTCACCGACGACAATCCGCGCAGCGAGCAGCCGGCCGCGATCCGCGCCGCCATCCTCGCCGCCGCGCCGGGCGCGACCGAGATCGGCGACCGCGCCGAGGCGATCCGCGCCGGCATCGCCGCGCTGCAAGCCGGGCGACGTGCTGCTGATCGCCGGCAAGGGCCATGAGACCGGCCAGATCGTCGGCGACAAGATGCTGCCATTTTCCGATCACGACGCGGTCGCGCGCCGCTTTGCAGGGCAAGGTGGCATGAGCGCGCTCTGGACCGTCGACGACCATGGCGGCCGCCATGCGCGCGGACAAGTCCGGCGCGCTGCCGCGCCGCCGTGCCCGGCCTCTCCATCGACAGCCGCACGCTCGGCAAGGGCGACGCTTTCTTCGCCATCAAGGGCGACAACCGCGACGGCCACGACTTCGTCGAAGGCGCGCTCAAAGCCGGCGCCGGGCTCGCCGTCGTCGCGCGCGACAAGCGCGGCCGCTTTGCCGCCGATGCACCGCTGCTGATCGTCGACCGACGTGCTCGAGGCGCTTGCGCGATCTCGCCCGCGCCGCGCGCGCGCCGCTCGCAGGCCAAGGTGATCGCCGTCACCGGCTCGGTCGGCAAGACCAGCACCAAGGAGGCGCTGCGGCTCGCGCTCTCGCGCCGACGGCGCGACGCATGCCTCCGCCGCCTCCTACAACAATCATTGGGGCGTGCCGCTGTCGCTCGCGCGCATGTCCGGCAAGCGCCAAATACGCCGTGTTCGAGATCGGCATGAACCATGCCGGCGAGATCACGCCGCTGACCAGACTGGTGCGCCCGCATGTGGCGATCGTCACCACGATCGCGCCGGTGCATCTGGAATATTTCGGCTCGCTGAAGAAGATCGCCGACGCCAAGGCCGAGATCTTTCTCGGGCTCGAGCCGGGCGGCGCCGCCGTCCTCAATCGCGACAATCGGCAATTCGATGCGGCTCGCCAAGGCCGCCGCGGCGGCGGGCGCCGCGCGCATCGTGTCGTTCGGCGCGCACGCGCAAGGCCGACGCGCGGCTCGTTGCGCCATTCGCTGCAGGCCGACAGCTCGACCGTCGAGGCGCGCATCCTCGGCGAGCACGGTCACCTACAAGCTCGGCGCGCCCGGCCGGCATCTGGTGCTCAATTCGCTCGCCGTGCTGGCGGCCGCGGCGCTGGTCGGCGCCGATCTGGCGCTGGCCGCGCTCGCGCTCGCCAATCTCAAGCCCGGCGCCGGCCGCGGCGCGCGCGCCAGCTTGCGGGTGCCGGGCGGCAGCGCGCTGCTGATCGACGAGAGCTACAACGCCAATCCGGCCTCGATGGCGGCCGCCATCGCGCTGCTCGGCCAGGCCCCGGTCGGCGGCCACGGCCGCCGCATCGCCGTGCTCGGCGACATGCTGGAACTGGGCGCGCAAGGGCCGGCGCTGCACCGCGCGCTTGGCCGAACCGCTCGACGCGGCCGGCGTCGATCTGGTGTTTTGCGCCGGGCCGCTGATGCACGCGCTCTGGGAGGCCCTTCCCTCCGGCCGCCGGGGCGGCTATGCCGAGACCGCGGCGGCGCTGGAGCCGGCCGTGCTCGCCGCCATCCGCGCCGGCGACGCGGTGATGGTGAAGGGCTCGCTGGGCTCGAAAATGGGGCCGATCGTCAAGGCGCTGGAACGGCAATTCGCCAGACCGGCCGCGCTCGAGCAGGCGCCGCCGCAAAGCGCTTGACCGCCGGTCACGCGCCGGAATGAAGAGCGGCAGGATTTTGCAGATGTTCTATTGGCTGACCGAATTCTCCGACAAGGTCTCGTTCCTCAACGTCTTCCGCTACATCACCTTCCGCACCGGCGGCGCCATCGTCACCGCGCTGGTGTTCGTGTTCCTGTTCGGCGCCCGATCATCGACCTGCTGCGCCTCAAGCAGGGCAAGGGCCAGCCGATCCGCAGCCGACGGTCCGCAATCGCATCTGGTCACCAAGAAGGGCACGCCGACCATGGGCGGGCTGATGATCCTGTCCGGCCTGCTGGTCTCGACCCTGCTGTGGGCCAACCCGACCAACCCCTATGTCTGGATCGTGCTCGGCGTGACGCTGGGCTTCGGCCTGATCGGCTTCTACGACGATTATCTGAAGGTCACCAAGCAGACGCATGCCGGCTTTGCCGGCCGCACCCGGCTGCTGGCCGAGGCGGTGATCGCGGTGATCGCCGTGCACTGCGCTCATCGCATCTCGGGCAAGCGGGCCGATCGCCGACCTCGCTGGTGTTTCCGTTCTTCAAGGAGCTGGTGATCAATCTCGGCTGGGCCTTCGTGCTGCTCGGCGCCTTCGTCATCGTCGGCGCCGGCAACGCGGTCAACCTCACCGACGGGCTCGACGGCCTCGCCATCGTGCCGGTGATGATCGCGGCGGCGAGCTTCGGGCTGATCTCCTATCTCGCCGGCAACGCTGGTGTTCGCCGACTATCTGCAGATCCATTACGTCGCCGGCACCGGCGAACTGGCGGTGCTGTGCGGCGCGGTGATCGGCGCCGGCCTCGGCTTCCTCTGGTTCAACGCGCCGCCGGCCTCGATCTTCATGGGCGACACCGGCTCGCTCGCGCTCGGCGGCATGCTCGGCACCGTCGCGGTGGCGATCAAGCACGAGATCGTGCTCGCCATCGTCGGCGGCCTGTTCGTGCTGGAGGCGGTGTCGGTGATCGTGCAGGTGGTCTC
Organism: uncultured Alphaproteobacteria bacterium; assembly: GCA_963772235.1. Lineage (GTDB taxonomy): Bacteria > Pseudomonadota > Alphaproteobacteria > Rhizobiales > Xanthobacteraceae > Pseudolabrys. Next base: position 453,922 of record CAVYWI010000023.1, read on the forward strand.
GTTCAAGCTCACCGGCAAACGCGTGTTCAAGATGGCGCCGATCCACCATCACTACGAGCAGCTCGGCTGGACCGAGCCGCAGATCGTGATCCGCTTCTGGATCGTCGCCGTGGTGCTGGCGCTCGCCGGGCTGGCGACGCTGAAGCTGCGATGATTCCCGATCACCGTCTTCGCGGGTCAAGAAAGTCGCGGTCTTCGGCCTCGGCAGGTCGGGCCTGCTGTCGGCGCGCGCGCTGCAAGCGGGCGGCGCCGAGGTCGTCGTCTGCGACGACAACGAAAAGAGCGTGGCCGAGGCGCAAGCCGCCGGCCTGAACACGCAGGATCTGCGCAAGCTCGACTGGTCGCAGGTCGCCGCGCTGGTGCTCGCGCCCGGCGTGCCGCTCACCCATCCGAAGCCGCATTGGACCGCTGCGCTCGCGCGCAACGCCGACGTCGAGATCATCGGCGACATCGAATTGTTCTGCCGCGAGCGCGCGAAATCAGGCCGCGAATGCCCGCTGGTCGCCATCACCGGCACCAACGGCAAATCGACCACCACCGCGCTGATCGCGCATCTCCTCAACAGCGCCGGCCGCGACGCGCAGATGGGCGGCAATATCGGCGTGCCGGTGCTGGCGCTCGAGCCGTTCGCGCCCGGCCGCGTCTATGTGCTGGAGGTGTCGTCCTATCAGATCGATCTCGCGCCTTCGCTGCATGCCACCGTCGGCATCCTGCTCAACGTCACGGAAGATCATCTCGACCGCCACGGCAGATGGAGAACTACGCCGCCATCAAGGAGCGGCTGCCGGCGACGTCGAGCCGGACGGCACCGCGGTGATCGGCGTCGACGACGACTGGACGCGCGCCGCCGCCGAGCGCATCGCAGCGCGCCGGCAAGAAAGTTGATGCGCGTCTCGGTGCTCGGACCGCTGCGCGACGGCTTTTACGCCGAGGGCAGCCGCATCATGCGCGCCGTCGGCGGCAAGGCGCAGGCGGTCGCCGATCTCGCCGGCATCGGCAGCTTGCGCGGCACGCACAATGCGCAGAACGCGGCGCTGCGCGATCGCCGCCTGTCTCGCGCTCGGGCTCGACCTGCCGGCGATCCAGAAGGGGCTCGCGACATTTCCCGGCCTCGCCCACCGCATGCAGCAGGTCGGCCGCAAGGGCAACGTGCTGTTCGTCAACGATTCGAAGGCGACCAATGCCGATTCCGCCGCCAAGGCGCTGGCGAGCTTTCACCGACATTTTCTGGATCGCCGGCGGCAAGCCGAAGACCGGCGGCATTACCAGTCTCGCCGAATTCTTCCCGCGCATCGCAAGGCCTATCTGATCGGCGAGGCGGCCAAGGACTTCGCCGCGACGCTCGACGGCAAGGTGCCCTACGAGATCAGCGGGACGCTTGTCCGCCGCGGTCGCGGCCGCCGCGCGCGATGCCGCGGCGTCAGGCCTCAAGGAGCCGGTGGTGCTGCTGTCGCCGGCCTGCGCCTCGTTCGACCAGTACCCGAATTTCGAGGTGCGCGGAAAGGCGTTCACCGATCTGGTGCTGGCATTGCCGGGAATTCAACCGCTTTAATCGTACCGTTAATGCTTCGTAAACCCGGCCGCGCGACTTTGGGCGACGGGAACGGGTCATGATTTCGCGCACGCAACGCACGCCTTTCGGCGAATGGTGGTGGACGGTCGACCGGCTGACGCTCGCCGCCATCGGCGCGCTGATGCTGGCCGGCGTGGTGCTTTCGCTCGCCGCCAGCCCGCCGGTCGCCGCCCGGCTCGGGCTCGACCCGTTCTATTTCGTCGACCGCCACATCCTCTATCTGTTCCCGACCGTCGCCATCATGCTGGCGGTGTCGTTCCTCACCCCGCGCCAGATCCGCCGGCTGGCGCTGGTCGTGTTCGCGGTCAGCCTGATCATGGTGGCGGCGACGCCCTATTTCGGCGCCGAGATCAAGGGCGCGCGGCGCTGGCTGATCATATTCGGCGTGAACATCCAGCCCTCGGAATTCCTCAAGCCGGCCTTCGTCATCCTGGTCGCCTGGCTGTTCGGCGAATCGGCCAAACGTCCGGACATGCCGGCCAACGCGCTGTCGCTGCTGCTGCTGCTGATGGTGGTCGCGCTGTTGGTGATGCAGCCCGACTTCGGCCAGACCATGCTGGTCGTGCTGGTGTGGAGCGCGCTGTTCTTCATGGCCGGCATGCGGCTGATCTGGGTGTTCGGCATCGCCGGCATGGCCGCCTTCGGGCTGACCGTCGCCTATTTCACCGTGCCGCACGTGGCGAGCCGCATCCAGAAATTCCTCAATCCGGCGTCCGGCGACACCTTCAATATCGACATCGCCACCGAAAGCTTCATGCGCGGCGGCTGGTTCGGCCGCGGCCCGGGCGAGGGCACGGTCAAGCGGCTCTTGCCGGAGAGCCATACCGACTTCGTGTTCGCGGTGGCGGCGGAGGAATTCGGCGTCGCGCTGTGTCTGGCGCTGGTGGCGCTTTACGCCTTCATCGTGATCCGCGCGCTGGCGCGCGCCATGCGCAACGACGACGCCTTCACGCGCTTCGCCGCCGCCGGCCTGGCGATCCTGTTCGGCATGCAGTCGGCGATCAATGTGGCGGTGAACCTGCACCTCATTCCGGCCAAGGGCATGACGCTGCCGTTCATCTCCTATGGCGGCTCCTCGATGCTGTCGCTCGCCTACGCCATGGGCATGCTGCTGGCGCTCACCCGCGAGCAGCCGCGCACGGCCATGCTGACGACGCCGGAGCTTGCGACGTCCGAAGGCGCGGCCTGACTTTTCTTGTCATGGCCGGGCTTGTTTCGGCCATCCATGCCTTGCTTAGCTGAGGTGAGAAAGGCATGGATGCCCGGCACAAGGCCGGCCATGACGGCGAAAGATTTATGGCGACGAACGAAAATCTCATCCTCCTCGCCGCCGGCGGAACCGGCGGACATCTGTTTCCGGCGCAGGCGCTGGCCGATGCGCTCATCAAGCGCGGCGCCGCGATCGATCTCGCGACCGACGTGCGCGCGGCCCATTTCAAGTTTCCCGCCCGTAATGTGCACATCATCCCGAGCGCGACCGTCCGCGGGCGCAATCCAATTGCGCTGGCGCGCACTGGCGCCTTGCTGGCGCTCGGTACCGCCAAGGCCTGGTCGATGCTCGGCCGTGTCCGCCCTGCCGTGGTGGTCGGCTTCGGCGGCTATCCGACCGTGCCGCCCTTGATGGCCGCGAGGCTGCGCGGCATCCCGACCGTGCTGCACGAACAGAACGGCGTCATGGGCCGCGCCAACCGCTTGCTCGCCGCGCGCGTCACCGCCATCGCCACCGGCTTCCGTACGCTGGCCCGCCTCGATCCGCGCCTGCAAAACAAGATCACCTTTACCGGCAATCCGGTGCGCCGCGAGGTGATCGCCGCCGCGGCGACGCGCTATGCCGCGCCGCAGCCGGGCGGCAAGCTGAGCTTGCTGGTGTTCGGCGGCAGCCAAGGCGCACGTGTGATGGCCGAAATCGTGCCGCCGGCGATCGAGCGGCTCGCCGCCGATCTGCGCGCGCGCCTCAGTGTCGTGCAGCAGGCGCGCGCCGAGGATCTCGACACGGTGCGCGGCACTTATGCGCGGCTCGGCGTCGCCGCCGAATGCGCGCCGTTTTTCGCCGACCTGCCGGCGCGCATGGCGGCGGCACATCTGGTGATTTCCCGCTCCGGCGCCTCGACGGTGGCTGAACTCTCGGCCATCGGCCGGCCGGCCATCTTGGTGCCGCTGCCGCATTCCTTGGATCAGGATCAGTTCGCCAATGCTGGCGTGCTGGAAGCGGCCGGCGGCGCGATCCGCATCGAGCAGCGCGACTTCACCCCGGAGCGCCTCGCCTCCGAGATCGCCGCTTTGGCCGCCGACCCGACGCGGCTTGGCCGCATGGCGCAAGCCGCCAGATCCGCCGGCACGCTCGATGCCGCCGAGCGGCTGGCCGATGTGGTGATGCAGGTGGCGGGAAATCCGCGGCGCTCTCACGCCGTCGCCGGATAGACCAGCGATCCGTCTGGGCCGGGCTTTGCCGCCTCGGTCATGCGCGCGGGCTCGATCCGGTTCGGCGCCAGAATGTGAAAGACCGTCTCGCCCGCCGCGATCAGATAGTCCGATATGACCCGCCGGTGGCACTGCCACCATACCGTCTCAGCGCACATGATGGCGCAGCGCGAGTCATGGCCAAGCGCGCGCAATTGCGCGAGGCCGGCGCGGAAGCTCTCGCTCATGGCGTAATCCGCGTAGTTGTGAAAGCTCCGGTTCTGCCAGAATCCGTTCACGACGTCCGGCACGTCGCGTTTGTGACCGCGCAGCCCGCCGAGCGCGGCGATGTGCTCGTATCCGATCTGGAACGCGGACAGGCTCTGCGGGAGAACGTCGCGATTGTACTGCGGGTTGGTGCGCGAGCGCGGCACCGTGCGCACATCGACGACCAGTTTGACCTCGGCCTCCTGCAACAGGGCGACGAATTCCTCGATGCTGCGGGTCGAGTGCCCGATGGTGAAAAATGGCGGCGTCATGCCCGGCCTTACTGTCCGAAGCGCCTGAGCGCGGTTTCTTTGTGCAAGGCGACATGGTCGGTCTTGTCGCTCTTGATCTCGTATTGCGGCGCGTCGGCGCTGGCGTGGTGGACGTAGCCTTTGTAGTTCACGTCCTTGGTGTGCACCCGCACGATGGTGCCGCGCACGCGGCCGGCTTCGGAATTCCAGCTCACATGATCGCCGACCTTGAATCGGCGGATAAGGCGGGCTTTGCGCTTGCCGCTGCTCTTGCTGCGTGACCGTGCCATCGGATTTGCCCGCCTGTCTGACGATATCTCAACGCGTGGTCCGGCAGCATACCCGCACGGGCTGGGGCCGGCACCCTCCCGGAAGAAATCGCTGCAAAATCGCTTTGGTTCCGGAACGCGCCAGAGCGGCGGAGACGCTGAATGTGGCGGAACCGCTTGCCGACCTTGTCCTGAAAGTGGCAGGACTTTAAGCACTCCGTCGTGCTCGGTCTTGTGCCGCGCATCCACGTCTTCTAAGCGATGCCGCACAAAAGCCGTGGATGGCCGGGACAAGCTGGGCCATTGCAAGAGAGGTTCCTGGGGGCCAAGCATGAAACTGCCGCGCGACATCGGACCGGTGCATTTCGTCGGCATCGGCGGCATCGGCATGAGCGGCATCGCCGAGGTGCTGGCCAATCTTGGCTACACCGTCACCGGCTCCGACGTCTCCGACAGCGCCAACGTCAAGCGGCTGCGCGACAAGGGCATCAAGGTTGCCATCGGCCACCAGGCCGATAACCTCGACGGCGCCGACGTGGTCGTCGTCTCCTCCGCCATCAGGCCGGACAATCCGGAGCTGGTCGCCGCGCGCGCCAAGCGCCTGCCGGTGGTGCGGCGCGCTGAAATGCTGGCCGAGCTGATGCGGCTGAAGAGCTGCGTCGCCATCGCCGGCACGCACGGCAAGACCACCACTACCTCGATGGTAGCGGCGCTGCTCGATGCCGGCGGCTTCGACCCGACCGTGATCAATGGCGGCATCATCAACGCCTATGGCACCAATGCGCGGCTGGGGGCCGGCGACTGGATGGTGGTGGAGGCGGATGAATCCGACGGCACCTTCCTCAAGCTGCCGGCCGACATCGCCATCGTCACCAACGTCGACGCCGAGCACCTCGATCACTTCAAGACCTTCCAGAACGTGCAGGACGCCTTCGTCGCCTTCATGGAGAACGTACCGTTCTATGGCTTCGTGGTGATGTGCACCGATCATCCGATCGTGCAGCGGCTGGCCGGCCGCGTCGTCGACCGGCGCATCATCACTTACGGGGAAAATCCGCAGGCCGATGTACGGCTCACCGATCTCGAACACGCGAACGGCAAGTCGCAGTTCTCGGTGGTGTTCCGCGATCGCGACGGCAAAGAAGTGCACGCCATCCGCAAGCTCGAGCTGCCGATGCCGGGACGGCACAATGCGCTCAACGCCACGTCGGCGATCGCGGTGGCGTCCGAACTGAAGATTGCCGACGATACGATCCGCTCAGCGCTCGCCAAGTTCGGCGGCGTCAAGCGGCGCTTCACGCGCGTCGGCGAATGGAACGGCGTCGTCATCATCGACGATTACGGCCACCATCCGGTGGAGATTGCGGCGGTGCTCAAGGCTGCGCGCGAAGTGGCTAAAGGCCAGGTGATCGCCGTGGTGCAGCCGCATCGCTACACGCGGCTCAAGACCTTGTTCGAGCCGTTCTCCACCTGCTTCAACGACGCTGACGCCGTGATCGTGGCGCATGTCTATCCGGCCGGCGAAGCGCCGATCGAAGGCGCCGACCGCGATCATCTGGTCGAGGCGGTGCGCGCGCGCGGCCACCGGAATGTGATGCCGCTCGACGGTCCCGAGCAGCTCGCCGGCCTGATCAAGGGCCTGGCCAAGCCCGGCGATTACGTGGTCTGCCTCGGCGCCGGCTCGATCACGCAATGGGCCTATGCGTTGCCGGGCGAGTTGAAGGCGCTCGCATGAGATGGCTGAACCGGACTTTGCCATGTCGTCATGGCCGGCCTTGTCCTGGCCATCCACGTTCTTAAACAAGACCGTCGAAAAGGTCATTCCATTGCGGATTGCCAGCGAGAATGAGTCGAACTTTCCAGGTCCTCGACCGATGCTTCATATTCTTCTCGCGCTGAATGGCGTTTCGAATATCGTCGTAACATTCAAAATAGACGAGCCTCTTGAGACCGTAGGTTTTAGTGAAGCCCCTGACGAGTCCTTGCCGATGCTCGGCTACCCTGCGCACAAGGTCGTTGGTGACGCCGACATACAGTGTGCCGTTCGGTTTATTTGTCAGAATATACAGGTACCCCGCCATGGCCGAAGTGTTGCGCTCGTGGATGGCCGGGACAAGCCCGGCCATGACGGGTGATACGATGACCTTTCCCAACATCCTTCCAGAATTGAAAGGCCGGCTGCCCGAACTGCGCGGGCGATTGTTGGCGAACCAGCCGCTCGGCGAATTCACCTGGTTCCGCGTCGGCGGTCCGGCACAAACGTTCTTCATGCCGCAGGACGAAGACGATCTGGCGTATTTTCTGAGTAACCTGCCGGCCGAGATTGCCGTCACAGTGATCGGCGCCGGCTCCAATCTGATCGTGCGCGACGGTGGCGTGCCGGGCGTGGTGATCCGGCTCGGGCGCGGCTTCAACGAGATCAAGATCGAAGAGGGTCATCGCGTCGCCGCCGGCACCGCCATGCTCGACGTCATGGTGGCGCGCGCGGCACAGGCCGCCGGCATCGCTGGATTGGCGTTCTTCAGCGGCATTCCCGGCTCGATCGGCGGCGCGCTGCGCATGAACGCCGGCGCCTATGGCGGCGAGACCAAGGACGTGCTGGTCGAGGCGCGCGGCGTCGACCGGCGCGGCGATATGCGCACCTACAGCAATGCCGAGATGGGATTTTCCTATCGCCATTGCGGCGCGCCCGACGACGTCATCTTCACCGCGGCGCTGTTCCAAGGGCGCGCCGGCGATGCGGACGCCATCGCCGCCGAAATGGCCGAGATCAAATCGAAGCGTGAGGCGAGCCAGCCGCGCAATCGCACCGGCGGCTCGACCTTCAAGAATCCGCCGGGCCAGAGTGCGTGGAAGCTGGTGGACGAGGCCGGCTGCCGCGGCTTGCGCGTCGGCCAGGCGCAGGTCTCCGAGCTGCACAGCAATTTCCTGATCAGCCTCGACGGCGCCACCGCAAGCGACATCGAAACGCTGGGCGAAACCGTGCGCGCGCGCGTGAAGGAGAAATCCGGCGTCGAGCTGGAGTGGGAAATTAAGAGAATTGGGGTTAGTGGTTAGCGCATGAGCAAGCACGTTGCAGTTCTGATGGGCGGCTGGTCGGCCGAGCGCGAGGTCTCGCTGTGGTCTGGGGCGGCCTGCGCCGCCGCCGCTGAACGCGCCGGTTACCGCGTCAGCCGGCTCGACGTGACCCGCGAGGTGGCGGCGGACTTACGCGCGCTCAAGCCCGACGTCGCGCTCAATCTGCTGCACGGCCGCCCCGGCGAGGACGGCACGCTGCAAGGCCTGTTGGAAATCCTCGGCATCCCCTACAGCCATTCCGGCGTGCTGGCGTCCGCGCTGGCCATGCAAAAGGACATCGCCAAGACCGTGCTCAAGGCTGCCGGCGTGCCGGTGCCGGGCGGGCTGGTCGCCTCGCGCGCCGAAGCCGCCAAGACGCATCTGCTGCCGCCGCCTTACGTGATCAAGCCGGTGGCGGAAGGCTCCAGCGTCGGCGTGTTCATCGTGCGCGAGGACCACAAGCATCCGCCGCAGGAACTGAACGCGCACCGACTGGAGCTTCGGCGAGACGGTGCTGGTCGAGCCCTATATCCCCGGCAAGGAATTGACCTGCGCGGTGATGGGCGACAAGGCGCTCGGCGTTATCGAGATCGTCGCCAACACTAAATTTTACGATTACGAGGCGAAATACGCGCCAGGCGGGTCGAAACATCTACTGCCGGCGCCGATCGCGCCGGCGGTCTACGAGGAGGTGCGCCGGCTGTCGCTCCTGGCCCACCGCGCGCTCGGCTGCCGCGGTATTTCCCGCGCCGACTTCCGTTACGACGATACCCGCGCTGGGGTCGAGGGACTGGCCTGCCTGGAAGTGAACACCCAGCCCGGCATGTCCGAAGTGTCGCTGGTGCCCGAGCTTGCCGTCCACGCCGGCATCGGCTTCGACGGCTTGGTGCGCTGGATGATCGAGGACGCCTCGCTGGACCGATAAGGGCCGCCCAAACGCGCTGATTTTGCCACACCCGGCCGATGTTAAGACTCTCCGCTCATAATTCGTAAACTTTTACTAATCGTTTACCAAACAGCCCCAAGACTAGGCATTGGCCGCGGTTCTTAACGCCCGGCCACGAATTCCCGCGTGCGGATGTGTTGCGTCGCCTGAGTACAAATCGGGGCATGACCGAAACCTCGCTCGTGCCAGAGCTTGCAGCCCTTCATGGGCCAACGTTGAAGAGCCGGTCGCGATGGATGTTCGGGGACGCCTCGCTCAATCGCTGAAGCTGCTGACCGTGAGACGACGTGCCAAGGCCACCCGGCGGCCGCGCGCTCATTTGTCGTCCGTATCCGACTCAGGCCTGCTGCGCGCCCTGCGCCGCTGGACGGCTGCGCTCATCGCGCTGAATATTCCGAACGGCGCCGGCGCCAGCGCCGCCGCTCTGCTGTTGCTCGCCAGCACCTGCTACGGCGTGGTCAAAGGCGGCCACGGCCCGATGATCGCCGCCGAGATCCAGGACATCTGCGATACGGCAGCCAACAGCATGGGCTTCCGCATTTCCAAGATCGCACTCGCCGGCGAGCATGAAGTCAGCCGCGAAGACATCCTCAGTCTTGCCGGCGTCACCGGCCGTTCCTCGCTGCTGTTCCTCGATGCCGCGCAGACCCGCCATCGGCTGTTGAACAACCCGTGGATCGCGCAAGCCGCGGTGCTCAAGCTTTATCCCAACCGGCTGCGCATCGAGATCAAGGAGCGCGAGGCCTTCGCGCTCTGGCAGAAGGACGGCCGCGTCAATCTGATCGCCGCCGACGGCACCGTGCTGGAAACTTATGTGCCGGAGCGCTTTGCCACGCTGCCGCTGGTGGTCGGCGACGGCGCCGAGCACGCGGCGCAGGACATCCTCGACCTGCTCAGGCGCTATCCGGCGATCGCCAAGTCGGTCGACGCCTCGGTGCTGGTCGCCGACCGGCGCTGGAACCTGCATTTGAAAAACGGCCTCGAAGTGCTGTTGCCGGAGCGCGAGCCGGGGCACGCGCTCGCGCTGCTGGTCGGCCTCAATCGCGACAAGAAGTTGCTGTCGCGCGACATCGTGACGGTCGATCTGCGGCTCCCCGACCGCGTCACCGTGCGGCAATCCGACGCCGCCGCCGCGGCGCGCGACGAGGCGCTCAAAGCGGCCGAGAAGAACAAGACGAAGAAAAAAGGAAGCGACGCATGACCGTGCTGCGCTTCGGCCTTACGCCCAAGATGAAGCCGGTTTCGCCGCGGCGCACCGCCGTGGTGGCCGGTCTCGATATCGGCACCAGCAAGATCGCCTGCATGATCGCGCGGCTTGCGCCGCAGGCGCCGCAGGACGTGCTGCGCCGGCGCAGCCACGGCGTGCAGGTGCTCGGCTTCGCCCATACCGCGGCCAGCGGCATGAAGGCCGGCGGCGTGGTCGACCTGGTCGAGGTCGAGGAAATGGTGCGCCAGGCCATCGATATCGCCGAAAGCAAGGCCGGGGTGCAGCTCGAATCCGTCGTCGTCTCGCTGTCCGGCGGCCGTCTCGGCAGCGAGCGCTTCGTCGCCGACGTGGAACTTTCCGGCGGTGCGGTGAGCGATGGCGACATCGGCCGCGTGCTGGCGGCGGCCAGCCGCCATTCGGTGCGCGACGGGCGCGTCGTGCTGCATTCTCTTCCCATCGGTTACACGCTGGATGCCGTCACCGGCATTCGCGAGCCGCGCGGCATGCTGGGCCAGCGCTTCGGCGTCGACATGCACATGGTCACCAGCGACGTGGCGGTCGTGCGCAACCTGATGCTGGCGGTCGAACGCAGCCATCTCGCGGTCGAAGCGATGGTCGCATCCCCTTACGTAGCCGGCTTGGCCGTGCTGGCGGACGACGAAGCCGATCTCGGCGCCGCCATCATCGATCTGGGCGCCGGAACCACCACCCTGGCGGTCTTTTCCGGCGGAAAGTTCGTCCACACGGACGGTTTTGCGCTCGGCGGCCACCACGTCACCATGGATCTCGCCCGCGGACTGAACACCCGGATTGCGGATGCTGAGCGAATCAAGGCGATTTATGGCAGTGTTTTGACGGGTGGTTCGGACGAACGCGACATGATCACGGTGCCTCCGGTCGGAGATGACGAGCGTGAACCGCCGCAATTCGTGTCGCGCACGGCCGTGGCCCGGATCATCAAGCCGCGGGTCGAGGAAACCCTGGAAATGGTGCGCGACCGGCTCAAGGCTTCGCCATTTGCGGCCGAACCGCGTGGGCGCGTCGTGCTGACCGGCGGCGCCAGCCAGCTCGCCGGCATCGCCGATCTCGCCGGGCGTATCCTGCGTCGGCCGGTGCGTATTGGACGTCCGCTCGGTTTGGCGGGCCTGCCGGAAGCGGCCAAGGGCCCGGCCTTCGCGGTCGCGGCCGGCCTGCTGGTCTATCCGCAGGCGGCACATCTTGAACACTTCGAACCGCGGCGAACGCGGCAATTAATGACAGGAACGGGCGGTTACATGGCACGGGTCGGACGATGGCTGCGCGAAAGCTTCTGACCCACAACAACGGAACCACGAAGGGATCGGCGGCGGCCCGGTCCTGTTCGACGGCGTGCGGGCGCAATGCTCAGCCTGCTGCCCGTGCATCAAAGAGGCAAACATGACGATCAATCTGAAGATTCCCGATATTCGCGAGATGAAGCCGCGGATTACCGTGTTCGGCGTCGGCGGTGCCGGCGGCAACGCGGTCAACAATATGATCGCGGCCGGTCTGCAAGGCGTCGACTTCGTCGTCGCCAATACCGACGCGCAGGCGCTCACGCTGTCGAAAGCCGAGCGCATCATCCAGATGGGCACCCAGGTGACCGAAGGTCTCGGCGCCGGATCGCAGCCGGAAGTCGGCCGCGCCGCCGCGGAGGAGGTGATCGACGAGATCCGCGATCATCTCAGCGGCGCGCACATGGTGTTTGTCACCGCCGGCATGGGCGGCGGCACCGGCACCGGCGCCGCCCCCGTCGTCGCCAAGATCGCGCGCGAACTCGGTATCCTCACGGTCGGCGTGGTCACCAAGCCGTTCCATTTCGAGGGCCAGCGCCGCATGCGGTTCGCGGAAGCCGGCATCGTCGAGCTGCAAAAAGTGGTCGATACGCTGCTGATCATCCCGAACCAGAACCTGTTCCGGGTCGCCAACGAGAAGACCACTTTCGCCGACGCCTTCGCCATGGCCGATCAGGTGCTCTATTCGGGCGTCGCCTGCATCACCGACCTGATGGTCAAGGAAGGCCTGATCAATCTCGACTTCGCCGACGTACGCGCGGTGATGAAGGAGATGGGCAAGGCGATGATGGGCACCGGCGAGGCCACCGGCGAGAAGCGCGCGCTCACCGCTGCGGAAGCAGCGATCGCCAATCCGCTGATCGACGACGCCTCCATGAAGGGCGCCCGCGGCCTGCTGATCTCGATCACCGGCGGCAAGGACCTTACGCTTTACGAAGTGGACGAGGCCGCCACCCGCATCCGCGAGGAGGTCGATCAGGATGCCAACATCATCGTCGGCGCGACCTTCGACGAAACCTTGGACGGCATCATCCGCGTTTCGGTGGTGGCGACCGGCATCGACCACGCCGGCCTGCAGCGCCAGGCGCAGCCCGCCGAAACCGCCCTCAAGGAGCTCGCCAGCAAGATGCGCAGCGACAGCCGGCGGATCGCCGAGCGCATCGAACGCACTCCGGCGCCAGTCGTGACGCCCGCACCGGCTGCTGCCAGTGTGGCGGCGGTCGAGTCCGCCGCCCACGCCGCGGTTGCCGCCGCGCTGATGGCGCCGACCGCCATCGAGGAGGTCTCGATCCGGCCGATGCCGGTGAAACCGTCGCTGTTCGAGCCGGCGCCAGCCGAAGTGGCGTATGCCGAACCGCCGACGCCGAAGACCTTCATCCCGCCGCCACCCGAACGGACGGTCATGCGCACGCCGCGCATGCCGCGCGTCGACGAACTGCCGTTGCCGGCGCAGAACGAGATCAGGGCGCAGCGTGGCGAGATGGATGACGATCACCCCGACAAGCGCCGCTTGTCGCTGATGCAGCGCTTGGCCTCGGTCGGCCTCGGCCGGCGCGCGGAACAGAGCGAACCGCCGCTGGCTCCGCGCACCGCGCAGCCGATGCCGCAGTTCGAACGGCCGATTCGGCCGACCGCTCGCCAGCCGGAAGGCCGCCCGGACGACCCGGTATCGGAATATGCCCGGCGATCGGCGCCGCAGGGGCTCGACCCCCATGGCCGACCCGCTCCTGTGCATAATTCGGCCGATGAGGACCAACTGGACATTCCGGCTTTCCTGCGCCGCCAAGCCAACTGACCTCACGCCAAATGCCGTGATGGCCTCGCTCCGAACTCGGAGCGGGGCCATCATGCTATGGGCAGGCCGGTTGTCTATTTATTTAACTTATTGAATTACAACGATTTTATAACGCCGCGGGGCTTGTTTCTGGGCTTTCGAAGGCTCGCAATCAGCCGGCAAGACCGCTAATGATGGCCCCGGGACCGGTCGCTTGCCCGCTCAATTGCGGCAAAAAAGAGTAACAGTCGGTAAGAAGACGTGAGTTGGAAGGCGCTGGGCATCTGGCCTAAGTTTCAGGGGTGAAAGGGACTTTTGGGTCCCTGGGGGGTGTCTTCCAGTACTTCGGCAGGCACTGTTTTGAAGGCCAAAATGTGGCTCTGGCCGGAGTCTGGGATGGGACGTGCGGCTTGCTTGTAGGCCGGCGTAAACGGGTACGATGAAGGGTGCTAAGCAGACAACGTTGCGCGAACAGGTTGCCGTCTCCGGCATCGGCGTGCATTCCGGCAGCCCCGCCACCCTTACTTTAAATCCCGCCGACGACGATTGCGGCATCGTCTTCCAGCGCGTGTCCAGCGACGGTTCGATCGAGCGCGAAATTCGCGCCGACGTCCGCGCGGTCACCGCAACCGAATTTGCCACCGTCCTAGGCGACGCACACGGTCCGCTCTGCTCGACCGCGGAACATCTGCTGGCGGCCCTGCGCGGACTTGGCGTGGACAATGTAACGGTCGAGATCGACGGGCCGGAAGTGCCGATCATGGACGGCAGTGCGGCGCCCTTCGTCGAGGCGATCGATCAGGCCGGCCTCACCGCGCGCGCGTTGCCGCGCCGCTATATCGAAGTGATCAAGCCGGTGCGTGTGTCCGGCAAGGATGGCGCGTTCGGCGAACTGCGGCCCTATAGCCACGGTTTCCGGGTCGAGGCCGAAATCGAGTTCGATCACCCACTCATTCGCCGTCAGGCGCTTGCGCTCGATATCGAGGCCGAGAGTTTCCGCCGCGAGATCGCGGGCGCGCGCACCTTCGGCTTCATGAAGGACGTCGCCAAATTGTGGGGCGCCGGCTACGCGCTCGGCGCGACCTTTGCCAATACGCTGGTGGTGACCGACGATCGCGTGCTCAATCCGGAAGGGTTGCGCTACGCCGACGAATTCGTGCGCCACAAGATCCTCGACGCCATCGGCGATCTGGCGCTCGCCGGTCAGCCGCTGCTCGCCGCCTACCGCACCGTCCGCGGCGGCCATAAGCTCAACCACGCGGTGCTGTCCGCGCTGATGGCCGACCGGAGCGCCTGGCGAGTGATCGAGGCGACAGAACCGGCCCGCCGTACCCGCGGCCATGCGCAAGTCGGCGCCGGCAGGCTGGCGGCGGCCTACGGGCCGGAAATGTCCTGAGAATCCTCGGGATTTAGACTTAACCCTCCGCCTTAATCCCGGCCGAATGTCGGCTTAATCGCTTGGCCAGACCGCGTTTTTTCGTCTACACCAGCGCGGATGAGGGGCTCTGGCAAGTCTTGTCGGCCCCGGGGGGACTGGACACGACCGCGTGGGATGAGTTTGTGCCCAACGAAATAGCGACCGAAAATTCCATGCCTCAGGATCGCGTGGGCGCCGGCCGGCGCCGGTTCGCGCGCGCGCTGACCATGCTGCTCGTGGCGGCGAGCCTGGGGGCGTGCAGCAGCGGCCTGAATTTCTTCGCCAAGGAAGAAACGGCGCCCGACGAGGCTGCCGACCGGCTCTACAACGAAGGCCTGTATCTGCTCAATGTCAGGCACGAGCCGAAAGAGGCGGCGAAGAAGTTCGAGGAGGTCGACCGCCAGCATCCTTATTCGGAATGGGCGCGCAAATCGCTGATCATGTCGTCGTATGCCTATTATACGGCCGGCGCCTATGACGATTGCGTTACCGCGGCCCAGCGCTACATCACGCTGCACCCGGGCAGCCCGGACTCCGCCTATGCGCAGTATCTGATCGGCTCCTCCAATTTCGACGAAATCCCCGACATCACCCGCGACCAGACGCGCACCGAGAAGGCGCTGGCCGCGCTCCAGGAAGTGGTCCGCAAGTATCCGACCAGCGAATACGCGGTCAGCGCCAAACAGAAGATCGAAGTCGCCCGCGACCAGCTCGCCGGCAAGGAAATGGAGACCGGGCGCTACTACCTCAACAAGAAGGACTACACCGGCGCCATCAACCGCTTCAAAGTCGTGGTCACCAAGTACCAGACCACGCGCCACGTCGAAGAGGCGCTAATGCGGCTGACGGAAGCCTATATGGCGCTCGGCATTGTCGATGAGGCGCAGACCGCGGCGGCCGTGCTCGGGCATAATTTCCCCGACAGCGTCTGGTATAGGCACGCCTATACACTGGTAAAGACCGGCGGCGTCGAGCCCAAGGAGAATACGGGCTCCTGGATCAGCAAGGCCTTCAAAGGGATTGTGGGCTGATAGCCTCGATCCATCCGCCATTCACAGTGTCATGGCTGGCGCGGCTGCCGGCTTGTGTCGGCCACCCACGTCTTTAATGATGGCGAATCTGGAAGCCCTGGCTGCCCGGGACGCGCCTGGGCGAGACGGTCTTTGGATTGATCCGCATGCTTTCTCGACTTTCCATCCGCGACATCGTCCTGATCGACCGGCTCGATATCGATTTCGCCGAAGGCCTTGCCGTGCTCACCGGCGAAACCGGCGCCGGCAAGTCGATCCTGCTCGATGCCTTTGCTTTGGCCTTGGGCGGGCGCGGCGACCAGGCGCTGGTGCGCCACGGCGCCGAGCAGGGCCAGGTGACCGCGGTGTTCGAGGTCACGGCCAAGCATCCGGCGCGCGCCTTACTTAAGGCCAACGATATCGCGGCCGAGGACGACCTCATCCTGCGCCGCGTGCAATTCGCCGACGGGCGCACGCGCGCCTTCGTCAACGATCAGCCGGTGAGCGTGCAAGTGATGAAGGAACTCGGCACCGCGCTGGTCGAGATTCACGGCCAGCACGACGAGCGAGCGCTGGTCGACGCCGCCACCCACCGCCGCCTGCTCGACGCCTTCGGCGCACTTGAAGCCGACGCCGCCAAGGTGGCGGCGCTGTGGGAGGCACGACGCGAGGCGCAGGCCGCGGCCGACGCCCATCGCGCCGAGGTCGAGCGGGCCAAACGCGAAGGCGACTGGCTGCGCCACGCGGTCGAGGAACTCGGCAAGCTCGCGCCGCAAACGGCCGAGGAAACCGCACTCGCCGAGCGGCGCACCACGATGATGCAGGCGGAAAAGGTGGCCGAGGATCTGCGCGACGCGCACGAGGTGATCGCTGGCGCCAATTCGTCCGTGCCGCAGCTTGCCGGCGTGATCCGGCGGCTGGAGCGGCGCGCGGCGCAGGCGCCGAGCCTGGTCGAGCCGGCGGTGAAGTCGCTCGATGTGGCGTTGACCGCGCTGGAGGAAACCCGCGGCCATCTCGAGCAGGCGCTGCGCACCGCCGATTTCGATCCCGCCGAACTCGACCGCATCGAGGAGCGGCTGTTCGCGCTGCGCGCCGCGGGCCGCAAATACAACGTGCCGGTGGACGAACTGGCGGCCTTGGCGGCGCGCTACAAATCCGACATCGCGTTGATCGATGCCGGCGAGGACCGCCTCAAGGCGCTGGAAGCGGCCGCGCGCGAGGCCGAAGCCGCTTATCGCGCTGCGGCCGACAAGCTGTCGAAAGCCCGTATCAAAGCCGCCACCGCGCTCGACAAGGCGGTCAACGGCGAGCTCAAGCCGCTCAAGCTGGAGCGGGCGAAATTCTTCACCGAGATCGCCAGCGATGCCGCCACCGCCGGCCCGAACGGTATCGACCGGGTCGAATTCTGGGTGCAGACCAATCCGGGCACGCGGGCCGGGCCGCTGATGAAGGTCGCCTCCGGCGGCGAACTGGCGCGCTTCCTTTTGGCGCTGAAAGTCGTGCTGGCCGACCGCGGCTCGGCGCCGACTTTGGTGTTCGACGAGATCGATACCGGGGTGGGCGGCGCGGTCGCCGACGCCATCGGCGTGCGGCTGGCCAAGCTCGCCGCCGGCGCGCAGGTGCTGGCGGTGACGCACGCCCCGCAGGTGGCGGCGCGCGCCGACCGCCACTATCTCATCAGCAAGGACGCACTGGAAAAGGGCAAACGGGTCGCCACCCGCGTCACCGAGGTGGCCGCCGAGAAACGGCGCGAGGAGATCGCCCGCATGCTGGCCGGGGCCGAGATCACCGCCGAGGCCCGCGCTGCCGCCGAACGGCTGATCAAGGCGGCGTCGTAGTCACTCGCCATGGCGAAAAGTAGCAAGTCCAAAGTCAAAACCGACAAGACGCCCGTCGAATTGCTCACCGCCAAGCAGGCGAAGGCCGAGCACGCACGGCTGCAGGTCGAGATTTCCGGGCACGACAAGCGCTATTACCAGCAGGACCGGCCGACGGTTTCCGACGCCGAATACGACGAGCTGCGCCGCCGCTACAACGCCATCGAAGCGCGCTTCCCGGACCTGCGCACGCTGGAGTCGCTGTCGCTGAAGATCGGCGCCGCGCCGACCGGCCGCTTCAAGAAGGTGCGGCACGCGGTGCCGATGCTCTCGCTGGACAATGCGTTTGCCGAGCAGGATGTCGTCGATTTCGTCGGCCGCATCCGCCGCTTTCTCAAATTGAGCGACGACGAGAGGATCGCTTTTTCCGCCGAGCCGAAAATCGATGGCCTGTCGATGTCGCTGCGCTACGAGGACGGCGAACTCGTCACCGCCGCCACCCGTGGCGATGGAGCTGAAGGCGAGGATGTCACCGCCAATATCCGCACGCTGAAAGACGTGCCGCAGAAACTGCACGGCCGTCACGTCCCGAAGATCACCGAGGTGCGCGGCGAGGTCTATATGACCAAAGCGGCATTCCTGAAACTGAACGAGCGGCAAAAGGCAGCCGGTGAGCAGATTTTCGCCAATCCGCGCAACTCGGCGGCCGGCTCGCTGCGGCAGAAGGATCCCGCCGTCACCGCCTCGCGCCCGCTCGGCTTCTTCGCCTATGCCTGGGGCGAGATGAGGGAGATGCCGGCCGAAACCCAGTCCGGCATGATCAAGTGGTTCGAGACCTGCGGCTTCAAGACGAACCCATTGACCAAGATCCGCCACTCGGTCGATGAACTGCTCGCCTTTCACCGCGAGATCGAACAGACCCGCGCCGAACTCGACTACGACATCGACGGCGTCGTCTACAAGGTCGATCGCCTCGACTGGCAGGAGCGGCTCGGCTTCGTCTCGCGCTCACCGCGCTGGGCGATCGCGCACAAATTCCCGGCCGAGCGCGCCGTCACCGTGCTCAACGACATCGAAATTCAGGTCGGCCGCACCGGCGCGCTGACGCCAGTCGGCAAGCTCGAGCCGGTCGGCGTCGGCGGCGTCGTCGTGCAGAACGTGACGCTGCACAACGAGGACTACATCAAGGGCATCGGTGGCGACGGCGGGCCCTTGCGCGAGGGCCGCGATATTCGCATCGGCGACACCGTCATCATCCAGCGCGCCGGCGATGTGATCCCGCAGGTGGTCGATGTTGTCATCGACAAGCGTCCGAAGAACGCCAAGCCCTACCACTTTCCGAAGAAATGCCCGTGTTACCTGCACACCGACATCGTGCGCGAGGAGACCGCGACCGGCGAGGAGGGCGCGCGCGCCCGCTGCACCGGCGAGTTTGCCTGCCCGTATCAAAAGATCGAACACCTGAAGCTGTTCGCCTCGCGCCGCGCCTTCGACATCGAGGGCCTGGGCGAGAAACAGATCGAATTCTTCTTCGAGAAGGAATGGGTGAAAGAGCCGGCCGACATCTTCACGCTTGAGAAAAAGCACAAGAGCCAGTTGCTGGAGGAGGAAGGTTATGGCGAGACTTCGGTGCGCAACCTGTTTGCGGCGATCGACCAGCGGCGCGAAATCTCGCTCGACCGTTTCATCTTTGCCCTCGGCATCCGCCAGGTCGGCGAGACCACGGCGCTGGCGCTGGCGCGCGGCTACGGCTCGTGGAAGGCTTTCCACGACGCCTGCCTGAAAGTGGCCAAGGGCGACGAAGAGGCCATCGCCGAGATGGACGCGCTTGATCAGATCGGCGAGACCGTAATCGACAGCATCAAGGCCTACTTCAGCGAGAAACATAACATCGGCATCGTTGAGCGGCTGATCAAAGAGGTGACAATCCTCGACGCCGAGAAGCCGAAAACCGACAGCAAGATCGCCGGCAAGACCGTGGTGTTTACAGGCGCGCTGGAAAAGATGACGCGCGAGGAGGCGAAGGCCCAGGCCGAACGGTTCGGCGCCAAGGCGGCCGGCTCGGTGTCGAAGAAGACCGACTACGTCGTCGCCGGCCCGGGTGCGGGGTCGAAACTGGCCGAGGCCAAGAAGCACGGCGTCACGGTGCTCAGCGAAGACGAGTGGCTGAAGCTGATCGGCGACTAACTTGCCTCTTGACTATATTCCCAAGGTATGTATTCCTATCGACGTCCGGCTC
This sequence comes from uncultured Alphaproteobacteria bacterium, assembly GCA_963772235.1. Classification (GTDB taxonomy): domain Bacteria; phylum Pseudomonadota; class Alphaproteobacteria; order Rhizobiales; family Xanthobacteraceae; genus Pseudolabrys. The sequence continues at coordinate 473,462 of CAVYWI010000023.1, forward strand.
GGTGAGGGCGTCATCTAGAGGCGTCTAAATGATGGAGCCGGATGCGGCGCCCGCGCGGATGCTTCGCACGCATCCGTCCGGGAGGCCCCGGGCAGCCGTCCGCTCCAACTACGTGGGGCTGCCTTTCGAGGCTGCACGCGGCGCGGACGAAGGCGGGCGAAAGCCCGCCGGATCGGGTTGAGCCAAAAGCCGCCCGGGTCGGCGCCCGGAAGTTACGGCCCCGGGGACAGAAAAGCCGCGATGGAGCGCCGAGAGGTGCCCGCGTTCCTGGCGACAGGGACGCGGCAGGACGGATACCGGCAGCGCCATTCGGCGCTCCATCCCCTCGTTCTTGAGGGGAACGAAAGGAAAGGACGGCGGACCCGGCGCCGCAAACAATACGGGCGATGACGCGCGCATGTTGTTTGAAAATTGAATCCGTGAGGTGCGGCAGCTGCTTCGGCGGTGGGCGACTCAACCCTGTCTCGCTCGCATCGATGAATTTCCCCACGAGTGCGTTTGCTTTGCGCTCTCGAACAATCTGCTTGCGCTCTACCCCAAGAACTCTCCGGCGCGGTATGTGAATCACCGCGCGCCCAAAAGTCGTCGGATGCATCAAAAAGGAGGATAATGTCGTGCGCAGATTAGGATCATTCGTTGGCCTCTTAGCATTGATCTGCCTTATGCCATTGCGCGCGACCGCGGCGGATGTTTCAAAAATTGTTCCCATGCTCAAGCAGGGCAGTTACGTCCTGGTGCTCCGTCACGGTGCGACGGATGACAGTCAAAAGGACGTCTATCCGTTCGTATTTGACAATATGAAGAAGCAGCGTCAGTTGAGCGACCAAGGACGCAAAGTCGCGCGTCAAATGGGCGCTGCCTTTAAAACACTGGGAATTACAATCGGACAGATTTATTCAAGCAAGCTCAACCGGGCGATTGAAACAGGTTCCTTGGTGTCCCCAGCGCACATAACCCCCGTGAGCGAACTCACTGACAGCGGGGCAGGCAGCGCGTCGGCGATGGCCAATCCGAACGGCGCCAACACAAAAGCTGGAAGTGCCGTTCGCGACCTGGTCAACAAAGCGCCAGCGACCGGAACCAACAATCTGCTCGTCACACATAAGACAAACATTGCCGACGCGTTCGGCAAAGAGCTTGCCGATGTGAAGGAGGCTGAGACTCTGATTTTTCAGCCGAACCCCTCCGGCCCGCCGACGCTGGTCGGACGCGTGCAGGCGAGCGAGTGGCTTGCGCAAGCCGGAAGCCTATAATCTTAGTGACCGTAGCCGGCACAAGGATATTGCAAGGCGCGCCGGAATGACGGTGCGGATTCAGTTACCGCCTGACGAGCACCCCGTACGCTACAGCCGTCGCCACCACCACAATCACCAGCTGCCAGGCCATCGGCATGGCGCTGCTGCCGCCCGCGAGCGCGATCGAGACGATCTGCGCCGAGGCGGCGCCGACCGCCATCTGGGCGAAACCGGTCATGCCGGCGGCGGCGCCGGCGGCCTGCGGGCGCACGCTGATCGCGCCGGCGATGGCGTTGGGCAGCAGCAGGCCGTTGCCGTAGGAGATCACCAGTTGCGGCAGGAAGATGATCGCGGGACCGGCCTTCGGCATGGTGGCGACCAAGAGCGCGGTCAGGCTCGCGCCGGCCAGTTCGAAGGCGATGCCGCCCAGGATCATGGCATCGAGGCCGAAGCGCTGCGACAGCCGCGAGGCGGTGAAGTTGCCGCTCATGTAGCCGAGCGACGTGATCGCGAACCAGACGCCGTATTCGGCGGAGGTGCGCCCCATCAGCGTCACCACCACATGCGGGCCGCCGCCGAGGAAGGTGAAGAACGGCGCCGAGCCGAGCGCGCCGCACAGCACGTAGCCGTGGAACTTGGCGCTGCCGATGAGCGCGCGCCAATGCTCGATCAGCATGCCGGGCCTATGCGCGACGCTTGCCGGCCGCGTTTCCGGCAGCACCAGCGCCGCCCATAGCAGCACGGCGCCGCTGAACGCCGCGATGAACAGAAAGATCGCCTCCCAGCCGAAGGCGGTGTCGAGGATGCCGCCGATCAGCGGCGAGATCATCGGCGCGATCACCATGGCGGTGGTGACCAGGCCGATCATGGCGGCGGCGCGCTCGCGCTCGTAGAGGTCGCGGATGATGGCGCGGCCGATGACGATGCCGGTCGAGGCGCCGACGGCCTGTATCACGCGCGCCATGATCAGCGCGTTGATCGAGGAGGCAGCGATGGCGGCGAGCGAGGCGACGACACTCAGCGTCAGCCCGGCTAGCACCACCGGCCGGCGGCCGAAGCGGTCGGACAGCGGGCCGAGCAGCAATTGCGCGGCGGCGAGGCTCAAGAGATAGAGCGACAGCGTGAGCTGTACGGTGCCGGTATCCGACGCAAGCCTTGTCACCAGCCCCGGTAGCGCCGGCACTAGGATGTTGAGCGTTGCCGGCCCGATGGAGGTCATCGCCATCAGCAGCGCCAGCAGCCGCCAGGGGGTGGCCTGTTTGCTCTGCGGCTGCGAAGCGGACGTCGATGCGTCCATCAACTATTTCCCAGCGGCCGGGTCGCGGCGTCGAGCCAGGCGCGGGTCGGCGCATCGAGCAGGGGGCCCAGCACTTCCTGCACCCGCGCGTGATAGCTGTCGACCCAGTTGCGCTCCTTGGCGGTCAGCATCCGCGTGTCGATCAGCCGCCGGTCGATCGGCGCGAGCGTCAGCGTCTCGAACGTGTTGAGCGGCTTTTCGCCGCCCGCCGGCTCCGGCGCCGCGATCACCAGCAGCAGGTTCTCGATGCGGATGCCGTAGGCGCGCGGTTTTGTAGTAGCCGGGCTCGTTCGACAGGATCATGCCGCGCTTGAGCGCCACGGTGCCGAGCTTGGAGATGCGCGCCGGGCCTTCGTGCACCGACAGATAGCTGCCGACGCCGTGGCCGGTGCCGTGGTCGAAATCGAGCCCGGCCTGCCACAGCGCGGTGCGCGCCAGCGGATCGAGCTGCGCGCCCGAGGTGCCTTCCGGAAACACCGCGGTGGCGATCGCGATATGGCCCTTGAGCACGCGGGTGAAGCGGTCGCGCATTTCCGTCGGTCGGCGTGCCGATGACGACGGTGCGGGTGATGTCGGTGGTGCCGTCCTCGTATTGCGCGCCGGAATCGATCAGGAACAGCTCGTTCTTGCCGAGCGTGCGGTTGGAGGCACGGGTGACGCGGTAATGCACGATCGCGCCGTTCGGTCCGGAGCCGGCGATGGTCGGGAACGAAATATCCTTCAGCAGACCGGTGTCGCGGCGGAAGCTTTCCAGCGCCTCCACCGCGTCGATTTCGGTGAGCTTGCCCTTGGGCGCTTCGCTTTCGAGCCAGGCGAGGAATCGCGCCACGGCCACGCCGTCGCGTGAGTGCGCGGCGCGCGAGCCGGCGATCTCGGCGTGGTTCTTCACCGCCTTCATCAGCGCGATCGGATCGGACCCGCGCGCCGGCTTGCCGCCGCTGCCGATGACTTGCCGCGTCAGCGCATCGGCCGCGCTCGCCTGGTCGAGCCGCACGGTTTTGCCCTTGTATTGCGCGAGGCCGCCGACGAGATCGCCGGGCGCGCGCACGGCGGCGATCTCCTCCAGTGCTTGGCGCGTTTGGTTGTCGAGCTTGGCCGCATCGACATAGAGTGCAGGGCGGCCCTCGACCGGAATGACCGCGAAGGCGAGCGCCAGCGGTGTATGCGCGATGTCGGAGCCGCGGATATTGAACGCCCAGGCGACATTCTGCGGGTCGGACACGACCAGCACGTCGGCGCGTAGCCTTTTCAGTTCGGCCTGGACGCGCTGGAGCTTGTCGGCGGTGCTCTCTCCGGCGAGCTTGATGTCGCGAAGCGTCACCTTGCCGGCCGGCGGCGCCGGGCGGTCGCTCCACAACGCATCGACCGGGTTACCGTCGACTGCCACCAGATCGGCGTCGACGGTGACGCAGGCTCTCCTCAGCTTCTCCGCGTTCTCGGTGGTATGCAGCCACGGATCGTAGCCAAGCTTGGCGTCGCTGGTGAGATTGCGTTCCAGCCATTGCTCCGGCGGCCCGTCCACCAGATGCTCGATGGAAAAGAGTTTCCCGTCGATCTGCGCCGCCGCCTGCACGGTGTAGCGGCCGTCCACGAACACGGCCGCGCGGTCGGTCAGCACGATCGCCGCCCCGGCTGATCCGGTGAAGCCGGTCAGCCAGGCCAAGCGCTCCTCGCTTGCGGGCAAGTATTCGTTCTGCTGGCGGTCGGCGCGCGGTACGACGAAACCGTCGAGCCCGCGGCGCTTGAGTTCGGCGCGCAGACTTTCGAGATGCGCGGCCGCCGCCGCGCGCTCGTGCAAATCGTCGAAAGATTGGAATAAGGCCTCGAACATGGGCGGCACTCTAGCGTGCTTCGTGCGCCGAGCAACGCAGGCATGCGCTGCACGCTGGGCGAGGCATGCGCGTCGCGTTCTTGGGCAATGTCGATAAAAATCGGCACGGTGCTGACGATCAATTCAGCAAGCAATCGGAATCATGACTCGATCTTGTGCATCGCACTTGATTTGCCGCAATGATGGCACCGATCTCTCTGGTTTATTAATGCGCTTATGCCCAATCCACAGTGCTTCCATGCATTGTCACGCATGGTTCGCAAAGCCGCTTTAGTCTATGTTGCGGTGCAATAGTCAGAGACGGATTGCCAGGGAATCGCTGACGCTTCGATTGCGAGAAGGAGAGATAAAATGGTTGCTGTCACTTATGGCGTTGCCCGCGTACCCACCGCCGAGCCGGCCGCGAAGGCCGCGCGCGCCAAAACCGCCGCACCGGGCAAGAGCTGGTTCGCCCGCTTCATGGACGCGCTGATCGAAGCGCGCATACAGCAGGCTCGGCGCGAAATCAGGATGCACACGGCGTTGCTGCCGTTCAGTTTCGACGAACGCGGCAACCGGCTGGTCAAGACCAGCTCCGGCGACATGCCGTTCGGCGGTTGGTAACCGCCGCTTTTCACCGCGAAGCCGCCCCGGCCGTCCCCGCCCGGGGCGGTTTTGTTTTCAGCGCACGCCGCGTCGCAATACCAGCGTGACCCAGCCGTCGAGCGGGACGCGCCGCTCGAGCACCAAGCCTTGCGCGCGATAGATCGCCAGCGCGGCGTTGGCGTGGTTCGGCAACAGGCCGGAGAGCACAATATGTGCGCCGGGGGCGGCGAGCCGGCTGAGCGGCACGGCCAACCGCATGAGCGGGCGGAGCAGAATATTGGCGAAGATCAAGTCGTAGGGCGCGTCCGCCGCGATGGCGCGGGCATTGGCGCCGGCAGTACGTACGAAGGTGATCGTCGTGCCCGCGCGATTAAGCCGCGCATTGCCGCGCGCAGCCTCGACCGCGACGCGGTCGATGTCGCTTGCGGTGACGCGCGTGCGCAGCAGCTTCGCCGCCGCGATCGCCAGCACGCCCGAGCCGGTGCCGAGATCAAGCACTCGCGCCGCCCGCCGCCGCTTCGCCAGATCGTCGAGCGCCAGCAGACAGCCGCGCGTGGTGCCGTGGTGGCCAGTGCCGAAGGCGAGGGCCGCCTCGATCTCGATACTTATGTCGTTCGGCCTGACGCCCGCGCGGTCGTGCGCGCCGTGCACCAGGAAGCGACCGGCGCGTACCGGCCGCAGACCGGCGAGGCTTTGCTTGACCCAATCCGCAGGCTGAACCGGCTCGATGCTGAGCGTCGCTGCCGCATTTTCGCCCGCCGCGAGCGCGACCTGGGCGCGCAGATTGGCTTCATCCGGCTTGTCGCGGAAATGGATCGCGACCTGCCACTGGCCATCGTCGCCCTCGAAGGCGGCGCAGACGGTATCGTCGGCGCCGAAGATCTCGCCGAGATAAGCCGCCAGCCGCCGAGCGGTCAGCTCGTCGCACGCCAAGCGGGCGACCGTGGTGGGCGCATCCATGCGCACCATTTACCGTGTGGCGACCCCGTTTGTCCCGGCCATTGGTAATTGGGCCGGCGGCCGTTATGTAAGACCCGCTATGACCATCGAAATGCCCAGCCCGTCCGATCAGGAAGCGCTCGCTTTGGCCCGCCGCAGCGGCTGGCCGGAAGACCTGCGCGTGCTGATCACGCGTTTTCCGCGCGAGCAATGGGAGGGTCACGCCAATCTCGGTGAGATGGCCCGCTTCTGGCTGTCGCGGCACGAGATGTTTCGCGAACTCGCCGCGATGATCGGGACGATCGAGACCCAATTCCGCGAGGGCCAATTGTCGGCGGCGGAATTCCCGCGCCATCTGGTGCCGCGGCTGCAATTTTTGTTGTCGCAGCTCGACGTGCACCATCAGATCGAGGATCTGCATTATTTTCCGATCTTCCGCGCCGCCGAAGCGCGGTTGGCGCGCGGCTTCGACGTGCTGGAAGGCGACCATCACGCCATTCACGCCGACATGGAGCAGACGGCGCACACCGCCAACGCCTTGCTGCGCGCGCTTACGAACGAGCCGCAGGCGCTGCAGCGATGCGGCGACGACTACGCGGCCGCCAGCGCCGCCTTGCTCAAGGGCCTCATCCGCCATCTCGACGACGAAGAGGATCTGATCGTGCCGCTCATTCTCGACCGCGGCGAGGAAGCCCTCGGCGTTGCCCACCATGGGTAAACGCAAGTCAGACGGTTGACGGCCGGCCGCCCCTCGTTGCCGGCAAATCGTCGCCCATTGTGAGCTGCTTCACACGCCCAATTCAGAGGCCTCGGTACGGTGCCGCCACAACAAGACGACAGGCGGGGAAAAGGCAGTCTCGGAGTGGATTCGTGCAAACAGCATATGTTGAGACAAAAGGCGTCGTCGTCCGCCATCCAGCGGCAAAGCGGGTACAGTCGGACCGCGATCTGCTGACCAGTATCGCCGCTGGCGATCGGTCGGCAATGCGGGCGTTCTACGACCGCTACAATGTCCAGGTGTACCGGTTCGTGTTGCGGCTCATCCGCGACGCGTCGAAAGCCGAGGATGTCGTCAGCGAAGTGTTTTTCGTCGTGTGGCGGCAGGCCGGCCGCTTCGAGTACCGCAGCAAGGTCTCGACCTGGGTGCTGGCGATCGCGCGCTACAAGGCGATCTCCGTAATGCAGCAGCGGCAGGACGAGCCGCTCGAGGACGCCGGGGTGCAAGAGATCGTCGATCAGGCGAACGATTCTCAGGTTGCGCTCGAAAAGAAGGACACCGGTGCCGTGTTGCGCGGATGCCTGACCAAGTTGTCCGCCAAGCATCGCGAGGTTATCGACCTCGTGTACTACCATGAGAAATCGGTGAACGAGGTGGCCGAGATCATCGGCGTGCCGACCAACACGGTCAAAACGCGTCTGTTTTACGCGCGCCAGCAGATGCGCAAACTGTATGAGCAGACGGCTGTGGCGGCGCGCAGTGCCGCCTGAAGTACTTCACTTCGCGCACGTGCCGCTCGGCGGCCTGGCGTGAGGTGAAGGTGCCGCGATTACGCGGCCCCATCGCCTCGACCGCGCTGCCGCACATCAAGGCGGGACGCGTGCGCGCGCTCGGCATCACCAGCAGCAAGCGCTCGCCGCTGTTGCCCGACGTGCCGACCATCGCCGAAAGCGGCTTGCCGAAATTCGAATCGGTGACATGGTTCGGCTTCGAAGTGCCGAAGGGCACGCCGCACTCGATCATCGACAAGCTCAATAAGGAAATCGGCAAGGCGCTGGCGACGCCCGACGTCAAGGACAAGCTCGCCGTGCAGGGCCTCTATGTCGAGGGCGGCACGCCCGAGCGGTTCGGTAGTTACATGCGCGCCGAATTCGAGAAATGGGGCGGCCTGGTCAAGGAATCCGGGATGTCGCTCAAGGAGTGAGGCAGGCCCGGCCGCGGGTGAAACGCCTACGGCCGGTTAGCCTAGTGCCAACAGTTTTAATTAATAGTCTAAACGATCCTTGTAAATCTTGCGCGATAGTTTCGTTCGAAGTTGCCGCCGCGCTTCGCGCGGCCGGTCGATCGAGCGGAGGCTATCGTGCTCGAATCAATGAATGCCTGGATCGAGTCCGTGCGGTTTGCATGCGAGGTGCAGGGCGTCATCTCGATGCGTCTCATGTGCTTCGCGCAAGGCGGGCCGGGGGCGGATGTGGAAGCGCGCCTGATGATCACCGAAAAGATCGAGGCCTTCGCGGATGCCGAAGTGGCGCTTGCCAATGCGTTGTTTGCCGGCGAAGGGATAACGGTCGCCGCCGAACGCGCCTATGCGCCGCTGCGCCGCTGCGTGCACGCCAACAGCAGCCGCCTCTCACACTCGTGATGGCTTGATCCGAAGAGCGGCGTCAGTGCCGCTTGAAGTACTGCACTTCGCGTTCGTGCTTCTGCACCGCTGAAGTCGCTGGGGAGGCGCGGGCGGCTTTTCTTATGTCCGGTTCTGGCCAAGAGCGGCCTATCGTCAGCGCGAATAAACGAACGCGGCCGCCAACTGAGGCGGCCCAGCATGCAATGATCTTAAGTTGAGCCCACCATTTGCGTCGGTAGTATGATAGGGTTCCGGCCGAATGCCTGTGGGGGGCGCCTGCATATGGAACCGGACGCAACGTTACTCCAGCTGATCGGCGGCATTTACGATGCCGCGCTAAATCCCAATTCCTGGAACGTCATTCTGCCCAGGATCGGAGCCTTTGTCGGTGCATCGGCGGGCGGCTTGTTCGCGCAAGATTCGGTGCGAAGGAGCGGGAACGTATTCTACGAGTTCGGCACCGACCCTGATTTCCGCCAGCTCTATCTCGAGAAATACATGACGATCGATCCCATGTTCGGCACCTATTTCGTGCTCGACGTCGGGGAAGTCTTCAGTACGTCGACGGTCATGTCGCATGCCGAGTTTCTGCAATCGCGTTTCTATAAGGAGTGTATCCGGCCGCAGGGCTGGATCGACAACGTCTGTGTCTATCTCGACAGAACGCCCGAAGGCCACGCAGGGTTCTCTTTGTTTCGCCATGAGCGCGAAGGTCTCGCCGATGAGCCGGCGCGCGAGCGCCTGCGGCTCCTGGTTCCTCATCTTCGCCGTGCCGTGCTGATCGCAAAGCTCATCGAGTTCAAAACGGCGCAAGCCGCCACGTTCGCCGACGCGCTCGACGGGCTGAGCGCGGGCATGTTGTTCGTGGATTCGAACGGCCGCGTTATCCACGCCAACGCCGCGGGCCAGGCCTTGATTGCCAACGGCGACGTCTTGCGCGCGCCGCTCGGCCGACTCACTGCGAGCGATCCGGACGTCAACCGCGCGTTGCGGGACATTTTTCTGGCTGCCGCTTCCGGCGACGCCGCGATTGGCGTCAGGGGCGTGGCCGTGCCGCTGGTCGCGCGTGACGGCGAGCACTTTGTCGCTCATGTCCTGCCGCTCTCGTCGGGCGCGCGCCGCAGCACCGGCGTGAGTCTTGCGGCGGGGGCTGTCCTGTTCGTGCAGAAAGCCGCTTTAGCCACGCACTCTCCGCCGGAGGCGATCGCCAAGACATACCGGTTGACTGCGATGGAGGTGCGCGTCCTGCTGGCCATCGTCGAGGTCGGCGGTGCGCCGCAGGTCGCCGAGACACTCGGCATCGGCGAGAGCACGGTCAAAACCCATCTCAAGCGTCTTTATGAGAAGACCGGCGCGCACCGGCAGGCCGATCTGGTCAAGCTCTTTGCCGGCTACGCCAGCCCGCTGCTGGGCTGATCCCTCCGGGTCGGCGAGTTCCACACATTCCCGTCACACGTGAATTTTGATCTCCCCCAATCGGGGGACGCGGTGCCCCGATAGGCTCCGTTAGGCTTAAGCGCTGCTGCCGTTTTGCGGCAGAGGCCTGAACAAAAATCAAACTGGCCGACCTAACGCGACAACCAGGGAGCTAGCTTGATGATCAAACCATGGACAACCAAATTTCCAGCGATTCTCTCACCCACGTTTCTGTCGATTGCATTTCTTGGTTCGTTTGGATTCTTCACCGAGGCGTGGGCGATTGAGAATTGTAACAACGTATGCGAATCTGGACATACAAAATGTCAAATATATTGTGACAGCCACAATAACGTCCCAGGTACAAAGTGGACTAAGTGTTTGGCGCAATGCGACAAGTATTGGTACTCGGGTAAAAATCCGCAGTCCATAGGAAGGCCAAACCCGCCTAATCCCCCGCCCCGTAAAGTTAATCCCGGCAAGTTAAAGCACCCGCCGACAACGGTTTCGAATCCGAACTCGCCAACCCCACCGCCCCCACAGATTCGGACAAGACAGAAAAGATAGCGCTGGAGGTTGGCGCATCGGACGGCGCGCGCGTTCTCGGCCGCAAACAAGAGGAACAGCCTATGACGGGGGCGTCGAAAGCGGTTTTGCTTCTCGCAATCTCAGCGGCGCTGACCTTGAGCCATAGCAACGTCGTCGCAAAGACTTTGGGTCCCAGTCAGGTGAAGACGTCCGGCAAATCTGTCGCTCCCGCAGGCTCCGGCGGCCGCCAGAGCAAAACCACTATTTGTTACCCCCACCACTGCATAACGGTTCGTTCGCCGCCTCGGCCCGGACACACCCAGCCTCCCTGCCGCGGACCCCATAAGGGTCCGAACGGTGTCATGATTCAGTGCGACTGACCGGAAACAGATCAAGGAAACAGCGATGACGACATTGTCGAAAACGGCTTTGACCCTCGCGATATCGTTCGGGTTGGTCACGGTCGGCGTCGAGGCCTTCGCCAAGGGCGGCAGTGCTGGTCAGGTGAAGACGTCCGGAAAATCTGCCGCCCAGGGCGTCACTCCGGCGGGTGGCTCCATCGTGCGTCGTCCCAGGGGATGCGGTCACAAGACTTATGGCCCCTGCGCGGTCGCGCCACCTCCGGGTGCCACGAGCGGCGGCGATCCCATTCATCGCGGACCGGGCAACCCTACGCTTCACCCGAAATAAGGATCAGCGCTCAGTCATCGGGCCATTCTCCGATAAGCGGCGGGGCGCCCGCCGCCGTACCACATCCACCGGCGCCCACACCATGCACAGGAGGAATGAGATGCCGAGACTAGGGGTTTTCTTTTTCGCACTTGTCGCGTCGACAAGCGTTCTCATTGGCGCAAGCGCGGACCGCGCGTTGGCGGTCTCGATCCAGCCGGTCGCGCACCATTCTGCCGGAGGCGCCGTCTCGCTGATTAATTGCAAGGCGGGGGGCAAAAACTGCACGACAGGCAGCCGCCTACAAATACAACTGCAAGGTAACCTGAAGAAAGCCGGCGAAGTCGGCGGCACCGATATTAAGTGCACGGGGTCCGTTTGCGGCAACTGTGCAACCGACCCAACAAATTGTGGTGACCTTGCGGCCAAGCGGAATGGCGGGACGAAGGTAACGACCTCGGGCGCAAGCAAAAAAAAGCAATGATACGGCAAGGGCATCGCCTTTGCCTTTTCCATCTCTGCGTCTCGGGCCATCCTCCCGAACGGGGTCATGATTCAGTGCGACTGATCCGGAGCGCGTGCATGTCCGCCTTGGGTGAAAGGCAGACATTGGGCTATGTCACAGCAATGTCCGTTTTAGCGCGCGTGCCGGACGTCAGTGCCGCTTGAAATACTGAATGTCGCGCTCGTGTTGCACCGCCGCCTTGCGCGAGGTGAAGGTGCCGAGATTGCGCCGCTTGCCGGTGCGCGGATTTACTTTACGCGAATAGAGCCGGTATTTGCCCCGCGAGAGTTTCCGAATCATGCCTTTGCCCGCCGCCGCTTGCGCACCGCGGCTTGCGCCTTATTGATGTTGGCGAGCTGCGCGCGCCGCATCGCCGGCGTCGGCTTCTCGTCCTCCGGAATGTTGCGGCGCGGCTTGGCGATGAAGCGGTCGCCGCCGAGATGGCGCGGCACCGAGCCGAGCTGGCCGAGCACCTTTTCCGCCGCCAGGCTGTCGGCCACGAGCTTACGGCCGTCGATATGCGCCTCCGATTTTCCGACCAGCCATTTCTGCGTGTCCCAGGAGCCGTTGGCGCGCCGGCCGGCGACGCGCTCGATGCCGCCGCGGCCGCCGACGTCCTGATTGCGGAAGGTGACGAAGTCGGTGCGCGGCCGCACCTGGATATGGAAGAACTTGCCGCCGCCGCGCGCGCCCGGCTTGGCGCGCCGGTGATGTCCGCGCTGTCGCGCAGGGCGTTGGCGGGATGTCGGCATGGCAGTCTCCCGTGCTGGCGAAAAACAATGCATCACGCCAGCACAGGTTCCGGGCTTTCGCCTTGATCTAGGGCAAAGACCTCACCGGCCGAACGGGAAGAAGCCGCGCGGGGGCGCGTAATAATACGGCCGCTCGCGGGCGAAATAGGGCGGCGGGGCATAGTAGCCGCGCGTAAAAGTCCGCCGCTCCGGCACGGACGCGAACTGGTCGTCCTGATCGACGTCCTGACGCTGCCGCGGCGCCGCGTGCGCGATCGCCGCGCCGGCCCCGCCGGGGATCTCGCCGGTGAGCACCACCATGGTGTTGGCCATCTTGTGCTGCTTGACCAGGCCCCACAGGATCGACGCGTTCTTCACCGACAGCCGCACGCAGCCGTGCGACACCGGCTGGCCGAGATGGCGCACCTCGTAGGTGCCGTGGATGGCGTGGCCCTGCTTGGTGAAGAACATCGAATAGGGCATCGGCGCGTCGTCCCACTCCTCGCTGTGGTGGTCGCGGTCCATGCGGAACGGGTTGAAGGCGCCGTTCGGCGTGTCGTAGCCGGCGCGCCCGGTCGACACCGGCCAGGTGTAGAGCAGTTCGCCGTCGGCGCTGACGGTCATCTGCTGGGCGGCCTTGTCGATCTGGATCAGCAGGTCGGCGCGCGCCGGCGCGGCGAAGGCGAGCGCGGTGAGCGCAGCGAGAGCGGCAGCAAGGCGGAAATGCATGGTGGACCTCCCGAGCCCAACCCGCAGCCAGTCTATCAGGTTCCCAGCGCACCGTAATTACATTGTCGTCAATGCTTCCGCGCATCCACCCGGAAGCCGACGATGGTGGTCTCGCCCAGCGCCTTGGCGGCTTCCAGCCGGTGCAGGCCCTCGATCAGCACGAACCGGTCGCCGTCGGCGCGCACCTTGATCGGCGTCTGCTGGCCGTCCTGGAGCATGCTTTCGGCGATCTCGTCGACGCGCTTTTGATCGCGCGTCTTGCGCCGCTCGGTGGGCACGTAGATCTTGGCGACGGGGAAATTCTCGCGTTTGAGCATGCGGGGAGGATAGCACACCCTTCGCCATTCCGCGGCGCGAGGGAAGAGTTCAATTCTCCAGTTCCAGCGCCCAGTAGGTCCGGCCGCGCCCATGTCGGCCTTGGCCGATACGGGCCAAATAAAAAAACGGCCGGCCTAGTTGCCGAGTTCAAGCGCCCAATAGGTCCGGCCGTTCGGCGCGGTGGCCGAGGCGATGCCGTAGGCCGACACGTTGCGCAGCAGCATGTTGCGGCGGTGGCCGGCCGAGCGCGCCCACATCCGGAAGGCGCAATCTTCCGTGTCGCAGCCCCAGGCCACGTTCTCGGCGTGCATGCCGCCCGAGAAGGCGACGCGCTGCTTGAAGCCGTTGTGATCGAGATGGTTGCGGCCCGCCATGCTGTGCGCCTGCTCGTAGGCCAGGCCTGCGAGCGTCGAACTAAGGCTGAGCGGCGGCAGGTGATGCTGGGCGCGGAAGGCATTGAGATCGAAGGCGCGCGCCGGCGCGGCGCAGGCCACGGCGGCAACAAAAAGCGCGAGCGTCGCGGCGACACGGCGAGGCATAAGGTCAAGCTCCGGCAAGACGAGAGGCGCCGAGCCTAGCACAGCGCGCCGGGCCGGAAAGTTCGCCGCCTACCGCCTCAATGCAAATTGATCGCCACCTGCTCGCGCACCGGCTCTTCGCGCATTGGCCGCTCCGGCGGCTTATGCACTTCGGCCACCGCAGCCGCACCGTCGCCGTCCACCGGCCCCGGCGTCCAGTGGCTGCCGTCGAGCGGCGTGATGCGCACGTCCGCCAACAGCCCGCGTTCGAGCGACGCATCGAAATAGCGCATCGCCCGCTCGTTCAAGTCGATGACGCGGCCGGGCGCCAGCGGCCCGACGTCGTTGATCCTGACGATGACCCGCTTGGCCTCGCTCTCGACCAGCGCGTAGGCGGCGCGGTAGCTCGTGCCGTAGCGCACGCCGCCGAAGCGGCCGCGCAGGCCGATCTGGATCGCCGCGGTCCAGCCGTCGGCGTCGTAGGTTTCGCCCGACGCCGTCTCGGCGTCTTCCACCGGCATGCCCGGACAGCAGGGATTGTAGGTCGAGGCGATGCCGACGATCGGCTCGCGCATCAGCGGCGGCGCCGGATGGGTCGGCGCCGGGCGCAGCGCCGCCAGCACCGCCTGCAGCTTCGGCGTCGCGCCGGCGCCGCGCCACGCGTCATGGCGCACGTCGCGCGCGGCGAGCCGGATCACCGGCGGCAGCGCGCCATCGGCGAGCGTCAGGCTCGCGCGCTGCGGCGCATGGAACGCGGCGCGCTCGGCTTTATTGTCCTTGGCGCATTGCGCGTTGGCGGGCCGCGGCGCGGCGACGTTGACGAAGATCACCATCAGCGGCGCGATGGCCGAGGCGATGGCGCCGTGGTCGCGCGGCGAGAGCCCAAGCCCGGAGCAGTTTCCGGTCGATGACGAGTTTTGCTTTATCGGCATAAAACACTCCGACAAATGAAATCGCATCCGAGTCAATTTCTACGGCATTGCGTTTAAAGTCGGAGTAAAGCCGTACCGCAAAAAAAATCGGCAAATTTTATGCAAAAGGCGCGCGGTGCGGGAACAAATGGATAGCGAGCTCGGTTAGCCTTCCGTGGCGGTGACGTTACCGCCTAAACCAAATCTTCATCACGTTGACCCAGGTCAATGCGCGCCAAAGGCAGCCTCTTTACGCTGCCTAATCCCTCTTTCCCCCCTTAGAGGTGACTCATGCACAAAACTCTGACAGCACTTGCAGCCGCCGCGGCGCTGACGTTCGCCGTCGGTCGCTGCGCCACAACAAGCCGACGCGCGCTGGCGCGGACACGGACACTACGGTCACGGTGGTGGCGGCGTCGCCGCCGGCATCATCGGCGGGCTTGCCGCCGGCGCCATCCTCGGCGGCATTGCCGCTCAGCAAGGCTACTATGGTGACGGCTACTACTACGGCTCACCCGGGTACTACGGTCCGGGCGCCTACTATGGACCGGGCTACTACGGCGGGCCTTATGCCTACGAGCCCGCGCCGGTCTATGTCGCGCCGGTGCCCCGCGTTTATCGCGGCGGCGGCTGCTGGATCGAAACCGACAGCACCCGCGGCTATGGCTATTACGGGCCTTGTCGGTGAGTTGACTTAGCGCGCGAGGCGCGTGATCACGCGCAAAAGAGCACTTCGCGCGACGAGCCATCGATTGAAAAACGCGAGGCCGCCCGGTGGGCGGCCTTTGGTCTTTTGCCAAGTGTTTGAACATTTCACCGTCATGCCCGCGCTTGTCGCGGGCATCCACGTCTTAAAGTGCTGCAAGGCCAAAGACGTGGATGGCCGGGACGAGCCCGGCCATGACGATTCAACGTGATGCGCTCCCGCGTTCGCCGCGTGCGTAACGTCACGCCACGCAGACGTATTGCGACCCTTGCATGCCGAGCCGCCGCGCGGCGCCGCGCGCCAGATCGAGCCGGGCGCCCTTGCGGTAGGCGATGCCATAAGGTCCGGTGTCGTTGATGCGCACGGTGACGGAACGGCCGTTGTTGGGATTGATCACGGTGAGCCGGGTGCCGAGCGGCCAGGTGCGCGCGGCCGCCGTGTTGCCGTTCGGGTCGAAGCGTTCGCCGCTGGCGGTGTGCCGCCCCGTCCAGTAATAGCTTGCCAGCACTTCCTGTCCGGCGCATTTGCCGGACGGCTTGACGTATTTATGAATCGAGCCCCATCCCGCCGCGTTCGCCGCAGTAAGGGTGAGCAGGCTGGCGAGCAGCCCGATGCCAATAGTCTTCATTGAAATTGTCCCCGTCATGAATGGCTGTTGACCCGCTGTAGGGACGGCCAAGATGGCGAGAACATGGCAAGGCCGGCGCGGGCGGTAGCGCGCTAGGCGTTTTGCCGTTTCGAGCGCTGAAATGGCGCAATTGTCGCGGCCAGCGGCCTCGCCGGCATTAACGTTACGCGGCGGTGGCGGGCGACAGGCAGCGGAGCAGGACTGTGCGCTTGGCCTAAGTCTCCCGGCCGCCTTGCGCAGGCCTTTCCGCGGGCGCGCGCAATCGCCATATCGGGGCCATGACCGAGCCTTTGATCGTCGTCATCCCCCACCGTCTCGGCAAGGATGAGGCGCTGCGCCGCATCAAGGACGGCATCGCCCGCGCCAAGACCGAGTTCGCCTATCTCTTGCGCATCGACAACGACGCCTGGGAGGGCGACCGGCTGAGCTTTGCCGCTTCCGCGCTCGGCCAGCGCGCGCACGGTGTCATCGACGTCTACGACGGCGCGGTGCGGCTGGAGGTGACGCTGCCCTGGCTCTTGGCGCGCTTCGCCCGCGCGGTGCAGCGCGTGGTGGGGCAGCGGGGGCAGCTGTTGTTGGAAAAGAAGTAAGAGGCAGCGCTTCTACATCGCGCTCGGCGTCACCGCCAAGCCGGCCGACGCCCTCTACCTCGCCTTCGTCAACTTACACCACGCTCGGCTATGGCGACATCCTGCCGGTCGAGCACTGGCGCGCGCTCGGCCCGTTCGCAGCGATGAACGGCGTGCTGCTGTTCGGCTGGTCGACGGCGGTGATCTTTGACGTGCTGCGCAAGGTGCAGCCGAGAGCGCACGCGGTAGGCGTTACAGGGAAACCAATACCGCCGCCGCGTCTTACCGCCACCAGCCCCGTTGCACTGGACGATAGTCGTCGCGCCGGGTTTGCGAGTTCCAGTTACGCCCGAAAAACGGGAAGCCGCCGTCGCCCCAGCCGTTGCCGTCTGCAATGCGGTCGTCGGGAGGCGTCACCTGGCGCGTGATAAAGCCGCCTTGCGGCTGATTGCTCAGCACCGCGACAAACTCGGTGCGGTAGTTGGTCTCCTTGCTCAGCGGCTCGTCCGAGACGATGATCGAGGACCGCGGCGCTGCCGTCGGCGCGAGCGAAGCGAGCACATCCTGCGGGATGGTGATGCGGTCGAGCGCGTCCTTGGCGTCGTCGCCCTCGTCGATGCTGACGACGGTCCAGCGTAAGGCAGCGCCGTCGCGCGCCATCGCCGTGAACACATGCGTGCCGATCGGCCGGTCGGGATCGCGGATCGTGACCGGGACCTCGATGCTCGCATCGAACACCTCGCCGCCGTCCGGCCACCGCTTATGCGTGTTGCGCCGCACGTAAAGCTTCTGCGTGGCGCGGCTGATGTAGATCGACACCGGCTCGAGCGCGAGCTTGGCCTCGGTCGCCGCCTTGACGGCTGCGGCCTTCTTGGTGTCGGCCGCCTTGGCGGCGTCCTTTGCGGCGGCGGCGGCGTCGCGTTTGGACGTCGCGTCGGCTTTTGCCGTGTCGAGCTGCGTCGCCAGTTCCGCGGCCTTGGCGGCGGCCTTCTGCTTGCGCTCCTCGGCCTGCGCCTTGGCCTGGTCCGTCTTCGCCGAAGCAAGCGCCTTGTCGAGCGCTTTGTCGGCGGACGTCGAGCGCTACGTCGGCGCTCCGCTTGAGCTGCTCCAGCCTGCGCAGCGACGTCGCGAGCGATTTCGTCTCGCGCGCCGCCGTCACGGCGGCTTTCTTCGCCGCGGCGGCGGCCTTGACGGCCTCGGCGGCCTCAGCGGCAAGCGTCTCGGCGCGCGCCGGAGCGGCCGCGATGGCCGCCGCGTTCGGCTGAAGCAGCGCCGGGTGGGAAAACGCGACCGGAGCCGGGTCGTTCGGCGCGATGATCACCCGCATCCCGATCTGCGTTTTGTCGAACAGCTTCTCGGCAAAGCCGTAGGGCATCCTGATGCAGCCGTGCGAGGCCGCATAGCCGGGCAGCGGTCCGCCGTGCAGCGCGATGCCGTTCCAGGTGATGCGCTCCATGTTCGGCATCCAGGCATCGTCGTACATGGTCGAGTGGTGGTCCTTGTCCTTCTCGATGAGGGCGAAGACGCCGGCCGGCGTCTCGCGTCCCTTGATGCCGGTCGACACCGGCGCGCGATAGATCCAGCCGTCGGCGTCGTAGAAGGTGACCTTCTGAGTGCTGATCGACACGATCGCCATGATCGGCTCGTCGGCCATCCGCGGCG
Source organism: uncultured Alphaproteobacteria bacterium (assembly GCA_963772235.1). Classification (GTDB taxonomy): domain Bacteria; phylum Pseudomonadota; class Alphaproteobacteria; order Rhizobiales; family Xanthobacteraceae; genus Pseudolabrys. The sequence goes on from CAVYWI010000023.1 coordinate 491,581, forward strand.
CCGTCTCCGCTTTGATTTGCGCGGCGCGCGCCTGTGGGACCGTGCCGGGGCTCAAGGCCGTCAGCGCGGCCATCGCCGCGAGCGTCGCCAGGACGGGAGGCCGCCAACGGCAGATCGCCACGGTGGATTGCGCCGTCGTCAATCGATGGACCATGCCAAACTCAGTTGGATTGCCCGGTTGGAATGCCTGTGTGCGCTTCACGTCGAATCGCGTGCCGGATCGCAACTTCTGAATACGCCAATTCGTTCCTGGGGACTATCGGCCCGTTTCGGCGGCAAATTCCCTCATAGACGACAGCTCACGGTGCAGGAAGGGGGCTCGCGGCTGAAATTGGCCAGCGGACATTCGAATCAGCGTGCGCGCCGCCCGGTCGGCGGCCTCTTGTCGTGAGTGGGCCCCTTCCTCTCTCTCGGCCTCATGGTGAGGAGCGGGGTGCAGGGGGTCCGAACTTCGAGTGAACCCCTCACCCGCCCGCGTCGTGCGGCTTGGCGGGCGACCCTCCCTGTGGGAGAGGCGGAACGACGACACCGTCGTCGGCTTCACGCGCCCGCTTCGGCAGCGCACCGAGCGCGGCCGCCGACCGCCGATCACCTGCGCGGTGCATCGCTTGCCGGTCATGCAGGTGACGGTGCAATCGGTGCCCGGCTTGCCGGCGCAATCGGTGCCGCAGCCATAAAGCTTGTCGCCCTGCGAGAATTTGCCGCCGGCCTTGTCGCAGGCGCTCTTGAGCGCATCGGCGGTGGTCTTGGGCAGAGTGAGGTCGCGGGCGGAGCGCCGCGCCGCCGAGCGCAAGGCGAGGCAGAGAATATTACTCTAAATAGGACGATATTTTCAGTGATGGCGTATGCAGGCGTAGGTGAGAAAGGTGTAATTGACGACCACGTCTTCCAAGATAGGCTTTGTGTCTGGAGGGAATGCTTACAGTCCGCAATTTGTGAAAATGTGACGGATTGGGAAGCTGAGAAAGCAAAGGTATGCGTCGAGTTTGGCTGGACGATCGATAGACTTCGAAAGAATCCAATGGTTCTCGAAGCAACACTTGACCGCGTGTATAAAAAAGCGCCGATCGCCCACTTAGAAAAATTGTGTTCTGCGATTGCAAAAAAGTTTGGAACATCAGTGGCCGGGGCAGTTTGACTTGGAACGGCTCACACCCGCTCCACAAAACTATCCACCACGCGCTTCTCGCCCGCCTTGTCGAAATGGATGGTCAGCTTGTTGCCGTCCACGGCGGTGACGTTGCCGGCTACTCGGCAGCTTCCGCCTTGGCGCGGAACGGCACGGCGGCGATGACGGCGTCAGCCGCGTTCTCCTGAAATTCCGGGTCGGCGCGCAATTCGTCGATGGTGCGCGGGGAGGGGAAGCCCTTGCTGCCGTCGCGGTTTTCCCAATCCTCGGCGGCGAATTCCAGCGCCTCGGACGCCCGCTGCATCGCCTCGTCGATCGAGTCGCCCGCCGCGATCACGCCCGGCACGTCGGGAAACGACACGCCGTAACTGCTGTCGGCTTCCTTGTGGATCAGGGCGATGTAATGCGGCATCGGTCAGTCCTTTGGCCAGCCCGCCTGCTTATAGATGCTACGCACGGTGCCTCGCGGCAAGTCCCGCTTCGGGTGCGGCACGATCACTATAAGATGCTTCGCCCGATGGACGAATTTGTGGTGCGAACCGCGCACCGACACCTGCTCGAAGCCGTCCTGTAGCAACCGGCGGATGATATCACGGCTGTCGCGGAGCATGTTATATGCCTCGTAGGTTCGCATAAAGTATGATGCGAATCTAGCGGCATGGCCGCCGCGTTGCGCGTGCAGTAGGAATGAGCCTCACACCCTCTCCACAAAACTATCCACCACCCGCTTTTCGCCCGCCTTGTCGAAATGGATGGTCAGCTTGTTGCCGTCCACGGCGGTGACGTTGCCGTTGCCGAATTTCTGGTGAAACACGCGCTCGCCGACCGCGAAGGATGACGCGGCGCCGGTGGATTTGGCGATCAGTTCGCCTTCGATGGTGAGAGGCGCGCGTTCGCGCCGGACGAAGCACCCCCTCCCGGCCGCCTGCGGCGGCCGACCTCCCCCGCAGGGGGAGGTGAAGAGGTCGGGGAGGCGTCGTGCGCGCGACAGCCTCATCTGTCGAACACTCCGTCCGGCACATAACGCGGCTGGCCGTTTTCGCTGAACCCGCCGCTCGGCAAATTCCTCGTCCTGATTGAACACCCCGTCCGGCACGTAGCGCGGCTTTCCGTCTTCGCTGAAATCCACCTTGCCCTTTGCGCGCCTGCGCGCGCTGCCAGCCGGGCGTGGTGTAGTTCGAGCCGAAGGAATTCGTCTCGTCGAAGCGCGAGGCGCCGTAGCCCGACATGCCGAAGCCGCCCGAGCCGCCCGCCGGCTCCTTCACCTCGACGTCCGCCTCCGGCAATTCGTCGAGGAAGCGCGACGGCATGGTCGAGGTCCACATGCCGTGGATGCGCCGGTTGGTGGCGAAATAGATCTTGGCGCGCTTGCGCGCGCGCGTCAGGCCGACATGGGCGAGGCGGCGCTCCTCCTCCAGCCCGGCGCGGCCGCTCTCGTCGAGCGAGCGTTGATGCGGGAACAGGCCTTCCTCCCAGCCGGGCAGGAACACGGTGTCGAATTCCAGCCCCTTGGCCGAGTGCAGCGTCATGATGTTGACCGCCTGCTCGCCCTCGGCGCTGTCGCGGTCCATCACCAGCGAGATGTGCTCGAGGAAGCCGGCGAGGTTCTCGAAATCCTGCATGGAGCGCACCAGCTCCTTGAGGTTTTCCAGGCGGCCGGCGGCGTCGGCGCTTTTGTCGTTCTGCCACATCTCGGTGTAGCCCGACTCGTCGAGCACGATCTCGGCCAGTTCGGTGTGCGGCATCGAATCCTTGCGCGCGCGCCAGCGCTCGAAGCTCGCCATCAGCGCGCGCAGCGCGAGGCGCGGCTTCGGCTTCATCTCGTCGGTGGCGCTGAGCGTGGCGGCCGCTTCGGTGAGCGGAATGCGCTGTTTGCGGGCGTAATCGTGCAGCATCTGCACGGTGGCGTCGCCGAGGCCGCGCTTGGGCACGTTGACGATGCGCTCGAAGGCAAGATCGTCGGCCGGCTGCGCGATCACGCGCAGGTAGGCCAGCGCGTCGCGGATTTCGGCGCGCTCGTAAAAGCGCGGTCCGCCGATGACGCGGTAGGGCAGGCCGAGCTGGATGAAGCGGTCTTCGAATTCGCGCATCTGGAACGAGGCGCGCACCAGAATGGCGATCTCGTCGAGCGGATGGTCCTCGCCGCGCTCGCGCGCCGCGCGCTGCAGCTGCTCGATCTCCTCGCCGACGCTGCGGGCTTCTTCCTCCGAGTCCCAGCCGCCGGTGACCTGCACCTTCTCGCCCGGCACGTCTTCGGTGCGCAACGTCTTGCCGAGGCGGCCTTCGTTGTGCGCGATCAGGTGCGAGGCGGCCGCCAGGATGTGTCCGGTGCTGCGGTAGTTCCGTTCCAGCCGGATGACCTTGGCGCCGGGAAAATCATGGTCGAAGCGCAGAATGTTATCGACCTCGGCGCCGCGCCAGCCATAAATCGACTGGTCGTCATCGCCGACGCAGCAGATGTTTTTCTTTTCTGCGCCTCGCGCCTCTCTTCTGTCGAGTCACGCTTCCGGGGCGCGCCGATTCGCTCGTCAGGCCGGGCGAGCCGAGGCGCGACCCGATCCAGGGCCACTTGCTCCGCCGTGCCGTCAGCCCTGGATTCCGGGTCCGCGCCCTTCGCGGCGTCCCGGAATGACGAGCGGTGGAGGCCGACTCGGCTGCGCCAACAACCGCAGCCACAAATACTGCGCCACGTTGGTGTCTTGGTACTCGTCGACCAGGATGTATTTGAAGCGCTGCTGGTACTGGCGCAGAATTTCCGGAGATGTGCGGAACAGGCGGATATTCTCCAGCAGAAGATCGCCGAAGTCGGCGGCGTTCAGCGTCTTCAGCCGCTCCTGATAGGCGACGTAGAGCTTCTTGCCCTTGCCGTTGGCGAAGCCGGCCGCTTCGCCCGCCGGCACTTGGTCCGGCGTCAGGCCGCGGTTCTTCCAGCCGTCGAGGATCATGGCGAACACCCGCGCCGGCCATCGTTTCTCGTCGAGCTTCTCGGCTTCCAGGATCTGTTTGATGACGCGGATCTGGTCGTCGACGTCCAGAATCGTGAAATTCGACTTCAAACCGATCATTTCCGCGTGGCGGCGCAGGATTTTCACGCCGATCGAGTGGAAAGTGCCGAGCCACGGCATGCCCTCGACGATCTGCCCGACCATCTGGCCGACGCGCAGCTTCATCTCGCGCGCCGCCTTGTTGGTGAAGGTCACCGCCAGGATGTCGCCGGGCCGCGCGCGGCCGAGATTGAGGATGTGGGCGATCCGCGTCGTCAGAACGCGCGTTTTCCCGGTTCCCGCGCCGGCCAGCACCAGCACCGGGCCGTCCAGCGTCTCGACTGCTTCCCGCTGCTCCGGGTTCAGATCGGCCAAATAGGCCGCGCCGCGCGTGCCGAGGGCGCGCGCCGCTATGCCGCCGGGAACGGGCGTGGGGTTCAGCTCGACGCTGCGTTTGGGCTCAGCCATGTGATTCTTTCAGCCCGAAGATGGCACTCGCGGATGGCAATTTCGAGGGGCGAAGGGCCCCTTGTCGCGCTTGTCCCGCCGCTTTAGCGTTGTTTTTCCGAAGAAAAATGCAATTCAGGGGAGAATTCCGTGCGACTGAAGGACAAAGTGGCGCTCATCACCGGGGCGGGGCGCGGCATCGGCCGCGACATCGCGCTCGCCTATGCCCGCGAGGGCGCCCACGTCGTGATCAACGACGTCGATCCGGCCACCGCCGAGGCCACCGCCAAGGAGGCCGCAGCCCTTGGCTCAAAGAGCCTCGCCGTCGTCGCCGACGTCGCCAAGTCCGCCGACATCGCGCGCATGGTCGATGACCGTGATCGAGGAGTTCGGCCGCATCGACATCCTCGTCAACAACGCGATGAAGATCGTCCCGGGCAAACTGGAAGCGCTGCCGGAAGCGGCCTGGGACACCACCATGAACATCGGGCTGAAGGGCGCGTTCCTCGTCAGCCAGGCCTGCGCCAAGCACATGATCGCGCAGAAGTCCGGCGTCATCGTCAACATCGCCTCCATCGCCGGGCTGTTTCCGTACAACTGGGCCGGCGCCTATTCGGTGGTGAAGGCCGGCCTCATCATGCTGACCAAGCTGCAGGCGATGGAGTGGGCGCCCTACGGCATCCGCGCCAACGCGATCACGCCCGGCTACATCCGCACGCCCGGCACCGAGGCGATGTATGCCGATGCGGAGATCTACGAGGGCCGCCGCAAGGGCGTGCCGATGGGCCGCGTCGGCTCGGGCGAGGACATCGCCGGGCCGGCGGTGTTTCTGGCGAGCGAGGACGCGCGCTACACCACCGGCAGCGTGGTCGGCGCCGACGGCGGCCAGGCGGTCGGGTATTTCCTGAGCGTGCCGGGGAGAAGGTTTTCCGGCGGGAGGATTGATTAGGGCGCGCGCGGCCTCAAGCCCCTTCAAACTGCAAAATATTCAAGCCGGCGTTCGAGTCGGTGAGATACATCAATCCATTCCTGTCGACGAAACAATCGGCCGACTGGATCACTTGCGGCCGATCCGGCCGCGGATCGAACATGCGCGCCGGATTGGGCGGCACGAAATAGCCAACCTCGCGCGGCTGAAACGCGTTCTCGATATCGAACACGCGGACGCCGGCGTTGTAGTAGGTCGCGAAAATGTACCGCGAACTCTGGAAGGCGCCCGGCCGGTTTTCCCAAAGATTGTGGATGCCGAAATTTCCGCCCTTGGCGCAGTAGTCGGCTTCCGAGGGAACCGGCAAGGTCGCAATGCTGACCGGATTTTCCGGCACGCGCACGTCGAATATCCAGCCGTAGCGCAGGCCCAGCTTGCAATTGGCGGCATTCGGCTCGTCCGCAACGACTGCCAGATTTCGATCGGGCAAAGGCAGCGGCGAATGCGTGCCGCCGCCGAAGGGCGGATCGTACTGCCGGTAACTGACGAGCTTCGGCCGCGCCGGATCGGCAACGTCGAGAATTGTGAAGCCGCCGTCGCGCCAGGCCGCATAGGCGAGATCGCCGGCAACCAAGGCATGATGCAAGGCAAAGCGTTTGCCCTTCGGCCAAGTCGGCGTTTCGCCGCCGCCGGTCCACATGCCGGGAAGCCACCATTTGCCGGCGACATAGGGCTTGGTCGGATCGGACATGTCGACGATCGCCAGAATATGGTCGCTGAAATCGGAGAAATGAATCGACACGTAGGCATAGCGCCCGCCGACATACCAGATGCGATGCGGTCCGACGCCGTCGGTCGGCATGAAGGCGATTTCGCGCGGCGCCTCCGGTCGCGAGATGTCGTAGACACGCAGGCCGGAGGTGTATTGCGCCTTCTGCTGCTTCAGGCTGTCCGCGGGCGAGCCGCCGAAATAGGCCTGTTCGCTGACTTGCAGGGTCCACATGCTGGGGCAGTTGACCGCGAGCAGCAGGTCGTCATGCACTTGCAGGTGCAAGGCGCGCGTATTGGGCGGACAGGGCAGAAAATTGACCGGCTTCGGATGCTTCGGGTCGCGCACGTCGAGCACGGTAATGCCGTTGCTGAAGCCATGACCGATATAGGCGTAGCCGCGGTGCACCATGATCTGCACGCCGTCGCCCCTGCCGCCCTGATCGCTGTGGCTGACGAATTTGATATTCCGGGAAGCGACAGCGTTCATCATCGGTGCTCCAGAAATTCGTATCGGCGTCGCCGGCCCCGCTTACGCGGCGCCATGGTAGCAGAGTTGCGCGCAAGCGAACGGCGGGCAATGTCAAATCTGCGTCCGCCGGCGCGGCGGTTTTCCGGCGGCAGGATTGATTACGGGGCGGCCGCATAATGCGCCGCCAGCATGTTTGAAATGAAAGAGGCCGCCAACGACGGCGGCCTCGAGTTGCTTCCTTGGGCGAATGTTGCGTCTTCGCCTAAGCCCCTGCAGAAGACGGTGCTTTCATCCAGCGCCGCACAATCGGTGCCAGAACGAATGCCAACGCTATGGCGGCGATGAGGAGCCGAACGGTGAGATGCAAATCCATGGCCCTACCCTAAAGGCGCGCGGCCGACATTAGCCGAAAATGCCAAGCGCCGGTCTACGGATGTTTGCTTAATGTGCTGGCCATCAGCCGTTGCCGCCTGCGGCCGCAACAATGCGGACGGCGGACAATGGCAAGAGCCCCGACCGGGATGACTGGCCGGGGCTCTCCCAGAAAGGGCGCTAGCCTAAAAATGTTGCGCGGTCGGATTATAGGCACGATGTTGTTGTAGAAGGGTAAAGAGACCACCATAAATTTAGGCCGCCTAATTGATTGTTCCGCCTTGGAAAGCCGCGCGGCGTTTTCTTGCCGTTTCTGATGATGGAACCGGACAGGCAAGAGCCCGTCTCATGCGGCGGCCCGTAGAAATTTTTGCCGTCTGAAAAGCAGGCGCGGGCAAGCAAACAGGAGACCGCGTTCGTTGCGGAACGCGATCTCCTGCCGGTCATCACCAAGATCCAGAGCGTTGGGCGGTCCAAATCTTGGGGGACGACATTGCTAAAACGCGTCACCGCCGTGTCGGTTCTGATGAATTTCAAATCAGTCCACAGCAAAAATCACTCGACCTTCGTGAACGCCGGCAGGTTCGCGCGAATGGTGCCGGCATATTCAGCGTCGCAAAGCAAAAAGGCCCGGCACGGACAGCGCGCCAGATAAACTAGATTGTTTAGAAATCGGCGACGATGAGGTTGTAGGCGCCTTTTCGGCCGCGGGCATAAACCTTCGCGGCGATCTCACAGATCAGTTTACGGTTGCTGTCGAAGGCCCGTAGAAGCCCTGCTTCGTCGGGCTGCAGATTCGGCTGAATGTGTTTGAGCGCGTCCCAGGTCACAAAGAACGAATTTTCCATCGAACGGTCGTAGCCCCAGAAGTGCACCGAGCGCCGCGTGGCGTCGTAGCTGCGGCTCAGATTGGGAAACGTTACCGCCTGATTCACGGCAATCGAGGGTCGCTGGCCTGGCCATTTCATTGCTCGACCGCCCGGACTGGATTGCCAATCAGAATCGGAGCTGTCTCTTTAGCGCCGCCGGCGTCGACCGCGTTCACCGTCTGATCGTGATGGTCGGCAAGCCACTGCTCATTATCGGCAAGCGCGGTGTAACTGCCTTCGCGCCGCTTGAATTCACGCGCGTCGTCGGGGCTGTTCGCCATCTTTGCCAATTCAGCGTATTCGGCCGCTTTCGCACGATATAGCTCGGGCGCGCGCATTGCAGGCCTTTCTGTAAGAGGGCCTCCCTCCATTGCCTGACGCTGCAATAAGGTGGACAGGGATTATATGGGGATGCCGCATCATTTTAACGAGAGGCGCCGTCTTATATTCAGCATCGCCCCCATATTCCTCGACTTTTGGCGCGTTTGGGCGCAGCCTTCCTTCAGGTGAGGCGCCTCAAGGCGCTCCGCCCCAAGCAGAAAAACTGACGATATCTCCCGCCTTCGCCAAGAATTGCTCGGCAAGGGGTCGGTCTATTGCAGGAGAAACAAATGTTGGCCTGGTTCGTTCCGCCGGTGGTCGTGCCGGCACCGCTTGTGATCGCAATCGCCGTGACGGCCTTGCTGCGATGACAATCGAGAACAATGACGGCCAATTGCTCGGTCCCGCCGACCCAAAGCGTATCGACGTCCACTCGCCGGCTGAAATGCGGCATTGGGTGCGGGAAATCGGCCGGCCCGCCGCCAAATTGAACGAAGCGGTGAAGGCAGTCGGCCCCTTGGTATCCGACGTTCGGGACTATTTGCGAAACCGCTCGCTTTACGGCATGCCGCGATGACGCGCACCAAGCGCAGGACATTGACGTTCAGCCGCGCTTTCAAACTAGAAGGCGTAGAACGTTCGTTTCCGGCCGGCGCGTATGAACTGGTGACGGATGAGGAACTGATCGAAGGGCTTTCGTTTCCGGTCTATCGTCGCGTCGCTAGCTGGATCCTCGCGTCGGCACAAAATTCCAGCAATGCGACCGAGATGATTATGATCGATCCGGTCGAATTTACCGCAGCGCATGTGCGCGACACGGCCTGCACGAATTAATCAGACAAATGCACCGTGGCCGCAAGCCCCAACGGGCGGCAGGCCCGATGCGGCGGTCGGCATCAATGCCGCGATTTGGACGGCGGCTCGCCGGTCAGGTTCAGGACACGCAGCTGGTCGCTGCCGATGGGGTGGTACTTGCAATCGCAGTTTTCGCAGGTGCATTGGGCCAGCGGCAGATCGGGTAGATCGTCGCCCGGATAGACGGCGCTGAACTGTTCGATGGCCGCGTCGCACGCGTTCGGCCCCGGCAATACGAAGACGCCGCGCAACAATCCCAGCCTGTGCGCGTTCTTCAGCGCACGCAACGCGCGGGCAATCTGCGAGGGAGCCTTTTTCATGCGCGCCCTTGCTATCATTGCCGCGCCGCGACTGCCCTTGCAGACGGAAATTCATCCTAATCGTTAGCCCTAATGCGCCAGCCGTTTGCGCAGCAGCGCCGCGGGTCTGCTATGCGCCGGCAAGCATGGCCAGGCGGCCGGCTATTTCCTCCGTGGGCGCGGGCGGATAGTTTCGCGCTGCAGGATTGATGCGTGGCGAGCGCGGCGGCGCGGCGGAAAGCTTTGCCAGCGGCGCTCACGCTAAATACGGAGCCGGTCCATGAAACGTTTCTGGTTGCTTTGCGCGCTTCTGAGCCTGGGCGTTGCCAGCGCGGCGGCGGACAACTTTCCGTCGCGGCCGATCCGGCTGATCGTGCCGTTCGCAGCCGGCGGCGCGGTGGATACCGTGGCGCGCGTGCTGGCCAACCCGCTGTCGGAAAATCTCGGCCAGCCGGTCGTGGTCTACGACCACGGCGGCGGCGGCAGCATCATCGGCATGGACGAAGCCGCCAAATCGACGCCGGACGGCTATACACTGCTGCTCGCCCATAGCGGCCTCACGTATATGCCCGCGCTGCACCGCAAGCTGCCGTTCGATCCGGTCAAAAGTTTCGACGGCGTCATCACCGCCGTGTCGGGTATCTATGTGCTGGCGGTGAATCCGCAGGTGCCGGCCAAATCGGTGGCCGAATTGATCGCCTATGCCAAAGCCAATCCCGGCAAGCTGAGCTACGGCTCGGCCGGCATCGGCTCCTCGCTGCATCTCGCCGGCGAATTCTTCAAGCGCGAGGCCGGCGTCGACATCGTGCACGTGCCCTACAAAGGCGCCGGGCAGGCGGTCACCGATCTGGTCGGCGGCCAGACCCAGATGATGTTCGGTCCGGCGGTGTCCATTTTGCCGCTCGCCAAGGCCGGCAAGCTGCGCGCGCTGGCGGTGACCTCACCCAAGCGTTCGGCGCTGGCGCCCGATCTGCCGGCGGTGGCCGAAACGCTGCCGGGGTTCGAGGTGGTCGGCTGGTACGGGCTGGCGGCGCCGGCCGGCACGCCGAAGGACGTCATCGCCAAGCTCAATGCCGAGGCAAACAAGGCGCTGAAGTCGCCGCAGCTCATCGCGCAGTTCCAAAAGCTCGGCTATGAGCCGATCGGCGATACGCCGGAGGAGGCCAGTGCGCGGATCAAGTCGGAAGTCGTGCGCTGGACCAAGATCATCCGCGACGCCGGCGTGCAGCCCCAATAGGAAATCATGGACCAGAACCTCAAGACCGATGCGGAAACGCTGACCAAGACCTTGTGCGGCCACTTGGCGGCGGCGCAGTTCGGCGATCTTGGCGCCGCCGCAATAAGCGAAGCCCGCCGCGGCGTGCTCGACTGGATCGGCTGCGCGCTCGCCGGCAGCGGCCACAAGACCGTCACCACGCTCTTGTCCGTCTTGCAGGAAACTTCGGGCCGGCCGCAGGCGACCGTGTTCGGGCGCAGGCCTGCGGCTCGGCCTGCTCGATGCGCCGCTGGCCAACGGCCAGATGGGGCACGTGCTGGATTACGACGACACCCATATGGGCGGCGTCGTATTGCACACGAGCTCGCCGGTGTTGGCCGCGCTGTTCGCGCTCGCCGAACGCAACGCGGTGAGCGGGGCCGACTTCATGCTGGCCTATGCGACCGGCTTCGAGGCGGGCGTGCGCACCGGCCGCACCGCGCCGGGCCATCACAAAGGCGGCTGGCACCTGACCGGCACGCTCGGCACCATCGCGGCGGGCGCGGCGAGCGGCAAGCTGCTCAAGCTGGACACGCAACGGCTGACTTACACGTTTGGCATTGCCGCGACGCAATCCGCCGGCATGCAGCAGAACCGCGGCACCATGTGCAAGTCGTTTCACGCCGGCAAGGCCGCCGCCAATGGCGTGCTGGCGGCGCTGTTGGCCGAGCGCGGCTTCGACTCGACGCAGGAAATCATCGAAGGCAAGAAGGGCTTCTGCCGCATCTACAGCGACGTGGCGGAGCCGGAGCAACTGACCGCCGGGCTCGGCCAAGGCTGGATGATCGAAAGCAACGGGCACAAGCCCTATGCCTGCGGCGTGGTGCTGCATCCCTTGATCGACGCCATTGTCGCGCTGCGCGATCGCGATGCGATCGATCCCGCAACGGTGAGCGAGATCAGCCTGCGGGTTCACCCGCTGGTTTTGGCGATTACGGGCGTGGTCGAGCCGTCGACCGGACTGCAGTCGAAATTCAGCACGCTGCATTCGGCGGCGGTGGCCTTGATCGACGGCACCGCCGGCGTCGCGCAATATTCCGATGCCAAGGCTACCGATCCCGCGGTGGCGGCGTTGCGGCGCAAGGTGAAGGCCGTGACGGACGATACGCTGCGCAAGGATGAGGCCTATGCGGCGATCACCGCCGCCGGCAAGCGCCACGAGGTCCATATCGCGCATGCCAGCGGCACCGCCGATAACCCGATGAGCGATGCCGCCATCGCCGCCAAGTTCCTGGCCAATGCGACGCCGGTGATCGGGCGCGAGCGCGCCGAACGGGCGCACGCCTTCGTGGGATCGCTCGAGACGCAGCCGGATGTTCGGGAACTGATCGCGCTGCTGGCGTGACCGGCGGCGGATTCTCTGCTATGGCTGCGGTTTATTCGCCGGACCGCGGTCTTGCCGATCGCACCGTGCGGCGGATGGGGGGCGACACAAAACAGCTTGCGCGACAGCGCAAGGAAAGGATTCGCCACCATGGGGAACAAGATTGGTTCCAGCGCTCTGATAATGACACTTCTGTGCGGCGCCGCCGGTATCGCGGCGACCGTTTTGCTTGCCGGCGCGGCGGTAACGCTTGCGCCGAATCAAGCGCAGGCCCTGCCGGCCTATGCGGCGCAGACCGGGCTGCCGTGCGGGCGCTGTCATGTGAATCCGGCGGGCGGCGGGCCGAACACGGCGTTCGGCAAGGCCTTCGCCGCCAACGGCCACAAACTCAAGAAGTAATCATCGCGCGGCCGCCGAACGCGCGATCTGTCTCGCTTCAAGCCAAACCGCGCTGCTCCAGGGCAGCGCGGTTTTCGCCGTTAGCCGGCGATCTGCTCGACCAGTTCGACGATCTTGCGGCGCAGCTTGGCGTTCTTGATGCGCATGAACGCCTTGGTGAGCGAGAGCCCGTCCGAGGTCGCGAGAAAATCCGACACGTAGGCCGGTGAGGGCGCCTCGCCCATGCCCGAGCCATTGTGGCCGGCCGGACGCGGACCGCCTTCGAAGAAGAACGACACCGGCACTTGCAGGATATTGGAGATCTCCTGCAACCGGCTGGCGCCGATCCGGTTGGTGCCCTTCTGGTATTTCTGAATTTGCTGGAACGTCAGATCGAGCCCGTCGCCGAGCTTTCCTGACTCATTTTCAGCATCATCCGGCGCATGCGTACTCGGGCGCCAACATAGGTGTCCGTGGGATTCGGAACTTTCTTTTTGATCATCATCGTTGGGTTCGTTTCACCTGGGTATCGAGGTAATGCCGGCCAATTCAGCACTTTGGAATCGGGAATTATGGCAACCTCGGGTTGTCACAATGGAGC